>NZ_JBNYXU010000006.1:0-434659 GCF_051380835.1 Janthinobacterium aestuarii
GGGCGGATACGGCATCCAGTTACCCGGTCTTGATATGCCTACCAAGATTTTGACAGCGGTCGATACCGTTCGCAATATCACGAACGGCATGAAGGGAATAATACAAGGTCGGATTAGGCGGGGCCGCCGAGGCCGGAAGGCCGTAATCCGACAACATTGTTGGCTGTTCTTGTCGGATTACGCGGTTCGCGCTAACCCGACCTACACCGCCCGCACCGCTGGTGCAAACACCGGAGCGAGCAGGCGCGATTATTTTTACACCGCTGGCAAGCTGATCTGAAACGCCAGGCCGCCGCCTTCGCGGTTGCGCACCTGTAATTCGGCGCCGTGGCGCAGCAGCACGCGGTCGACGATGGCCAGGCCCAGGCCGGCGCCATTTGCCTGCCCGCGCGCCGTGTCGAGGCGGGTGAACGGCTTCATCAGCTGCTCGATCTTTTCCGCCGGCACGCCCGTGCCATGGTCTTGCACCTCGATGATGACCTTTTTCGCTCCGTGGCTGGTGCGCACCTGGCAGGCGATGTCGATTTCCGTCATGTCGCTGCCGGGCGTCTTGCCATAGCGGCGCGCATTCTCGATCAGGTTGTTCAATACGCGGCGCAAGTCGGTGGGGTTGCCCATCGCATGCGCGCCGTCGGCGATGGTGGCGTTGATCTTCACGTCCGGCAGGCGCATCGCTTCGCGCGTCATGTCGCCCAGCAAGCCGCTCAGGTCGACGTCCGTAAAGCTCGACGTTTCCGTCGGCTTGGCATAGTCGAGGAACTGGCCGATGATGGCGTCCATTTGCCCGATATCGGACTGGATGCCTTCGCGCGCCTCGTCCGACAGGTTGGCCATTTCCACTTCCAGCTGCATGCGCGCGAGCGGCGTGCGCAAGTCGTGTGAAATGCCGGCCAAAATCACGGCGCGGTCCGATTCCACCTGTTTCAGATCATCGACCATCTGGTTGAAGCTACGGTTCGCCTCGATGATTTCGATCGGGCCTTTTTCCGGCAGTGGCGCCGGCTGCTTGCCCTTGGCGATGTCGCGCGCGGCCGCCGTCAGGCGCGACAGCGGCAGATTGATCAGGCTGGAAATGATGGCAGCACCCAGCAGTGACAGCAGGGACACCAGGCTGGCCCAGCCCAGCCACTGGAAGCCCGTCAGGCCGCGCAGGCGCTCGCGGTCCAGCATCAGCCAGTACTCGTCGTCGTCGATCTTGAAGCTGACCCAGAAGCCGGCCACGCCATTGACGCGCGCGGAAAAGCGCGTGTCCTTGCCCAGCTTGGCCTTCACCAGCGCCTCGATCTCGGGCATCAGATAATTGTCGGGCGGCGGCTCGATGCGGTCGTCCTCTTCCAGCGAGAAGATGCGGATGCCTTCATTGCTGACGAGGTCGAACAGCAGCTCGCGCCGTAGTTCGGGAGCCGAGTGCGTCAGTGCCGCATGCGTGATGGTGACGACGGAAATGATCTGGGCGGAAATCTGCTGCGCCTGCGGCTCGCGCTGGATGACGGAAATCATGCCGATCCAGGTGATCATGCTGACGGTGGTCAAAGTACCCAGCAGCAAAAAGGTGCGCCAGAACAGGCCGCTTTTCAGCCGCGCCAGGCTGATATCGGGAACAAGCTTCATCATGCCTCGCCTGCGATCAGCGCGGCTGTCCGTCCGGAATAAAGACGTAACCGAGACCCCACACGGTCTGGATGAACAGCGGGCTCGACGGATCGGGTTCGATCAGTTTGCGCAGGCGCGAAATCTGCACGTCCAGGCTGCGGTCGAACACTTCGTATTCGCGGCCGCGCGCCAGTTCCATCAGTTTCTCGCGCGACAGCGGCTGGCGCGCATGGCGGGCAAACACTTTCAGCACGGAAAATTCACCGGTCGTCAGCGGCACCGTTTCGCCATTCTTTTTCAGGGTACGCGTACCCAGGTCCAGCACGAAGTCGCCGAACTCGAAGGTTTGCGGCGTTTCCGACGGCGCACCCGGGATTTCATCGGGACCCTTGCGGCGCAGCACGGCGCCGATGCGGGCCACCAGTTCGCGCGGATTGAACGGTTTCGGCAGGTAATCGTCGGCACCCATTTCCAGGCCCACGATGCGGTCCACGTCCTCGCCCTTGGCCGTCAGCATGATGATCGGCGTCTGGTCGCCCGCGCCGCGCAGGCGGCGGCAGATCGACAGGCCGTCCTCACCGGGCAGCATCAGGTCGAGCACCAGCAGGTCGTAGCGTTCGCGCAGCCACAACTTGTTCATGGCCGTCGCGCTCTCTGCCGTGAAGACGTTGAAGCCCTGTTCGGTCAGGTAGCGCCGCAGCAGGTCGCGCAGGCGCACATCGTCATCGACCACCATGATTTTTGCCTGGTGGCCGTGGATCGATTGCGTTGTTGTATTGCTGCCGGTAGTGGAGGTTGTGGTCATTTCAGGTGTCGTGTTATCTTATATTAGTTGCTATAGTAACGCCTCGCGCGGCGTCGGCAAGGGGCTGTGGCGACCCATTACAAAGTGTTACAAACTTTACCCAATTACTCTTACTGCACCGTGTAAAGCATCATACACTGGGGCCACAGTGGAAATCAGCTTTAGTTTATACGGCATCGCGGAAGAGGAACTCAATGAATATCTTTACTAAAAAAATTCACGCCGCTCCCAGCGCAGCTATTGCCGCACGTACAGTTGTGCTGTCCGCATTTGCCGTATGTTCCGTGTTTGCCGCCAGCCTGGCGTCGGCGCAAAACCAGCCGCCGCCACGCCGTGACGACCAGCAGCAAATGCAGGCCCAGCGGTATGAACAGGTACAGCGCAGCAACAGCAATGATACGCGACTGCGCGAACAGCGTGACGCACGCAGTTTCGACACGCGCGTCGAAGAGCAGCGCCGCGCCAACGAAGGCGCCGACGCTTCGCGCCGCACGGGCCGCATGACGCCCGACGAACGCCGCGACCTGCGCCGCCAGATCAACGAAGTGGGCCAGGACATCTATTCGAATCCGCCGCGCCGCTAGGCACCGCGCACCCCATCCGACAGGGCCATCTCGCAAGACATGGCCCTGTCTGCATTTGGCCACCAACATTATTGCCGAGTCAGGCACACGGCCATTCCCCGTGATATTGTTCTAACGCAATGAGGTAATTCTCTGACATTGTTGCTGGGGGAGGCAAGTGGTGAGCGACGACGACACACCGGTTCCGGATGCGGCCCCCGCAGGCGGCTTGCCGCTCGGCCTGCTCCAGCGCGACGACGGCGTGTTCCTGGACCTGTCGCTGGCGCCGGCGCAGCTGCGCGCCGCCGTCGACCAGCTGTTCCAGTCGGGCCAGCTGCTGGCCGGTCTCGATTACGGTTTGTTCCTGCTGACCCTGTTTCACGCTCCTGTCCCCCGTGCCGCGCCCAAGGGCGACGCCTTGCTGCGCATCGCCGTGCGCGTGGCGCCATTCCCGCCCCCGCGCCGCGCGCTGTACCAACAGATCAAGATCCGTGGCGACAGCGCCGAGTTTTACTTTGAAGCCTTGCCTGCGGACGCGGATGGCCAGGTGCCGGCGCGCCGCGAGTTTGACGAGCTGGTGGCGGACCTGTGGTGCAAGGGCGTGCACTACGGTATCGATAGCGCGGCCGTGCGCGCCATGCTCGCCAGCGGCAAGGCCGAGCGCATCACGGTGGCGCGGGTGCTGCCGCCGCAGCCGGGCCGGGACGCCCAGCTCGTTGAAGTGTCGCAAGGCATCCACCGCGACGATGCGCCGCGCGAACGCTCCGATGGCCGCCTCGATTTGCTCAGTTTCAAGAACCGCTTTCCGCAAGTGAAAAAACACGCGCGCCTGCTGCGTCTGCTGCCGGGTACGCCCGGCTTGCCCGGCTACGACCTGGCCGGCAAGGCGCTGCCGCCGCCCGCGCCGCAGGAACTGGACCTGGCCACGGTGGCGGGGCCAGGCACGGCGGTCGAGCATTTCAGCGATGGCAATTTCCTCGTTGCCACCCAGGATGGCTATGTAAATGTCGATGAGCACGGCAAGATGGCGATCGAAAACAAGATCGTCAGCCGCGAAGGCGTCAGCAGCCGCACCACGGGCAATCTGAAGCTGCGCGCCGCCTACGAGGAGTACGGCGAAGTGCAGGAGCAGCGCCAGCTCGACGGCAGCGACATCACCATCCATGGCGACGTGTATGGCCATCTGCACTCGCATGGCGGCTTGATCTTGTTACACCGTAACCTGGTGGGTGGCTCGGCGTTCAATGCGCATGGCGATGTGCGCGTCGAGGGCGTCGCTTCCGGTTCCGTGCTGCAGGCGCTGAACGGTGAAGTGCATGTAAAACGCGCGGAAAGCTGCGTCATCGCCGGCACGCGCGTGGTGATCGACAGCGCCAGCAATTGCGAGATCATTGCCGATGAGGTCGTCATCGAGCTGGCCGAAGGCTGCGCCGTGGCGGCGCGCACCATCCGCATCGGCAGCGCCGGTCCCCGCAAGCAGGTGGAGATGCTGCTGTTTCCCCTCGTGCCCGACCTGAGTGCGCTGGAGCAAAAGATCGCCGAGAGCCTGACGAAGGCGGCGCACTACCTGCAGGTGCAGCACAAACGCCAGCAGGAAATCGATGCCATCGCGCAATTGCCCGAGGTGCGCAATTACCTGACCCTGGCGGGCCAGCTGCGGCGCGGCGAATTGCAGCTGCAGCCAGCGCAACAGCTGCAGTACGACAAGCTGGCCGCGCGCATCGCTCCCGTCCTGAAAGAGGTGGCGCGCTTGCGCGTGGAGGTAAAACAGTCGGAAATCCTGCACGCGCAGATGCTGGCGCTGGTGGAGCAAGTGCGCCAGGAGCGGCAGGCGACGGCGGGCCAGTCGCGCTGCACCCTGGGCCTGGTCGATGGCGAGACGACGGTGCGCGCGCTGGTCGTGCCGCCCGGGCCGGCCAAGGCCTACGACCGGCCGCCAAAAGAAATCAAGGCCTTGCTGCGCAGCGCCACGCCGGCCACGCAGCCCGTGTTTGCGGACAGCACGGGCAGCCTGGACTGGACTTACCAGCCGCCGCCGTAATCAGTCCGTGACCTTGCCGCGAGATTGCTTGAGTACGCTGTGCGTGCTCTTGCTGTCGAGGCGGCGCCGCTGCGAGCCGCGCGTGGGCTTGGTGGCGCGGCGCACGGCGGGCAGGAAGGTCACGCTGTCGATGATTTCCTGCAAGCGCCGCAACGCTTCTTCCTTGTTCTGCTCCTGGCTGCGCGACTGCTGCGCCTTGAGCACCAGCACGCCATCCTTGCTGATGCGGCTGTCGCGCAGGGCCAGCAGCCGTTCCTTGTACGCTTCCGGCAGCGACGAGGCGGCGATGGGGAAGCGCAAATGGATGGCGCTGGAGACCTTGTTGACGTTCTGCCCGCCCGGGCCCTGGGCGCGGATGGCGGAAAATTCAACTTCAGCGGGGTTGACGAGGTGTTGCATGGCCTGCCTGTGGGGGAATGATGTGGGTATTGTAAGGGAAGATGGCTGCGCCGGCGCAAGGGCCGGGCGGCCAGCCGATGCCGCCTACCGGGAAAGTTGATGTTTCTCAACGCCGCCTGTGGTGATGCTGGTTAGCATGGGGCCAACGTTGCGCCACTGCGCATCCTGGCAGCGCTTACCGGATGAAAGGAACACCATGCAGCCCACGACCACGCCTGGCGCCGCAACCGCGCAATCCCTGACGCAGTACTTGAGCTTCCGGCTGGGCGGCCTGGAATATGGCCTCGATTACCGCTGCGTGCGGGAATTGCGTCCGCTGAAGGAACTCGACCGCTTTTCCTCGGAAGGGGAAGTGCTGCACAGCGTGGCCGTCTCGCGCGGCGTGATCATTCCCATCGTCGACATGCGCGCCGCGTTCGGCAGCGCCCACGGCGCGCCCGACCCGGCCACCGACGTGATCATCCTGCAGCTGAGTAATGGCGTGATGGGCATGGTGGTCGATGGCGTCACCGATATCGTCAGCCTGGCGCCCGGCGACATCGCCACCGTGCCGGGCCTGGGCGAGGCGGAAGCCGATTACCTGCTGGGCCTGGGCACGCTGGCGGGGCGCCGCTTGATCCTCGTCGACATCGACCGCCTGATGGCGATCCGCAGCCCCAGCCCCATGCAGGCGGCGTAAAAAAAGACGACCCATGAGTCGTCTTTTGTCGCTACTTGATTAGCCGAGCTTTTCCAGCTGATCCTGCAGATCGAGCCATTCCGCTTCCAGCTGCGCCAGGTCCTTGGTGAAGAAGGTCTGGTCGGCCAGCAGTTGCTTCAATTTCGCCTTGTTGGCGGCGTCATAGATGGTCGGCTCGCCCAGCTTGGCGTCGGTTTCCGCCTTTTGCGCATTGCGCTTGGCGATCTGCTCTTCCTGACGCTTGATCTTGTTTTCGATCGGCTTGCGCAGGGCAGCCGTTTTCTGGCGCTCTTCCGCTTCCTTGCGCTTGTCGCGCACGGGCGCGGCAGGGGCGGCGGCTACCGGCGAAGGTACGGAAGACGTCACGGGGAAGTCGGTCTTGTTGGCCTTGCCTGCGGCCGGCAGCACGTCCGTGCCTTTGCCCAGCTTGGTCTTGAACAGCCAGTCCTTGTAGTCGTCCAGGTCGCCGTCGAACGGTTGCAGCTTGCCGTCGGCAACGATGATGAATTCGTCCGTGGTGGCGCGCAGCAAATGGCGATCATGGGACACGACGACCAGGGTGCCTTCGAACTGGGCCAGCGCTTCCGTCAGCGCTTCGCGCGTTTCCAGATCCAAGTGATTGGTCGGTTCATCGAGCAGCAGCAGGTTCGGACGCTGCCAGACGATCAGGGCCAGCGCCAGGCGGGCTTTTTCGCCGCCCGAGAACGGTGCGATCGAGGCGGTGACCATGTTGCCGGGGAAGTTGAAGCCGCCCAGGAAGTTGCGCAGTTCCTGCTCGCGCACGGTCGGGGCGATCTTCGCCAGATGCCACAGCGGCGATTCGTCGTGGCGCAGCATTTCCACCTGGTGCTGGGCGAAGTAGCCGATGTTCAAGCCCTTGCCCATGGTGGCGTCGCCGCTCAAAGGCATCAGTTCGCCGGCGATGGTCTTGATCAGCGTCGATTTGCCGGCGCCGTTCTGGCCCAGCAAGCCGATACGCTGGCCGATCTGCAGCGAAAACTTGATGCCGTTGACGATGGTTTTATGCGTGATTGCGCCCGTCGCTTCGTTCTCGATCTTGTAGCCCGCATCGACGTCTTCCATCACCAGCAGCGGGTTCGGCGCGCTCAATGGTTCGCGGAATTCGAACGAGAATTCGGCGGCGGCGCGCAATGGCGCCAGCTCTTCCATCTTCGCCAGCGCTTTCATGCGGCTTTGCGCCTGGCGGGCTTTCGACGCTTGCGCCTTGAAGCGGTTGACGAACGATTCCAGGTGGGCGCGTTTGCGCTGCTGCTTTTCCAGCGCGCCGGCGGCCAGGATCATCTGCGCCGCGCGTTGGCGCTCGAAGCTCGAATAGTTGCCCGAGTAGCGTTTCAGCTTGCGCTCGTCGATATGCACGACCACGTTGACCACTTCGTCGAGGAAGTCGCGGTCATGGGAAATGATCAATAATGTGCCGGCGTAGCGCTTGAGCCAGTCTTCCAGCCAGATGATGGCGTCCAGATCCAAGTGATTGGTCGGTTCATCGAGCAGCAGCAGGTCGGACGGGCACATCAGCGCTTGCGCCAGGTTCAGACGCATGCGCCAGCCGCCGGAGAAACTCGCCACCGGCTGCTGCATCTGGTCCAGGGTGAAGCCCAGGCCCAGCAGCAATTGCTCGCCGCGCGACTGCACGGTATACGCGTCGGCATCGGCCAGCGCGCTGTAGATTTCGCCGATGGCGATACCGTTTTCCGACGTGGCCGGCTCCGATTCCAGGCGCGCCAGTTCCGCTTCCAGTTTGCGCAGGGTGACGTCGCCATCGATCGCGTAGTCGAGCGCGGCACGGTCCAGCGGCGGCGTTTCCTGCGCCACGTAAGCCACGCGCCATTTGGCCGGGAAATCGATCTCGCCCTGGTCAGGGTGCAATTCGCCACGCATCATGGCGAACAGGCTCGATTTGCCCGCGCCATTGGCGCCGATCAGGCCGATCTTGTCGCCCGGATTGAGGGTGACGTCGACTTGTTCGAGCAACGGTTTGATGCCGCGCATCAGGCTTACTTGTAGGAAACGTATCATTTTTTTCTTTGTAGAGGCTGGGGTTTAACCCTCGCCGTAAAATTCAGGTAGGTCGGATTAGCCTGAAGGGCGTAATCCGACGGGCAGCACGCACACTTGTCGGATTACGCTACGCTCATCCGGCCTGCCAAGTCGATCAAACCAGCTTCAGCTGCTCGGCCGTCAGCAGGAATACCATGTCGTCGCCGGCGCTCGTCGTCAGCCAGGTCAGGCCCAGCTCGCCGAAGGCCGCTTCCGCGTATTCGCGTTCGTTGCCGATTTCAATCATCAGGATGCCGTCGTCCGTCAGGCGCTCGGCCGCACCGGCGATGATCTTGCGTACCAGGTCCATGCCGTCGCTGCCGCCGTCGAGGGCGATTTGCGGTTCGGCCAGGTATTCCTGGGGCAGGGCGCCCATCGAGGCGGAGTTCACGTACGGCGGGTTGCTGATGATCAAATCATATTTCTTGGCCGGCACGTTCGCGTACAGGTCCGATTCGATCAGGTTCACGCGGCCCTGCAGCTTGTACGTGTCGACGTTGCGCTTGGCCACGGCCAGCGCGTCGGCGGAAATGTCCACGGCATCGACGGTAGCGTTCGGGAAGGCGTCGGCCATCATGATCGACAGGCAGCCCGAACCGGTGCACAGTTCCAGGATGTTTTCCACGGCTTCCGGTTCCGCCACCCATGGCGAGAAGTATTCGGGGATCAGCTCGGCGATGAAGGAACGGGGCACGATCACGCGCTCGTCCACGTAGAAATTGTAGGTGCCCAGCCAGCCTTCCTTGGTGATGTAGGCGGCTGGCACGCGGTCGATGCTGCGGCGGTCGATGACGCTCATCACGCTGGCCACTTCCGACGGCAGCAGCTTGGCGTCGAGGAACGGTTCGAGCTTGTCGAGCGGCAACTTCAAGGTGTGCAGGATCAGATAGGCCGCTTCGTCGAACGCTTCGGCGCTGCCGTGGCCGAAAAACAGCTTGGCGGTATTGAAACGGGTAACGGCGTAGCGCAGCAGATCGCGTGGCGTGGAAAACGGGTTCGGGGTCATGGCATTCTCGAAAAGACGGTGTTCTGGCCCGCCGTGACGGGCCTCGGTATTCTGGTTCAGACGGGCAGCAAATGCTCCAGCGTGCGCCGGTAAATATTCTTCAGGGGATCGATGTGGCGCAGTTCGATGTGCTCGTCGATCTTGTGAATACTGGCATTGGGCGGCCCGAATTCTATCACTTGGGGGCAGATTTGCGCGATAAACCGGCCATCCGAGGTACCGCCCGTGGTCGACAGCTCTGTCGTGAGGCCCGTTTCTTCGAGGATGGCGGACGACAGCGCATCGCTCAAGGTGCCGCGCGGCGTGAGGAAGGGCAGGCCGCTCAGGGTCCATTGCAAATCGTACTGCAAGTCATGCTTGTCGAGGATGGCGTGGACTCTTTCCTGCAAGTTTTCCGCCGTGCTGGCCGTGGAAAAGCGGAAGTTAAAGTCGATCACCATGTCGCCGGGAATCACGTTGTTGGCGCCCGTGCCCGCGTTGATGTTGGACATTTGCCATGACGTCGGCAGGTAATACTCGTTGCCCGCATCCCATTTTTCCTCGACCAGATCGGCCAGCGCCTGCGCCGCTTCGTGGATCGGGTTTTTCGCCAGGTGCGGGTAGGCGATATGGCCTTGCACGCCCTTGATCGTCAAACGGCCCGACAGCGAACCGCGGCGGCCGTTCTTGATCATGTCGCCCAGCTGCGCGCTCGACGTCGGCTCGCCCACCAGGCAATAGTCGATCTGCTCGCCCCGTTCCTTCAATTTGTTGCAGACGATGACGGTGCCGTCCGTGGCCGGGCCTTCCTCGTCGCTGGTGATCAGAAAGGCGATCGAACCCGTATGCTCGGGCGTGGCGGCGATGAATTCCTCGCAAGCGACCACCATGGCGGCGATCGACGTCTTCATGTCGGCCGCGCCACGGCCGTACAGCTTGCCGTCGCGGTGCGTGGGAATGAAGGGCAGCGAGCGCCATTGCTCGACGGGGCCTGTCGGCACCACGTCCGTATGGCCGGCGAAGACGAACACGGGTGCCGTCGTGCCGCGGCGTGCCCACAGATTGGTGACGTCGTTCGACTGTATCGTTTCGCAGACAAAGCCCAGCGGCGTGAGGATGTCGATCAGGTGCTGCTGGCAGCCCTTGTCATCGGGCGTGACCGAGGACAGGGCGATCAGTTTTTCGGTCAGGGCGAGGGTTTTGGAGGTGGTCATGGGTAAGGTCGTGCCGGCAACATCGTTCCGGTGGTCAACTAGAGGGTTACAGCGAGAAAATGGTCTTGTACTGCGCATCCGAAAACGCCACGCTGAACTGGCCATCCTTGTCCAGCACGGGACGCTTGATGATGGACGGGTTTTCCAGCATCAGTTCCAAGGCGCTGGCCGCATCGACGGTGGACGCCTTGCGCTCGTCGGACAGGGCGCGCCAGGTCGTGCCTTTCTTGTTGACCAGCACATCCCACGGCAATTGCTGCAGCCACGCTGCGACGGTAGCGCGTTCCAGGCCCTGCTTCTTGAAGTCGTGGAAGGTGAAATCGAGTTGCTGCGCGGCCAGCCAGGTGCGGGCCTTTTTGACGGTATCGCAGTTGGGGATACCGTAGAGTGTAATGGTCGTCATGGGTAGGGCTAAGGGGAATGAATGCGGTTCGCTTGATCGCGGCGCTTGCGCCAGCGAAAAATGCGATGGTCGCCGCCATTATACAGTTGATGCGCAGTCAATGCGGCAGTGCAACACAGCCCGGTGATTTTCCCTACACAGGCCGTGGCGCCGCCTTGTCCATCTCTGCCGGGCCGAAATGCAGGCCCAGCCGCAAGGCCAGGGCGCGCAGGGCGCCGCTTTCCTGCAGATGCAGGGCCAGTGCGATATGGCCGTCGGGACGGATCAGGTAGGCCGCGTCGCGGCCCAGGCCGGCCAGCTTGGCGGCCACGTTATAGGTGTAGCAATGCACGGGCAGTTTCAGCACGCGCGCTTCGTCCAGCAGTTCGGGTGCCGGCTCGCCATAGATGTGCAATTGCCAATCCATGCTGCGCAGGGCCGTGAAATTGTCTTGCGTGCCGTCGGAAAACCACGGCAGGCGGTCGCCGCCGCGCAGATAATCCGCATGGCCTGCGGAAAGGGGGCTGTCTTCATAGCTGATCTGGATCTGCGACACGGTCTGGAACAGCAGACGGCGCGCCCGCGCGAAGCCCGAGAGGAAGGGCAGCGCGTGCGGCACCAGCCAGCGCCGGAGGAATTGCCCGGCGATGCCTTGCGCGACGATGGCCTGGAAGGCGCGGTCGGTGGTGGCGACGAGCTTGCGGGCAAACACGATGCGCTCGCTTTCATAGGTGTCGAGCAGGGCATCGTTGCTTTGTCCCCGCAGTTTTTGCGCCAGTTTCCACGCCAGGTTGACGGCGTCGCCCAGGCCCGTGTTCATGCCCTGGCCGCCCACGGGGCTGTGCAAATGGGCCGCGTCGCCGAGGATGAAGCAGCGCCGCTCGCGGAACTGCGCCGCCACCCGGTGATGCACTTTATACGTGGAAAACCAGTTCACGTGTTCGACCTCGATGCCGAGCAATGTTTGCACCTGTTCCCGCACATCGTCGAAGACGGGCGCGGGCGCGCCGTCGGGGCGGTCGGGCAGGATGCCGATCAGGCGCTGCATGCCGCTGGTGCGCACAGGCAGCATCAGCGCAAATGAGTTCGCGCCCAGGTGGGCGTGCAAATCCGTATTCTTGCCCGCCACTTGCGCGTCGGCCACGTAATACAGGTGGTCGTAGGTGCCGCCGGAGAACTCGAAGCCGGCGATTTCGCGCACTTTGCTGCGGGCGCCGTCGCCGCCGCAAATATAGTTGAACGTGCAATATTGGCGTTCGCCATCTTTCAGCAGGATGGCTTGCACTTCGCTATCGTCCTGCGTCCACAGGTCCAGCGCGACATTCCATTCCACGTGCACGCCGGCCGCCGCCAGCTTGCTGATGAGAAAGCGTTCATGCTCGTCCTGTGGCAGGCTCAGCACGAAAGGGTAGGGGCTCAAGCCTTCGCCGATCTCGCCCAGCGCCAGTTTCACCAGTTCCTCGCCGCCTTCATGGATGTGCATGGCATTGATCTTGATGCCCAGGCTGACCAGCTCGTCGGCAAAGCCCAGCTGCTGGTAAAACTCCAGCGTGCGCGCATGCACGGCCATGGCCCGCGACGCCTGGCCCGGACCGCTGTTCCTGTCGATGATGCGGCAATCGACACCATGGCGCGCCAGGCGCAAGGCCAGCATGAGGCCGGTAGGGCCGGCGCCGACGATCAGGACGGGAGGTGTATTCATGCCATCCAGTATAGGACAGGATGGGCGATGGCTGCGCGACGATTGAAGTTGCTAGGTGGAAATGAAAATGTCCCGCCGAAGCGGGACATGCAGGTATTACCGATACTTCACAGCGCAGTGATTAAATGCCGCGCAGCAGTTCGTTGATGCCCGTTTTCGCGCGGGTTTTTGCATCCACGCGCTTGACGATCACGGCACAGTACAGCGAGTACTTGCCATCTTCCGAAGGCAGGTTGCCCGAGACCACGACGGAGCCGGCTGGCACGCGGCCGTAGGTGACTTCGCCCGTGGCGCGGTCGTAGATCTTGGTCGACTGGCCGATGTAGACGCCCATCGAGATGACCGAGTTTTCTTCGACGATCACGCCTTCGACGATTTCCGAACGGGCGCCGATGAAGCAGTTGTCTTCGATGATGGTCGGGTTTGCTTGCATTGGCTCCAGCACGCCGCCGATGCCGACGCCGCCGGACAGGTGGACGTTCTTGCCGATCTGGGCGCAGGAACCGACGGTGGCCCAGGTGTCGACCATGGCGCCTTCATCGACGTAGGCGCCGATGTTGACGTAGGATGGCATCAGCACGACGTTCTTGGCGATGAAGCTGCCGCGGCGGGCAACGGCTGGCGGCACCACGCGGAAACCGCCCTTGGCGAAGTCTTCCTTGGTGTAGTTGGCGAACTTGGTCGGGACCTTGTCGTAGAACTGCATCGTGCCATCGGATGGCAGGACGACGTTGTCTTCCAGGCGGAACGACAGCAGCACGGCTTTCTTGACCCACTGGTTGACCACCCAGTCGCCCGTGGTTTTTTCGGCCACGCGGATGCTGCCGTTGTCCAGGCCATTGATGACGTGGGAGACGGCGTCGCGCAGTTCGGCCGTGCCGTTGCCTGGATTGATTTCGGCGCGGTTTTCCCAGGCCTGGTCGATGATGGTTTGCAGTTGTTGGCTCATGATGATGTCTTGTTTATTTAGTTGGTTGATGCGGATGCGGAAAGCTGCTGGCAGAATTTTACTATGCGCAGTGCGGCTTCCAGCCCTTCGGCCGTTTCGGCCACGAGGGCCATGCGGATGCGGTTGCGGCCCGGATTGATGCCGTGCGCGTCGCGCGCCAGATAACTGCCAGGCAATACCGTCACATTATATTCGGCGTACAGGCGTTGCGCGAATTGCGTGTCGGACAGTCCCGTGCGGCTGACGTCGGCCCACAGGTAGAAGCCGGCGTCCGGCAATTGCACGTCCATCACCGATTGCAGCAGCGGTGTGATGGCGTCGAACTTGGCGCGGTACTTGGCGCGATTTTCCTCGACATGGGTTTCGTCGTTCCAGGCCGCGACGGAGGCCGCCTGCACGGCAGGGCTCATGGCGCCGCCGTGGTAGGTTCGGTAGAGCAGGAATTTTTTCAGTACTTCCGCGTCGCCGGCGACAAAGCCCGAGCGCATGCCCGGCACGTTCGAGCGCTTCGACAGGCTGGAAAACACGACCAGGCGCGCATATGGGCGCTCGATGGTGGACAGGCCCAGCATGTGCGCCGCCTGCAGCGCGCCCAGCGGTGGCGTGTCGCCGTGGTAGATCTCGGAATAGCACTCGTCGGCGGCGATGACGAAGTCGTAGCGCTCGGACAGGGCGAACAGGTGTTCCCAGTCCGTCAGGGTGAGCACGGCGCCCGTCGGGTTGCCGGGTGAGCACAGGAACAGCAGCTTGACCTTTTCCCACACGGACGCGGGCACGCTGTCGTAGTCGCAGCCGAAATTGCGCGCCGGATCGGAATTGACGAAATACGGTTCGGCACCGGCCAGGTAGGCCGCGCCTTCATAGATCTGGTAAAACGGGTTCGGGCTGATCACGAGCGAACCGGCCGATGGATCGATCACCGTTTGCGCCAGCGCAAACAGCGCTTCGCGTGAACCGTTCACGGGCAGGATTTGCGTGGCAGGATTGAGCTTGGGGATGCCGTAGCGGCGCTCGAGCCAGCCGGCGATAGCGGTACGCAAGGCTTCCGAGCCGATGGTGGTCGGATAGCTGGCCAGGCCATGGATATTGTCGGTCAATGCCTGCTCGATGAAGGCCGGCGTCGGATGCTTGGGTTCTCCCATGCCCAGGCTGATGGGCGCATATTCGGGGTTGACCGTCACGCCGGCAAACAGCTGGCGCAGCTTTTCAAACGGGTATGGTTGCAGTTTAGCAAGAAGTGGATTCACGGAGCGGACCAGGGCAAGAGTGGGGTGATAGTGTCGCGTATGGATTGCCGGGCATGGCGCAATGACGCCGGTCAAGCAATCAGCTTAGCCTTTTATTATAGCCGTCCTCGCGCACGGGCTGTGCAAGTGGGCTGTTGTTGGCCGGCACGGCATGCCGTTACCGGGCCTGGCAAGGTAAAATACGCTATGTCTACCTTACTTCCCACCTTACTTGCTATTGAAACGTCGTCCGAACTCGCCTCCTGCGCCTTGCTGCGCGGCGATGTCGTCCTGTCGCGCGCCTCGTCGGGCGTGCGCACCCATTCCCAATCCATCTTGCCGATGGTGCAGGAATTGCTGGCCGAGGCTGGCGTGACCCTGGCGGACGTCGACGCCATCGCCTACGGCTCCGGCCCCGGCTCGTTTACGGGCGTGCGCACGGCTTGCGGCATCGCGCAAGGCCTGGCCTACGGCGCCAATCTTCCCGTCGTGCCCGTCGTCACGCTCGATGCCATGGCCCTCGCGTGCCACCAGCAGTATGGCGCGCAACGCATCGTCACTGTGCTCGACGCCCGCATGGGCGAAGTGTACTGGGCGCAATATGACTATCAAAATGGATTGCAGGCCGTGCTGCCGCCGGCCCTGAGCGCGCCGGCCGGCGTCGCGCCGCAAGGCGACGTCACCGCTTGCGGCAACGGTTTTAGCGCCTATGCCGACGCCCTGGCCGCGCTGCCATGCGCCGCCGCTGCCGACGCGGCCATCATGCCGCACGCCGTCCAAGTGGCGCAGCTGGCGCGCATCGCGTTTGTGGCCGGTCAGTTCGTGACGGCGGCCGAGGCGCAGCCTCTGTACTTGCGCAACAAGATCGCTTACACAAGTGCCGAGCGTCTCGACATGCAGGCCGCCAAGGCCGCTGCGGAGTCGGCGCAATGATGGAAGCGGGCAAGGACAGCGCTGCAGGCTGGGACTTGCTGCGCCTCGACTATCAGCCGATGCAGGAAGCGGACCTGGTCGAAGTGCTGGCGCTGGAGCAGCGCGTGTATCCGCATCCCTGGACGCATGGCAACTTTGTCGATTCGCTCAAGAGCGGCTACCCGGCCTGGGTGCTGCGCGACGTGGATGGCACCTTGCTCGGCTACTTTTTGCTGATGCTGGTCGTCGATGAAGCGCATTTGCTGAACGTGGCCGTCGAGGGCGCCATTCAGGGCCAGGGGCTGGGGCGTTTCCTGCTGAACCAGTCCTGCGCCTGTGCGCGCCAGCTGGGCATGGAATCGATGCTGCTGGAAGTGCGCCCGTCGAACGTGCGCGCGCTCGATATTTACCAGCGCTATGGATTTGAACAGATAGGCCGCCGCAAGGGATATTATCCGGCGGCCAATTCGCAACGTGAGGACGCGATCGTGATGCGTTTTAACTTATGAGCCGCAGCGCTGTTTTCCTCGATGAAATGGGCGTCGGCCCCCTGTGGCGCTTGCGCCAGGGCGCAGCACCCGAGACCGTTGACGCCGTCGTCGAAGCGCCCGTGGAGATGGAAGCGGCCGTGACGGCGCCCGTGGCCGAAGCCGTGATTGAGGTCGTCACAGAGATGGTTGCCGAAGTCGTCGAGGTGGCTGCCGAGGCGAAGGTCGAGGTGCAGGCCGAAGCACCTGTCGCCGTTGCCGCGGCGCCAGTCCCCGCCGCCGAGCCTGACGACACTGCCTGGTTCGACGATGCGCCGCCACCGCCGCCCGCCAGACAGTTCAGCGACGCAGACATCGCCGCTCTCGACTGGGATGGCTTGACGGCGGCCGTCGCCAAGTGCGCGCGCTGCGACTTGTGCAAGACGCGCAAGGGCGTCGTCATGGGCCGTGGCGACCGCCAGGGCGATTGGCTGATGCTGGCCAGCAGCCCCTCGCGCCTGGAAGAACGGGAAGGGCGCGCCTTGCCGGGCGAGCAGGGCAAATTGCTCGACAACATGCTGAAAGCCATCGATATCGACGCGGGCAGCGATGTGTACATCACGCATTTGCTGAAATGCCGTCCGCTCGACGAGGCCGGGCAGGAACGCTTGCCCACTGAATCGGAGTCCGCCGCTTGCCGCCCGTACTTCGACCGCGAACTGGCCCTGCTGCAGCCGCGCACCATCGTTACCCTCGGTTCGATGGCCGCCGCCGGTATCAATCCCGGCGAAAAGCCCGTACGCGGCAAGGTGCGCCAGCTGGGCAGTGCGTCCGTCGTGGCGACCTTCCATCCGGAAATATTGCTGCAGGACGAGACGGGCAAGGCCAAGGCGCGTGCCTGGGCCGACCTGTGCCTGGCGAAAAGCACGCACGGTGGTTGAGTCCGCCGTCGACAGCTTCCAGGCCCGCTTCGAGCGCCGCTGGGGACATTTGACGCACCCCCGCGTGCGTGCGCTGGCCTGGCTGCTCGACTCGCCCGATTTGCTGGACCCGGCCAGCTCCCATTGGGGCGGGCGCATCGCCAGCCTCGCGCCCGTCACGCCTGCCGTGGCGGCGTGGCTGGGTGCGCTGCAGGATGATCTATCGCCGCTCGATGCGGCGCTGGGGCCGAAATTCTATTCCCGCCTGGGCCTGTATGCTGAAAAGCTGCTGGCCTTTTATTTTGAGCAGCACGGTGTGCTGGCTGCGCATGGCTTGCAGGTGCAAATGAACCGCAACGAGACGGTGGGCGAGTTCGATTTCCTGCTGCATGACGGGAGTGAGCTGCTGCACTGGGAATTCGCCACCAAGTTCTACCTGCTCGAAGGCGCTCCCGATCCTGGCGTTTTCAACCATTTGATCGGTCCCAACCTGGCCGATACCCTGGGCTTGAAGATGCGCAAGATTCTCGACAAGCAATTGGCGCTCTCGCGTCATCCGGCCGCGCAAATCCTGCTGGCGCAGCCCGTGCGCGCGGCGCAGGCGCTGGTCAAGGGCTGGCTGTTCTATGCGGCAGGCGCCACGCCCGCCATGGACGGCATTTCCCAGGAACATGGACACGGCTTCTGGTGCACGCCAACCCAATTGCCGCAGCAGCGCTATGTTGTGCTGCCCCGCTTGCAATGGCTGGCGCCATTCAAAGGGCGCGACGTGGAGGTGCTCGATGTCGATGCCTTGCAGGCGCAGTTGTTTGATCTGGCGCAACCGGTGCTGGTGGCCACGGTGGACAATGTCGAAGGCTGGGAAGTGGAGCGCACGCGCGGTTTTGTCGTGCCCCATGACTGGACGGAGCAGGCTGCCGCGCGGCGGCTGTTAGGTACGCTGCCAGCGTAATGCTGGGGTCAGACCCGTCGGGTCTGATCCCAAAATTAGTGTTTCTGCTCGCCGATCAAAGAAAGATTGTCATGCTCAGCCTGGTTCAGCTTGTGCTTGCGCATGATCATGTACATGGTGCCGGCGACGAACAGGCCGAACAGGGTGATGATGATGTTCAGCGGCAGGTGCAAGCGGATCATGATCGAATACACGGCCAGCATGGTCAGAATCGACAGGTTTTCATTGAAGTTCTGCACGGCGATCGAGTGACCTGCGCTCATCAGCACGTGGCCGCGGTGTTGTAGCAGGGCATTCATTGGCACGACGAAGAAGCCGGACAGGGCGCCGATCAGTATCAGCAGCGGGTAGGCGATCCACACGGAGTGCACTTGCGTCATCATCATGACGATCACGCCCATGGCGATGCCGAGCGGAATGACGGTCAGCGATTTGCGCAGCGGAATGAAGCGCGCCGACAGCACGGCGCCGGCGGCCACGCCGATGGCGACCACGCCCACCAGGCTGGTTGCCTTGTCAAACGGCATGTTCAGCGATTGTTTGGCCCATTCCAGTACGATCAGCTGCAAGGTGGCGCCAGCGCCCCAGAACAGGGTCGTCACGGCCAGGGTGATCTGGCCCAGCTTGTCTTTCCACAGGATGGAATAGCAATTGGCAAAATCGGTAATCAGTTTGATAGGATTGCGTTCCTGGTGCGCATACACGCAGCCCGTGTCGGGAATCTTCAGGTTGGCCAGGGTCGCCAGCGCATAAATGCCCACTACCACGCACAAGGCCGCTTCTGTCTTGCTGGTGATGCCCGTATTGATCAGGGGAATGTCGATGGACAGCAGCATGTCGGACACGTGGCCGCTGACGAGCGCGCCGCCCATGACGGTGCCGAGGATGATGGAGGTGACGGTCAAGCCTTCGATCCAGCCATTCGCCGCCACGAGTTTTTCCGGCGGCAGCAGTTCCGTCAGGATGCCGTACTTGGCGGGCGAATACACGGCAGCGCCAAAACCGACGACGGCGTAGGCCAGCAGCGGATGCACGTGGAAGAAGACGAGGGCGCAGCCGAAGATCTTGACCATGTTGGCGATGAACATGACCTTGCCTTTCGGCAGTGCATCGGCGAAGGCGCCGACAAAAGCGGCCAACAGCACGTAAAACAGCACGAATGACAATTTGAGCAGCGGCGTGATCCACGCCGGGGATTTCATGGACACCAATAAATCGACGGCGACAAAAAAGAGGGCGTTATCTGCCAGCGAAGAAAAGAACTGCGCCGCCATGATGGTATAAAAACCACGATTCATTCTGGATTGCCTGAAATCATATCTGGCTTGCTTTATACCACGAAAAAACGGCAAACCCCAAGTTTGGAAGGGGCTGCTTTGCATCCTCTTGCCTAAGCGAAGCTTAATTTTTCTGCCGTAGAAAAATACACATACATGTGAGCATTTTATAAATGATGTCCTATGCGCACGACCTGCGGTGCCTGCCATGTCCTTGTACGGCCCATCCGGTAAAATATGACTTTCCCACTTGCCGTGTGTCACGCTTATGCCCAGGCCCCTCATCGCCACCATCGATCTCGACGCCATGCAACACAATCTGGCGCGCGCCCGTGCCGGCGCCCGCGGCGCCAACGTGTGGGCCGTCGTCAAGGCAAATGCCTATGGCCACGGTCTGGAGCGGGCCATGCGGGGCTTTGCCGACGCCGATGGCCTGGCGCTGGTCGAAGTTGATTACGCCGTGCGCCTGCGCGAACTGGGCTGGACCAAGCCCATCTTGCTGCTTGAAGGGTTTTTCGATGCCGGCGATTTGCCTGGCATGGCGCAATATGGCTTGAGCGGCAGTGTGCATTGCGAAGAGCAGATTACCATGCTGGCAGCGGCGCGCTTGCCGCACGCCATCGATGTGCACCTGAAGATGAATACGGGCATGAACCGCCTGGGTTTCATGCCGGGCGCCGTGGCGGGTGCGTATGCGCGCCTGCGCGCCATCCCGCACGTCGGCACGATCACCCTGATGACGCATTTCGCCAATGCGGACGAGGCGGCGCCCACGCGCTTGCCCCTGGCCCAGCAGATGCTGCGTTTTGAGGCGGGCGCGGCCAGCATAGGCGTACCCTTGCCGCGCAGCCTGTGCAATTCTGCCGGCGTGCTGCTGCATCATCTGGACAGCGACTGGGTGCGGCCCGGCATCATGCTGTATGGCGGCACGCCCAGCGGCGCTCCCGGCGGCACGTCCGCGCAAGCGTTCGGCTTGCTGCCCACCATGACCTTGCGCAGCAAGATTATCGGCATCCAGGATATCGCCGCTGGCGAAGTGGTGGGTTATGGCAGCCGCTACGAGGCGGCCGGCAATATCAAGGTGGGCGTGGTGGCCTGCGGCTATGCGGACGGCTATCCGCGCCACGCGCCCGAAGGCACGCCCGTGCTCGTCGATGGCGTGCGCACTGGCCTCATCGGCCGGGTGTCGATGGACATGCTGATGGTCGATCTGACGCAGGTGCCGGGCGCAAAAGTCGGCAGCGCCGTCACCCTGTGGGGCCAGGGCATGCCGATCGACGAGGTGGCGCTGGCCGCCGGCACCATCGGCTACGAGCTGATGTGCGCACTGGCGCCGCGCGTTCCGGTGATCGAGGCGTGACCTCACAGCCTTGTTTGTATATACTGTATATATAGACAGCAGTTTCACCTTACCCGGGCAAAATACACCATGGCAAAAGTCAAGACCATCTACACTTGCAGCGATTGCGGCGCCATCAGCAACAAATGGATGGGGCAATGCACCTCGTGCAACCAGTGGAATACCATGGTGGAAACCCTGCCCGAGACGGGCGGCAACAACCGCTATTCGAATCCGCAGCACATGTCGCTGGCGCAGACGGCGCCCGTGCTGTCGCTCGACGATATCGATGCCATCGACGTGCCCCGCTTCGGCACGGGCATCGAGGAATTTGATCGCGTGCTGGGCGGCGGCATGGTGGCGGGCGGCGTCGTGCTGATCGGCGGCGATCCCGGCATCGGCAAGTCGACCCTGCTCCTGCAGGCGCTGGCAAACATGTCGCACCACAAGCGCGTGCTGTACGTCAGTGGCGAAGAATCGGGCGCGCAGATTGCCCTGCGCGCCAAGCGTCTCGTCATCGACGCCAAGGAACTCAAATTGCAGGCCGAGATCCAGCTGGAAAAGATCCTGTCCACCTTGCACGACCTGAAGCCGGAAGTGGTGGTGATCGATTCGATCCAGACCGTGTATTCGGACGCGCTCAGCTCGGCACCCGGTTCCGTGGCGCAAGTGCGCGAATGCGCGGCGCAACTGACGCGCGCGGCCAAGCAGACGGGCGTGACCATCATTTTAGTCGGCCACGTGACGAAAGAGGGCGCGCTGGCTGGCCCCCGCGTGCTCGAGCACATCGTCGACACGGTGCTGTATTTCGAGGGGGACGCCCATTCCAGCTTCCGCCTCGTGCGCGCCATCAAGAACCGTTTCGGCGCCGTCAATGAACTGGGCGTGTTCGCCATGACGGAAAAGGGCTTGAAAGGGGTGTCGAACCCGTCGGCCCTGTTCCTGTCGCAGCACGACAACCAAGTGCCCGGTTCCTGCGTGATGGTGACGCAGGAAGGCACGCGCCCCTTGCTGGTGGAAATCCAGGCCCTCGTCGACACAAGCCACTTGCCCAATGCGCGCCGGCTGTCCGTTGGCCTGGAGCAGAACCGCCTGGCCATGCTGCTGGCCGTGGCGCACCGCCACGCGGGCATCGCGGCGTTCGACCAGGACGTGTTCATCAATGCCGTCGGTGGCGTGAAGATCACGGAACCGGCGGCCGATCTGGCCGTGTTGCTGGCGATTAACTCGTCGATGCGCAACAAGCCCTTGCCACGGGGATTGGTCGTGTTTGGCGAAGTGGGGCTGGCCGGTGAAATTCGTCCCGCGCCGCGCGGCCAGGAGCGCTTGCGCGAAGCGGCCAAGCTGGGCTTTACCCTGGCCGTGGTACCCAAGTCCAATCTGCCCAAGCAAGTCATCGAAGGCCTCAAGGTCATCGGCGTCGAGCGCATCGACGAGGCATTCAACAAGTTGCGCGATCACGAGTAACAGTCGGTATGGTTTAAATGCCAAGCTTGAGACAAGTAAAACATAATTTCCGTTTGGAACTATAATATTTGTCCGATGAGTTCGCATGGCGAATTCGTATCGACAATGCATAGAGAGAAGCGGAATACAGTGTCAGTAGAGCAAAGGCAGGGCGCACGCAAGATTTTGCGTGCCAAGGCAATGTTGGTCATCGATGGTGCGGGTCCCGTGGCGGCGCGCACCCTCGACGTGGGGCCCGGCGGCATGGCGGCCGTCATCGCGGAGCCGGTGCCGACAGGCAAGCAGGGCAAGGTGCTGTTCGAGCTGTTTTACGATGGCGCGGCGCACATCATCGAGGCGCGCGTGTCCGTCTCGCACTGCATTTTCAGCAGTGCCGGTTTCAAGGTGGGACTCACTTTCCTGCAGCTGGACATGGCCGTCAGCAGCGCCATTTCAAGATTCATGCGCTGAGGCATGCCCGGGATAAGCGGCAAGTGACATGCGCTAAAATGGTGCATATGGGTTTGCAGTCAGGAAAAACTTGTTCTGTTCGCTGTTTTGATATTCCGGTAATACTGCATAATTATCAACCAGAAGAGGGATGCTGCCGCGCCGCGCGCGCCTGCCGTCCGTTTCTAGCGCAGCACGGTCAGGACCTGAACCGTGTGTCATGACCTTACACCCGACGGGAACGCCTACCATGTTTAATTCGACCATCAACAGCAGGGCTTACACCAACAACACGCAGCAGACGACGCAGGGCAATATCTCTGCCGATGTGTATGCGAAGGTGGAGCGCCAGATGCAGTCGCAGAACACGGGCGTCGTCAAGCTCAACGCCAGCCTGGCGCGCGACCAGGCCAAGTTCTCGGGCCTGGGCCAGCTACAATCGGCGCTGGCAAAATTCCAGACCGTGGCCAAGAACATGGCCGGCAACGGCCTGGCCACGTCGGCCACGTCGAGCGCCAAGGATGTGCTGAACGCCACCACCACCGACAAGGCCGCCAGCGGCAGCCATGAGCTGAACGTCAAGCAGCTGGCGCAGGGACAGACCCTGCTCAGCGGCGCGCAGAAATCCTCCAGCGCGGCGATCGGCACGGGTGCGCCCGCGCTGGTCAAGATCGAAGTGGGCACGGCCGACGGCAAGCAATTTACCCCAGGCAGCGGCAAGATCATTTCGCTGACGATAGACAGCAGCAACAATAGCCTCGACGGCATCGCCGCCGCGCTCAAGCAGCAAGGCATCGACGCCAGCGTCGTCAAGGGCCCCGATGGCTACTCGCTGGCCTTGAACGGCAAGAGCGGCGCCGACGGCAGCATGCGCATCAGCGTGGCCGGCGACGCGGCCGTCAGCAATCTGCTCAGCTATGCGCCTGGCGCCGGCAAGGGCATGCAGCAGACGGCCGCCGCGCAGGACGCGCTGCTGACCGTCGACGGCAAGGAGATCAAGAGCGCCACGAATACCTTGACGACAGCTGTCGAGGGCGTCACCATCGAATTGAAGAAAAAGGGCACGACGGACCTCGTCATCGCCAAGGACAGCAGCCAGATCGCGACCAACGTGGCCAGCTTCGTCACGGCCTACAATGAACTCAACAGCAAGCTGCAAAGCCTGCAGCAGGGCGACTTGAAGTCCGATACGGCGCTGGGCCAGGTGCGCTCGCAGATGGAGCAAGTGCTGCGCACGGCCAGCACGGGCGTGCCCGCTTCCATCTTGAGCAGCGCCGGCGTGACCCTGGGCAAGAGCGGCGAGCTGGTGCTCGACGATAAAAAGCTCAAGGCCGCCATTGCGGCCGATCCGGATGCCGTCAGCAAGCTGTTTACGAATAACGGCAAGGGCGTGGCCGACCAGTTCTCCAGCAAGATCGGCGAGCTGACGGGCGAAACGAGCATCATCCGCAAGGAAGTGCAGACGGTGGGCAAGGACATCACCACCCTGACCAACAAGAAAGCCGTGCTGGCCAAGGCCCTGACGGCCCAGGCGCAGGCGCTGGTGAAAGCGTATTCGGCGCAGGAACAGATGGGAACGAACTCGGCCTTGCCGGGTTATACCGGTAAAAATTCGCTCTTCGACTTCATGGCTTAAGAGCGTTCGCCCTGGGCAAAGAAGGCCGATGGCGAACTGCCGAAAGTCTTCTTGAACATGGCGGAAAAGGCTGACTGGCTGGCGTAGCCCAGTTCTTCGGCCACCTGCGACAACGGCACGCCGCGCGCGATCAGGGGCGCCGCGTGCGCCAGGCGCACTTGCTGGCGCCACTGGCCAAAACTCATGCCCAATTCCCGTTCGAACAGCCGCGCCAGGGTACGCTCCGATGCGCCGACCAGCTGCGCCCAGTGTTCCAGGGTCTGGTTCAAACCCGGTTTCTCGATCAGGCTGTCGCACAGGGTTTTCAGGCGCTTGTCGCTGGGCAAGGGGACGCGAATGGGGCGCGTGTCCGAGCGTTTCAATTCATCGAGGATCAGTTCGGCCAGCAGCGCTTCGCGCGCCGGTTCCTCCCCCGGGTCCAATTGCTCCAGCGCCATGATCAGCTGGCGCAGCAGGTTTGATACTTCCAGCACCTTGCAGTCGCGGCCCGCGAACGGCGCGCGCGCGGCATGGATGCACAGGGGGCGCAAGCGGGTTTTTTCCAGTATCGTGACGGCATGCTCCACGTTGGGCGCGATCCAGATGGCGCGCATGGGCGGCAGCACCCAGCTGCTGTTGTTGGCGGTGATACGCAGCACGCCTTCGAGCGCCATCGTCACCTGGCCCCAGGGATGGCTGTGCGGCAAGAGAAATTCATCGGGTTGCAGGTCGCGCGCGACCATGGTCACGGGGATGGTCGCGCTGGGCGCTTCCCGTGGTGGACACATGCGCGTATGGTGGAGGATAGGTACACCCATCAGCTTGGCCTTAATTCGATAAATTATGTCGTTCTGTCGGAAAACAGACGATGGTATTTTGCATACACTTGAGCTTCACCAGTATAAGACAGGGTATGACATGATAACAACTAACTCGGCATCCGAACTTCCCACCTTGCGCAGCGATGCGCGCGTCATCGCCCTCGTGGGGCTGGCGCATGGCGTGTCGCACTTTTACCACCTGATCCTCGCGGCCCTGTTCGTCTGGTTGAAACCGGCCTTCGCCCTGTCGTATGCGGAACTGGGCCTGCTGATGACGGTGTTTTTCATCATTTCGGGTGTGGGGCAGGCGCTGGCGGGCTTTGTCGTCGACCGTTTCGGCGCCCGCGCCGTGCTGTTTTCCGGCATTTTCCTGCTGGGCGTGTCGGCGCTGGCCCTGTCCACCGCGCACAGCTATGCGGCGCTGATGCTGGGCGCCATGCTGGCAGGCATGGGCAACAGCGTATTCCACCCGGCCGACTACACGATCCTCAACCAGCGCGTCTCGGCGGCCCGCGTGGCTTACGGCTTTTCCGTGCATGGCATCAGCGGCAACATCGGCTGGGCCCTGGCGCCGCTGTTCATGACGTACGTTGCCACCCATTATGACTGGCGAGTGGCTCTGCAGTGCGCGGCCGTGCTGCCGTTCGGCGTGCTGCTGATCCTGTTCCTGAACCGCCACGCCATCCGTCCCGAGCCCGTGAAAAAGGCCGCACCGGGTCAGCCAGCTGGCGGCGAAGGCACCTTGGATTTCCTGCGCCTGCCGGCCGTGTGGATGTGCTTTGCCTTCTTCTTCATTACCGCCATCGCCCTCGGCGGCATCCAGAGCTTTGCCAGCGTGGCCCTCGTCAAGCTGTACGGCATGAGCCTGGCGCTGGCCACCAGCGCCTACACGGCCTATATGCTGGCCTCGGCCGTGGGCATGCTGGCCGGCGGCGTGGTGGGCGCGCGCAGCAAGCAGCCGGACCGCAACGTGGCGATCGCCTTTTCCGCTGCCGCGCTGCTGGCCGTGCTGCTGTCCATGGCCGCCGTGCCGGCCTGGGGCGCCGTGGTGCTGATGGGCGCCATCGGCTTGACGTCGGGCGTGGCGGGACCGTCGCGCGACCTGATGATACGCGCGGCGGCGCCGAAGAATGCCACCGGGCGCGTGTATGGCGTCGTGTATTCGGGCCTCGACAGCGGTCTGGCCGTCGGGCCCCTGTTCTTTGGCGCGCTGATGGATGGCGATCATCCGGCCCTGCTGTTCGTGTTCATCGGCTTGTTCCAGGCGCTGGCGATTGCCACGGCCGTGGGCGTGGGCGGTAAAACACGTGCCGCGGCGTTGCAAAAGGCATAGAATCGTTGCCATCAGCCACGAAAGGAATCCCCATGACCTTTGCCACCACCGACCTGTGCGACGACTATGCGGCCATGCTCGACGACGGCACTCTGGCCGTGCTGCCACCCGTGTACCGCGCTTTCGGCCAGCGCATGCGTTTCAGCGGCCCCGCCACCACCTTGCAAGTGTTCGAGGACAATGCCCTCGTGCGCAGCACCCTTGAAACGCCGGGCCAGGGCCATGTGCTGGTGATCGATGGCGGCGGCAGCCTGCGCCGCGCGCTGGTGGGCGGTCAGCTGGGCGTGCTGGCCGAAAGCAACGGCTGGGCTGGCATCGTCGTCGACGGCTGCATCCGCGACAGCGAGGAAATCAATGTCTGCCAGATCGGCGTGCGCGCACTGGCCACGCATCCGCGCAAGAGCAACAAGACGGGCGCCGGCCAGCGCGACGTGCGCGTGCAGGTCAGCGGCGTGGCCGTGCATCCGGGCGACTGGATCTACGCCGATGCGGATGGCATCCTGGTGGCGCGGCAGGAACTCGATTGAGCGCTTGCATCAGGGGTCTTGCGCGTAGCCGTCGACCTGCACGACAAAGCGGTCGATCCGCGGCCAGGCGTCGCGCGTCCTGACCAGCGTTTCGCCCGAGCCCATCAGCAGCACATAGCCGTAGCCCGTGCGGCGGTCGCGCCAGGAGTGGGGCGAGCTGTCCCAGGCGCAGCAATAGCGCTTGAGCCTGGGCAAGCCATACGCGTGCCGCAGATATGCTTCCGCCTGCCGGGCATGCTTGCCGTCCACTGCGTAGCGGGCTTCGAACGGCTGGTCCTGGCGTTCCCTGTTTTGCTGGCAACCCTGATAGACGAGATACGCGGGCTTCTTGCCCAGCAGGGACAGGAAGTCGCCGCAGGCCAGCTCTGCGCCCTGCGCGCCGCCAGCGCCCAGCAGGAATAGCCACGGCAGCAGTGTAGCGAGTTTAGTGACTGGCATCGGCATCTCCCCGCAACGGACACGCGGCCGCTGCGGGCCCCATACGCAGTACCAGTTCGCCGCGCAACTGCGTCAATCCCGCGATGCGCGCATCGATTTCACCCAGCTTGCGCGCCAGCGCCGCGCGCAGCAGTTCCGCCGTGGCGGGATCGCCGGCGGCCGCCAGCAGCGGCATGTCGGCCTCGATTTCCGCCAGGGTAAAGCCCAGCTGCTGCGCCGTGCGCAGGTAGCGCAGCCAGTCGGCCGCCTCGGGCGGGTAGTCGCGGTAGCCATTCGCGCCGCGCCGTGCGCGCAGCAAGCCCCGCTTTTCATAAAAGCGCAGGGTATCGCGGCTCAAGCCCGTCGCCTGCGCCATCTCGCCGATCTGCATGGTGATTTTTCTTTCATAAAATGCTTGACCATGGAGTGTACTCCAACCCTGATCATGGGCGCTTTCCAAAGACAGGAGTTCCCATGTTGTCCGTTTCCGCCTTCCGCCGTGTAGTGCGCGCCAGCGCCATTTATGATGTGCTTATGACGGCCCCGTTTGCCACGCCGTGGACGTTTTTGCTGCTGCGCGAGCACTTGAACGCCGTCAACGTGAGCCTGGGCGGCCTGCCGCTGCCCGTTTTCGGACCGTTTCATCTGCTCATCAGCAGCTTGTTTGGCAGCGTGGTGATGGTCTGGTCCGTGCTGCGCATGCTGGACCCGCAGCCGCGCTTCGGCCGCTATGATGCGGCAGCCCGCTATCTGTTTTCCACGTGGATGGCGTGGGCGCTGTTCACGACGGGCCAGCCGCTGCTGTGGCTGTTCTTCGTGCCGGAATTGGCCTGGGGCCTTGCGCAAAGCTTGCCATTGCGCCGCGGCGAGGGCGCGCGCACGAATCGTTGTTGAGATGGCGATAACGAAATGCAATAATGGCCGTGCTTTACAGCAATAAACGACTATTAAGGGATGATTATGCAGCAGGATGCCGCTGGAAAAAACATGGCGTTGCTCGATCCGGTGGTGGCACCGCGCATCGCGGTGACGCGCCTGGTGACGGGCCTGCTGCAAGGCGTGCTGCTGTACTGGCTGTACAGCACGGCGCAAGACAAGGTGTGGCCCGCCACGGAAGCCTATCTGCTGGCGCCGCTGATGCTGATCAGCCTGCTGTTGCCCATCCTGCTGGTGTCCAGCCTGGGCCATATGTCGGTCAAGCGCATCGCCCTGTGGATGGCGGGCGCCGCCGTCGTGATGGCCGTGCTGGCCTGGCATGACGTGGCGCGCGGCGCCGAGCATGTGATCTGGGGCAACTACAAGCCGGGGGCACCGCTGCGCGTCATTTCCGCGCAGCTGTTCGGTTTTTGCGTCGTCGGCTTTTATATCGCCCACGCGCTGGTGCTGGCCAGCGCCCAGGATGGCCAGCGCATCGCCCGCTATCCCACCTACTTTGAAATCGCCTGGAAGCTCGGCATCCAGCTGCTGTTTTCTCTGCTGTTCGTGCTGGGCCTGTGGCTGGTGCTGTGGCTGGGCGGGCAGCTGTTCCTGCTGATCAAGCTCAGTTTCCTGAAAAAACTGCTGGGCCAGGCCTGGTTCGTGATTCCCGTCATCTGCTTCGCGTTTTCGTTCGCCATCCACATCACGGACGTGCGCCCGTCCATCGTGCGCGGCATCCGCACCTTGCTGCTGGTGCTGCTGTCATGGCTGATGCCGATCGCCGCCGTGCTCGTCTCCGGTTTCCTGCTGACCTTGCCCTTCATCGGCTTCGAGCGTTTGTGGGCCACGCGCCATGCGGCGTCCGTGCTGCTGGGCATGGCTGGCGTGCTGGTGGTGCTGATCAATGCCGCCTTCCAGAATGGCGAAGTGGGTCATGGCGTGGCGCGCGGCATCCGCCTGGGCACGCGTCTGGCTTGTCTGCTGCTGCCGTGGGTGGTGGGCATCGCCATCTATGCGCTGACCCTGCGCGTGATGTCGCATGGCTGGACGTCCGACCGCCTGATCGCTGCAGCCTGCCTGCTGATCGCCACCTGCTACGCCGCCGGTTACGCCTGGGCGGCGAGCAAGTATGGCGACTGGCTGCACTTGATCGCCAACGTCAACGTGGCCACCGCCTTTGTTACTCTGCTGGTGCTGTTCGTGCTGTTCTCGCCGCTGGCCGACCCGGCGCGCATTTCCGTGGCCAGCCAGATGGCGCGCCTGAACAGCGGCAAGATAGGCGTGGACAAGTTCGATTTCGAATACCTGCGCTTCCAGGGCGCCCGTTATGGCCAGGCGGCCTTGCAGGAATTGACGAAACGCACGACGGGCCCCGACGCGGCCATCGTGCGGGCCCGCGCCGAGGCCATGCTCAAGCGCCAGAACCGCCTCGACGAGACGGGCGCGCTGAGCGACGTGTCGATCAACCTGACCTTGCGCCCGGCCACGGCGAAACTGCCGGAGAGTTTCCTGCGCCAGGACTGGACGCAGGTTGGCCCGGCCTGGCGCCTTCCCGCCTGTTTGAAGCGGGCAGGGCCGCAGTGCGACGCGTATCTGCTCGATTTCGACGGCGATGGCAAGCAGGACGTGCTGCTGATCAGCAATGACCCGCGTGCCTCGTCGGTGTTGCTGGCGGAAAAGGAAGACGGCAGCTGGACCGCGCGCGGGCAAATTCCCATGGATGCCCTGCGCTGCAAACCGCTGCGCGAGAAACTGCAGGCGGGCGAGTTCCAGCTGGTGCCGCCGAAAGTGCGCGAGCTGGAAATCGATGGCCAGCGCGTGCCGATGACCTTGTATACGCCAGAGGACGAGGTCAGTTGCCCGGATGAGACGGCGCCGGGCCCGTAAATGGCGGAGAGAGTATCTGGCGCGGCTGACCGATGGAATCCGCAGCCAGAAGCGGGCATCTCATGGGAAGGTCATGTCCAATCCGACCATCCTGACAACGACGAAGGTGACGAGCCCCAGGACCATGAGCAATAGCATGAAGCCTGCGACCACCTTGCCGCTCGCGCGCAGCACAGCGCGATTCTGCTTCGCCTTATCCTTGTCCTTCTTGCCTTGATCGTAATGCCACTTGATGGCGAAGAACATGCCCGTGCCGAGCACGAGAGCCTTGAAGGTAACGAAGACTATAGGTGTCCAATCCATCATTTGAGTATTTCCAGTCTATTACTTGACACTATCTATCGTGAGGAGCACTGCCTCAAAACGCTGCTTCAGCAGCTTCCGTTCAAACCGTCCCCAGGCATCCTGTTTGACTCTTCCATTATAGCTACCCATGAAATAACAAGGGCATCGAACGCAGCGATGTGCCGAATGCGGATGCGCGAGGAGAAACGTCAGCGACTTCCATACAAGATTGGTGTTGCTGCACGTTATAAGGCATACTACCTTAAAACAATCTCCATACATTGAGACAAAATGTCCCAGTTGAAAACCATACAAGATGACAATGTGGCGATCTGGTTGCCGCGATTGGCCGCGCACGGGGGGCCGCGTTTTTTGCAGATTGCCGATGCCTTGCAGGCGGCGGTGGCAGACGGATCCTTGAGACCGGGTGACCGCCTGCCTCCGCAGCGCCACCTGGCAGCGCAGCTGGACGTCGACCTGACGACGATCACACGCGCCTACGATGAAGCCAGACGCCGCAACTTGCTGGAGGGCCGCGGCGCTCGCGGCACGTATGTCGCGGCGCCGAAAGTCGAATTGACCGCTATCCTCGACCTCTCCATGAATACCCCGCCACCGCCCGATGGCGTGGACTTCGACGACATGTTGAAACAAGGTTTGTCTCAGGTATTGATGCGGGCAGATAATGAATTGTTGATGACTTATCACCTGGGCGGGGGAAGCGATTCCGACCGTCAGGCTGGGGCCGCATGGCTGGCACCGATGTTTGGGCATCTGGATGCTCGACAGGTCCTTGTCTGTCCCGGTGCGCAAGCGGCGATCGCCGCATTGATCCTTGCGCTGACGGAGCCTGGCGATGTCATCCTGGCAGAGCCGATGAGTTACCCCGGCTTGCGTGCCGCAGCGAGCCAATTCGGCCGGCACGTCATTGCGGTGGAAGCGGACAAGGACGGGATGCTGCCCGAGATGCTCGAGCAAGCATGCCGCCAGCACAAGCCCGGGCTGGTCTACCTCAATCCCACATTACAGAACCCGACCGCCATCACCATGCCGGAACGCCGGCGCAAGGAGCTCGCCAGCATCGCGCAGCGCTGCAATGTGCGCATCGTCGAGGACGATCCCTACTGGCTTCTTGCCGAAGCCCCGCCGCCGCCTGTTGCCACGTTTGCCCCGGAACAGGTGATCTACATCTCCACCCTGTCGAAATGCCTGACACCCGGCCTGCGTGTCGCGTTCGTGCTGATACGCGACCCGATTGAGCGCGAACGTTTCCTGGTCGCGCTCAGATCCTTTGCGCTGATGGTCGCGCCTCTGACGGCCGCACTGGCCACGCAGTGGATACTCGACGGTTCGGCTGACGGATTGCTGGCAGGCGTACGCAACGAGGCGCGCCTGCGCCACCGGATGGCGCGCGATATTCTGGCGGGGCGCTACAGCGGCTTGGGTGACGGCCTGCATGTATGGATCGAGTTGCCGGCGTATTGGAACTCTTCGCAGCTTGCGCGTGCAGCCGCCAGCTCCGGCATCGCGGTCACGCCGGCGGAGGCATTCGCCACCGGCAGCGACTCCGTGAATGCCATCCGGATCTCGTTGGGCAGCATCAAGGACCGTGAACGCTTGCAGGCGGGTCTGCAACGACTGTCTCATCTGCTTGCGCGGCGGCCCGAGTCGTTCAGCGCTGCCGTGGTTTAATTGCCCAGCAATCACTGCGCTGGTTTATTGATATTCTAGAGGAACCATTTTTTCGCCAGCGTGTCGATTTTGTATGCCGTCCACCGTTGCAGGAAGGACGCACCGGTAGCCCGTTCCACTCAGTCCACCTTCAACCAGGGAAACAAGGAAGCGCCATGCACAAACAGATCATTCTCAACCTGCCCGTAAAGGACCTGGACAAATCCAAGGCCTTCTTTTCCGCCCTCGGCTTCACCTTCAATTCCCGCTTCAGCGGCGAGAATGCGGCGTTCATGAATATCGTCGAGGGCAACATCGAGGCCATGCTGACGACCGAACCGTTCTTCCAGTCACTGATCGGCAAACCCGTCGCGAATGCGAAGGAGGCCAATGAAGTCGTCATTTGCCTCAGTTGCGAAAGCCGGGAAGAGGTGGACAGCCTGATCGCCAAGGCCCAGGCCGCCGGTGGCCGCATACCGCATCCGCCCGAAGACCATGGCTTCATGTATGACCAGGGCTTCGAGGATATCGATGGCCACCTGTGGAACCTGGTCTGGACGGCGCCGGAAGCCTGACGCGCCGAGCAAGCGGAACAGGCCGTATCAGTTCTTCGTGCGCACCTGGCGCACGTGGTTTTCCAGTTCGCTGAACGACGGGCGCTCCGTGGCGGAAATGACCTTGCGGCCGAATTCCACGGCCAGCGCGGGGGCATAGCCGTTCAGGCTGGCCAGTAACGTCACCTTCACGCACTGGTACATCTTCGCCGTTTCATGGTGCTTGCGGCGCAGCAAGCTGGCCAGCGGGGCAATGAAGCCGTAGGCCAGCAAGATGCCGATGAAGGTGCCGACGAGCGCCTGCGCGATCAGCACGCCCAGCTCGGCCGGCGGCAGGCCGACGGAGGCCATCGTGTGCACGACGCCCATCACGGCGGCCACGATGCCGAAGGCGGGCATGGCGTCGGCCAGCTGCGAAATCGTCTGGATCGGCATTTCCGCATCTTCATGGTGCGTCTCGATCTCGTTATCCATCAGGTTTTCGATCTGGTAAGCGTCCATATTGCCCGACACCATCAGGCGCAAATAATCGGTGATGAATTCCAGGATGTGTTCGTCGCCGAGCGTGTACGGGTATTTCACGAAGATGGGGCTGCGGTACGGGTCGTCGATATCGTCCTCGACCGACATCAAGCCTTCCTTGCGGATCTTGCTGAGGATTTCATACATCAGCCCCATCAGTTCCATATAGCGCGCCTTTGTGTATTGCGAGCCGTGGAACAGGGTGGGCAGGGCGGCGAACGTGGCGCGGATGGCCTTGGCGTCATTGCCGACAAAGAAGGTGCCCAGCGCGGCGCCGCCGATCATCAGCAGTTCCAGCGGCTGGAACAGGGCGCCCAGGTGCCCGCCCTGCATGGCGAAACCGCCGAAGACGGAAAACAGCACGACGAGAAATCCGAGTATGACTAGCAAAACCTACTCCTTCATATTATTGCCATATCGCAATATTGTAGTGTAACCCTATTTTCCCGTATTGGCCGAGTCCGGCTGCAACTGCCCGATGAGAAAATTGATAAAAGCGCGCACTTTGGCGGGCAGCTGGTGGCGGCTCGGGTAGTAGGCGTACAGGTCGGCCGGCGCCAGCGCGTACTCTTCCAGCACCACGCGCAGGCGGCCGCTGTCGAGGTAACGGGCCAGGTCCCATTCCGAGCGCAGCAGGATGCCGTGGCCGTCCAGGGCCCAGCCCAGCACCACGTCGCCATCGTTGCTGGCCACCGTGCCGCGCACTTTGACGGTGTGGGTGGCGCGGCCACGGCTCAAGCGCCAGATGCCGTAGGCGTCGTCGTTTTGCCGGTGCACGATGCAGCGGTGCCGCGCCAGGTCGTCCGGCGTCTGCGGCGTGCCGTGCGCCTGCAGGTAGGCGGGCGAAGCGCACAGGAAGCGCCGGTTCGACATGATGCGCCGCGCGGACAAACGCGTATCGGGCAAGGCGCCGAAGCGGATGCCCAGGTCGTACGCCTGCTCGACCAGGTTGATAGGGCTGTCCGTCAGCTGCAGCTGCACTTCCAACTGCGGGTGGCGCAGGGCGAATTGCGACAGCAGGGGCGCGATCACCGTGCGTCCGAAACCCAAGGTGGCATTCACGCGCAGTAGCCCGCGCGGTTCCGCGCTGCCGCTGGCCAGCGACTCTTCCATGGCGCGGATATCGTCGAGGATGTGCCGCGCCTGTTGCAGATAGCTTTCGCCGTCGCCCGTCAGGCTGATGCGCCGCGTGCTGCGGTTCAGCAAACGCACGCCCAGGCGCTGCTCCATCAGCTGCAGGCGCTTGCTGACGGCGGGCGGCGTGATGCCCAGTTCGCGCGCCGTGGCCGACAGGCTGCCCAGCTTGGCCAGCAGTACAAAGAAAGCCATTTCCGTCGTGGCGTCGTTTTTCATTGTTAATTTGAAGTGAAGAATGGTTTAAATTCGTGTCGATTATACGGCTTGAAATCGGGGCTAAGCTGGCGTCATTGTTTTCACCCACAGGAGGCCCGCATGAAAATCGTTGACATCCGCGAAAAGACCATTCCCATCTCTTCCCCCATCCGCAACGCCTATATCGATTTCAGCAAGATGACCTTGAGCCTCGTGGCCGTCGTCACTGACGTGATGCGCGACGGCAAGCCCGTCGTCGGCTACGGCTTCAATTCGAATGGCCGCTACGGCCAGGGCATGCTGATGCGCGAGCGTTTCATCCCCCGCATCCTCGACGCGGACCCCGCTTCGCTCGTCACGGATGACGGCGGCAATCTCGATCCGCACAAGGTGTGGGATTGCATGTACACGAATGAAAAGCCGGGCGGCCATGGCGAGCGTTCGGTGGCCATCGGCACCATCGACATGGCCATCTGGGATGCCGTGGCGAAGATCGAGAACAAGCCTTTGTTCCAGCTGCTGGCCGAGTGCCACGGCACGGGCGTGCCCGATAAAAAAGTCTTCGTGTATGCGGCGGGCGGCTACTACTATCCGGGCCAGAGCCTGTCCGCCCTGCAGGATGAAATGCGCAGCTATATCGACCGCGGCTACACGGTGGTCAAGAAGAAGATCGGCGGCGCTTCGCTGGACGAGGACTTGCGCCGCATCGACGCCATCATGGAGGTGCTGCAGGATGGGCAAAAGCTGTGCGTGGATGCGAACGGCCGCTTCGACCTGGACACGTCGATCGCCTACGCCAAGGCGCTGCGCCAGTACGACCTGTTCTGGTACGAGGAGGCGGGCGACCCGCTCGACTTCGAGCTGCAGGCGACCCTGCGCAGCTACTACGACAAGCCGATGGCGACGGGCGAAAACCTGTTTTCCATGCAGGATGCGCGCAACCTGATCCGCTATGGCGGCATGCGCGCCGACCGCGACTGGCTGCAATTTGACTGCGCCCTCAGCTACGGCCTCGTGGAATATTTGCGCACCATGGACATGCTGCACCAGCACGGCTGGTCGCGCAGCCGCTGCATCCCGCACGGCGGCCATCAGATGTCCTTGAATATCGCGGCCGGCCTGGGCCTGGGCGGCAATGAATCGTACCCGGATTTATTCCAGCCGTTCGGCGGCTTTCCCGATGGCGTCAAGGTGGAAAACGGCCACATCACCATGCCGGAGCTGGTCGGCATCGGCTTCGAGGGCAAGGCTAACCTGTATGCGGAGATGCGCGCGCTGAGCGGGCAGTAAGGTCAGGCCGGCGCCTGCCGTTTGCTCAGCGCGGCGGCGCTGGTCTTGCCCGAGCGCCAGATCAGGCGGATCTGGTGCGCGTAGCCCTGCGCCAGCAGCACGGTGGCGGCGACGATCAGGCTTTGCGAGATTACGCGCTTTTCATCGGTGAAGGGGGGGGCCGAAGGCGAGACCGCCACGCTGGCGCCCAGCAACAGCGCGCAGGCCAGCAAGGCATTGCGCGATGCCGGGCTGCGGCGATCGCGGTCAATTTCATGCAGGATGGCCAGCGCGATCAGCGCAGCGATCAAACCGGGCCAGACGATGTAGTGGTTGAACGGCGTGATCGAATAGCCGTACACGAAGAACGCGCAGTAGGCGAGGCAGCTGACGGTGAACTGGTTGATCGACAAGATGTCCGTCGTCTTGCCGGAGCCGATGCCGGCATCGTGCTTGCGCTGCCAGATTTTCTGCAACTGCGACCACAGGCCGGCCAGGCTGACGACGATGAAGAGGGAATTGAGGCTGCCGGCGAGGGGGTAGAGCGCTTGATGCTGCAAGGTGTCACCTGAATGTTGTCGTGGTTGTATTGTTGTTGCTCTGCTGCGATGGATGTGGCCATGTATGCAGGTCAGTGTGGGAAAAGCTGGTCCGATGCCATGGCCTATCCGGCGCCAAGGAAAATGCGTGCTTCGGCGGCAGCAATCTTGATGCTCAGGCCACTCATGAATATGCACGAGAGATCCGTGCAGCCTACGCTCGCTGCATGCGATGCGACGCCATCCATGTCATCGCGCATGGCATTCCACATGAAGCCGATGGAGGAAAGGCATTTCTCCCCGTTGACATGTTCATCTTCGTCCGATTCCCGGATTTTCAGCACATGCACGCCCACACATACCAGCGTCAGCGCAGAGGGCATGGATGGCCGAACCCAGTCGCCGGCACTGCGTTGCCAATGCAGTTGCAGCCGCCGTTCAGCGATACGGTAGTCGATCTGCGTGAGCTCATAATCGTTGTGCAAGTCAATCTCTTGCTCTTCAAGCAATATTTTGCTTAAACCCTGGACGATGGAGAAGCCATGAAGTTTCATACGAGGGCGGAAATGATTGCAAAAGAAATCATTATGCCATCGAAATAATCTGGCATGTCTGTCCCAAGAGAGGCTGGGCACGCCCGGAATACTTGCACATCGTCACTTGCCCCTATAATTGAGGGATGACTTTCTTATCACTGCGTGCCCGCTCCGTGCTGGCCACCCTCGGCAACATGGCCGTTTCCCTGATTATCCTGTTGACTGCATTGTGGGGTGCGCTGGCGCTGTGGTACCAGCTGTCCGGCGGCACGGCGGCGCAAGCCATCGGCGCGCTGCTGTGGGGCGCGCTGGGCGTGGCCAGCATCGCGCTGTGGTGGACGCGCGGCGACGCGCGCGTGCTGCTGACGTATGCGGCCGGTTTTATCCTGCTGCTCGTGTGGTGGAGCCTGATCGCGCCGAAACAGCAGCGCGTGTGGGCCGACGACGTGGCGCGCAATGTGGCGGGTTCCGTGAAAGGCAATCTCGTCACCCTGGACAATGTGCGCAATTTCGACTGGCGCAGCGATGACGACTACACGGTCAAGTGGGAGCAGCGCAGCTACAACCTCGACGAACTGCGCACGGTGGATACGGCGCTGTCGTACTGGACGGGGCCTTACATTGCACATACCTTGATTTCCTTCGGCTTTGCCGACGGGCGCTTTTTGACGTTTTCCATCGAGATCCGCAAGGAGAAGGGCGAGAGCTTTTCCGCCATCGGCGGCTTTTTCAAGCATTTCGAGATGAGCCTGATCGCCGCCGACGAGCGCGACATCCTGCGCGTGCGCACGAATGCGCGCGGCGAGGACATGCACCTCTACCGCGTCATGATGCCCAAGGCGGCCATGCGTTCGCTGTTCCTCGCCTACCTGGACGAGGCGCAAGCGCTGAAGAACCAGCCGCAGTTCTACAACACGCTGACGGCCAACTGCACCACCATCGTCTTCGAGATGGTGCGCCGCATCGTGCCGGGCCTGCCGCTCGACTACCGGCTGATGGCCTCTGGCTACCTGGACCGCTACCTGTTCGACGTGCAGGGCCTGGTGCCCGGCCTGAGTTTCCGGCAGCTGCGCGATGGGGGCCACGTCACGGCGCGCGCGCGGGCGGCCAACGACGACGCGGATTTTTCGCACGCGATCCGCCGCAGCATGCCGGGCTACGATGAAGCGGGTTATCCGAAGCTGGAAATGCCACGCCAGTAGCTGTCTGCCTTATACTGTCGCCATATCCGACCGGCCGCCTTTCGCGGCCGGTCTCACTTTACGAATAAAGAAGGCCCGCTATGCCATTTTCCTCACTGGGTCTGATTCCCGCCCTGGTCCGCGCCGTTGACAAGGCCGGCTATGCCGCGCCGACAGCCATCCAGGCGGCCGCCATTCCCGCCATCCTGCGCGGCAGCGACGTGCTGGGCGCGGCCCAGACGGGTTCCGGCAAGACGGCCGCCTATGCGCTGCCGCTGCTGCAGGCGCTGATGGCACCCGTTTCCGGCCCGCGCCAGGTGCGCGCGCTGATCCTCGTGCCCACGCGCGAGCTGGCGGCGCAGGTGGGGCAGACGGTGCACGCGCTGGCCAAGCCGTTGCCGATCAAATTGAAGATTTCCGTGCTGTTCGGCGGCGTGTCGATCAATCCGCAGATGATGGATTTGCGCGGCGGCGCCGATATCGTCGTTGCCACGCCGGGCCGTTTGCTGGACCTGGTGCGCCAGAACGCCGTGAAGCTGGGCGGCGTGTCGCTGTGCGTGCTCGACGAGGCCGACCGCCTGCTCGACATGGGCTTCAGCGAGGAGATCAACGCCATCCTTGCGCTGTTGCCAGCGAAACGGCAAAACCTGTTCTTTTCCGCCACCTTCCCCGACAGCGTGCAGACGCTGGCCGACAGCCTGCTCAAGGAACCCGTGCGCATCGAGGTGGCGTCCGAACCGCAGGACAAGCCCGACATCGTGCAACGTGCCATCACGGTCGACGTGCCGCGCCGCACGCAGCTGCTGCGCTACCTGATCCTGCAGCAGCAGTGGGAGCGCGTGCTGGTGTTCGTTGCCACCAAATACGCGGCCGAGCACGTGGCCGACAAGCTGCAGCGCGCGGGTCTGCACGTGGGCGCCTTCCACGGCGAATTCAGCCAAGGCACGCGCAGCCAGCTGCTGGCCGACTTCAAGGCCTGCCGCTTGCAGGTGCTGGTGGCCACCGACGTGGCGGCGCGCGGCATCGACATCGCCGGCTTGCCGGCCGTCGTCAACTATGACTTGCCCCGTTCGGCCGTCGATTACACGCACCGCATCGGCCGTACGGGCCGCGCCGGCGAAAGCGGCACGGCCATCAGTTTCGTGACAGCCGACACGGAAGCGCATTTCCGCCTGATCGAAAACCGCAACGACTTGCGCATCGTGCGCGAAGTGGTGGCCGGTTTCGAGCCGACGGAATTGCCCGCACCGGTGAATCCCGTCACGGACACGGTGAATGGCGGCGTGAAGGGCGCGCGCAAGAGTAAAAAAGATAAATTGCGCGAAGCGGCTGCCAAGGCGGCCGAAGGCAATTAAATCCGCCTTATGTGCGCTAGCCGCTTGAACGGCCAGCCGTCCCGCTTTAAGATGATGTTTCTATAAAGCAAGGGGGCGGGAATGCACAGGATCATGATCAAACGGATGGCCGCTGCCACCTGCATCGCGGCGCTGGCCGGTTGCGCCGGCTTGGGCGGAAACAATGGCACGGCCGGCATGCAGATGCCGGGCAAGACGCCTGCCGATGCCGCCGTGGCCGCCACCTGGTACAACCCGCCCAGCGAATTCCCCGGCATTTGCCTGACCCAGTTCAAGGATGGCAGCCTGCGTTTCGATGGCGGTTTCGCCTTTTTCAACCCGGGCCGCTGGGCGTACGATGGCGCCGCGTCCGAACTGCGTTTGCAACTGGCGCCGACGCCGTCGCTGGAACTGTCGCACGCGCAAATCGTCCAACATATGAACCTGTTGCGCATTGAGGCGGACAGGAGCACGCTGGTGTATGGCGTGAAAGCCGATACCAAGGCCATCGGCCTGGGCGGTTTTGTGTTTTACCGCGACACGCCTTGTCCTGCACAGCGCGGATAAGTGCCGGATTAGTGTCATACGGGAATATTTAGTCGTATAATTTCAACGCAAGCTGGCTGCCGCGCAAGACTCGCAAGATTGTCACGTGCGGCGGATTCCCCCTCCAGGCAAGCTCCGATTTCGCCATGGCGATGAGAGGATGGTCCGATGGATGTGCACGACGAGCATGGCATGCCGGGTACTGCGGCGCTGGTGGCGGATGCCGGGCAGCAGGCTGCTGCGCCGCCGCGCACCTTGCTGCTGGTCGATGACGAACCGAATATCCTCGCTTCCCTCAAGCGGCTGCTGCGGCGCGATGGCTACCATATCCTGACGGCCAACAGCGGCCAGGAAGGGCTGGACGTGCTGGCCGGCCATACGGTCGACGTGATCGTGTCGGACCAGCGCATGCCCGGCATGCTGGGCGCCGACTTCCTGCGCAAGGCCAAGCTGCTGTGTCCGCAAACCATACGCATCATGCTGTCGGGCTATACGGAATTGCAAGCCGTCACGGACGCCGTCAACGAGGGCGCCATCTTCAAGTTCCTCACCAAGCCCTGGGAAGACCATCAGCTGCGCGAACATATCGCCGAAGCCTTTCGCCTGAAGGGCATCGACGACGACAATGCGCGCCTCAATGCGCAGCTGCGCGACGCCAACCAGGCGCTGGCGGCGGCCAATGCCGCCATGCAGGCGCTGGTGCGCCAGCAGCAGCATCAGATCAGCCGCGACGAAGTCAGCCTTGGCATCGCGCGCGAATTGTTGCAATTTTTGCCGCTGCCCGTGATCGGGCTCGATGAGGATGGCATGATCGCCTTCATCAACGCGGCGGCGGCCAATCTGTTCGAACGGGGCGCGGCCCTGCTGGGCAACGAGGCGGCGATCGTCTTGCCGCAGCTGTTCGACGGGCAGGGCGCGCCTCGCCTGGCCGCCATCGATGGCCAGCCGTATGCCGTGGCCGTCCATCCGATGGGCCTGCATTCGCGCTCGCGCGGCAGCCTCGTCACCCTGAGTCGTCATGGAGCAGATACATGAGTGAAAGCGGACGCGAGATTTCCATGGAACAGGCGCAGGAAGGCATGGTGCTGGCGCAGGCCTTGAGTGACGCCAGCGGCGCCGTGCTGCTGGCCCAGGGCGCCACCTTGACGGCGGCGAACCTGACGGCCTTGCGCAGGCGCAATGTGGAGCGCTGCCACGTTGTCATGGACGAGGCGGTCGACCCCGTCGCGCAAGCGCATGCCGAGCAGGAACGCTTGCGCCGCCTGGAACGGCTGGCCGTGCTGTTCCGCGCCACGCCGGCCGATTCCGCCGGGGCCGAACTGCTGGCGCTGCTGCAGCGCTACCGGCAAGGGGGCGCGGCATGACACGGCTCAGTTTTGAACACATCATCCGCCAGATCCAGGAGCTGCCTTCGCTGCCCGTGGTGGTGCTGGAGCTGCTGTCGAGCATGGACCAGGACGACACGGACGTGCACGTGCTGGCGCAAAAGATCGAGCTGGACCAGGGCCTGGCGGCAAAGACCCTGCGTATCGCCAATTCCTCGTTCTATGGCATGCAATCGAAGGTCACGAGCATCCCGCAAGCCGTTTCCGTGCTGGGCTTTCACAGCATCCGCACCGTCGTCACGGCCTGCGCCTTGACAGGCAGCTTCGCGCCCGTCAGCGGCGGCTTCGATTTCCAGGCATTCTGGCGCCACTCGCTGGCCACGGCCGTCGCCGCGCGCCTGCTGGCGCCGCACTTGCGCGTCAATCCCGAAACGGCGTTCACGGCCGGCTTGCTGCACGACTTGGGCACCCTGGTGCTGGTGACGCGCTTCCCGGCCGAGCATGCGCTCGTGCGCAGCTACCGCCAGGCGCATGACTGCCAGATGGCCGATGCGGAACTGGCCGTCATCGGCATCGATCACGCGCAGGTGGGCAGCGCCCTGGCCGCCTACTGGAAATTTCCCGAGGCGATACAGCAGGCGGTGGCCGACCATCACAGCATCGACCGGCTGGAAGCGGGCGGCCTGCCGCTGGCCGTGCATCTGGCCAATGCCGTCGCCCTGGCGCTCGACCTGGCCGGTGTCGACGATGCGCTGGTGCCGCCCCTGTCGCCCGCGGGCTGGCGCAGCATCGCGTTGGACGAACAGGCCTGGCTGGCGCTGCTGGGACAAACGGAACATACCTTCGATGAAATGTCGCGGATCATGCTGGCATGAACAAGAAAGAGGCCATGGAAACAGACGCAGGGCAGGCGTTGCCCGCCACGCCGGAGCGCCGCCAGGGCGACACCATCGCGCTATCGGCGTTTTTCGATGGCCATCCCGTGGCCACTTTCGCCATCGACACGGACCATGTGGTGACGCACTGGAACAGCGCCTGCGAACAACTGCTGGGCTTTACGGCCGCGGAGATGGTCGGCACGCGCGACCACTGGAAGGCATTTTATCGGCAGCCGCGCGCTTGCCTGGCCGACCTGCTGGTGGCCGACGACATCGCGCTCGGTGAAAATGACCGCTACCTTGGCAAGCTGAAGCGCTCTTCCGTGATCCCCGGCGCCTTTGAGGCCGAGGATTTCTTTGCCGATATCGGCCCCGACGGTCACTGGCTGCATTTCACGGCGGCGCCCCTGCGCGACCGCCAGGGCCGGCTGGTGGGCGCCATCGAAACCCTGCGCGACGTGAGCGAGCGGCGCCTGGCGGAACTGGCGCTGCGCAAGGCGCACGACAACCTGGAACACCTGGTGGCCGAGCGCACGGCCCAGCTGGCCGAAATGAACGAGCGCCTGGCCGACGATATCCGCCAGCGCCAGATCGCCGATCTGGAATTGCGCGAGCGTAACCTGGCCCTGACGGAATTGAACAGCAAACTGTCGCTGGCCCAGCAAAAGCTGCTGCAGTCGGAAAAACTGGCCTCGATCGGCCAGCTGGCCGCCGGCGTGGCGCACGAGATCAACAATCCCATCGGCTATGTGTTTTCCAATGTGGGCACCCTGGAAGGCTATCTGGACGACCTGTTCAGCATGCTCGACGCCTATGAGGAAGCCGAGCCGGCCGTCGCCGACCCCGTGGTGGCGGCGCGCCTGCGGGCGCTGCGCGAACAGATCGACCTCGATTTCCTGCGCACCGACATTCCCATGCTGATGGGCGAGTCGAAGGAGGGCATTTCGCGCGTGCGCCGCATCGTGCAGGACCTGAAGGATTTTTCGCGCACGGATGCGCACCAGGAGTGGGTCTGGGCCGACCTGCGCCAGGGCATCGATACCACGCTCAATATCGTGAATAACGAGGTCAAGTACAAAGCCGACGTGGTGCGCGAGTATGGCGACATTCCCGATATCGAATGCCAGCCTTCCGAGCTGAACCAGGTGATCATGAACCTGGTCGTCAACGCGGCCCATGCCATGAACGAGGAGCGCGGACGCATCACCCTGCGCACGGGCAGCGACAACGCGACGGAAGTGTGGATCGAGGTCGAGGACACGGGCGGCGGCATCGCGCCCGAACACCTGTCGCGCATCTTCGACCCGTTCTTCACCACCAAGGCCGTCGGCAAGGGCACGGGGCTGGGCCTGTCGCTGGCCTACACGACCGTACAAAAGCATCACGGCCGCATCGACGTGCGCAGCGTCATCGGCAGCGGCACCACCTTCCGCATCACTTTGCCCGTGCGCCAGGCGCAGGCCGTCGCACCATGACCGAACAGGACAGCATGAGTATGAGCACCAGCATCGCGGCCGCGCCGCCCACCATCCTGTGCGTCGACGACGAACCGAATATCCTGTCGTCGCTGCGGCGGCTGTTCCGTCCGCACGGCTACCGCGTGCTGACGGCCGATGGCGGCGCGGCCGGCCTGGCCCTGCTCGAGAGCGAGACGGTGGACCTGGTCATCTCCGACATGCGCATGCCGCACATGGATGGCGCGCAGTTCCTGGCCCGGGTGCGCCAGCGCTGGCCCGGCACCATACGCTTGCTGCTGACCGGCTATGCCGATATCCAGTCCATCCTCGACGCCATCAACCAGGGCGAGATCTACCGCTACGTGACCAAGCCCTGGGACGAGAACGATATTGTGCTGGTGGTGCGCCACGCGCTGGAACGGCGCGCGCTGGAGCAGGAAAAACTGCGCCTCGAAGCGCTGACGGCCAGGCAGAACGTGGAGCTGCAGGCGCTCAACGCCAGCCTGGAAGCGAAGGTAGCCACGCGCACGCAGCAGCTGAAACAGTCGCACGACGAGGTGCAGGCGGCCAACGAGCGCCTGAAGGCCACGTTCGTGACGACCATCAAGGTGTTTTCCAACCTGATCGAAATGCGCGGCGGCAAGCTGGCCGGCCACGCGCGGCGGGTGGCCGAACTGGCGCGCAAGCTGGCGCAGGCGCTGGGCCTGGAAGGGCAGGATGCGCGCGACGTGTTCATTGCGGCCCTGCTCAAGGATATCGGCAAGCTCAGCTTGGGCGATGACGTGCTGGAACTGCCGGCCAGCGCCTGGACGGGCGAGCAGCTGGCCGCCTTCCGCAAGCATCCGCTGCGCGCCGAACAATTATTGATGGCGCTCGACGAGTTGCGCGCCGTTTCCGTGATCCTGCGCTCGCAGCTCGAGCGTTTCGACGGCGGCGGCTTTCCCGATGGCCTCGTGGGCCTGGCCATTCCGCTGGGCGCGCGCATCCTGGCGCTGGCGTCGGACTACGACGGCTTGCAGATCGGCGCCATGGTGCAGCGCAGCCTGCGCGCCGAGGAGGCCCGCACCCTGATCTACGACAGCGTCGGCAAGCGTTACGACCCGGCCGTGGTGGCCGCTTTCCGCAGCATCATGGATGAGACGGAACCGCCGGCGCGCGACCTGACCGTTCTGTCGGGGCAGCTGGAGCCGGGCATGGTGCTGTCGCGCGACCTGATCAGCCGCGACGGCCTGATGCTGCTGGCGGCCGAACACGTGCTGACGGCCCGCGTGATTTCCCAGCTGCTCGATTTCGAAGGCAAGAATGGCGGGCGCCTGAGCATCCGCGTGTACGCGCCCTTGAAAGAAGGCTAGGGCGGGAAGGCTAGGGCGCTGCCGGGGCCGCCGGCGGCGATACGGGCAGGTGCACGGTAAAGCGCGTGCCACGGCCCACTTCCGACGCTACCTCGATGCGTCCGCCGTGCTTGTTGACGATGCCGTACGACAGCGACAGGCCCAGGCCCGTACCGCTGCCCACGGCCTTGGTGGTGAAGAACGGTTCGAAGATGCGGTTCAGGTGCTCGGGCGCGATGCCGGCGCCCGTGTCGCCGATCTCCACCCACACCCAGTCGCCGGCATGGCCGGTGCGGATGCTGATCACGCCATCGCTGCTGATGGCCTGGCCCGCGTTGACGAGCAGGTTCATGAACACCTGGTTCAGCTGCGAGGCCAGGCAGAGTATCTGCGGCAGCTCGCCATAGTGCTTCTCGATGCGCGCCTTGTATTTCAATTCGTTGGCGACGATATTGAGGGTACTGTCCAGGCCAGCGTGCAGGCTGGCCACTTGCCAGTCCGTCTCGCCCACATGGGAAAAATCCTTCAGCGACTGCACGATGTCGCGCACGCGTTTCAAGCCATCCATCGATTCGCGCACCAGGTCCACCATGTCGTCTTGCAGGAAGGCGAGGTCGGCCTGAGCGCGCACCTGGGCCACGCGTGCGGCCAGGGCCGGGCCGTCGGGCGTCTCGCGCATCGCCGCCTCATACTGGCCGATCACGCCGAACAGGGTATCCACATAGCCTTGCAGCGAACTCATGTTGGAGTTGACGAAGCCGATCGGGTTATTGATTTCATGCGCGATGCCGGCCGCCAGCTGGCCGATGGAGGCCATTTTTTCCGATTGCAGCAGCTGGTCGTGCGCTTCCTGCAACTTGCTGATCAGTAGTTGCTGCTCTTCGCCGCGCGCCTGCAGCATCGCTTCCATGCGCTTGCGTTCCGTGATATCGGTCAGCGAGCCGATCACTTCGAACGGCACGCCGTGCTCGTCGCGCACGAGGCGCAGGCTGTCGTGCATCCACAGGTAGCTGCCGTCGCGCACGCGGAAGCGGTATTCATAGGCGCGCGCACCTTCGACGAAGATCTGCGCCAGGCTGGAAAAAATGCCGGGCGCATCGTCGGGGTGGATGTGGTCGAACCAGAAATTGGGATCGGCAACCATCTCCTCTGGCTGGTAGCCCAGCACATTCAAGGCATTGTTGCTGACAAACGTCATCTTGAAGTCGCCGCTGGGCACGGTGCAATAGATGATGGAGGGTGTATTGTCGAGCAGGTATTGCAGGCGCACGGCCGTGGCGGCCGGTGCGTCGGCATTGGGCGCCGCCCCGGCATGCCGGCCGGTATCGGGGGTGGAAAGGTCGAAATCCTCGAACTGCATTGTTACACCTCGCGGCCTGCACGGCATTGATGTCATCCTGGTTCGATTATGCCTGATTCTGCCTGCCTTGGGCCGTCATCGGCGCGCTCAGGGGGCCAGTGGCTGCTCGACGATCGCCATGCGCCGCGCGATGCGCTGCGCCGCTTGCGCATCGCCCGCCTGTTCGGCGCGCAGGCGCTGCACGCCCAGCCATGCCAGCAGCGGACGGCGCCAACCCTGGTCCGAGGCGGTGGCGACGGCCGTATCGAGCAGCTCCGGCGTGGCGCGGCCAGAGCGCAGCAGCACGCCGGCGGCCACCAGCTGCGACAACGGATCCTTGATGGCCGCCACGGCGCTGGCGGCGGCCGTGTCCGAGCCGGCGCTGGCGGCCGCCCGCTGCGCTTCCGGCAGCAGGGCGGCGTCGGCCGCCTGCGTCTTGCCTGCCAGCCAGGCCGCATAGGCGCGGTCGGCGGCTGTCGCGTCGGCTTGCAGAGCCTCAAAGCCGGCGCAGTCCTCGAAGGCCAGGCTGGCCACGCGCGCGGCGCAGCGCAGCAGTTCGATGCGCGCCACGAGATCGAGCTTGCCCGTGCCCGCGACTTGGCTGCGGGCGCGCCGGAATTCCGTCTGCTCGACCAGGGCGTTGCCGCTCAAATAAGCCGCTTGAAACCGTTCGACGGAACTTTGCGCATTCATTTTCCAGTCCGGCACGGGCGGGCCGCTAGAGCAGGCGGCGAGCGCGGTCAGGGTCAGTGCGGACAAGGTGACGTTGAGTTTTCTCATGGCAGTTTGATCTCCGGATTGCGCTTGAACGGCCATTTGCGGTTGATTTCATTGACCAGCTGCTCGACCTTGCGCAGATTGCTTTCCACGTCGGCGCGCAGCGGGCCCAGGTCGGCTGTGGCCGCCTTGGCGTTGGCGCCCACGGCTTGCGCCTCGACCAGCACGGCATCGACTTTTTTCAGGCTGTTGCGCGTATCGGCCAGCAGGGCGTTCAGCTGCACGATGGTCGCCTGCGCATCCGTCATCATGCCCTTGTCGCCGAAGACGCGCGTGTCGGCATTGGCCACCAGGCCATCCGTGCGGCGCGCCAGCTGGTCCGCCGTGATCAGCAGGGCGTTGGCCCGTTCGATCAGCAGGCGCGATTGCTTGTCGTCGCCCGTCAGCAAGCCCATGGCGCCACCCGGACCACTGAGCTTGCCCGTCACGGCCTGCACGTTGCGCATGGTGCCGTCGAGCGCGGAATCGGTGCCCGTCAGGTTGCCCAGGTTGTTCAGCAAGTCTTTGGCGGCGGCCAGCAGGCGGGGGATTTCCGCCGCCATGTCGCCCACCAGCAGGTCGCGCGTGGCGTCGTCGGGCAGCGGCGGGTCCGTCAGGATGCCGCTGTAGGCGCGCAGCTTGGCGCCGCCGACGATGCCCCGTTCCAGGGTGAAGATGGAGCTGGTGCGCAGCCAGTGCGCGTCTTTGCGCGGCACGTCGATGATGACGCGCGCGCGGCCGTCCGGCGCCAGCTCGATGCGCTGTACGCGGCCGATGGGAAAGCCGGAAAAGGTCAGGTCGGCGCCCACGCCCACGCCGTCCGAATCGTCGGCCGTCAGCACCAGGGTTTGCGTGGCCTCGAAAGCGCCGCGCGCATACATCAGGTAGACGACGGAGCCGACCACCAGCACGAACATGAAGACGAGCAGGATGGCCGCCTTCAGTTCGGCGTGGCGCACGGGCGGCGGGGCGGGCAGCACGGCGTCTGGCGCCGTGACGTCGGTCTGGTCGGGATTTGGAGGTTGGCTCATGGCTTCTGGCTCTGGTATGGGTGGTTCAAGGTTGGCTGGGTGGCGGCGGGCATCAGTAGTAATTGCCCATCAGCGAAGCCACTTCGACCAGCAGGATGACGGAAAACAGGCGCAGCATTTCGGACAGCCCGTGCGCGGCCCACAGGCGGTTGCGCCGGCCGTGCGGCTCTTCCGGATAGTACGAAGACGCCAGCGGGATCAGGGCCACGGCAAAGCTGAAGAAGATCACCTTGAGCATCAGGATCAGCGCCACGGCCGGATTGAAGATCTGCCCCACGACGCGCGTGTAGCCTTGCAGCGCCCACGGCGTAAAACCGTAGATGGTGACGTAGGCGAGGACCAGCGACGTGACGCAGCTGACGATGGCCAGCATCCACACGGCGAAGATGCCCGACATGACGCGCGGAAAGTATTCGCGGCGCAGCAGGTCGACGCCCTGGCGCTGCATGTTCTCTAGCATGCCGGACGAGCGCATTTGCGCGAACGCAATACCGTCGGGCAAGGTCAGGCGCAGCGCGACGAACAGGGCGGCCGTCAGCGGTATCAGTTCCAGCACCAGCACGCGCACCACCATTTCCAGCGCATAGCGCGACAGGCCGTAGCTTTGCGCGCTGACGACGACGATGCGTATCAGCACCAGGCTGACGAGCGCGCAAGCCACGCTGAACCACACGAGATTGGGCGCCGTGTTCGTCACAAGGCGGTGCGCGAGGATGGGGCGGTTGTCGCGGTTATAGCTCGATGGCGACAGGGCCAGCGAAAACACGAGGATGGCGAAATGCAGCATGCGCCACCAGCTGACCAGCCAGGCCATGGTGGCCCGGTGCAGGCGGCGCAGGCTGATGATGAGGGAGACGGATAGGGTCATCATGGCATCTTAACATTGGATGCGTTCGATACAAGCGATTGTGCAGCCGTGCACGGCAGGCCCTTTATTGACCTGCCACGCTGGCAACGCTGTGGATAATCGCGTCGGCCGCCGCCCGCACGCGGGCCGAGCGGTTCAGGTCCGCATGCATGACCAGCCACACGTCATACGTTTCCGCCCGCTCGGGCCAGATGCGCACGAGCTGCGGGTCGATGTCGCCCAGGTGGGTGGCCAGTTCGGCCACGCCCAGGCCCGCGCGCGTGGCTTCCTGCAACATCGCCGCCGAGTTCACTTCCATGGCGACCCGGGCGTTGGCGACGGATTCGCCGGCGATTTTCTCGCCATGGCGCGGCGTCACGGAATGGTGGTAGATGACGATGTCGTGGCCGGCCAGCGCCGTGCCGCGCACGGGCTCGCCCCGTTCGGCCAGGTAGCTTTTCGACGCATACAGGCCCAGGCTGCGCTTGACGAGGTGGCGCGAGATCAGGTCCGGGTCGGTGGGGCGCACGCCGCGCACGGCCAGGTCCGCTTCGCGCCGCGTCAGGCTGGCCAGCGCGGGCGCCACGTTGAGCACGATGCGGATGTCCGGGTGGGCCGCGTGCAGCTGCTGCATGGCGCGGATGATGAAATGGCTGGCCATGGTGTCCGTGGTGGCCACGCGCACCAGGCCGCATAAACGGTTGTCGACGCCCTGCATCTCGCGCTGCAGCTTGTCGGCCGCCCGCTCCATGGCTTCGGCGGCCGTGAGCGCCAGCTCGCCGGCCGGCGTGGGCACGTAGCCCGACGGCGTGCGCAGGAACAGGGTGGCGCCCAGCGAGCTTTCCAGCGCGGCCAGGCGGCGCCCGCACGTGGCCTGGTCGATGCGCAGCAGGGCGGCCGCGCCGCGCAGGGTGCCGGCCCGGCCGATGGCGAGAAAGATGCGTGCGTTATCCCAGTCCATCCGTTTCCTTGTGATTGGTGATGCATTTTTGCATCAAGGCGCTGATTTTATGCCTGTTTACTGCATCATGCAACGCTCGCATAATGGCTGCCCCGCTGTCCCTGCAAGGAATATTATGTTTGCCCCCACACCGCGCCGCGCCAACGGCTTGATCCTGCTGACCCTGGCCTTCGGCTTCGTCATGGCGATGATCGACGTCACGGCCGTCAACGTGGCGCTGTCCGATATCGCGCTGGACCTGGCCATACCGCTGACGGGCCTGGTCTGGGTGGTCGACGGCTACACCCTGACGTTTGCCGCGCTGCTGCTGGCCGGCGGAGCGCTGGCCGACCGCTACGGGCCGAAAGCCGTGTACCAGGGCGGCCTCGGCGTCTTTCTGCTCGGCTCGATCCTGTGCGGCGCCGCGCCCGACGGGCATTTTTTGACGGCCGCGCGCCTGCTGCAGGGCGCGGGCGCGGCCCTGTTCATGCCCAGTTCGCTCAGCCTGCTCACGCACAGCTTTGACGACGAGCGCGAGCGCACGCGCATGCTGGGCGCCTGGTCGGCGCTGGTGGGCGTGGCCGGTGCATCCGGCCCTCTGATCGGCGGCATCCTCGTGCACCAGTTCGGCTGGCGCAGCGTGTTCTGGGTGAACGTGCCGCTGGGCGTGCTGGCCATCGTCATGGCGCAGTTGCTGCTGGCGGCACCGGCGCGCCAGCCGCGCGATCTGTCGCTGCTCAGCCATGCGCTGGGCGTGGCGGCGCTGGCGGGCCTCAGTTTTGTGCTGATCGAAGGGCCCGTGCTGGGCTGGCTGTCGCCCGGCGTGCTGGCGGCGGTGGCATTGGCGGTGCTGTCGGCCGGGCAATTGCTGCGGCGCGAGCGCAGCGGCAGCCATCCGCTGTTGCCGCGCGCACTGTTTCACAGCAGCAGCTTTGGCGCGGCCAATGGCGTGGGGTTTTTGATTAATTTCTGCGTCTTCGGCCAGCTGTTCCTATTGAGCCTGTTCCTGCAGCAGTCGGGCGGCGCCGATGCCTTGCACTCGGGCTTGCGCCTGCTGCCCATGATGGCGGCCTATACGGTGGGGAACTTCATGGCGGGAAGTATTGCGGCCCGTCATGGCACGCGCTTGCCCATGCTGGCCGGCTTGCTGGTAGGGGCCGTCATGGCCTTGTTGCTGATGGGCTTGCGTCCGGGCACGCCGTTTGCGCTGCTGGCGCTGGGCACGGCCGTCATGAACGTGGCCATCGGCATCGCCATTCCCGCCATGACGGCCACCGTGATGCGGGTGGCCGGCAAGCAGCATGCGAACAGCGCGGCGGCGGCCCTGAATGCGAACCGGCAAATCGGCGCCCTCGTGGGCGTGGCCCTGATCGGCAGCATCCTGCACATGGTGCAGGACTGGTCGCTGCGGTTGCCGCTGGCCTACGCGACGATTGCCGTCGCGTATGGCCTGGCGGCGGGCCTCGTCTATCGGCACGTGCATCTGCCGAAGGCCGTCGCCGTCTGACAGTTTATTGCTCGCGCGTGCTGCGCCATTCCACCAGTTCTTCGATGGTCAGAATCGGCATGCCGTGCAGTTCGGCGAAGCGTTCGATATCGTCGCCGCGCATCATGGTGCCGTCCGGATTCATCAGCTCGCACAGCACGGCGGCCGGGTTCAGGCCCGCCATGCGCGACAGGTCGACGGAGCCTTCCGTGTGGCCACGGCGCTCGAGCACGCCACCGGGCGCGGCGCGCAAGGGGAAGACGTGGCCGGGGCGCACCAGGTCGGCGGGCTTGGCATCGGGCGCGATGGCGGCGCGGATGGTGGTCACGCGGTCGGCGGCCGACACGCCCGTCGTGACGCCGTCGCGCGCCTCGATGGACACGGTGAACGGCGTACCGTAGCGGCTGCCGTTGTCGGACGACATGGGCGGCAATTCCAGCGCGCTGACGACGTCCGTCGGCAGGCACAGGCAGACGATGCCGCTGCATTCGCGGATCAGCAGGGCCATGGTTTCGTGCGTGAGTTTCTCGGCAGACAGGATCAGGTCGGCTTCGTTTTCACGGTCGAAATCGTCGAGCAGGATGACGGGAATGCCGGCGCGCATGGCGGCCAGGGCGGATTGGATGCGACCTTCGAGGTCGTTGGAAAGCAGGGTATAGCTGTTGACTAACATGGTGAAACGCTCCTCGCATAGGCGAAAAACGCTGCAGGGCAAGCGAATAGACGCAGCCGGCCGCATCGACAGGTCGAGCGGACATCGCGTTTACTGCACATCTTCTTTCATCCGGACTATACCGTCGGCCCCGGAATCACACCGGATCTGCTGACCTTTCCTCGGATTGGCTTATTAACCTGCTGCGCAGCCCACTCTCGACTTTGCGTTGCTCACTGTACCTTCGTACAGTTGCGCCACTCAAGCCGATATTGAGCTTGCTCGCGACGGTTACTAATGCCAATCCTTGTCGGAAAGCGCTCGCGGGCTTGACCGTTGCCGGTCTTACCGCCGGTGGGGAATCGCACCCCGCCCCGAAGACGTATTGTTGTGCCGGTCCACATGACCGGCGGCAATACTTTAGCACAGATGAAAAAAAGGGGCAGGGCACTGCTGAGTTTGTTATTCGGCAAAGTTGCCTGGGGAAAGCAGTTTTTCCTAAGCTGTTTTTAATGGCGGAAACAGGATTTCAGTGTAAGGTACGCTTACTGAATCTTACCGTTGAGAATACATGAAGCTGAGTAAATTACGCCTGATCTCGGGCGCCGTCTTGCTGGCGTGCGCCTGCATGGCCCAGGCGGAAATCCGTTTGAGCGATCCCCTGCCGCTGGCACCAGAAGTTACCGTCGGAAAACTGCCGAATGGCTTGACCTATTACATCAAGAAAAATGCCCGTCCCGCGCAGAAAGTGGAATTGCGCCTGGTGGTGAAAGCCGGTTCCATCCTCGAAGATGACGACCAGCAAGGCCTGGCCCACTTCACGGAACACATGGCCTTCAACGGTTCCACGCATTTCAAGCGCAATGAACTGATTTCATATCTGCAATCGATCGGCGTGAAGTTCGGCGCCGACTTGAACGCCTACACGAGTTTCGATGAAACCGTGTACGTGCTGCCGATTCCGACGAACAAGAAGGAAAACCTGGAAAAGGGTTTTCTCGTGCTGGAAGACTGGGCGCATGGTTTGAAATTCAACCCGGCCGACATCAATAGCGAGCGCGGTATCGTGCTGGAAGAGGCGCGCCTGGGCAAGGGCGCCAGCGACCGCATGAACAAGGTTTTATATCCGAAGCTGCTGAACGGTTCGCGCTATGCGGAACGCATGCCGATCGGCAAGGAATCCGTGCTGAAAACCTTCAAGCCCGAAGCCATCAAGCGTTTCTACAAGGATTGGTACCGGCCCGATCTGATGGCCGTGATGGTGGTCGGTGATGTGGAGCCGGAACAGGCTGAAAAGCTGATCCGGCAGCATTTCGGCAAGCTGAAAAACCCCGCGAAACCGCGTCCGCGCCTGTATGCGGAAGTGCCGCAGCGCTCGCAGACGGAAGCGCTGGTGATCACGGACAAGGAAGCGCCGGACGACAGTGTCTTCATCCGCTACCCGATCCGCGCCGCGCAGGAACCCGTCACCATTGCCGACTACCGCCGCCAGATGATCGAGAACCTGTATGGCCAAATGCTCAGCGCGCGCATGCAGGAATTGACGCAGCAAGCCAATCCCCCGTTCATCCAGGGCGGCAGCAGCATGGGCAAGCTGGTGCGCGGCTATGAATCGTTCAGCGCGTATGCCTTGCTGGGCAAGGGCGGCGTGCAGCCGGCCGTCGATGCGCTGGTGCAGGAAGATGAGCGGGCGCGCCGCTTCGGTTTCAGCCAGGATGAACTGGACCGCGCGCGCAAGGACATGCTGCGCAATTACGAGCGCGCCTACAGCGAACGCGACAAGTCCGATTCGGCCGGTTTCGTCGCCGAGTATTCGCGCAACTTCCTGGAGCAGGAAGCCATCCCCGGCATCGCCAATGAATTGCTGTACGCGCAGGAACTCTTGCCGCAGGTAACGCTGCAGGAAATCAACGAAACCGTGGCCAAGGTGATTCCCGACCAGCAAAAGAAACTGGTGGTCTTCATGGGCGCCGAGCCGAAACCGGGTGCCAGCGTGCCGACGCAGCAGCAATTGCTCGACGCCGTGGCGAAGGCCGAGCAGCAAAAGGTCGAGCCGCGCACGGAAAAAGTCCTGGCCAGCAAGCTGATGGATGGCCCGCCGGCCGGCGGCAGCATCGTCTCGGAAAAGTTGAACAGTGCCATCGGCGTGACAGAACTGACCCTGGGCAATGGCGTGCGCGTGCTGCTCAAACCGACGGACTTCAAGAATGACCAGGTGCTGATGGGCTCGACGCGCTTCGGCGGCCAGTCGCTGTTCGGCGACGCCGACATCTACAACGCCCGCTACGCCAGCGCCGTGGTCGGCAGCATGGGCTTGAAGGACCTGGCGCCGCTGGACTTGCAAAAAGTGTTGGCCGGCAAAACGGTCAACGTGGGCGCGTCGCTGGGCGAGCTGAGCGAAGGTTTTGGCGGCTCGGCCAGCAGCGCCGACGTGGAAGCCATGCTGCAACTGGTGTATTTGTATTTCAATGACGTGCGCAAGGATGCTGGCCTGTACCAGTCCTTCATCGGCAAGCAGCAGGACCTGGCGAAAAACAGCATGGCGCAGCCGGAAGCCGTGTTTTACGACGCCATCCAGCACGCCATGTTTGGCGATAATCCGCGCGTCGATGGCGTGCCGCGCGCGGCCGACTTCGACAAGGTGGGCCTGGACCGTTCGCTGGACATCTTCCGCCAGCGCTTTTCCAGCGCGCGCGGCATGACCTTCATCTTCGCGGGCAGCTTCGAGCTCGACAAGATCAAGCCGCTGATCGCCAGCTACCTGGGCACCTTGCCCGTGGGCGACGTGCCGCATGCCTACCGCGACGTGGGCATGCGCCCGGTGACCGGGGTCGTCAAGAAGGATATTTACATGGGCAGCGAGCCCAAGAGCACGATTTCCATTACCTTCAATGGCGACGTGGCGTATTCGGACGAGCAAAAGCTGACCTTGCAGGCGCTGGGCGAAGTGCTGAACCTGAAAGTCATCGAAGTGCTGCGTGAAAAGATGAGCATGATCTATGGCGGCGGCTTCGAAACCTCGATGGGCCAGCACCCGTATGGCCATTATTCGGTGGCCTTGAACTTGCCGACGGGACCCGAAAACGTGGACAAGGTGATCGCCGCCGCGTTTGCCGAAATCAACAAGATGAAAACGGACGGGCCATCGGCGGCCGACCTGGAAAAGGTCAAGCTGAACTGGATCACGCGCCAGCAAAAGTCGCTGCGCGAAAACCGCTACTGGATGAGTCAGCTGATGGGTTCCGTGACCCAAGGGCGCGACCCCGCGCACATCCTGCGTTACGAGCAGCGTGTGCGCGCCATCACGCCGCAAGCCCTCAAGCTGGCGGCGCAGCGCTATCTGGACATGCACAATTATGTGCAGGTGGTAATGTATCCGGAACGCAAAAACGTTGCAGCCAAGTAACCGTCGTGTTTGATCTGCATGGGCGGCAGCGTGGCGAAGCTGTTAAACTGCCGCTTATTGATGTGATATCGCAATTTAACGAGCAAGGAAATACGATGGCTAAGAAAGAAGAGCTCGATCCGGAAACCCTGGAGTTGATCAACTGGTGTATCGAGGTCGAAGGCTTCCTCGTGGCTGGCGGCGCCACCGTGGCGCAGGCGCAGGACCACATCGAAGAGCAGGTCGAGTGGTTTACCGACCAGTTCTACGACGGCTTGACGCCGGAAGAGGCGGCCAAGGAAGCCTTGGCCTGACCTTCTCAACACGACTTACAGCGGGCGGTGCCTGCCGGGCACAGCCCGGTAGCGCCGCCCGTTTTGCTTTTCTGAAAAGATTTCCATTGGGCAATTAATTCTTCTATTTATTTCCAGGCACCCATGACACTCCGTTCGCGCATTCTCCTCCTGTGTTTCAGCACCTTGCTGGGCATTGTCCTCATCGCTTCATTTTCCCTGTATTCCTTGCGCCAGACCATGATGGCGGAAAGGGTCGAGCAATTGACGGTGCTGGTGGAGCTGGCCAACGCGTCCGTGGAAAAGGCGTATGCGCTGGAACAGTCGGGCAAGCTCACGCGTGAGCAGGCTCAGCAGCAGGCCAAGCTGGCCATCGGCAGCTTCGCCAAGGACGATATGTATTATTTCGTGCGCGATTTCAGCACGGACTTGTTGTACGTGCATCCAAACGCGTCGCGCATCGGCGTGCCGCAAAAGAACATGAAGCAGTCGGGCGACCGCTACCGCGTGGCCCTGGCCTCCAGCCGCATCGGCCTGGTGCAGGCGGACGGCACGCGTCCCGGCGTGAAGGATCCGGTGGCAAAGATGTATGCCGTGGTGAAATTTGCGCCGTGGGACTGGCTGATCGGTACGGGCACGTATATCGATGACATCAACCACAAGTTCTGGGCCCAGGCGGGCGTGCTGCTGGCGATCGGCGGCGCGCTGATGCTGGTGGTGGGCGCCTTGGCGGCCCTGATGCTGCGCCGCATCCTGGCCCAACTCGGCGGCGAACCCGACTATGCAGCGGCCATCGTGGCGCAAATCGCCCAGGGCGATCTGACCACGCACATCGATACGCGCCCCGGCGATACGTCGAGTTTGCTGATGGCGATCAAGGCCATGCGCGATAACCTGGCCCATCTGGTGAGCCAGGTGCGCACCGATGCGGAATCCATTTCCACGGCGTCGGGCGAGATCGCCTCGGGCAACCACGACCTGTCGGCGCGCACGGAGCAGCAGGCGGGATCGCTGGAAGAAACGGCGTCGACCATGGAAGAGATGACCTCGACCGTGCGCCAGAATGCGGACAATGCGCGCCAGGCCAACCAGCTGGCCATTTCTGCCTCGCAAGTGGCGAGCCAGGCGGGCGGCGTGGTGAGCCAGGTGGTCGACACCATGGGCGCCATCAATGCCTCGTCGAAAAAGATTGGCGACATCATCGCCGTCATCGACGGCATCGCCTTCCAGACGAACATCCTGGCCCTGAACGCGGCCGTGGAAGCGGCGCGCGCAGGCGAGCAGGGCCGTGGCTTCGCCGTCGTCGCCAGCGAGGTGCGCAACCTGGCGCAGCGTTCGGCCGCGGCAGCCAAGGAGATCAAGCAATTGATCGACAGTTCCGCCGAGCAAGTGGGCGCCGGTGAAAAACTGGTGGCGCTGGCAGGCGAAACGATGGAAAAAGTCGTCTCCAGCGTGCAGCACGTGACCGATATCGTGGCCGAGATTTCCTCGGCCAGCGCCGAGCAAAGCGCCGGCATCGAGCAGATCAACCAGGCCATCGTCGAGATGGACAACATGACGCAGCAAAACTCGGCCCTCGTCGAGCAGGCATCGGCGGCGGCGCAGGCGATGAACGAACAGGCGGCGGGTCTGGCGCAGATTGTCAGCGTGTTCAAGGTGGGCGCAGTGGCAGGGGCGCCACGCCCGGCGCCGGCGGCCCAGCGCCGGCTGGCCCGCTAAGTTTTCGTCATAACGGGAACTTATCGCCTGCCCATCTGTCGAACTCTTCTTGGTCCTTGGCGGACGCACAGTAGAGGTAAGCATGACAGATGGTTTTTCCTATCACGCGGCATTTGCCCGCAACCTGGGCTGGGTCACGCAGGCGGAGCAAGACAGCTTGCGCGGCAAGCGCGTGGCCATTGCCGGCATGGGCGGCGTCGGTGGCGTGCACTTGCTGACCCTGGCTCGGCTGGGTATCGGCGCTTTTCACATCGCCGATTTCGACACCTTCGATATCGCCAACTTCAACCGCCAGGCCGGCGCCATGGTGTCCACCCTGGGCCAGCCCAAGGTGGCCGTGCTGGCGCAGATGGCGCGCGACATCAATCCCGAACTCGACATCAAGCAGTTCCCCGACGGCATACGCGACAGCAACCTGGCCGAGTTCTTTGCCGGTGTCGACCTGTACGTGGACGGCCTGGATTTCTTCGCCTTTCCCGCGCGCCAGGCCACTTTCGCCACCTGCGCCCGCCTGGGCATTCCCGCCATCACGGCCGCGCCGCTGGGCATGGGGACGGCCGTGCTCAGCTTCATGCCGGGCGGCATGACGTTCGAAGAGTATTTTGGCTGGGGCGACTTGCCCGAAGAAGAAAAAGCGCTGCGCTTTCTCGTCGGGCTGGCGCCGGCCGGCTTGCACGGTCCTTACCTGGTCGACCCCTCCGCCATCAACCTGAAGGAGCGGCGCGGGCCATCGACCATCATGGGCTGCCAGCTGTGCGCGGGTGCGGCCGCCACGGAAGCCTTGAAAATTTTGTTGAAACGCGGCAAGGTGATGGCGGCGCCGCACGGCGTGCATTTCGACGCCTATCGCAACAAGCTCGTGCATACCTGGCGTCCCGGCGGCAACCGCCATCCGCTGCAGCGCCTGACGATGGCCATCATCAAGCGGCGACGCGCCGCGCAGGGGGCATAAATGGCGCAAGCATTGCTGAACGATCCCGTGCTGGAAAGCATCCTCGACCAGGCGCGCTGGGCGCCCAGCGGCGACAACACGCAGCCGTGGCGCTTTGAAGTCGTGGACCCGCGGCACGTGGTCGTGCATGGCTTCGATACGCGCAGCCACTGCGTGTACGACCTCGACGGCCATCCCAGCCAGCTATCGCTGGGCGCCTTGCTCGAAAGCATGGCGCTGGCGGCCAGCAGCCATGGCTTGCGCATGGAAGCGCGCCGGCGTTTGTCCATGCCCGATACCTTGCCCACCTTCGATGTGCACCTGATCGATAGTCCCGGCATGCAAGCCGATCCGCTGGCGGCGTTCCTGCCGCAGCGCAGCGTGCAGCGGCGGCGGCTCGGCACGCGCAGCCTGCGCGCCAGCGAAAAGGCGGCGCTGGCGGCCAGCTTGCCGCCCGGCTACGGCGTGCAGTGGTTCGAAGGCGGACGCGCGCGCCTGACCTGCGCGCGGCTGATGTTCGACAATGCGAAGCTGCGCCTGACCATGCCCGAAGCGCACAAAGTGCACCGCGACGTGATCGAATGGGGGGCGCGCTTCAGCAGCGACCGCATCCCGGAGCAGGCGCTCGGCGTCGATGCGATGACGGCGCGCCTGATGCGCTGGGTCATGCACAGCTGGCGCCGCGTGGATTTTTTCAATACTTGGCTGGGCGGCACCATTGCCCCGCGGCTACAGATGGACTTGCTGCCGGGCCTGTATTGCGCCGCGCATTTCGCGCTGCTGGCCGATGCGCCGCCGCGCCATATCGACGATTACGTGGCGGCCGGCCGTGCCATGCAGCGCTTCTGGCTGACGGCCACGCAGCTGGGATTGCAATTGCAGCCGGAACTGACGCCGCTGATCTTTGCCCGTTATGTGCGCGAGCGGCGCACCTTTTCGCGCACCGATGGCATGCAGGAAATGGCGCAGGAACTGGCCGTGCAATGCCAGGCCGTGCTGGGCGTCACGGCGGTCGAGCGGGCCGTGTTCCTCGGGCGCATCGGCGCGGGGCCGGCGGCCAGTGCGCGCTCGCTGCGCCGTCCGCTGCAAGACTTGCTGGTGGCGCCCACAAAGGGGCAGTAACGCGCGTGACTGCTTGCGCATCTGGGGCTCAGCGCCGGCGCCGTGGCGCCAGGCAAGCCAGCGCTGCCAGGCCCGCCGCCAGCAGCGGCAAGGTGCCGGGCAGCGCCACTGGCGTGACTTCTGGCACGTAGGCCAGTTCGGAACTGTTCAGCATGTTCAACACGAGGGTGTAGTTGCCCGCCACCAGATTGTCCGTGACGGCGCCGTATTGCCCGCCGCACGTCTTGCCGGTGCCCGTGCCCGTGGGCGCACCGCAGCCGCTGGGGTCGTAGGTAAATACGCTGCCGCTGGTGAGCGGCGTTTGCGCGTAGCCCGTATTGAGGTTGGCGGCATCGGCCAGTTCCGTGCCGCCCACGATGCCGAAGCCCAGGCTGCCGTCGGGCGCCCAGTTGAAGACGATCTGGCCATTGTCATCGATGATGCTGAACGTCATCGCCATATTCATGGTGGCCGCCGAGCCTGTGCCGGCCAGCGCGTCCAGGTACAGCTGCATGAAGGGCAGGGCCTGGAAGCTGAAGGCCAGGGTTGCGCCCGGTTGGCCGACGACGAAATTGATGGCCAGGGCCGTGCTGGAACCGTTGCGTCCCGAGGCGTCGGCGCTGCCGCCGCCCGTCAGGAAGGTTTCCGCCGCATTCACCGTATGCGTACTGGTCGAGCCCGGCGGGAACGGGGGAATTTGCGAAGTGATGATTTGCGCCTCGCCGCGCGCATACGCGGCGTTGCCCATGCCTTGCTGGGTAAAATCATTTTGCCCTTTGGTGACGGCGCCGCGTGTCGCTTGCGGCGCGTCGATCTCGTTGCTGCCACCGTTGATGACGCTGCTACCATTGAGCGTGGCGGTGGTGCGCGACACGTCGATATTGCTGATCAAGGTGGTGGATCCGGTGGGATTGCTGATGGCCAGGCCAAAGACGCTGGTGTAGGAATAACCATAGGCGGCGGCGCTGGCAGTGCCGCTGCTTGCCAGCAACAGCAAGGCCAGCAGGGCCGTTGACAGTCGGATGCATAAAAATGTAGTCATGAAAATCCTCATCTCCTGGTCGGCCGCGTTGTAAGGAAAACCGACAGGCTTGCCGCATAAAAAAAAGGCGAGGAGACTCCCTCGCCTGTGAATCCCCCCTGTTGCCTGGTTCAGGCGGCAACTTTGCGGCGGCGGGCGTAGCCCAGACCAGCCAGGCCCAGGCCCAGCAAGGCCAAGGTGCCCGGTTCGGGGGTCGCCGCCTGTTTCACCAAGTCCACGCTTTCCACCGCATTCAAGGTCAAGGTGTAGTTGCCGGCCGTTAAAGCATTGCTGACGGAGCTGAAGTTGCTGCCGCACGCCGTACCCACGCCGGTGCCTGTGGGCGTGCCGCAGCCGGAAGGGTCGTAGGTGAACAGGTTGCCGCGCGTGAGGAAATTGGTCGCCAGGCTGGTGTTCAGGTTGGCGCCGTCGGCGTTTTCCGTGCCGCCGAAGATGCCGGAGCCGATCACGCCATCGGGCGTCCAGTTGAATACCGTCGCGCCAGCCGCGTCCGTGATGGTGAAGGTGACAACCAGATTGGCCGTGGCCGTGGACAACTGCCCGACCGTGCTTTGCAGGAAGACTTGCATGAAGGGCGACGCCAGGAAGTCGAAGCTCAAGGTTGCCGTGGGCGAGCCGACGATGAAATCGACCGAGAAGCCCGTGGTCGAGCCGTTGCGCCCGGACGCATCGGCCGTGCCGGAAGGCCCGTCGAGGTGGGCTTCGGCCACGTTCACGGCCTGGGTGGAGGTGGAGCCCGGCGGGAACGACGGGAACTGCGTGCTGACGATCTGCGCATCGCCGCGTGAATAGTTGCCTGCTGGGCCTTGTTGCGTGAAGTCGTTTTCGCCCTTGATGACGGGGCCGACGTTGGCGCGCGGGGCATCGAGCGAGCCGGCGCCGCCATTGATGACGCTCACGCCATTCAGGGTGGCCGTGCTGCGCGAGATGGTGGTGCTGTTGGCCACCGTGATCTGGCCCGTCGGCACGGCGATCACCAGGCCGAAGATGTTGTTGTACGAATAGCCGTAGGCGCCCGCCTGTGCGCTACCGGCGGCACACAGCATGGCCAATGCCGCTGCGGCCGGGAGCAGTTTCAGTTTCGAGAGTTTCATTGTATTCACCTCATGGTTGAGTGAGTCTGGAAGTCTTGCCTGAGACCTGTCGGCAGGTGCTCATGGCCAGTACCTAGCGACTTCCATGCCAACGCATGAGGTTCTTTTGAAATCAACGACTTGGCGTGCTTTTGTTGACGCGGTGCAAGCTTTGCCGGATGCGCTGTAAGAAAAACCGACGCCGCCCGTCAGGGCTGGCGGCCATGCGGCAACGAGCCCAGCAGGGCGTGCATATGGGGCAGCAAGCGTTGCCCGGGCTCATAGTCGCGCATGGCCGAGGCCAGCTGACGCGCCGCCAGCTTGGCCCGGCCATCGTCGAGCATGCGCGTGGCGGCATGGCGCAAAGCGGTTTCCTGGAAGCGGTCGGCGCGCAGCAGCAGGCCGGCGCCGGCGCCCACGATGCCGTGCATGTTGAGGAATTGGTCGAGGTTGCTGGCGATGCCGATGACGGGCACGCCTGCCGTCAGCGCCTGCTGGCTGGTGGGGCTGCCGCCGTTGCAGATCACCAGGCTGGCGCGCCGGGCGGCCGCGTCGCCTGGTAAAAAGGGCGCGACATAGGCATTCGGCGGCACGGCATCGACGCGGATGGTGCCGGCCGTGGCCGCCAGTACGGTAACGGGCAGGGGCGCCAGCGCGCGCAGCACGCGCGGCAGCAATTGCCCTTGGCCGGAACTGCCCAGGGTGACATAGATGATGGGCCGTCCGCTGCTCAGTTCCGGGCGCTGCCACCAGTCCGGCAAGTCGAGCGGCGGCGCCCAGATGATGGGGCCCAGGTAGTCGTGCGTGGACGGCATGCCGTGCGGCGGGAACAGTTGCGGAATATCCGCGTACAAGGTGCGGTCGGCATCCGTATAGATGCGCCGCAGGTCGCTGCCCAGCGATGGCAAGCCATGGCGGCGGCGCACACGGTTCAGGGGCACGGCGTGCGAAGCGAAGGCCAGCGGGCGGATCAGGCGGAACAGGGGATCGGCCAGCCAGATGGGCAGCACGCCCGTCAGGGGCAGGTTGGGCACCGTGTAGTGCTGGCGCACCCAGGGACTCCAGTAGGCGTTGCTGACGGTAATGTAGGGAATGCGCTGCAGGCGCGCGCTGACCGACAGCGACAGGCGGAAGTCGCCGATCACAAGGTCGGGCTGAACGGCATTGAGCAGGCGCAAGTCGTCTTCCACATACGCGTGCAAGGTGCTTTCCGTATACACGGGCTTGCCGTGCGCCAGCGCCTGCAGAAACTGCAGCGATGAAATACTGTCGATGCGCCAGCGGCGGAAGGGGGCTTGCTTGAAACAAAAGTCATACCCATCGGCGCAGGCAAAATGCACCTCGTATTCTGCCTCGTCCAGCCCCTGGGCCAGACTCAGGGGGCGGCCAACATGGGCCAAGGTCACTGCCTCGGCCATAAAGAGGATTTTCTTGCGCGCCATGGAGATCGCTTGCACTCGTGCTGGAGAGGATGCCTGCAAAGTTGGAGTGGCGCCGCGCCGTTTAGTTCCCCGCCGCCTGCCAATGGCGGGCGCCAGGATTTGGCTGCATCGGCTACAGTGGGGCAAAGGAGGCCACCATGCAGCCACAATTCCATCTTGCCCCGCTGCGTGCGCACAGCACGCCCGAACCCGATATGCCGCCACCGCCGGAAGGCGATCCCCTCAAGCCGCCGCCGGAACCGCCGCCGCACATCGACCCCGTGCCGGTCGAGGAACCGACGCCGCCACCGCCGCCCGTGAAAATGCATTGAGCGGTTTTCGGACCATGGCACCGCGCCATGGCTTGCGGCGGGCAGGCGCGCCATGTTTATTTCCAATCGGAAATGGAAGGGGCGGGCCTCGCCAGAGGCACGCCATTTAAACAACAAAAATGCGCATAAATGTTGCCTTGCGGATACAAATCAAGCTCCAACTGCTGAGTGTCATGCGGCCGTCACGATTCTGTTCTTATAATGAGACATCATAAAAATTCTTGTACAGGAGACCATCGTGGGCAATTCCTTGCATAACAAAATCTATCTGGGCCGGCGGCCTGTGATCACCAGCAAACACCTTGTGGCGCTGGCCCTGGCGGGCGCCGTGGCTGGTTGCGGACTGGCCTGGTTGCTGCTGCGCAGCTACAAATAACGGTCGTCACGCCCGTGTTTCCGTCGCCTTGCCGCATGGCGGGCGGCGGTAGATTCACGTTGCCTGTTGCCGATGCGCAGCGGGGCGCGTACCATGGGGGCCGAACACCTGGCCTTTTATGGAAAAGTAATGAAGAACGAGAAATTAACAACCGATGAATATGACGCGCTGGAGCAAGTTGCACGCGGCATCAAGACCGAGCGCCCCAGTGCTTGCGTTGCCCGCAATGCCAAGCGCCTGTCGGGTCTGAAGCTGCTCAGCTATGCACGCGACGGCCGTCTGTCCATCACCGAGAAAGCACAACAACTGCTGTTCCTGCGCCGCTGCATCATGGGTTTGCGCGCCGTCGCCACCGATCCGCTGACCAAGCTCGATACGGACGTAGCGTATTTCCTGGGCAAGAAAGCCCACATCGTGGCGCGCGCCGAAGGCGAAGGCCACGACATTTCCGACAAGGGCCGCGAATCGCTGGCCGACATCGACACCCTGGGCCTGTAAGGCTCGCAACCGGCCCCTGGGGCCGGTTTTCACATCTTCCCTCACTTTTGATTTCCCCCTTGGAGAATACTTTGGACAGCGCGATGAACTGGTCGGCCCACGAACTGACGATGACGGTCTTGATGACGCCCGATATGGCCAACTTTTCCGGCAACGTGCACGGCGGCACCATCCTGAAATACCTCGACAGCGTCGCCTACGCCTGCGCCAGCCGCTATTCGGGCAGTTATGTGGTGACCTTGTCCGTGGACCAGGTGATGTTCCTGCAGCCTATTCACGTGGGCGAGCTGGTGACGTTCCTCGCCTCGATTAATTACACGGGTACGACGTCGATGGAAGTGGGCATTCGCGTGGTAACGGAAAACATCCAGCAGCGCCTCGTGCGCCATGCCAACAGCTGCTACTTCACGATGGTGGCCGTCGACGCCAGCCGCAAGCCGGTGGCCGTGCCGCCGCTGGTGCTCGAGACACCGGAACAGCACGCGCGCTTCGAGCAGGCCAAGCTGCGCAAGCTGTCGCGCCAGAAGGTGTCGAAGAAGTAAGTGTCGCGGACATGAAAAAACGGCCACCAGAGCGATCTGGTGGCCGTTTTTTATTGCTTGCCGCCGGTTGGCGGCATGGCGCCGTGATTAACGGTCGCCGTAGCTGCGGCGTGCGCCGTCGGTGCTGCGCGGGTTGGAACCCTTGTAGCCGCCGCCGGTGCTCGGTGCGCCGTCTTTGCGTGGTGCGCCCGGCTTGCTGAACGTGCGTTGGCCTGGCTTCGCGCCGCCACGGTTGTCGCCTGGTTTCCAGCCGCCTGGACGGGCGCTCGAACGTGGTGCCGATGCCGTTTTCTTCGGCTCGAAACCTTCGATGACATTGACCGGGATCAATTGCTTGGTGAAGCGTTCGATGCGCTTGACGTTCATGCCTTCAGCGTGGTTCACCAGCGAGATGGCCAGGCCATTGCGGCCAGCGCGGCCGGTACGGCCGATGCGGTGGACGTAGTCTTCAGGGAACTTCGGCAGATCGTAGTTGAACACGTGGGTGATCGTTGGCACGTCGATACCGCGGGCGGCAACGTCGGTGGCAACCAGCACTTTGACCTGGCCGCGGCGCATGCCGTCCAGGGTGCGGTTACGCGCGCCCTGATGCATGTCGCCGTGCAAGGCGGCAGCCGAGAAACCGGCGATGTTCAGACGGTCGGCGATGGTGTCGGCGTCACGTTTGGTGGCGGTGAACACAACAGCCTGGTCCAGCGATTCGTCGCGCAGCAGGTGGTCCAGCAGGCGATTCTTGTGCGACAGATCGTCGACGAAGTGGACGCGCTGGGTGATGTTTTCATGCTTGTTGCTCGAGCTTGCCACTTGGATGACCAGTGGGTTCTTCGTGATGCGGCGGGCCATGTTGCCCACGACGCCGTCCAGCGTTGCCGAGAACAGCATGGTTTGACGGCCTTCTGGCGTCGCTTCCACGATTTTTTCGATGTCGTCGATGAAACCCATGTCCAGCATGCGGTCGGCTTCGTCCAGCACCAGGATTTCCAGTTGCGAGAAGTCGATCTTGCCCGAGTCCATGTGGTCGATCAGACGGCCAGGGGTCGCGACCAGAATCTCAGGATTCTTGGCCAGCAATTGCATCTGTTTAGGGTAAGGCATACCGCCCAGAATCGACACAGCCTTGATGCGGCGGATGCCGGTGCTGTACTTGTCGGTGTTGGTGGTCACTTGCAGGGCCAGTTCGCGCGTTGGCGTCAGCACCAGCATTTTTGGCTGGGCAGCCTTGAAACGTGGACGCTCGCCGCGGGCGCGCGATGCTTGCATCTCCTGGTTCGGCGTTTTGCCGGCGGCGCTTTGTTCGGCACTGGCCAGTTTGTGCAGCGACGGCAGCATGAAAGCTGCGGTCTTGCCCGAACCGGTCTGCGACGAGACCAGCAGGTCACGGCCTTCGATCGCGGCTGGAATCGCTTGCGACTGTACCGCGGTTGGCGCGGTGTAGCCCGATTCGGTCAGAGCGGCGATGATGGACGGATGCAGGCCTAAGGATTCAAATGTCATTCTTTTCTTTCGTAAAAATCAGCGTTCTTGCAAAAAGCAGAACGCAAAATAGCAACGCCAACCAAAACGAAATGACTCAACTAGAAAGAAATTTCGGCACAAAAGCTTTGCGCCGGGACGGTGTCAGGTGCGACACACAAGGCGGGAGGGCTTTATAAGCGGCATCCTGTGGATGCGCTAAGGCTTGCGAAGCTGCTAAGTTTGTAGTGCATGACTGCGGTGTTGCCATCGCTTCAAGGGAACATATTGCAGCGCACAACGACACTATACCGTATTTGACGCCGTTTTGCACGGGCTAAATGGGAAGAAACGAAAGTCCTACCACGTTTTGCGCATGTTTCCTATGTGAAATCAGTAGAAATACGTAGTTTTCACTCGTTCAGTTGAGCATGGCGACGATGTCGGCGGGCAGCGGCGGCGCCTGTCGCGTTTTCCTGGCCAGGTTGATTTGCCGGGTGACCTGCGCCAGTTCGACCAGGCTGCGTTCCAGCTGATACGTTCCCTTTGCGTGCAGCCACGCCAGCACATCGTCCAGGTGCCAGATGGTGGCGCTGCCTTCATGCACGGGCACGGGAAAGCTGTGGCGGTATTTGCTCATCAGCTTGTGCAGGTTTTGCCGGGACAGGCCCAGCACTTGCGCCACGTCGGTCAGGCCCACGAAGTCGGGCGAGGCCTCGACCAGCACGGCCTCGGGCACGATGGCCTTGACGTCGGCCAGGGCGCTGAGCAGCGCCTCCCTGGCATTGCTGGCCTCGCGCGTGAATTCCAGTGCCAGGCGTCCCGCTTGACCGATGCCGACCAGGGCGTCGTCGCAACCGCCACTGCCCAGGCGCCCGGCCAGCGCGTCGAGGTCGTGTTCGTGGTCGGGCAGGCGGTACTTGAGAGTGAAGATGTAATCCATGATGGTTATCCTCTGGATTTGCGTTGCATGCAGTCGTGCATCAGTTTGTTGAAAGTGCAATTGTCGACCACCCGGCGGATCGCCCGCGCGTGGTTGCCCGGGTTTTTCGGCGTGCTCCAGATGCAGGCGATGCAACCTCTCCACAGCGGCAGCCGTCGTCATTGTAGGGGCGACATTTTGCCCCAGGCATGGCTACCGCCCACTTCCACTCGCCAGCCCTGGCTTTCCGCGTGGCGCAGCGCCGCTTCGATTTCTTTCCTGGGATGCGAGGAGCGCGCCATGTGATGCCTCCAATGTAGGTCGATATTTCGAGGTTGTCAAGTGACAACCACAAGATATCGGCCATCACCGCATCACTCTACTTCGGGATTGACGGCCATCACTTGCGAAAAGCCGCCATCGACATAGGTAATCTCGCCCGTGATGCCCGAGGCCAGGTCGGACAGCAGAAAGGCGGCCGTGTTGCCGACCTCTTCGATGGTGACATTGCGGCGCAGCGGGGCGTGTTCGGCCACAAACCCCAGGAGTTTGCTGAAATCCTTGATGCCGGAAGCGGCCAGGGTTTTGATGGGGCCCGCGGAAATGCCGTTGGCGCGGATGCCGCGCGGACCCAGCGATTCGGCCAGGTAACGCACGGATGCTTCCAGCGACGCCTTGGCCAGGCCCATGGTGTTGTAGTAGGGCACGGCGCGCACGGCGCCCAGGTAGGTCAGGGTCAGAACCGACGCGCCCGGATGCAGCAGGGGCAGGGCGGCCTTGGCCATGGCGGGAAAACTGTAGGCGGAAATGTCATGCGCGATGCGGAAGCTGTCGCGCGACAGGCCGTCGAGGAAGTCGCCGGCGATCGCCTCGCGCGGCGCAAAACCGATGGCGTGCACCAGGCCGTCCAACTGGTCCCAGTGACGCGCCAGGTCGCTGAAGACGGCGCTGATCTGTTCATCGCTGGACACGTCGCAGTCGAATACCAGTTCGCTGCCGAATTCCGCCGCAAATTCCGTGATGCGCTCCTTGAAGCGTTCGCCCACATACGTGAAGGCGAGGGAGGCGCCTTCGCGGTGGCAAGCCTTGGCGATGCCATAGGCGATGGAGCGGTTCGACAGCAAGCCCGTGATGAGGATTTTTTTGCCTTGCAAGAAAGCCATGACGACTCCTGTCTGGGTAGGTGGGCGGGTAAGCGGATGTGCAACCGGCCGCGACAGCAAAGCTGTGGCGGCCGGTGAGGTGGATCTATACGGATCAGGCGATCAGTGACGGGCCTTGGCTCGGTTGTTACCGCCGCCGCGCTGGATGCGTGGTTTCACCAGGGAAATTGGCGCCGTTTGCACCTTGCCGCCCTTGGTGACGCGGCGCACGGCCTTGGCGACCCGTTCAGGACGGTCCGCTTCCAGCAGCATGGTGGCGCTGTCGGCGATTTCCTGGGTGATGTCGCTGTTCATCGTGGCCGAGGTTTTCGGCACGAGGATGGTGGAGCCGGCGCGCAAACGCGTGCGCTGGGGAATGTTGTTGGCCTGGCGCAGCACGTCGGCCGTGGTGCCGAATTTCGACGCCAGCGTTTCGATGCGTTCGCGCGCATTGGTGATCTTGTGCGTGGTCCAGCTCGACAAGGCATGGCCCCATTGCGCCAGGTTGGTGGTGAACTTGGCGGCGTTTTCCTGTGGCAGCAGAATCTTCGTCTTTTCGCCGCCGATGATGACGGGGCGGTTAAATTGCGGATTCAAGGCCTTGAATTCATCCATCGACAGTTCGGCCAGTTGGGCGGCGACGGTGATGTCGATGTCGCTGGTCTTGTCGATGGCCGTGAAGTAGGGCTGGTTGTCGACCACGGGCAGGGTCAGGCCGAACTGGGCCGGATTGGCGATGATGTTTTTCACCGCTTGCAGTTTCGGCACGTAGTTGCGCGTTTCGGCCGGCATCAGGTCGGCCAGGCTTTCGAAGTCGGTCGGCTTGCCCATCGCCTGGTTTTTCTTGATGGCGCGCTGCACCGAGCCTTCGCCCCAGTTGTAGGCGGCCAGGGCCAGTTGCCAGTCGCCAAACATGTCATACAGGCGCTGCAGGTAGGTCAGGGCCGCATCGGTCGAGGCCAGCACGCCGCGGCGCTCGTCCTTGAACATGTTTTGCTTGAGGTTGAAATCGCGCCCCGTGGCGGGCACGAATTGCCACATGCCGGCCGCATTGGCGCTCGAGAACGCTTGCGGGTTGAAGGCGGACTCGATGAACGGCAGCAAGGCCAGTTCCGTCGGCATGCCGCGCTTTTCCAGTTCCTGCACCACGTGGAAAATGTAGCGCGAGGCGCGCGCCGTCGTGCGGGCGATGTAGTCGGGCCGGGTGGCGTACCAGTTGACGTGATTCGCTACCAGCTGGTTGTTGATGTCGGGAATCGCATAGCCGCTGCGGATGCGGCCCCAGACGTCGGCTTCGCGCAGCGGATCGGAATTGTCGCTGAGGTTTTTCAGCAGACGGTCGGTCTTTTGCAGGCGGTTGTCGAGGGTGGGGAGTTTCGCCGTGACCTGGGCGGTCATCGGGATCAGGGCGGGTGTGGTGGCGGCGACTGGCGCGTTATCGCTCTCAACACCGGCTTCGTACGCCTGGCTGAGGGCGGGCGCAAACGCCAGGGCCAACGCCGCCAGGACGGTAGATTTAAAGGAGTTTTCGTGCATAGTGTTCCATTGTTGTCGTCGGAGAAACATCGGACAGACCCATGATTAAGCTGCGAGTGTACGTATATCCACATGCCGGAGTCAAGAATTATGTCAGCATGATGACAGCACATAGGCGTCAATAGCGATGTTTCCAGTCGCTAATAATGCAATTATTACAAATTTAATTTGCCGGATGTGCGATTTGGCCGCTGTTATAGCATACATGGCCACGGTCATGGCGCAAGCCTGGACGGCGCCCGGTATGAGGCTGCGCAAAAGTGCGTACAATTTGGCTTTGGCCGGCCATTCAGCCGCCGGCCGCTTTATTAATAGAGAGTCAAGTATATGAACACCCCGCCGCGCCACGACGACGACAACGCCGTCATCATCGCCAATACCGTTGCCTGGCTGGAAAAGGCCGTGATCGGCCTGAACCTGTGCCCGTTCGCCAAGGCCGTGCACGTCAAGAAGCAGATCCGCTATGTGGTGTGCGAATCGAGCAATCCCGAAGATTTGCTGGCGATGCTGATGGACGAGCTGCAAACCCTGGCCGACACGGATCCCGAGCAGATCGACACGACGCTGCTGATCCACCCGTACACCCTGAACGATTTCCTCGACTACAACGAGTTTCTCGATGTGGCCGACGCTGCCGTGGAAGACATGCACCTGGCCGGCGAACTGCAAGTGGCCAGTTTCCACCCGAACTACCAGTTTGCCGAGACGTTCGAGGACGACATCAGCAACTACACGAACCGCTCGCCATACCCGACCCTGCACCTGTTGCGCGAAGACAGCATCGAGCGCGCCGTCGAGGCCTTCCCGGAAGCGTCGGACATCTTCGACAAGAATATCGCCACCCTGGAAGCGCTGGGCGCCGAAGGCTGGGAAAAGCTCGGCTTGCCGAAGGTATCCTGATGGCTGACAAGGAATTGCCGCCGCGTCCAGACACGCCCTGCGTGGCCGTGTGCTCGACGACTTTCGATGAAATCTGCCGCGGCTGCGGCCGCACCGTGGTGGAAGTGGCCCACTGGGTGTCGATGACGGATGAAGAGAAGGAAGTGGTGTGGGTGAGGATACTGGCGCAGGGGTATCCGCGCAGGAATACTTAACCAACCCAATGGCAACTGCTGGGGTCAGACCCGACGGGGGAATGCTTCCCAATGGGAAGCATTCCGATTCCGAAGGAACTGACCCCATTTTCACCGCTAACGATCAATAACTACCAATAAAATCTTTCTTGCCCACTTCAATGCCGTTATGGCGCAGGATGTCGTACGCCGTCGTTGCGTGGAAGAAGAAGTGCGGCAGCGCGTAGTGGAACAGATAGGTCTGGCCCGTGAAGTGCTTGGTCTTTTCGCCGCTGCCGGTGGTGATGGCGCGCGTTTCGCTGCCGTCGATGTCCGCTTGCGGCAGGCTGTCCAGGAAAGCGATGGTTTTCACGATGCGTGCTTTCAGTTCAGCAAAGCTCTGCTCGCTGTCTTCATACGGTGGCACGGCCACGCCGGCCAGGCGCGCGCCGCAGCCCTTGGCGAAGTCGGTGGCGATCTGGATCTGGCGCACGAACGGCAGCATGTCCGGAAACAAGCGGAACTGCAGCAGGGCGTTCGGGTCGATTTTCTTGTCTTGCGCGTGCGTTGCCGCCTTGTCCAGGATGGCGGCCAGGCTGCCCAGGATCTGTTTGAAGACGGGGATCGAAGCGGAGTAGATGGAGAAGGTCATGGTGGTTCCTCTAGGTAAAGTGGCGCGATGATAGCAAGCTAAGCGTTTTTCTGCTGGCGCCGGCCTGGCGCGCCGGCCCGCGTGTGGTTTTTCAACCCTGTCTATATGACATGAGGTTGCCGCTGGCGCGTGTTTATTGGTGACTTATCCCGCTTTTTCCATGCATAATTGCTCCTGAAAAAAGTTTCTTCCCGCCTGACCACCCGACTTCCCCTGTAAAGTTTAATGATCGCCCGCCTGATCCCTGTTGCCCTGTTGCCGCATGTTTAACTCACCTTACCAGCGCCTGCGCGCCAGCCTGCGCGTGCTGTACGGCTCGTCGATCTATGGCGCCTTGCTGCTGGTGGTATTTGGCGGCCTTGTCGTTCCCGCCATCTTCGGCAGCTATGTGCTCGTCGGCGTGCACGAGCGCCAGTCGGCGCGCACCAGCCTGAACGAGGCCTTGCAGCGCAATGTCGATATCCTGGCGCTGGGCATGCAGGAGTCGCTGTGGAACATGAATGCGGAATCGGCCCATTCGTTGGTCGAGTCGGTGATGCGCGACCGTTCCGTGCTGCTGGTGAAGGTGCTGGGGCAGGGTGACACGGAATTCATCAGCCTGCAGGCGCCGCAGCGGCCCGTGGGCAATCTGTACCGCGCCGGGCGCGACATCCTCGTGCGCGGCGAACGCATCGGCCACGTCATCGTCGAGATGGACGACGCGCGCAGCCAGCAGGAACTGCGCGAAAAGCAGATGTCGTATATTTTCGTGCTGGGCGCGCAGCTGGCCGTGTCGATGGCGCTGATCGTGCTGTTCCTGAACCGCCGCCTGCTGAAACCCCTGCGCCGCCTGACGCGCTTTTCCGACCGCCTGTCGCACGGCGATTTCGACACGCCGCTGGCATCGCACAGCAATGACGAACTGGGTCGCCTGACGGCCCAGCTCGAGCAAATGCGCGCGGCCATCGGCCAGCTGTTCGAGGATGTGGGTCAGCGCGAAGAGCGTTTCCGCACCATCGTCACGCAGGTGCCGGGCGCCGTCTTCCGCTACCGGCCCGACGGGCCCATCGATTTCGTCAGCGATGCCATCGAAGATATTTCCGGCTATTCGGCGCGCCAGTTCATGCGCGGCACCACGCATGCCTGGGCCGACCTGATCTGCCCGGAAGACCGCCGCGAGCACCGCCGCGCCGTCGGCCAGGCCGTGCTTGACGAACGGCCATATGCGCTGGAATACCGCATCATCGACGCTTTCGGCATCGAGCGCTGGGTGGCCGAGAATGGCCAGCCACAGGTGGGCGAGCAGGGCGTCATCTGGATCGACGGCATCATCGCCGACATCAGCCAGCGCAAGCACCACGAGATGCGCATCGAAGCGCTGCTGACGGAGCAGAGCGCCATCCTCGACAACGTGATGTTCGGCGTGATGTTCGTGCGCCACCGCCGCATCATTTCCGTCAACCGCCGCTGCGAGGAACTGTTCGGCTACGGCCATGCCGAAATGACGGGCAGTTCCACCGCCATCGTGTTTACCAGTTCGTATGACTTCGAAGAGGCGGGCGAGCGCCAGTATCCGGCCCTGGCCGCGGGCGGCGATTTCAGCGAGGAGCGCCAGTACAAGCGCCGCGACGGCAGCCTGTTCTGGGCGCTGGTCAGCGGCTGCGCGCTCGATCCGCTGCGCCCCAACGAAGGCAGCATCTGGGTGTATGCCGATATCACGGCGCGCAAGGAAGCCGAGGAGAAATTGCGTTTGTCGGCCACCGTGCTCGAACATATCGCCGATGGCGTGATGGTGGTCGACGCCGATGGCATCATCGTCACCGTCAATCCCGCCTTCACGCAGATCACCGGTTACGCCGAAGCCGAGGCGCTGGGGCAGCATGCGTCGCTGACGCGTTCCGAACGGCACGACGCCGCGTTTTACCAGGCCCTGTGGGATGAATTGGCCGCCTCGGGTTTCTGGCGCGGCGAGATATGGAACCGGCGCAAGAACGGCGAGGTGTACCTGGAATGGCTGACCATCAGCGCCGTGCGCGACACGCGCGCAGTCACCACCCATTACGTGGGCGTGTTCAGCGACATCACCCTGATCAAGGAGTCGCAGGAAAAGCTCGACCACATGGCCCACCACGATCCGCTGACGGCGCTGCCGAACCGCCTGCTGTTCCACGACCGCTTGCAGCACGCGCTGCTGCGCGCCGCGCGCGACCAGGAACAGCTGGCCGTGCTGTTCATCGACCTGGACCGCTTCAAGAACGTCAACGATACCCTGGGCCACCATGTGGGCGACGAATTGCTGCAAAAGGTGGCCGGGCAGCTGGCGGCCCGCCTGCGCGAAGGAGATACCCTGGCGCGCCTGGGCGGCGACGAATTCATCGTCCTGCTCGAACGCATCGACGGCGAGTATGGCGCCACGCAGGTGGCGGAAAAGCTGATGACCATGTTCGACCAGCCGTTCACGGTGGCCGGCCACGAACTGTTCGTCACCTGCAGCGTAGGCATCAGCCTGTATCCGGACGATGCGCTGGACTTGAACATGCTGATCCGCAATGCCGACGTGGCCATGTACCAGGCCAAGGCGCGCGGGCGCAATGGCTACCGCTTCTATGCGCCATCGATGACGGGCGAGGGTGTCGAGCGGCTGCGCCTGGAAACCTTCTTGCGCCGCTCGATCGAGAAGAACGAGATGTTCCTCAATTACCAGCCACAGGTGGAAATCGACACGGGCCGCCTGGTCGGCGTCGAGGCGCTGGTGCGCTGGAACCATCCGGAACTGGGCCTGGTGCCGCCGGCCCGCTTCATCCCGCTGGCCGAAGATAGCGGTTTCATCAACCAGCTGGGCAAATGGGTGCTCGACGAAGCGTGCCGCCAGATGATGCGCTGGCAGGCGCAGGGCTTGCACGTGCCGAAGATGGCCGTCAACCTGTCCGTAAAACAGTTCGAACGGGGCAGCATCGCCGGCATGGTGGCCGCCATACTGAAGGAAACGGGCCTCGAGCCGCAGCGCCTGCAGCTCGAAGTGACGGAGTCTGTCATCATGAACACGGGGGACGCCCTCGGTTTCATCAACGACTTGCACGCCATCGGCGTGGGCCTGGCCATCGACGATTTCGGCACCGGCTATTCCTCGCTCGCGTATCTGAAACAGCTGCCCGTGCAAACCTTGAAGATCGACCGCTCCTTCATCAAGGATATTTCGACGGACGTCAACGACGAGGCGATTGCGATTGCCATCATCCAGCTGGGCAAGAGCATGCATTTGTCCGTGATTGCCGAAGGCGTGGAGACGGAAGAGCAGGCCGCTTTCCTGCTGCGCCATGGCTGCAAGCTGGCGCAAGGTTATTTTTATAGCCGTCCGGTGCTGGCACAGGATATGCTGGAGCGCTGGATCGATCACTCACTACTATAAAGGACAGCCCATGGCCGCACACTCCTCCCCGTCGCGTCGCCGTTTCCTGCTCGGCGGCCTTGGCCTCGGCGTGGCCGGCGTGGGCGCCCTGGTGCTGGGCTGGGGCGTGCTGCCGCCGCGCCAGCGCCTGCATGGCAGCGCGCCGCTGCCGCTTCATGATGGCGCCGTGGCCCTCAACGGCTGGCTGGCCATCGGCACGGATGGCACGGTGACCCTGGCCATGCCGCGCAGCGAAATGGGGCAGGGCGTGCACACGGCCTTGCCGATGCTGGTGGCCGAGGAGCTCGACGTGCCGCTGGCCAGCGTCAAACTGATACAGGCGCCGAACGATAAAATCTTCGGTAATGTCGCCATGCTCAAGGACAGTCTGCCTTTCCATCCTGACGACCAGGGACGCTTGAAGGCGCTGGCGCAGTGGACGGTGGCCAAGGCGGCGCGCGAACTGGGCGTGATCGTCACGGGCGGTTCGTCGAGCGTGAAGGATGGCTGGGGCCCCATGCGCGAGGCGGGGGCGTCGGCGCGTGCCATGCTGGTAGGCGCCGCCGCGGCGTTGTGGCAGGTGCCGGCCGCGCAGTGCCGCACGCAGGACGGTGAAGTGCTGCACCCGGACGGCCGGCGCGCCAGCTACGCCAGCCTGGCGCAGCGCGCCGCCAGCATAGCCCCCGGCACGCCCGTGCTGAAACTACCCAAGGATTTCAAGCTGATCGGCCAGCCGGCACCGCGCCGCGATACGCCATCGAAAGTCAATGGCAGCGCGCGTTTCGGCATCGATGCCCGTCCGCCCGGCATGCTGTATGCGGCCCTGCATCTGCCGCCGCGCCTGGGCGATACCCTGTCCGCGTTCGACGCGGCGCCCATACTCGCCATGCCCGGCGTGAAAAAAGTGCTGGACCTGACGCCGCAGCAGGCGCAGCGCAGCGTCTCGTGCGCGGCCGTGGTGGCCGACACATGGTGGCGCGCGAAGCAGGCGGCAGCCGCCTTGCCGACGCAGTGGAAGGCCGGCCCGCAAGCGAACTTGTCCAGCGCCGACGTCTACGCGGAGTTTGCCCGCCTGTTGGATACTGAAGCCGGTTATGCCTATCACGCCAGCGGCGAGGTGGAAAGCAAAGCCGTGCAGCGCATGCGGCAAGTCAGCGCCGAATACCGCGCACCGTTCCTCGCGCATGCCGCCATGGAGCCCGTCAACTGCACCGCGCAGGTGAAAAATGGCAAGGTGATGCTGTGGGCCTCGACGCAGGCGCCCGGCATCGCCGTCGACGTGGCGGCGAAAGTGGCCGGCGTCGACGCGAAAGACGTCAGCATCGAGGTGCTGCTGCTCGGCGGCGGTTTCGGCCGCCGCCTGGAAGTGGATATGGTCGCGCAAGGCGTGGCCATCGCGCTGCAGTGCGATGGCGCGCCCGTGCAGCTGGTGTGGACGCGCGAACAGGACACAAAGCACGATATGTACCGTCCCGCCGCGCTGGCCCGCTTTGCGGCCCGCCTCGACGAGCATGGCCGCATCGCTTCCTGGGATAACAAATCCGTCAGCGGCTCCATCACGCATCAATACCTGCAGCGCAATTTCGGCTTGCCCGGCGCGGGCCCGGACAAGACGACGGCCGAAGGCGAATTCGACATGCCGTATGAAATCGCCAACCAGCGCATCGCCCACGTGATCGCCGACAGTGCCGTGCCGGTTGGCTACTGGCGCTCGGTCGGACATTCGCACAACGCGTTTTTCAAGGAAAGCTTCATCGACGAACTGGCGCATGCGGCAGGGAAGGACGGTATCGCCTTCCGCCGTGCCATGCTGGTGCGGCATCCGCGCCATTTGGCCGTGCTCGATGCGGCCGTCGCCAGGGCGGGCAGTCCTCCGCCCGGCCATGCGCATGGCGTGGCCTTGCACCAGTCGTTCGGCAGCATCGTTGCGCAAGTGGCGCAGGTATCGGTGGAAAACGGCGAAATCCGCGTGCAGCGCGTCGTGTGCGCCATCGATTGCGGCATCGCCGTCAATCCGAACATCATCGCCCAGCAGATGGAATCGGCCGTGCTGTTCGGCCTGTCGGCGGCGCTGGGCGGCGAGATCACCTTCAAGGAGGGGAGAGTCGAGCAGGGCAACTTCCACGACTACCCCGTGCTGCGCATGGGGCAGACGCCCGAGGTGGAAACTGTCATCATCGCCAGCGCCGAGCATCCGGAAGGCGTGGGCGAACCGGGCACGCCGCCGATTGCGCCGGCCGTGGCCAATGCCGTGTTCAGTTTGACGGGAAAAAGGCTGCGCAGCCTGCCGCTGCGCCTGGCCTGAGGTTGTTACTGTGCCAGGGTGGCGGCCAGCATGTGGCGCAGATTGCAGTCGCGCTGCCAGTCGCGCCGTTCCTGCGTGCTGCCGGCCAGTGCGGCCAGTTCCTCGGCGCTGAGCGCCTGCTGCGCCTGCACCATGCGGTGCGCCAGGCCGCCGTCGGGCAGCACGGTGCCGAAGAAGGCCACGTTGTCCTCGCGCTGTATCAGCAGGGTGGGGAAATTATCGATGTCAAGGTCGCCCACCACGTCGGCCTGGTCTTCGATGTCGATCCAGACGAAGACGGTGTCCGGGTGGCGCGCGGCCAGTTCCTCGAACGTGGCGCGGTAGCTGCCGCAAGTGCCGCACCACAGCGCGCACAGGCAAGCCACCGTCCAGCGCGGGCCGGCCAGGGTTGCCGCAACGTCGGCGCGGTTATCGGTCGTGAGGGTCAGGCTGTGCATGGTCGTATCTGGTCAGTAGGCGAATGGGCGCGGGGCGCCCGATGCGCGTATTCTACCGCGCCCGGCGATGCCAGTCCCGGGAATACATGGGCTTGTTTAGCCGTGTTTTTTGATGCAATACACCTTTCTGGTGGATAATGCTGGTAATTGCGCGCTGATTACGCTGGTCCATGCTGTTTCCTGGCCCCGCAGCCTGACCCCTCCAGTCTGTCTTCATGCCCTGCCCGGTGTCAGCGCTCCCGCCTTTATTTATTTTTATTATGGAATTAGCCAGCTTATGTTGAGTTACCGCCACGCCTTTCACGCGGGTAATCACGCCGATGTGTTGAAGCATTATGTGCAGATTCAGTTGTTGCAATATCTGAATCAAAAAGATACCGCCTATAGTTATATCGATACCCACTCCGGCGCAGGCGTGTATGCGCTCGACGGCGGTTATGCCTCGAAAAATGCCGAGTACGAAACGGGCATTGCGCCCCTGTGGGACCGCACGGACCTGCCGGCCTCGCTGGCCGAGTACATGAGGCTGATCAAGGAAATGAATCCGAGCGGCAAGATGCGCTACTACCCGGGTTCGCCGTACTGCGCCGACAAGGTCAGCCGCGAGCAAGATCGTCTGCGCCTGTTCGAACTGCATCCAGCCGATGCAAAGATTCTGGCCGACAACTTCCGTAAGGTCGAGGCGCATGCGCTGGCCCAGGGCGAGCGTCCGACCGTGCGCGGCAAGCGCGTACTCATCACCAAGGCCGACGGCTTCCAGAGCCTGAAAGCCCTGCTGCCGCCGCCATCGCGCCGCGCGCTGGTGCTGATCGACCCGCCGTATGAAGACAAGATGGATTACCGCAAGGTCAAGGACACCCTGGCCGACGCCCTCGTGCGCTTCCCGTCGGGCATGTATGCCGTCTGGTACCCGGTGCTGCAACGCATGGAGTCGCGCCAGTTTGCCGACAAGCTCAAGCAATTGCCCAGCTCGGACTGGCTGCACGTGACCCTGACGGTCAACACTCCGTCGCCGGACGGCTTTGGCTTGCACAGCAGCGGCATGTTCATTTTGAACCCGCCGTACACCCTGGAGCCGATGTTGCGCGAAGTCATGCCGTACCTGGTCAAGGTGCTCGGCCGCGACGATGGCGCGAAGTTTGTATTGGAAACGGGCAAGGGCGGACAGAAAAATACGGGCACCAGAAGGGTGTAGTCATACTCGGCTTGGTAGCGCCGCAATAAAAAACGCCACGATCATTCGATCGTGGCGTTTTTTTATGATTGTGAGATTACTGTCCCAGCAGCAAGAACACGGTCGGTTTCTTGTGGAAGTCGGGCGCCTTGCCGGCGGCTAATTGTTTTTTCCACTGTCCGCCATTCCATGTCTGCACGCTTTCCGTGTCCAGGCTCAGGTCGGTGGCGACGCAGATCAGGGTCGACGGCGCGCATTGCGCCACGAGCGCTTCCAGCATGGCGGCGTTGCGGTACGGCGTTTCGATGAACAGCTGGGTTTGCTTTTCATTGCGCGAGCGGCTTTCCAGTTCCTTGATGCGCTTGGCGCGCAGGGCGGCGTCCGTAGGCAGGTAGCCGTTGAAGGCGAAGCTCTGGCCGTTCAAGCCGCTGGCCATCACGGCCAGCAGGATCGACGACGGGCCCACCAGCGGGCGCACTTTTATGCCGTGCTGATGCGCCAGACGCACGAGGTCGGCACCCGGGTCGGCTACGGCGGGCACGCCCGCTTCCGACACGAGGCCCGCATCGCGTCCCGCCAGCAGGGGCGCCAGCAAGCCGGCCAGCGCTTGCGCCGGGGTATTCACGTTCAGTTCGGAAATCGTGATTTCCTGCAGCGGCTTGGCCAGCGGGTGCTGGTTGCCGATCAATTTCAAGAAGGCGCGCGCCGTCTTGGCATTTTCCGCAACGAAATAATCGAGCTGCGAGGTGATCTGCCGCACTTGCTCTGGAATGATGTGGGTCAGCGGGTCGTTTGCGCCGTCGGACAGGCCGAGGTGGTTGGGAATCAGGTACAGGGTGCCGGTCATATTCTTCTTGTCGGTAAATTAAATGGTGAAAAACGCCACACCTGCCTTGCGCAGCATGCCGGTGAGGGCGATCAGCGGCAAGCCGGTCAGGGCGGTCGGGTCGGTGCTGTCGATACGTTCGAGCAGGGCGATGCCCAGGCCTTCGTTCTTGGCGCTGCCGGCGCAATCGTACGGCTGCTCGATGCGCAGGTAGGCGTCCAGCTCGGCATCGGGCAAGTCGCGTACGGTGACGAGGGTCTGGACGTCTTCCACCTGCGCTACAGACGGACTCTGGCGGCCATCGAGCAGGCATAGTGCCGTGTGGAACACGGTCTGGCGCCCGCGCATGGTTTGCAGCTGCAACAGGGCATTCGCATGGTTGCCGGGCTTGCCGATCTGCGCGCCGTCCAGGGTGGCGACCTGGTCGGAGCCGATGACGAGGCTGCCAGGATAGCGGTCGAGCACGGCCTGCGCCTTGGCCTGGGCCAGGCGCAGGGCCGTGGCGCTGGGGCTTTCGCCTGGCAGGGGACTTTCGTCGAGATCGGGCACGGCCACCTCGAAAGGCAGGCGCAGGCGTTCCAGCAATTCCTTGCGGTAGGTCGAGCTCGATGCAAGAATCAAGCGCGATGGGGCGGAAGTTGGTATCATTCGGTAGTGGATGGCGGCCGGCATGGCCGCGCTGGTCGATGTCAGTGGAATTTCACGCAAATTCCAGGGCGCAGAGCCCATAACTGAGGCTCCATGCGGCATGACGGTGTTGATGAAGTGTCATGTTGATGGCAATAATTGCGTCAAAAAAGATGCTTAGCCTTTGACTCCGTGCTAAAAACCCTGTTATTATCGCAGGTTTTCCGGGGAAATTTTCTACCAATGAATGCTTTTGTGATCGACGCCTTTGATTTTTGTCGTATCAGCGGGAGCCGCGAGGGTGTAACTCCTGTCGCTGAAATGACCCGGTTGACCAAGGATTGTGCAGATAGTTCCGGCGAAATCGCCTGGAAAATCGTCGGCGGCACCAGCAAGCTGGGCTACCCACAACTGACCTTGTCGGTCAACGGCACCGTTCAGCTGGTTTGCCAGCGCTGCCTGACTCCGTATGCGTACGCAATTGATTCGACGACCACTCTGATGCTGGGCAAGGATGACGAGCACGCGGACGAGATCGAAGAAATCATCAACGATGAATCGATCGACGTGATCGTCGGCAGCCGCAACATGGATGCCGCGGCCCTGATCGAAGATGAAGCCTTGCTGGCCCTGCCGCAGGTACCCAAACACGACGTCTGCCCCGATACGGCGCAGCTCGATGCTCTCAAGACTGAAAAGAAGTCGCCGTTTGCGGCACTGAAAGACTTGAAGCCAGAATAAAGTAGTAAAAAGGAAGCTTTAAAAAACCGTAGCGAGCGGCCTGATATCGTCTTGAGTAGCGCAAGCGTACGAAGGTACGCTGAGCAACGCAAAGGCGATAGCGGGAAGCGCAGTAGGTTTTTGATGCTTCCTGTAAAAGACGTGTCAAACGCGTGTAGTAATCGAGTATGGCAAGTGTAGTGAAATGTAGTTGTAATAAACGATGTCGGTCCGGGCTATTTTCGGGTAGTCTTTGCCGCTGGGATACTCGATTCGCATGTATTTGCCAATCGATTGTGCTAAAATTTTAGAACTTATGTATTAGGAGTCATCATGGCAGTTCAACAGAACAAGAAAACCCCTTCCAAGCGCGGCATGCACCGTTCGCACGACTTCCTGGTCGCGCCGCAATTGAGCGTCGAGCCAGTTACCGGCGAAACACACATGCGTCACCATATCAGCCCTAACGGCTTCTATCGTGGCCGTAAAGTGTTGAAGACCAAAAACGACGAGTAATCGACGTTTTTGTTGGGTAAGATGAAAGCGGTGTTGCGTGGTTATTCGGCGTGGCGCCGCTTCTTCTTTTTTATCGGCTGCAATTCATCTTGCACACCCGTCATTTTGAATCACGCTGTCCAGGCCTGTGCATGACATGCTGCACCCTGCATATGCTCCAGTCCGATTCACATCTTGCCGCACGCCCGCAGCGGTATTGAATCAACACAAATGACAATCAAAATTTCTATCGACTGCATGGGCGGAGATCACGGTCCCTCAGTCACTATCCCCGCAGCAATTTCCTTCGTAAAACATGAGCCTGAAGCCGAACTGATCCTTGTTGGATTGGAGGACGTGATCCGTGCCGAACTGAAGAAACATAAAGCCGACACGCATCCGCGCCTGTCGGTATTGCATGCCTCCGAACAAGTTACCATGGACGACCCCCTGGAAGTGGCCCTGCGCCGCAAGAAGGATTCCTCCATGCGCGTGGCCATCGAACAGGTCAAGAACGGCGTGGCGCAAGCCTCCGTTTCCGCCGGCAATACGGCAGCCCTGATGGCCGTGTCGCGCTATGTATTGAAGACCATGTCCGGCGTCGACCGCCCGGCCATCTGCAGCATCTTGCCGAATCAAAAGAACGGCCCGACCTACATGCTGGACTTGGGCGCGAACGTCGATTGCGAACCGCATCACTTGCACCAGTTCGCCATCATGGGTTCCGTGCTCGTTTCCGCCATGGAAGGCATCGAGCGCCCGACGATCGGCTTGCTGAACGTGGGCACGGAAGATATCAAGGGCAATGAAGTGGTGAAACTCACCTCGAAGCTGCTGCAGGCAGACCACGAGCGTGGCGCGCTGAACTTCTATGGCAACGTGGAAGGCAACGACATCTTCAAGGGCACGACCGATATCGTCGTCTGCGACGGCTTTGTCGGCAACGTCACCCTGAAAGCCATCGAAGGCCTGGCACGCTTCATGAAAGACGTGCTCACTTCCGAATTCAAGCGCAATCCGATTACCATGCTGGGCGCGCTGATCGCCCGCGGGGCCCTGAAAGCCATCGGCAACCGCTTGAATCCTTCGCGTTACAACGGCGCCAGCCTGCTGGGCTTGCGTGGCCTCGTCTTCAAGAGCCATGGCAGCGCCGATGCCTATTCGTTCGAATGGGCCTTGCGCCGCGCTTTTGATGCGGCAAAAAATGACGTGCAAGCGCACTTGGCCAGCATGATCGCCGAGCTGATGCCGCGCACGCCAGTTCCGGATGAACCTACATCAACAAGCTCTACCATTTAGTGGACGGGTACTTGCATGACTGTTTTTAGCAAAACTTACAGCAAAATTATCGGTACCGGCAGCTACTTGCCGGAGAAGCGCGTCACCAACCAGGACTTGACCGAACAGCTCGCCGCCAAGGGCATCGAGACGTCGGATGAATGGATCGTCTCGCGCAGCGGCATCTCGGCGCGCCATTACGCGGCGCCAACGCAAAATTCCTCGGACCTGGGCGTGGAAGCGGCCAAAAAGGCCCTGGAAATGGCTGGCCTGAACGGCAACGATCTCGACCTGATCATCGTCGCCAGCTCGACTCCCGATTTCTTCGGCAGCTTCCCCAGTACCGCCTGCATCGTGCAAAACAAGCTGGGCATCACGAACAACTGCGCCGCCGTCGACGTGCAAGCCGTCTGCAGCGGTTTCGTGTATGCGGTGGCCACGGCCGACAGCTTCATCCAGTCGGGCATGCACAAGAACGTGCTGGTGATCGGCGCCGAAGTGTTTTCGCGCATCCTCAATTTCGACGACCGCGGCACCTGCGTGCTGTTCGGCGACGGCGCCGGCGCCATCGTCATGACGGCGTCAAAAGAGCCGGGCATCCTGGCCACCAAGCTGCATGCGGACGGCCGCCACTCGAACATCCTCAGCGTGCCGGGCAGCCTGGCTGGCGGCGCGCTCGACGGCAGCGCGTTCCTGTACATGGATGGCCCGGCCGTCTTCAAGCTGGCCGTGTCCGTACTGGAAAAAGTCGCGCATGAAGCCCTGGAACACGCCAACATGACGTCGGACCAGATCGACTGGCTGATCCCGCACCAGGCGAACATCCGCATCATGAACAGCACGGCCAAGAAACTCGGCTTGCCTTTGGCAAAGATGGTGGTCACCGTCGACCAGCATGGCAACACCTCGGCCGCCTCGATCCCGCTGGCACTCGACATCGCCGTGCGCGACGGCCGGGTCAAGAAGGGCGACAACGTCATGATGGAAGGCGTAGGCGGCGGCTTTACCTGGGGCGCCGTACTGGCAAAGATGTGATGGCCGAAGGCTGATTTCGGGGGCCGACCCGTTGGGTCGTACCCCAGCGGCTGCATTTGGTTCTCTGAATAAATAGTAAAAAAACGGAGTCGACATGACACAATTTGCATTTGTTTTCCCAGGCCAAGGCTCGCAAGCGATTGCGATGCTCGACGGTTTCGCCGGCAACCCCGTGGTTGCGCAAACCGTGGCCGAAGCGTCGGATGCCCTGCAATTCGACTTGGGCAAGCTGATCGCCGAAGGTCCGAAGGAAGAGCTGGACCTCACCACCAATACGCAACCGGTGATGCTGACGGCGGCCGTGGCCTTCTACCGCGCCTGGCTGGCGGCTGGTGGCCCCGTGCCGACGGTCGTGGCCGGTCACAGTCTCGGAGAATACTCGGCGCTGGTCGCCGCGGGCGTCATTTCGTTCAAGGATGCCGTGCCGCTCGTGCGTTTCCGCGCGCAAGCCATGCAGGAAGCCGTGCCCGTCGGGCAGGGCACGATGGCTGTCGTGCTGGGCCTGTCGGACGACGACGTGCGCGCTGCCTGTGCGGAAGCGGCGGCGGAAAACCCGGTCCTCGTGGTCGAGCCCGTCAATTTCAATGCGCCAGCGCAAGTGGTCATCGCTGGCCATACGGCGGCAGTTGAGCGCGCCTGCGAACTGGCCAAGGCCAAGGGCGCCAAGCGCGCCATGAAGCTGCCCGTCTCCGCGCCATTCCACTCGTCGCTGCTGAAACCCGCATCGGACCGTTTGCGCGAATACATGGCCCGCTTGACGTTCTCGGCGCCGCAGATCGCGCTGATCAACAACGTCGACGTGGCCATCGTCAACGATGTTGCCGGCATCAAGGATGCGCTCGTGCGCCAGGCAGCCAGCCCCGTGCGCTGGGTGGAAACTATGCAAAAAGTGGCGGCAGAGGGCATCACGCAAGTGATCGAATGCGGTCCGGGCAAGGTCCTGATGGGCCTGGCCAAGCGTATCGATCCCGTGCTCGTGGGTGACGCCATCGTCGACCAGGCATCGCTGGAACGTATTTTGACGCAGCTCAAATAAACATCAGATCGCGGCAGCTTGCCTGCCGCGCTTGCACTTAAGGATACTCATGAATTTAGCAAATCAAGTCGTGCTGGTCACGGGCGCCTCGCGCGGCATCGGCCGCGCTATCGCCACCGAACTGGGCAAACAGGGTGCCACCGTGGTCGGCACCGCCACCTCGGAAAGCGGCGCGCAAGCGATCACCGATTACCTGGCCGCCGAAGGCGTGACGGGCAAGGGCCTGGTGCTGAACGTGACCGACGCGGCGCGCTGCGCGGCCGTCGTCGATGAAGTGCAGAAAACCTACGGCAGCCTGTCGATCCTCGTCAACAATGCGGGCATCACGCAAGACCAGCTGGCCATGCGCATGAAGGATGAAGAGTGGGACAGCGTCATTTCCACGAACCTGTCGGCCGTTGGCCGCCTGTCGCGCGCCGTGTTGCGTGGCATGATGAAAGCCAAAACTGGGCGTATCATTAATATCACGTCGGTGGTGGCGTCGTCGGGCAATCCGGGGCAAATGAATTACGCGGCGGCCAAGGCCGGCGTGGAAGGCATGAGCCGCGCCCTGGCGCGCGAAATCGGCAGCCGCAACATTACCGTGAACTGCATCGCGCCGGGCTTCATCGATACCGACATGACCAAGGCGCTGAGCGAAGAGCAGCACGCGGCCCTGTTGACGCAAATTCCCCTGTCCCGCCTGGGCAAACCGGAAGACGTGGCAGCGGCGGTAGCCTTTTTGGCCTCGCCGCAAGCGGCCTATATCACGGGCACGACCCTGCACGTGAACGGTGGAATGTACATGAATTGATGTGAAAGCTAGACGGGGCGGGCGTTTGTGGCATGATTCAACGGCCGTTTTTGTCTATAATCGCATCTTTTAGCAGCAGCTTCGGTCGAATTAGCAGCAGACACCGAAATTAGTATTCGGACGCGCAAACCTGATAAAATGCGCGCACTTTCCGTAACACACACTTTGGAGCCATAACATGTCGGATATCGAACAACGCGTTAAGAAAATCGTCGCTGAGCAACTGGGCGTTGCAGAAGCAGACATCAAAATCGAATCCTCCTTCGTCGACGATCTCGGCGCCGATTCCCTGGACACCGTGGAACTGGTCATGGCCCTGGAAGACGAATTCGAAATGGAAATTCCTGACGAACAAGCTGAAAAAATCACCACCGTGCAACAGGCGATCGACTACGCCACTGCACACGTCAAGGCCTAAGCCTGTCTGACCGACTTCAGGAGAATCGCTTGAGCCGTTCTAAAAACCGTCGTGTTGTTGTCACCGGCCTGGGCTGCGTTTCACCTGTCGGCAATACTATTGCCGAGGCGTGGGGCGCAATCATTGAAGGTAAATCCGGCATTGCCACGATTACCAAGTTTGATGCACAGCCATTCACCACGCATTTTGCTGGTGAAGTCAAAGGCTTCAATATCGAAGAGTACATCTCCGGTAAGGAAGCCCGCCACATGGATACCTTTATCCATTACGGCATGGCTGCGGGCATCCAGGCGATGCAGGACTCCGGCCTGGAAGTGACCGAAGAAAATGCCGAGCGTATCGGCGTGATCATCGGTTCCGGTATCGGCGGCTTGCCGCTGATCGAGGAAACCAAGTCCGAGTACGAAAAGCGCGGTCCGCGCCGTATCTCGCCATTTTTCGTGCCTGCCTCGATTATCAACATGATCTCTGGCAACCTTTCGATCAAATATGGTCTGAAGGGCCCGAACTTGGCGATCGTTACAGCGTGTACCACCGGTTTGCACAGCATCGGTGCCGCAGCGCGCATGATCGAGTACGGCGATGCCGACGTCATGATCGCCGGCGGTGCTGAATCGACCGTGTCGCCACTGGGCCTGGGCGGTTTCGCTTCAGCGCGTGCCTTGTCGACCCGTAACGACGATCCGGCGACGGCATCGCGTCCGTGGGATACCGACCGCGACGGCTTCGTGCTGGGCGAGGGCGCTGGCGTCATGGTGCTGGAAGAGTACGAGCACGCGGTGGCCCGTGGTGCCAAGATCTATGCCGAAGTGCATGGTTTCGGGATGAGCGCAGATGCTTATCACATGACCTCGCCGCTGGAAGATGGCAGCGGCGGCAGCAAATCGGTGATCGCGGCCCTCAACAACGCTGGCTTGAACGCGGATCAGATTCAGTACCTGAACGCGCACGGCACGTCGACCCCGCAAGGCGACGTGGCGGAAGTGATGGGCATCAAACGCACCTTCGGCGAGCACGCCAAGAATCTGGTTGTCAACTCGACCAAGTCGATGACGGGCCATTTGCTGGGCGGCGCGGGCGGCCTGGAAGCGGTGTTTACGGTCTTGGCATTGCACCATCAGGTGTCGCCACCGACCATTAACATCTTCAACCAGGATCCGGCTTGCGATCTCGATTTCTGTGCCAACACGGCGCGGGATATGAAGATCGATTATGCAGTGAAGAATTCGTTCGGCTTCGGCGGAACGAATGGCACGCTGATTTTCGGTAAAGCGAAATAAGCAGGAACTTTCAAGCGCTCGCTACGGTCAAACTGTAGTGAGCGCTGATTCGGTGCCAACATTCGTTGGTGCCTGAATTTGCCCGGCATGTTGCCGGCGCGCCTTTTTTTCCCATGAAGTATGTCAATCGCGGTAGCGGCTGTTATTCGCACGCCTGTCTGTTTGCGTCTGTTGCAAGCGGCGCTGGGACTGTGTGCCTTGCTGGCTGCCTGGCCCTTGAGCGGTGCGTGGCGCGTTGCGGCCGTGTTCGGCCCTGGCCCCGGCCAGATGGTGGGCGCTTATGCGTTGGGCTGGAGCGGTGCACTGCTGAGTGCGGCTGGCGGCGTGTTTTTACTGGCTTTGCTGCGCAGGCGCAGAAAGCCGCACACGCTTGATATTTCGCCGGTTGGCCAGTTGCGGCTGGCGGTATATCTGGAGCATGGCGGAGCGCCAGGGATGGATGCCAGCAGCGTGGCGGTGCCGCTGGGGCTGCGCCTGTTACCGGGCTCGACCCTGTGGCCATCGCTGCTGGTGCTGTGCCTGGCCGATGCCGTGGGGCGGCGCACGCAGGTGCTGGTGCAGCGCGGCAGCAGCTGCGCCGCCTTCCGCCCGCTGGCCGTGGCGTGCCGGGCCATCGCGGCGCGGAATGGGAAGGAATAAAAATGGGGCGAACACTGAACTTCTTGCAGCGGGCCAACTCTATATCCATACAGGCGCCCACGCTGCATGACTACAGGGACATTGGGCGTGAGGACAGAGCGCGAGTATGATCAGTTACTGGTCGAGCGGGTGCAGGCTGGCGACAAACGGGCATTTGATGTGCTGGTATCGAAATACCAGCGCCGCTTGATGCGCCTTGTGTCGCGCCTAGTGCATGACCCGGCGGAGGCCGAAGATGTGGTGCAGGAAACCTTTATCAAGGCATACCGGGCGCTGCGCCATTTTCGCGGCGATGCCGCCTTTTATACCTGGCTGTACCGCATCGGCATCAATACGGCCAAGAATTATCTTGTCACGCAGGGGCGCCGCGCGGCCACGTCCAGCGATACCGACGCCGAGCAGGCGGAGTCCTTCGATGATGGCAATAAATTGCGCGACAACAATACGCCCGAATCGGTGCTGGCCAGCAAGCAGATTGCGGCCACCGTCAATGCGGCCATGGATGTACTGCCCATCGAATTGCGCACGGCCATCGTGCTGCGCGAGATCGAGGGCTTGAGCTATGAAGAAATATCGGAGATCATGGCGTGCCCCATCGGCACCGTGCGCAGCCGGATTTTTCGCGCGCGCGAAGTGATTGCGGAGAAATTGAAGCCGTTGCTGGACATGCCAATTGACAAGCGCTGGTAATCTGGGAGTATGAGGTTGGCATGGCTGTGTCCGGTTTCCGCACCGATCCCTTTGAAATGGCAGGACCCATCATGGATACGCATACAAGATTGCACGAGACTATTTCCGCACTGGCCGATGGCGAGCTGGCGGCGAGCGAACTCGAACTGGCTTTTGCCGCCCTCGACACGGACGAGGGGCGGCAGGCCTGGGATGCCTATCGCCATATCGGTGACGTGCTGCGCTCGGAGCAGTGCGGCCATGCATTGAGCGCCCAGTTCGATGCGCGCCTGGCCAGCCGCCTGGCCGCCGAGGCGGCGCATGAGGGGCCGGCTGCCCATGCTGAGCCGCTGCTGCCCCTGTCCGCCGCAATCGTGCCGCCCGGCACTGCCGAGCCGCTGGAGGCGGGGCCGCTGGCGCAACGCTAAGAACTGTTTGCCATCTTATGCCAGGCTTAACGTTCCTGTCGCCCTCTTGACACTGGAGTTCGGTACGATTGACACTGTGCGCAGGCAATATCTTGCTTTTGCGATATATTGTTGCATTGTTTGCCATGCGCGCTGCCGGTGTGTTCGCCCCCGGGATTCCGTCGTGACGGCCAATCATGCACGCAGGCAATAGTCTGATCCGCGGTTTGATCCGTTTCTATATTCGAGAAGATCTTTTCCATGAAAAAAAACATGTGTGCTGCCAGCAAGTCGTTTTCAGTGAAGACGCTTTCCGCCTTATTGTTCGGTACGGCTGGCGTCTTTTTTGCTCCCTCCATGCTGGGCCTGGCGCCACAGGCGCAGGCTGCCGTGCCGGCCGTGAAATTGCCTGATTTCTCGGACCTGGTCGATGCCGTCGGCCCGGCCGTCGTGAATATCCGCACCACCGAGCGCCTGAAAATGAACGGCGCCGGCGTCGGCAGCCAGGATGAACAGGAAATGCAGGAATTCCTGCGCCGCTTCTTTGGCGGCGCCATGCCGACGCCGCGCCAGCAGGCGCCACGCGGCGGCCGCCGCGCCGTGCCGCAGGAGCAGGAAGTGCAGCGCGGCGTCGGTTCCGGCTTCATCATTTCGGCCGATGGCTACGTGCTGAGCAATGCCCACGTGGTCGACGGCGCCGATGAAGTCTACGTGACCCTGACGGACAAGCGCGAATTCAAGGCCAAGGTGATCGGCGCCGATGCGCGCACCGACGTGGCCCTGCTGAAAATCGAGGGTGGGAACCTGCCGCGCCTGACCATCGGCGACTCGAACAAGATACGCGTGGGCGAGTGGGTCATTGCCATCGGCTCGCCGTTCAACCTGGAAAACTCGGTGACGGCCGGCATTATTTCCGCCAAGTCACGCGACACGGGCGACTATTTGCCCTTGATCCAGAGCGACGTGGCGGTCAATCCCGGCAACTCGGGCGGTCCGCTGATCAATATGCGCGGCGAAGTGATCGGCATCAATTCGCAGATCGCTACCTTGTCCGGCGCCTACAATGGCATTTCATTTGCCGTGCCCATCGATGAAGCCATGCGCGTGGGCGAGCAGCTGAAAAAGACGGGTAAAGTCGTGCGCGGACGCATCGGCGTGCAGATCGGCGAAGTGAGCAAGGACGTGGCGGAATCGCTGGGCTTGCCGAATGCCAAGGGCGCGCAAGTGTCGATGGTGGAGCCGGGCGGTCCGGCCGACAAGGCGGGCATCAAGCCGGGCGACATCATCCTGAAATTCAACGGCGCAGCGATCGAGCGCTCTTCCGACCTGCCGCGCCTCGTGGGCGGCGCCGCCGTCAACGGCAAGTCCACGCTTACTGTGTGGCGCAAGGGGGCACAGCAGGACATTCCCGTCACCGTCGTCGAGCTGGAAAGCGAGAAAACGGCGAAGAAGAGCGCCAAGGAGCCGGAAGCGCAAGCCGTCAATGCCCTGGGGCTGAAGGTCAGCGACGTGCCGGCCGCGAAGAAGCAGGAACTGAAGATCGACGCGGGCGTGCAGGTCGACGAGGCCGATGGCGTGGCGGCCTTGGCCGGCCTGCAGCCTGGCGATGTGATCTTGCAGCTGAATAACGTTGCCGTGAAAGACGCCAGGCAGTTCAATGCCCTGGTCGCCAAGCTCGATCCGAAGAAGACGTCGGCCTTGCTGGTGCGCCGTGGCGACGTGGCGCAATTCGTTTCGCTGCGTCCATCGGCGAAGTAACTATGTGATCATCCCGCATTCCGGCTGCGGCCGGGATGCGGTATCCTGCCCGCCATGCACTTCACCCTTTATTCCCGCAGTTATTGCCACCTTTGCCAGGACATGCTCGACGCCTTGCTCCTGCTGCAGCCGCCCGGAAAGTCGTTCACGGTCGACGTGATCGACATCGACGAGTCGCCTGATGCAAGCTTGCTGGCCCGTTTCGACGAGCTGGTGCCGGTGCTGTTCGGCGACCTGGCGCAGCCTGAGCTATGCCATTATTTCCTCGACGAGGAGGCCGTGCGGCGCTGCCTGGTGTAGCTTGATTGTCAATATTGACACTGCATTGCACCATTCTGGTGCTGAAAACAGCTGAAAATGTCGGCTTGCCCCGGTGCCGGCCTCATAAGACGGGCTTTCTACTCTGAAATCCGGTAAAATGGGGAGGTCGAAAAAGCTACTGTCCGAGGCAGCAGCTTCTGTCGCTTCAAAAGCGCTCGCCTGGGCATGCAGATGTCCTGCTCGGAGCGCTTTTTTTATCATGAGCGGGGCGCCGGGTTTGGCCCGGACATGATCCCCTTGATTCCTGTTAAGCAGTGTCGTCACTCGCACATATATTAGTTAATGAACAACATACGCAATTTCTCCATCATCGCCCATATTGACCACGGTAAATCGACCCTGGCTGACCGCATCATTCAATTGTGCGGCGGCTTGTCCGACCGCGAGATGGAGGCGCAGGTGCTCGATTCGATGGATCTGGAGCGCGAGCGCGGCATTACCATCAAGGCGCAAACGGCGGCCCTGCACTACAAGGCGCGCGACGGCCAGATCTACAACCTGAACCTGATCGATACGCCGGGCCACGTCGACTTTAGCTATGAAGTGTCGCGCTCGCTGTCGGCGTGCGAAGGCGCGTTGCTGGTCGTGGACGCGTCGCAAGGCGTGGAAGCGCAAACGGTCGCCAACTGCTACACGGCGCTGGACCTGGGCGTGGAAGTGGTGCCCGTCCTGAACAAGATCGACTTGCCGAACGCGGACCCGCCGAGCGCCATTGCCGAGATCGAAGACGTGATCGGCATCGATGCGGGCGACGCCGTGCATTGCTCGGCCAAGACGGGCTTCGGCGTGCTGGACGTGCTGGAGCAACTGATCGTCAAGGTGCCGCCACCGAAGGGCGACCCGGACGCGCCGCTGCAGGCGCTGATCGTCGACTCCTGGTATGACGCCTATGTGGGCGTGGTCATGCTGGTGCGCGTCATCAACGGTACCCTGAAACCGAAAGACAAGATTCGCCTGATGGCCACCGATTCGGTGCAGCTGGTGGAAGACATCGGCGTGTTTTCGCCACGTTCGCAATCGTTGCCGCAATTGTCGGCAGGCCAGGTGGGCTTCATCATCGCCGGCATCAAGGAATTGAAGGCAGCCAAGGTGGGCGATACCGTCACCCTGGCCAACCGTCCTGCCGCCGCGCCATTGCCCGGCTTCAAGGAAGTGCAGCCGCAAGTGTTCGCCGGCCTGTTCCCCGTGGAAGCGAACCAGTACGACGCGCTGCGCGACTCGCTGGAAAAGCTGAAACTGAACGACGCGGCCCTGATGTACGAGCCGGAAGTGTCGCAGGCGCTGGGCTTCGGCTTCCGTTGCGGCTTCCTGGGCTTGCTGCACATGGAAATCGTGCAGGAGCGCCTCGAGCGCGAATTCGACATGGACCTGATCACCACGGCGCCAACCGTGGTGTACGAAGTGATCCAGCGCGACGGCACCATGATCAACGTCGACAACCCGTCGAAGATGCCCGATCCGTCGCGTATCGAGGAAGTGCGCGAGCCTATCGTCACCGTCAATCTGTACATGCCGCAGGAATACGTGGGCTCCGTGATCACCTTGTGTATCGGCAAGCGCGGTATCCAGATGGATATGAGCTACCACGGCCGCCAGGTCAAGCTCGTGTATGAAATGCCGATGGCCGAGATCGTGCTGGACTTCTTCGACCGCCTGAAATCGACGTCGCGCGGCTATGCCTCGATGGATTACGAGTTCAAGGAATACCGCGCGGCCGACGTGGTCAAGGTCGACATGCTGATCAACAGCGAAAAAGTCGATGCGCTGGCCATCATCGTCCACCGTTCGAACAGCCAGTACCGTGGTCGCCAGGTAGCCGCCAAGATGCGCGAACTGATCCCGCGCCAGATGTTCGACGTGGCGATTCAAGCGACCATCGGCGCGAACATCATTTCGCGCGAGAACGTGAAAGCCTTGCGCAAGAACGTGCTGGCCAAGTGCTATGGCGGCGATATCAGCCGCAAGAAAAAATTGCTGGAAAAACAAAAAGCGGGCAAGAAACGCATGAAGCAAGTGGGTTCCGTGGAGATCCCGCAAGAAGCATTCCTAGCAATTTTACAAGTGGATGGTTAATCAATGAACCTGCAAGTGATTTTAGGAAATTTCGCTTTAATCCTGTTCGTGCTGATGGTGTTGACGGGCCTGGTCTGGTGCCTCGATGTGTTTTATCTGTCCAAGCAGCGCCGCAAGGCGGCCGACCGTGCCCTGGCTGAATTCGATGCGCGCCAGTCCAAGCTGGCCGCCGAGGGCATCAAGTCCGATGCGGGCGGCAGCCGCGCCAGCATCGAGGCGGCCCTGTTGCGCCAGCCGACCTGGGTCGAGTATTCGGGCAGCTTCTTCCCCGTCATCGCCCTCGTGTTCTGCCTGCGTTCGTTCCTGTACGAGCCATTCAAGATCCCGTCGAGCTCGATGGTGCCAACCTTGCTGGTGGGCGATTTGATCCTGGTGAACAAGTTCACCTATGGTATTCGTTTGCCGATCGTCAACAAGCGCATCATTGAAGTCAACGATCCGCAGCGCGGCGACGTGATGGTGTTCAAGTACCCGAAAGATATGTCGCAAGACTATATCAAGCGCGTGATCGGTGTGCCCGGTGATAAAATCACCTATGAAAACAAGCGCTTGACGGTCAACGGCAAGGAAGTGGCGTACACGCCGCTGGACGACTACCTGGACGATGAAAGCACTGTCTACCACAAGCAGCTGGAAGAAAACCTGACGGGCGTCAGCCACCGCATCCTCAACGACGAGCCTGCTCCTACGTTGAACTTGCGCGAAGTGAAGGATTTCCCGCACAAGGATGCGTGCAACTACAACGAAGACGGTTTTACGTGTGTAGTGCCACAAGGCAATTACTTCATGATGGGCGACAACCGCGACAATAGCGCGGACAGCCGCTACTGGGGCTTCGTGCCGAACGAGAACATCGTCGGCAAGGCTTTCCTCGTGTGGATGAACTTCAGCAATCCGAAAAGAGTGGGCGGCATACACTAGGCCGTCCCTATGGCTGCCGTGCCGATTCCCCGCGCGGCGGCCAGCCGAATTACTCAGATGACACAGAAACAACAATGAATCTTCAGCTATTGCAAACCCGTTTAGGCTATACGTTCCAGGATGCTGGCCTGTTGCAGCAAGCCTTGACGCATCGTAGCCACAGCAGTTTGCATAACGAGCGGCTGGAATTCCTCGGCGACTCCATCCTCAACTGCGTGGTCGCTTCCATCCTGTACGAACGTTTCAAGTCCATTGACGAGGGCGACCTGTCGCGCTTGCGCGCCAATTTGGTGAAACAGCAGTCGCTGTATGAAATCGCGCAAAAGCTGGAATTGTCGCAATTCTTGCGCCTGGGCGAAGGCGAACTGAAATCGGGCGGTTTCCGCCGTCCATCGATCCTTGCCGATACCCTCGAAGCCTTGCTGGGCGCCATCTTCCTCGACACGGGTTTCGATGCGGCCAGCACGGTGATCCGCGCGTTCTACATTCCCATCCTCGACTCGGTCGATCCGCAAACCTTGGGCAAGGATGCCAAGACCCTGCTGCAGGAGTTTTTGCAAAGCAAGAAAATTTCGCTGCCACAGTATAACGTAGTCGCTACCCACGGCGCCGCCCACAGCCAGGAATTCGAGATCGAATGCCTGGTGCCGAAATTGAACATCCAGGTCTACGGCCGTGGCGGAAGCCGCCGCGCCGGTGAGCAAGCCGCCGCCAAACTGGCGCTGGACGTGGCCGAGCAGGCGCTGTTGAAGTCGCCTGCCGCCAGCCGCAAGCCCAAACCGCGCGCCGCCCAGCTCAAGCTGGCCGGCATTGCCACCATCCAGAGCGACGACGCGCAAGCCCCGGCTGCCCCGGCGATCGCCGCTCACACTAAACAGAATCGACACTAGCATGACAGCCACCAAAATGCCCGACAACTTCCGCTGCGGCTATATCGCCATCGTGGGCCGCCCGAACGTGGGCAAATCGACTCTGATGAACGTGCTGATCGGCGCGAAGGTCAGCATCACTTCGCGCAAGGCGCAAACGACGCGCCACCGCATCACGGGCATCCAGACGGTGCCGGACGCGCAATTCATCTACGTCGACACGCCTGGCTTCCAGACGCGCCATTCGAACGCGCTGAACAAGACGCTGAACAAGACCGTCACGAACACCCTGATTTCCTCGGACGTGATTTTGTACGTGATCGAGGCGGGCACGTTTGGCCCGGCCGACCAGCAAGTGATGGACCTGCTGCCGAAGGAAGTACCGTGCATTCTCGTCATCAATAAATCGGACCGCGTGAAAGACAAGGCCGTGCTGCTGCCGTTCGCGCAAAAGGTCGCCGCCATGCGCGACTTCGCCGCCATCGTTCCCGTCTCGGCCAAGCTGCACTTCCAGCTGGAAGGCTTGCAGAACGAAATCAAACGCTTCCTGCCGGAAAACCAGCCGATCTTTGGCCCGGATGACATCACGGACCGCAGCGAGAAATTCCTCGCCTCGGAAATCGTGCGCGAAAAACTGTTCCGCTTCGTCGGCGACGAACTGCCGTACACGAGCACCGTGCTGATCGAGAAATTCGAGCAGGAAGGCGATCTGCGCCGCGTGTTCGCCGCCATCCTGGTCGAGCGCGATACGCACAAGTCCATGATCATCGGTAACAAGGGCGCGCGCCTGAAGGAAGTGTCCACCCAGGCCCGCCTGGATATGGAAAAGCTGTTCGGCGGCCCCGTGTACCTGGAAATCTGGGTCAAGGTCAAGTCGGGCTGGGCCGACAACGAGGCGGGCTTGCGCGCCTACGGCTACGAGTAATCCGCAACCCGGGGGCGACGCCACACGCATGAGCACCACCACGCCAGCGCTGCACGATCCTGCGCCAGCCTCCATCGTTGTCCCCGCGCCGGCGGCCATTGCGCCGCCGGCCGCAACTCCCGCATCCGCCGCGCCCCGGCGCAGCCGTCCGCCCGCGCGCGACGGCAAGGTCACGGGCCAGCCCGCCTTCGTGCTGCACAGCTATCCGCATAAAGAAACCAGCCTCATCGTCGACGTGTTTACGCGCGAGTATGGCCGCATCGCGCTCGTCGCCAAGGGCGCCAAGCGGCCCCATTCGCAGCTGCGCGGCGTGCTGCAGACCTTCCAGCCGCTGCAGGCGGGCTGGACGGGCAAGTCCGAACTGCGCATCCTGACGGGCGCCGAGTGGGTAGGGGGCATGTTGCCGCTGGAAAAGACCGCCTTGCTGTGCGGCTTTTATCTGAACGAATTGCTGGTGAAACTGCTGGCGCGCGACGACCCGCATCCCGTCCTGTTCGACCACTACGTTGCTACCTTGAATCAACTGGCGCACAATGAGCCGCCGCCCATCGTGCTGCGCAAGTTCGAGCGCGCCCTGCTCAAGGAAACGGGCGTGGCGGCCGACCTGACGCGCTGCACGGGCACGCGCCAGGCCGTCGATGCGGGGCAGGTGTACGTGGTCGATCCGGAACGGGGGCCGCGCCCGGCGCGCGCCGCCGACGCCTGGCCGAAGATCACGGGCAAGACCCTGCTCGACATGGAGCGCGAAGATTATCTTGACGTGGCCACGCAGGCGCAAAGCAAGCTGCTGATGCGTTTTTTGCTGGCCCATCAACTGGGTGGTGCCACCTTGAATACGCGCCAGATACTGATCGATTTAATGCAGCTGTAATAGATTTCAGCACTTTACGGACACCATCATATGAGCTTTTTGCAGCCTTCCGGCCCCGTCATCGACCTGGGCGTGAATATCGACCACGTGGCCACCTTGCGCAATGCGCGCGGCACCGCGTATCCGGACCCGATCCGCGCGGCTCTGCTGGCCGAACAGGCGGGCGCCGACGCCATCACCCTGCATTTGCGCGAAGACCGCCGCCACATCAAAGATGCGGACGTCATCGCTATCGCGCCGCAGCTGCTTACGCGCATGAACCTGGAAGCGGCCGTGACCCAGGAAATGATCGATTTCGCCTGCCGCATCCGCCCGGCGGACGTTTGCCTGGTGCCGGAAAAGCGCACGGAAGTGACGACGGAAGGGGGCCTGGACGTGGTGCGCTATTTCAAGGAAGTGCAGGCGGCCGTGCAACAATTGCAAGGCGAGGGTATCCGCGTGAGCCTGTTCATCGATGCGGACGAGCAGCAGATCGCCGCCGCCGCCGAACTCGGCGCGCCCGTGATCGAGTTGCACACTGGCCGCTACGCGGATACGCAAGACGCCGAGCAACTGGCCGAGCTGGAGCGCATCAAGGCGGGCGTGCTGTTCGGCGTGGGCCGCGGCTTGAAGGTCAACGCGGGCCACGGCTTGCATTACACCAATGTACAGGCCATCGCCGCCATTCCAGATATTGCGGAACTGAACATTGGCCACGCCATCGTCGCGCATGCCGTGTTTGTCGGCTGGGAAAACGCCGTGCGCGAAATGAAGGCCATCATGGTGGCCACGCGCCTCGCCGGCAAAGCATAAGCGCGCACAAAGGAGGCAGCATGATCTACGGCATCGGCACCGATATCTGCATGATCCCCCGCATCGAGGCGGCACTGGCGCGCCATGGCGAGCGGTTCGCGAAAAAGATACTGGGGCCGCAGGAGCTGGAAAAATTCCGCGCCCGCAGCGCCAAGAATGCCGTGCGCGGCGTGCGCTTTCTCGCCACGCGCTTCGCGGCCAAGGAGGCGTTTTCCAAGGCCATCGGCCTGGGCTTGCGCATGCCGATGACCTGGCCCGCCGCGCAGATGCTGAACCATCCGAGCGGCAAGCCGATGATCGTCTGCAGCGGCGTGCTGGCGGACTTCATGGAGAAAAACCGCCTGAGCGCGCAAGTGACGATCAGCGACGAAGAAGAGTATGCCGTGGCGTTTGTGATTGTGGAGCAAGCGCCGTAATGCAGACGACTGCTGGGACCAGACCCGGCGGGTCTGACCCCAAACCGAGCCAGCAATGACCGAAGCAAGCCCAGAACCGACCCTGCAATCCACCGTGGCGGAGACGCCGCCCGACCCGCGCGCGCAGGTGCTGGCCACCGTCGCCAAGCTGCCGAACCTGCCCGGCGTGTACCGCTATTTCGACGCCGCCGACAAGGTGCTGTACGTCGGCAAGGCGCGTGACTTGAAAAAGCGCGTCTCCAGTTATTTCCAGAAAAACCTGGCCAGCCCCCGCATCGCCATGATGGTCGAGCGCATCGCGCGCCTGGAAACGACTGTCACGCACAGCGAGGCGGAAGCCCTGATCCTGGAAAACAACCTGATCAAGGCGCTGCAGCCGCGTTACAACATCCTGTTCCGCGACGATAAGTCGTATCCGTATCTGAAAATCACGAATGGCGATGCGCCGCGCATGGTGTATTACCGGGGTGCGGTGGACAAGAAAAACCAGTATTTCGGGCCGTTCCCCAGTTCCTGGGCCGTCAAGGAATCGATGCAGATCCTGCAAAAGGTCTTCCTCATCCGCACCTGCGAGGACAGCGTGTATGCGAACCGCACGCGGCCCTGCCTGCTGCACCAGATCGGCCGCTGCAGCGCGCCGTGCGTGGACCTGATCAGCAAGGAAGATTACAAGAACGACGTGGAAAACGCGGCGCGTTTCCTGCGCGGGCGCCAGAGCGAAGTGCTGGCCGACCTGGAAACGAAGATGCATGCGTTTGCGGCCGAATTGAAATTCGAGCAGGCCGTGGTGGTGCGCAACCAGATCGCTTCGCTGTCGCGCGTGCTGCATCAGCAAAGCATGGAAACGACGGGCGATGCCGATGTCGACATCATCGCCGTGCTGGTGCAGGGCGGGCGCGCCTGCGTCAACCTGGCCATGGTGCGCGGCGGACGCCACCTGGGCGACCGCGCCTACTTCCCCAGCCAGCTCAGCGATGCGGCGGCGATTGCCGAGGAAGCCATCGAGGTGGAAGTGCTGGCCGCCTTCCTGGCCCAGCACTACACGGAAAAATTCATTCCCGGCACCTTGATCCTGACTATCGAATTCGACCAGCCGGCCCTGATGGTGGCGCTGATGGAGCAGTGCGGCCATCGTATCAATCTGATTTTCCAGCCGCAGGGGCAACGCCGCCAGTGGCTGGAAATGGCACAGAAGGGCGCCGAGATTTCGCTGGCGCGCTTGCTGTCCGAGCAGGGGTCGCAGCAGTCGCGCACGCGCGCGCTGGCCGAAGCGCTGCGCCTGGAAACGGAAGATATCGACAGCCTGCGCGTCGAGTGTTTCGACATCAGCCATACGCAGGGCGAGGCGACGCAGGCGTCGTGCGTGGTGTTCCACCACCACGCCATGCAGAACGGCGAATACCGGCGCTACAACATCAACGACATCACGCCCGGCGACGATTACGCGGCCATGCGCCAGGTTCTCATGCGCCGTTACGAAAAGGTGGCGAATGGCGACGGCGTCATGCCCGACGTGGTCTTGATCGACGGCGGCAAGGGACAGATCGAGATGGCGCGCCAGGTGTTTGCCGAGCTGGGACTCGATATCAGCTTGATTGTCGGCGTGGCGAAGGGAGAAGGGCGCAAGGTGGGCCTGGAAACCCTGTTGTTCGTCGATGGCCGCGCGGCGCAGGAACTGGGCAAGGAATCGGCGGCCCTGATGCTGATCGCGCAAATCCGCGACGAGGCGCACCGCTTTGCCATTACCGGCATGCGCGCCAAGCGGGCCAAGACGCGCCAGACGTCGCGCCTGGAAGAGATCGAAGGCATTGGCGCCAAGCGCCGCCAGAAACTGCTGTCGCGCTTTGGCGGCTTGCGCGGCGTCGTCGACGCCAGCGTCGAGGATCTGATGTCGGTGGAGGGGATTTCCACGCAACTGGCGGAAGAGATCTACAAGCAATTGCATTGATGGATCAATGGCCTGGTCCGGTGCTGCGGCAAGCGGACTAGGCTAATACCTTGGGGCCATGTAGACTAGTGGCGCTTTCTTCATGTTCAATTTACCCGTCGGCCGATTGCTCTCTTATGCCTTTTAATATTCCCATCCTTTTGACCTGGCTGCGCGTGGCCCTGATACCGCTCGTCGTCGGCGTGTTTTATTTGCCGCCGTCGATGCTGCTGCATGGCGACCAGAACCTGGTTGCCACCCTGGTCTTCATCGTTGCGGCCGTGACCGACTGGTTCGATGGTTTCCTCGCGCGGCGCTGGAACCAGACCTCGGCCTTCGGTGCCTTCCTCGACCCGGTCGCCGACAAGCTGATGGTGGCGGGCGCCTTGCTGGTGCTGGTGCAGCTGGACCGTGTCAATGCCGTGCTGGCCTTCATCATCATCGGCCGCGAAATCACGATTTCCGCGCTGCGCGAATGGATGGCGCAGATCGGTGCATCGAAATCGGTGGCCGTCAGCTCGATCGGCAAGATCAAGACGGCCGCGCAAATGACGGCCATTCCCTTGCTGCTGTACCACGAAGTGATCTTTGGCGCGATCGATACCCACGTGTGGGGCGAGAAGCTGCTGTGGATCGCCTGCGTGCTGACGGTGTGGTCGATGTTCTATTACTTGCGCCTGGCATGGCCGCTCATCAAGGAAAAAGCGGGAAATTTGTACTAAGAATAAGCAGGCGGCTATTTTCGGCGGAATATTTTGCAAAAGACCAGATATTGCCCGTTGACAGCCCCTGTAATCCCTCTATAATGCTGGCCTGTTGTTGATGACGCGGGAGTAGCTCAGTTGGTAGAGCGCAACCTTGCCAAGGTTGAGGTCGAGAGTTCGAGACTCTTCTCCCGCTCCAGTTTTCTGGATCGTGTCATAGGTAAAAACAGCGAATGCAGTAAAAAGTAGTACTGGCGATGTAGTAGAGCTTCTGATACAATGTTGTCCACTGCGGGAGTAGCTCAGTTGGTAGAGCGCAACCTTGCCAAGGTTGAGGTCGAGAGTTCGAGACTCTTCTCCCGCTCCAGTGAACACTGGATCAGCAGTAAAGCAGCACTGGTAAACGGCAGTAAAAAGCAGTAAAATAGCGGTTCGTATGCGGGAGTAGCTCAGTTGGTAGAGCGCAACCTTGCCAAGGTTGAGGTCGAGAGTTCGAGACTCTTCTCCCGCTCCAGCGAAAGCTGAAGCAGTGCAGCAAGATGGCAGTAGCAGAAAATAGAAGCTCCAATGCGGGAGTAGCTCAGTTGGTAGAGCGCAACCTTGCCAAGGTTGAGGTCGAGAGTTCGAGACTCTTCTCCCGCTCCAGAATTCTAAAGGGAAGCTAAGCTGGCTTCCTTTTTTTATCCGCCGCGGTACGCGGCGCGATTAGGCGGTAACCAAGCTCCAATGCGGGAGTAGCTCAGTTGGTAGAGCGCAACCTTGCCAAGGTTGAGGTCGAGAGTTCGAGACTCTTCTCCCGCTCCAGTTTTCAAGGTGGGCCGCAAGGCACATCCAAGCAGTTCCTCTGGCGAGGTAGCAAAGAGGTTATGCAGCGGCCTGCAAAGCCGTTTAGACGGGTTCGATTCCCGTCCTCGCCTCCAGATAAGTGCATGTGATACATGCGCAAATAAAAAAAGCCCACTTCTGTGGGCTTTTTTTTTGCCTGCGGAGCCGTCCCGGAGTATCTCTGCGCCGGCTGAAGTCGGCGCTAATTAAATGAATGGTTTATATTTATTTGGTTTCCGGGAAATGACTAACCGACAGTAATCTGTGGATCCCAATAAAAATAACCATACAGGCTTTGCGTCTGGCCATCGTCATTCAGACTATATACGGCAATATAGACGTAGAAATTTTCCGTACCCGATTTGGATACCTGCGCCGTGAAATTGGAGAAATTGCGCGATTGCTGTACGGCCGGCAAACCATTCGACGAATCCGTATTCGGCATGGCCGCATTTCTCCGTGTAATGGTATTGGAAACAAAGGTATTGAAGACCTTGTCGCCATTCCAGTAATTGATGCCGTAGACAATGACGGCCGAATCGGCGTTGTCATAGATGGAAGCGCCGGTGAACGAGACGAAGTCGCCCACATTGGCCTTGAAACTCAGGTCGGCGGTGCCTTGCCCGCTATTGATGCCACGCGGGTCGGTGGCAATCATGTACTGGCTGGTATGCGCCAGGCCAACAGGCTTGGTCTGGTCGGGACTCGTCTGACGTGGATGCTGGGCCATGATCAGATCGGTGTCTATTACAACGAGAATGTTGATTGTAATATTACTGGCATATAATTGCGCGTCGGTCATGATTCCTCCTGAGTTTTCCTACTCTTCTGGCTTTTCGGATACGCCCCGTTTTTTTAATGTGGTTAACAGTCTCCACCACTGCTGAGTAGAATAGTGGAGAAAATTGAATAGATACTCTCCAATTGAAACGGCGGAGATTATTTAAAACATTCCATTTAAATTGTTTTTATTTTGAAAATAAAACTATTGGAACATTATTTGCTTGCTAGTGTCCGCTCCCGCTGCGCGCCGCCGCGCCGTCCATCGGGCCCGGCTGCATCTTGTATAATGTGTGCAGGCTCGGCCGCGCCGCATGGCGCTGCTGAATCTTCCTCTGTCCGCCAATCCCATGTAGTCACCGACGATTTTCCTCTGCGTGCGACCTCGGCATGGCTTCGTTTTGACGACCGCTGGCATGGCTGCGCCCGCTGACTGTGCACCGCGCGCGCATTTCTCTGTTCCGACCCTGGATGTGTATTCATGATCAACGCAACTTTTCGGGATGAGTGGTTCTCGAACATACAAAAAAACGTCCTGGCGGGGCTGACCACCTCATTCGCGCTGGTGCCCGAATGCATCGCCTTTGCCCTCGTGGCGCAACTGAATCCCCTGATGGGCCTGTACGGCGCTTTCATCATTTGCGCATTCACGGCCATCTTTGGCGGGCGCCCCGGCATGATTTCCGGCGCGGCCGGCTCCATGGCCGTCGTCATCGTGGCGCTGGTGGCCCAGCATGGCGTGCAATACCTGCTGGCGACCGTGGTGTTGAGCGGCATCATCATGGCGCTGTTCGGCATCTTGCGCCTTGGGAAATTGATCCGCATGGTGCCCTACCCGGTGATGCTGGGCTTCGTGAATGGCCTGGCCATCGTCATCGCCATGGCCCAGCTGGAACACTTCCGCCAGGCCACGCCGCAAGGCGAAACCTGGCTGCAAGGCATGCCCTTGTACGTGATGGGCGCGCTGGTGCTGCTCACCATGGCCATCGTCTACGTGCTGCCGCGCTTGACAAAAGCCGTGCCGCCGGCGCTGGTGGCCATCCTGGGCGTGGGTGTGCTCAGCCATTTCTTGCACCTGCCCACGCGCACCCTGGGCGACCTCGCGCATATCGCCGGCGGCTTGCCGGCATTCCACTGGCCCACGGTGCCGCTGGACATGGCGACTTTGCACATCATCTTCCCGTACGCGGCGCTGATGGCCATGGTGGGCTTGCTGGAAACCTTGCTCACTTTTAATCTCACCGATGAGATGACTGAAACGCGGGGCCAGCCGAACCGCGAATGCATTGCCCTCGGTGCATCGAACGTCGTTTCGGGCCTGTTTGGCGGCATGGGCGGCTGCGCCATGATCGGGCAGACGATGATCAACCTGAGCTCGGGCGGCCGCTCGCGCCTGTCGGGCGTGACGGCCGGCGTGATGATCCTGCTATTCATCCTGTTCCTGTCGCCCTTGATCGAGCGCATCCCGCTGGCCGCTTTGGTCGGCGTGATGTTCGTCGTGGCGCAGCAGACGTTTGCCTGGGGTTCTTTGCGCGTGCTGGGCAAGGTGCCGTTGCAGGATGCGCTGGTGATCGTCGCCGTGACGGTGATCACGGTGTTGACGGACCTGGCGCTGGCCGTGCTGTGCGGCATCGTGATTGCCGCCTTGAATTTTGCCTGGCAACATGCGCGCGACATGCGTGCCGACATCGATGACACTGGCGCGGGCGTGCGCGTGTACCTGCCGCACGGCACCCTGTTTTTCGCCTCGACCACGCATTTCCTGGAACTGTTCCAGGCGGCGACCGACCCGGCCCGCGTCATCCTCGACTGCCGGCACCTGCACATGGCCGATCACTCGGCCATCGCCGCCATCGAAGCCTTGTATGAGCGTTATGAAAAGGCGGGCAAGCACCTGCAGGTGACGCATTTGTCTCCCCGCAACCAGGCCTTACTGCAGCGGGCTGGTGTCGATGTGAGCGTGGCGTAAAATAGGCGATTGTTGAATGTCTGTGGAGTGTGAATGCTGTCGTACGAACAAGAGCAATTATTGCAGCAAAGCCAAACGGCTTTTGATGCCTACTATGACGCGCTGGGCGCGTCGCTGGTGAGCTTTGTCGAACGCCTGGGCATCCAGCCCGCGCACGAAGTGCTGACCAACGCGGCCGAATACCTGCCGTACATCGACGCGGCCATGCGCACCATCGTCATCCGCGACGAAAGCTGGCAATGGGTGAAAACCATGCTCGGCTACTTTATCGGCGAATACTTCGTGCAAGGCCATGCGGGTTGCTGGTATGTGGAAACGCGGGCGGAATCGCCGCATTTTTGCCGCACCATGGTGGGCGGCTTCGAGCATGGCTTGCCGGCGGACGCCGCCATCGATCCAGAGGCGCTGGCGCTGGAATTCCTGGGACAATCCGTGCCGCGCGAGCTGGCGGCACTGATCGCCCAAGCGCAAGCCCGCGCGGCTTGATGCCGCAGGGCTTGCTGAAGAAAATTTAGAACTCTTCCCACTCGCCTTCGGCCGGCGCCGTTGCCTTGCTGCTGGTGCGTGTCACGGGCAGGCGCAGGGCAGGGGCCTTGCGGGCTGCTGTGGCCGGGGCTGCTGGCGCGGCCGGCGCGCTGCGCTGTGCCGCTTTCACGCTGAAACGGTCGGTCGCCGCCGCGTTGGCATCGAGGCGGAAGACGCTGACCACCTGCGCCAGCTCGCTCGCCTGTTCCTGCATCGCTTCGGCCGCTGCCGACGCCTCTTCCACCAGCGCTGCATTTTGCTGGGTCACCTGGTCCATTTCGGAAATGGCCTGGTTGACTTGCTCGATGCCCGCGCTCTGCTCTTCGCTGGCGTTGCTGATCTCGCTCATGATGGACGTGACGAAGCCGATGCTTTGCACGATTTCTTCCATCGTCTTGCCGGCCTTGTCGACCAGGTCCGTGCCCACGTCGACTTTTTGCACGGAGTCGTCGATCAAGCCCTTGATCTCTTTCGCCGCCGCTGCCGAGCGCTGCGCCAGGTTGCGCACCTCCGTTGCCACGACGGCGAAGCCACGGCCCTGTTCGCCGGCGCGCGCCGCTTCCACGGCCGCGTTCAGGGCCAGGATGTTGGTCTGGAAGGCGATGCCGTCGATGACGGAAATGATGTCGACGATCTTCTTCGACGAGGTATTGATCTCGCTCATGGTGGCGACCACTTCGGCCACCACGGCGCCGCCACGACTGGCGATGCCGGCCGCGTCGCCGGCCAGTTTATTCGCCTGGCGCGCGTTGTCGGCATTCTGTTTCACGGTCGAGGTCAGTTCTTCCATCGATGACGCCGTTTCTTCCAGCGAGCTGGCTTGCTGCTCCGTGCGCGACGACAGGTCTTGGTTGCCGGCGGCGATTTCCGCCGATGCCGTGGCGATGGTGTCGGTGCCGCTGCGCACTTGTCCCACGATGCCGACGAGGCTGTCGTTCATGGTTTTCAAAGCATGCATCAGCTGGCCCGTTTCATCGCGGCCTTGCGCCGTGATGGTGCTGGTCAGGTCGCCCGCTGCCACGGTTTCCGCCACTTTCACGGCAGCGCGGATGGGGCCGGTGATCGAGCGGGTGATCCACCAAGCGAAGCCGATGCCCATCAGCACGGCCAGCACGCCCATGGTGATCAGGAAGACGCGCGTGCCGCTGTAGGCTTCGATGATGCTGTTGCCGACGCCGTCGGCCGCCTTGATCTGCATGGTGGCAAAGCGTTTGACTTCGGCCAGATAGGCCACGGTGATCGGCGCGACTTCCTTGTCGAACACGACTTTGGCGCCCGCCATGTCGCCGTCGGCCTTCATCTTGAAGGCGCGCGCGCGCGTCGTCACGTAGTCGGTGCGCACCTTGCGCACGACCTTGAATTGCTCGATCACAGCCGGGTTGAGCAAGGAGGCGACGATGTCGTCCTGCAGCTTGCTGGAACGCTCCGCATCGACTTTCAAGTCTTCCTCGATCTTGGCGCGCACGACGGGATCGGTAATCTCGAACGAGGCGACGCCGCGCACGCTGTTGAGTTCAATGATCTTCGACCATTCGGCCACCATACGCTGGTTCTTGATGCTGGTATTGATGAGACGGTAAGTCAGGTCGCTGGCCGTTTGCATGCGCACGAGGGCGGTGAGGGTCAAGGCGGCAAGCAACAGCAATACGACAGCAAAGCCGACGCCAAGGCGGCTGCCGATGTTCAGGTTTTTCATGTAATTCCTAACAGTTTAATAGTCATGACCGCCGCCGCCAGCAGGGGCGGACAGGCGCCGCAAGGCGCAGGGGATCGGGGTCTTCGGGTGCCGCGTGATGGCTGTGCGGCGCGCCGCGCTGAGCGTGGCGTTGGAGGTGAAGCAAGGGGCATGTCGGTCAGGCTGACCGCTGCCCAGCAAGCCGCAAGTATAGCATTGACACAGAGAAATAGTTTTTCAAAGCAATTTTAATTATTTTTTGATATTGATTTCCTGTTGTGTTTTTACATCAAGTACCTAGTCCATAAGTACTATCACTTACAGAAGTGCTTACGTTAGGCATGCTTGCCTGATAAAATACTAATGATAATCATTCGTATTAAAACATCGACCAGGGAATTGTATGCAGCAACGTCGCAAGCCAGGATTCAAACCGATCGCCATCGCCGTACTGGGCGCCTTGACCTTCGGCGTCACGCCATTGGCGGCCTGGGCGCAGGAAAGTTTGCCAGCCGTCACCGTGACGGCATCGAAAGACAAGGATGGCTATGTCGCCGCCACCTCCGCCAGCGGCACCAAGACGGAAATGGCCCTGCGCGACGTGCCGCAGACGATCAACGTGGTGCCGGCCGCCGTCATCCGCGACCAGAACGCCATGTCGATCCAGGACATCATGAAGAACATCCCCGGCGTGGGTCTGTCCACAGGCGACGGCCAGCGCGACCAGATATTCATCCGCGGCTTCACGGCCATCGGCGACCAGTTCGTCGACGGCTTCCGCGATGACGCTTTGTATTTCCGCGACCTGTCGAATGTGGAGCGCCTGGAAGTGATCAAGGGACCGGCCGCCGTGCTGTACGGCCGCGGTTCCTCGGGTGGTCTGGTCAACCGTATCACCAAGAAGCCGGGCGTGGACATCACGGACGTGGCCCTGAGCCTGACCAACACGACAGGGCGCCGCGGCGAAGTCGACGTGGGCCGTGTCGGCGAGACGGTGGACTGGCGCTTCACGGGCGCGCGCGAATTGTCGGACAGCTACCGCGACCAGCAATTCATCAACCGCACGGCGCTGTCGCCTTCCGTCGCCATCCGCCTCTCCGGCGCCACCAAATTGCTGCTGCAGGGCGATTACCTGGAAGACCGCCGCCTGACGGACTTCGGCATCCCGTCCTACCAGGGCCGTCCCGTCGCCGTCGATGCGCGCACCTATTTTGGCGCCGCGAATGCCCGCGATGCGGACTTCAGCCAGTCGCGCGTCGTGTCCACGGCCGCCACCCTGACGCACAAGTTCAGCGATAGCTTGTCGCTGCGCAATGCTTTCCGCTACTACGATTACCACCTGGACCGCAACAACACGAATATTTCCGGCAACGTCAACGAAGTCAAGGGCACGATGAGCCTCGGTCACGCCAAGCTGAACCGTGACGAGAGCGGCTGGTTCAACCAGACGGAACTGACGCAAAAGCTGGTCACTGGCACCTTGCGCCATGAAGTGCTGTACGGCGCCGAATTCGGCAAGCAAAACAAGGATGCGTCGAGCTGGGCGTCGACCGTCGTGGCGACGAATGTGTCGATCTTCCATCCCGTCCTGCCGCAGGTCAACCGCAGCAAGCTGGGCGCGCGCGGCGATACCTTCGGTACCTATGACACGGCCGCTGCCTATGTGCAGGACGCCATCAGTATCAACGACGAGTGGAAGGCGCTGGCCGGCCTGCGCTACGACCGCTACAAGCAGCAGTCGCGCCTGGCCAATGCGGCCGGCCTGACGCTTGCGGACCTGTCGCGCACGGATTCGGCCTACAGCCCCCGCGCCGGCCTCGTCTGGCAACCCAGCGCCGTGCAGTCGTACTACGCGTCGTGGAGCCGCTCGTTCCAGCCTAGCGGCGAAAACTTCGCCCTGGCCGCGAATAATGCCGACCTGGCGCCGGAAACCACGCGCAACACGGAAGTGGGCGCCAAGTACGACCTGTGGGGCGGCCGCGCCAACGCCACCGTGTCGCTGTTCCGCCTGGAACGTGACAATATCAAGACCAGCGATCCGATCACGAACCGCATCGTGCCTGTCGGCACGCAGCGCACGGATGGCCTGGAGCTGACCTTCAACGCGGACTTGCACGATGGCTGGAAAATGATGGCCGGCTACGCCTACCTGGACGCCACCATCACCGATTCCATCGCCGTCGACCGCAGCGTGAATGTGCCGGGCACGACGACGGCCAGTGCTGTCGCCATCAAGGGCAAGCGCGCTACCCTGACGGCGCGCAACATGGCCAACTTGTGGGTGACGAAAGACCTGGGCCACGGCTTCACGGTGGGCGGTGGCGCGAATGCCGTTGGCAGCCGTTTCGCCAATACGGGCAACACGGTGGTGCTGCCCGGTTACGTGACGGCCGACGCCATGGCCGCGTACCGCACGGGCCGCTATGAAGTGCAGCTGAACGTCAATAATATCGGCGACACGCGCTACATCGTGTCGGGCCACGGTTCCAGCCCGAACCTGAGTCTGCCGGGCGCACCGCGCAATGTGGCGCTGACCTTGCGCTACAGCCTGTAACTTTTTTCTGGCCCCGAAAACCCGCTTGCGAGCGGGTTTTTTGCATGGGGGGGGGGAGCGATGTGCAAGCGCGCGGGGCAGGCTGGCATTGTTTAGAGGGAACGTTCGGTACCGTCAAATTAAAGTTGACTAAAGGAAACTTTCTCCGGCGAACTGAGCCTTGATCGGGATTGAGGGGTAAAATGATGTCATACGGCACAGGCATGGTGCTTATATCTTGGTGATATGACACGACCACGGCGCCGTATGACTTTTATTTACTCACATCATAGAGGCCTGAATATGGTTCAGATGTCCAGGCGCCAGTTCCTTCGGGTAACTGGCGCGACCATTGCTGGTTCCAGCCTCGCCCTGCTCGGTTTCGCACCGGGCCAGGCGATGGCGGAAGTGCGGCAATACAAGCTGTCTCGCACGACCGAGACACGCAATACCTGTCCCTACTGTTCGGTAGGATGCGGCGTCCTGCTGTATGGACTGGGCGACGGCGCGAAAAATGCCGTCTCCAGCATCATCCACGTGGAAGGCGATGCCGATCACCCGGTGAACCGCGGCACCCTGTGCCCGAAAGGCGCCAGCCTGGTCGACTTCATCCACAGCCCGAACCGCCTGAAAGTGCCCGAGTACCGCGCACCGGGCGGCACGGAATGGCAACCGATCTCCTGGGATGTGGCGCTCGACAAGATCGCGCGCCTGATGAAGGATGACCGTGACGCCAACCTGATCGAAAAGAATGCCGACGGCAAGACCGTCAACCGCTGGCTCTCCACCGGCATGCTTGCCGCGTCCGCCGGCAGCAACGAGGTCGGGTATCTGACCCACAAGACAGTGCGCAGCATGGGGATGCTGACCTTTGATAATCAGGCGCGTGTATGACACGGACCGACGGTGGCAGGTCTTGCCCCGACGTTTGGCCGTGGCGCGATGACGAATCATTGGGTCGATATCAAGAATGCCGACGTGATCCTGGTCATGGGCGGCAATGCAGCAGAAGCACATCCTTGCGGATTCAAATGGGTAACGGAAGCGAAGGCGCATAACAAGGCCAAGCTGATCGTTGTCGATCCGCGTTTTACCCGTACCGCATCCGTGGCAGATTACTACTGCGCCACGCGTACCGGCACGGACATCGTCTTCCTCGGCGCGATCATCAATTATCTGCTGACGAACGACAAGATCCAGCATGAGTACGTGCGCAACTACACGGACATGCCCTTCATCGTGCGCGAAGACTATGCGTTCGAGGACGGCCTGTTCTCGGGGTTCGACAAGGAAAAAGGCAAGTACTCCGACAAGGCCACCTGGGATTACGAGATCGGCGAAGACGGCTATGCCAAGGTCGACCCGACCCTGGAACACCCGCGCTGCGTCTACCAGATGATGAAGAAGCACTACTCACGCTACACGACCGAGATGGTCGAACGTACGTGCGGCGTGTCGGCCGACAAGTTCCACAAGGTGGCGGAAGCCCTGGCTTCGACCGCCGTGCCGGGACGCGCCGGTACCATCCTGTACGCGCTGGGCTGGACGCATCACTCGACGGGTGCGCAAACCATCCGCACGGGCGCCATGGTGCAGCTGTTGCTGGGCAATATGGGGATCGCCGGCGGCGGCATGAACGCCTTGCGCGGCCACTCGAACATCCAGGGCTTGACCGATCTGGGCCTGATGTCGAACCTGTTGCCGGGTTACATGACCTTGCCGAACGAGACTGAGCAGGATTTCGATGGCTATATCGCCGCGCGCGCCACCAAGCCGCTGCGGCCGAACCAGCTCAGCTACTGGAGCAATTACCGCAAATTCCACGTCAGCTTCATGAAGACGTGGTGGGGCGACTTTGCCACGGCGGACAATAACTACGCCTTCGACTACCTGCCGAAGCTCGACAAGCCGTATGACTTGATGCAAGCCATCGAGAACATGCACCAAGGCAAAATGACGGGCTACATCTGCCAGGGCTTCAATGTGCTGGCGTCCGCGCCGAACAAGCAGAAGGTCACGGAAGCGCTGTCGAAGCTCAAGTTCCTCGTCATCATGGATCCGCTGGCCGTGGAAACGGGCGAATTCTGGAAGGCGCACGGGCAGTACCACGAAGTCGATCCGACCAAGATCATGACGGAAGTGTTCCGCCTGCCGACCAGCTGCTTCGCCGAAGAGCGCGGTTCGCTCGTGAGTTCGTCGCGCGTGCTGCAGTGGCACTGGCAGGCGGCCGAACCGCCGGGCCAGGCGCGCAGCGACCTGGAAATCATGTCGGGCCTGTTCCTGCGCATGCGCAGCATGTACCAGAAAGAGGGCGGCAAGTTCCCCGATCCTATCGTCAACCTGACGTGGAATTATGCGCAGCCGCATAATCCACAGCCCGAAGAAATCGCCCGCGAATTCAACGGCAAGGCGCTGGCCGACTTGTACGATCCGAAGGATCCGACCAAGCTGCTGGTGAAAAAGGGCGAGCAGCTGGCCTCGTTTGCGCAATTGCGCGACGATGGCACGACCACCAGCGGTTGCTGGATCTTCGCCGGCAGCTGGACGCAGGCGGGCAACCAGATGGGACGGCGCGACAATAGCGACCCGACCGGCATCGGCCAGACGTTGGGCTGGGCCTGGGCGTGGCCGGCGAACCGCCGCGTGCTGTACAACCGCGCTTCGTGCGACTTGAAGGGCAAGCCTTTCGACCCGACCCGCAAGCTGATCGAGTGGAATGGCACCAACTGGAGCGGGGCCGACATTCCCGACTTCAAGGTCGACGAACCGCCGGAAAACGGCATGGGTCCGTTCATCATGCTGGGCGAGGGTGTGGCGCGTTTCTTTGCGCGTGGCGCCATGGCAGAAGGTCCGTTCCCCGAGCATTACGAGCCGTTTGAAAATCCGCTTGGCTACAACCCCATGCATCCGAAAAACCCGCAAGCGACCAGCAATCCGGCCGCGCGCGTGTTTGCCGACGACCGCAAGCTGTTCGGCACGCATGAGGAATACCCGCACGTGGCGACCAGCTACCGTTTGACCGAGCATTTCCATTACTGGACCAAGCATGCACGCCTGAATGCCATCATCCAGCCGGAACAGTTCGTGGAAATCGGCGAGGAACTGGCGGCCAGCATCGGTGTCGTTGCCGGCGGCAAGGTGCGTGTCACGTCCAAGCGCGGCCACATCATCGCCAAGGCCGTCGTCACCAAGCGCATCAAGGCCTTGAAGATCGAAGGCAAGCAGGTGCATACCGTGGGCCTGCCGCTGCACTGGGGCTTTACGGGCGTGGCCAAGCCGGGGTATCTGATTAATTCCCTGACACCGGGCGTAGGGGATGCGAATTCGCAGACACCGGAATTCAAGTCCTTCCTCGTGAAGGTGGAAAAAGCATGATGGGAGATCGATAATGGCACTGCAATCCTTAGATATCCGGCGCCTGTCCGCCACCACGGTGACGCCGCCGCAAGCGCGTACCCCGGTGACTGGCACCGTCGCCAAGCTGATCGATGTGTCGAAGTGCATCGGCTGCAAGGCTTGCCAGACGGCGTGCATGGAATGGAACGACTTGCGTGACGAAGTCGGCGAAAACCATGGCACCTATGACAATCCGACGGACCTGACGCCGCAATCGTGGACGGTGATGCGTTTTGCCGAACACGAAAACAACGACGGCAACCTCGAGTGGCTGATCCGCAAGGACGGCTGCATGCACTGCGAGGATCCGGGTTGTCTGAAAGCCTGTCCGGCGCCGGGCGCCATCGTGCAGTACACGAATGGCATCGTGGACTTCCACCAGGAAAACTGCATCGGCTGCGGCTACTGCGTGGCTGGCTGTCCTTTCGACGTGCCCCGTATTTCGAAAAAGGACGACCGCGCCTACAAGTGCACTTTGTGCTCGGACCGCGTGGCCGTGGGCCAGGAACCGGCCTGCGTGAAAACGTGTCCGACGGGCGCCATCGTGTTCGGCACCAAGGAAGACATGAAGGTGCATGCGGAAGAGCGCATCGTCGACCTGAAGTCGCGCGGTTTCGAGAACGCGGGCCTGTACGATCCGCTGGGCGTGGGCGGCACGCACGTGATGTACGTGCTGCACCATGCCGACAAGCCGAAGCTGTATTCGAACTTGCCGGAACGCCCGCGCATCAGCCCGATGGTGGGTTTCTGGAAGGGCTGGTCCAAGCCGCTGGCGGTGGCCGGCATGGCCGCCACGGCCCTGGCAGGCCTGTTCCATTACACGCGTGTCGGCCCGAACGAAGTGAGCAAGGACGAAGAGCACGAAGCACTGGAAGAGGCCAAGCGCATCCGGGAGGAACAGCATGAAGCATAGTGAACTTCACGATGGCAAGCTGCGCGACAAGGATGGCAATCCCTTGATCGAACGCTACAACCCCAACGAGCGCACGAATCACTGGGTCACGGCCATCACCTTCGTCATGCTGGCCCTGTCCGGGCTGGCCATGTTCCATCCGTCGATGGCGTGGCTGGCGAACCTGTTCGGCGGCGGGCAATGGACGCGCATTCTGCATCCGTTTGCCGGCTTGGTGATGTTCGTCTCGTTCGCGATCCTCGTGGTGCGCTTCTGGCACCACAACAAGTTCGAAGACGGCGACAAGCAGTGGCTGAAACAGATGGACGACGTGCTCAACAACCGCGAAGAGAAGCTTCCGAAGATCGGCAAATACAATGCCGGCCAGAAGATCCTGTTCTTCGTGCTTCTGGTCAGCATGATCGGCTTGCTGCTGTCGGGTATCGTGATCTGGCGCGCGTATTTCGCGTTCTATTTCCCGATCGACGTCGTGCGTTTTGCCGCCTTGCTGCATGCCGGTTGCGCCTTCGCCATCATCTGCGCCATCATCGTGCACATCTACGCGGCCCTGTGGGTCAAGGGCTCGATCGGCGCCATGGTGCGCGGCACCGTCACCTACGGCTGGGCGCGCAAGCATCATCCGAAGTGGTTTGAATCGGTGATCCGCAATACGAGAAAGTAGGCAGCAGGGTAGGTCGGCTTAGCTTCGCGTAAGCCGACATGCTCCGCTGGCGGAGAGCCGGGGGCAGACCCGTCGGGTCTGACCCCGGTTTTTCTTTGCGGCTTGCGCTGCACCTATATCGATTAGAATACTTTACAGCCCCCCTTTTTTTGATGGGAAAACTCCATTGGTACAACGCATACTCCAGCCAGGCGAAATCGAAGGCCTGGACCACAACGCGATTCCGCGCCTGCTGCTGCCGCAGCCTGGCAGCCTGTTTACGGCGCGTGCCTTGCGCCTGCGCGAACTGGCGCAGGGCAAGATCAAGGGCATCCCCGTCGATGCCGGCATGCAGGGCTACCTGGTGCTGATGGCCGCGCTGGCCGATGCGCAGGCGGCCGTGGTGGGAAAACTGGCGCCCGGCGCCGTGCCTGCTGCCGATCCCGACGCGCTGCGCCGCGCCATCCAGCACCGCATGCCGGTGCTGCCCGTCAGCGGCGCCCGCCCGCCCGTCTGGCGCGACATTTTCGCCAGCCAGCTCGATGAACTGGCCACCACGGCGGCAAGCCAGCCGGCCTTGTCCGGCGGCCTGACCCAGGTGCTGGCCCAGCTGCGCGCGCTCGACGTACAAGCGCTGGACGCCTGCGCCGATGCCGTGCTCGATGAAAACGGCGACAACCTCAATCCCATGCATGCGCCATTCGTCGCGGCCGCCCTGCAAATTTTATGGTCGGTATCGGCCAGCGAACTGCGCGCCGCGCGCGTGCCGGACCTGGAAACGGGCACCCTGTGCCCCGTCTGCGGTTCGCACCCCGTCGCCAGCGTGATCCGCATCGGCGGCCAGTCGCAGGGCTACCGCTACCTGCACTGCGGCATTTGCGAAAGCGAATGGCATATGGTGCGCGTCAAGTGCTCGACGTGCGAACAGAATGGCAAGATCGCCTACCAGGGCCTGGACGCGGCCGATGCCAAGCCGTTCGACCCCGTCACGGCCAAGGACGACAAATTGCCGAACAAGGCGAACGATCCGAAGAAGGTGGCGCGCGCGGAAACCTGCGACGACTGCCACACCTACCGCAAGGTCTTCAACCAGGAACACGATTACAACGTCGAGCCGCTGGCCGACGACCTGGCCAGCCTGATGCTCGACTTGCTGGTGGGCGAAGCGGGCTACCAGCGCGCCAGCGGCAATCCGCTGCTGTGGCTGGGCAAAAGCGACGGCAACGAGGGTCAGCCGTCATGACGACGGGGCAAACCGTGCGCCTGCCGTCGGTAGACCGCATCCTGGGCGACGCGGCTTGCCTTGACTTGATCGCGCGCTACGGCCGCGTGCAGACCCTGGCCTGCGCGCGCGCCGTGCTGGCCGAACTGCGCACGGCCATGCTGGCCGGTGCAGTGTGCGAAGAGGGCGCATCGATCGCCGCCATCGCCGTGCAAATGGACGAACGGCTGCAGGCGCAAGCGTGCCCGCAGCTGCGCGCCGTGTTCAACCTGACGGGCACCGTGCTGCACACGAACCTGGGCCGCGCGCTGCTACCCGATACGGCTGTGCAAGCCGTGGTGGAAGCGCTGCAGTGGCCGATGAATCTGGAATTCGACCTGGAAACGGGCAAGCGCGGCGACCGCGACGACCTGGTCGAGGAATTGCTGCGCGAATTGACGGGAGCCGAAGCGGCCACCATCGTCAACAACAATGCGGCCGCCGTGCTGCTGATGCTCAATACCCTGGCGCAGGATAAAGAAGTCGTCGTCTCGCGCGGCGAGCTGGTGGAAATCGGCGGCGCCTTCCGCATCCCCGACGTCATGACGCGCGCGGGCGCCGTGCTGCGCGAAGTGGGCAGCACCAACCGCACGCACCTGGCCGATTACGCGCATGGCGTGAACGAGAACACGGCCCTCTTGATGAAGGTCCATTGCAGCAATTACGCGATTACCGGTTTCACGAAAAGCGTGGAGCTTGATGAACTCGTGCCGCTGGCGGTAAAACACGGCGTGCCGACGGCCGTGGATCTGGGCAGCGGTACCCTGGTCGACCTGGCGCAGTACGGTCTGCCGCATGAAACGACGGTGCGCGAAACCATCGAAGCGGGCGCCGACCTGGTGACCTTCAGCGGCGACAAACTGCTGGGCGGCCCGCAATGCGGCGTCATCGTCGGGCGCGCCGATTTGATCGCGAAGATCAAGCGCAACCCATTGAAACGGGCACTGCGGGTCGGCAAGCTGACCCTGGCCGCACTGGCTCCCGTGCTGCAGCTGTACCGCGCGCCGGACTTGCTGGCCGAACGGCTGACCACCTTGCGTTTGCTGACGCGTCCCGCCGCCGCCATGCGCGCGCAGGCGGAAACCCTGCTGCCGCTGCTGCAAGGCGCGCTGGGTTTGCAGTACGTGGTGACGGCCGAAGCCATGAAAAGCCAGATCGGCAGCGGCGCCTTGCCCGTCGACCAGCTGCCCAGTTTTGGTCTGGCCATTCGCAGCGCGCCGGCCTCGCGCCTGAGCAATCCCCTGGGTGTGCTGGAACAGCGTTTGCGCGCCTTGCCGTGCCCCGTGATCGGGCGCATCGGGCAAGACACTTTGTGGCTGGATCTGCGCTGCCTGGAAGCGGCGCACGAGACGGCCTTCATCGCGCAACTCGCCGAGTTGTCCGCATGATCGTCGGCACCGCAGGCCATATCGACCATGGCAAGACGACCCTCACGCGCGCGCTGACGGGCGTGCACACGGACCGCCTGAAGGAAGAGCAGGCGCGCGGCATTTCGATTGAACTCGGCTACGCCTACCTGCCGCTGGCGGACGGCACCGTGCTGGGCGTGATCGACGTGCCGGGCCACGAAAAATTCATCCGCACCATGGCTTCCGGCGTCACGGGCATTGATTTCGCCTTGCTCGTGGTGGCGGCCGACGACGGCATCATGCCGCAGACGCACGAGCACCTGGCCATCTTGCAGCTGCTCGGTGTGACGCGCGGCGCCGTGGCGCTGACCAAGATTGACCGCGCCGACGGCGCCCGCGTCGCGCAGGTGGAAGCCGAAATAGAAGCGCTGCTGGCCTGCACACCGCTGGCGGGCAGCCCGATTTTCCCCACCGTCGCCCATCGCGACAACGATGCCGGCGTGGCCGCCTTGCTGGCGCACCTGACGCAAGTGGCGCGCAGCCTGCCGCAGCGCGATGAGCGGCGCCTGTTCCGCCTCGGCGTGGACCGCGTGTTTACCTTGTCGGGGCAGGGCACCATCGTCACCGGCACGGCGCTGGCGGGACGCGCGCAGGTGGGCGACATGCTGCAGCTGGCGCCCGGTGGCGCGCAGGCCCGGGTGCGCAGCATCCATGCGCAGAACCGCGCGGCCGAAACGGGTATGGCGGGCCAGCGCCTGGCCCTGAACCTGGCCGGCATCGACCGCGAGCGCATCGAGCGGGGCAACTGGATCGTCGCGTCCGAGCTGGCGCAGTGCTCCGAACGCCTCGACGTGGAACTGACGCTCTTGCCCGATGCAGGCGTGCAACTGAAAGCCTGGTCGCCGCTGCACGTGCACCTGGGCGCGGCGCACCAGCTGGCGCGCGCCGTCATGCTCGATGGCGAGACCCTGTCGCCGGGACAGACGGGAAGAGTACAGCTGGTGTTCGACGCCCCCATGCACGGCGTGCCGGGCGACCGCTTCGTCGTGCGCAATGCGCAAGCGACGCAGACGGTGGGCGGCGGCATGGTGCTCGATCCGTTCGGTCCTGCGCGCAAGCGCCGCAGCCCGGCCAGGCTGGCCTGGCTCGGTGCCCTGGCCGCGTTCATCGCGCACGGCGACTATGCGGCCCTGCTGGCGCAAAGCCCGCTGGGGCTGCGCGAGTCGCTGCTGGTGCGCCTGTCCCTGCTGCCGGCGGACGCCCTGGCGCTGCCGCCCGACACGCGGCGCATCGTCCTGCGCGGCGGCGACGCCTTGCTGGTGGCGCCGCCGGCGTTGCTGGCGCTGCAGGAGCGGGCGCTGGAAGCTCTGGCAATCTTCCATGCGCGCGCGCCCGACGAGGCGGGGCCGGAATTGTGGCGGCTGAAACGCATCGTCGACGCGGAGATGGAAGACGCCTTGTGGAGCCACCTGGTCGAAGGCTTGCTGGCGCGCGGCGATCTCCTGGCGCGCGGTGCCAGCCTGCACTTGCCGACGCACAGCGTGGAACTGACGCCGCAGGAGCAGGCGGTGGCCGAACCCTTGCTGGCCGCGCTGGAGCAGGGGCGAGCCGATCCGCCATGGACGCGCGACCTGGCGCGCAGCTTCGGCCTGGCCGAGGACGAGACGCGCAGGCTGTTGCGCAAACTTGCCAAGGCAGGGCAGATCAGCCAGGTGGTGCACGACCTGTTCTATCACCAGGCGGCGCTGGCCGAGCTGGCGCAACTGGTACGCACCCTGACCGAAAAAGCGGAACTGGACGAAGGCCTGGCGCCCGGTGCCGGCGCCGTCGGTGCGGCCGTCTTCCGCGACGCCAGCGGCCTGGGCCGCAAGCGGGCGATCCAGGTCTTGGAATTCTTTGACCGCGTCGGTTATACTCGCCGTGTTGGCAATGGGCATCTATTACGCCCGCAAGCGCTGTGGTCCTATACGGCAGCCTTGCCCAGCAGCTAAGTACTTAGCTCAGGCACCGCGGAAAGCACACTCATCCGGTGATGTGGCCGGGCTTCAAACCCGGTGGAGGGCGTCAGACGTTCTCCCGTAGGTTCGACTCCTACTGTTTTCCGCCAGTTACTTTTCCTCGCATCCCCTCCCGCATGGCGTTCTGCTGGCGTTGGCTTGTTGCCACGCTGCCGAAAATAGTTGATTGAATTGCCCATATGCGGCGATGCCGCTGCGGGCCGATGGTAACATCGGCTTGAATCCCCTGTAGCAGAAGAAAGCAAGCATGAAACAAGCAAGTATGGCACGGCTGCTGGCAGCGGCGCTGCTGATGCCGGCGCTGGCCGCGGCGGCCGGCCTGCGCATCGTCGGCGAGCATTTGCCGCCATCGAGCATGATGGAAGGCAATGTCGTCGTGGGTCGTGAAACGCTCAAGGTGCGCGGCATCATGGCGCGCGCCGGTATTGCTTACAGCATCGAATTGCTGCCGTGGAAGCGCGCGTATGCGCAGGCGCTGCGCGAAGCCGACACCTGCATCTTTTCCACCAGCCGCACGCAGGAACGCGAAGCGCAATTTCGCTGGATCGGTCCCCTCAACGAAGCGGAATGGATACTGTATGGCCTGGCCGAACGGCACCTCACCTTGCGCACGCTGGCCGATGCGCGCGGCCTGGTGATCGGCACGGTGCTCGGCGACGCGCGCGACGATTACCTGCGCCAGCGCGGCATGAACGTGGCGCCCGTGACGCAGGAGTGGCTCAATCCGCAAAAGCTGCTGCTGGGGCGTATCGACCTGTGGGCCGTCGGCATGGCGGTGGGCAGCAAGCCTTTCGTCGGCAAGGAGTGGGAGGGTAAGGTGGTGCCGTTGCTGACCTTCAACCGCGTGCAGACTTACCTCGCCTGCAACAAGCAATTGCCCGAGGCGCAGGTGGCGGCCATGCAGCGCGCGGCGGCCGCCATGCGCCGCGACGGCAGCATGGCGCGCGAGCAGCTGCGCTGATTCAGCTTTCCAGCCACTGGCGCACGCAGTTGCGTCCTTCGCGCTTGGCCTGGTACAAGGCCTGGTCGGCATGGCTGTAGGCCGTCTCGAACGGCGTGCCGGCACGGTTCCAGCTCAGACCCACGCTGACGGTGATGGCGCGCGTGATGGGCGCCGCATGGCGCTGGCGGCCGACGGTCTCGCAGATGCGCTGCGCCACTTGCGCCGCGTCGTCGCGCGAGGAGGTGGGCCAGACAACGGAAAACTCTTCTCCGCCGACCCGGCCGATGGCCGTTTCCTGTCCCAATAGCCCCTTCAGGCAGTCGACCACGGCCTGGATCACGCCGTCGCCGGCCGGGTGGCCGAAGTCGTCGTTGACCTGCTTGAACAGGTCGATATCGAGCACGATCAGCGCCATGTCGCCTTGCTCCAGACAGCGCGACGCGTGGTCGATCACGGCGCCGCGGTTCAGGGCGCCCGTCAGCGGGTCGTGCGTGGCGCGGTATTCGAGCTGGCCGGCCAGGGTCTGCAATTGGCGGTTCAGCAGATGCATGTCGCGCTCGGCGCGGTCGCTGCGGCCGATCAGGCGCCGCGTCTCGCGCATCAGCCGCTCGTAGTGGATGATCAGTTCACCGAGCACGCGCCGCTGTTCCGCGCCCGAGGCATTGGCGTCGGCGTGCATGCGGCGCGCGGCAGCCAGCGCCGCCGCTTCCACGGTGAACAGGTCGGGCTCCAGGCCGGACTCGGAGAGGGCGGCGCGCATGTCCTAGCTGCCCTGTACGGGATGGTCGTGGAAGTCCAGCGCCGTGAAGTCCTGCTGCAGCTCCTCGCCGAATTCCAGGATGGTGTCGTCGTCCTCGTCGTGGTACCAGTTCAGGCGTACCTGGTTGCCATCGACGGCCGCCTGGTTCAGGGTGTCGAACAGGGTGAACAGCATCTTCGTGCTCGAGCTGTTGAAGTAGGCCAGCGAGACGTTGACGGTGATGGCCGCTTCGCGGCAGCCTTCCAGGTAGGCGCGCACGGCGGCGATCAGCGGGCCATAGAAGGCGGCCGCGTTTTCCGGATACGACTCGCCCTTGATCGACAGGGTGTGCTGCTCGAAACGGAAGTCGATTTCGGGCGAACTCGGGGTCGCGGCGATGAACAGTGGTGACGGTAATTGCATATGCTTTCCTGAGTCGGCTCTTTCAAATGATGGCTTTGATGCAGAAGATGGTGTGGCCCGGCTCCTGGGGATCCTGGACGAATTCGAATTCCAGCGGCTCGCTGGCGTCGCGCGCCATGGTGAGAAACCCCAGGCCCGCGCCCTTGCTGTCGGCCGGCGCTTCCTCGCGCAGGGCCTTCTTGTAGGCCAGGCGGATCTCCTCCATCGTCATCGTGTGCAGCGGCTCCAGGCGGGCGCGGATCTGCGCCACGTTGTCCGTCGAGACGGGGTTGGCGCACAGCAGAAAAAAGCTGTCGCCGCGCGTGCCGATGCAAAACGATCCGCGCCGCATCTGCTGGTCCAGCTGCGCATCGGGCGTCAGGCTGTCGGCGGAATAGTGCATGATGTTTTGCGACATCTCGATGAACGAGGAAAAGATGCGCCGCCGCGTGGGCCCTGCCGCGCCGGCCGTGTCGAGGCGTGCCTTGATGGTTTCGGAAATGGCGTTCACCACGTGCTGCGAGAAATAGCCCACGTAAAAAAAGATGATGTTGCGCTTGCGTGCCACATCCCAAAACTCGTTGAATTCTTCGTACAGCACGTCCGTGCTCCTGGCTAGCCGGTGACCCGGTTTCTTGTTGATAAGGTGGCTCGATGGCGCCAAAACTACAGGCGGAAACAGAAAAAGGTCAGGTCGTCACGGCGCGGCTGCGCTCCCTGCCAGGCGGCGCTGTCCTGCAGCAGGGCTGCCGCCACGTCGCCGGCGGAAGCGTCGCGCTGCGTCAGCAGCTGCTCGCGCATGCGGCGCTTGCCGTAGGCGATGTCGCGCGCGCCGCCAATCTGGTCGAGCAAGCCGTCGGTGGTGAGAAACAGCAGGCTGCCGGCGGGTATGGCCAGCGTCTCGTTGTGCCAGCAGTAGCCGGCCGGCGTGTCGACATAGCCCACGCCCATGCGGGCGCCGTCGATGGCGCGCACGCTGTCTTCTCCGGGCGTCACCACGTGCAGCGCCAGTTTCGCCCCCGCGAAACGCAGGCTGGCGCTGGCCGTGTCGTAGCACAGGAAGGCGCAATCCATGCCGTCATTCGAGCCGGCCTGGTGGCCGGTGCTGGCGCCATCCTGGCCCAGCAAGGTCTTGATGGCGCGGCTGACGGCGCCGATCAGGGCGGCCGGATCGTGCGGCCCCAGTTCGCGCAGGGCCTGGCTCAGGGCCGACGAGGCGATCAGGGTCATGAAGGCGCCCGGCACGCCGTGGCCCGTGCAGTCGGCGATGGCGGCAAACCAGCCGCCCGCGTGGCGTTCGAAAAAATAGAAATCGCCGCCGACGACGTCGCGCGGCTGCCATTCCAGGTGGGCGTCGGGCAGGGTGGCGCGCAATTCCGCATCGGAGGTGCGCAGCAGGGCGCGCTGGATCACGCTGGCGTAATCGATGCTGTGCATGATCTGCCGGTTCTTTTCCGCCTGCATGGTGGCGACCACGTTCATCAGCTGCAAGCCGAAGCCGACGCCGGCCAGCGCGCCATCCTCGGTGATGATGAAGCCGTCGGCCAGCGCCTTCTCGCCCGCTTCCACGGCGCGGAAGGTGAGGTCTTCGATGCTCATGGCGCCGTCGACGATCAGCGGTTCCTTGTCCATGAAGGCGATGCAGCTCTTCTTGCCGTACACCTCGTGATAGAAGGGCTTGGACATCTGCGACATGAAGATGTTGCGGCTGATCAAGCCGATGGGCTTGTGCTGTTCCGTGACGGGCAGGCTCATCATGTCGCGCCGTTCCGTGAACAGTTCCAGCACGGCGAAATTGCTGGCGTCGGCCTGTACGGATTCCGTGGCGATGCACAGGTCGGACGCCACGGACGTGCGATAACGGGGAAGATGCAATCGAGAAGCGTTGAACTCCACAGCGGCTACCTTTAGATGACGGTCGGACCCTTGTTGTCGCGAGAGCAAGGCGACTGACAAACAGGCAATATCATCATGGTAGCCTTTGAATATGACCGCTTGATTACCAGCTTGTCAAAACCGTATGCAAGATGGCTGCATGGCAAGCAACCTACAGGCGCCGGGCCAGCGCCTGCGCCTGTTCCAACCAGCGCGCGCGCTGCGGCTCGGAGGCGTTCAAAATGGGACCGAAGCTGGCCACCTTGACGGGCTTGATGCCGCAAAATTCCAGCGTAGTCTTGCGCAGCTGGTGGATGCCGGGCATGCGGTAGACCCAGCGGAAATACCAGGGCGGCGTATCCATCGTCACCAGCAGCTGGGCCGTGCGGCCCAACAGCAACTGCGCCGGGAAAGCCTTGCCCGGGCGATATTTGAAGGCATAGCCGGGCAGGAATACGCGGTCGATGAAGCCTTTCAGCAGGGCCGGCGCGCCGCCCCACCAGATCGGGTAGGCGAATACGAGGTGTTCGGCCCAGCTGATGGCTTCCTGGGCCGCCAGCAAGTCCGCTTCCAGCGGCTGCACCTGGCGGTAGCCTTCGTGCAGGATGGGGTCGAAGTCGAGCTGGCCCAGGCGCAGCTCGCGCACCGTGTGGCCTTCGCTGCGGGCCGTGGCGGCGTAGGCATCGGCCAGGGCGGCGCAAAAGCTGTCGCCGGACGGGTGGCCGAGGAGTATCAAAATGCGCTTGGGTGTCGTCTTGGTCATGATGCAGGCTGTCCGTTAAAGAAGAGCTTGCATGCTAAAGCCTGCCCCTAGTGGCAGAGTCAAGCGGCCTCTTGCAGACGCTGGCGTGCCAGGCAGTCGCCGATTTCCGTGTCGATGTCAGCCAATTGCGCGTCGAGCTGGCGCAGGCGGGCGATATCCTGCTGTACCTGCGCGCGCTTGGCGGCGATGTGCTGCGACAGGGCGGCCCAGTCGGTATCGTCGCCGGCCAGAACGGGCAGCAGTTCGGCCAGGCGGAAGCCCAGGACCTGCGCCTGGCGTATCAGCTTGACCTGCGCCAGGTCTTGCTGCGTGTAGACGCGATAGGCACCCGAGCGGCGCACGTCCCCCAGCAAGCCCAGTGCCTCATAGTGGCGCAAGGCCTTGGGCGAGGTGCCCGCCAGGCGGGCGATTTCTCCGATGTACATGGCTTTCCTTTGTCGAGAACTGCTGCGCACGCAGTGTAGCGCAGACGCGCTGCCTCAGGACGCTTTGCGCGGCGGGACTTTCTTCGCCGTGCACTCGGCGCAGGTGCCGTACAGCGACAGCGCGTGCTCGTGCAGCACGAAGCCCCGCTCGGCGGCGATTTCGTTCTGGCGCAGTTCGATGCCTTCATCGACGAATTCATCGACCTTGCCGCAGCCCGTGCAGACCAGGTGGTCGTGGTGCTGGCCTTCGTTCAGTTCGAAGACGGCGTGGCCCGATTCGAAGTGGCGGCGAAACAGAATGCCCGCTTCGGCAAACTGCATCAGCACGCGGTAGATGGTGGCCAGGCCCACGTCGATCTTTTCGGCCAGCAAGAGTTTGTAGACATCGTCCGCACTCAGGTGCTTGATCGTGCCTTCTTGAAACAGCTGCAGAATCCGCAAGCGGGGGATGGTCACTTTCAAGCCCGATTCACGCAGTTCCCTCAATATATCCATGTCTCCCATTCCTTTTGTAATCGTCTAGCGAGGTCATTCATTATATCGCAAATGATAATCATTACTATTCTCATTTGTATCGTGCGAACTGGAAATATTATGCTGGCTAGCTGACCTGCCAACCAGTGACATCGGCGCAAGTAGTGATTGCGTGGCGGGCAACATATGCCGGCATTGCGCGCCGAAATGGAGGCCATGCAAGCGGTCACGCTGCATTGCCACATTTTCTTGACCTGGGCAAAGGAAAAAATGCCTCTAGTGATGCCATCTAGCACTATTTGATGTGGATCAAAGTTTTTGTTGCACTGCACTCTTAGACTTCGCAGCGTTACTTAACGACAAAAAAGAGGGAACTAGAATGAAAAAGTCCGCAACCACAGCAGCAATCGTTTTGGCCGCCATCGGCGCATTCGCCGGCAATGCCATGGCACAGGAAAGCCCATGGCTGGTCCGTGCGCGCGCCGTGCACCTCGATCCGGCCAACAAATCTGATGCTGTGCCTGGCCTCGCCGCAGCCGACCAGATTCACGTCAGCAGCAAGACGATTCCCGAAATTGATATTTCGTATTTCTTCACCCCGAATATCGCTGCCGAACTGATCCTGACGTATCCGCAAAAGCATGACGTTACACTGGCTGGCACGAAGATCGGCACGTTCAAGCATTTGCCGCCTACCCTGTCGTTGCAATACCACTTCATGCCTGAAAAACAGTTCAGCCCTTACGTGGGTGCCGGCGTGAACTACACGAATATCTCGGACGTGAAATTGCTGAACGGCGCCGGCCGCCTGGAACATGACAGCTGGGGCTTCTCGCTGCAAGCCGGTGTCGACTACAAGCTGGACAAAAACTGGTCCCTGAACTTCGACATCAAGAAAGTGCAGATCCGCAGCGACGTACTGGCTGCTGGCACCAAGATCAGCGAAGTCAAGATTGACCCAGTCCTGATCGGCGTAGGTGTCGGCTACCGCTTCTAAGCATGGCATGACAGCGCCCACACGGCGCGGACAATAAAAAAGACGGCCAGGTGTGAACCTGGCCGTCTTTTTGCATGCCATGCGCCGCCTTATTTTTTCAGCGTCTTTTCCAGCGCCAGCTGGTAGTCCGTCTTTTCGTAGCCGGCCAAATACTTGTTCGTCGCGTCGAGGAAGGCGCGCGAGCGGTAGGCCGCTTCCAGGTCCTTGACCCATGGCTTGGTCTTGTCGGCCGTGCGGATGGCCACCAGGTTGATGTAGCTGTCCGAGATCTTTTCCACGGCGAGGGCCGACGTCAGTTTCATGCCGGCGGCCAGGGCGAAGTTACCGTTGACGAAAGCGTAGTCGGCGTCCGCCAGCGAACGTGGCAGCTGCGCCGCTTCCAGCGGCACCAGCTTCAGCTTCTTCGGGTTTTCCAGCACGTCGCGCTCGGAAGCGCGCAACGGGTCGACGTTCGGTTTGAGCTTGATCCAGCCCATCTTGGCCAGCATGACCAGCGCGCGCGCCTGATTGGTCGGGTCGTTCGGCATGGTGATGGTGGCGCCGTTCTTCACGTCGGCCAGCGTTTTCTGCTTGCCGCCGTACAGGCCGATCGGCATGGTCGGCACGGTGATCAAGGGGCTCAATGGCAGCTTGTTATCGGTGGCGAACTTGGTCAGATACACGATGTGCTGGAACACGTTGGCGTCCAGCGAGCCTTCGGCCAGCGCGTAGTTCGGCTGCACGTAGTCGTTGAATTCCACGATCTTGACCTTGTAGCCCTGTTTTTCCAGGATAGGCTTGATGCCCAGTTTCAGCTGGTCCGAGTAGGGGCCGGAACTGGTGCCGATGACGAGTTCTTTCGGGTCCTTGGCGTGGGCGGCGGTGGCGAAGGCCAGGCTGGCGGCGGCGACGAGCAGGGTGCGGCGAATGTGGTTCATGCTTTTCCTTGTACTGAAATACTGAAGATGAATTAACGTTTGTCGAGGCGCTTGGCGATGCGCGTGCCGGCGAACTGGATGGTTTGCACCAGCACGATCAGGATGGCCACGGTGGCGACCATGATGTCCGTCTCGAAACGGTAGTAGCCGTAGCGGATGGCCAGGTCGCCGATGCCGCCGCCGCCCACCACGCCGGCCACGGCCGAATACGACAGGAAGCTGATCGACAGCACGGTCAGCGCCAGCACGAGGCCGGAGCGCGCTTCCACCAGCAGCACGCGGAAGATGATCTGCATTTCCGACGCGCCCATGGCGTGCGCCGCCTCGATCACACCGCGCGGCACTTCGCGCAGGTTCTGTTCCACCAGGCGCGCCAGGTAGGGAATGGCGGCGAACGACAGCGGCACGGCAGCTGCCAGCGGGCCGATCGACGTGCCCGCGATGATGCGCGTAAACGGCGTCAGGGCGACGAGCAGGATGATGAAGGGGAAGCTGCGCACGGTGTTCACCAGCCAGCCGAGGATCATCGACAGCGGACGGTTTTCCAGCGACTGGCCTTCCGACACGAGGAACAGCAAGATGCCCAGCGGGCCGCCGACCAGGATGGCGGCCGTGAGGCCAATGCCCAGCATCGTCATGGTCTGGCCCAGCGCCACCCAGATTTCCGGCAGCAGGTTGATGACGTTATTGATCGATTCTTCAAACATGTGTTGCATCCTTCCATGCGGTGGCTTCAAACGCCTCGGTGCCGTAATACGCCAGCTCGCGTCCCAGCGCCGTCTTGCGCGGGGTGGCCGTGTCGCTCAGATCGAATTGTTCGGCGATGGCGCCTTTTTCCACGACGGCGACGCGGTTGCAGATGGCGCCCAGCACCGACAGCTCATGGCTGACGATGACGATGGTCACGCCCAGGCGCGCATTGATGTCGCGCAGGGTGTCGAGCAGGGCGCGCGTCGTTTCCGCGTCCAGGGCGGACGTCGGCTCGTCGCACAGCAGCACGTCGGGGTGGCTGGCCAGGGCGCGGGCGATGGCCACGCGCTGCTTCTGCCCGCCGGACAATTGCGCCGGATAGCTGTGCAGCTTGTCGGACAGGCCGACGAGCGCCAGGCATTCCTCGACTCTGGCGGCGATCTGCTCGCCCTTCGTCGTGCCATGGATTTTCAGGGGGAAGGCGACGTTGTCGAACACGCTGGCGTTTTGCAGCAGATTGAACTGCTGGAAAATCATGCCGATATTCTGGCGCGCGTCGCGCAATTCGCTCTTGCCCAGGCGTGTCAGTTCGCGCCCGGCCACGGTAATGGTGCCGCTGTCGGGACGCTCGAGCAGGTTAATCAGGCGCAGCAGCGTCGATTTGCCGGCGCCGCTCTTGCCGATCAGGCCGAAAATATCACCGGGATAGACTTCCAGCGTGACCGATTTGACCGCGTGGAATTGTTCGCCTTTGGGCAGCGCGAAGGTCTTGTTCGCGCCATCGATGCGAATCACCGGCGTACGGTGTGATATGGTCATGCAGTGTTTCCTTTTTTATTGGACCGTGACAGGCGCGCTTGCAGGGGCCAAATCGCCCAGCCTGTTACGTCGGTTGCGTAGTATACCTCCGATCGTGTTATTACTCCTACGACAGAATCTTGCTTTGAATATGCAAATAATGTCTATGCGTCTGTTTGTTGGTTGAAAAAGCGGGAAAGCGGCGTTCTTGCCGAATTTAATCACGTGGACGGGGGCGAGAGAGCCGTATCTTGGTGAAAAGTTCGCCGCTCTCTGCGGATGCATCGCAGTGCTTTTATGTGCAGTTCGGCTCACTTGCCGTTTTTTGAATGCGGACAGGGCGGTTTACTGCCCGCCATTGCCCTCTTCGCGGGCAGATTCTGCCCCGCTGGCGGCAGGGCCTTCCGGGCGCCGCAGCAGGTAGACGAGGACGGCGATTTCCATGGCGCCCACCAGTGCGATGACCCACCACGGCGGGTGGCCCAGGCACATGGCGACAAAGCCGATGGCCATGCCCAGGCAAGCCATGGTCTTGCCGCGCCGCGAAACGGCGCGGTGTTCGCGCCACTGGCGCAGCGGCGGACCGAAGCGCGGATGATGCAGCAGCCAGTGCTCGAGGCGCGGCGAGGCGCGGCTGAAGCAGGCCAGGGCGAGGATCAGGAAAATCGTCGTCGGCATGACGGGCAGCATGGCGCCGATGATCCCCAGCAGCACCATCAGGGCCCCGGCGGCGGTCCAGGCCCAGCGGCGCAGGCGCACGCCGTGCGCTTCGCGCAGTGGCGGCTGGGCGTGCGGCTCCCGCATCAGGCGAGGGCGCCGGCGGTCAGGCCCTGGCTGCGGGGCGGGGAGGCGGTGGGATGGGCGTTCAAGGTGCGCATATCGTGGCGGGTGTGGCGGGCGGCCGTCATGTTTTTTCTGTGCTGTGTTCTGCTCTATCTGCTCTATTATGGATGAATCAAGGCGCCGCTGCATGCCCGCCAGGGCCGTGATGATAACCAGTGCACAGAATAATAACAAGAATCATTCGCATTTGTTGCATGGTCTGCGGACCGGATAACGCTGGATATTTTTGGCAATGCAGACAATAATCGGCAGCAGAAGGCGCTGTCATGGACATCATTGCCTTTATTATCGATTTTTTCGATGCTAACTAGGCATATTTTCCGTTTTACATCGATCTTCATGCCATGCATAATCTGTTGCAACTGAAGCCAGACAATCAGCCGCAGCGCTTCCCGCCTGCAGCTGCTTGCGGTTTTGACATCCTCCACTCCTATCAGGAATCCATTATGAAAAAACTGCTCGCTTTTATCGCCGCCGCCGGCTTCTCGCTGTCCGCTTTTGCCGCTCCAGAAGTCTATGTCATCGATGGCAGCCATACTTTCCCCCGTTTCGAGTACACCCACATGGGCTTCTCGACGCAGCAAAGCCGTTTCAATAACACCACCGGCAAGGTCACGCTGGACCGCGCCGCCAAGACGGGCGCCGTCGAAGTACTGATCGACACCAAGTCCGTCGACACGGGTTCGACCCTGTTCAACTCGCACATCCAGGGCGAAGACTTCCTCGACACGGCCAAGTATCCTGTCGCTACCTACAAATCGACCAAGTTCAATTTCGACGGCGACAAGCTGGCCTCCGTTGAAGGCAATCTGACCCTGAAAGGCGTGACCAAGCCAGTCACCCTGACCGTCACCTCGTTCGCCTGCGCACCGCATCCGATGCTGAAAAAAGACGCTTGCGGCGCCAACGCCACGGCCAAGATCAAGCGCTCGGAATTCAATGCCGGCAAATATGCGCCAGCCGTCAGCGATGACGTCACCCTGACATTCGCGATCGAAGCGATCAAGCAGTAAAACGTGTGACAAAATCGACTGCGCGTCGCGCTTTGCGGCCTGCGATACTCACCGTGCTCAAGCACGGTTGCGCTTCTTAGCCGCAAATCATCGCCGCTCGCTACGATTTGTGTCAGACGTTTGTGTGGTGCTGAACAGATATCACTGCAAACCAAAAATGGCGGCGGACTTCGGTCCGCCGCCATTTCTTCGTGTGTAATCCGACCTACGTGGTTTTGCAGGTGCCGCAAGAAGCGGCGGGCCAAAATCCACCGCTTTTTCGACAGTAGGTCGGATTAGCGCGGCAAAGCCGCACGTAATCCGACATGCGCCGACATGCAAGACGATCATGCCAGGTGATGCACCTCCTGTTGCCCATACACGGGCGTGTTCAACCCTTCCATGCGCGCCTTCAGCTGCAGCGACAGGTACTGGGAATAGTGGCGCGACTGGTGCAGGTTACCGCCGTGGAACCACAGCGCTTGCTGCTGCGTGGGTTTCCACATATTGCGCTGCTCGCCTTCCCACGGTCCAGGGTCTTTCGTCGTGCTTGACCCCAGCCCCCACACCTTGCCTACTTTGTTCGCCACCTCGGCCGAGATCAGATCCGCCGCCCAGCCATTCATGGAACCGTAGCCGGTGGCGTACACCACCAGGTCGGCCGGCAGTTCCGTGCCGTCCGACAGCACGATGGAATGGGCTTTCAGCTCCTGCACGCCGACGCCGCTTTTCAGCTTGATCTTGCCCTCGGCGACCAGCTCGGAGGCGCCCACGTCGATGTAGTAGCCGGAGCCGCGGCGCAGGTATTTCATGAACAGGCCGGAATCGTCGTCGCCAAAGTCCAGCATGAAGCCCCGTTCTTCCAGGCGCGCATAAAAATCCGCATCGCGCTCGCGGATGGCCTTGAAGACGGGCTTCTGGAAGTCGGCCAGGATCTTGTACGGGATCGAGGCGAAAGTCAGGTCGGCCTTGGCCGTCGTCATGCCGGCCGCCAGCGCCCGTTCCGAATACAGGTCGCCCAAGGCCAGGTCCATCAGGGAATCGGACTTGACGATGTGCGTCGACGAGCGCTGCACCATGGTCACGTCCACGCCCGCTTCCCACAGGGCGGCGCAGATATCGTGCGCGGAATTGTTCGCGCCGATGACCACCACCTTCTTGCCTACATAGGCGTCCGGCCCCGGATGCTGCGACGAGTGCTGCTGCTCGCCCTGGAACACGTCCATGCCCTTGAACTTCGGCATGTTCGCCTTGCCCGACATGCCCGTGGCCAGTACCAGCTGCTTCGGTTTCAGAGTGACGGGCTGGCCATCGCGCAGCACTTGCACCGTCCACTCGCCCGTGGTCTCGTCGAAGCTGGCCGATTCGCAGGACGTCGAGCCCCAGTAATTGAGTTCCATCACCTTGGTGTACATCTCCAGCCAGTCGCCGACCTTGTCCTTCGGCGTGAAGACGGGCCAGTTGTCGGGAAACGGGATATACGGCATGTGGTCGTACCAGACGGGGTCGTGCAGGCACAGCGATTTGTAGCGCTTGCGCCAGCTGTCGCCTGGGCGAGCATTTTTCTCGATGATGATGGTGGGGACGTTCAGCTGGCGCAGCCGCGCGCCCAGCGCGATGCCGCCCTGGCCGCCGCCGATGATGACGCAGTAGGGCTGGCGCGCGTAGCCCAGTTCCTTTGCATCCTGCTCGCGGTTTTCCAGCCAGCTGCTGCGGTTGGTGCGCGCGCCGTGTTCGGCGCCCATGGGCCGTCGGCCGCCCTTGGCTTCCTCAAAACCCTTCAATTCGCTCATGGTGGTGAGCAAGGTCCAGATCTTGCCGTCGCGGATGCGGATGAAGCCCACGCCACGCGCCACGTTCGTTTCCACCGTGATCCAGCTTTGCAGCACGCCACCGGCTTCCACCGCATGTTCGCCGTCGGCGATGCGGATGGAAACAGGCTGCACGGCGCCCAATTGGGCGGCCAGCATGGCGGCGATCTGCTCGCGGCCCTCCAGGGTTTTCAGGTTCCAGGTAAACAGCACCAGGTCGCGCCAGTAGCCATCCTGTTCGAACAATTGCGCGGCGCCCGTGCCGTCGCTGGTGCGAAGAAAGCCTTCAAGCTGCTCCAGGATGCCGGCCACGGCCAAGTCGTGCGGGTTGATATCGGTTTGCATCGTGTCTCCTCCAAGTCTGCTGACTTTATGATGGGATGCGGCTGTGTTGCCGCTGACGATGTTGTAACACCTGCGTTCCGGCGCCGCATTGCGCAGCGCAGCATGGCGGCGATTGAGACGGAAGTCTCAGCGCGTTTGTCGCATCATTGCCGGTGCGGCGCCACGATGTGCAGCTGCTTGAGGCGCCGGTACAGGGTGGCGCGCGAGATGCCCAGCATGGCGGCCGCTTGCAGCGGGCGCCATTTTGCGGCGTTCATGGCGTGGACGATGCGCGTGCGTTCGGCCAGTTCCGGCGCCGTGTAGGCCACCACGTCTTGCGCGACGGGCGCTTCGCGCATGGCGCGCGGACGCGCCTTGGCCTGGCGCAGCGGTGCGCGCACGCGGGCGTGCAGCCACGTGCTGCCGCCGGCCAGGCGCAAGGACAGCAGGCTGCGTCCCGCGCGCGCATCGAATAGCCGTTCGGCACGCACTTCCAGCACCTCGGCGACGGGACGCGGCAGGCTGTCCAGGCCCGCGATGACGTCGCGCGCGCAGCGGTTGGCGGCGACGATGTCGCCATGTTCGTCGATGGCCAGCAGCATCTCCGGCTGCACTTCCACGAAATGGCGGTTGCGGTGCGCCAGCAGGATGCAGCAATGGCTGTAGGACTTGAGAAAAAAGCCGTCCTCGATCAGGGTCGCGCCTTGCCGCACCAGCTGCTTGACGAGGCGCTGGCTGTCGCGCGCGTCGGGCGAACTCAGGGCCGACGCATCGAGCACGCCGATCAAGTCGCCGTGCGGCGAAAAAATCGGCGCTGCGCTGCAGGTCAGGCCCGTGAACGCGGCGCGGAAATGGTCGGTCTTGTGCACGGTGATGGCTTCCTGGTCGAGCAGCACGGAAGCGATGCCGCACGTGCCTTCCTCTTCTTCCGACCAGCACGAACCGGGATACAGGCCCGCCTTCTTGAAATCCTTGCGCTGGCCCGTGTCGACCACGTAGTCGATGGTCACGCCGCGCGCATTGGCGAGGATCACGCAATAACCTGCTTCGCGCACCATGGCGTGCAGGCGCGGCAGGCACTGGCCCGTGGAGCGCAGGAAGTCCTCCTCGGACTGCTGGATGGCGCGCAGTTCGGCGCCCGTCAGGATGCGCGGCCCCGTGGTGGAGGCGGGGTCGAGCCGGTAATCGTCGAGCGAGCGCCGGTACGACGAGGCCAGCCTGGCCGTATCGGCGCCCGGATTGACGATGCGGCCGGCGATCAGGTCGCGCACGCGGTCGATATGGCTGGTCTGGCGGACGTAGGGCATGGCGCTCTCCAGTGTCTCGGGTCTGGTTTTTATGGTGTTTTGCTTGTTGTCTCCGTTTTTAGCACGAAGCGCCGGGCCGCGCATCCTGCGCTGCAGCATGGCGCGCGCGTGAGACGATTGTCTCAGCGCGTGGCCCGCACAATAGGATGCCGCAGGACAAGATAAAAAGTTTCTCTGTTAGCATGCTTCGCATGAAGCGAGCGCCGCCGCGGGCGCCAGCCATGACCGGAGAAATGCATGACGACACTGCCACCAACCCGCCGCCTGGCCCTGGCCGCAGCCTGCCTGGCGCTGGCCGCCGGCGCCCATGCGGCAGAGACGACGGCGCCGCTGTCGGCCGCCGCCAGCGATCCGGCAACCTTGCAATGGATGGTGGGCGCGCCGCCGCCGGCCGATAAAATCATCCGCTTCGACGATGGCAGCTATTTCAATTTCCCGCAGCTGCGCTGGAGCGTGTCGCACTTCCGCCAGCTGATGCCGACGGTGGCGGTGTCGCGCGGCTTGAAGGCGCCCGTGCCCTTGCCGCGCGCGCTGCGCAAGGATATCGACAGCCTGCGCTTCACGCCCCTGGGCGCGAAGGACACGATGACCTGGGAGCAGTCGCTGGGCGCCAATTACACGGACGGCATCGTCGTGCTGCACCGGGGCCGCATCGTGTATGAGCGCTATTTCGGCGTATTGAAGGAAGGCGGCCAGCACGGCGCCATGTCGGTAACGAAGTCCGTGATGGGCACCATCGGCGCGGCCCTGGTGGCCGAAGGCAAGCTCGATCCGGGCAAGAAGGTGGCCGATTACGTGCCGGAACTGGGCAAGTCCGCGTTTGGCGACGCCACCGTGCGCCAGGTGCTCGACATGACCACGGGCCTGAAATTCAGCGAAGATTACGCCGACCCGAACGCGGAAGTGTGGCAGCACGCGGCGGCCGGCAACCCGCTGCCCAAGCCCACGGATTACACGGGGCCGCGCAGCTATTTCGAGTACCTGCAAACGGTGCGGCATGAGGGAAAACATGGCGAGGGCTTCGGCTACCGCACGGTCAATTCCGACGTGCTGGGCTGGATCATCGCCAGAGTCACGGGGCAGAGCGTCAACGACTACCTGTCCGAGCATGTCTGGCAAAAGCTGGGCGCCGAGCAGGATGGCTACATGTCGGTCGATTCGACGGGCACGCCGTTTGCCGGCGGCGGCTTGAGTGCGGGCTTGCGCGACCTGGCCCGCTTTGGCGAGATGCTGCGCAACGATGGCCGCTACAACGGCCAGCAAATCATTCCGAAGGCGGCCGTCGACGATATCCGCCGTGGCGGCGACAAGCAGCTGTTCGCCAAGGGCGGCTACGATTTGCTCAAGGGCTGGAGCTACCGCGACATGTGGTGGGTCACGCATAACGACCATGGCGCCTACATGGCGCGCGGCGTGTACGGCCAGCGCATCTACATCGATCCGAAGGCGGAAATGGTGATCGTGCGTTTCGCCTCGACGCCGACGGCGGCCAATGCGGCCAACGACCCGACCACCACGCCGGCCTTCGAGGCGCTGGGCAAGCTGCTGCTGGCCAGGCCGAAGTAGGCTGCCGGGTTGGCCCGTGCCAGCCGTGCGGCGAAACGGGCACAACTGCAATACACTATCCTTTCGTCATCATTTATTGCTTGAATGATATTCAGCATCGCACGCAAGGGAGCGCACCGTGGAAACCAGCCAGCCGGATCAACCGCGCCCGCCGCTCTGGCGGCGCCTGCTGTGGCCGGCCGTCCAGCTGGGCTCGGCCTTCAAGCTGACGGGCACGCATCTGCTGCACCACGTGATCGGCGCCAGCCTGATCGCCGCGCTGATGCTGGCGCTGGAAGGGTTTCACGTGCTCGAATGGCTCGATGCGGCCATGCTGCGCGCCAGCGCGGCGCAGGAGCAACTACTGGACCGTGGCAAGGACCCGGGCGCCGCCTACCGGCCCGGCATCATCGAAATCGACCAGCCTGCGTTCGAACAGGTCTTCGACGAACGCGAACCGCTGGAGCGCTCGCGCCTGGAGCAATTGATCGCCAGCGCCGCGGCGCGCGGCAGCAAGGTGCTGGCCATCGACCTGGACCTGGCGCCGGCCGTGTACGAACAGCACAAGGAGGGCGAGCGGCCGCTGGACGGCCTGCTCGACCGGCTGGCCGCCGATGGCCGGCAGCTGGTGCTGATCCTGCCCGAGCAATCGGACCGCAACGCGAACCTGCCGTGGATACGCGCGCGCTGCGCGGCCGGCATCCACTTTGCCAGTCCGCGCATCCGCGAACGCATGGGCGCCGTCACGCGCATCGAGCTGAAAAGCCCCGTGCTGGCGGCCGTGGCCTTCGAGCTGGCGCATGGCGCCGACGAGCAGGAGCAGAAGCAGCCCATGCCGGCCGCCCTGTCCGAGCAAAAGGAAGTGGTGGCGCTGGCCGGCCGCGTGTGCCAGCTGGCGCGGCGCACGGGCAGCGAGAAGACATTGGCGCGCCGGGCGTTCGAACCCGTCATCCGCGGCGACGCCAAGGCGGCGGCCGAACAGAACGCCGTCACCGCGCCGTTTCACCCGGCCGCTGTGGCGCCGCAATTCCTGAACCCCACGCGCACGCGCGTCAAACTGGCCGATGGCCAGGCCGGCGTGGACGCCGGGGCGCCGCGCAAGGACGTCGTGTATATCGGCAGCACCCATGACGTGCGCGACCGCTATACGACGGCCGAAGGCGAGCAGGCCGGCCTGCACCTGCATGCGGCCGCCCACACCTCGCTGGGCATCGGCACGGCCGACGTCAACAAATATGTGGTGTTCGCGGCCGATATCGTCATCGGCGTGCTGTTGGGCTGCCTGTTCGGCGGCCTGTGGACCCTGTACGGCCGCGCCGAGCTGGCCATCGACCAGCGCATGGAAGACCGCGATGTCAGCCGCCTGCACCGCATGGGGACACTGGCTGAATTCTATGGCATCCGTTTGATGCTGGCGCTGGTATGGGCCTCGCCGTTTGCCATCGGCGCGCTGGCCATCTATTTGTCGCGCGGCTTGCTCGAGCAGGGCTGGTGGGTCAATCCCGGCCCGCTGATCGCCGGCATGTTCCTGCACGCGATGTCGCTGCGCGACGAAGCCCACCATCCGCACGAGGAAGTGCCTGGCCTGTCCGTGTGGGCCCAGCTGCGCCGCACGCATCCGGGCATCGTGCTGGTGCAGGCGCCGCTGGCGGTGCTGCTGTTTATCGTCGCCGTGATCTAGCGCAAACCGTGGCGCCGCAGCGGCGCTAAACTGGGCGCCTTTTTCATTTGCAGGAGGATGCCATGCTGAGCGGAGGATGTTTATGCGGCGACGTGCGCTACGAAGCGGGCACGGGCGCCTTCCATGAAACGGCCTGCCATTGCCCGATGTGCCGCCGCGCGTCGGGCGCGCCGTTTGTCGCCTGGTTCAGCGTACCGAGGGCGAATTTTCGCTGGCTGCAGGGGCAGGTTGCACCATATGCGTCCAGCGAACACTGCACGCGCAGTTTTTGCCCCCGCTGCGGCACGCAGCTGACGTTCGAGGATGAGCGCGCCCCGGACGAGGTCGGCCTGACCACTGGCAGTCTCGATGAGCCAGGGTGCTTGCCGCCGCACAGCCATATCTATACGGACACGCAGCTGGAGTGGGTGAAGCTGGCAGATGGCTTGCCACGGTATCGCGGGGAGCGTAGCGAAGGATAAATTACCCGATCAGCTTCAACCCCGGCGGCAGCGCCTCGCCCAGCATGCGCTTGGTATTCGCTTCGTCGAGCTGCGTCACTTCGCTGACCATCGCCTGCCACAGTATCGGGGCGCCCACGGCTTTCAGGCGGGTCAGCACAGTGGCGCGCAGCTCGTCGGCGATGTCGCGCGAGCGGTCGCCCGTCATGCGCGCCAAGTGGCTAGCGGCAAAGGCCGCCGGTTCCGTCTTTTTCCAGTCCAGCGCCAGCAGCACGTGCAGCCATTCGGCCACGGTGGCGCTGTCGACCACTTCATGCACGCTGCCGTGGAAGGGCTGGCGCGCGCCGACCCTGGCCAGCGCCCACAGGGTGTGCGTGTCCGCCGCTTCGCGGCCGGCCTTTTCCAAGCGCTTGATCAGCCAGACACCGACTTCGGCCTTGTAGGCGCCGGGGATGCGCTCGAGCGAGGCGCCCAGGCGCAGCATGTCGTCGTCGCTGCCGTTGACGAGGGTGACGGGGCGGCTGCCGCGCTGGGCCGCGTCGGCTTGCAGGTTGAAGGCGAAGTCGTCGAGCAGGCGCAATTGCTGCTCCGTGCTCAAGCCGCCGGCCACGCGGCGCCATAAAGTCCACCATTCGGCGCACACCTGGTTATCCTTGTGATGCTGGACGCCCGTGTCGAACAGGGCCCATAGCTGCTCGATGCGCCATGGATCGAGCGCATCGCCGTAGCCGGGACGCAAACAGTAGCCGGCCAGGTTCAGCCAGACCCGCTCATGCTCGGCGGAGCGGCGCCGGCCGCGCGCGCGCAGCATCAGGGCGTCGAACAGCTGGCGCAACAGCGGCGTGTCCCAGCTTTCGCGTCCGCCCAGTCCCCGTTCCAGGTGCTGGCGCAGCTGGCGCACTTCCTTGGTCTCGACCTTTTGCGCCTTGCCGCCGAAGATGCGCTCGATCTTCTCGACCGCTTCCTTGATGCGTGGCGAAACGGCTTGAGCCTCGCCATCGCCTTGCTCTTCCTTATCAACGCGCAGTTGGAATTCCAGCAGCCAGCGCTGGCCGGCATCGGCTTCGGCCACGCAGTGCACTTCCAGTGTGCCCACTTCCGTCATGACGGTTGCCAGCTGCACGGTGATGTCGCGCTTTTCGCCGCTTTCCGCTTGCAGCACGCTGGCCAGCGGCGGCAGGCGCAAGTATTCCCCAGCGTCCAGATCGACGATCTCGCCCAGTTGCGGCGGCGTGCCCGCCTCAAAGAGGGACGTCGCCAGGTGGAAGCGCACGGGCCGGCCCAGGCGCAGCGCGAACAGGCGCTCCGTCAGGCGGATTTCTTCGCCGCTGGCGCTGCCACGGGGCAGGATGCACACGGCGCGGTGGTCCTTGCCCGCGTCGCCCAGCACGAGGAAATAGCTGCGCGGCGAGCCGCCGCCGATGCGCGGTGCCTGGCCGCGTCGCGCCAGCGCGTAGGCGACGGCACCACGGGCCACGGCCACGTCGGGATTATCGTTATGCAGGATGGTGAGGGGCTGACCCCGCCAGTGCGCCAGGGTTTCCGCCAGGCGGCGCGCCAGCGCGTCGGCGCGGAACACGCCGCCGTTCAGCAGCAGGGTGTCGGGCAGTGCACCCTGATGCTGTTGCAGAAAGCTGGCCAGGTGGCGCGTAATGGCCGCGTCCTGCGCATACGGCAGGCCGAATTCGACGATGCCGGCGCGGCCTTTTTTCGCTGTGTCGCCCAGTTCCACCTTCGGGAAGAAGCCGTCGACCACCATGGCCGCCACTTCCTCGCGCGTGACGTCGGCTGAACGGCTGCCGCCGATCAAACGCGATCCGCCGCCCAGCAAAGTGACGGTGGCCTTGTCCGGCGCGTCCTGCGACAGCAGCAGCTCCTTGGCCGCGCGGCAGCGTTCCATCAGCTGCGACAAGCGCGCGGCAGACAGCTTCATGCCGCCTTCGCTGCCTGCGGCCATGCGCGTTTCCACCAGGTGGGCCAGCGCCAGGTCCATATTGTCGCCGCCGAGTATCAAATGGTTGCCCACGCTGCTGCGCGTGAGCTGCGGTTCACCATCCTCGAATGTGACGTCGATCAGGCTGAAATCCGTGGTGCCGCCGCCCACGTCGCAGACTAAAATGCGGCGCGTGTCGGCCAGGTCGTCGCGCAGGGTGGCGCGCCGGCGCTGCAGAAAGTCATAAAAAGCGGCCTGCGGTTCTTCCACCAAGCGCAAGGTGGACAAGCCCGCCATGCGGGCTGCTTCCAGGGTGAGTGCGCGCGCACCCTCGTCGAACGAGGCGGGGATGGTCAGTACCAGTTCCTGAGCTTCCAGCGGAGAATCCGGGAAACGGTGATTCCACGCGGCGCGCACGTAGGCGAGGTAGCTGGCGCTGGCCGCCACGGGCGACACCTTGGCCACATCGCTATCGGCGCCCCACGGCAGGATGGGTGCCTGGCGATCCACGTTCGCATGCGACAGCCAGCTCTTTGCGCTGGAAACGAGCCGGCCCGGTACCTGGGCGCCCAGCTGGCGCGCCAGGGCGCCCAGCACGGCGTGATCGACGTCCTGCTGTGGCCACGGCAGCTGCAAGTCGCCCGCCGCCAGTTCACCGGCAGCGGGGTGGTAGCGCAAGGACGGCAGCAGCGGGCGTGCGCCCACTTCGCCGGGAGCGACCAGCTGCTCGATGGGAAGCAGCTGGATGCCCGCCTGCGTATCGGTAGCATCTGCATAGGCCACCACCGTGTTGGTGGTGCCCAGGTCGATGCCGACCAGGAAGGCCGGCTGCACCTTCGCGCCGCGCATGCTTATTGCCGCGGCGTGCCGCGCACGTCGAATTCCACTTTCCAGCGCTCGGCGCCGTCAGGGGACACGGCCAGCAGTTCCAGGGTGCCCGCTTCCGTCACGCGCGCGTGCAGTTTGACCTGCACCACGTCGCCGGCCGACCGGCCTTCGGCGGATAACGTCGCCTGGATTTCGCTCAGTTCCTGCAATTCATCGTGGCCCCAGAAATCGAGCAAGTCGCCGATCTGGTCGTTGCGGCGCGTGGACGAGGCGAAGAAGCGGAAGTGTACTGGTTCGCCCACGACGAGGCCGAATTGCTGGCCCGGCAGTTCCAGTTCGCTGCCTTCTTCCATGCCGAACGGCGCCACGCACAGGGCCTGGATCGGCGGTTCCATGCCGGGAATGGCCGGCATGGCCGACTCGACGGCCACATAGAAAGAACTGGCCGTGCCGCCGCGGATGCGCACGCCATGGCCGCGCCGCACGTAGCTGTAGTAGGCGGCGCCGCGCGCGACGGCCAGGTCCAGGTCGGCCCCGGCCAGCATGCGCGCCGGTTCCGCACCTTCCATGTACAGCCAGTCGTTGACGGTGGCCATGATGCGCTGGACCAGCAAGTCGGACTTGAAGACGCCGCCGTTGAACAGCACGGCCGTCGGGTGCAAAAAGCTGGCTTCCGCCGACTGGCGGCCCGCAAAGCCTTCCAGTTCGCTGGTCGCCGCCACTTGCCGGCCCAGGAAGGCGGCCAGGTGGCGCGTGATGGCCGCGTCCTGCGCATACGGCAAGCCCAGTTGCGTGAGGCCGGCGCGCGTGCGCACGGCAGGGCGGCTCGACGCTTCCACCTGCGGGAAGAAACCGTCGAGGATGAAGGTGGACACTTCGGCGCGCGTCAGTTCCGTGCGGATGGAGCCGCCGATCAGTTTCGAGCCGCGGCTCGGCACGACGATCGGTGCTACATCGAGGCCGCTGTCGGCCAGCAGGCTTTCCTTGGCGCTGCGGCAGCCATACGTGAGTGCGCGCATTTGCCAGGCGTCGAGCTGGGTGCCGTTGGCGGCCAGCTTGCGGGCCACCAGGTGGGCCAGCGCCAGGTCCATATTGTCGCCACCGAGCAGGATGTGTTCACCGACGGCCACGCGATGCGGTTCCAGCACGCCGTCGCGCTCGAGCACGGCGATCAGCGAAAAGTCGCTGGTGCCGCCGCCCACGTCGACGACCAGGATGATGTCGCCCGGCTTGACTTCCTTGCGCCAGCGGCCTTCGCTGGTCTGGATCCAGCTGTACAGGGCCGCTTGCGGCTCTTCCAGCAAGGTTAATGAGGAATAACCGGCCGCCTGCGCCGCTTCCATCGTCAGCTCGCGCGCGGCCGGGTCGAACGAAGCGGGAATCGTGACGGTGATTTCCTGCTCGGCGAATGGCGCTTGCGGGTGGGCGTTGTCCCAGGCCTGGCGCAAGTGCGTCAGGTAGCGCGTGGCGGCCGCGATGGGCGAGATGCGCGCGACTTCCGCCGGCGCGTCGTTCGGCAGGATGGCCGCGCGGCGGTCCACGCCCGGGTGGCACAGCCAGCTTTTCGCGCTCGACACCAGACGGATCGGCGTGGTGGCGCCGCGGCTGCGGGCCATTTCGCCAACGACGAACGGCGCTTCGGCTTCCTCGGTCACCCAGGGCAGGGCCAGGTCGCCCGCCGCCACTTCATCGGCGTGCGGCAGGTAGACGAACGATGGCAGCAGCGGCAATTCTTCGACGGTGCCCGGCGCCGACAGTTGCGGCACTTTCAGCACGCCGTGGCTGGATTGCTCGCCGTCGCTTTCGACCAGGTTCACATACGACAGGGCGCTGTGGGTGGTGCCCAGGTCGATGCCGATGGCGTAGCGCGGGGTGTTCGGGGTGGCGTTCGTTGTGTCGTTCACAGTTCCACCTCGGCCGGTGCCAGGATGGCGGCGTCGTGCTGCTCGCTCAGTTTTGGCAGGCGCACGCTGGACGCACGCCAGCCGCGGTGACTGAGGGTGCCCGTGAATGGCGCGGAACCGACCACGTTGCCCGTCAGGCGTACCTGGGCGCTGTCAAAACCTTCCTGCAGCACGATGCGGCTGCCCTCCGCTTCCTGGCGCACGGCGTCGATGGTGAAGTATTCGCGCATGACCTTGGCGCAGCCTTCATGCACGACGCGGGCGGCCGCGCCGATGTCGGCGTCGGCATGGCTGCCCAGGTTTTCCTGGGTGAAGTCGATCAAGCGCGCTTCGCGTTGCAGCAGGGCCAGCAATTGCAAGGCGGCGTCCGGCGTCGCTTCTTTCAAGATGACGGGCGCGGCGGCCGGTGTCGGCACGGGAGCTGGCGCCGGGGCCGCTGGCGCGACGGGAGCAGCCTCGGGCAGGGACAGCTTTTCCACGCGGGCCGCATAGGCTGCGTCCGACAGGGTGTTGAAGAAGGTGCCGAAAGCCAGCGGGACTCTGCGCCAGAACGATGGGTGGGACGATGAAGTGCTCATAGGGAACTCGTTTCTCTGATCTGTAGGGTGGCGACGGCGGCGCGCCCGGTGGCGGGGCCGCTTCGCAGGGGAGTGCTTGTGCCGGGCCTTATAGGGTCGGCTGTGTTTGCCCGCATGATACCAGCTACCGGGCCGCCGCCAAAGTCGCCGGCCCCCGCGCAGCTGGCCCGGCGCGTGGATTTTCTTTGTTCCTGCGCAAAGAAACGGTGAATGTTGCGGCGCTTCGACTAAAATCGCGCATTATCTTTTCGCATTGCCTTTATGCCATGTCTACCGACTTCTCCCCCTATTTAGCCAGCAGCCTGTATATCGACAGCGACCATCCCGCCGTGCGCGCCAAGGCGGCCGCACTGGCGGCAGGTGCCGTGGGCGACGCGGCCATCGCGGCCCGCTGCTTTGCCTTCGTGCGCGATGAGGTGGCCCACAGCTGGGATTACCAGCGCAATCCCGTCACTTGCCGCGCTTCCGACGTCTTGCAGCATGGCACTGGCTATTGCTATGCGAAGAGCCATCTGCTGGCCGCGCTGCTGCGCGCCAATGGCATTCCTGCCGGCCTGTGCTACCAGCGCCTGGCCGTCGGGGAAGTGGGGCCGCCGTTTTGCCTGCATGGCTTGAATGCCGTGTATCTGCAGGATTTTGGCTGGTACCGCATCGATGCGCGCGGCAACAAGCCCGGCGTCGCGGCCGCCTTCACGCCGCCGCGCGAGCAACTGGCCTTTCCCGTGCTGGCGCCCGAGGAACGCGACTTGCCGGAAATCTGGGCGGAACCGTTGCCGCAGGTGGTGGCGTCGTTGACCGGCCATGCGACCGTGCAGGACGTGGCGGCGCACTTGCCCGATATCGAATTGTTGCCGCTGCAAAAATAATCCAGGAAAGAAATCATGAAAAAAGTGTATGTAGGTCTGATCGGCCTGATGTTGCTGGCCGGTTGCGGCGGCAAGGGCGAGAGCGGCGGGCAATCGAGCGCCGCGCGTCTCGAAGGCAAGGAAAAGGGCAGCGAGTTTCTTGCCTATGAACATAATGTCAGCGTCGATACGCACGAGGCGCAAGTGCGACCGCTGTATGAAAAAGTGGTCGCCGCCTGCAAGGCCTATACGGAAAACGGCTGCTTGCTGCTCGATTCCAGCCTCGACAGCGGGCGCTACGTGCACGCGCGCATCAGCGTGCGCGCCAAGCCGGCCGGCATCAGGAAGCTTGTCGCGCTGGTCTCGGCCGAAGGCGACGTCACGAGCCAGGGCACCAAGGTGGAAGACCTGGGCCGTCCCGTGCTCGACAGCAAGAAGCGCCTGGAAATGCTCAGGCAATACCAGGCCCAGCTGCAAGACTTGGAAAAGCGCTCGGGCGCGAATGTCGATGCCCTGATCAAGGTGACCAAGGAATTGGCCACCGTGCAAGTGGAGCTGGAGCAGGCGACGGCGGCCGACGCGCTGTTGATGCAGCGCATCGACACGGACTTGCTGAACTTGGCCATCAGCGCCGAAGGCAAGCAATCGTTCTGGACGCCCGTCAAGCGCTCGCTGGGCAATTTCACGGACAACCTGTCGGAAGGCGTGGCTAACGCCATCACGGCCATGGCCTACATCCTGCCGTGGCTGATCGCTTTCGTGCTGCTGTTCCCGCTGGGACGCAAGGGCTGGCGCCGCCTGCGTGGCGTGCCACGCAAGGATTGATGCCAAGATTGTTGCGTCCGGCGCACCGTTTTACGGCAATTTGAAACCTGGCTGCACAGTCCTTGTGCGGCCAGGTTTTTTTTCGTGCGGCGGGAGCCGCGTGCACCATGGCGGACACCTGCTCGTGCTGGCATGCATTCTGCTTTAACAACATTGTATGCCCAGCTTTGACCCCACGAACCCATCACAGGAGTCCCCATGTCACGACGCATCATCCTGAAAGCGGCCGCCGCCGGCGCACTGGCCCTGGCCACGTCCACTTACATGCAGGCAGCCTTGGCCGCCGACACGATCAAGGTGGGCATTTTGCACTCGCTGTCGGGCACCATGGCCATTTCCGAAACGTCGCTGAAAGACGTGGCCTTGATGACGATCGCCGAGATCAATGCCAAGGGCGGCGTGCTGGGCAAGAAGCTGGAAGCCGTCGTCGTCGACCCGGCGTCAAACTGGCCTTTGTTCGCGGAAAAAGCGAGACAACTGGTGGCACAGGACAAGGTCGCCGTCGTGTTCGGCTGCTGGACGTCCGTGTCGCGCAAGTCGGTTTTACCCGTGTTCAAGGAACTCAACAGCCTGCTGTTTTACCCGGTGCAATACGAGGGCGAGGAGCTGGAAAAGAATGTGTTTTACACGGGCGCCGCGCCGAACCAGCAAGCGATCCCGGCAGTAGAGTACCTGATGAGCAAGGACGGCGGCGGCGCCAAGCGCTTCGTGCTGCTGGGTACGGATTACGTGTATCCGCGCACCACCAACAAGATCCTGCGTGCCTTCCTGAAAAGCAAGGGCGTCAAGGATAGCGATATCAGCGAGGTCTACACGCCGTTCGGCCATGCCGACTATCAAACCATCGTCGCCAACATCAAGAAGTTTTCCACGGGCGGCAAGACGGCCGTGATTTCCACCATCAATGGCGATTCGAACGTGCCGTTCTACAAGGAGCTGGGCAATGCGGGCTTGAAAGCCACGGACGTGCCTGTCGTCGCGTTTTCCGTCGGCGAGGAAGAGCTGCGCGGCATCGATACCAAGCCATTGCTCGGTCACCTGGCGGCGTGGAATTATTTCGAGTCCGTCAAGAACCCCGTGAATACTGCCTTCATCAAGCAGTGGAAGGCGTATGCCGTGGCGCAAAAGCTGCCGAACGCGGGTTCCGTCGTGACGAACGACCCGATGGAAGCGACCTATGTCGGCATCCACATGTGGGCGCAAGCCGTGGAAAAAGCCAAGTCGACCGATACCGACAAGGTGATCGCCGCCATGGCCGGCCAGAGCGTCAAGGCGCCATCGGGCTTCACCCTGACCATGGACGCCACGAACCACCACCTGCACAAGCCCGTGATGATCGGCGAGATCAAGGCAGATGGGCAATTCAATGTCGTGTGGAAAACCAAGGAACCGATCCGCGCACAGCCGTGGAGCCCGTTTATCAAGGGGAATGAGGGCAAGCAGAAGTTGTAAAGAGTCTCGCCAGCGCCATCGGGCAATGTGTCCGGTGGCGCCGACCATCAACGCTTTCCCGGGATATCAATGAGGCTACTCACATCGCTGCTGGTCTTCGCCTGCTTGTGCCTGTCATCCATGGCGCAGGCAGCCATTTCCCCCGACCTGCTCAAACCGCTATCCGGCGACGACCCCGATACCAGAGTCGCCGCCGTCGCCCAGATCGCCGCCCTGGCCACGCCCGAGGCTGCCAAGGTGCTGCAAGCCTTGCAGGACGACGCTTTATACGCAACACCCGACGGCAAGGTGTATATCGTCGACGGCGAGCAGGCATATGACCCGGCGATCAGCAAGAGCGTGCCGCTGCCGGACGGCATCGATGGCGTGATGGTCAACAACCGCTTGCGCTCGGCCGTGGCGGGCGCCTTGTCTGGGCTGAAACTGCTGGCGCCCGAGCGCTCCACACGGCTGGCCGCCGCGCAGGCATTGCAGCAATCCGTGGATCCGGCGCAGCTGCCCCTGATCCACAAGGCGCTGGCGCAAGAGAGCGATGCCGAGATCCAGCAGATATTGCAAGTGCTGATCGCCAGCGCCAACCTGCATGCGCCCGATGCCGCCACGCGCAAGCAGGCCGTGCAGGCGCTGGCCGGCAGCAGCGATGCGCGCTTGCTACCCGTGCTGCAAGCGATGCTCGAGAAGGGAGGCGAGCCCGACGAAGCCGTGCAGCTGGCCGCCATCGAGACCATGCGCCAGATCAAGGGCAGGGTGGCGCGCATGGAATTCGCCGGCAATGTGTTCTACGGCATTTCGCTGGGCAGCGTGCTGCTGCTGGCTGCGCTGGGGCTGGCCATCACGTTCGGCTTGATGGGCATCATCAACATGGCGCATGGCGAATTGCTGATGATAGGCGCTTACACGACCTATTTATGCCAGCTGTTCTTCCGCACCTATCTGCCAGGCCTGCAGGATGCGTATCTGCTGGCGGCGCTACCTGCCGCTTTTCTCGTCGCGGGACTGGTGGGCGTGGCGCTCGAGCGCACGGTGATCCGCTGGCTGTACGGGCGGCCGCTGGAAACCCTGCTGGCCACCTGGGGCATCAGCCTGATCCTCATGCAGACGGTGCGTACGATCTTCGGCGCGCAAAACGTGGAAGTGGCCAATCCCGCCTGGATGTCGGGCGGCGTGACGGTGCTGGGCGGCCTCGTGCTGCCGTACAACCGGCTGGCCATCATCGTCTTCGCCGTCCTTGTCGTGATGGCCGTGTGGCTGATCCTCAACAAGACACGGCTGGGCCTGTTCGTGCGGGCCGTCACGCAAAACCGTCGCATGGCCGATTGCGTGGGCGTGGCCACGGGCAAGGTCGACATGCTGACTTTCGGCCTCGGTTCCGGCATTGCCGGGCTTGGTGGCGTGGCCCTGTCGCAGCTGGGCAATGTGGGGCCGGACCTGGGCCAAAGCTACCTCGTCGATTCCTTCATGGTGGTGGTGCTCGGCGGCGTGGGCCAGCTGGCCGGCACTGTGATCGCCGCGCTGGGCCTGGGCGAAGTGAACAAATTCCTGGAACCGGTGGCGGGCGCCGTGCTGGCGAAGATCGCCATTTTGGTATTCATCATCATTTTCATCCAGCGCCGGCCGCAGGGCCTGTTTGCCATGAAGGGACGCAGCGTCGAATGATTACCTCCTATCAATCCAAGCAGGGCCTGTTCACGCGGCCCGTCTGGCTGGCGATTGCCGCCTGCGCGGTGCTGGTGGCGCTGTTGCCGATTTTTAACCTGGTGTTTGCCGAAGGCCATGCGCTGCACGTGTCCGCCTATACGGTGGCGCTGGTGGGCAAGTTCATGTGCTACGCGCTGGCCGCGCTGGCGCTGGACCTCGTCTGGGGCTACACGGGCATCTTGTCCCTGGGTCACGGCGTGTTTTTTGCCTTGGGCGCGTATGCGCACGGCATGTATCTGATGCGCGCCATTGGCGAGCAGGGCCAGTACCGCAGCAGCTTGCCCGATTTCATGGTCTTTCTCGACTGGAAAACCTACCCGTGGTACTGGGCCTTCACGGAACACTTCTGGTACTGCATGGCCCTCGTCGTGCTGGTGCCGGGGGTGCTGGCGTTTGTCTTCGGTTACTTTGCCTTTCGCTCGCGCATCAAGGGCGTGTATTTTTCCATCATCACGCAGGCGATGACGTATGCCTTCATGCTCTTGTTCTTCCGCAATGACACTGGCTTTGGCGGCAACAACGGTTTCACGGATTTCAAGACCATCCTCGGGCATACCATCACGGCGCCCGCCACCCGGGCCGTGCTGTTCCTGCTGACCCTGGCCTTCCTGCTGGCCGCGCTGGTGGGCGCGCGCGCCATCGTCCGCTCGAAGCTGGGCCGGGTGCTGCAGGGCGTGCGCGACAGCGAGGCGCGCTTGATGTTCCTCGGCTATAACCCGCTGTGGTTCAAGCTGTTCGTCTGGACCTTGTCGGCCGTGCTGTGCGGCATCGCCGGCGCCCTGTACGTGCCGCAGGTGGGCATCATCAACCCGTCCGAAATGTCGCCGGCGAACTCCATCGAGATGGTCGTGTGGGTGGCCGTCGGTGGGCGCGGTACCCTAATCGGTCCCATCCTGGGCGCCTTCACCGTCAACGGCTTGAAAAGCTGGTTCACGGCCGCCTTGCCGGAACTGTGGCTGTTCGCGCTGGGCTTGCTGTTCATCGTCGTCACCCTGTTCATGCAGCAAGGCATGCTCGGTGTGTTGAACAAGCTCAAACGCAAGAAAACGGCCGTCGTGGCAGAGGAGGCCGCATGAGCATCCGCATGTTGCCCGGCATGGCCAGCACAGAGACTGGCGCCAGCTATTCCCGCGTCAAAGGCGAGGGCGTCGATACGACGCATGGCGCCATTTTGTATCTGGAAGACATCAGCGTGTCGTTCGACGGTTTCAAGGCTATCAACAAGCTCAATCTCGATATTTCCGTCGGCGAATTGCGCTGCATCATCGGTCCGAACGGCGCGGGCAAGACGACGATGATGGATGTCATCACCGGCAAGACGCGGCCCACATCCGGCACGGCATGGTTCGGGCAGACCATGAATCTGGCCACCATGACGGAAGCGCAGATTGCCCACGCGGGTATCGGCCGCAAGTTCCAGCGCCCCACCGTGTTCGAACAGCACACGGTGTTCGACAACCTGGAACTGGCGATGAAGATGGACAAGCGCGTGGCGTCCACCCTGTTTGCGCGTTTAAGCTCGGAGCAGGCAGGCAAGATCGAAGCCATCTTGCGCCTGATACGCCTCAATGGACAGGAAGCGCGGCCGGCCGGCTTGCTGTCGCATGGGCAAAAGCAGTGGCTGGAAATCGGCATGCTGCTGATGCAGGAACCGCAGCTGATTTTGCTCGACGAACCGGTGGCCGGCATGTCCGATGCGGAAACGGCGCGCACGGCCGAATTGCTCAATGAATTGCGCGGCAAGCATTCGATCATGGTGGTCGAGCACGACATGGGTTTTGTGACGGAAATTGCCCAGCAAGGCATCGTTACGGTGCTGCATGAGGGTTGCGTGCTGGCGCAGGGCCGTATGGACGAAGTGCAGGCCGACGAGCGCGTCATCGAAGTCTATCTGGGAAGGTGAACACATATGCTGGAAGTCGAGCAATTGAATCAATACTATGGCTCCTCGCACACCTTGCGCGGCATCAACCTGTCGGCACGCAAGGGCGAGTGCCTGGCCTTGCTTGGGCGCAATGGCGTGGGCAAGACGACCTTGCTCAAATGTCTGATGGGCGTGCTGCCCGTGGCGCAGGGCAAGGTGGTGTTCCAGGGACGCGACATCACGAAGCTGACGCCGCATGCGCGGGCCAAGCTGGGCATCGCTTACGTGCCGCAGGGACGCGATATCTTTGCGCGCCTGACGGTCGAGGAAAACTTGTTGATGGGCATGGCGGTGAAGCGCGGCAAACAAGCGTCGCGCATCGATCCCCACGTGTATGAACTGTTTCCGGTGCTCAAAGAGATGCTGCAGCGGCGTGGCGGAGATTTGTCTGGCGGGCAACAGCAGCAACTGGCCATCGCCCGCGCCTTGCTGGCCGAGCCGCAGTTGATCATCTTCGACGAGCCGACGGAAGGCATCCAGCCCTCCGTCATCAAGGATATCGGCCGCGTGATCAGCCTGTTGAAACAGCGCGGCGACATGGCCATTGTGCTGTGCGAACAGTATTTCGATTTTGCCCGCGAACTGGCCGACGAATTCATCGTCCTGTCGCGCGGCAGTGTCGTCGCCAGCGGCAAGGCGGAACAGATGGATGGCGAGGACGTGAAGCGGCACCTGGCCGTGTAAGGTCAGACGAGCTGGAACCAGCCCAGCACGGCACCTGCCGCCAGCAGCCATAGCAAATGGATCTTCGTGCGCCAGATGATGAGGCCGGTGACGATGGACAGGCTCCACAGGGGCCAGTCCGTGCGGATGTCATGGTTGGCGCCGCCCAAAATCATGCCCGTGGAAATCAGGAGGGCGACGACAATGGGCGCCATGCCTTGCTTGAAGGCGCGCACGGGGCGCAGGTCGCGGTTGCGGTAGCCCCATTGGGCCGCCACGTAGGTGAGGGTGGTGCTGGGCAGCATGATGCCCACCATGGTGATGAACACGCCAAGATACGCTGCCGTGTAGCTGCCCGCATTCATGCCCACGTTCCAGCCCATCAGGGCGACGAACAGCACGTTGGGGCCGGGCGCGGCCTGCGCGATGGCGATCGACTCGTTGAATTGCGCCTGCGTCAGCCAGCCATGCTGCTCGACGAGGAAACGGTGCATTTCGGAGGTGGTGGAAATGGCGCCGCCGATCGACATCAGCGACAGCATCAGGTAGTGGCCGAACAGGTTCAGCCAGTCGCCCGCGCTCAACACCAGTTGCAAGGGCGGATTCATGGTGACAGCTTTCGATAGGTGAGCAGGCAGCCGATGCCGCCCAGGCCCAGCAGGATGTACAGCAGGGGCCAGCGGAAGATCGCCACCATCAGCACACCGAGCACGGTGATGGACAAGGCCAGCCACAGGGGCAGCGGATGCTTGGCCAGCGCGGTCGCCAGTTTCACGCCCGTGGCGGCGATCATGCCGGCCGAGACGGCCGCCATGCCGCGCAAGGCGCCCGCCATTTGCGGGTTGTCGCCAAAGCGCGTGTACAGCACGCCCAGCACGAGCACGATGACGAGGGGCGCGGCCAGCATGCCGGCCAGCGCCGTCAGCGCACCCTTCAAGCCGAAATAGCGCCCGCCCACCATCAGGGACAGGTTGACGACATTCGGCCCGGGCATGATTTGCGCCACGGCCCAGTCTTCGAGGAATTCCTCCTGCGTCAGCCAGCGCTTGCGCTCGACCATCTCGCGCTGGATCACGGCCAGCACGCCGCCAAAGCCCTGCAGGGCCAGCCAGGTGAACGAGAAGAACAGGTCGGCAAGCGAAGCCGGCTGTGGACGTGGCAGGTCGGGCGGAAGCGTGGAAGGTGCGGGCATGGCTGATTATCGCCGTGCCTGCTTCGCCTTGTCCATGCTTATGTCCATACATAATTGCCGGTGCGGCTTACACCACCTGACAAAACCGTAGCGAGCGGAAGGAAGTTGCGGTTGAGAAGCGCAACTGTACGAAGTACGGGGCCGCCGAGGCAGTGAGCATCGCAGACCGCAAATTACGACGCGCAGTAGGTTTTGATAGGTGTTCTCAGCCCCCGCCGATGCCGGCAATGACCACGCCCGTGCCACCGCACATGGGGCAGGGCTGGCCATCGGCCCTGGCGCCCCGTCCCTGACAATGCGTGCAGACGTTTTCACCGGTGCCGGGGGTGCCGGGAGGGGCGATGTCGCCGGGATTTTTGGCCGGTTCGGGTGTTGTATTCATGTCGTGTCTCCTCGTCCATGCAGTGTGAACGCCGCGTGATGGCAGCCAGTCCATACTAGGCCGGCGACAGGCGCTGCGTTTGATCTGCCTTAGGCGTGCGGCCTTGTGTATCAGAAAAAAACTGCATGGGAATAACTGCCTGGCATTGACATCGCGCGTTTTTCGGCAATACTTTCGCTGTCACTCTTCCTCGCTGCCATCCCGGAGCCGTTCTCCGCCGCCATGTCCCGCCATGTCTACCTTCCGCAGGAGTCATTCATCATGCTGAGTTCCCAAGAAACCTTGCACATGCCCGTCAAACCCGTGGCGCTGCATGCCCGCGTCGATCAGAAGATGTGCGATATCGTCAATCTGGGCATCGCCGTGCAGGCAGCCTTCAGCACCTTGTGCGCGCTGGAATACCTGAAGTCATACAATGTCGCCCCCGAGCTGATCGAGCGCGTGCTGCTGCATCCGGAGCAGCGCCGCCAGACCGTGCATTGAGTATCCGCATGGCAACTGTGTTGCCGGCAGCGTTAGCCCGGTGTTGTCGGATTGATCATTACGGCTCAGTTATGCACAAATGATGGGTTAACGAAATTGGCGAAATAATTTTCCTGTGATTATGTGTGATTTTCCAAGTGCTTGATTTTAATGGATTTTATTTTTGCTGTTTGATTGAGCAGTTTATTGAAAGCCGCACGGGCTGTGGCTTTGAGGACTGTCAATAGGCCCTTATCCACAAAGATATCCACAGTCCGTGTGGATATCTGAAAAAGCGCTTAACAATCCGCCACTTAGGAAATTGGGGCCGCTGGGCACATGCGATGGGCCGGCAAGATGGGCCAAAATGGGGCATGCCACAAGCCTGTATGCCTATCCAGTGCTCTAGTTTTATGACTGAAAGTAGCGGCCGTGTTCAGGACGTGCCGCCGGCCGGCGCCGCTGGCGTGTTGCCGCATTGGGCCAGGGCTGCGGCCAGTTCGGCGACTTGCTGCTCCGCTTCGCGCAAGGTGGCGTAGGTGCGCAGCGAGGCGATCACGGTGGTAAACAACTTGCGCGTGGTCAGGTCGGTCTTGCACCAGAAATCGTTGATATCGTAGTCGATGATGATGCGGTGCTCGAGCGCCTGGCCGGGCTGGCCCGTGCGCAGGATGATGCGTACGGCGCTGTTGTGCAGATCTTCGCGGATCTGGCGCGCCACTTGCAGCCCGGCATCCTGAGTTTCCATGATCACATCGAGCAGCACCACGGCGATATCGGATGTGCTGCGCAGCAAAGCCAGCGCCTCGGCGCCCGAATAGGCGTGCAAAAAGCTCAGCCTGCGTCCCTGGAAGCTGGCCTGGCTGAGGGCGAACTTGGTTACCACGTGCACGTCGACATCGTCATCGACGATCAGCACGCGCCATGGCGCCGCGGTGGCAGGCTCTGCCGCCGCGTTTGCCCGTTCCAGCGGTTCGTCGACCAGCCAGTCCGGTTCGTCCGCCCCCTTGGCGGCGCTATCGCTATCCATGTTCATGCGTTTATCCACCGTTGATCGTGCTCGCTACTCCACACTATGCCAGTCTACGGGGTTTGTCAAAACAATGCTGTTCAAGCAAGACGCCCTGGCGCCAGGATTGCTTATGCACAGCAAAATATATTTGCATGGTAGTGAAGTAAGTTTGCTTTAGCGCAAATTCGTGCTTGCAAGTCATTGATTTCATTGGGGTAAAAAATTGCCTGTGAAATCAGCAAATTGTTGAAACCCGCATCAATACTGGTGTTGCGGCTTGTCAAGAGGGGCTTATCAACAACTTTATCCACAGTTGCTGTGGATATCTAAAAAAGCCGTGCAAAAACCGGGGCTTAGCGCCCGTTCGTGAGGCAGGGCCGTAGTATTCATGCGGCAAGTCCAAGCCCGCCCAGCTGGGCAAAGGCATGCAGGAAGCGCTGCTTCGCTTCGGCCGGACCCATGGCTTCGATTATACCGGGCAAGGGGGCGATGCCGTCAAGGTAAGCCCAGCGTTCGGCCGAGTGCGGCATCAGGTCGCGCTTTTCCGTGGCCAGCGCGATCAGGTCGGCCCGCTTGATGGGCGCGTAATCGGAAAAATCCAGCCCATACGTGGCGGCGATGATGGCGCTGACCTTGTCTTCCAGCACGGCAAATTCCGGCAGCAACACTTTCAAGGGTTTCACCATGTCGCCCAGATAGGCTTCGGCCGCGTCGTGCAGCAGGGCGGCCAGGCGCAAATGGGGTGGCACCAGTTCGGCGACGATCAGGCTGTGCTGGGCGACCGAGTAAAACACTTGCGTCTGTCCATTGAAGCGGCACTGGTAAGCGAGGCCGTGGGCGATGTCCTCGATGGCGACCTTGTCGATATGCGGGCGCAAGGGATAAAAACGGTTGCCGGAATAAGTGGAAACGTAGTCGGTGGTAATCATTGCCATGGCATGGTGCTCGGAACGGTCAAGAGGCTTCATCGTACACCCGATGGCATGGGCTTGCCCCGGCTGCCGTGCGCAAGCTCAAACTATGCATCTTGGCCAATCCTTTAATTTATTTCATATCATGCAATGCTCTTTCTGAAATACACTGTAGCAATCTTGTTTGTCTGAAACTTTAATTGGGGGCAGGGCAATGACGGCGATACCTTTGGCAAGACCTTCGTATATCTATCAGGGCGGTTCGGTGATGATGCACTCGCCGCTGCAACTGAAACAGTCGGAAATGTACGGCTATTTCGTCAAGGGCGACCTGGCCGAACTGCAGGCCACCGTGAATACCACCTTGAACCAGGTGGCGGGCAGCAAGATGACCCTGAAAGCCCTGTCGCCGTATGTGATGCTGACGTTTACGCGCGTCAATCATGCGGACTCCGCCAACCCCGTTGACCAGGCCAAGGGCTGGATCACGGAAGTCGATATCGTCACCTGGATCATGGTCGGCCAGATGGATGAGCAGGGCAAGCTCGCGCATATCTATTGGTACCCATGCCATATTTTCGTCGATGACGCGATGGCCCTGATCAACGGGCGCGAGCTGTTCGGCTATCCGAAATATCTGTGCGAATACGAGATTCCCGCCGCCGGCAGCGAGCCGCTGCGCTGTTCCGTCGCGGCCAAGGGCTTCCAGCATTTTTCGCCGGAAACGAAACTGGCGCTGCACCCGCTGCTGGAAGTCAACGCCACCGTGCAGACGGGGCCGCACAAGCCCGTCAACAGTTTCCTGGAACTCATCGAGCAGGCGTTCCAGATTTTCCTCTCCATTCCCGATTTCTTCGACATGGACCAGGCCGGCTGGGCCGATATTCTGTCCTTGCTGCGCAACCCGCGCATCGACCAGATTTTCCTCAAGCAATTCCCCGACAGCGCGGGCGTGAAAGCCGTGTACCAGGCACTTGTGGCCGCGCCGGCCGAGATCAACCGCCTGCACAGCGCGCGCCTGCTCGGTTATGAATACGAATGCACCTTGCACGCGTTTGACAGCTTCCCGCTGGACCAGACCCTGGGTTTGCAGCTGGGACCGCAAACGGCGATTTTACCGTTCAATGTGAATTTCGATTTCACGGCCATGCCGGGCGAGGAACTGGTCGACAATTCCCGCATCGCGCCGGAAAAGATCGCCATCCTCGGCGGAGGCGTGGCGGCCATGACCACCGCGTATTACTTGACGAACCAGCCGGGCTGGCAGAACCGGCACACTATCACCGTCTACCAGCTGGGCTGGCGCCTGGGCGGCAAGGGCGCCAGCGGGCGCAATGCGCAAGCTGGCCAGCGCATCGAGGAACACGGCCTGCACATCTGGTTCGGCTTTTATGCGAACGCTTTCAAGATGATCAAGGAAGCGTATGCGAGCCTGGAGCGTCCGCCCGGCGCGCCGCTGGCCACCTGGCGCGACGCCTTTAAACAGCACGATTACGTGGCCCTGTCGGAAGACGTCAAGGGACAGTGGCGCAACTGGTCCATCGTCTTTCCCACCTTGCCGGGCGAGCCGGGCGAGGGCGGCGAAGACATCACGCTGTGGCAGATGGCCATCGCCATGGTGGGCTGGATCGAGCAGTGGATACGCCAGATCCGGCAAGTGGCGGACGCCGATGCGCGCATCGTGCGCGCCAGCGCATCGCAAGGCGAAGGCGTGTGGCCGGGCTGGCTGCGCCGCCTGGCCGACGAAGTGGTGGGACAGGCCGATGAACTGGGACTCGACGTGGGCTTGTCCGTCGGCGCGCTGGTGGCGCTGGTGGCCGACCTGGCGCCCGATTCCACGCGCCACGACCAGGCCCGCCACCAGCTGCTGGCCAGCACCCTGAACGGCATCCGCGCGTGGCTGCGTTTGCGCTACCGGGCCCTGATCGATGGCGACGATGAATTACGCCGCCTGTTCACCTGCCTGGACCTGGGCATCACGGTCATGAAAGGCATGTTCGAGGATGGCGTGTTCAAGAACGGCTTTGACGTCATCAACGACATCGATTTCCGCGCCTGGCTGCGCAAGCATGGCGGCGACGAGCAGTTCAGCATCAACTCGGCGCCCGTGCGCGGCTTTTACGACCTGGTGTTTGCCTACGAGGGCGGCGATTTTTCCAGGCCGAACATCGAGGCGGGGACGCTCTTGCGCTCGATGGCGCGCATCGGCCTGGCCTACAAGGGCGGCATCATGTTCAAGATGCAGGCCGGCATGGGCGACACCATCTTTACGCCGATGTACGAAGTGCTGCGCAAGCGCGGTGTGGAATTCAAGTTTTTCCAGCGCGTGGAAGAACTGGTGCCGGGCGCGGGCGACATCGACAGCATCCGCATCACGCAGCAGGTGCAATTGAAGGACCCCGCCGCCGGTTACGCGCCGCTGGTGGACGTCAAGGGCCTCGCCTGCTGGCCCAGTGCGCCCGATTACACGCAGATCGAACCGGCCCAGGCGGCGTTGCTGCAGGCGCAGGAAGTCAACCTGGAATCGTACTGGAGCGCCTGGCCGCAGCAATACCAGCAGGCGTTCGGCCGCGCGCTGCCCGCCACGGTATTGAAGAAGGGCGTCGATTTCGACAAGGTGGTGTTCGGCATTTCCATCGGTTCGCTGCAAGCCTTGTGTCCGCAGCTGCTGGCGCAAAGCCCGGCCCTGCAACTGGCGGCCGACAAGGTGAAAACCGTCGCCACGCAGGCTTACCAGGTATGGCTCAACAAGAACCTGGCGCAGATGGGCTGGACCACGCAGCCGAAAGGCCAGCAACCGGTACTGTCGGCCTTTACGGAACCGTACGATACGTGGGCGCCGATGGACCAACTCTTGGCGCACGAAGACTGGCCGGCGGGACTGGAGCCGAAAAACGTCTCGTACTTTTGCAGCGCCTTCCCGGTCGACAGCTACCCGCCCGTCACCGACACGGATTTTCCAACCCGCTGCGCGGCCAAGGCGAAGCAGGGCGCCGTGCACCAGCTCGAGCGCGAGATCGGCGCGCTGTGGTCCGAGGCGGGCGCGCCGGGCGCGTTTCCGTGGCAATGGCTGGTCGACGCAAAGGAGAGCGCGGGACCGGCGCGCTTCGACAGCCAGTACTGGCGCGCCAACGTCGACCCGTCCGAGCGCTACGTGATGTCGGTGGTGGGCAGCACGCAGTACCGGCTGGCCACCGACCAGTCAGGGTTCAGCAACCTGTTCCTCACGGGGGACTGGATCAGGACGGGATTGAACGCGGGCTGCGTCGAGGCGGCCGTGATGGCGGGCATGCAGACGTCGCGCGCCATGACGGGCTATCCGGCCGTGATCCAGGGCGAGACGGATTTCTAGGCATGCGAGGCCTGATGCTGTCGTGCCTAGTCCTGCTCCACCTGCACGCGGGCGCGGCACCGGTCGGCGCGATTGTGCTGTGGCCTGGCGCACCGCCCGGTGGCGCGGCGCCGGGGCCGCAGCGCGATAGCGCCAAGGGCTCCATCACGCAGGTCGAGCAACCGTATCTGATCGCGCACCGCCCCGCGCAGCCGAACGGCCTGGCCATCCTGTTGGTCAGCGGCGGCGGTTATGCGCATATCGAGGCGGGCAAGGAGAGCGGCCCCGCCGCCAGCTGGCTGCAGGCGCAGGGTGTCACGGCGTTTGAACTCGTGTACCGCCTGCCGCAGGAAGGCGGCGGGGTGGCCGCGCCATTCCAGGATGGCCAGCGCGCCGTGCGCGTGATCCGTGCACGCGCGGCCGAATGGGGCATCGACCCGGCGCGCATCGGCATGCTGGGGTTTTCCGCCGGCGCGCACCTGGCCGGCATGACGGCCGTGCAGCCCGATGCCGTCCGCTATGCGCCCGTCGATGCGACGGATGGCGTCTCCGCGCGGCCAGACTTTGCCGTGCTGCTGTACCCGGTGCTGACCATGCAGCGGCCATTCGGCACGACGCATGCGAAGAAACAGCTGCTGGGCGCCCATCCCGCGCGGGCGGCGCGCGACGCGCTATCGGTGGAATTGCACGTCGGCGCGCGCACGCCGCCCACCTTCATCGCGCAGGCGCTCGATGACCCGATTTCACCGCCCGATAACAGTACATTGATGGCTGCCGCCCTGCGCCGCGCGGGCGTGCCCGTCGAGCTGCACCAGTTCCAGAGCGGAGGGCATGGCTGGGGCCTGGGCAAGCCGGGCAGCGAACCGGCCGCGTGGCCGCAGCTGTTGCTGGCGTGGCTGCGAGCGCACGGCTGGACGCCTCAAGCGCCCGGCTGATTTTCCAGGTCCCGCCGCGCCACGTCCAGCGCCATCTGCAGCTGTGGCAGGAACTGTTCCACGTTATCGAGCTGGCCGTTCGAGGCCAGGGTTTCCATCTGGTGGCACAGGCCGTGCAGGGTGGGGCGGCTCAGGTAGCCGGCGCTGCCTTTCAGGGCGTGGAAGGCGGCAGCGGCCGCACTGGCGTTACCGTCGCGCACGGCGTGGCAAGCCAGGTCCAGGCGCCGTGGCGCTTCCGACAGAAACGCTTGCGCGATGCGCTGCAGGTGCTGCTGCGACAGGCCTGCCAGCGGCAGGATGTGCACGGGTGCCCTCATGGGATCGGCCGGCGCGGGCGGGTCGTCGGCGGCGTCGTCCAGGCCGAACTGGCGCGCCAGGGTATCGTCCTCGGTGGGTACGGCAGGCGGCAGCGCGTGGCCGCGCGCCAGCAGCAAGTCGATGATGGCGTCGATTTTTTCGAACAGCAGCGCTTCGTCGACGGGCTTGCTGAGGAAGTCGTCCATGCCGGACGCCAGGTAGCGCTGCCGGTCATGTTCGCTGGCGTTGGCCGTCAGCGCAAGGATGGGAATCTGCGCGTCAGCAATGGGGAATTGCGCGTTGCCGCCGTCGCGTATCAGGCGCGCGGCCTGTTCGCCATCCATCTCCGGCATGCGGCCATCCATCAGCACGCAATCGTAGGTGCCAGAGCCCAGCGCGCGCAGCGCCTGCTCGCCGTTTTCCACGATGGTCACCTCATGCCCCATGCCTTCCAGCAGGGTGCCGATGATGATCTGGTTGGTGCGCACATCTTCGGCACACAGAATGCGCAGGCGGCAGGCATGGCGCGCGTGGCGTGCCGGCCGGCGCGCGTCGGCCGCCGGCGCGCTGCCGTCTTCCAGCGGCAAGGTGAAATGGAAACGCGAGCCGATGCCGACCCGGCTTTCCACGCCGATCGTGCCTTTCATCAGTTCGACCAGCTCCTTGCAGATGGCCAGGCCCAGGCCCGTGCCGCCATAGCGGCGCGTGGTGGAATGGTCGGCCTGCTCGAATTTCTGGAACAAACGCGGCAAGGTGTCCGCGTCGATGCCGGGACCCGTATCGCCGATGATGAATTCGATTTCGCTGCGGCCATCGTGGCGCGGCGGCCTGCGGGCGCGCCGCACTTCCAGCAGCACTTCGCCATTGGCCGTGAATTTCAGTGCGTTCCCCAGCAGGTTGATGAGGATTTGCCGCAGCCGCGTGGGGTCGGCGCGCACGTAGCGCGGCAGGTCCAGCGCCAGTTCGCGGCGCAGCAGCAGGCTCTTGGCATCGGCCTGGCCCTGCACGATGCCGGCCGCGTCGCCGATCAGCGCCAGCAGGTCGAAGTCCACGGTTTCCAGGGTCAGCTTGCCCGCGTCTATCTTCGAGAAATCGAGGATGTCATTGAGGATGGTCAGCAGCGACACGCCATTGTGCAAGCCGATGCGCAGGTATTCCTGCGTGCGGCCTTTGACGGACTGGTCGCGCAGCGCGAATTTCAGCATGCCGATCACGCCGGCCAGCGGCGTGCGGATGTCGTGGCTCATGGCCGACAGAAAATCGATGCGGTGGCGGCTGACCACTTCCGCGTGCTCCTTGGCCTTCAGCAGCGCGTCGTTGCTGAGGGTGAGCGCCAGGGTGCGTTCCCGCACGCGCTGTTCCAGGTTATTGCGCAGCAAGCGGATCTGGTCGGCCAGGGCAAAGGCCAGCAGCAAGCCGTCGAGCGTGCCGCCGAGCAGGGTCACCAGCTGGGCGTTGGCCACCATGGCCGGCATCAGGCCCAGGTTGGCCGGCAAGATCAGAAAGCCGGGCAGCATCAGGGCGACGAAGGCCAGCACGAAGAAGCGTGCCGGCTGGTAGCCGCGGCGCCAGACGACGATGCCGCAGATGAGCGCCAGCAGCATCCAGATGCTGATGGCGATGGTGGCCAGGGTGTGCGCATACGACAGGGCGAGAAAACAGCTCGGCAGCAGCAGCAAGGGCAGCACCAGGTTGACCTTGCTGATGCTGTGCAGACGGGGCGAGTAGTCGCGCAGGCGCAGGAAATGCATGTAGAACAGGGTGCTGAAGACGGGCAGCAGGAAAAACGGCACGTAATGGAGCTGCAACTGGTGCCAGTCGAACAGGTCGGCAAAGACGTGGAAAGTCATGGCCCAGGCCAGGCCATACGTCAGCACATACAGCGTGTAATAGGCCGAGGCTTTTTCCAGGGTGATGGAAAAAATGAAAAAATTGAACAGTCCCAGCGCCAGCAGGGCGCCGATGGACGCCACCATCAGGAAGTTTTCCTTGCCCACCAGCTTGCGGTAATCGCGCTGCGTCTTCACGCCGAACATGGGCGCGCGCGCGTAATACGGGCTGGAAAAGCGGATCAGGATGTCATACGTGGCACCCGGCGCCAGCTGCACGTTCCCGCCGTAGTGCAACAAATACTCGTGCGGGCGCTGGTAGCCCGTCAGCAAGGTCTGCGGTGCCGTGTGCTGCCCGGGGCCATACACGTGCACGTCGACCAGATCGATCAGGGTGTCGTTCGGGTCGATGACCCAGGCGGTTTCAGCGCTGTCGTTGCGCACCTGCGCATGCAGCCAGTAGGCGCCACCGACCAGGTCGACCTGGTCGGCCGGACGCTGGCGCGCCAGCCAGGCGGGCAGGGCGGCGGCATCGGCAGGCGCGGCTTCATTGTCGGCGAGAAATAGTTGCCCACCTATGCCCAGGTGATGAATGCCTTGCTTGCCCAGAGGTAATGGATCTGCCTGCGCCGCGCCCGCCAAGCCAAACAAGCCGAACAGCAGGCTGAACAGAAGCAGCCAGCCGCATAGCCAGGCGCTGACGCGGTAGCTGGAAGCGCGGTGGCAGGGAGGGAGCGGGTGGGCTGGCATCGATGGGCTTGGTGATGGTCGCGCGAAAATGGCGGCAACGCCGTTTGCTGTGGAGTGCCCATTTTAATCGACTCTCGGTGACACACGGGCACTCATGTTCTGCCGGCATGGCGAGCGCTCCGGTATCATGGCGCCTTTGCCCGCGAGATATTCATGCTCAGTCCCGACCAGTTCCTGGCCTTCCTGGCCGCCGCCGTTTTGATCACCGCCAGCCCCGGCCCCGACAACCTCATGGTGCTGGGCGTGGGCATGTCGCGCGGACGCCGCCAGGGCATGGTGTTCGGCCTGGGCTGTGCCCTTGGCTGCCTCACGCACACGGTGCTGGCGACCATCGGCGTGTCGGCCCTGCTGGCCGCCTCGCCCACGGCATTTACGACGCTGAAAGTGGCCGGCGGGCTATATCTTGTATGGCTGGGCATTGGCGCCTTGCGTAGCCGTGGCGGCGCCAGAGCCGATGGCGCGGCGGCCTTGCCCGACGAATCCTTGCTGCGCCTGTTCGGCAAGGGACTGTTTGCCAACAGTATCAATCCGAAAGTCGTGCTGTTTTTCCTGTCGTTTCTGCCGCAGTTCATCGTCGCTGGCCAGGGCAATGCCAGCTGGCAGACGGCGCAGCTGGGCCTGGTGTTCACGGCGCAGGCGTGCGTGCTGTTCGGCTTGCTCGGCTATTTTTCCGGCGCCGTCGGCCTGTGGCTCAACCGCCGCCCGCGCGCCGGCCTGTGGCTGGACCGGGTGGCCGGTACCATTTTCATCGGCCTGGGCTTGCGGTTGATCCTGGCGCGCTGAGGTCTTGCCGGGCGGTAATGCGGAACGCCAGTTCCATCTGATCCTGCACGGCCATGGCGCCGCCCAGGACGGCGAACGGCACGATGCCGAAGTCGCTTTGTTTCAACAGCAGGCTGCCGCTGGCGTGCAGGCGGCGTCCGTCGGCCGCTTGCTCGATGCGCACCGGCAGCTGCACCGTGCGCGTCACGCCGTGCAGGGTGATGTCGGCATCGAACACCTCCTTGTTGCCCGTGCGGCGCGCCTCGATGCTGACCCACGGATAGCGTTCCGCCTCGAGCACGCGCACCAGCATGTTGTGGCGCGTGCCGGCGATGGCGTCGGCCGATGGCGTCGTCGTCAAGCCGGCTGCCTGGCGCAAGCTTTCTTCATCCACGCTCATTTCGTCGAGCCGGAAGCGGAACTGCGCGCGCCCCAGCGCGGGCGCCACGATGCCCTGCAGGCTGCGGCTGGCCACCACGTGGTCATGCCCGAGCCGCGCCAGCGCGCCGCCGCGCCGCACGGTGATGGTCAGCAGGGATTCGTCGGGCGCGATGTGCAGCAGCTGCACGCCTTGCCGCTGCCACGCGGGCGCGGGCATGGCGGCAGGGGTAGCCGGCGCGGAGGCAGGGGCAGGCGCGGGCGGCAAGGGCGTGCAGGACGCCAGCGCGGCGCAGGCAAGCAGGAAAACGGTGCGAAGATTCTGGCTGAACATGGGGCAGAAGGGGCAAGGGCGATGGGGGCATAGTACGCGATCCGCGCGGTGGTACGCGTGCAATGTTAGAGCTAGGTCATATGGCGGTCATATGACGCTGTTATGATGCTTTTGTTGGCACACAGCATGCGATGCGCAGATCACTACGCTCCGGGAGCGATAGGATGCAGGCATGACTCAACAGCTTAGCCGGTGAGCTCAACCATCGGCACCAGACACGTAAAACTTGTTTTATGGCAATGATTGCAGGGCGGGGCAGGGGAAATACGGGAAACGGGCGGGGATTTAATGAAGTCCTAAGCCTGTTTCAACGAAGGGCTGGCATAGTGGATACATGGCGCACGGAAACCCCGAGCGCAAGGTTGCCGGACACCTCAATGACCGGCACGATTTCCACTTTTTCATGTGTTTTCCCGTTTTATCCCTGCGCTCTGAAACAGCGTTTCAACCGGCTACCGCACTTTGCGAAGCCGGTTTTTTTTGCCTGCGTTTTCATCAGTTCCCGGCGCCGCGGCGCCGGGAAACCTCTTAGCCTGCCTGTTTCGCCAGCCACGCATCGACGGCCGGCAGCCGTTCGGCGCGCAGCTTGATGCGGTACTTGATGCCGGCCACCGAGCTGTCGGCGTCGCCGCGCGCGCTGGCCGGCAGGTTCGCTTGCGCGTACGCTTCCAGTTTGGCGATCATGCCAGGCTGCGCCGAGCCGGCGGCCAGGCGCGGGAAATAGCGGCTGCGCGAGCTGGCGTCGATGCGCGCATTGACTTGCTCCAGGTGCGCCAGCGCGAAGTCGAAGGCCAGTTCCGGATGCGAGCGCGACACGCGCGAGATCATGGCCGGGCTGTTCGTCACGCCCGGTTCATCCGTCAGTGCCAGCGCCAATGCGCGCTGCGCCAGTGCGGGATCGTCGGTCGAGGCCAGCAAGTCGTATAGCTGATTCTTGACCAGCGGTGTCTTTTCCTGCTGCGCCTTGGCGTGCAGCTGCTCCCAGGTGGCGGCGTCCGCATGCTGGGCCACCACGCCCAGGATGGTACGGCGCAATGGCGCGGGCATGGCGGTGGGGTCCTGTTCGCTGGCCGCGTAGCGGCGGCGCGCCTCCGCGATCACGCCCGGTTCGCCCATGTCGCCGAGGATGGCGATCAGGCGGCCGCGCAGGGTTGCCACGCTCGGTGCTTCGCCCGCGCGCGCTTCCCAGCCCGTCTGCGCCATCATCGGCGCCAGGCGTGCCATGGCGAAGCGGCCGAAAGCCTGCTGGCGAACGGTATCCCCGGCATACTGTTCGTACAGGCTGCCCAGGGAAGCGGCTACCTTGCCCAGCACCTGCGGATCGGCCGACAGCGGCGTCGCCTTCACCAGTTCCAGGAAGTCGGCCAGGTTTTGCGTACCGGCCAGGCCCAGCGACTGGCTGTCCGCCAGCAAGCCCAGTTGATCGATCGGCGCCAGGCGCGCGAAGCTGCCCGCGAGAGCGCGCGTGTTGGCTGGCGCGTACACGGTGCGGTAATAGCCGCTCTGGCCCGCGTTCACGAGCAGGGCGCCGCAACCGGGCACGTTCAGGGTGGCCTTGCCATCCTTGAGCACCACCTTGGCCAGCTTGCCGTTGCCGACCGTCGACGCGATCACGGGCACTTTCCACGACAGCGGTTTCTTATTCGGCTGGTCCTTGGAAAATTCCGTCTGCGTCAAGGTCACGCGCGTGTTGCCGTTTTTGCATACTGCCTCGCCCACCGTGATCATCGGCACGCCCGGCTGCAGGGTGAAATCATGGGCGATGGCGCTGACAGGCTTGCCTGCGGCCGCATCGACTTCGCGCCACAGGTCGTCGGACACCGTATTGCCATACGCATGCTTGCGCATGTAGCTGCGCACGGCCGTGCGCCACGTATCGGCGCCCACATACGCTTCGAGCATGCGGATCACGGCTTCGCCTTTTTGATAGGTGATGCCGTCGAACGCCTGGCTGGCCTGCTCCACGGTGGCGATGCGCTGCACCACGGGGTGCGTGGTGCGCAGCGCATCCTGGCTCATGGCCGACTCGCGTCCGCCGACGCTGGACAGGGCCGTGTTCCACTCCGGGTGCAAACGCTCCGTGGTGCGGCTTTCCATCCACGAGGCAAAACCTTCGTTGAGCCACAGGTCGTCCCACCAGCGCATGGTGACCAGGTCGCCGAACCACTGGTGCGCCATTTCATGCGACAGCGTGGTGTAGATGTTTTCCTTGTCGGTCTGCGTCGAGATGGTCGGGTCGAGCAGCAGGCCGTATTCGAAGGTGAAGACGGCGCCCCAGTTTTCCATGGCGCCGAAGAACTGGCTGCGGCCCGGCGCGGCGATGTTGTCGAGCTTGGGCAGCGGGTAGCGCACGCCGAAATAATCGTTGTATTCGCGCAGCAGGGCGGCCGACTCGTCGAGCGCGAAGCGGCTTTGCGCCAGCGCGCCCTTCTTCGTGATGACGCCTATCTCGGTGCCGTCGCTCATGGCCGTGGCCCGCTCGAAGTCGCCCAGGCCGAAGAACAGCAAATACGTCGACATGCGCGGCGTGGTGGCGAAGCGCACGTGCTTGGTGCCATTGCCCAGGTCCTCGCTGCTGGCGATCGGCATGTTCCCGACGGCCATCTGGCTGCTCGGGACGATCACGTCCAGCGCGAAGGTGGCTTTGTAGTCCGGTTCATCCCACGACGGCAGCATGCTGCGCGCATCCGAATTTTCGAACTGCGTGTACAGCGCGCGCTGGCGCCCTTGCGGCGTGTCGTAGTCGAGCGAGAACAGGCCCGTGGCCTGCGTGCCGATCTTGCCGCTGTAGTCGATGCGCAACAGGTACTCGCCCTTGGCCAGCGGCTGGGCAAAATGCACGGTGGCCGTCTGCTTGTCCGCATCGAAATCGACCTTGCGCGTCACCTGCTTGCTGCCGCCCACGCCTTCGATGGTGGCGGCGGCAAACGCCAGGTTCAGGGCATTGAAGGTGATGCTGCTTGTCGGCGCGTCGACGGCGACCTTGATGGCGGCTGCGCCCTTGAAGGTGGAGGCGGCGGCGTCCGGCGTGATCGACAGCGCATAGTGCAAAGGCGTGACGCCGCGCGGTAGCTGCGTGGTGGTCGTGGTGGCGTGGCTGGCCGAGGCGTATTTCGGTGCCGTGGCGGCGTGGCCCGCATGGGCCGCGGTTATGGAAGCCAGCGCCAGGACGGCGGCGGCCAGTTGGCTGCGGCGGAAACGCGGAGTCGGTGTGCGATGCATGGTATGCCCTTCGTTCATGAGTAAAACGCCCGCCAGCCGGGTAGGCTGCGGGCGTTGATGGCGGTAGCGGGACATCGCTGGAATTGAAAGCCAGCGTTCCCGTACAGCAATCTAAGGTGAAACGGGGGCAAAGTCAACGCGCCAGGGGCGCCGCACCATGGCGGTGCGCTGGTATGATGGGCGACTGACTGTACTGCCGCAGGCCAGTCCCGCAGCCGCGCCCACTAACATAACAAGACGAGACCCAAGCACATGAAACTGATTATCAGCCCCCGCACGCCCAATCCGCGCCGCGTCACCATGTTCATCGCCGAGAAGGGCATCACCGGCATCGAGGAAGTGGCGCTCGACCTGATGGCGGGCCATCACCGCGACCCTGCCTTCCTGGCGAAAAACCCGCTGGGCCGCGTGCCCCTGCTGGAACTGGACGATGGGCGCGTGCTGACCGAGACGCGCGCCATCTGCACTTACCTGGAGGGCTTGCAGCCGCAGCCGAACCTGATGGGAGAAGGTTACGAGGAGCGCGCATTCATTGAAATGGCCGACCGCCGCGTGGAACTGCATTTGTTCAGCGCCGCCGCCAACTGGGTGCGCCACGGCCATCCGGCCCTGGTGGCGCTGGAAAACCCGCAGTTTCCCGATTTCGCCACGGCGCAGGCGGGCAAGCTGCGCGAGACGGCGCAATGGCTGGACCAGGTGCTGGCTCACCAGCCCTACATCGCCGGCGACCGCTTTACGATTGCCGACATCACGGCCTTCTGCGCGCTGGAATTTGTGCGCGGCCTGATGAAGTACCGGCCCGGTGCGGAAGGCTTGGCCAACCTGCAGGCCTACCGCGACCGCATCGCGGAACGGCCCAGCGCGCAGGCGAAGTAAGGATATTTTGCCACCGGCCCATGTCAACAATGGTTGTCGGATTACGCCCGCTGGGCTAACCCGACCTACAGCCTTGGGAACCGACATGCCGGGTAGGTCGGATTAGCGCATGAGCGCGTAATCCGACACCACCACGGAAGCAAGCCAACAATGTTGTCGGGTTACGCCCGCTGGGCTAACCCGACCTACGGCCTTGGGAACCGACATGCCGGGTAGGTCGGATTAGCGCATGAGCGCGTAATCCGACACCACCACATTACTTCAGCTGCTCCCACAGGAAGGTGTAGGTCAGTGCCCACATCAGCGCCTGCTGGTCGTTGTTGGCGGCGCCCGCATGGCCGCCTTCCGTGTTTTCCCAGTACAGCACGTCGTGGCCTTGCTCTTCCATCTTCGCCACCATCTTGCGCGCATGGCCAGGGTGGACCCGGTCGTCGCGCGTCGAGGTGGTAAACAGCACGCGCGGATATTTCTTGTCCTTGAAGACGTTCTGGTACGGCGAGTACTTGCTGATGTAAGCCCATTGTTCCGGCACGTCCGGGTCGCCATACTCTCCCATCCACGAGGCGCCCGCCAGCATCTTGTTATAGCGGCGCATGTCGAGCAGCGGCACCTGGCTGACGACGGCGTTGAACAGGTCGGGACGCTGCACCAGCACGGCACCCGTCAGCAGGCCGCCATTGCTGCCGCCCATGATGCCCAGGTGGCGCGGGCTGGTGACCTTGCGCTTGATCAGGTCTTGCGCCACCGAGATGAAGTCGTCATACGCGCGCTGGCGGTTTTCCTTTAATGCCGCCTGGTGCCAGCGGGGACCGAATTCGCCGCCGCCGCGGATATTTGCCAGCACATACACGCCGCCCTTTTCCAGCCACGCCACGCCGGTGGTGCCGCTGTAGCTTGGTTTGAGCGACACTTCAAAGCCGCCGTAGCCATACAGCACGGTGGGGTTGCTGCCGTCGAACTTCGTCTTCTTGCCCATGATGGCGAAATACGGCACCTTGGTGCCATCCTTCGACGTCGATTCGAACTGCTCGACCTTGTACGGCGTGGCATCGTAGTAGGCGGGCAGCGACTTGATTTTCGTGCGCTTGTCGCTTTGCGCCGTGGCCAGGTACAGGGTGGTCGGGTTGAGGAAGTCGGTCACCGTCAGGAAGTACTGGTCCGAGTCGACGGAGTCGAGCGCGCTGACGGCCAGGGTGCCCAGCTTCGGCGCATCGACGGCGCGGCGCTGCCACTTGCCGTTCACGTGGCGCAGTTCCGTCAGGCGGTTCTTGACCTTGTCCAGGGTGGTGACGAGGATGGCGGACTTGGTCGCCGTCACATTGTCCAGCGACGACGTGGCCGTGGGCGCGTACAGCACTTCCAGCTCCTGCTTGCCCTGCATGAAGGCATTGAAGTCGGTGGCCAGCAAGGAGCCTTGCAGATAGGTCTTGCCGTTGACTTTCCAGTCCGAGCGCAAGGTGATGACCAGCTGGTCGCGCACGGTGAAGGCCGTAGCGTCGTCCGGCTTCGGTACCTTCGTCAACTCGGCGCCGTCGCGCAGGAACATTTCACCGCTGTAGAAATCGATTTGCCGCTCGATGAACTGGTGTTCGTAGCCTGGCGTGAAGTCCTTGTAGGCGCCGGCGCTCAGGTCGTCGGGCTTGGCTTCATACAGCGTTTGCGCCTGCGCCAGCGGCGTGCCGCGCTGCCACTGCTTGATGATGCGCGGGTAGCCCGAGCTGGTCATCGAGCCGGGGCCGAAATCGGTGGACACGAACAGGGTATCCTGGTCGATCCAGCTGGCGCTGCCCTTTGCTTCGGGCAGCGTGAAGCCGCCCTCGACGAAGGCGCGCTTGGCCACGTCGTATTCGCGCACCACCTTGGCGTCGCCGCCGCCGCGCGACAGGGAAATGAGGCAGCGTTCGCCTTTCGGATACAGGCAGGAAGCGCCGCCCCAGACCCAGTTTTCACTCTCGCCGGCAGCCAGCTGGTCGAGATCGATCACGGTTTCCCAGACAGGTTCGGCCAGCTGGTATTGCGCCAGTGTGGTGCGGCGCCAGATGCCGCGCACGTGCTGGGCGTCGCGCCAGAAATTATAGTAAAACTCGCCTTCCTTGCTGACGTAGGGAATGCGCTCCTTCGAGTTGAGGATGGTTTTCAGGCGCGCCTGCAGGGCGGGGAAGCCGGGCTGGGCTTCCAGTTCCCTGGTGCTGACGGCATTGTGCTGCTTGACCCAGGCCAGCGGCTTGTCGCCGAGGACTTCTTCCAGCCACAAATGGGGATCGGTGTTGGCGGCGGCAGGGGCGAGGGCTTGCGCGTGGGCGATGCCCGCTGCGGCAAGGCCGAGCAGCATGCTGCCGGCGAAGGTACGATATGACGACATATAGGGTTCCTGGTTGGTCCGATGGAGGCCGCGTTGCAGGCAAAACGGCGCAGCCATGGTGCCATGGATTGCTGTGAGGAACCAGTGTCTATGGACGGCTACTTAAAAAATAATTACTTTTCCAATATTGTTTGCTGGAATGGAAGCTGGCCGCAGAATCTGCGGCGTACTGCCCCCTTCAGGATACGCCAGGCCCCATCAGGGAGGTTACGGTGAGCCGCGTCTGTTCGACATCGCCGCCGTCGCAGTGATAAATCCATAAGGCATCGTTGTTGCGGCTGTCGATGAACAGGATGCGCGTGTTTACCTCGCCAATGGCCAGGCACCCCGCCAGCTCGGCAGGACTGAACGGTGCTGCCTGCTTCGACCCCGTTCCCGCCGCTTCTGCCAGCGCCTGTGCAAAGCCAGCCAGTTGCCTGACTGCCAGATAGCTTGTTCCATCCACCTCGACCTCTTTGCACAGCGCGTCCAGGCTGTACAGCGTGAAAGGGTCTTCATCTGTGAAAATCGCCACGTCGGGACGTGGCTTTGCGCTGCGGAGGCGAGCGAGATAGGCCTGGGGCAGGGCCACTTTTTCCCTTGCCAGCAATTTTTCCAGCTGCCTGCCGCTTTTCTTCGCTACCCGGACGGCCTTGGGCGCGACGGCTTCGCACGCCTGCGCTGTCCAGGCGACTGGATTGAACTGAAACATCCTTGCACATGCGGGACAGTGCAGGAACATGAAGGTCATTTTTTTGCCGATGGCCGTTTTCAAGAACGCGCCATCCGAGGCATCCATTGCGCTGCGGTCGAAGTGGCGTCCGCAGTCGCCATCGTAGGGGCAAGTGATTTCAAGCATAGGCGTATTTCCCCATCCGCAAAGCGATCTCTTCTTTTTCCTCCGAAAAAGAGGCTGCGGGATTTTTCTGCCAATAGGCAAGGCCCTCGTTCAGTGCCCACAGGGCTCTTTCCTGATTGCCCGCCATCAGATAAAAATCGCAAGCCGTGGCATGCGAGCCTTGCGATTCGACCAGGGCCAGGGCCGCATTTTCCCAATTGGAAAGGCGCTCAAGCCAGGGGACGGCCAACTCCAGCAGATTGTCCCTCAGGCAGGCCATGACCGTTGCCCGATGGGACGGATCGACGAGCTGGTGTTCTTTGACTTCCTTGCCATCGATGACAGGGAATTGCCAGTTTTTGATATTCCAATCCGCCACGCCGCCAACGATATTGTTGACAGGTTCACGGCCGTAGCGCGCCGTGTGCCATGTTGTATAAAATTTGGACGAGACTTGATAGTGGCTCCAGAATGCCACGCAGACATCCTCTTCGTTGTGGCGGTTGGCCTGGAAATGGATGGTCTGGATGAATTCGTTCTGCGTGCGCTTGAAGGTCAGCTGGCTAGGCGAGAACCTGAAGCCCGCTGCGCCCAGCGGCTCCAGCAAGTACGCTTCAATATTGGCGATGATCAGCGCTTTGGGTTTCATTCCGTTTCCTGGCATGGGTCGGTTGCGCAATGTTGCCATAGATCAGTGTCAACGCACCTGCGGCGGGCAATCGTGCGAGGGAAGCCTGTTGCCATTTTCCCTGCACGCTTCCGGACGCCGTGTCCTAGCCCGGCAGCTTGGCCACCACCTTGATTTCGAACTGGAAACCATACAGCCACGTCACGCCAACGGCCGTGACCGTCGGGTGCGGCGCCGGGCCCCAATACTTTGCCTGCACGATATCCCAGATACGCTGGAAGTTAGCCTGCGGGTCGACGATAAAAATGGTCACGTCCTGCACGTCGTCGAAGGTGCAGCCGGCGGCTTGCAAGATGGCGTTCAGGTTGTCGAACGCGCGCCGGACCTGGGCGTCGAGCCCGGGTTCGGGTGTGCCGTCTTCGCGGCTGCCGACCTGTCCCGACACGAACAGCAGGCCGTTGGCGCGCACGGCAGGGGAATAGCGGTTCTGTTCATACAGGGCTTGGCGGCCCGCAGGGAATACGACGTCGCGTTTCATCAGCTTTCCTTTGTTGATGCAGCGAAGTTGCTGCCTGGAGAACACTTTATCTGCTGCTAACCTGCGGATAAAGCGGCCAGATCGGACTGGACTATTTGTATAATCCAAACAATCAGGTGGCGGAGGTGTGGATGGACAGGTTTGATGCGATGAAGGCATTCGTGCGAGTGGTCGAGACGGGCAGTTTTACGCGCGCGGCCGCGACCTTGCACATGAGCCGCACCACGGTGACGCAACTGGTGCAGCAGCTCGAGGCGCGTCTGCGCCTGAAATTGCTGAACCGCACAACGCGCAAGGTCAATGTGACGGCCGATGGCGCGGCCTATTACGAGCGCATCGTGCAGGTGCTCGATACCCTGGAAGAAATCGAAACGAGCTTGCCGCATGCCGCCGCCTTGCCGCGTGGCCAGTTGCGGGTAGATGTGCCCAGTCCGCTCGCCGCTTTGCTGCTGGTGCCGGCGCTGCCCACGTTTCATGCGCTGTATCCCGATATTGTGCTCGACATGGGCGCCAGCGACCGCATGGTCGACGTGATCGCCGACAATGTCGATTGCGTAATACGCGGCGGTGACATCACCGACCAGTCGCTGATGGCGCGCAAGCTCGCCGACTTGCCACTGGGCGTATATGCGGCGTCGGCCTACCTGCAACGGGTGGGCACGCCCTTGCATCCGCTGGACTTGCAGGACAGCGCGCACCGCATCGTGCGCTTTCGCTGGGGACGCAGCGGTAACGGCTTTCCTTACGTGATGCACCGCGAGGGCAAGAGCGTCAAAATCCATGGCCAGTATGTGCTGTCGATCGACGACGGCAACGCCTACCTGGCAGCCGGGGTGGCGGGGCTGGGCGTGCTGTGGCTGCCCGATTATATGGCGCGGCCGCACGTGGACAGGGGCGAGCTGCTGCCGCTGTTCGAAGCATGGACGGTCGATCCCATGCCGCTCTATCTCGCCTATCCGCCAAACCGCCATGTCAGCAAGAAACTGCGCGTCTTTATCGACTGGGTGGCCGAGCTGATGGCCCGGCACTCCGCCCGCGCTGCCGCCATTACGGCAGCTGATTGACCCACACGGGCGCCGACCAGACGATATTGCCGTCATCCTGCGTCAGCCGCGCGTAATAGAAATGGGGGCCGGGCGCGGGCGTGATGGTGAACTCGGCCTGGTCCGATACTTGTGTGACGGAACCGTTGCCGCCTGGCACGCCGTGGAAGATGACGATGGCGGCCGCTTGGCGTCCGGCGCTGTTGCTGAAGCTGGTGGCCAGGCGCAAGGGACCGTGGTTGTCGAAGCGCTCGCCCATCAGCTTGCCATTGGCTGTGAACAGTAGTTGCGCATGCTTGTCCATCGTGGCGTAGACGCGGCGCGCGCGCAGCGCGTCGAGGAAGCTGTCGCGTGAAACGGGCGTGCCGGCGGCCGGGCCGGCCACCAGGACGGCCGTGCGGTTACCATACGACGCGCCCCAGTTGGCGCAGTGGTTGTCCTGGTTGCTGCTGAAGGCCACGTGGTAGCCGGCTGCCAGGGCCCGGTTGCAGGCCGCCTCGTAATTGCTGCGCCGGTTCTCCGTTTCCTGATCGTTCGTGGAAAACGCGGACGTATTCATGACTTCGCACAGCACCATGGCCGCGTCGCCATCCGGCGTGTAGCCGAGCGGCTGCTCATTGACGAGAAACTGGCCCGTTTGGGCAGGGTGATTGAACTGCCCGATCCAGCCCCGTTCGCGCATCAGCTTGTAGAGGCCCGCGTAATCGCCCTTCGGCGTCTCGATATTGGCCAGCAGTTCGCCATGGGCATTTTGTTCCCAGCCCAGCAACTGCCCGCTATTGATGATATTCAGGTGGCCACCCTTGTTGATGACGCCCCATTCCATGCCGTACAGGGCCAGGAAACCGGGATGGGCGGCAGTGTAAGCGGCCGCTTCAGCCAGCCCCGTCTGGTACAGCGCGATCGCTTCGGCAGGGGTGGCAGTGCTATTCGTGCCGTCCGAACCGTCGTACATATGGTTATGCTCGGATGTCAGCAGGACGTCGAGCCCGTGTTCTTGCGCATACTTGTAGGCATCGATGGGGCCGTAGGGTGCCGTTTGCGGGTCTTGCGCGCCATGGCAGGCGTCGAGCGCCGCACCGCCGTCGCTGTGGCGCGTCTGGCTGTGCAGGTTGGCGTAGACGATGCGGTAGCCGGACTGGCCTTCCAGGCCGGGCAGTTGCTGCAGGCCGGCCTGGAAGGCGCGCACCCTGGGCGCCGTGCTTGCACCGCGCTGCACCTGGATGTGCCATTGTTGTTCCACCTGCGCTTCCCGCGGCGTGCCGGCATCGGCCACGGCCTGCAGGCGCAGTTCGTACAAGCCATCGGGCGCCAGCACTCTCCGTTCGCGCGCATCGGCGTCGGCGCGGCCGTCCCAAGGCAAGTTCACGCTCTTGCCGTTGGCCCCCACCTGTTCCGTGCCCGACCAGCGCCGCAGCACGGCGCCTTGCGGGCCGGGGCCCGATAGTGTCAAGGTCCAGCGCACGGCATGGCTGCGCCCCTCGTCGGGATAGGTGAGCCGCACGACAAATGTACGCGCCTGCGTGACCCGCTCACCGCGCGCGGCGTGAAAGGGCGCGACAACGGTGGCATCAAGCTCGCTGTGTTCCTTAGTCTCTTGCGCGGCGACAGTGTTGCTCCATGTCATCAGCAACAGTCCGGCGCACGCACATGCCAGCCATGGCGACCAAGGTGGCCTCAGGCGTCGTCGTCGCAGTGTCTTGACCATCGTGGCCTCCCGCTCCTGCTTCAGATGTGGTTTAGACAAGAAATGCCACGTGCTGGTTCCCGCATGCACCAGCAAGTGGCGTGCTTGCACCGTGATTGGCCATGATCTGGCGCAAAGCCAGTGCGAATGAGGCCACTTGCCCGTCAGACAAGCTGGCACGGCGCTTGCTAAACAGAAGGTACGGATCAACGGCGATCCCCTGAATAAACGCACAACGGTCCAACGACGGACCACATGGACAACGGCGTCCGCCCAGGCTGATTTTTCATCGGCGGGGGCGGGCGCCGTTTTGTTTTATCAACGGGATATTTCGGGAACCTATCATGGCCAGTCAAAAAGCAACGCGCATCGCGCTCTTCTCCCTCGCCACGCCGCCCATGCGCGCATTCCACCTGACGTGGATGGCATTTTTCGTGTGTTTCTTCGCCTGGTTCGCTTGCGCTCCCCTGATGCCTGTCATCAAGGGCGAGTTCGGCCTTTCCTTGGCGCAAGTGGCCAACATCAATATCGCGGCCGTCGCCATCACCATCCTCGTGCGCCTGATCGTGGGGCCATTGTGCGACCGCTACGGCCCGCGCAAGACCTACACGGGCTTGCTGCTGCTGGGCGCCATTCCCGTGCTGGGCGTGGCCGCGTCGCAAAGCTATGAAAGCTTTCTGTTCTTCCGTCTGGGCATCGGCGCCGTCGGCGCCAGCTTTGTCATCACGCAATATCACACCTCCGTGATGTTCGCCCCCCGCGTCGTGGGGACGGCGAATGCCGCCGCCGCCGGCTGGGGCAATGCGGGCGGCGGCGCAGCGCAGGCACTGATGCCACTGCTGCTGGGCGCCGTGCTGATGCTGGGCGTGTCCGAATCGCTGGGCTGGCGCGTGGCCCTGCTGGTGCCGGGCGTGCTGATGCTGGTGATGGCTGTTCTCTACTGGCGCTATACGCAGGATTGCCCTGAAGGCAATTACTCGGACTTGCGTGCCGCCGGCACCGCCATCGAAGGCGGTAAGGCCGGACATGCTCCGGCCGGTGGCTGGGGCAGCTTCAAGGCGGCCAGCACCAACTACCGCGTGTGGCTGCTGTTCGTGACCTACGGCGCCTGCTTCGGCATCGAGATTTTCATCCACAACATCGCCGCCGTGTACTACGTCGACCATTTTGGCCTGTCCTTGAAATCGGCCGGCCTGGCCGCCGGCAGCTTCGGCTTGCTGGCCCTGTTTGCCCGCGCCTTGGGCGGCTGGATGTCCGACAAGCTGGCCCTGCGCGGCAACCTGAACAGCCGCGTGACCCTGCTGTTCATGCTGATGATCGGCGAGGGCGTGGGCCTGCTGTGGTTTGCCAAGGTCGACAGCGTCACCTACGCCGTCATCGCCATGCTGGTCTTCGGCCTGTTCACCCATATGGCGTGCGGCGCCACCTACGCGCTGGTGCCTTTCATCGACAGCAAGGCCCTGGGCGGCGTGGCCGGCATCATCGGCGCCGGCGGCAACGTGGGCGCCGTGGCGGCCGGTTTCCTGATGAAGGGCACGGGCGACATCCGTCAGACATTGACCATCCTGAGCGCGCTGGTGGTGATCTCGGCCCTGTGCGCCATCGCCGTGCGTTTTACCCGTGCAGCGGCCGAACCGAACATGGCCGCGGCCTGAGGAGAGAGTAATGAACTACCCCTTGAACATCGTCGTCCTTGGCCATGGCATGGTCGGGCATAAATTCCTCGAACGCCTGGCATTGGAAAACGCGCCGCACCTGTCCGTGACGGTCTTGTGCGAAGAGCCGCGCCCAGCCTACGACAGGGTGCACCTGTCCGATTTTTTCAGCGGCAAATCGGCCGACGACCTGTCCCTGGTGGCGCCCGGCTTTTTCGACAAGGGCAACGTCGTCCTGAAACTCAATGCGCGCGCCGTATCCATCGACCGCGTGGCGAAAACCGTCACGGCCAGCACCGGTGAAGTGCTGGCCTACGACAAGCTGGTGTTCGCCACCGGCTCGACGCCGTTCGTGCCGCCACTGCCGGGCAAGGAGCGCGATGGCTGCTTCGTCTACCGCACCATCGAAGACCTGGAAGCCATGCTGTCCTGGGGTGGAAAGTCAAAGACGGGCGTGGTGATCGGCGGCGGGCTGCTGGGCCTCGAATGCGCGAAGGCCTTGCGCGATTTGAAGCTCGACACCCACGTGGTGGAATTCGCGCCGCGTCTGATGGCCGTGCAGGTCGACGAAGGCGGCGCGCGCGTCCTGCGCCGCAAGATCGAGGAGCTGGGCGTGACCGTGCACACGCAAAAAAATACGCTGGCCATCGTCGACGGCGAATCGGCCACGCACCGCATGCAGTTCGCCGATGGCAGCCACCTGGAAGCGGACATGATCGTCTTCTCGGCCGGCATCCGTCCGCGCGACGAACTGGCGCGCGCCTGCGGCCTGGACGTGGGCCCGCGCGGCGGCATCGCCATCGACGACAGCTGCGTCACCTCCGACCCGGACATTTATGCGATCGGCGAATGCGCGCTGTGGGGCGGCCTGGTCTTCGGCCTGGTGGCGCCCGGCTACGAAATGGCCCGCATCGCGGCACGCCACCTGTTGCAGGAAGAGGGCGAAGCCTCGTTCAAGGGCGCCGACATGAGCACCAAGCTCAAACTGATGGGCGTGGACGTGGCCAGCCTGGGCGACCCGCACGGCAATGCGCCGGGCAGCCGCTCCTACCAGTTCATGGATGAGCGCAAGCAGATCTACAAGAAAATCGTCGTCTCCGATTGCGGCAAATACCTGCTTGGCGGCGTGATGGTGGGCGACGCCAGCGAGTACGGCACCTTGCTGCAGATGATGCTCAATAAGATCGAGCTGCCGGCATCCCCCGAATTCCTGATTCTGCCGCAGGCCGATGGCCAGCAAAAGGTGGGCCTGGGCGTGGACGCCTTGCCCGAGTCGGCGCAAATCTGCTCGTGCAACGACGTGTCGAAAGGCGCGCTGTGCGCGGCCGTCGCCGGGGGCGCCACCACCATCGGCGCCCTGAAAAGCTGCACCAAGGCGGGCACCGCATGCGGCGGCTGCGTGCCGCTGGTGACGCAGATCATGAAGGCGGAAATGCAGAAGCAGGGCCTGGTCGTCAACAACCACGTGTGCGAGCACTTTGCGTACTCGCGCCAGGAATTGCACCACCTGGTCCGCGTGGGCAAAATCCGCAGCTTCGGCGCGCTGCTGTCCGCGCATGGCCAGGGTTTGGGGTGCGACGTGTGCAAGCCCGTGGCGGCGAATATCCTCGCCTCGTGCTGGAACGATTTCGTGCTCTCTCCCGTACACGCCAGCTTGCAGGACAGTAACGATTACTTCCTCGGCAATATCCAGAAGGATGGCACGTATTCCGTCGTGCCGCGCATGCCGGGCGGCGAAGTGACGGCCGATGGCCTGATCGCCGTGGGCATGGTGGCGAAAAAATACGGTCTCTATACGAAAATCACGGGCGGCCAGCGGGTCGACCTGTTCGGCGCGCGTGTCGACCAGTTGCCGGCCATCTGGGAAGAACTGATCGCGGCCGGCTTCGAGTCGGGCCACGCCTACGGCAAATCGCTGCGAACGGTGAAATCGTGCGTCGGCTCCACCTGGTGCCGCTATGGCGTGGCCGACAGCGTGGGCTTTGCGATCCAGCTGGAAAACCGCTACAAGGGCTTGCGCACGCCGCACAAGATCAAGTTCGGCGTCTCCGGCTGCACGCGCGAATGCGCCGAGGCGCAGGGCAAGGACATCGGCCTGATCGCCACGGAAAAGGGCTGGAATCTGTACGTGTGCGGCAATGGCGGCATGAAGCCGCGCCATGCGGAACTGCTGGCGTCGGACCTCGATGAAGCCACCCTGGTGCGCTATGTCGACCGCTTCCTGATGTTTTACGTGCGCACGGCCGACCGCCTGCAGCGCACCAGCGTGTGGCGCGACAATCTCGAAGGGGGCCTCGATTACCTGAAAGCCGTCGTCGTGGCCGACCGCCTGGGCATCGCCCATGAACTGGAGGCGGACATGCAGCACGTGGTCGACACCTATGCCTGCGAGTGGAAGGAAGCCGTGTCCAACCCCGCCGTGCGCCAGCGCTTCCGCCATTTCGTCAACAGCGAGAAGAACGATGAAAACGTGGTGTTCGTCGAAGAGCGGGGCCAGATCCGGCCCGCTACTGAAACTGAACGCCGCAGCACCGTGATCCCCATCCTTGCCGTGGAGGCTTGAGCCATGAATGCGATGAATGAACTTTCCGGCGCCACCGCCGACAATTGGGTAGCCATCTGTCCCTTGACCGACATCGTGCCCGACACGGGCGTGTGCGCATTGCTGGGTGGCCGGCACGTGGCCGTGTTCCGCGTCGGCGATGCGGCGCCGCGCGTGTACGCCATCGACAATATCGATCCGAATGCGGGCGCTTCCGTGCTGTCGCGGGGTCTCGTCGGCAGCATCGGCGAGCGCGTCGTCGTCGCCTCGCCGATTTACAAACAGCACTTCGACCTGGCCAGCGGCGAGTGTATCGAAGCGCCCGAACACTCCGTCGCCGCCTGGCCGGCGCGCGTGTTTGCCGACATGGTGTGGGTGGCCCTGTGAATCCGCCCCGGCGTCCCTCGCTGGTCGTCGTCGGCAACGGCATGGCCGGCATGCGCACGGTCGAGGAACTATTGAAACTCGCGCCGGACCTGTACGACATCACCGTGTTCGGCGCCGAACCGCACGGCAATTACAACCGCATTTTGCTGTCGCCCGTGCTGGCCGGCGAAAAGTCGGTCGACGACATCATGCTGCACACGCGCGACTGGTATGCGCACAACGGCATCACCCTGTACGCGGGCGACCCCGTCGTGCGCATCGACCGCCAGGCGCGCAAGGTAGAGGCGCTGTCCGGCGTCACGGTCGCCTATGACCGGCTGCTGCTGGCCACCGGTTCCACGCCGTTCATCGTGCCCGTGCCCGGGCATGATCTGCCGGGCGTGATCGGTTTTCGCGATATCAGCGACGTCGACACCATGCTGCAGGCGGCACGCATGCACCGCCACGCGGTGGTCATCGGCGGCGGGTTGCTGGGGCTGGAAGCGGCCAACGGCTTGCAGCGCCAGGGCATGGACGTCACCGTCGTGCACATGAGCGGCGCGCTGATGAACCAGCAGCTGGACGCACCCGCGTCGATGCTGTTGAAAACGGCGCTGGAAGCGCGCGGCCTGCGGTTTTTGATGCACGCGCAAACGGCCGAAATCATCGGCACCGACCGCGTGCAGGGAGTTCGCTTTGCCGATGGCACGTCGATCCCCGCCGACCTGGTGGTGATGACGGCCGGCGTGCGCCCCAACATCGCGCTGGCGCAAGCGGCCGGCCTGCACTGCGAACGGGCCATCGTCGTCGACGACTGCCTGCAAAGCTACGACCCGCGCGTGTACGCCGTGGGCGAATGCGTGCAGCACCGGCGCGCCACCTTTGGCCTGGTCGCGCCCATCTGGGAGCAGGCGCGCGTGTGCGGCGCGCACCTGGCCGGCGCAGGGCACCGCCGCTACGTGCAGCAGGCCAGCGCCACCAAATTGAAAGTGACGGGCATCGACCTGTATTCGGCCGGCGACATCATCGGCGGCGAGGGCAGCGAAGACCTGGTGCTGCGCGATCCGCGCCGCGGCGTCTACAAGCGCCTGGTGGTGCAGGGCAGCCGCCTGGCTGGCGCCGTGCTGTATGGCGACGTGCAGGACGGTCCCTGGTATTTCGACCTGATCCAGCAGCGCCGCGACATCAGCAAGCTGCGCGCCCATTTATTGTTTGGCCAGGCGCTGTGCGCCCAGGCCGCCTGACAGAGACCAACAGGATACGCCCATGACAAGCTGCACGCCCGTGAAAACCACTTGCCCGTATTGCGGCGTCGGCTGCGGCGTGGAAGCGACACGCCTGCCCGACGGCGCCATCCGCATCGCCGGCGACATTGCGCACCCGGCCAACCAGGGCAAGCTGTGCGTGAAAGGCTCGGCCCTCGGCGACACCCTGGACCTGGAGAACCGTTTGCTGCAACCGCAGGTGCGCGTCGATGGCGTCCTGCAGCGCGCTTCCTGGGATGCCGCGCTGGACCAGGTGGCGGGCGGCCTGCGCGCCATCATCGACAAGCACGGCCCCGACGCCGTCGCCCTGTACGTCTCGGGCCAGCTGCTGACGGAAGACTATTACATCGCCAATAAATTCATGAAGGGCTATGTGGGCAGCGCGAATATCGACACCAATTCGCGCCTGTGCATGTCGTCGGCCGTGGCCGGTCACAAGCGCGCGTTCGGCGAGGATATCGTGCCGGGCTGCTATGAAGACCTGGAACTGGCCGACATGGTGGTGCTGGTGGGTTCGAACACGGCCTGGTGCCACCCGATCCTGTTCCAGCGCATCGCCCGCATTCGCGAAAGCCGGCCGGAGATGAAACTGGTGGTGATCGACCCGCGCCGCACGGCCACCTGCGAGCTGGCCGACCTGCATTTGCCCGTGAAACCGGGCACGGACGTGTGGCTGTTCAACGGCTTGCTGTGCTATCTGGCGCGGGAAGGGGTGATCGCCGATGATTTCGTGACGCGGCACAGCAGCGGCCTCGATGAGGCGCTGGCCGCCGCCCATGTCGACTGTTACGATCCTTTGCAGGTGGCGAAAATCTGCAAGGTCGACCCGCAAGCCTTGCTGGCGTTCTACCAGGCGTTCACCGCCACGCGCAAGGTCGTCACGGCCTTTTCGCAGGGTGTCAACCAGTCGTCTTCCGGCACGGACAAGGTCAACAGCATCATCAACTGCCACCTGGCGACGGGACGCATCGGCCAGCCCGGCATGGGACCGTTTTCCCTCACGGGCCAGCCGAATGCCATGGGCGGGCGCGAAGTGGGCGGCCTGGCCAACATGCTGGCGGCGCACCTGGATCTCGACAAGCCGGCGCACCGCGAAGCGGTGCAAACCTTTTGGGACTCTCCGCGCATCGCCGACAAGCCTGGCCTGAAGGCGGTGGAGCTGTTCCACGCCATCGAGGCGGGCAAGGTCAAGGCCGTGTGGATCATCGCCACCAATCCGCTGGTCAGCATGCCGGACGCCGACCAGGTGCGCCGCGCGCTGGCCAAGTGCGAACTGGTGGTGGTGTCGGACATCAGCGCCGGCTCGGATACGAATGCCCATGCCGACGTGCTGCTGCCGGCCCTGGGCTGGGGTGAAAAGGATGGCACGGTGACCAATTCCGAGCGCCGCATCTCGCGCCAGCGGGCCTTTTTGCCAGCGCCCGGCGAAGTACGCGCCGACTGGGACGTGCTGTGCGACGTGGCGCGCCGCATGGGCTATGCCGGCTTCGATTTCACGGCGCCGCAAGCCATCTTCGACGAACACGCGCGCCTGTCCGCCTTCCGAAACGAAGGCGAGACGGCGCGGCTGTTCAACCTGGGCCACCTGGCGGGCCTGGACGCGGCGCGTTACGACGCCCTGGCGCCGCAGCAGTGGCCGCAAGGCCAGGCGCGCCTGTTCGGTGACGGCCGCTTCGCGCATGCCGATGGCCGCGCGCGCTTCGTGCCCGCGGCGCCGCGCACGCCGCGCAACATGCCCGACGAGGACTATCCGCTGATACTCAACACGGGCCGGGTGCGCGACCAGTGGCATACGATGACGCGCACGGGCAAGGCGGCCAAGCTGTCGGGCCACGTCGCCGAAGCCTTCATCGACATCCACCCGCAGGATGCGCTGCTGTACAGCGTGCGCGAAGGCGAGCTGGCGCGCATTTCCAGCGCCTGGGGCGCGATGGTGGCGAGGGTCGTGCATGGCGGCGGCATCGCGCGCGGCCAGGTCTTCGTGCCGATCCACTGGAGCGACGCGAATGCGTCGGACGCGCGCGTGGGCGCCGTCGTCAATCCGGTCGTCGATCCCGTCTCGGGCGAACCCGAATTCAAGCACACGCCCGTGCGCATCGAGCAGTTCCGCGTGCACTGGCATGCGTTCGTGTTGAGCCGCACGCCCTTGAACCTGGACGGCGTGGCGCACTGGACGCGCATCCAGGGCGAACAGTTCCTGCGCTACGAGCTGGCCGGCCGCCAGCGCATCGAAGATCTGGGCGCCTGGGCGCGCGCGCTGCTGGGCGTCACGGACGACAATGCCGACTGGCTCGATTACGCGGATGCCAGCGCCGGCGTGTACCGCGCCGTGCACCTGGACGAGGGGCGTATCGCGCAATGCGTGTATGTCTCGCCCCGTCCCGACCTGCCGTCGCGCAGCTGGCTGGCGGGCCTGTTTGCGCACGCGCAGATGGATGCGGCCGACCGCGCCGGCGTGCTGCTGGGCCAGCCCATCGGCAAGGGCGTCGATGCCGGCCCCACAGTGTGTTCGTGCTTTGGCGTGGGGCGCAATACCATTTGTGCGGCCATCGCGGAGCAAAAACTGACGACGACGGCGCAGGTGACGGCCTGCGTCAAGGCGGGCGGCAATTGCGCCTCCTGCGTGCCGGAGATACGACAGTTGCTGCTTGAGGCGCGCAGCGCTGCCTGATAGTCTGTCCTTTCCTGCGCGGCTTTGTTATATTGCCAGCTCTACAGGGGAGAGGCAGTGTGATGACAGCAGGACAACACGACATGGTCTGGCTGACGGGCTTGAGCGGCGCCGGCAAGTCCAGCATCGCCGAGGCGCTGGCGCGCCAGCTCAAGGCGCAGGGCCGCGCCGTGGCGGTGCTCGACGGCGACCAGCTGCGCCATAACTTGAACCGCGACCTCGGTTTTACGCCCGAAGACCGGCATGAAAATATCCGCCGCGTGGCCGAAGTGGCGCGCCTGATGAACGGGGCGGGCCTGACCGTCATCGCCGCCTTCATCTCTCCCTGCCGCGCCGACCGGGCCATGGCTGCAGACATTATCGGCGCTGCGCATTTCATCGAAGTCCACGTCAGCACGCCGCTGGCCGTGTGCGAGGCGCGCGATCCCAAGGGCCTGTATGCAAAGGCGCGCGCGGGGCAGCTTGCGCAATTCACGGGCATTTCCGCACCGTACGAAGCGCCGCTGGCGGCCGCGCTGACCCTGGACACGGGCATCCTGGCGCTGGATGAGTCGGTCGAGCGCCTGTGCCACTACCTTCAGCGGCGTACGTGACGAACTGGCGAAAACAGCTGCGCCGGCGTCTGCCCGCCAGCCTGAAGGCGCGCATGAGCGTGGTCGTTTTCCTGCTCGTGCTGGGCGCGGTCGCTTCGCTGGCACTGGCCACCCTGGCCGTGGCCGAGCGCGGCATGCGCGACGTGATGGGGCGCCAGCAGTACGTCTCGCTGGCCAGCGCCGCCGTCTTCATCGACGAGGAACTCGACGCGAAGCGCAATGTCCTGCGCGCGATCGCGGACAGCCTGGCGGCAGGCGGCGCGCACGATGGCGCCAGCCTGCAGCGCTTCCTGGCCGCGCAAACGGTGCTGAGCAAGGAGTTTTATTCGGCCGGCGTCGTCGATATCGACGGCATCGTCCTGGCAAGCGTGAGTCCCTTCAAGCCGCAGGCGGGGCTGAACGTGAAGGGCCGCCCTTACTTTGAACGGACGCTGGCGACCCGGCGTTCGGTGATTTCCTCGCCGCTCAACGGCAGCATTTCCGGCATGCCCATCGTGGTGGTGACGCAGCCCGTGTTCGATGCGCGCGGCGGCGTGCGCTATGTGCTGGCGGCCAGCGTCAACCTGCGCCAGCCCGATTTCCTCGGCCGTCTGGGCGCCCTCAAGCCTGGCACGGGCGGCTACCTGTACATCATGACCAGCGAAGGCGTCATCGTCGAGCATCCGGACAAGTCGCGCATCATGCAGCATATCGAAGCCCATGGCCCCATCAGCGTGCCCACGCGGCGCGCCATGCAGGGCTACGAGGGCTGGCTGACGGGTACCACCACGCAGGGCGTCGATGCCCTGTTCGCCTACCACCGCATCGCCTCGACGGGCTGGATACTGGCGTCCGTGTATCCGATGAGCGAGGCCTTTGCGCCGCTGCACGCCATCCGCAGCAAGATATTGCTGGCCGCCGTGCTGCTGGCGGCGCTGGCGGGCCTGGCCGGCTGGCGCGTCGTGTTGCGCCTGTTGCGGCCTTTGGAACGTTTGCGCCGGCAGGTGCACCAGATCCGCCGCCAGCGCCTGGGCATCGAGGCGCTGCAAATCGAGCGGCGCGACGAGATCGGCGACTTGAGCCGCGATTTTTATTCGCTGGTGGCCGAGCGTGAAATCGCCGAGGCGCAGACGCGCGACAGCGAGCGGCGCTTGAAACTGCTGACGGACCATGTGCCCGTGGTGATCGTGTATATCGACCGCGAGCACCGCTACCAGTTCATCAACGCGACGTTTGAGCGATGGTTCGGCGTCTCGGCCAGGGAGAGCCTGATGCATTCCATGCGCGAGGTGCTGGGCGACGAAGCCTACCAGTTGCGCGAGCAGCACCTGCTGCGCGCCTTCGCGGGCGAGGAGGTCGACTATGAATTCACGGTCGACAACGAGGCGGGGGAGCGCACCTTCCATACCAGCTACGTGCCCGATGTGGGGGAGAGCGGCGCGGTGGAAGGCGTATATGGCCTGATTCACGAAATCACCAAGACCAAGGCGATGCATACGGCGCTGCAGTTCGCCGCCGCCACCGATACCCTGACGGGCATCGCCAACCGGCGCCGCTTCGACGAGCAGCTGGCGCAAAGCATGCAGCGCACACGGGCCGCGCGTGCGCCGATGGCGCTCGCCTATCTCGATATCGACCGTTTCAAGGCCATCAACGACAGCCTGGGACACAAGGCGGGCGACGAGGTACTGAAGGAATTCGCTTCGCGCCTGGTGCGCAGCGTGCGCGCCAGCGACCTGGTGGCGCGCCTGGCCGGCGATGAATTCGTGATCATTCTCCAAGGCGTGAACGGCGCGGCTGAAGTGGGCCAGGTCGGCGCCAAGATCCTCGACGCCATCCGCCAGCCTTTCGAGCTGGCCAGCGGCCCGCTGCCGGTGACGACCAGCATCGGCATCGCCATCTTCCGCGAAGGCGCGCTGACGCCGGCGCAGCTGCTGGACCTGGCCGACCAGGCCCTGTACGCGGCCAAGGGGCAAGGCCGCGATGGCGTGGCGCTGCTTGAGGCGGCGCCGTAGCTGCTACAGGGTGGCGGTCCAGTGGTCGAGCTGCTGCGTGGTGGCCGTCACGCCGCCGCACACGATGACGAGCACATTGCGGTAGGGCGCCAGTTCCGGCACCTTGCCGTAGACGGCCGCCAGCGCCGCGCCGCAGGCCGGTTCCACCACCAGGCGCTGGTCGCTGATAAACCGCTGGCAGGCGTCGACGGCGTCCCGGTCCGATACCACCACGCTGTGGAGCGGGCGCGTCTGGCTGATGGAAAACGCCTGTGCACACACCTGGCGCGCGGCCAGCGACGTGGCGATGCTGTTGACCGCCGGCAGGGCCACGTGTTCGCGCGCGGCCACGGCCGCCGCCAGCGACGCGGCGCCTTGCGTTTCCACGGCCACGATGGCCACGTCATCCCAGCCGTTGCGCTGCAAGCCGTCGGCCACGCCGGCCAGCAGGCCGCCGCCGCCCACCGACAGCACCACGGCGTCCGGTTTCAGGCCCGCGCTGGCCACTTCATCGATCATGCCGGCATGACCCTGCCACAGCAGCGGGTCGTCGAACGGGTGCAAAAAGGCGTCTTGCGGCGTGAGCATGGATTGCGCCAGCGCGTTCGCTTCCTGCCAGGCGGCGCCGTGCACGATGACTTCGGCGCCTTCCTGGGCGATCAGTGCCCTGGCTCGTTCGCTCGTCGTTTCCGGCACGACGACAATGACGGGAATGCCCAGCTGGCGTCCCGCATAGGCGACGGCGATACCGGCATTGCCGCCGGAAGAAGAGATGAAACGGCTGGCGCCGCGCCGCGCGTATTCTTCGCAGGCGAGGCCGATGCCGCGGATCTTGAAGGAGCCGGGCGGCTGCAAGGCTTCGAGCTTGAGCCAGATGGCGCGCTCGCTGTGCAGGCTCAGGGCGCGCGAGTTGAGCAAGGGGGTTTCGATGTGCAGGGCCATGCGTGTTCCTGGTAAACAGTCAGGCCAGCATCATAGCCGAAGCGCGCGCGCCAGCGTGTCACCCTTGCCGCGTGTGTTACTGCTGTCAGTTCAGCGGCGCGCTCTTGAGCTGGTGCGTGCGCGCCACTTCCTTCATCGCTTCGAGCAGGTCGTCGCGCAGCTGGCGCGGCAGCTTGCCGAAGAATTCCTCGTCGTTCTGGTCGGCCATCTCGGCCAGTACGGGCACCAGCGCCTCGCCTTCCGTGGTCAGCTCGATCGAATGCTGGCGGCGGTCGGCCAGCAGGATGGACTTGCTGACCATGCCCTTGCTTTCCAGGCGGTCGATCAGTTTCGATACGGCGCCCTTGCTCATGCCGGACACTTGCGCCAGCACCGTGGGCGAGGTGCAGCCCAGGCGGAACATTTCGCGCAGCACTACCCATTCGGATACCGTCACGCCATTGGCTTCGGCTTTTTTCTGGAAACTGTGGGAAACGTGGTTGGAAACGAAACGCAGCCAGTAACCGAGGTGGGCTTCCAGTTCGCTGACGGGAACGCTGTTGGGATGGGCGGCTTGCGGCATGGCGGCCGATTCAAAATTATGGCTCATTTCTCTTCCTTCACTGGGCGGCGTTGCCGGCATGGTTAAGGCCTTCACGCTTGCTGTCGAGTGGTTTGTTTGGGAACTATCGTCGTGCTTGAGGTATTTTTAACACTGTTTTCACAGGAAATCACTCAGCGGCAAAGAGTTTTTTCCTTTTTCCTTACTCTATATAAATAAAAACAATATCAAGCAAATAATCGTATTGCGAGAGAGGAAGATTAAAAAAATAACTCATGTTGCATCAATGGTAACAGCATTTTTGCCGAATTGATAAATATTTCATATCATTCTGTATGCTGGCCCACACAAGACGTATTGCCCACGCGACAGCGCGCGGTTTTACTGCAGAAATGTGACCCCCCTCAGGCCAGCACCACCTTCACACCCGCTTCGCGCAGGACTTCGGCAAAGCGGGGCGGCGGTGGCGCATCCGTAAACAAGATGTCGATTTGCGCCAGGTCGGCAAGGCGCACGAGCGCCTTGCGGCCGAATTTGTGCTGGTCGGCCACCAGCCATACTTCGCGCGACTGTTCGATGATCGCTTGCGCCACCTTCACTTCGCGCGCGTCGAAGTCGCGCAGGCTGCCGTCTTCGTCGATGCTGGAAATGCCGATGATGCCGATGTCGACCTTGAACTGGCGGATGAAGTCGATGGTGGCTTCGCCCACGATGCCGCGGTCGCGCCCGCGCACCACGCCGCCGGCCACGATGACTTCGCAGGCCGCGTTGTCGGCCAGGATGGCGGCCACGTTGAGGTTGTTCGTCACCACGTGCAAGCCCGTGTGTCGGCCCAGCGCGCGCGCCACTTCCTCTGTCGTCGTGCCGATATTGATCAGCAGCGAACAGCCGTGCGGCACTTGCGCGGCGACGGCGGCCGCGATGCGCCGCTTGGCGTCGCTGTTGAACACTTGGCGCTGGCTGTAATCGATGTTTTCCACGGACGAGGGCAAGCCGACGCCGCCGTGGTAGCGGGCCAGCAGGCGCGCTTCTTCCATCTGCTTGACGTCGCGGCGCACGGTTTGCGGCGTCACGTCCAGCTGCTGGGCCAGCTCTTCGACGGACATGGTGACCTTCTGGCGCACCACTTCGAGCAAGCGGCGCTGGCGGGGATTCAAGATCATGGTGCTCTCTTTAAAAATCAAAAACGAACAGAAACGAACAAATAGTACTAAAAATATGTTGCTATGAGTTCGTATTCTGGCGTAACCTTATTCATATTGCATGCGTATTACGAAATGGTGATCTTAACGACAGTCGCCGGCGATGCCTAGTCTTTCCTCGCCGGCGAGTCCACGACAGACATGGAGTCCCGATGGCCGCAGCACAGCAGGGTGTGGAGACAGCGATCAAATGCGACGTGCTGGTGGTCGGCGGCGGCATCAATGGCGCCGGCATCGCGCGCGACGCGGCGGGACGGGGCTTGTCGGTGGTGCTGTGCGAAAAGGATGACCTGGCGTCCCACACCTCGTCGGCTTCCACCAAGCTGATACACGGCGGCCTGCGCTACCTCGAATACTATGAATTCGGCCTCGTGCGCAAGGCGCTGATCGAGCGCGAAGTGCTGCTGCGCTCGGCGCCGCACATCATGTGGCCGCTGCGCTTCGTCATGCCGCACGCCAAGGGCCAGCGCCCGGCATGGCTGATACGCGCCGGCCTGTTCCTCTACGACATGCTGGCGAAGCGGGAAATCCTGCCGGCCTCCAGCGGCATCGACCTGACGCGCCATGCGGCCGGCACACCGTTACAACCCCAGTTCAAGCGCGGCTTCGTGTATTCCGACGGCTGGGTCGACGATGCGCGCCTCGTGGTGCTCAATGCCATCGACGCGGCAGACAACGGCGCGCACGTGCTGACGCGCACGCGCTGCACGGCCCTGTGGCGCGATGGCGACGCTTGGCTGGCCACCTTGCAGCACGCCAGCGGCAGGCAGACGACGGTGCGTGCGCGCAGCGTCGTCAATGCGGCCGGGCCGTGGACGGCCGAGTTCCTGCAGCAGGCGGCGCCGGGCGGGCAGGGCCGGCATTTGCGCCTGATCAAGGGCAGTCATATCGTCGTCAAGCGCCTGTTCGACCATGATCACGCGTATATCTTCCAGCATCCGGACGGGCGCATCGTGTTTGCCATTCCGTATGAGCACGATTTCACCCTGATCGGCACCACCGACCTCGACTATCACGGCGACACTGGCAAGGTGGAAATCGATGACGCGGAAATTCGTTACTTGTGCGAGCTTTCCAGTTACTATTTCAGCAAGCCCGTCAATCCTGCCGATGTGGTCTGGACGTATGCGGGCGTGCGCCCGCTGGTGGAAGACGCGGCGGCCGACGCCAAGGCCGTCACGCGCGATTACCGTTTCGAGCTGGACCGGGAAGGTGCGCCATTGCTCAGTGTTTTCGGCGGCAAGATCACCACCTTCCGCAAGCTGGCCGAGGAAGCGCTTGATCTGCTGGAGCCGTTGCTGGTGCCCGAGCCGGGCAAGCGGCGGCGGGCCTGGACGGAGCAGGCTTGCCTGCCCGGCGGCGACGTGTACGGCGCCGTGCCGCAGAACCGGGCCGTGCGCGAGTTCGGCCAGTTCGTGCAAGGTTTGCAGCGCGAATATACTTGGCTGCCGGCGGCGCTGGTGGCGCGCTATGCACGCGCCTACGGCACGCGCATCCACGTGCTGCTCGAGGGCAGGGCGGACGTGGCGGCCATGGGCGAGGAAATCGCCGCCGGCCTGTACGCGGCGGAAGTTGATTATGTGCGGCGCCATGAATGGGCCGTCAGCGCGGCCGACATCCTGTGGCGGCGCTCCAAGCTGGGCCTGCACCTGCCGCGCGAGACGGCGGGCACGCTCGACGCCTGGCTGTTGCAGCACCCTTTGCCGTAAGCACAAAACGTTGGCGACCGCGCCCCGCAGAGGGTGCGGCGAAGAATAAGAAACCATCACTGGAGGAGAAGCGCGTGCAACTGGTACTGGACAAGATCAGCAGGAAGCAGGGGGCTGACGACTTTTTATATCCGATGTCGCTGGCCTTGGTGCCGGGCGCCATCAACGTCTTGCTGGGCACCACGCGTGCCGGCAAGACGACCCTGATGCGCGTGATGGCGGGCCTGGACAAGCCCAGCGCGGGCACCGTGACGGCCGATGGCGTCGACGTGACGGGCGTGCCCGTCAGCAAACGCAACCTGGCCATGGTGTACCAGCAATTCATCAACTATCCGGCCTTCACCGTCTATGACAATATCGCCTCACCCTTGCGCTTGCGCAAGGTGCCCGAGGAGCAGATACGCACCAAGGTGCTGGCGCTGGCCGAGCGCCTGCACATCACGCCCTACCTGCAACGCACGCCGGGAGAATTGTCGGGCGGCCAGCAGCAGCGCACGGCGCTGGGACGCGCGCTGATCAAGGATGCGTCCTTGCTGCTGCTCGACGAGCCGCTCGTCAATCTCGACTACAAGCTGCGCGAGGAATTGCGCCGCGAATTGACGGAACTGTTTTCCAGCGGCGGTACGACGGTCGTGTACGCGACCACGGAACCGCTGGAAGCGCTGCAGCTGGGCGGCCACGTGGCCGTGCTGCACGAGGGACGTTTGCTGCAGCAGGGACCGACCCTGGACGTCTTCAACGCCCCCAATTCCATCGACGTGGCGCGCACCTTCAGCGACCCGCCCATCAACCTGATCCCCGCCCGCGTGGATGCGCATGGCGTGGCCCAGGCGGCGGACGGCCTGTCGATACACCTGAGCGGCGCACAGCGCGCCCGCCTGGGCGACAGCATGGAGGTGATCCTCGGCGTGCGCGCACACAGCCTGCATCTGTCGCCGCAGTCCGATGGCGACGTGGCCATCGCGGCGCAGGTGGACCTGGCGGAAATCAGCGGCTCGGAAACCTATGTGCATGCGCGCCGGGGCGACCTGGCCCTGGTGGCGCAGCTCGGTGGCGTGCACAACCTGGAGATCGGCAGCGCCTGCACCGTGTATTGCCAGCCGCATGCCTTGCTGATCTTCGCGGCCGATGGCGGCCTGCTGTTCGCGCCGCAAACGGGGGGGAACTGACATGGCGCGCATCGAACTGGCCGGCCTGGCCCACGCCTATAAACCGAACCCGACCGCACCCGCCGACTACGCGCTGCGGCCCATGAGCATGGAATGGCAGGACGGCGGCGCGTATGCCTTGCTGGGGCCGTCCGGCTGCGGCAAGACGACCTTGCTCAATATTATCTCCGGCTTGGTGAAGCCGTCGCACGGCAAGGTGCTGTTCGATGGCAAGGACGTGACGCAACTGCCGACCGAGGCGAGGAATATCGCGCAAGTGTTCCAGTTTCCCGTCATCTACGACACCATGACCGTGCACGACAACCTGGCGTTTCCACTGCGTAATCGCGGCTGGAAAGAGATCGAGGTAAAAAAGCGCGTGCAGCAAGTGGCGCAGATGCTGGAATTGACGGGCGACTTGAAATTGCGCGCCAGCGGCCTGTCCGTGGACGCCAAGCAAAAGATTTCGCTGGGACGGGGCCTCGTGCGTCCCGACGTGGCGGCCGTGCTGTTCGACGAACCGCTGACGGTGATCGACCCGCATCTGAAATGGCTGCTGCGCAGAAAGTTGAAGGAAATCCACCACGAACTGAAATTGTCCCTGATCTACGTCACGCACGACCAGGTGGAAGCGCTGACCTTTGCCGACCAGGTGGTCGTCATGACGCAGGGCGAAGTGGTGCAGACGGGCAGTGCGCAGGCGCTGTTCGAGGAACCCGAGCACACGTTTGTCGGCTATTTCATCGGCAACCCGGGTATGAACTTGCTCGATTGCACCCTGGACGATGGCGGCGTGCGCGTGGCGGGGCAGGCGCTGGCCGTGTCCGCTGCCGCCCGCGCGGCGCTGTCCGGCGCGCAAGGCAAAATCACGGTGGGCGTGCGGCCGGAATTCGTCGAATGCGTGAAGGCGGGCGAGGGTGGCGAAGGTGGCGACCATTGCCTGGACGCCACGGTCACGGCCGTGCGCAACATGGGCACGCATTACCTGGCGGAATTTCAGCTGGGCGGCACGACGGTGGCGGCCAAGCTGCGCGCCGTCGATGCCGTCGCCGGGAATGCTGTGCGGCTGCGCTTTCCGCCGCAACGCACCCTGTACTATGTCAACGATAAGCGGGTGGCCTGATGATACATAACGGTAAAACCGATAACAACCGCCGCGCCTGGCTATTGATCTTGCCCGTGCTGCTGTGCGTGGCCTTTTCCGCCATCCTGCCCCTGATGACGGTGGTCAATTATTCCGTGCAGGATATTTTGAGTCCCACGCAAAAGGTTTTCGTGGGCACCGAATGGTTCCGCATGGTCATGCTGGACGGCGACTTGCACAGCGCCTTGCTGCGCCAACTGCTGTTTTCCGGCTCCGTGCTGGCCATCCAGATTCCGCTGGGCATCCTGATTGCCCTGTGCATGCCGGCCGATGGCTGGAAGGCGTCCCTCGCCTTGGTACTGATCGCGCTGCCCCTCTTGATACCCTGGAACGTAGTGGGCACCATCTGGCAAATCTTTGGCCGCGGCGATATCGGCCTGATGGGCTATACCCTGAACCAGCTGGGATTTGACTACAACTACAACGGCAATTCGCTCGACGCATGGCTGACGGTGATGGTGATGGATATCTGGCACTGGACGCCTCTCGTCGTGCTGCTGTGCTACGCGGGCTTGCGCGCCATTCCCGACGCGTATTACCAGGCGGCGCGCATCGACGGCGCCTCGCGCCTGGCCGTGTTCCGCTACATCCAGCTGCCGAAACTGCGCAATGTGCTGATGATCGCCGTCTTGCTGCGCTTCATGGATAGTTTCATGATCTACACGGAACCGTTCGTGCTGACGGGCGGCGGCCCGGGCAATGCCACCACGTTCCTGTCGCAGTACCTGACGCAAAAGGCCGTGGGCCAGTTCGACCTGGGACCGGCGTCCGCGTTTTCCCTGATCTATTTCCTCATCATCCTGCTGTTCTGCTTTGTGCTGTACACGTGGATGCAGCGCGTTGGCACGGGAGACCAGAAATGATGTACAAGAAAATGAGCAGTACCATCCTCGTGGTCTTCTTGCTCGCGTCCCTGTTGCCCGTCTACTGGATGCTCAACATGTCGCTCAAGACCAACGAGGAAATCGTCGGGGTCTTGAGCCTGTGGCCCCAGCAACTGACGTTCGCCAACTACCACACGATCTTCACGGACCGGTCCTGGTACAGCGGCTACATCAATTCCATGATTTACGTGGCCTTGAACATGGTGATGTCGGTCACGGTCGCCTTGCCGGCCGCGTATGCGTTTTCGCGCTACAACTTTGTCGGCGACAAGCATTTGTTTTTCTGGCTGCTGACCAACCGCATGACGCCGCCCGCCGTCTTCCTCGTACCGTTCTTCCAGCTGTATTCGACGGTGGGCCTGATGGATACGCACCTGGCCGTGGCGCTGGCGCACATGGTTTTCAACGTGCCGCTGGCCGTGTGGATACTGGAAGGTTTCATGTCCGGCGTGCCGAAGGAAATCGACGAGACGGCATATATCGACGGCTACAGTTTCCCCCGTTTCTTCATCCGTATCTTCTTGCCGATGATCAAGTCGGGCGTGGGCGTAACGGCGTTCTTCTGCTTCATGTTCAGCTGGGTGGAATTGCTGCTGGCGCGTACCTTGACTTCCGTCAACGCCAAGCCGATCGCCGCCACCATGACGCGCACCGTCTCGGCGGCCGGCATGGACTGGGGCGTGCTGGCGGCGGCCGGTGTGCTGACCATCGTGCCCGGCGCGCTGGTGATCTGGTTTGTGCGGCATTACATTGCCAAGGGTTTCGCGATGGGGAGGGTGTGACATGGAAAATACCGATAGCACAGCCAGCCTGTTCGGCTGGATGGCGTGGACGCCGGAAGTGGCCATCTTCTTCATTTGCATCGGCTTGATGCTCGCCGGCATGACGGTGTGGCAAATCCGTTCGCCCAGCATCGAACGCAAGGGTTTTTTGCCCATGCCGACGACGCGCGGCGACAGGCTGTTCATCGGCTTGCTCACGGCGGCCTATGTGAACCTGGCGTGGGCGGGGTTCACGGAAATGCAGCAGGCCATCGGGGCTGCCATCAGTTTTGTGTTGTTGTTGATTGTCATGCGTTGGGGATAACCGGCTTGCCGGTGTTGATGGATACCGTCCCGCCAGCAGGCGGCCGGTAAAAACTATAAAAGGAGATTCACGATGAAATTGAAGTTCACGGTCTTCGCGGCTGCGGCCATGCTCGTGTCGAATGCGGCCCTGGCCGACGCCAAGCAGGCGCAAACCTGGATCGACAAGGAATTCCAGCCATCCAGCCTGAGCAAGCAGCAGCAGCTTGCTGAAATGAAATGGTTCATCGATGCGGCGGCCAAGCTGAAAGCCAAGGGCATCAAGGAAATTTCCGTGGTCTCGGAAACCATCGACACCCACGTCTACGAATCGAAGACCCTGGCCAAGGCCTTCGAGGAAATCACGGGCATCAAGGTGCGCCACGACATCATCCAGGAAGGCGACGTGGTGGAAAAGCTGCAAACGTCGATGCAGTCCGGCAAGAGCATCTATGACGGCTGGATTTCCGATTCCGACCTGATCGGCACGCACTACCGCTACGGCGCCGTCGAACCGCTGTCCGACTACATGGCCGCCAAGGGCAAGGAATTCACGAATCCGGGCCTGGACTTGAAGGATTTCATCGGTATCAGCTTTACCACGGCGCCCGATGGCAAGGTCTACCAGTTGCCCGACCAGCAATTTGCCAACCTGTACTGGTTCCGCGCCGACTGGTTCGCGCGCAAGGACTTGCAAGCCAAGTTCAAGGCCAAGTATGGCTACGAGCTGGGCGTGCCGCAGAACTGGTCCGCGTATGAAGACATCGCCGATTTCTTCACGAATGACGTGAAGGAACTGGACGGCAAGAAAGTCTATGGCCACATGGATTACGGCAAGAAAGATCCATCGCTGGGCTGGCGCTTCACCGATGCGTGGCTGTCGATGGCTGGCGCGGCCGACAAGGGCATTCCGAACGGCATGCCCGTCGACGAGTGGGGCATCAAGGTGGCGGCCGACAAGTGCACGCCCGTGGGCGCCTCGATGTCGCGCGGCGGCGCCACCAATTCGCCGGCGGCTGTCTTTGCGCTGACGAAATACATCGACTGGATGAAGAAATACGCGCCGCCGCAAGCGAACGGCATGAACTTCTCGGAGTCGGGTCCCGTGCCGGCGCAGGGCGAAATCGCCCAGCAAATCTTCTGGTACACGGCGTTTACGGCCGGCATGACGAAACCGGGTTTGCCAGTGGTCAACAAGGATGGCACGCCGAAATGGCGCATGGCGCCGTCGCCGCACGGCCCGTACTGGAAAGAGGGCATGCAGAACGGCTACCAGGACGTCGGTTCCTGGTTTCTGTTCAAGTCCACGCCCGATGACCGCAAGGCCGCCGCCTGGCTGTACGCGCAATTCGTCACGTCGAAAACCGTGTCGCTGAAGAAATCGATCGTCGGCTTGACCTTCATTCGCGATTCCGACATCCGCCACGATTACTTCACGAAACACGCGAACGAGTACGGCGGCTTGATCGAGTTCTACCGCAGCCCCGCCCGCGTGGCGTGGACGCCGACCGGCAACAACGTGCCCGACTATCCGAAGCTGGCGCAGCTGTGGTGGAAGAACGTGGCCACGGCGATCACGGCGGAAAAAACGCCGCAAGCGGCCATGGATAACCTGGCCGAGGAAATGGACCAGGTCATGGCGCGCTTGCAGCGTGCCGGCATGAAGGCGTGCGCGCCCAAGCTCAATCCGAAGGTCGATCCGAACCAGTATTTGTCGGACCAGCACGCTCCATGGAAAAAGCTGGCGAATGAAAAACCGAAGGGTGAAACGATAGCCTACGACAAGCTGCTGCAAGCCTGGAAAGAAGGCAAGGTAAGGTAAGGTAAACTGCCGCCGCAGTGCTGAGGGCACGGAGCTTGATGGCTCCGTGCCTGTTTTTACCCGTTTTTCGCGCCATCAGACAATGACCAAATACATACTTGCTTTAGATCAAGGCACCACCAGTTCGCGCGCCATCCTGTTCGACCATGCGGGCCGGCCGCACGCCAGCGCGCAGCGCGAGTTTCGCCAGATTTTCCCCCAGCCGGGCTGGGTCGAGCATGACGCGAACGAAATATGGGCCTCGCAAGAGGGCGTGCTGCACCAGGTGCTACGCGACAGCGGCGTGGCCGCGTCCGACGTGGCCGCCATCGGCGTGACCAACCAGCGCGAAACGACGGTGCTGTGGGACCGCGCCACGGGCGAACCCGTCGCCAACGCCATCGTCTGGCAAGACCGCAGAAACGCGGCCTATTGCGAGCAGCTGGTCGAGCAGGGCAAGGCGGACGTGATCCAGCAAAAGACGGGTCTCGTGCTGGACGCCTATTTTTCCGCCACCAAACTCAAATGGCTGCTCGACAACGTTGCCGGCGCCCGCGCGCGCGCCGAACGGGGCGAGTTGGCCTTCGGCACCGTCGACAGCTGGCTGATCTACAAGATGAGCGGCGCCCACTTGACGGACACGAGCAACGCGTCGCGCACCATGCTGTTCAACATTCATACTTTGCAATGGGACACGGACCTGCTGGCGCTGCTCGGCATTCCCGCCTCCCTGCTGCCCGACGTCGTGCCCTCGAGCGGCGTGGCCGCACACACGCACGTTGATCTGCTGGGCATCGCCGTACCGATCGCCGGCATCGCGGGCGACCAGCAGGCGGCGACGTTCGGCCAGGTGTGTTTGAAGCCGGGCATGGCCAAGAATACCTATGGCACGGGCTGCTTCATGCTGATGAACGTGGGCAAGCGCCCCTTGCCATCGAAAAACCGGCTGTTGACCACGGTGGGCTGGAGCCTGGGTGCGGGGAGCGACAAGACCGATTACTTGCTCGAAGGCAGCGCCTTTATCGCCGGTGCTGCCGTGCAATGGATGCGCGACGGCATCGGCATCATCCGCGACTCGTCCGAAGTGGAAGCGTTGGCCACCAGCGTGCCCGATTCGGGCGGCCTGGTCTTCGTGCCCGCGTTCGCGGGTCTGGGCGCGCCGTACTGGGACCCGTATGCGCGCGGTACCCTGATCGGCATCACGCGCGGCACGGGCAAGGCGCACATCGCGCGCGCGGCGCTGGAAGGCGTGGCCTACCAGAACGTGGACGTCTTGTCCGCCATGCAGGACGATGCGGGTATCGCGCTTTCCGAACTGCGCGTCGATGGCGGCGCGGCCCGCAACGACATGCTGATGCAGTTCCAGGCAGATATCTTGAATGTGCCCGTGGTGCGCCCCGTGGTGACGGAAACGACGGCCCTGGGCGCCGCCTACCTGGCGGGCCTGGCCGTGGGCTTCTGGGCTTCCGAGGAAGAGATCGCGTCGCAATGGCAGGTGGGACGCCGCTTCGAACCGAAAATGGCGGCCGACGAGCGCCTGACGCGGCTGCACAAGTGGCAGCGCGCCGTGGAACGCTCGCGCGACTGGAGCGAGTGAGTTAGGGAATAAGCCAGGATCAATTGCGCATGAAATACACGGCATAGCCCACCGTTTCGCGCGGCACGGAATACAGGTCGCGCAGCTCGAAATACGGCGCATGCACGTTGCCGCTGACGCTGATACCGCTGCGCTCCAGCGCCAGCCGGAAGCGGGGCACGTGGAAATATTGCGTGGCAACCATGGCCGTGCGCCAGCCGTGCTGGCGCATCAGGGCCGCAGCGTTGCGGGCCGTGGCGTCCGTCGTCCAGCCTTGATTATCTTCAATAATGGTACCGGCCGGTACGCCGCGCGATTGCAGGTAGCGGGCCATCGAAGCGGCCTCGTCAAAGCCTTCCTTGCCCGTCGCCCCGCTGACGAGGATGCGGGGCGCCCTGTGTTCCTGAAATTGCTTGAGCGCTACGTCGAGCCGTGCCTGCAGCCGGGGGCTGGGCGTGCCGTCGGGCAGGATCGTATTGCCGGGCACGACAATCACGTCGGCGGGGGCCAGTTTGTCGTTCATGCCCGCCAGCACCAGGGCGGCGGTGGCCAGCAGAAATACGCCAACAGCGCTTGAGCCGAGCACAGTTATTTTTCGCATCGTTCATCATCAAGTTGGGAATGGACGCATGATACCCGTCCATTCCCGCCGGCGTCAGTTCGCCTGCGCCTTGCGTGCGCGCTGGTTCGACAGATAAATATTGTCGATTTCCAGCGGCTTGCCTTCGCTTACGGCCTTGAGCCAGTCCTGCGTGCTGGCGACGGCGGCGAAATTCGAGTGGAACACGGCGCTGAAGACGCGGTGGATTTCCTCGGCGCTGGCCGTGCCGGCCGCATTGGCGTAGGGCAGGGTGCCGGTGGCGTCTTGCAGGAATTCCACCTGCAAGCCGTCGTGCGCGGCCTGGTAGATGGTGGCCGCGTCGCAGTTGTGCGTCATGTAGCCGATGACGCTCAGGGTGTCGATGCCGTGGCCTTGCAGCCAGGCGCGCAAGTCCGTGCCCGCAAAGGCGCTGCCCATGGTCTTGTTGATGCGGTGATCGGCGGCAAACGCGGCCACTTGCGGATGCAGCTGCCAGCCGTCGCTGCCCTTGGCGAAGATGGGCGAGGCTTCCGGCGCGTCGTGCTGGACGACGATCACGGGCACGCCGGCAGCGCGCGCGGCGGCCATGGCCTGGACGATGTTTGGCAGGGAAATGTCGACGGACGGATATTCGATGGGCATGTCGCCCGTGAAGTATTCATTTTGTACGTCGATGACGAGCAGGGCGCGGCGTGGGGTGCTGGACATGGGTTCTCCTTGAGCGGTTGAAAGAGGAGACAGTTCCTCGATACCGCCATTTTCAAGCTGCGGGGCGCAAATAAAAAGTGGCCCGAAGGCCTATCTAAGATAAAATCGGGCCATGACTACTTCTCTTGCCCTTGCCGCTCCGTTGACGGTGGCCGTGATCGCCTTCGACGGCATGACGCCGTTTCACCTGTCCGTGCCTTGCCTCGTGTTTGGTGCCCAGACCGACGAGGCCGATCTGCCGCCTTTCCACGTGCGCGTGTGCGCCGCCGACCCCGTACCGTTGCGCACGGCGGCCGGCTTCGGCATCACGCCCGAGTTCGGCCTGGAAGGACTGGACGGGGCCGATATCGTCATCATGCCGGCCTGGCACGACGATTGCCGCGACGCGGCGGCGCCCCTGGTCGCGGCGCTGCAGGCGGCCAGCCGGCGCGGCGCGCGCATGGTGGGCCTGTGTCTGGGCGCGTTTCCCCTGGCACAGGCGGGCTTGTTGGATGGCAAGAGCGCGGCCACGCACTGGGGCATGGCGGACCGGCTGGCGGCCCGCTATCCCAAGGTCAAGGTGGACCGGGAAGTGCTGTACGTGGACGATGGCGCTGTGCTGACGTCGGCCGGCGTGGCGGCCGGCCTCGATTGCTGCCTGTATTTGCTGCGCCAGCTGGCGGGCGCCGAGGTGGCGAACCGGGTGGCGCGCCGGCTGCTGGTGGCGCCGCACCGCCAGGGCGGGCAGGCGCAATTCATCGAGCGTCCGCTGCCCGTGTCCGGCAGCGAAGGGCGCTTTGCCGACGTGCTCGCTGGCGTGACGGCCAGCCTGGGCCAGGCGCACAGCATCGACGCGCTGGCCGAACAGGCTGCCATGAGCCGGCGCAATTTCACGCGCCACTTCCGCCAGGCCATGGGCACGTCGTTCAAGCAGTGGCTGCTGAACCAGCGCCTGGCGCATGCGCAGGGTTTGCTGGAAAAGAGCGCGGCCTCGATCGACGTCGTGGCGCAAGAGGCCGGCTTCGGCACGGCCCTGTCGCTGCGCCAGCATTTCCGGGCGAACTTGCAGACGTCGCCATCGGCGTATCGCAAGCTGTTCCGGCAGCAGTTAGGTCAGGTCGCCTGACCATAGCATGGCCGGGTCGCGGCTGCCCTGCGGCAGCCCCGCGCTGACGGCGATTTGCCGCGCGATGAAGGCGGCCGGCTCGAAGGCGTAGCGTTCCTGGAACGAGACGGTTTCCGCGCTCATCAGTTCGGCGTAGGTCTGCATCAGGGTCGAGGCGCGTATCGAGTCGCCCTGGGCCAGGTAGTCGTCGATGGCGGCCAGCAGCACGCGATAATCCCCATTTTCCTTGCTGCCGCCAAAGTGGAACGACAACTGCCCGCAGGCGTGCCAGATGGGGTCAAGCTCCCCCTCCGGCACCGGTTGCGTGCGCGGCCATTGCAAGGCTTTCAGGGGCGGACCGCCAAATGACGGCGGGGAGATGATGGCCTGGATGGCCACCCTGACGGCGTCGTCTGTTCTTCCCGCGCGCACGTACTGGCCGTGCAGCAAGGCCAGGGCGTCCGTGTATTCGGGAACGATGGCGAGCGCCGCTTCCAGCAAGGCGATGGCCGCCTCCGGCTTGCGCTGCGCGATCTGTTCCTTGGCGGCCAGGAAGGCGGCGTGCGGCGAGGCGGGGTCGTCGGCCAGCGATGGCGTGCCGACATACTCGTCTTCCCCTGCTGCGTAGGCTTGCAGAAACGCCGTCAGGCTGGAAAAGTGCGGCTGGATGCGCCACTCGTCGTGCCAGGTCTCGACGACGATGGGTTCGCTCGCTTCGCGGCCGATGGGCCAGTACAGGCCGAACGTGTCGCCATTGCCCAGTGCACTTTCTGCAAACGGGGTGAAGCCGAGCGGTGGATACGGTGTTGTGTGTTGCCAGTCTTGTTGCGCCGAGATGTGGGCGAGGCTTGCGGGTAATTGCATGGAAGCACCGGAGGAGAAAACGCCAGTGTAGGGCAAGAGGACGCGGCGGGCGCGCGCATCTGCGCAGCAGCAAGGGATCACTGAACTGATAAGATGGAGACTTCTTCGCCCAGGCGGTCTCGCCATGTCCAGTCCATCACATTCTGCCATCGGCCTCAGCTTTCGCAGCTATGCGCACATCGGCGCGCCGGACCGTCACGATTTCGTGCAGCTGGTGCTGCCCATCAGCGGACAGCTATTGCTGGAAATCGACGGCAGGCAAGGGAAAGTCGATACGCAGCTGGGCGTGGTGATTCCGGCGCACGCTTGGCATACCCAGCATAGCCAAGTGGCGAACCATTCCATCATTGTCGACGTGGATGCGGCCGCCGTCGCGCACAGCGGCTGGCAACGCCTGCTGGACGGCCCCTACACGGTGATCGGGCCGGGCGCCCGCAAGCTGATGGACTACTTGGGCGTCATGGCGCAGCAGCGGGCGCTGACGCCGGCCATCGTCACGGGCTGGACCCCGCTGTTGCTCGATACCTTGTTGCCGGGAGAGCCGCAGCCCCGTTCGCGCCTGGGCGCACTGCTTGCCCGTGTGGAAGCCGAGCCGGGCTTGCCGTGGTCGACGGCGTCGATGGCGCACTTTGCGAATCTCAGCGTCAGCCGCCTGCACGCGCTGTTTCGTGAAGAAATGGATGCCAGCCCGCATGCCTGGCTGTTGCAACAGCGCATAGGACGCGCCTGCGACTTGCTTGCCGGCGACGACGCCAGCCTCGCCGAGATCGCGCTGGCGGCCGGCTTTTCCGAGCAGAGCGCATTGACGCGCGCCATGCGCGACAGCATGGATATTACGCCTGCCGCCTACCGGCGCGCATGTCGCGATAAATGGGAGAAACGGTCAACAAGGCAGTAGCTGGCGCCAAGAATGGACGCGGCAGACTTGCCACAATCTCCTTTCAGGAGATTGACCATGCATCAAGAAAACAAGAGCCGGCTGGGCATGCTGGCTGGCATCGCCGCAGGTGCGCTATGGGGGCTGGTATTCCTGGCGCCGGCGCTGGTCCCCGCTTTCCAGCCGCTGGAACTGTCCGTGGGCCGCTACCTGGCGTATGGCCTGATCGCGGCCGTGCTCGTCGCGCCGTCGTGGCGGCGCCTGCTGCGCACCTTGAGCTGGCGCGAATGGCGCGGGCTCGTCTGGCTCAGCCTGACAGGCAATATCGTGTATTACGTGCTGCTGGCCAGTGCCGTGCAGACGGGCGGCGTGGCGACGACGTCGATGGTGATCGGCTTGATGCCGCTGGTCGTCACGCTCGTGGGCAGCCGCGACCGGCATGCCGTGCCGCTGCGGCGCTTGATCCCTTTATTACTGCTGAGCGCGGGCGGGCTGGCCTGCATCAGTTGGCAGTCGCTGGCCAGTCCCCGCCATGCGTCCCTGCTGGGGATGCTGTGCGCGCTGGCGGCACTGCTGTCGTGGACGGTGTATGCGGTCGGCAACAGCCGCTGGCTGGGGCGGCTGCACTCGGTTTCGGCGCAGGAGTGGAATTTGCTCACGGGCGTGGTGACGGGCGCTGCCGCGCTGCTGCTGGCCATTCCCGTCGCGCTTGCCGCGCCTGCCGCGCATGGCGGCACGGCCTGGCTGCAGTTTGCGGGTGTCGTCATGGGTGTCGCGCTGCTGTGTTCCGTCGTCGGCAATGGCTTGTGGAACCATGCCAGCCGCATGTTGCCGCTCACCCTGATGGGGCAGATGATCGTCTTTGAATTCCTGTTTGCCTTGCTGTACGGCTACTTGTGGGAGCAGCGCTGGCCTGCGCTGGCCGAGGCAGCGGCCACCATGCTGTTGCTGGCAGGCGTGGCGGCATGCGCCGCGGCGCACCGGCGGCCTACTTGCGCGGCTCGTGTATCCGGAATTTCCTGACGATACCGGCCTGGTCGAACATGACGGCCACTTCGCGCGTGCCTTTTTCGCCGAGCAGGGGGATCAGCCGCGTCACCTTGGGCGCTTGCAGCTGGTTCTTGTAGACCCAGACTTCATAGCCGGGATCGAAGCTGACGACGGTGGCGTTGCCCAGGGCCGCGTCGAGGTCGAGGCGGGTGGTCTTGCCGACCTTGATGTTCTGATAGATGGCGCCATTGTCCGGCGCGCGGTTGACCTTGTATTCACTGGCGGTGCACATGGCCACGGCCAGGCCCGCGAGGCAGGAAACTGCCAGTTTGATCAATGTGTTCATAGGGACTCCCAGTGTGCATCACTGCTTCCAATCTCAGAGGGGACGGGCGTGATGTCAGGAGAAGAGTGTGCTTGCGAACCAGGTAATGTGCTACAAGATTATACAAAGGTGCACAAAACGATGCCTTTGGTGCCGGCTGGCGGTACTTTTACCGGCTCTGCAATACGTCGGTCGACAGCGCCAGGGTTTCCTTGATTTCTTCCATCACCACATAGCTTTTCGATTGCGCGGCGCCGGGCAGCTGCAGCAGCATGTCGCCCAGCAGCTTGCGGTACTCGGCCATTTCATGGATGCGCGCCTTGATCAGGTAATCGAAGTCGCCCGACACCAGGTGGCATTCCTGTACCTCGGGAATTTGCAGCACTTCGCGGCGGAATTGCTCGAAGGCGGACGCGGATTTTTGATTGAGCGTAATCTCTACAAAGACGAGCAGCTTGGCGCCCAGCGCGGCCGGGTTCACCTTGGCATGGTAGCCCGTGATGACGCCATCGCGCTCCATGCGCTTGACCCGCTCGATGCAGGGCGTGATGGACAGGCCCACCTGTTCACCGAGGTCTTTCATCGAAATGCGGCCATCCTGTTGCAGGATGCGCAGGATGTGGCGATCCAGCTTGTCGAGGCCACGTGCCGATTCTTTAAGGATTCTCATGATTTATTGCTGAATATCTCGATTTATACGTGAACAAATACTGGCTCTTTCCCAATATGATAGCGGTTAATCTGGCGTCAGCCTAAAAAAATATAATGAGGAAACTATGCGTATCGTGATTCTGGGTAGCGGCGTCATCGGCGTCACCAGTGCTTACTATCTGGCCAAGGCAGGACATGAGGTGACCGTCATCGACCGCCAGCCGGGCCCGGCACTGGAAACCAGCTTTGCGAATGCGGGGCAAATCTCGCCCGGCTACGCTTCGCCATGGGCTGCGCCCGGTATTCCCCTGAAAGCCGTGAAGTGGATGATGCAGCGCCACGCGCCCCTGGCCATCTCGCTCGACGGCAGCGCCGCCCAGCTCAAATGGATGTGGCAGATGTTGCGTAATTGCACACCGGAAGCATATGCCGTGAACAAGGAGCGCATGGTGCGCCTGGCCGAATATAGCCGCGACTGCTTCAAGGTCTTGCGCGCCGAGGCGGGCATCACGTATGAAGGCCGCCAGCAAGGCACGATGCAATTGTTCCGCACCGAAAAGCAATACAACGACGCCGCCAAGGATATCGAAGTGTTGAAAGACGCGGGTGTGCCGTATGAAGTACTGCAGCGCAACGAACTGTCGCGCGCCGAACCGGCCCTGGAAGCCGTCAAGGATAAACTGTTCGGCGGCTTGCGCCTGCCCAACGATGAAACGGGCGATTGCCAGCTGTTTACCACGCGCCTGTCCGAGATGGCCGTGGCGCTGGGCGTGAAGTTCCGCTATGGCGTGTCGATCGACGCGCTGTTGACGCAGGGCGATGAAATCGCCGGCGTGCAGTGCGGCGCGGAAATCGTCAAGGCCGACTCGTACGTCGTGGCCCTCGGCTCCTATTCGACGGGCTTCATGAAGCCGCTGCTCGACATTCCCGTGTATCCATTGAAGGGCTATTCGATCACCGTGCCGATCGTCAACGCGGCCAAGGCGCCCGTGTCGACCATCCTCGATGAAACTTATAAAATTGCCGTGACCCGTTTCGACGACCGCATCCGCGTGGGCGGCATGGCGGAAATCGCCGGCTATAACCTGAACCTGAACCCGCGCCGCCGCGAAACCCTGGAAATGGTCGTCGACGACCTGTTCCCGGGCGGCGGCAATACGGCCGAAGCGACGTTCTGGACGGGCTTGCGTCCGATGACACCGGACGGCACGCCTATCGTTGGCCGCACGCCGCTGCGTAACCTGTTCCTCAACACGGGCCACGGCACTCTGGGCTGGACCATGTCCTGCGGCTCGGCACAGTTGCTGGCCGACCTGATGTCGTCGAAAAAGCCGGCCATCCTGGCCGACGACCTGTCCGTCAGCCGCTACAGCGGCGCGCAGGGCCATGGCAAACTGCAGCACGCGGCGGCCTGAGATGGGGGCCAGCATGCCTCCGAAGGAACGTAGCGGCGCCATCCTGACGGTGGACCTGGACGCCGTGCGCGCCAACTACCGCTTGCTGCGCGACAAGGCGCACCCGGCCGCCTGCTCGGCCGTCGTCAAATCCGACGCGTATGGCCTGGGCGCCGCGCAAGTGGGCGCGGCCCTGTATGAAGAAGGCTGCCGCCATTTCTTCGTGGCCCACCTGGAAGAGGGCATCAGCTTGCGCCCGCACCTGGCGCCCGACGCGGACATCTTCGTGCTGCACGGCCCGCCCGTTGGCACGGAAGGCGAATTCACGGTCCATGGCCTGATTCCCGTGCTCAACAGCGAGCCGCAGGTGGCTGGCTGGCGCGCGCATGCGAAGGCGCTGGGCAAAACCTTGGAAGCGAATGTGCAGGTCGACACGGGCATGTCGCGCATGGGTTTGTCGCCGCAAGAAATCGACGCCTGGCTGCTGGACCCGCACTTTCTCGACGGCATCAAGGTGCGCTACCTCATGAGCCATCTGGCTTGCGCCGACGAACGCAGCAACCCCATGAATGGCGAGCAGCTGGCCCGTTTCATCGCCATCCGCGCCCGTCTGCCACAGTACCGCGCCAGCCTGGCCAATTCCTCTGGCATCTTTTTGTCGCCCGATTATCACTTCGACCTGGTGCGCCCCGGTGCTGCCCTGTACGGCATCGGGCCGCAGGGCGGCGAGCCGAATCCCCTGCGTTCCGTGGTGCGCCTGCAAGGCAAGGTATTGCAGACGCGCACGATCGCCGCCGGCGACCACGTGGGCTACAGCCGCCGCTACACGGCCAGCGAGCCGCGCCAGGTGGCGACTGTTTCCGTCGGTTACGCCGATGGCTGGCTGCGCAGTATGAGCAACCAGGGCCTGGCCATCGTCGACGGCGTGAAAGTGCCGCAGATCGGCGCCATCTCGATGGATTCCATCACCCTGGACGTGAGCGCCATCGCCGAAGAGCGCGTCGCGCCGGGCAGCCTGGTTGACCTGATCTGCGCCGAACACCCGGTGGACGCCGTCGCGGCCATGGCCAATACCATCGGCTACGAGGTATTGACCAATCTGGGCGGGCGCTACTATCGCGAATACCAGGGATTGGCTGGCGCACGCTAAGCAGCGCGAGCAGCACGAGAGCCATGATTGTGTGGCAAGATAGCCCCGGTGTGAACTCCACTCCGGGGCTTCTTTTTAACCATCATCGGGGATATATATGAGCCAATATAACGTTGCTATCATCGTCGGCAGCCTGCGCAAGGATTCCTTTAACCGCAAGCTCGCCGATGCCATCGTCAAGCTGGCGCCGCCCGAATTTTCCTTCAAGCACATTGAAATTGGCGACTTGCCGCTTTACAACCAGGATGACGATGGTGCGCAGGCCGAGCAGGTGCTGCGCCTCAAATCCGACATTTCCGCCTCGCAAGCCTTGCTCTTCCTTACCCCCGAATACAACCGCTCGATTCCCGGCGTGCTGAAAAACGCGCTCGACCACGGTTCGCGTCCGTATGGCCAGAGCGTGTGGGGCGGCAAGCCGGGCGCCGTGCTCGGCGTGTCCGTCGGTGCCACGGGCACGGCCCTGGCGCAGCAGCATTTGCGCAATGTGCTGTCCTACCTGGACGTGCCGCTGCTGGGACAGCCCGAAATGTTTATCCAGGCCAAGGATGGTTTGTTTGACGAGCAGGGCGGCATCGGTCCGGCCAGCCTCGGTTTCTTCCAGGGCTGGATGCAGCGCTACGTGGACTGGGTCCGCAAGCACGCTATCCACGCTTGATGCAGATCAAAGCGGCAGCGTTCTGCGTTGCCGCTTGTACATTTTCTTTGACCATGGATGCCAATATTTCAATATTGGCACGGGCGTCTCGGTATAATGCGCTCTTTCTTTAGCGCAATACTTTCCAATTTCTTTCCGACCCCATGTGGACTAAACCTGTTCTGCGCATGAATCTGCGCCGTTTGATCGTGCTCGTGGCCTTTGCCAGCGCCCTGGTGTCCCTGGCCAATACGTTTTATGCCAGTTACAGCGTGCAGCGCCAGCTGCTGATCGATACGACCCTGGAAGCGAACCACGCGTATGCGAGCAAGCTGGCCAGCACGGCCGAGGATTTCCTGCAGTCGGCGCGTCAGCAACTGGCCTACAGCGCCGGCAGCCTGCCATCACGCATGGGCGACGACGCCTGGCTGACGGACGAGGCGCAGCGCTTGCGCCTGCAAACGAACAGTTTCAATTCCGTGCTCATCGTCAATGCGGACGGCAAGGTGCTGGGCGTGTCGCCTGAAACCCTGGCCCTGAAAAACCGCACGCTCGACTCCGTCGGCGCCATCCAGGCATTGCGCGAACGGCGCCCGCTGGTGACGCAGCCCTACGTCTCCTCGGCCGGCAACCTGGTGGTCTTCATTTCGCATCCGATCGTCGGCAAGGATGGCCGCTACCTCGGCTATGTGGGCGGCAGCATCTACCTGAAACAGAAAAACATCCTGTACACCATGCTGGGCCAGCATTACTACCGCGACGGTTCCTACCTGTATGTGGTCGATCAGAACCGGCGCCTGCTGTACCACCCGGACCCCGAGCGCCTGGGCGACCTGGCCGGCAAGAATGACGTCATCGACAGCATCGTCGCGCAGCAGGGCGGCGGCAACCGGCGCATGAGCAACAGCCTGGGCGTGGACATGCTGGCCGGCTACGCCGTCATGCCGTCGACGGGCTGGGGCATCGTGGCGCAGCGTCCCACAGCCATGACCCTGGCCCCGCTGAACCAGCTGATGGCCAACACGGTATGGCATTCGCTGCCGATCGCGTTGCTGAGCCTGCCATTCATCTGGTGGCTGGCCAGCATGATTTCACGTCCCCTGATGCAATTGGCCGACGGCGCGCGGCGCATGGATGCGCCCGGCACGGCCGAGCACATCGCCGGCATCCGTGCCTGGTACGTGGAGGCGGCGCAAATCAAGAAAGCCCTGCTGAAGGGCTTGGCGTTGTTGCAGAACAAGATCGGCAAGTTGAAGACCGACGTGCAGACGGATCCGCTGACGGGCCTGTCGAACCGGCGCGGCATGGCGGCGGCGCTGGACGTCTGGCAGGCGCAGGCGCGGGCGTTTTCCGTCATCGCCATCGATATCGACCATTTCAAGCAAGTCAACGACCAGTGGGGCCATGCCGTGGGCGACGACGTCATCCTGCGCCTGGCGCAGCTGATGCGCGCCTGTTCGCGCGATGCCGACGTGCTGTGCCGTACTGGCGGCGATGAATTCATCATGCTGCTGCCCGACGCCGACCTCGACGCGGCCCTGCAGGTGGCCGAGCGTTTGCGCGCCAGGGTGGCCGCCGCCGTGATTCCCGGCGCGGGCGCCATCACGGTCTCGCTGGGCGTCGTGTCGTCGGAACAGGAGGCGGGCACCACGGACGCCGTGCTGCTGGCCGCCGACGCCGCCCTGTACGTGGCCAAGGAAAACGGGCGCAATTGCGTGGGCATCACGGAGCCTGCCTGATAAACTGATCCGTTGTTTTCTGTTGCATCTGAGCCTGTCCGCTTTGCCCGCCAGCGCTTACCATGTGGCCCTGAAACGCACAACGAGGACAACGTATGGCAGGGGTGGATGAATGACGTTTGAACAAGCACCTGGCATCCGCTGCGAAGTCGCTGGCCAGCTCCACCCGCTGGCCTACCTTGGCTGCCGCGAGCTCAATTACGGCCAGCGCAGCGAGCTGCCGCTGCACCCGTTTCGCCTGAGCGTGCCGGAAGCGGCGCTGGTGGGCCTGCTCGACGAACCGTTCAACAGTTTTATCCAGACTTGCCGCGAAGACGACCTGCAGTACGAGGAAAGCGACTTGCCGGAGCTCAAGGAAGCGGGCTACCCGGACATCGCGGCCATGCTGGCGGGCCACCGGCCGCTGCTGGCCGACATGCTGCTCGACTTCATGATCGGCGATTTGCTGGCTGCCATTGGCCGCGCCAGCGGCTACCGGCCGCCACGCGCACGGCACTGGGGCGACGTGGAGGCGGCCGACGGCCGCACCTATTTCACCATCAATGAAGTGCAGAAAGTCCATTTTGCCAATGGCCAGGCCATCTTCGAAGGGCAGGGTTACTACGGCGCGTATGTGATCTGGCTGACGCATTGAGCGGACGGCAAATAGGGACTTGACCTTCCTCGCGTGGGAAGGTTTATAGTTGTGCCATGAACCGTGCCTTTTTCCGCTTTCTCGCCCGCTCGCTGCTCTGTCTGCTGGCCGTCACGCTGCCCATGCAGGGCTTTGCGTCGGCCATGCGCAGCTGCTGCGTGGATGAGCTGGCGGTCGCTGTCACGGTCACTGCTGCCGCAATGGAGGCGCCCCCGTGCCACGACATGGCGGATATGCGGATGCAGGACCAGCCGATGAAAATGACCATGGACAATGGCGGCGCCACCTACCACGGCCATGATTGCAGCAACCATGGCGCTTGCACCGTGGGCGCCACGGCGCCGCCCGGCATGCCTGCCTTGCACGCCTTGACCCTGCGCGCGCCGCCTCCGGCGCTGGCGCCCGATTCCCTGTTCGCCGGGCATATTCCGCCTGGCCCCGAACGTCCCCCGAGAAGCACGCGCTCCGCCTGACCGCCCGTTGAACCTGGCGGTGCCGCCGTCGCACGTCCCAGTATCCTGAGCCTTGCACCGGCCGCGCCAGCGTTCCAGTCGCGCGCCCGCCGCGCCATACCCTGTCATTCAAGGAATACCATGAAACACCTGTTCAGCCTCGCGCTGGCTGTGCTGCCGCTGGCTGCCGCAGCGCAGTCCCAGCCCGCCCCGCAAGAGGCGCAAGCGTCCGTGCCGGCCACCACTTACCGCTCCGCCTTTGCCGGCTACCGTCCCGCCGCCGAGGACGACGCCACGCCCGACCAGACCTGGCGCGCCGTCAACGACAAAGTCGGCAAGGCCGGCGGCCACATGGGCATGATGAAAATGGATGGCCACAAGATGGATGGCCACAAGATGGACGGGCACAAGATGCCGATGGCCCAGCCCAGCCCCAAGCCCGATGCCAAGCCCGCCCCGCAACATCAGCAGCACCAGCATGAAGGACACTGACATGGCCCGCTTCACACAATCAACTTGCCTGACGCCACTGGCCCTGGCGGCCGTCCTGCTGCTCAGCGGCTGCGCCAGCTTCAGCCAGGATGGCGGCATGCAGACGGTATCCGCGCTGGCCGACACCCGCACGGGCGCCCCGGCGGCGCTGGCCGACAAGGGCGGCGAGGAAAAATTGGCTACCCTGCTGGCCCAGCCCCTGGACGCCGACAGCGCCGTGCGCATCGCCCTGATGAACAACCACGGCATGAAAGTGGCGCTGGCCGAGCTGGGCGCGTCCGAATCGGACCTCGTGCAAGCGGGGCGCTTGCGCAATCCCGGCCTGTCGTTCGGCCGCTCGCACGGCAGCCACGGCAATGAAATCGACCGCGGCGTCAGCTTCGACCTGGCCGGCTTGCTGACGATGCCGATGCGCGTGAACATCGAGCGGGGCCGTTTCGAGCAAGCCAAGCTGCAGGCCGCCAGCAGCGCCGTGCAACTGGCGTCCGACACGCGCCGCGCCTATTTCAACGCCGTGGCCGCCGTGCAGACGGAAGCGTTCATGCAGCGGGCGCTGCTGTCGGCCGAGGCGGGCGCCGAACTGGCCACGCGCTTGCAGCAGGCGGGCAACTGGAGCCGCCTCGACCAGGCGCGCCAGCAAGTATTTTATGCGGATGCCGTCGGCGACCTGGCCCGCGCCCGCCACCAGGCCACGGCCACGCGCGAGCACCTGACGCGTTTGCTGGGCCTGTGGGGCAAGCAGACCGGCTTTACTTTGCCGTCGCGCTTGCCCGACTTGCCGGCCCAGGCGGCGGACGCGGGCAATATCGAGGCGCAGGCGATGGAGCAGCGCCTCGATGTGCAAAGAGCGAAACTCGACGCGCATGCGACGGCCGATGCGTTGGGCTTGTCCAAGGTGACGGGCTTCGTCAACGTGCTCGACGTGGGCTACACCAACAAGAGCAGCAGCGAGGCGCCGCGCGAAAACGGCTATGAAGTGTCGCTGGAACTGCCGCTGTTCGACTGGGGTTCGGCGCGCAATGCGAAGGCGCAAGCGCTGTACGAGCAGTCGCTGCAGCGCACGGCGGGCACAGCTGTCAAAGCCCGCTCGGAAGTGCGCGAGGCGTATTCGAGCTATCGCACGGCCTACGACCTGGCGCGCCACTACCGCGATGAAGTCGTGCCGCTGCGCAAGACGATCTCGCACGAGGTGCTGCTGCGCTACAACGGCATGCTGGCCAGCGTCTTCGAGCTGCTGGCCGACGCGCGCGAACAGGTCGCCAGCGTCAACAGCGCCATCGAAACCCAGCGCGATTTCTGGATCGCGCAAACCGAATTGCAGTCAGCCATCAATGGCAGCGGCCCAGCCAACAAGGAATAATGATGATTACACGTAGAAACTTTTTCATGAATGCGGGCGCCGTCGCCCTCAGTGCCGCAGCGGTGAGCAGAGTCGGTGCGGCATCGTTGCCGGAAGCCGTCAGCATGGCTGGCGCCGATACGAAGGCGCCGCCACCGCCGCCGAACGGGCGCCCTTACAACCCCGTCGTCACCCTCAACGGCTGGTCCTTGCCCTGGCGCATGAACAACAACGTCAAGGAATTCCATCTGGTGGCCGAACCCGTCGTGCGCGAACTGGCGCCCGGCATGCAAGCGAACCTGTGGGGCTACAACGGCCAGTCGCCAGGGCCGACCATCGAAGTGGTGGAGGGCGACCGCGTGCGCATCTTTGTCACCAATAAATTGCCGGAACACACGAGCGTGCACTGGCATGGCCAGCGCTTGCCGAACGGTATGGATGGCGTCACGGGACTGACCCAGCCGGGCATTGCCCCCGGCAAAACCTTCGTCTATGAATTCGTTGCCAAGCGGCCCGGCACCTTCATGTACCACCCGCATGCCGACGAAATGACGCAGATGGCCATGGGCATGATGGGTTTCTGGGTGACCCACCCGAAAGACCCGAACTTCATGAAGGTGGACCGCGATTTCGTCTTCTTGCTCAGCAACTACGACATCGATCCGGGCAGCTACACGCCGAAGATCATGACCATGACGGATTTCAATTTGTTCACCTTCAACAGCCGGGTCTTCCCCGGTATCGACCCGATGGTCGTGCGCCAGGGCGACAAGGTGCGCGTGCGCGTGGGCAATCTGACCATGACGAACCACCCGATCCACATGCATGGCCATGAATTCGAGGTGACGGGCACGGATGGCGGCTGGACGCGCCCCGAATCGCGCTGGCCCGAAGTGACGACCGATATTGCCGTGGGCCAAATGCGCGCCGTGGAGTTTACCGCCACGGACCTCGGCGACTGGGCTTTCCACTGCCACAAGTCGCACCACACGATGAATGCCATGGGGCATGACGTGCCCACCATGATCGGCGTCGACCACCAGGGCGTGGCCGCGAAAATCAACCAGCTCGTGCCCGGCTACATGGTGATGGGCGAACGGGGCATGGCCGACATGGGCGAAATGCAGATGCCGATTCCCGACAATACCCTGCCGATGATGGCCGGAGACGGCCCGTTCGGCGCCATCGGCATGGGCGGCATGTTTACCACGGTCAAGGTGCGCAAGGATCAAAAGCCGGGCGACTACCGCGACCCCGGCTGGTACAAGCACCCGGCCGGCAGCGTGGCCCATGAATGGACGGGCGCCTTGCCGGGACCGGTGCGCGGCCAGGGCGCGGGCAAGCCGGTCACAAAAAGCGGCGTGGAGATGACGGTGCGCAAACCGGGTGGGCACGCAGGCCACTAATAATGGTCAGCTGGCCCTGACAATCGCAACGGCTTGCCCAGCATGGCAAGCCGTTTTGCATGTTGCTGCAAATCAATGAATTGTTGGTTAGTGACAATCCGAGCATTTTAATGACTGTTTTTTCCTTATATTCAAGTCATACGCTTGAATTATTGGCTATCGTCTTGCCTAGGAGGAAACATGTTGAAACAAATGAAAGTGGGGACGCGCCTGCTTGCGGCCTTCTTTTGCGTCGCGCTGATGGGGGCCATCGTGGCCGGTATCGGCATTGTCAACATGGGCAAGATCGATGCCATGGCGGGGCAGATGTACAACAACGAATTGCTGGGGCTGTCATACATCAAGGAAGCCAATATCGCCCTGATCAAGGTGGGCCGCGCGCGCAGTAATTTCTTGCTGGCCACGACCGCCGAGGAGCGCGCCACGCGTCAGGCCGACATCACGAAATTTCTCGAATCCAACAGGGCCTATCTTGCCAAGGCCCAGCCGCTGTTCGTCACGCCGGCGGCCAAGGAGCTGTTTGCCCGCTTCGCCGCCGTCGAAGCGGAGTACGTCGCTACCATGCGGCAGGCGCTGACCTTGGCGGCGGGCGAACCGCTGGAGCAGCGCAGCGCGCAACTGGTCGAATTGCTCAACAAGACGCGCCACCATGCCGACGAACTCGACGGCGTGCTCGATAAACTGTCGCTGCAGAAGGAAGAGCGCGCCAAGGCCGCTTCCGAGCAGGCATCGGGCGTGTACCAGGCCAGCCGCAGCTTCATGATCGCGCTCGTGCTGGGCAGCGTGGCGGCCGGCCTGGCGCTGGGTGCGCTGATCACGCGCGGGCTGACGCGCCAGCTGGGCGGCGAACCGGCGTATGCCGTCAAGATCGCCGGCGCCATCGCCGAGGGCGACCTCACTGTCGAGATCCGCACGGCCGGCCACGACAGCGCCAGCCTGCTGTTCGCCATGAAAACCATGCGCGACAAGCTGGTGGGCATCGTCAGCCAGGTGCGCTCGGGTACGGACACCATCAACACGGCCTCCGGCGAAATCGCCCAGGGCAACCTCGACTTGTCGTCGCGCACGGAAGAGCAGGCCAGTTCGCTGGAAGAAACGGCGTCGTCGATGGAGCAGCTGACGTCGGCCGTGCGGCAGAACGCGGACAATGCGCGCCAGGCCAATGCGCTGGCCGGCGCCGCGTCCGACGTGGCCGGCAAGGGCGGCGCCGTGGTGGGGCGGGTGGTGCAGACGATGGAATCGATCAATGCGTCCTCGCGCAAAATCGTCGACATCATCAGCGTCATCGACAGCATCGCCTTCCAGACGAATATCCTGGCCTTGAACGCGGCCGTGGAAGCGGCCAGGGCGGGCGAGGAGGGGCGCGGATTCGCCGTCGTCGCAGCGGAAGTGCGCAACCTGGCGCAGCGCTCTGCCAGTGCCGCCAAGGAAATCAAGACCCTGATCGGCGACTCCGTCGAGCAGGTGGAAATCGGTTCCAGACTTGTGCATGACGCGGGCAAGACGATGGATGAGGTGGTCACCAGCGTGCGCCAGGTGGCCGACATCATGCAGGAAATCACGGCCGCCAGCGCCGAGCAAAGCGCCGGCATCGAGCAAGTCAACCAGGCCGTGCTGCAGATGGACCAGGTGACGCAGCAAAACGCGGCCCTCGTGGAAGAGGCGGCGGCCGCCGCCGAATCGCTGCAAGACCAGGCGCAGACCTTGACGGAACTGGTGGGCGTCTTCCGCCTGCATGCCCAGGCGCAACAGATGGCCGTGCCGGCGGCCAGCAACGTCACGCCGCTGCGCCGGTCAGCGCCGGCCGCCAGGCAGGACGTGCGGCGCCTGGCCTGACAACGGCGGGCCCGGGCGCAATCGGCGCGGCGGTGGTAGGCTGTCGCTATTGCGCGTTTGCCACTTCCGGATCTTTCATGCCGTCTCCCCGCTTGCTTTGCTTATTCTTGCTGCTGTCCCTGGCGCCGCTGGCGCAGGCGCAGCAGGGCGATCCCATCCTGCCTTACCGGCCTTCCGTCGCCAGTCCGGCTCAGCTGTCCGTGCCGGGCCAGCTGGAATTCGAGGCCGGCGGCTTGCTGTCGAAAACGGACGACACGCGCCGCGCCAGCCTGCCGTACACGTTCAAACTGGCGTTCACGCGCGAATGGGGCATGCTGCTCGAAGGCGAGGGTGTTGTGCGTGCGCGCGATGACACGGGGCGGCGCGAAACGGGCGTGGGCGACACGACGGTCGTGCTCAAGCGCGCCTTTTTGCTCGACAGCGCTACGGCGCTGGGCCTGGAACTGGGCTGGAAGTTGCCCACTGCCAAGGACAGCATCGGCAGCGGCAAGAGCGACATGTCGCTGAACGGTATTTTCAGCCGCGACCTGGGCGCCGTGCACGTGGATGCCAACCTGAACGCCACGCGCCTGGGGGCGTCCGACCCGCATACCGGCAGGGTGCAGACGGGCTGGGCGACCTCCTTTTCCACGCCCGTCAGCGGCCGCTGGGGCGCCACTGCGGAAGTGTCGGGCGCGCGTTTGCGCGGCGCGCCGGCCACAGCGCAGCTGCTGCTGGCCGCCACCTACAGTCCCACGCCGCGGCTGGCCATCGACATCGGCATGGCGCGCGGCTTGACGGCGTCGTCGCCGGACTGGTCGCTGTTCAGCGGTGTGGTCGTGCCCTTGAGCAAACTGTGGTGAGATTGCGACGGAGTTCCTTATGTGTCCTTGCGAACAAACAGTTGGTCACACAAGGTCTACAATGACGGCATAACTAAAAGGAGTGTCACCATGAAAACCCTGATTCTTGCTGCCGCCTTGCTGTCGGCAGCCACCGCCGCCGCCGCCCAGGTCGGCGTCTCCGTTACCGTCGGCCAGCCAGGCTTTTACGGACGCCTCGATATCGGCGACTATCCCGCGCCGCAATTGATCTATGCCCAGCCCGTCATCGTGCAGCGGCCGCAATACTATTCGGCCCGTCCGATCTATCTGCGCGTGCCGCCCGGCCATGCCAAACACTGGTCCAAGCACTGCCGCAAGTATAATGCCTGCAACCAAGAGGTATATTTCGTCCAAGATAGTTGGTACAACAACCAATACGTGCCCCGTTACCGCCAGCAGCATGGCGACCACGGCCGTCCCGATTACGGCGACCGCAGCCGTCACGACTACAAGCATGATGACAAGCGCGACAAGCATGAAGGCAAGCGCGACAAGCATGATGACAAGCCGGGCAAGGGCCATGGCAATGGCCGAGGCCACGGCAACGGGCACAAGGATTAACAGGCAGGAGGATATTTGCATAGTAAAATCGTTATCGTAGGGGGAGGTGCAGGCGGCCTGGAGCTGGCCTGCAAACTCAGCCGCAAGCTCGGCCCCGGCCAGGTCACCCTGGTCGACAGCCGCCTGTACCACATCTGGAAGCCGTCGCTGCATGAAGTGGCGGCCGGCACCCTGGACATTCATCAAGAGGGCCTGTCGTACCAGATGCTGGCGCATGACAATGGTTTTACCTATGTCTATGGTCCCTTGATCGCGCTCGACGCCGGCTCGAACAGCCTCACCGTGGGCGCCATCGCCACCGACAAGGACGAGCAGCTCTTGCCGCAGCGTCAGGTCAGCTATGACCAGCTGGTGCTGGCCGTGGGCAGCACGTCGAATTACTTCGGCGTGCCTGGTGCCAAGGAAAACACGATTTCCCTCAATGCCACGGAAGACGCCGAACGTTTCCGTTTGACCCTGCTGAAACTGCTGGCCATGGCCGAGCAGCGCCAGGGCGACGCGGGCCATCCCGGTGTCGACATCGTCATCATCGGCGGCGGCGCCACGGGTGTGGAGCTGGCGGCCGAATTGCGCGAAGCGAGCGGCGTGTATGCGGCGTATGGTTTCCAGAATCTGAACGCCATCAAGGATGTGCGCATCACGCTGCTCGAAGGGGCGCCGCGCATTTTGGCGCCGCTGCCCGAGCGCGTGTCGATTGCCGCCTCGAAACTGCTGCACCAGCATGGCATCGCCGTGGTGACCGATACGCGCGTCACCACGATCGAAACCGACAAGGTGACGGTGGCCAGCGGCACCAGCTATGCGGCCGATATCTGCGTGTGGGCAGCCGGTATCCGCGCGCCGGAATTCCTCGCCACCTTGGGCTTGCCGACCAACCGCGCCGGCCAGCTGGAAGTGACGGGCATGCTCAATGTGCAGGGCCACGCGAATATTTTCGCGCTCGGCGACTGCGCCGCCTGCATGGGGCCGGACGGCAAACTGGTGCCGCCGCGCGCCCAGGCTGCCCACCAGCAAGCCGATTACCTGGTGAAAACTTTCCTGCTGCAAGCGAAGGGCAGGCCGCCGCAAACCAAGCCGTACGAATACCTGGACTACGGTTCGCTCGTGTCGTTTGGCCGCACCACCTCGGTCGGGACCCTGATGGGTTCGCTGAAGGGCCTGAGCTGGTTCGTCGAAGGTTTTGTCGCGCGCATGATGTATGTCAGCCTGCACCTGATGCATCACAACGCCGTGCTGGGCAGCGTGCGCACGGCCGTCATGGCCATGGGCCGTTTCCTGATCAAGCGCAGTACGCCGCAGGTCAAGCTGCATTAAGCACGCTGATATCCGAGCAGAAAGGGGCAGCGAGGCCCCTTTTTATTTGCTACGCGGAATTGGTGCCGCTTCGCAGCGGCCCCGCGTCATGGGGAAGGCTATGGTGGTGAGCTTGCCCTTCACGGTGCCGGTAATGCTGGCGTGCAAGATGTGCTCGCTGTCGTGGCGGTAGATGATGCGGCTCGGGAAGTCATTGTCCAGGTTGGCGAAGATGAATTCATTCGGCTTGTCCTGGCGCAGCAGGTTGAAGATCACGGGCGGCTGGCCCGACGGCTGCACGATGTAGGCCAGCTGGCCCGGCTCGGTGAGGCGGATCTGCACGAATTCAAACGCTGTCGTCTTGCCGCCCTTGACGGTGCGGCTGGTGCCGAGGATGGTGCCGCCGGCAGCCGTGCTCCATTGTTCTCCGGAGCCGGGCTCGGCGCCGTCGACGTTCCAGCAGCCGGCCAGCCAGGCCAGCTTGTCCACGGTTTCCGGCGGCGGCACGGTATTGTCGGCGGCCTGGGCGGCGCCCATGGCCAGCAGCGCTGCCAGCAGGGTGGGGATGAATCGTTGCATGCTGCCTCCTGTCATAGGGATTGTAGGCGTATCGTTGGACCTACATGCGGATACTGGCTGAAAGGCAACTATTTTTCGCCAGCATGCCGCGCAGGGAAAAGACCTGTCTTATACTTGAGAAAGAATACCATGCGTTTTGCCGGGCCTGCGCCCGGCATGCCGGAGACAGCGCAGTTCACACCTTGGCGGGAAACCTATGCACGATACATCGAAATGGCCGCAAGAGACCGACATACAGTCACGTTACATGACCATGGACAGGCTGGGACTGGTGCCGGAGCAGCTCGACTTCTACCAGCAGTTGCTGTCTTGCACGGATGCCGACGGCAGCCAAGACAGGCAGCGCCTGGCGCTGCGTTATCGCGAAGAGGGCTGTGGCCGGGCGCGCTTCATCGCGGATCCGGCCGCGTTGCCGCTCCCCTTGGCGGGATGTGTGGCATGGCGAGTTACCTTGCAAGCGATGCCAGGCGAGATGAGCCGCGACGCCTTGCTGGCGCACGTGCATTTGCAGCTGGGACAGTCTCTGGATACCTTCCTGGCCTCGGCCAGCTGGCGGACGGCGCAAGCCGATATCTGGCAAAGTGCGCTGGCGCTGCTTGTGATGCATGTGCCGCTGCCTGGGGATGAGGCGCTGCTGGTGCGTTTGACGGATGTGCTGCGTGTGGGATATTTCCTGGCCGCGCTCGCTGGCGGTGCCGGTGGATTGGCTGACCATGACAGACGCAAGGCCTTGCTTGGCGCGATGCTGGTGCCGCCGCAAGAGATTGTATGGCCCGGCCAATGATGCTGGCAGTGCGCTGGCAGCGGCGCCTTATTCTTTTGGCGTGATACGCGGCAAAACGACGGTCAGGGCCGTGCCGCCTTGCGGATTGGCTGCCAGGCTCAGGCTGCCGCCCAGGTAATGCACGCGCTCGCGCACGGAGCGCAGGCCGTGCTTGCTCATTTCGACGGGCTCGCTGGCTGGTAAGCCCACGCCGTCATCCTTGACGGTCATCATCAGCGCTTCGTCATTGTCGTCGATGATGATGTCCACTTCGCTTGCCTGCGCATGCGCTGCGATGTTGCCGAGCGCTTCTTCCAGGGTGCGCAGCAGGGCCACGCCCACGTTGCGCGGGCAAATCAGTTCATCTTCGGGCAGGCTGCAGCGCACGGTGATCTTGTGCTGTTCGGCAAATTGCGCGGCCAGCTCGCCCAGCGCCACATTCACGCCGAGAAACTCGAGCTTGTCGTTCCACAGCTTCATCTGCATCTGGCGGTTGGTCTCGATCACATTGAGCAGCAATTGCTTCATGGTCGCCGCACGGTCGAGCAGGGCCGCTTCCTGCGGCATCTTTTGCGTCAGCAGCGACAGGTGCATGGTCAGCGCCGTCAGCGACGAGCCCAGGCTGTCGTGCAGCTGGCGCGACAGGGCGCGCCGTTCATTGTCCCAGCTGGTGTTGACATGGCCGAGCAACTCGCTGAGATCGGCGGCGCGTTCCGCATCGGCCTGGGCCGTTTCCTTGTTCGGATCTGTTTGTGCGGACATAGCGCCCCGTGAATGGTGAAAGGTGAGGACCAAATTCAAGTTGTGGATCATACATGAGGATTTCATCGCGGGGCGCATGGATGGAAAATTTCTGTCTTTTCGGCAATTTTGATCTCCTTCCATCACTTTTATATTGTAGGCAATATTATCGTTTGCGCCAGCAGGTGCCGTTCCTGCCGTTACGTACGGCTGCGCACATACCGGGGCGCCGCACGCTGCCATAGTGGTGTCATGCATTTTCTCCATGCAGCAATGCCCCGCTTACCGAAACGAAAGGATATGCCATGAATATCGATACCATCGTCGACCAGGAATACCTCGACAAAAGCTTCCGCGACATCGTCAATGCGCCCATCAGCGCCCTGCGCGGCGTCAGCCCGAAGGATGCCAAGGCCTTGCAGCAAGCGTTTGGCGTGCACACCGTGCGCGAACTGGCCAACCTCAATTTCGTCAAATGGGCCAGCGCGCTGGCCATCCTGGCCGATGAAGAGGGCATGAGCGGCGAAGAGCGGGCCAAGGAAGAGCTGCTCGACGACGCCGTGGAAATGACCTTCCCCGCCAGCGACCCGATTTCCGTCGATGCAGGCATCACGCGCATCGAAGTGCCGCCCGAAACGGTCGATGCGCAAACGGACCACCAGCACGCAGGCCAGCAAGAAGTGGCCGCTGGCAAGAAATAAGCATCGTGCGCATAAAAAAACCGGCTGGCCATGAAGGCTTGCCGGTTTTTTTGCGTGCTGTGCGGTAAGAAACTCAGGCGATCGACGGGATGTTGTTTTTTTGCATGTTCACCTGTGTCTGCGCGGCGATCACTTCGTGCGGGATGCAGCAAAAGCGGTTCTTGCCGGCGCGCTTGGCTTCGTACAGGGCCGTGTCGGCCGCGCCCAGCAACGAGTCGACGCTGCTCGCGTCGTCCGGGTAGATGGCGATGCCGATGCTGGTCGACAGGCGCAGGGTCAGGTCGTTGATGAAATACGGCTCGGAAATGACTTCGATCAGCTTGGCGGCCGGTTCGCGCGCGTCGCCCTTGCCGGCCAGGTTGCCCAGCACGATGACGAATTCGTCGCCGCCGATGCGCGCCACCGTGTCTTCCTTGCGCGAGGCGCCCACCAGGCGGGCCGCTACCATTTTCAGGATTTCATCGCCATAGCCGTGGCCGTAACTGTCGTTGATGGCCTTGAAGCCGTCCAGGTCCAGGTACAGGATGGCCGACTTGCCGCGGCTGCGGGCCGATTGTTGCAAGGTATGCTCGATGCGGTCTTCCAGCAGGCGCCGGTTCGGCAAGCCCGTCAGCGGATCGTGCAGCGCCAGTTCCTGCTGCTGCTTGCTGTATTGCGCCAGTTCCTTGTACAGCAGGCGCACTTCCAGCATGTTGTGGATGCGCTTGTGCACTTCCATCAGGTCGAAGGGCTTGCTGATGAAATCGCGCGCGCCCGCTTCCAGGGCGGCGATCTTGAAACTCGGTTGTGCCGTCAGGGCCAGCACGGGCAGGTAGCCGCCATGCTCGATTTCCTTCAAGCCTTTCATGACTTGGAAACCATTGAGTTCCGGCATTTGCAGATCCAGCAAGATCAGGTCGTAGCAATGCTCCCGGTGCAGGGGGCAAACCTGGGCCGGACGCATGGTGGCCGCGACATTGGTATAGCCTGCATCGCGCAGGATTTCCAGCATCAGGTCAACATTGTCGGGTGAATCATCGACGACCAAAATTTTGGCTTTCAAAATCTCATCTTGGCTGGGCATGTAAGGTCTCGGTTATACGGTCTATGCAACGCTGGCTTCTACCGCAGCTGATGGGCTGACGGCAGTGGAAAGATAGTAGCGCCTTGCAACAAGATAGGGCGCACAACAGCGCTTGAGTTCGCTTATGCCGTTCTAGCCGGCCAAGCCCGCCGTCTCCAGCCTGCCGTGCAGGTGTGCTTCTGCATTTCAGTGTAGCAAACTTTCGCTTAGTTGCTTGTAGGACAGTGCCGCGTCTGAAAGTAGGAAGGCTAACCCATGAAAATAGTCATTTTGTACTGCACTATGTATTTCTTTGCATCATCTTTTTAGGGCCGTGTATTGCGCCCCTGTTCACGGGCGTCGGTGCTGACGCGCGACGCGGCCAGCTGCGCCACGGCCGCCAGCAGCTCTGCCGGGTCGAGCGGTTTCGAGACCCAGGCCTGGAAGCCGCTGGCCAGCGCCCGCCGGCGGTCCTGCGGTTGCGCGAACGCCGTCAGCGCCAGCGCGGGCAGACTGGCCGCATCGGGGGAGGCGTGTGCGCGGATTTGCGCCAGCAAGTCGAAACCATCGGCGTCGGGCATGCCGATGTCGCTGATCAGCACGTGCGGGTGCACCTGGTCCAGCAGTTGCAGCGCTTGCGCCACGCTGCCGGCGCCATGCACTTCGGCGTGGCAGTCGCGCAGGATGCGCGTCGTCAGTTCGCGCGCATCGGCCTCGTCATCGACCAGTAGCACCGTGACACCGCGCAAGTCGTGGCTGGCGGACAGCTCGCCGCCCTTCGGGCGTGCCGGGGCGGCCCGCGTCCCCAGGGGCAGGCGCACGGTAAAGCTGGCGCCCTGCATGTCGCCGGCGCTGCTGACCGTGACCGTGCCGCCATGCTGCTCCACCAGGTGCTTGACGATCGCCAGCCCCAGCCCCAGGCCGCCATGGCGGCGCGTGGTGGAGGCGTCGGCCTGGCGGAAGCGGTCGAACACGTGGGGCAGGAAGTCTTTCTTGATGCCGACGCCGTTGTCGGCCACCGTGATGGCCAGGCGGCTCGCCTCGCGGCGCACGCCGATCTCGACCCGCCCCCCTTGCGGCGTGAACTTCAGGGCATTCGACAGCAGGTTCCAGATCACTTGCTGGATACGGCTGGGGTCGCCCGTGATGGTGCCCGCATCGCTGGCGATGTTGCTGTGGATGGCGATGTGCTTGGCGTCGGCCGCCGGGCGCAGGGTTTCGATGGCCGCGGCGATGATGCTGGCGGGCACGATGGTTTGCAGGTCCAGCAGCACCTTGTCGGAGGTGATGCGGCTCATGTCGAGCAAGTCTTCGATCAGTTGCGCCTGCGCGCGCGCATTGCGTTCGATGCTTTGCAGGCCCCGGTGCAGGTCGGCCTGGTCGCGCGTGCCGCGCCGCAGCACCTGGGCCCAGCCCAGGATGGCCGACAGCGGCGTGCGCAGTTCGTGCGACAGGGTGGTAAGAAAATCGTCTTTCAGCTGGTTCGTGCGCTCGGCGTCGGCGCGCGCCTCGCGTTCGCTGTCGAGCAGCACCTTGCGCTCTTCGGCGGCGCGCGTGGCGGCCGCGTACAGGCGCGTATTGTCGAGCGCGACGGCGGCCTGGGCCGCGATGGCCGAGACGATGCGCTCGCTGCGCGCGCTGAACATGCCCGCTTGCGGATGGCCGAGCAGCAAGCGCCCCAGCAACAGGCCCGAGCGCGAACTGACGGGCAGGCTCAGGCAGCTGCGCAGCGGCGGCGCGCCGCTGGCGCTGGCGTCGGGCGCGGCCAGCAAGTCGTTCTGGCGCATGGCCGGCCCCTGGCGCAATTCCGTGGCGATGGCGTCGGCCTGGCGCAGGCTGATGCCGTTGACGGCGCTTGCCGATGGCAGGGGGGCGGCGCTGTCGTGGATATCGCCCGCATCGTCATAATAAAAGGCACCGAAGCGCGCGCCGCTGATGCGCGTGGCCGCATCGACGGTTTCCTGCAGCAGGGCAGGCAAATCGAGGGTGCCGGCCAGGGCCGCTCCCGTATTGTTGAGCAACTCGAGCACGCGCGTTTCATCGCGCAAGGCTTCCTGCGCGCGCTTGACCTGGTCGACATCGGTGCTCGTGCCAAACCAGCGCAGCAGCTGGCCGCCCCGGGCGCGCACGGGATTGGCGCGCGTCAGGAACCAGCGGTACTGGCCGTCTGCGCCACGGATGGGGAACTCCATTTCGAAGGGTGTGCCGTCGCGCAAGGCGGCCTTCCACGCTTGCAGCATCGGCGGCAGGTGCTGCGCGTCATAGGCGATGCTCCAGCCGTCGCCCGCCATCTGTTCCGCAGTAGTGCCCGTGTAGTCGTGCCAGCGCTGGTTGTACCAGGCAATGGTGCCGTCGAAGCTGGCGATCCAGGCCAGTTGCGGGATGGAATTGGCCAGTGCGCGCAAGTCTTCCTCGCTGTGGCGCAAGTTTTCCTCGGCCGCCTTGCGCTGATTGATGTCCTGGATATACGTGGTCAGTCCTTCGCTGGAAGGGAAGATGCGCACTTCCAGCCAGCGCCCCAGTGGCGGATACAGCAGCTCGAAACTGCAGCTGTGCTGCTGCGCCATGGCGCGCCGGTACTGCGTTTCCAGTTCCGTGCCATGCAGGTCGGGGCAGGCTTGCCACAGGTTCTTGCCCGTCAGGCTGGCGCCAGGCGCGTGCTGCGGCGCCAGCATGGCGGCGCCGCGCGTATTGAGGTAGCGGATGGTCCAGTCGCGGTCGAGCAGGCAAAAGCCGTCGGTAATACTTTCCAGCAAGTTGGACAGGCGCTCGTCGGAGAGGCTCAGCGGCGCTGATGGGGGTAGCAGGTCTTGCTCGCGGTCATGCTTGGCCATCGGAAATCCTGCAACAGTGAGTCTGCCGCACGGGCTCTTGCCCCGCCGGGCCGCCGCCGCTAAGCTCAGTTAAATAGGTCATGATGTTCAATGCCCGCCGTCATGCATTAGGGGAGGCACAAACGCCCCTGTCTGGTTGGTATTGTAGCCCCAAGCGGCGCGCCGCCACCGCACGCTTGCGCGCCGCCTGCAGATAGCACTGGACAGGCTGGAAAGCAGTCCCTATAATCCCGCTTCTTTCGAGACAGCAACTTCTCGATTCGCTGGACGCCACTGTGAAAGCAGAAGTGTCCACCGATAAAAAGGCGTGCGCTTTTTGGCAGCGAAAAGGTAGTCGATCATGCGGGGCGGTATTCTGCAAAATCAGCTAAGCGATTGAAAAATCGAACTTTTCAAAGCGAAATGAATACGCTATAATGTTTGCCTGCGCGGCTGTAGCTCAGCTGGATAGAGTACTTGGCTACGAACCAAGGGGTCGTGGGTTCAATTCCTGCCAGCCGCACCAGAATACTGAAAATCAGACTTTGCCTGGTTTTGTTGTAACAAGTTTCACCTCCATGTTGTTCGTGGAATGTTGTCGAAGTTTTGCGGCTGTAGCTCAGCTGGATAGAGTACTTGGCTACGAACCAAGGGGTCGTGGGTTCAATTCCTGCCAGCCGCACCAGTATTGCCATGATGAAGTTCGCTTCGTTTTGATGAAAGTTTCAAGCTTCGTGCCGTCCGGCGAAGTGTGTCAGAGTTTGCGGCTGTAGCTCAGCTGGATAGAGTACTTGGCTACGAACCAAGGGGTCGTGGGTTCAATTCCTGCCAGCCGCACCAGTATCAGCAGTAGTGAAAAAAACCCGGAAAGTTCGCTTTCCGGGTTTTTTTCGTCCTGATGGCGGCAAGCGGGGGCCATGTTGGCGACCTGGGCAATTGTGAAATATCCGCACGGCGCCCTTTGCCATTCTGCAAAGCCCTGCTATAATCTTGTCTTAGGCGGCTGTAGCTCAGCTGGATAGAGTACTTGGCTACGAACCAAGGGGTCGTGGGTTCAATTCCTGCCAGCCGCACCAGAATATTGGGGGTCAGATTGTAAAATCTGATCCCCTTTTTCGTTTTCGAACGGATTTACGACAGGTCTTTGGCGCCGCGCCGGTATTGCAGGCGAAACGCGCGCGGCGTGACGTGCTTGGCGGCGCGAAATTGGCGGTTGAAATGCGCGAGGTTGCGGTAGCCCGCCTCTTGCGCGATGACGGCAATGGCGAGATTGCTTTCGATCAGTTGTTGGCAGGCGCGGCCGATGCGCAGCCGCGCCAGGTATTCGCCCGGCGTGCAATGCGCGTGGCGCTTGAAACAGCGGTGAAACGCGCCCAGCGACAGGGCCGCCCGCTGCGCCAATGTCTCCACTGCGATCTCTTCCCGGAAATGCGCGTGCATGAAGTCAAACACGATGGCCATGCGCTTTTGCTGCCCATCGGCATGCACCGGCGCCTGCGCTTGCGAGGCCAGCGGCCGCGCGGCACCATCGGCCGCCAGGTCCAGCAGCACGTCGAGCAGCAGCGGCAGGCGCTGCGGCACGGGCAGGGCGTTCAGTTGCAGCAGTTGACGGGCGCAGCGCGCGCTCGCGTCCGCTGAAAAATGCAGGGCCGGACCGGCGCGGGCCGCCAGTTGCCGCACGCCGTGCAACTCCGGAAAACAGGCCGCCAGCTGCTCCACCCACTCGAGCGAAAACCACACGACGACGGCCAGCATCGGTTGCGCGCTGTCGATGCGCTCGCTGGCCGACCACGTGTGCGGCAAATTCGGCCCCAGCAGCACCAGATCGCCCGGTTCGAAGTCGCCCAAGTGGTCGCCGATGTAGCGCTGTCCCCGGGCATTGACGGTCAGGGTCAGCTCGAACTGCGGGTGGTAATGCCAGATGAAGGGAATGGCATCGAGTTCGCGCCACAGCAAGCCCCAGGAGCGGCCCGTCGGGATCGTGACTTGTTCGAATAAAGGCGTCATCGTGACGTTTTGAAGGGGTTGATGGTGAGGATAGTATCAGTATTGGCCGTTCAACGCGCATTTTGCTTGGCTCGGTTGAAGCACAATCTATCTCACACCAACACAGGAGACAGCGATGCAAGACCGATATCAATACGGCGAAGACCGTCCCGGCAACCCGTCCGTGGCCTACACGGAACAAACCCAGTTGCGCGACATACAAAAACAGCTGCCGTTGCGCGTGCTGTCCGACAGCGACTTCTTGCACTGGCAAACCTATGGCTACGTCATCGTCAAGGATGCCGTGTCGCCCGAGCAGGTGCGCCGTACAACGGATTTCCTGTGGGAATTCCAGGGACTCAACGAGAACGACCCCGCCACCTGGAATCAGGACCAGTTGCGCGACCACGCGATGAAGGAACTCAATGGTTCCGGCATGGTCGAGGCGTATCACAACCAGACCCTGTGGGATAACCGCCAGACCCAGCGCGTGGTCGACGCCTTTGTCGACATTTGGGACCGTCAGGATTTGTGGGTGACGATCGACCGCGCCAACCTGAACACGCCGAACAATGGCAAGCGCAAGTTTGGCGGCTTCATCCACTGGGATGCCGACACCACGCTCGACCCGCTGCCCGTCAACGTGCAAGGCGTGCTGGCCCTGTCCGATACGTCGCCCGAGAGCGGCGGTTTTCAATGCTATCCGGAATTGTTCAACAACTTGCTGGCGTGGCGCAAGACCGTGCCGCTTGACCGCAATCCATGGCAGCCAGACCTGGCGACGGTGCCGTACCCGATGGAATTCATCGCCATGAAGAAAGGCGAGTTGTTGATCTTTAACAGCCTGCTGGCGCACGGCATCCGCCCGAACACGTCGACGGACCAGGTGCGCCTGGCCCAATACATTTCCTTTACGCCGGCCCAGGAAGACAATCAGTCCCTGCGCGACTGGCGGGTGCAAAGCTGGCGCGAGCGCAGCGCGCCGCAAGGCTATGCGTTTCCCGGCGACCCCGAGGAAAAGGAAAAGCTGCGCTATCCGCAAGCGCAGTTGACTGAACTGGGCGAGAAAATTCTCGGCGCGCGCGCTTGGTAAGTGTGGCGGCATTGCCTGCCGGATAGACAATTGCAGGCAAATGCACGATCATGGTCCGACTTGCCATCGACCGAGGAAACGCATGAGTATCATCACCAGCATCGAAGACTTGCGCGTGCTGGCCCAGAAACGGGTGCCGCGCATGTTTTACGACTACGCCGATTCCGGCTCCTGGACGGAATCGACGTACCGCGCCAACAACAGCGATTTCGCCAAGATCAAATTCCGCCAGCGCGTGGCCGTCAACCTGGAAAACCGCAGCTTGGCCTCGACCATGGTGGGCCAGCACGTGTCGATGCCGGTGGCCCTGTCGCCCACGGGCCTGACGGGCATGCAGCATGCCGATGGCGAAATCCTCGCGGCCCAGGCGGCCGAGCGCTTCGGCGTGCCGTTCACCCTGTCGACCATGAGTATCTGCTCGATCGAGGACGTGGCGGCGAACACGACAAAGCCGTTCTGGTTCCAGCTGTATGTGATGAAGGACCGTGAATTCATCAATCGCCTGATCGACCGCGCCAAGGCGGCGAAATGCGGCGCGCTCGTATTGACCCTGGACTTGCAGGTGCTGGGCCAGCGCCACAAAGATTTGCGCAATGGCCTGTCGGCGCCGCCGAAGCTGACGATTCCGAACATCATCAACATGGCCACCAAGCCGCGCTGGGTGGCGGGCATGCTGGGCACGAAGCGCCGGGGGTTTGGCAACATCGTCGGCCACGCCACGTCCGTGTCCGACATGTCGTCGCTGTCGGCCTGGACGCAGCAGCAGTTCGACCTGAGCCTGTCGTGGGCCGACGTGGAATGGATCAAGCAGCGCTGGGGTGGCAAACTGATCATCAAGGGCATCATGGACCCGGAAGACGCGCGCCTGGCCGTCGAAAGCGGCGCCGACGCGCTGATCGTCTCGAACCACGGCGGGCGCCAGCTCGATGGCGCGCAATCGTCGATCGAAGCCTTGCCGGCCATCGTCGACGCCGTCGGCAGCCAGATCGAAGTGCATATGGACGGCGGTATCCGCTCGGGCCAGGACGTGATCAAGGCCGTGGCCCTGGGCGCGAAAGGCGTATACATCGGCCGCCCGTTTTTATACGGCCTGGGTGCCATGGGCGGGCCGGGCGTGACCAAATGCCTGGAGATCATCCGCAACGAACTGGACCTGACGATGGCCTTTTGCGGCTTGCGCGACTTGCAGCAGGTGGATAAAAAGATCCTGCTGCCGGGCACGTTTTAAGGCCAGTGGGGCGGCAATTGCCTGGCCGTGCTGTCGCGTATCAGCGCCGGATGGAGGCCAGTCTGCCATTTGTGAAAAGCAAGGAACGCCTGCTTTCGTATCGCCACTCTTCGTGCGCGCCGACCACATCGGACTTTTTCTGCATGCTGACAGGTTTTCCCCAGCCGGAGGCGCGTACCTGTTTCGCGGTCATGCCAATGTTGACGTCGCCTTTGGCTAGCAGGGCGGTCTGGAAGGCAATTTCCAGGATGCCTTCTTTGGCCTCCGCTCTATCGATATCTTTGGGCGGCGAGGTGAAAAGATACTCGACAAAATCCAACCGCGAGCGTCTGGCCGGATCGTATACATTGCGAAATAGCGTCAGCGGCCCCGGCCTGGACTCGAATAGATAGAAGGAGAGCTCCAGCGCCGCGTCCTTGTCATCTTCGAAGACGATCCGCGCATAGCGCCGGAAGTCTTTATCTACATAGCTATGCACGGTGAAACTCGTCGTTTCCGTGACGACAAATTTTTTTCCAGCGGGATTCCCGTCCTCGTCCAATTCCTGGAACTCATATCGCGAGATGGCTTGTGGATTGGGAACGATCCAGTACCTGGTCTCTTTCAAGGACTCAAGCATCAATGTGGCCGCTGCCTCGTTCTTTGTCCGCGTGGCATCGACCGACGCATATTGCGCCTGTGCGGATCCAGCCAGCAAGGCAAGCAGAATGGCCAGGCCGCTGCCGGCGAACTTCATTATTTTCACCGAGTGCTGTCCTGTTTCTTATTGTGAGACATGCAGAGTATCAGCCGAAACGAAGGCATGTCAAAAAAGCAGCTTGGTCGAAAGTGCACAAGCTCCTGCCGCCGGGCAGCCAGGAAACATTAACTGCTTGTTTGAACGATGTAAAAACCTTCCGAAGAGTCGGGCGGCACGAAGTGGCGCGTGATTTCATCAAATTGCGCATCGCTGGTGGAGAACGGATGCAGCCCGCTGGCATTGCGCTGGCGCAAGCGCGCCTTGCATTCTTCGTCCGAAACGTCGAGATAATGCAGCACGTGCGGCGTGCCCACCTGCTGGAACAGCTCGCGCATCCAGGCGCGGCTGGCCGGCGTATTCGCGGGAAAATCGAGCACGACGGACACGCCCGCCCGCAGCATTTGCAGGGCCAAAGGGGCGATGGCCGCGCGCAGCCGCGCCGCGCAGGCCACATAGTCGGCCAGGCTGGCGATCTGGCCCGGATACAGCTGCGTCAGCAAGCTGTCTTCACTGATGCGCACGGTCTGTGGCGCACTGGCCAGCCGGGCCGTCAAGGTGGATTTTCCGGAAGCAATCTTGCCGCAGACGAGGTGCAGGGTGGGGGAAGCGGTGGTGCTGGAAGTCATGGACATGGTCGCTCGCTAAAAAAGAAATGAAGCCTGCGAGACGGTTTGACCAGTGACTGCACATCAAAGCCGCCTCTCAGGCGGCTTTGGCAATCACACTGCTGCTAAGCCACCATCGTTGGAATGGCGGCAATAATCGATGGCAGGGGAGGGCGTGGCGATTGCATGGCTGAACGATGCCATGCGATGGGCCGCGCTGTCAAGCCGTCCTTACGCGCGGCCATCTTCTTGCTCAATGGATGAAAAAGCTTGTCGCGACATTATGGCTGCGGTTGCGATATGGCCGCGCGCTGGCTCGGGCGCAGCAGGTAGACGCCGTACAGGCACAAGGGCAGCACGGCCAGCAGGGCGACGTATGGCAGGATAGATGCGCCGTCTTCGGCCGGGTTCGGCAAGGTGGCCGTCACCAGCGCGTAGTCCCATAGCCCATGCACGAGCACCATCGGCCATATCGAGCGGGTGCGCAGCCGGATGGCCGCATAGCCGACGCCCTGCAAGGTGGCGGCCACGGCTTGCCACAAGGCGCCGCTGACGTCGCCCGTGGCCAGGCCGTTGGCCGTATGGGCCAGGCCGAACAGCGCCGAGGAAATCAGGACGGCCGGCCAGACTGCGTAGCGGTCCAGCATGCCCTGCAACAAGATGGCGCGGAACATCAGTTCTTCCGAGATGGCCACCAGCGCCGCATTGCACGCGACGATCAGCAGCACGCGCGGCTGCGGCCAGCCGCCGGCCCAGGCAAGCAACAGCATCAGCAGCGCATACAGCAGAGGCGGCCAGACCAGCCACAGCGTTTTCCATGGCTGCGGCGCGCACAGGCCCGCTTCGCGGCGCTGGCTTGACGCGAGCAGCAGCGCCAGTGCGAACAGTGCGGCCAGCGCCCACGACAGGCCGATACGGCCGGTGACGGCTGCGCCCGGCAAGGCGTAGCCAGCGGCTTCCAGCCAGCGGCCGCCCAGGCTCAAGCCCAGCCAGACGGCCAGTGCGATGAGGGACAGCGGCATGGTGAGGGCGATTCTTTTCCCGGACATAAGCGGTCTCATGCTGCTGGTACGCCGCCGCTGACGCGGTTGCGGCCCGTGTTTTTCGACTGGTACAGCAAGGCATCGGCCTCGCGTATCAGCTCGCTGCAATCCGTGGGGCGGTCTTGGCCAGGCTGGAGCGTGGCCGCGCCCAGGCTGACGGTCACGACACCGTTCGCGCTGGCCGCGTGGGGAATCTGCAGCGCTTCCACGGCCGCCCGGATGGCTTGCGCGACTTCCAGGGCGCCCGCCGCGCCCGTGCCGGGCATGATGACGGCGAACTCTTCACCGCCGTAACGGGCCGCCAGGTCTTCGGCCCGGCCGACGCTGCACGCCACAGCACCGGAAACCGCTTGCAGGCACTCGTCGCCCGCCATGTGGCCATACTGATCGTTGAATTTCTTGAAGAAATCCACGTCGAGCATGATCAGCGATACCGCGTGCCCGCTGCGCTGGGCGCGTTTGAGTTCATGCGCCAAGGTTTCGTCGAAACAGCGGCGGTTGGCCAGCCCCGTCAAGCCATCCTGCGAGGCTCGCGCCGCCAGATCCGCATTCACGTGCTGCAACTCCGTCGTGGCCACGCGCAGGCTGGCTTCGATACGGTCGCGTACGGCAATCTGCCGCATCAGCTTGCCGAACAGGTAGATCAGCGCCGCGCCTGCCGCCAGCGACGCCAGCACGATTTGCATGCTCAAGCGTTGCCATTCGGCGAAAATATCTTCCTCCGATAGCCCCGCCGCGACGATGACGGGAAAGCGCTGCAGGTGGCGATAGCTGTACAGCCGTTCGATCTCGTCCACCTTCGCCGTCATCATGGCCGTGCCGACAGGCCCTTTTTCGCGGTAGGCGCGCAGGACCGCACCCGACGAAATATCCATGCCGATGACGCCGGGCTGGAATGGCCGGCGGTAGATCAAGGTGCCGTCATCGAGCGCAAAGAAGGCCGTGCCCGTATTGCCAAGGTTGAGGCTATCGTAGATGCGTTCGAAGGAGGCGAGCCCGAGGGTGACCAGCACCACGCCCGCAAAGGAGCCGTCCGCCAATTCCACCCGGCGCGACACGGGCAATACCCATTGCCCGCTGGATTTTCTGCGCACGGGCGCGCTGATGCGGCTGCCCAGCTGCGCATGCGTCTTGTGATAAGTAAAGTAGTCGCGGTCCGCATTGTTGCCGTCCTGCCCGGCGCCGGACGAGCTGGCCAGCCAGTCTCCGCGGCTGTCAAAAATGAAGACGCCGGCAATTTCCACGATATTTTTCGATAGCTGCTGCAGATGCGATTGCAGCCGCTCGCCGGTCGCGTCACTATTGCCTTCGTTGCGGATGTGCTCGACGATATCTTCCAGCATCACATCGGCGACTTCCAGTTCCATGTACGCTTGGGTCGCCAGGGTGCGCGCCATGTGTTCCGTCGTCGCCTTCGCTTCGTGCAAGCGTACTTCGCGCGAAGACCAGACGATCCAGATGGTCATGCCAAGCAGCATGGCGCACATGCAAAAGAAGGCGATGCTGGCCCAGACGATGACCGGCCGCTTGTGCTTGCTCAAGACTTCGGGCTGCGCCGGGACGGCGTCGGTATGTGCTGCTTCTTTTACTGCGGGCATAAGCGGATCATGAAGTTGCATCAATGATATGGCGAACAATGTTGCCATAGTACATTAAAAGCGCCGTCACAAAATTGCCACTTCGTTATAGTTGCATGGAATAATAAGCATTGCCCGTTTGAACCTTCGATTGGAGTCGCATGGCCTACATGAAAACCATCACCACTGAACGCCTGATCCTGCGCAAACCGCAACCATCGGATGAAGCAGCCTTTTTCGCCATGCATGCCGATCCCGAAGTGATGCGCTATTTTAGCGAACCGCCATGGCAGGATGCCAGCATCGCCGCGCGCAAGCTTGCCGAGGACATCGCCGCTTTCGAAAGCGAGGAGTTCTTCCGCTTCGCCGTCACGCTGAAGGCGACGGGCGAATACATGGGCAGCTGCAGCCTGTTTTCCGAGCACCGCCAGAACCGCCGTGCCGAAATCGGCTATGCGCTGGCGCGCCCGTATTGGGGCAAGGGCTATATGCAGGAAGCCTTGTCGGCGTTGCTGGAATACGCGTTTATCGAGCGCAACCTGAACCGCCTGGAAGCCGATATCGACCCGCTCAATACGGCTTCGGCCAGCGCCCTGGAACGCCAGGGTTTCAAGCAGGAAGGTTTCCTGCCGGAACGCTGGATCGTCGCCGGCCACGTCAGCGATACGGCCCTGTACGGCTTGCTGCGGCGTACGTGGGAAGCACGGCGCAAGGATGCCGCGTGAACCTGCAGGAAGTCGAAGCGTTCCAGCACTGGCTGGGCCGCGCTTTGCCGGCGTATTACCTGCGTTTTCTCCAGGGCTGGCAGGAAAGTGTCCGCGGCGAGCAGGTCCTGTTGTACGGCGCAGGCAGTCTGGTGGAGCGCAATGCCACCTACGACACGCCACTGTCATGCCCGGGTTTCATCGCCATCGGCGACGACAGCGGCGGGCGCGCCGTCATGCTGGCCCTCGATGATGGCGACCGCGCCGTGTATCTGGTCGGGCACGGTTCCATGCAACGCGACGATTTCGAGCGGCTTGCCAATGATTTTACATCCTGGCTGGCCGCCGATTGCCCGCTAGCCTGAGGAGGATGCAAAGCAATGAAAGCTGTCGATTTACCCAGGTCGGATCATGCCCTGGTGACGTTGCGCCACTTGGAACGCAGCGATGCGCCCGCCTGGTATGCCTACCTGGCCGATCCTGTTGTCGTGGAACATACGAGCTGGAACTTGCGTTGCGTCGACGATCTGCAGGCCAATTTCGATGATTACGCCTCGGCCCAGCCAGCGTCGCCCATCCGCCTGGCCATCGTGCTGCGCGACGGCGGCCAGCTGGTGGGCACCATCGGCTTCAATGCCATTTCCCCGCAGCACCGCACGGCGGAAATCGCCTACGATCTGTCTCCTGCCGTATGGGGGCGGGGCGTGGCCACGTCCATCGCCGCGTCGGTCATGGACTGGGGCTTCCAGCGCCTGGGCTTCCTGCGCATCCAGGCAACCGTACTGGAGAGCAATGAACGTTCGATCCGCGTGCTCGAACGCTGCGCTTTCGAGCGTGAAGGCTATCTGCGTTGCTACCGGCAAATTCGCGGTAGGTCCGGCAACTTCTGGCTGTATGCGCGCATTGCCGGCACTCCATGAATCGCTTGCCCTTGAGCATATTGCTGGTGGAAGACCACCTGGCCATCGCGCGCCAGGTGCTCGACTTCCTCGACGGCCTGGGCTGGCAGAACGATCATGCGGGCACGGGGGCGCTGGCCGTGCAATTGGCCACGCGCAACAGCTATGACGTGGTGCTGCTGGACCTGAACCTGCCCGACATCGATGGCTTGCAAGTGTGCCGCGCCATCAAGGCGGGCGCGCCCAGCAATGTGCCGATCTTGATGCTGACGGCGCGCGATGCATATGAAGACAAGGCACGCGGCTTTCGCGACGGCGCCGACGATTACCTGAGCAAACCGTTCGACTTGCGCGAAGTGGTCTTGCGCTGCGAAGCGCTGGCGCGCCGGCACCAGCTGCACGTGCACCAGGAAATGCGCGTGGGCTCCTTTACCTTGCAGACGCGCGAAGGACGCGCCCTGCTCGGTGACGTGGCGCTGCCTTTGACGCAGACGGGTTTTAAAATATTGCTGCTGCTGTGCCGCGAGCATCCGCACGCGGTGTCGCGTTCGGCCTTGCTGCAGCATCTGTGGGGCAGCCAGCCGCCCGACAGCGATGCGCTCAAATCGCACATCTACGCGCTGCGCAAGCAGCTGGAACTGGCCGGCGGCGCGGGCATGCTGGTGACCATACCGCAGCTGGGCTACCGCCTTGCGTTTGACACTGCGGCGTTTCCATGAGCAAGTCGATCCGGCAGCGCCTGTTCGCGGCCCTGGCCGGTTTCACCGTGTTGCTGTGCCTGTGCTACACGGGCCTGGCGCTGGTGATCGCCTATGTGACAGAAGACATGCTGGTGCAGCGCCTGCTCGAGCGCGAAGCGGCGGCCGTCAGCATGCGCTGGCAGCAGCACGGCAAGCTTACGCCCTCTGGCAGCGACCTCATCACGGTTTATGGCAGCTACCTTGACTTGCCGCAAGCGGTGCGTGCGCAAGTACCGCCGTCCGCCCCGCGCGGGGAAGTGTTTACCACGACAGGCCAGCATTATCACGTGCTGGCGCTGGACCTCGTTGCCGCTGGACAGCCCCAGCGCAGCTATCTGCTGGCCGACGTGGCGCCTGTGCTGGTGGTGCAGCGCCTGGCGCGGGAAGTAGGCGGCGTCGTGCTGGGCGTGGCCTTGGCGCTGATCGCCCTGGCCTTGCTGCTGGCGTACTGGCTGGCGCGGCGCCTCGTGCTGCCCCTGCAGCGCCTGGCCCAGGAAGCGCGCCAGCTGGCGCCCGGCGGCGCCGTCCATTTCAGCGAACGCGACCGTCCCGACGAAATCGGTTTCCTGGCGCGCCGCCTGGAAACCACGTTTGTCGAACTGCAGGCGGTCTTGCAGCGCGAACAGGCCTTCGCGCGCGACGTCAGCCATGAATTGCGCACGCCGCTGACCTTGATGCACAACACCTTGGCACTGGCCGGTGCGCATCCCGTGACGCTGGAAGGGCAGGCGCAGCTGCGGCAATCCACGGACGAGATGCGCGCCACCATCGACGTGCTGTTCGCGCTGGCGCGGGCCGAGCAACTGCCTGGCGAAATGGTGGAGTTACGCAGCTGTATCGAGCAATGCCTGCTGCGCCTGCTGGACGAACATCCCTGGGATGCTAGCCTGCTGACCCTGGACTTGCCCGAGCGGCTAGAGGTGGTTGGCAATGGACAGCTGACGATGTTGCTCATCAATAATTGCCTGGCGAATGCGCTGTTCCATGGCGGCCCCGCTTGCCGCATCAGCATTGTGTTCGCGCAAGATTGCCTGAGCATCGACAATACTGTGCAAGCGGGACAGCCGCGGCGCGTCCAGGGCTTCGCGCATGGCCAGAACCTGCTGCAGCGCCTGGCCCACGCCATGCACTGGGACATTGTTTTCGACCCCGGTGCGACGCAGTATCGTGTCGCTATCCTTCCGACCCAGGCACAATAAAGACGCTGGATTTCACCGCGATTTCACCTGCCACTGCTTATGCTGGCTGCTCTTTATCGTGAAGGGAAGTCCATGAAAATCGCCATCAGCCTGTTGATCCTGTCCTGCCTGTGCACGCCCGTGCTGGCCCAGGTGCAATCGTTGCAGCACAAGGAGGAAAAACGCCGCTACATCGTCTACACGCCCGCCGCCTACGACAAAGCTCCGCAGCAGGCCTTTCCCGTCATCTTCAATTTCCATGGCGGCGGCATGAGCATGGCGGAACAAATGCTGTACACACAGATGAACAAGATGGCTGAGCGGCACCAGTTCATCGTTGTGTATCCGCAAGGCATCAAGCAGGATTGGAACGTGGGTTTCGGCATGGATTACCTGGCGGGCACGGACGATGTCGGTTTTACGCAAGCCATGCTGGCCAGGCTCAAGCAGAATTACCGCATCGACGACAAGCGCGTGTATGCCACGGGCTTGTCGCGCGGCGGCTTCTTTGCCCTGCGCCTGGCAGCCGAGCTGCCCCAACACTTTGCGGCCGTCGCCTCGGTGGGGGCGCCCATGCCGGAACCGGTGCTGCAGCATCATAAAAAGACGGACAAGGTCGGCATGCTGTTGATACAAGGTACGGCCGACAAGGTCGTGCTGCATGAGGGCAAGGCCGCCAGCTACCTGTCGGCAGAAGGCACGTTCGACTACTGGCGCAAGCACAACGGCATTGTAGGCGCCGCGCCGCAGCCGCGCCAGATTCCTGGCCCTGCCGGCGACGCCACGCAAGTAACTTGGCTGGAGCAGGGTGCCGGCGGCGCCAGCGTTGCTTTGATCACGGTCAAGGAGGGTGGCCACACATGGCCGGGCGCCGATGCTTTCAATATCGGCCTGCCCATCGGCAAGACCACGCGCGCCATCGACGCGAATGAGGTCATCTGGGAGTTTTTCAGCCGCCATCGGCGCTGATGCCATGCTAGGATGACGGCGCATGGCGCAACCATCAGGCAACAGGAAAGGCAGGCACAGTGGCATTATCAACAGCAGGTATCGCGGCCATGGCCGCGGCAATCTTTGCCAAGCCCGGCGCGGCCGTGGCGCAGGTGTATTCGGCGCCGGAACAGGAAACACTGTATTTCCACTCGCCGGCCGAGCTGTGCGCGTATGCGGCCAGGCTGGAGGCCGAAGGGGCCAGCGAGGTGCTCCTGGCCGTCCATTACCCGGACATGGGCGGGCAGTTTGCCCCGCGCCGTATCGCGCTCGATCCGGCCAAGTGCGGCGGCCTCACGTACCGCCATGTGTGCGAAGGCTGGGGCGTCATCCGCGTGTATCTTCGCTTGTCCAACGGCAAGGGCCTGGCGTCGCATGTGGGCGCCAATTCGCAGAAGCGCGCGGAAAAATGGCAACCCCATTACCCGGAATTCGGTCCGACCGATGCCTGGGACTGGGCCGCCGTGGGCCGTCATGAACGCAGGCTGATCCGTGTGTTGAAGCAGATCGTAGCGCAGGAGATCCAGTCATGAAGGACGAGATGCTTATCGACCCCGCCACCATCTTTTGCCGCTCGCTGGCGCAGCTTTCCGCCATGCTCGACAAGACCGGCACCGAGCCGCATATGCTGGCGGCGCGTTTGCATTCGGACATGCTGCCGTTCGCCCAGCAAGTGCGCGCGGCCGTGAGTTTTTCGCTGCGCGGCTGCTGTCCGCTGGCGGGGCTGGAGGTAGCCGATTTCAGCACTGCCGCCAGCTTGCAGGAACAGATCGCGCAGACCATGCGCTACCTCAAGTCCATCCCCTCGGAGCGCTTTGACGGGCCGCGCGGGCGCATCTGCCGCGACCGTGCCGGTTTCGCCGATATCGCGCTGCCGGCCGACGAATATCTGAATTTATACATTGTGCCGAATTTCTATTTCCACTTTGGCATGGCGTATGCGATTGCGCGCAGCGCAGGCGCGGCTATCGGCAAGGGCGATTTCGACGGTTATCACGCGTATGCGCCGGGATTTTCGTTTGAGAGGCCTGCCGCATCGTAGGTGACTACAGTCCCGCTTCCTTCCAGGAAGACACACCGAGCCGCTTCAGCAGCCGGCCCGACAGCCCGCAACTCCAGCAGCTCATCTGGATTTGCCGGTGCCGCGCGGGTGCTGCCGCATGCCAGGCTTGCTGGGCGTAATCGAGCAGGGCTTCGCTGAGCGGAGAGTTGTCGGCCACGGGCGGAAGCCGGCTCATCAGTTCAAGCACGCCATGGGTCGTCTCCTTGAGCTGCAGCAAGCTCGCCAGCAGGGCGCGCAGCACGGCGCCGTCGATACTGGCGCTTGCCTGCGTGTAGCGCTGTTGCCAGCAAAGGCTGCGCGCCTGCCACAATGCCAGCAACGCGGGCACGTCGTCGGGCTGCAGTTGCCCGATCAGTTCGTCCGCCTCGTGAAACAGGTCGAGGCGGTCATACTCGTCGCTGTCCAGGCCCAGCAGCTCGTCGAGTTCGTTCAATACGCTCATGCGACCACGTTCGTGGGCGCACCCCGCTCGAACGCTTCCACGTTGCCGATCAATATATCGGCCAGCTTTTGCATGGCCTCGCCGCTGGCCCAGGCCGTGTGCGGCGTGAGTATGAAGTTGGGCAGGCGCAAATTGAGCAGCGGATTGTCCGGCAGGGGCGGCTCCTTGGATAGCACGTCAAAGCCGGCACCGGCGATCACGCCCTTGGTCAAGGCCTCGGCCAGCGCCGCTTCATCGACGAGGCCGCCCCGCGCCGTGTTGATCAGGAGCGATGTCGCTTGCATGCGTGCCAGTTCTGCCGTGCCGATGATGTTGCGCGTCTTGTCCGTCAAGGGCAGGTGCAGGCTGAGCACGTCGGAAGTGGCCAGCAATTCATCGAAGCTCACTTGCCTCACGCCGTCTTCGGCGATGGGCGAACGGTTGTGCACGATAACTTGCATGCCGAAGGCGCGTCCCAGCTGCGCCACGGACTTTCCCAGGGCGCCGTAGCCGAGCAAACCCAAACGGCTGCCGGCCAGGTCGCGGATCGGGTGGTCGAACAGGCAGAAGCGCTCGGACGCCTGCCACAGGCCCGCCTCCACGTCCGCGCGGTAGGCGACCAATTGGCGGCGCAGGGCCAGCATCAGGGCCAGGGTGTGTTCGGGCACGGTGGCGCGCGCATAGTCACGGATATTCGCCACGACGATGCCCCGCTCGCGGCAGGCGGCCAGGTCGACAATATCCGTGCCGGTGGCGGCCACGGCGATCATCTGGAGCTTGGGCAGTTGCGCCAGTTCGGCTGCGCGCAGCGGCACTTTGTTCGTGATGGCGATGATGGCGCCTTGCAGTCGGGACACCGTCTGTTCGCTGCCCCTGGTGTGCGCATGCTCTTCCCAGCTGTGGTCGAAGGCGGGCGGGCGCACGGTGGCGATCAGGCTGTCGCGGTCGAGAAAGACGATGCGGTGGGGCGATGTGCTTGCTGCGGTCATGGCTGGGCCTCGGTCAGGGTGGCGCGCGGGCTCGGGCTGGTGTTCCTGCCCTTCAGCTGCGTGGCCGGGTGGTTGGTAAACATGTCGGCGACCCATTCGACAAACACGCGCACCTTGGCGGATAAATGGCGGTTGGGCGGATAGATCACGTGGATGGGCAACGGGTCGGATTCCCATTCGCTGAGCAACTCTACCATTTTGCCCTGTTTTATCAGCGGCGCAAGCATGAAATGCGTCATTTGCACGATGCCCAGGCCCGCCAGGCCGGCAGCCGTGTAGGCGTTTGAATCGTTCAGGGCGATATGGCTGGGCATGGCGATCTGGATGCGTTCGCCAGCGCGCGTGAAATCCCACTCGAAGGTCTTGCCCGTCTTGGCGGAGAAAAAATTCACGCCCCGGTGCCGGGGCAGGTCGTCCGGGTGCAGCGGCGTGCCGTGGTGCGCCAGGTAGCCGGGCGAGGCGCACGTCATGAAGTGCAGCACGCCGACCCGGCGCGCGATGAGGTTCAGGTCGCCCAATTCGCCGCCGCGCACGGCGCAGTCGACGCCTTCCTCGATCAGGTCGACGGGACGGTCGCTGCAACCCAGTTCCAGCGAGATGTCCGGGTAGCGGGCAAAAAAATCGGGCAGGGCAGGGATGATCAGTTCGCTGGCCAGGGCCGTGGGCGCATCCACGCGCAGCCGCCCGCTGGGACTCAAGCGCGTGCGCGACAGCGATTCCTCGGCCTCGCGCACGTCGGACAGGATGCGCACGCAGCGTTCGTAATAGGCGGCGCCATCGGACGTGATGCTGACGTGGCGCGTGGTGCGGTTGAGTAATTTAACTGACAGGCTCGCTTCCAGCGACTGGATCAGGGTCGATACGGTGGCTTTCGGCAGCTGCATGTTTTCCGCCGCGCGCGTAAAGCCGCCCGCATCGACGACTTGGATGAAAACTTCCATGGCTTGCAGCTTGTTCACTTGATTTCCTATCATTTTATGCCTAATTATTCAGAATCCTGAACAATCAATTCGTCATTGCACTCTTTATCAGATTGTAGATCAAGTCTATAGTTGTTGTACTGCAGCATAAATTGATTGCCGCAGGAAGTTCACAGGAGAAAAATCATGGGTCATCGGAATGGAATCTTTGCAGTGCTCGCTCTCGCTATGAGCTCGCTTGCTCTGGCCGCGATGGTATCGACGGATGCATACTCAATGGCGGCGCAAAGCGAAGCCAGCGGTTATAGCGCCCTGACCCATGAAGTGGGCGGCGTTGCCCTGTTGTGCCTGAACGACACGGTGCTTGATGTCGCCGTGCAACCGGTAGTGGCGCAATGAGCTTTGCCGACACCGCGGCCGAGCTGGCACCTGGCCAGGCGTTGAAGATACGCGACATCCAGGTGCAGGGCGCGCAGGATGCGCTCGCCGCACGCGTCTACACGGCCGGTGTGCCGGGCGCCAAGCAATCGAGCCTGATCGTCTTTTTCCATGGTGGCGGCTTTGTCGATGGCGACCTGGACGACGCGGACGACTTCCTGCGCTGTCTCGTGCTGAGCAATCCGGACCACGTGGTGCTGGCCGCGAACTATACGCTGGCGAAGGTGCGGCCATTTCCCGCCGCCGTGGAAGACGCGCATGCCGTGCTGCTGTGGGCGAAAAAGAACAAGTCCAAGCTGGGCTGGACGGGCAAGCAGATGGTGGTATCGGGCATCGAAGCGGGCGCCAACCTGGCCGCCGTGTGCGCCATGATGTCGCGCGACCGGGGCGGACCGCCCCTCGCGGGCCAGGTGCTGATCATGCCCATGCTCGACCCCGGCCTGTCGACCTGCTCCATGCGCACCTTGCCGAGCTGTCCTGACCTGGCGGAAGTGGCTGATCAATGCGCCGCCGCCTACCGTGGCTACTTGCCGAATGCCGCTGACCGTACCCATCCGTACGCGTCGCCATTGCAGTCGAGCCGCCTGAAGAATCTGCCGCCGGCACTCATCCTGTCCAGCGAAGACGACCCATTGCGCGACGAGGCTGAACAATACGGCAGCAAATTGATCGCCTGCGGCATCAAGACCACCGTGCGGCGCATGGCCGCCGCGCCGCTGCAGGATGCGGGCGCGCGCAATGAGTGTGCGTGCAAGGTGCAGGTATTGAGTGAAATCGCCAGCTTTGTCGCTGGACTGGGGCAGGAGCCCGAGTCATGATGCCGCCATTCGCGGTACCACAGAAAAAATTACACTAATCGGTTTACTTTTTGAGTTTCGGTTGCTACACTACGCAGTGTAGTTCCCATCTTGTCTGCGTTGTGCGCTCGCACGGCCGGCTTCGTCGTCCCCGTCCGCTTTTAAGCAGCTGGCGGCCTGTTTACCTTTGATCGAGCGCCGTCGGGCGCCATGGCACCACCATTCACTTTTTCAGTTGGGTTGCTTCCTGCCGTCCATACCATTAGAAATTTTCATAAAACAGGGAAATAAAATGAAAAACGTTCAACAATTTTCGACTCTGCTCAAGCCCCTGGCCGCCTCGCTCGCGCTGGCAGGACTGGTCGCCGTGAGCCTGGCTGGCTGCGATACGGCCAATAGCAAGGTGCCCGATGCACCGGCAGCCGGCGGGCCGCCTGTCTCGGCCGCCGCTGTCGTTGAAAAACAGATCACGGAAACGCAGGAATTTTCGGGCCGCCTGGAAGCGATCGAGCGCGTGGAAATCCGTTCGCGCGTCGGCGGCTTCATCACCGCCGTCAATTTCAAGCCGGGCAGCGAAGTGAAAAAAGGCGATGTGCTGTTCGTCATCGATCCACGCCCATTCCAGGCCGAAGTGTCGCGCGCCGAAGGCACTGCCGCTTCGGCCCGCGCCAAGGCGGAACTGGCCAAGCTGGAACTGTCGCGTGCTGAAAAGCTGCTGGCTGAAAAAGCCATCGCCCAGCGCGAATTCGATGAAAAGGCTTCGGGCCTGAAAGAGCTCGATGCCAACGCCCGCTCGGCACAAGCCGCGTATGAAGCGGCCAAACTGAACCTGTCGTACACGCAGGTGCAGGCGCCGATCAGCGGCCGCGTCAGCAAGGCGGAAATCACCGTCGGCAACCTGATCGACGCTTCCGCCATCCTCACCTCGGTAGTCTCGACGGACCGCATCTACGCCAGTTTCGACGGCGATGAAGATACGTATCTGCGCGTGGCCGGCACGGCGCAAAAGGGCACGCCCGTCACCGTCAAAGTGGGCCTGGCCAATGAAACGGGTTTCCCGCATGAAGGCAAGCTGGAATTCGTCGACAACCAGCTCGACCCGGCCACGGGCAGCGTGCGCATGCGCGCCACCTTCGCCAATGCCGAGCGCCAGCTGGTGCCAGGCCTGTTCGCGCGCATTCAGCTCGACGGCGGCAATGGCCCTAAGGCGCAAAGCACGGCGCTGTTGATCAGCGACCGCGCCGTCGGCACGGATCAAAGCCGCAAATATGTGTACGTGGTGGGCGCCGACAACAAGGCCGAATACCGTGCCGTCAAGCTGGGCCCGACTTCGGACGGCTTGCGCGTGGTGCGCGAAGGCTTGAAAGCGGGCGAAAAGATCGTCGTCAACGGCTTGCAGCGCGTGCGCCCGGGTGCGCCCGTGACGCCGCAAATGGTGGCGATGGATTTTGACCCGACCGCACCGGTTGCCCCCGCAAAACCTGAAGCAAAAGACGCCAAGATCGCTGCTAAAGCAGCATCGACTTCCAAGGAATAAACATGAATTTTTCCCGCTTTTTCATCGACAAGCCGATTTTCGCGGCGGTGCTGTCGATTGTCATATTCGTGGCCGGGCTGCTGTCGATTTTCGGCCTGCCCATCTCCGAATATCCCGACGTCGTGCCGCCATCCGTGGTGGTGCGCGCGCAGTATCCGGGCGCCAACCCGAAAGTGATCGCCGAAACCGTGGCCGCACCGCTCGAAGAGCAGATCAACGGCGTCGAGAACATGCTCTACATGTCCTCGCAAAACACGTCCGATGGCGCGATGATGCTGACCGTGACCTTCAAGATCGGCACCAACGTCGAGCAGGCCGAGACGCAGGTGCAGAACCGCGTGCAGCGTGCCTTGCCGCGCCTGCCCGAGGAAGTGCGCCAGATCGGTGTGACGACCGTCAAGTCCTCGCCCAATCTGACCATGGTGGTGCATCTGGTCTCGCCAAACAAGCGTTATGACGACATGTACTTGCGTAACTACGCGGTGCTGAACGTCAAGGACCAGCTGGCCCGTTTGTCCGGCATGGGCGACATCCAAATCTTCGGCGCGGGCGACTATGCCATGCGCATCTGGCTCGACCCGCAAAAGGTGGCGGCGCGCGGCATGACGGCCAATGACGTCGTCGACGCGATTCGCGAGCAGAACGTGCAGGTGGCGGCCGGCGTGATCGGCGCCTCGCCAGCGAAGAACTCGGACTTCCAGCTGACCGTCAATACCCAGGGCCGTCTGCAGACGCCCGAGGAATTTGGCGCCATCATCGTGCGCACCAACGCCGACGGCGCCGTGACGCACCTGCAGGATGTGGCGCGCGTGGAAATGGGCGCCAACAGCTATTCGCTGCGTTCCCTGCTGAACAATAATCCGGCCGTCGGCATGGGTATTTTCGAGGCACCAAACGCCAACGCGCTGCAACTGTCTTCCGACGTGCGCGCCAAGATGGAGGAACTGAAAAAAGACTTCCCGCAAGGCGTGGAATACCGCATCGAGTACGACCCGACGCAGTTCGTGCGCTCGTCCATCGAAGCCGTGATCCATACCCTGCTCGAAGCCATTGCCCTGGTAGTGCTGGTGGTCATCATCTTCCTGCAAACCTGGCGCGCATCGATCATCCCGCTGCTGGCCGTTCCCGTCTCCATCGTCGGCACCTTTGCCGTGATGCTGGGCTTTGGCTTCTCGATCAACACGCTGTCGCTGTTCGGCCTCGTGCTGGCCATCGGTATCGTCGTCGATGACGCCATCGTGGTGGTGGAAAACGTCGAGCGCAATATCGAAGAGGGCTTGTCGCCGCGCGACGCCACCATCCAGGCCATGAAAGAGGTCAGCGGTCCTATCGTCGCCATCGCCCTGGTGCTGTGCGCCGTGTTCGTGCCGATCGCCTTCGTGCCTGGTTTGTCCGGCGAGTTCTATCGCCAGTTCGCGCTGACCATCGCCATTTCGACCGTGATCTCCGCTTTCAGCTCGCTGACCCTGGCGCCAGCCCTGTCGGCCGCGCTGCTCAAACCGCACGATGCGCCGAAAGACGCGCTGACGCGCGGCATGGACATGGTCTTCGGCCGCTTCTTCGCCTGGTTCAACCGCTTCTTCGGCCGCGCTTCGCACCGCTATGAAGCGGGCGTAAAAGGCGTGTTGGGCCGCAAGAGCGCTTCGCTGGGCGTGTATGCGCTGCTGGTCATTGCCGCCATCTTCACCTTCAAGTCCGTGCCGGCCGGCTTCGTGCCAGCGCAGGACAAGCAATACCTGGTGGGCTTTGCGCAATTGCCTGATGCCGCGTCGCTGGACCGCACGGAAGATGTCGTGCGCCGCATGTCCGACGTCATCAAGTCGGTGCCTGGCGTGGAATCGACCATCGCCTTCCCAGGCCTGTCGATCAACGACTTCACCAATGCGCCGAACGCCGGCATCGTGTTCGCCACCTTGAAGCCGTTCGACGAGCGCGGCAGCAAGGAATTGTCGGGCGGCGCCATTGCGGCCGAGATCAACAAGCGCCTGGGCGGCATCCAGGACGCCTTCATCATGGTCTTCCCGCCACCGCCGGTCAACGGCCTCGGTACCATCGGCGGCTTCAAGATGATGATCGAAGACCGCGGCAACCTCGGTTACGACGCGCTGTACAACGCCACCCAGGCACTGGCCGCGAAAGCGTACCAGACGCCGGAACTGGCAGGCGTGTTCTCTGGTTACCAGATCAACGTGCCGCAACTGTTCGCCGACGTCGACCGTGTGAAAGCCAAGCAGATGGGCGTGCAGCTGCAAACGATTTACCAGACCTTGCAGATCAACCTCGGTTCGCTGTACGTGAATGACTTCAACCAGTTTGGCCGCACCTACCAGGTGCGCGTGCAGGCCGACGCGGCGTTCCGTTCGCATGCGCAGGATATCGCGCAGCTGAAGGTACGCAATGACAAGGGCGAGATGATTCCGCTGTCGTCGTTGATGCGCGTCAAGGACAGCTATGGTCCTGACCGCGTGCAGCGCTACAACGCCTACGCCGCAGCCGATTTCAATGGCGGCGCCGCCCCTGGCGTATCGAGCGGCCAGGCGCAAGTCGCGCTGGAACGCATTGCCAAGGAAGTGCTGCCGCAGGGGATTTCGTATGAATGGACGGAGCTGACCTACCAGGACATCTTGTCCGGCAATACGATGATCTATGTGTTCCCGCTGTGCGTGCTGCTGGTGTTCCTGGTGCTGGCCGCCCAGTACGAAAGCTGGACCCTGCCGCTGGCCGTGATTCTGATCGTGCCGATGTCGATTTTGTGCGCGCTGTTGGGTGTCAAATTGACCGGTGGCGACAACAATGTGTTCACCCAGATCGCGCTGTTCGTGCTGGTGGGGTTGGCGTCGAAGAATGCGATCCTGATCGTGGAATTCGCCCGTGAACTGGAAGAGCATGGCCGCACTGTCGTGCAAGCGGCGCTGGAAGCGTGCCGTCTGCGTCTGCGTCCGATTCTGATGACGTCGATCGCCTTCATCATGGGTGTGGTGCCCCTGGTGTTCTCGAACGGCGCCGGTTCGGAAATGCGCCATGCCATGGGCGTTGCGGTCTTCGCCGGCATGCTGGGCGTGACCTTCTTCGGCCTGTTCCTGACGCCTGTGTTCTATGTATTGCTGCGCACTCTGGCGCAGCGTTTTGAGAAAAAACCAGCCGCCGTTGCCGCCAAGCCTGTCGCCGCGCCAGCGCTGGACCTGGAAGGAGATATATATTGAAAACCAAGGAAATCATCTGGCGCGTAAAGCCCGTGCTGACCGCCATGGCCGCCGCAGTCCTGCTGGCCGCCTGCGCGGCGCCCGAGTTCAAGCAGCCGCAGATCGAGACGCCGGCCGCGTTCAAGGAAGCGCAAACCTTGCCCGCCGTGCAGACGGCGGCCGACGGTACGCGCTGGAAGCAGGGCGTGCCCGCCGAGCGCCAGGCGCGCGGCGAGTGGTGGCTGGCTTTCAATGATCCGGCTTTGACTGGCCTGATCAACGAAGCCACGCAAGCGAATGCCAACCTGGCCATCGCCGCCGCCCGCGTCAAGCAGGCGAGGGCGATTGCCGGCATCGCCGAAGCGGACCGCATCCCGCAAGTGGGCGTGAACGTGGGCGGCCAGCGCAACCGCGCTTCCGCCGTGTCGCTCGGCTTGCCGAACGGCGCGCCGGTGGCGGCCACGAATGTCTACCAGGCGAACCTGACGGCCAGCTACGAAGTCGATCTGTTCGGCCGCGTGGCGTCCAATGTCAGCGCCTCGCGCAGCGATGCGCTGGCCGTGGAAGCGACTTACCGCTCGGTGCTGCTTTCCTTGCAGGCCGACGTGGCGCAGACCTACTTCCAGCTGCGCGCCACGGACGCCGAACTGGCGACCCTGGAACAGACGGTGCGCCTGCGTGAAGAAAGCGTGCATGTGAACCAGCGCCGCTATGACCTGGGCGACATCGGCGAGTTTGACCTGTCGCGTGCCCGCACGGAGCTGTCGACCGTGCGTGCCGAAGCCATCGGCCTGCAGCGCCAGCGCGCCACCAGCGAACATGCGCTGGCTGTCCTGCTGGGTAAACCTGCCGCCAGTTTCACGGCGACCGTCAACCCGCTGCAGGATAGCGGCTTCCTGCCCGTGATCCCGGCCGGCATGCCGTCCTCCTTGCTGGAACGCCGTCCCGACATCGCGTCGGCGCAGCGCACCATGGAAGCGTCGAATGCGCGCATCGGCGTGGCGAAATCGGCCATGTTCCCGGCCTTGACCCTGAACGCCTCCGGCGGCGGCGCGTCCGATACCTTCTCGGACATCTTCAAGTGGAGCAGCCGTTCCTGGCTGCTGGGCGCCCTGATGTCGATGCCGATCATCGACGGTGGCCGTAATAAAGCTGCTGTGAGCCGCAGCGAAGCGCAGCTGGAAGAGTCGGTGGCGACGTATCGCCAGAGCGTGCTGGTGGCCTTCGCCGAGGTGGAAGACAACCTGGCCGGCCTGCGCATCCTGTCGGGCCAGACGCAGCAGATCGACGAAGCCGTCGTCTCTGCGCGGCGCTCGGCCGACCTGGCGCAAAAGCTGTACGACGCTGGCCGTTCCAGCTACCTGGACCTGCTCGACGCGCAGCGCAACCTGGCGGCCATCGAGCGCAACGCCGTGCAATTGCGCGGCAACCGCGCCGTCACCACGGTGGCGCTGATCCGCTCCCTGGGCGGCGGCTGGGGCGAGACGGAGCCGCAGGTCGCGGCCAACTAGTTTCCGGTCCGCGGCGATAAACCTGCCGAAAACGGCGTCGTGCTTTGCACGGCGCCGTTTTTTTATGCTTGCGTAGGCCGGCTTGGCATACAGCGCGGTAGGTCGGCTTAGCCCGTAGCGCGGTAGGTCGGCTTAGCGCATAGCGCGTAAGCCGACACCACCCGCGCCTCCAACCCAGACCAGATCAAAAAATAAATTGCATCCAATCCCCGTCCCACCGCGTAAATACTCCTGCAATCACGCAAACGCAGTCATCCAGGAGATACCATCATGCGCACCTTCGTTCCCGCAGCACTGTTCATCACTTCCATGCTGGCCGCCAGCGCCCCGTTTGCCGCCGACATGACGACCATGGTCGGCGGCCAGAGCATGTATCCGTCCAAGGACATCGTCGACAACGCCGTCAATTCGGCCGACCACACGACCCTGGTCGCTGCCGTCAAGGCGGCCGGCCTGGTCGACACCCTGAAAGGCAAGGGGCCATTCACCGTGTTCGCGCCGACGAATGCGGCCTTCGGCAAGCTGCCGGCCGGCACCGTCGATACCCTGGTCAAGCCGGAAAACAAGGCGACCCTGACGAAAATCCTCACCTACCACGTGGTACCCGGCAAATACGACTTCAAGGCGCTGGCCAAGGAAATCAAGATGCATGACGGTAAAGCCACCTTGCCCACGGCCAGCGGCGGCAGGCTGATGTTCGCCATGAACGGCATGCACAACATCGTGGTGATGGACGAAGGCGGCAACAGCGCCAACATCAGCACCTATGACGTGTACCAGTCGAATGGCGTGATCAATGTGATCGACTCGGTGCTGATGCCTAAATAAGCGGACGAAAAACGGACGAAAAAAAGACAGGGAAAACCCTGTCTTTTTCATTTATGCGTCGCGATTACTTGGCTGGCGTTGCTGGTACTGCCGGCACTGCTGGTTCCGCAGGCGTTGCCTTGTCGGCTGGCGCGGCTTTCTTTGCCTTGTGATGCTTGGCTTTCTTGTGCTCCGCCGGCTTGACGGCGGCTGCTGGCGTTTCGGCCTTGACTGCAGGTGCCTCTGCCTTGACTGCTGGGGTGGCTGCGACGGCAGGCGTCGCTGGCGTGGCGGCAGGAGCGGCTGGCGCCTGGGCGAAAGCGGCGGTGGCGAACAGGCTGGCGATCAGGGTGGCGACGACTTTTTTCATGATGAGATCCTTGGTGTGTGTGGTCAGTAAAGGGTGTCGGAATTACTTGGCTGCTGCTGGTGCCGCTTCGGCGGTGGCCGATGCCAGCTTTTCGTCAGCCTTGGCTTTGGTTTTCTTGGCCTTGTGGTGTGCCTTGGCTTTCGTGGTAGCCGCTTCCGCTTTGGCGCTGGCGACTTCCGTTTTTGCGGCGACGACTGCTTTCGCTTCTTTGGCATCCGCTTTGACGACGGCTTGCGCTTCCTTGGCATCGGCTTTCACGACGGCCTTGGTGTGGGCCGCTTCCACTTTGGCAGGAACCGAGGCTGCCGGAGCGGCTGCAGGTGCTGCCGGGGTTTGGGCGAAGGCTGCGGTTGCGAACAGGCCGGCGATCAGGGTAGCAATTACTTTTTTCATGGTGCAGTCCTCAGTGGTGGTTTGTCTGGTATGTCTGTTGGTGCCGGGATGATTCCCGTGTCACTGAGCATAAAACGCGCCCCGGATCGCTGCCGTTGACGGTCATTACAAACGCTTACATCTGCGTGGCATCCGTGTGCAGGATGGCTTTCAGGATGCCTTGCGCCAAGGCGGCGCATGGACTGCTTTCGTGGCGAGGGGGCGGGTGGCCAGTGTTGCCCAATTGCGCCGCCGTGTGGCGTTTTGCCGCGCCTATTTGCTGAAGGTGATATGAAGCTGATGTGCTTCATGGGCAGCCTTGCCGGTTTGCCGCACGCGTGCGCGGCGCTTGCGCAGCCAGATGATCAGTCCCGTCGCGCTCAGCATGGCTACCACCAGGCCCATGGCGGAAATCAGGATGCGACCCGGCAGGCCCAGGATACGGCCGGAATGCAGCGGGAATTGCGCTTGCAGGAAAATGTCGCCCGCGCTGCCCGTGCCGGGCACCACGCCGCCAGCCGGCTTGCCATCGCGGCCATCGAAGTACAGCCATGCATTGCCCAGGCCACCGTCGCCATGGTCATTGTCCGCCTCGAAGAAACCCACGCCATACAGGCCGTAGCTCGACGAGTAAAACACGCCGCCGGCCGGCAGCGTCCAGCCGCGCCTTGCCGCTTCCGTCCTGGCCAGCGCCACCGCCTGTTCGCGCGTCAGCAACGGTTCGATGGGTTGGTCGGGCGGCTGCGGCGAGCGGCTGTCGAAGGCGTTCGGGCTGAGGGTGGACAACTTCGCCACCAGGGGACGCATCACCTGGGTTTGCAAATTCATCGACACGGAGGTGACGGCCAGCACCAGCAGCAGTAACCAGAGCCACACGCCGCCCGAGCGGTGCAGGTCGAAGTTCAGTTTGTGGCCGCCTTCGCGCCAGCGGAAGGCCAGCGACTTGCGCCAGCTGCGCCAGTTCGGGAACGACAGGTACAGCGCGATGAAGCAATCGAACAGCCACACGATGCCGATGATGCCCATGAACCAAACGCCCAGTTCGATGCCCCAGCCATCGGGGATGTGCATGGTGTAGTGCAGCTTATACAGGAAAGGCAGCAGGTTTTCGCGCGTCAGCGAGACCACGCCCCACTGGCGCGTGCCCTGGATGGCGCCCGTGACGGGATCGACGGCTACCTGGTTGAAGCCCGGTTCAAACGGTTTGCCGGTAGCAGGGTTCAGCCGGCCTTCCACCGAGATCAGCGCCGCGTGGCCGGGTTCGAGCGCCGTGAGCGTGTAGTTGACGCGCAGGCGCGGGTCCTGCGCCTCGAGCTGGCGCGCCAGTTCCAGGCCCGGCTTTGCCGGCCCCGCGTCCGCGCCGCTGGCGGCGTGGAACAGCTGCGGATTGAGCCAGGCATCGAGTTCGTGATCCCACGAGATGACGGCGCCCGTCAGGCCGGAGACGAAAAGAAAGAGCGCCACCGCCAGGCCGAACCAGCGGTGCAGAACGACCATCGAAGGACGCAGTCGCATGGCCGCCCCTAGTATTTCCAGCTCAGGGTGGCGCTGCCATTGCGGCCGGGCGCATACAACGACTGGGTCCAGTACAAGCTGGTCAGGTGCTTCTTGTCCGTCACATTGTTCAGGTTCAGTGCCAGGCTGACGTTGCGGCTGACGGCGTAGCTGGCCATCAGTCCCAGTTGTGCATACGCGCCCTGGTGCAGGGTGGTGCTGTCGTCGATCCGGTTGTGGATGGCGTCCTGCCACGTCAGGCTGGCCCCCACTTTCAGCGCCGGCACGGCCGGCACATGGTAGGTGGTGGCCAGGTGGAATTGCTTGCGCGGGATGAAGGTGCGTGCATCCTTGCCGTCGTTGCTCTTGATGCGCAGCTGCGCATAGCCGGCGTTCGCCTGCCAGCCCTTCGCCAGTTCGCCCGATGCATCGAGCTCGAAGCCCTGCGATTCCGAATCGACGCCCTTGTAGAAGGTCTTCAAGTCGGGCGTGGTGCCAGCCGCTTCCGCCACGTTCTTCTGGCGCGTCTTGAACAGCGCGCCGGACAGGTTCAGGCGGCCGTCGAACCACTCGCTTTTCAGGCCCGCTTCCAGGCTCTTGCCGGTGGCCGCCGCCAGGGTCTGGCCGGTGCTGTCGATGTTGCTTTGCGGGTTGAAAATCTCCGTGTAGCTGCCGTAGGCCGACACATGGCGGCCGATGTCGTACACGAGCCCGACATACGGCGTGATGTCGCTTTGCGACTTGGCCTGGCTGACGCCATACGCGCTGCCCGTGCTGTCGGCCTTGACGCTATTCACGCCTGCCAGCAGCTTGGCATTGTCGGCCAGGTTGAAGCGGGCGGCCAGGTAGGCGTTCTTGCGTTCATCCTTGTAGGCGCTGCCGTCGGTCGAGGCGTCAAACGCCGGTTCCGGGTAGGAGCCGTCGAACGCCGTGCCATTTGGCAGGGCCGTGCCGATGCCGCGGCCATAGTAGGACACGTCGTCGAGCGTGGATTTCGACCACGCCAGTCCCATGCTGAGGTCATGCTGGCGCCCCGCGAGCATGAATTTTCCCGTGGCGGCGACATCGAGCAGGCGCTGCTTGTTGGTCGAGCCATAGCGCGAAGGGTAGCTGAACAAACCGTCGCCCGTGGCCTTGTCCGGCGTGCCGTAGACATAGAACAGTCTGGAGTCGGAGGTGGAGCGGTTGTAGGTAGCGGTGGCGGTTACGCGCCAATCGGCATTGAACTGGTGTGCCAGTTCGGCGAAGGTGCTGTTGTTGAGGATGCTCCAGCGCGACCAGTCGGCCGAGGTCGAGGTGGAAATCGGGTAGTTGGTCGGCGTGCCGTCCGTGTAGGCGATGGGCAGGGCGCCCCACATGCCGCCTTTGGCCAGGTTGTTCTGGTAGCTGTGGCCCACGCTCAGGCTGGTGTCCGGCGTGAATTTCGCTTCGACGATGGCGTAGGCGACATCCTTGCGCGGCGAATAGCGGTCGAGGTGGGAATCGCCTTCTTCATGCGCGACGACGAAGCGCGCGGCCACCTTGCCATCGGCGCTGAGCGGCGTGGAGACGTCCGCATCAAGGCGGCGCGTATTCCAGGAACCGAGCGTGACGCCGGTGGAAGCGGCCAGGCCGGCGCTAGGGCGCTTGCGCACGAAGTTGACGGTGGCCGATGGATTGCCTGTGGAGGAAATCAGGCCGTTCGCGCCGCGCACGATGTCGACGCGTTCGAACTGCGCCGTATCGAGGTCGCCCATCACGTTGCCGAAGACGAAAGGAAGGCCCACGCCGTCGAACTGGAAATTGGTGACGTCGTAGCCGCGCGCCGTGTAATAGGTGCGGTCCGTTTCCACCGCCTCGACCGTCACGCCCGTGGTTTGCGCCAGCACCTTGCTGGCGTTATCGAGCTTGAAATCATCCATCTGTGCGCGCGTGACGACGGAGACGGCTTGCGGCGTATCGCGCAGCGACAGGTCGAACTTGCTGGCCGATGCGCTCTTGCGCGTCGTGTACGCGGTTGCATCGCTGCTGCCCATGACCGTAATGGTTTGCATCACCGGCACGTCGTCGGTAGCGCCATCGGCCGCAGAGCTATCGCCGGCATGCGCCATGCCGGCGCCCAGCGCCAGCGAAATAGCCAGGGCCAGCGGGTGCAGCGACAGTGCTGGGCGGGATGATGGAAGGATGCGACCTGACATGAAACGGCTCCTGAAAATATGAATGAGAATGAGAATAATTCGCAATTCTATTTGAGCAGTGGCCAAAGTGGCAAATACTTTGTGACTGGAAAGCGTCGTTTTTCCTGTCTTTACATGGATTTACATGAGGGCTGGCAGAGTGCGGGTGATGCTTTCTGGTTGTTTTGTTGTCCCGCAATGCAAAAAGACAGCCGAAGCTGTCTTTTTCTGGAAACGCGGTGGATTACTTGCTTGGCGTTGCTGGAGTCGCTTCCGCCGCTTTGGCTGCATCCGCTTTTACTTTGGCTTTGCTGGCCTTGTGATGAGCCTTGGCCTTGGTGGCTTTGGCGTCGGCCTCGGCACTGGCCACGTCGGCTTTCGCATCGGCGACGACGGCCGCTTCTTTCGCATCGGCTTTCACGACGGCCTTGGTTTCCTTGGCTTCAGCCTTGACCACGGCTTTCGTGTGGGCCGCTTCCGCCTTGGCCGGAACCGATGCTGCCGATGCTGCCGGAGTGGCAGGGGTTTGGGCGAAGGCTGCGGTAGCGAACAGGCCGGCGATGAGGGTGGCGATAACTTTTTTCATTGTATTTTCCTGGCGAGTGGCAAGCGATGGTGTGGGGGGATTACTTGGCTGCTGCTGGTGCCGCTACTGGTGCTGCTTCGGCGGTGGCCGATGCCAGTTTTTCGTCTGCCTTGGCTTTGGTTTTCTTGGCCTTGTGGTGTGCCTTGGCTTTCGTGGTGGCCGCTTCCGCTTTGGCGCTGGCGACTTCCGTTTTTGCGGCGACGACTGCTTTCGCTTCTTTTGCATCCGCTTTGACGACGGCTTGCGCTTCCTTGGCGTCCGCTTTCACGACGGCCTTGGCGTGGGCCGCTTCCACTTTGGCAGGAACCGAGGCTGCCGGAGCGGCTGCAGGTGCTGCCGGGGTTTGGGCGAAGGCTGCGGTTGCGAACAGGCCGGCGATCAGGGTTGCAATTACTTTTTTCATGGTGCAGTCCTCAGTGGTGGTTTGTCTGGTACGTCTGTTGGTGCAGGGATGATTCCCGTGTCACTGAGCATAAAACGCGGCCCGGAAGGTTACCGTTGACCTTGTTTACACTTTCTTACAATCGACTGATTTAAGCGACGTTAATTGAGGAAGGCGGCGTAAAAATGCAAAAAGACAGCCGAAGCTGTCTTTTTGCGTGGCGCAAAAAACCCGCCGTATGGATTATTTGGCTGCTGCTGCGGTCGCTTCAGTTTTGGCTTCGTCAGCTTTGGCCTTGGCTTTTTTCGCTTTGTGATGGGCTTTTTCCTTGGTGACTTTGGCGTCGGCCTTGGCGCTGGCCACGTCGGCTTTCGCATCGGCGACGACGGCCGCTTCTTTCGCATCGGCTTTCACGACGGCCTTGGTTTCCTTGGCTTCCGCTTTTGCCACTTCCTTGGTGTGCTTGGCTTCGTCCTTGGCAGGCGCGGCTGGCGTTTGAGCAAAGGCTGCGGTAGCGAACAAGCCGGCGATCAGAGTAGCGGTCAAGTTGAAAATGCTTTTTTTCATGGTGCAGTTCCTCGAGAAGTGGGGTTGTAGTTCAGGAGATCAGTCCCCTGTCACTGAGGCAAAAACGCATCGTGCGGCAATACCGTTGACACGTTTTTTTCTAATTACAAACACTTACATTTGCCGGGGCAGGCACTCTGTTAGCTGGCGTACCGCGCCCGAATCTGTCGCAGACTAGACTCGAAGCCATCATCACCGCATGGGGCCGCCATGAAAGCCGCCTTGAAAACCTACCAAGCCAAGCGCAATTTCGCCGTCACGCCCGAGCCTGCAGGTGGCGACGAGGATGCGAATGACGTGCTCACCTTTGTCATCCAGAAGCACTGGGCCAGCCGTTTGCACTATGATTTTCGGCTGGAACTCGATGGCACGATGAAAAGCTGGGCCGTGCCGAAAGGCCCCAGCTACGACCCGCGCGACAAACGCATGGCCGTGCAGGTGGAAGACCATCCGATTGCGTATGCGAGTTTTGAAGGCACGATCCCCGAGAAACAGTATGGCGCGGGCAAGGTCATCATCTGGGATAAAGGGACGTGGCAACCCCAGGCAGCCACGCCCGATGCACGCAAGGCGCTGGCGGCCGGCGAGCTGAAGTTCACTTTGCACGGCCACAAGATGCATGGCAAGTGGGTGCTGGTGCGCATGAAAGGCAAGGGAGACAAACGCAGCGAAAAGCAGCCTGCCTGGCTGCTGATCAAGGAAAAAGACGACTATGCGCGGCCCGCAGAGGAATTTTCTGTCGTGGACGAGTTCCCCGACAGCGTCAAGAACAAGGCCATGCCCAAGCGCAAGGTGGCGGCCGCGCCGCCGCCTGCCGGGTTGCCCGCCACCCTGTCGCCCCAGTTGGCCACCCTCGTCGATGCACCGCCGCCAGATGCGCAAGACTGGATTTTCGAGGTGAAATTCGACGGCTACCGCATCCTCGCGCGTTGCGATGGCGATCATATTGCGTTAATCACGCGCAATGGCAATGACTGGACGGCAAAACTGCCGAAGTTGCGGCAGGCGCTGGAACAGTTGAGCTTGCCGCCAGGCTGGTATGACGGTGAAATCGTCGTCAACGACACCAGTGGGCACCCGGATTTTGGCGCCTTGCAGCGCGCGTTCGACGCGGAAACGACCAGCGAGATCGTGTATTACCTGTTCGACGTGCCGTACTTCGATGGCCACGATCTGCGGGGCCAGCCCGTCGAGGCGCGCAGGGCGCTGCTGCAAGGGTTGCTGCAGAGCTTGCCCGCGTCGCCCCTGGTGCGCTTCAGCGACGCGCTCGATGCCGCCCCGCAGCGGCTGCTGGACCACGCCTGCCGCCTGGGACTGGAAGGGGTGATCGGCAAGCGGCGCGGCGCGCCCTACGTCACGCGCCGCTCGGGCGACTGGATCAAGCTCAAATGCGGGCTGCGTCAGGAATTCGTCATCGGCGGCTATACGGCGCCGCAGGGCGCGCGCGAAGGGATCGGTTCGCTGTTGCTGGGTGTGCATGATGAGCAGGGCAAGCTGCGCTATGCAGGCAATGTGGGCAGCGGCTTTGACGATGCCAGCCTGCGCGACTTGCGGCGCCGGCTCGATGCGCTGGCTATCGAGACGAGTCCGTTTGAAGGCAAGGCGGGCGGTGTGCGCCAGCCCATCTGGGTCCGGCCGCAATTGGTGGTCGAAGTGAGTTTTGCGCAATGGACCAGTGGCGGCGCCGTGCGCCATGCCGTGTTTCACGGCTTGCGTGAAGATAAAAAGCCGGCCGCCATCGTGCGCGAGCGGGCGCGGCGAATCGAGAAGGAAAAGACAATGAAGAGCAAATCCATGCCGGGCTGTGCCTTACCGGCCAGTTTCAAGGTCAGTCATGCGGATCGTGTGATCGACAGCGACAGCGGCGCCAGGAAGATCGACCTGGTGTGCTATTACGCGCTGGTGGGCAAGCTGATGCTGGTACACCTGCGCGGGCGCCCCCTGTCGCTGGTGCGTGCACCTGCTGGTGTCGGAGGCGAGCTATTTTTTCAGAAGCACGTTGATACTTCGACAATGCCAGGCATCAAACAGCTCGATGCACGGCTGGACCCGGAACACCCGCCCATGCTGGAAGTGGCCAGCCTGCAGGGCTTATTGTCGGCGGCGCAATGGAATGTGGTGGAATTTCACACGCAAAACGCGCTGGCCAGCGCCTACGACACGCCGAACCGCCTGGTGTTCGACCTGGACCCGGGCAAGGGCGTGGCCTGGCCCGCCATTCGCGAAGCGGCCATGCTGCTGCGCGCCGTCCTGACGGAACTGGGCTTGCCCGCCTGGCTGAAAACCAGCGGCGGCAAGGGCTTGCACGTGGTCGTGCCGATCCGGCCCAAGCACGACTGGGATACGGTAAAAGCGTTTTCGCAAGCCATCGTGGCGCACATGGCGCAGCACATCCCGGAGAGGTTTGTCGTCAAGAGCGGTCCCGCGAATCGCGTCGGCAAGATTTTCATCGATTATTTGCGCAACGGCCGGGGCGCCACCACCGTATGCGCGTGGTCGGCCCGCACGCGCTCGGGGCTGGGCATTTCCGTGCCGCTGGCCTGGGAGGAGCTCGACGAACTGAAGGCGGGCGACCAGTGGAACGTCGGGAATGTACACAAGCGCCTCGGCGTGGGCAACGCGCCGTGGAACGGCTATGCGCGCAGCGCGAAAGGCCTCGACGCGGCCATGAAAAAGCTGGCTTTTACGCCTCCGGCTTGAGCGGCAGGGTGGCGCGCGCCAGTTGCAGGGCTTCCTCGATGGCAGCGTTGAGCTGGGGAATCTCGACGGGTTTGGTCAGGTAGCGGAAAAAGCCCGAGGCCAGGCCGTGCCGGATATCGCCCTTCATGGCGTTGGCCGTCAGGGCGATGACGGGGATGTGCGCCGTGCGCGCATCGTTGCGCAGGATGCGCTGCGCCTGATTGCCATTCATGCCGGGAAGGTTGATATCCATCAGGATGACGTCGGGATGGCGTTCCAGCGCCAGTGCGATGCCCTGGCGCGCGTCGGTGGCCGAGATCATGCGCAGGTGGGGCAGGAAGCTGACGATGTCTTCCACCAGGCGCAGGCTGGCCGGATTGTCTTCCACGTACAGCAGCAGCGCCTGGCCGCCGTCATCGTCCCCGCTGTCGTCGACGGGCTCGGGCGGATATTCCGTTTCCGGCTGCCGGCTGGCGGGCGGCGCGGCCGTGGTGCCCAGTTCGATCCAGAATACGCTGCCCACGCCAATGCAGCTGTGCACGCCCATGCAGCCGCCCATCAGTTCGACCAGGCGCTTGGTGACGACGAGGCCGATGCCCGTGCCTTCCTCGCTGCCCGCCTCCTGTCCCAGGCGGTTAAACGGTTGGAACAGTTCGGCCACTTGTGCCTCGTCCAGGCCCTTGCCCGTGTCGCGGATGGCGATGCGCACGTGCTGCGCATCGGGCTGTGAAATTTCCAGCTCTACCTTGCCATCCGGGCGGTTGTACTTGATGGCGTTCGACAGCAGATTCAGCAGTACTTGCTTGAGGCGCGTATGGTCGGCCCGGACCGTCAGCGGCTCGCAGGCCGGAAAAACCAGGTGGATATGACGCTGCTGCGCCTGCTCTTCCACCATCACGCGCACTTCCTCGATCAGCGCGGGCAGCGTTACTGCTTCCATCGACAGGCTCAGGCTGCCCGATTCGATCTTTGCCAGGTCGAGGATTTCATTGATCAGGGTGAGCAGGTGGCGCCCCGAGGTGACGATGTTTTGCACGAAGGCGCGCTTTTGCGGTACGGTGGCGGGCAGGGATTCGTTGGCCAGCAGCTGGGCAAAGCCGAGGATGGCGTTCAGCGGCGTGCGCAGTTCGTGCGACATGCTGGTGAGAAAGCGATCCTTCGCCTGGCTGGCTCGCTCGAGTTCTATTTTCTGTTCGTTGAGCGTGCGCTCGATGCGCTTGCGCTCGGTCATGTCGCGGATGGCCGACGAGACCAGCACGCCTTCGTCCGTTTCCAGCGGCGACAGGCTGATTTCGACGGGAAACTCGGTGCCATCGCGGCGCAAGCCGTACAGTTCCAGGCCCGCGCCCATGGAGCGGGCGCGCGGCGCCGTGGAAAACGACTGGCGGTGGCGCGGATGGTCGTGTGCGTAGCGGGCAGGAATCAGCACTTCCACGTTGCGCCCCAGCAGCTCCGCGCGCGAGTAGCCGAACAGGCGTTCCGTCTGCGAATTGACGAGCACGATTTCGCCATCGCCGTTGACGATGACGATGGCGTCCGGCGCCGATTCGAGCAGGCCGCGGAACTTCTGCTCGGCCCGGCGGCGGTCGCTGACATCGCGGATGGCGCTGATGACGAAGGTGCCGATCTCCGTCTGGATCGGCGACAGGCTGATTTCCACAGGGAATTCGATGTTGTCCTTGCGCAAACCCAGCAATTCCAGGTCGGCGCCCATGGTGCGCGTGCGCGGCTGGTCGAAATAGCGCGAGCGGTGCGCCACGTGCGAATGGCGCAGGCGTTGCGGCAGCAGGTTATCGATTTGCCTGCCGTTCAATTCGCCTTCCGCGTAGCCGAACAGGCGGTGCGCCTGCTCGTTGGCCAGCACGATGGCACCCGTGGCATTGACCATGATGACGCTGTCCGGCGTCGATTCGAACAGCACGCGGTAGCGCACGTCGACGAACTGGGCGTCGCGCGCCGCCTTCAGCAAGGTCGTGTCCTTCATGGTGGAAATCAGGTAGCGGGGCGCGTCCACTCCCGCCTGCGCGGGCTGGCACGCGACATCGACGTAGATGAGTTCACCATCCTTGCGCCGCCGCAGCGATTCGCGGTCGTAGCTGCCGTTCTGGGCCAGCTGCTCGTCGATCAGCAGGGACGCTTCGGCCTGTCCCGGCAAGGAGATCAGCTCCCACAGCGTCTGGCCCAGCGCTTCGTCGCTGGCATAGCCGAAAATGCGCTGCGCACCGGGCGTCCAGCGCACGACGGCATGCGCTTCGTTCGTGATGACAACGCCGCCAGGGGCGCCGCTGAGGATAAGCTGATCTAACTCGGCATCCATTTTTTCCGCACGCATGACAGGGCTTGCCGGGCGGCAGGCCTGTGCATAACGTAGCGAGAAGCCTGATCAAAGTCAATGCATTTGTATTATTGAAGAGTCTCCCGGGCCGGGTGGAGTGGTTCAGGCCGCCTTGCGCCTCGATGGTGCCGGTTTGCGGGCCGTGGACGAGGCCGCGCGCTTGCGGGCCGGCGCGGCGGGCGATTTCTTGCCCAGGCTTTGCTGCAGCAGGGCGACCAGGTCGATGACGTTGCTGCTTTGCTCTTCTTCCCGCTCGGGCGCGGGCGGTGTGATGGTCTTGGTCTGCCTGGCCTTGATTTTCTTCTTCACCAGCGCCAGCACGTCTTCGCGGTAGCTGTCGTGGTATTGCCCGGGTTCCCACTCGTCGCTCATGCCTTCGACCAGCGACAGGGCCATTTTGAGCTCCTTGTCGGAAATACCTGCCGCCCTCATGGTGATGGGCGGCAAGTCCAGGTCACCCGTGGCACGGATTTCATCGGCGTAGCGCAGGGTGTTGAGCACGATGGCGTCGCCCACGCACACGAGCGCGCACAAATGCTGCTTCGTGCGCATGACCACGCTGGCGATGGCTACCTTGTTGGCCTTGCGCAAGGTTTCGCGCAGCAGCGCATAGACTTTCTCGCCGCCCTTGGCGGGCAGCAAATAATACGGGTGCTCGTAAAAGGTCAACGGTACTTCGGCCGCATCGACAAAGGTGTCTATGTCGATGGTTTGCGTGGCTTTCACATTCGCTTGCCGTAAATCTTCCTCGGACAGCACCACGTACTCGTCCGTCTTGTATTCATAGCCCTTGATGATGTCGTCCCACTCGACTTCCTTGCCCGTCTTCTTGTTGTAGCGCTTGTAGCCGATGGGCGCGAAGTCGCGCCGGTCCAGCATGGACAAGTCCAGTTCATGGTCGAGACTGGCGGAAATCATCTCGACGGGGATGTGCACGAGGCCGAAACTGATGGCGCCTTTCCACAGTGCGCGCGCCATCGCTTATTCCCCCACGCTGCCGGTGATGGGCAGGACGATGCCGCTGATATAGCTGGAACAGGCGGGCGAGGCCAGGAAGACATAGGCGGGCGACAGTTCTTCCGGCTGGGCCGGGCGGCGCATGTCCGTATCCTGGCCGAATTTCTGAATGTCTTCGGGCGACTTGTCGGCCGGATTGAGCGGCGTCCAGACGGGGCCGGGCGCGATGGCGTTGACGCGGATGCCCTTGTCGAGCAGGTTGCCCGCCAGCGCCATGGTGAACGCATGGATGGCGCCCTTGGTGGTGGAATAGTCGAGCAAGTGCTTCGAACCTTGCAAGCCCGTCACGGAGCCCGTGTTGATGATGGACGCGCCCCGCTGCAAATGGGGCAGCACGGCCTTGGCCATGTGAAAGTAACCGTAGACATTGGTTTTCATGGTGAGGTCGAAGCGTTCCTCGCTCAGGTCGAGCAAGGACTCCGCATGTTCCTGGAAGGCGGCGTTGTTCACCAGCACGTCGATGTGCGTAAACTTGGCCATCACCTGGCTGACGGCATCCTGGCAAAAGCCCTGGTCGCGCACGTCGCCGGGAATCAGGAGGCAGCTCTGGCCTTCCGCTTCCACATAGCGCTTCGTTTCGTGGGCATCCGCGTGTTCGTTCAGGTAAATGATGGCGACATCGGCCCCTTCGCGCGCGTACAGCACGGCCACGGCCCGGCCGATGCCCGAATCGCCGCCCGTGATGACGGCCACCATGCCGGCCAGCTTCCCGCTGCCGCAGTAATCGGGCGCCAGGAAGCGCGGTTGCAGCTGCATCTGCCCTTCGATGCCCGGCTTGTCCAAGTGCTGGGCGGGCAGGGGCGGGACGGGTTGGCTGCGGTGGCCCGTCTGCACGGGCTGCTTGCTTTCCTGGCCGGATTTGGCGGCATCGTGCTGCTGATCGTGCTGATCCTGCTCCTGTTGGATGCTGCGCTGCAAATTGCCGGCGGACTGGTCCTTGTTCTCGTTCATGCTGGCCTCCTTGTAAACGAAGGTCCAGTATCGGCGCGGCACCCGCATCAAACGGTGCGCTCGCTAACAGAGTGGCGAAAACGCGCGTAAAGTTATATGATGGTTGACATAAATATGGGAGGGCAGCATGAAAGTAAGCAGGGAGCAGGCGGCGCTGAACCGCGAGCGCATCGTGGACGTGGCGGCCAGATTGTTCCGCGAAAAGGGCTATGACGGCATCGGCGTGGCCGACCTGATGAAGAACGCCGGCCTCACGCATGGCGGCTTCTACGGCCATTTCGCGTCCAAGGAAGACTTGATGATCGAGGCGTGCCAGCATGCCCTTGAGAAATCGCTGGAAGGCTGGCGGGCGAAGGTCGTCAGCGACCCGCAGCGGGCGCTGCCTGCCATTATCGACAATTACCTGACCACCCGGCACCGCGACCAGCCCGGCGGCGGTTGCCCGGCGGCGGCCATGGGCGTCGATGCGGCCCGCATGTCGCCCGGTGCGCGTCCCGCGTTTACAAAGGCGACGCAGCAGCAGTTCGCGCTGCTGGAAGGCTTGCTGTCCGACGGTGCGCCGGAAGAACGGCGCCAGCAGGCGATCGCCACGTTTTCCGCCATGGTGGGCGCCATGGTGCTGGCGCGCTGCGTCGATGACGAAACGCTGTCGACGGAAATCCTCGACGCCGTGAAGGCGCAATTGCTGCAAGAGTAAGTACGTCCCCCTGTCAGCCAGCCGCGTCGCATGATAGGCTTCGGTTTTCAGATTTTGGGATCATCCATGCTGCTCTGGCTCAGGCAATACCGGCGTCCTCTGTTGGCCGGAGACATCACTGCCGGTATCGTTGTCGCCATGATGATGGTGCCGCAAGGCATGGCTTACGCCTTGGTGGCGGGCTTGCCGCCGGTGGTGGGCATCTACGCCAGCATCCTGCCGCCCGTGCTGTACGCCCTGTTCGGCAGCAGCATGACGCAATCGGTGGGCCCGATGGCCATCGTTTCCCTGATGACGGCCGCCGCCCTGGCACCGCTGGCCGATCCCGGCTCCTCCCTGTATATCGTGCTGGCCGCCCAGCTGGCTTTCATCAGCGGCCTCGTCCTTCTGCTGTGCGGCGTGCTGCGCCTGGGCTTCATGGCCAGTTTCCTGTCGCGTCCCGTGATCAGCGGTTTCAGCAATGGCGCCGCGATCCTGATCATCTGGGGGCAGATCACGCCGCTCCTGGGCGCCACCTGGCCCCGTTGGCACACGCCCAGCCTCGTGCTGGGACTGTCCGGCCTGCTGTTCCTGTGGCTGGCCAAGCGCTATCTGTCGCGCCTGCTGCAGCGCTGCGGCTTGAACAAGGTGGCGGCCGACGTGGGGGCGCGCCTGGCGCCGATGGCGCTGGTGCTGGCCGGCATCGCGCTGGTCGCCTATGGCGGCCTGGAAACGATGGGCGTGCAGACGACGGGCCACGTGCCCAGCGGCTTGCCGGGCCTGAACCTGGCCACCTCGAGCGCCCATTGGCGCACCCTGCTGTCGCCGGCGCTGCTGATCGCCTTCATCATCTTTTTGATGAGCATGTCCGCCGCCCAGACCCTGGCGCAAAAGCGCGGTGAAAAGCTGCACACGAACCGCGAACTGCTGGGCCTGGGCGCGGCCAACGTGGCCAGCGCGCTGTCGGGCGGCTTTCCCGTCACGGGCTCCATTTCCCGCTCGGCCGTCAATTTCCAGGCGGGCGCCAACACGCCGCTGGCCAGCATCATTACGGCCGGTCTGCTGGCGCTGGCGCTGGTGGCGCCCACGGGCTGGCTGGCCCTGCTGCCGCTGCCCGTGCTGGCGGCCACCATCATCTTTGCCGTCAGCAGCCTGCTGGACTGGGATACCTTGAAGTTGTCGTGGCGCTACGACCGCAGCGATGCATTGGCCCTGCTGGCGACGACGGCCGGCGTGCTGGTGCTGGGCGTGGAAGCGGGTGTCGTGATCGGCGTGCTGTTGTCGATGGGCACCCTGATCTGGCGCGCCAGCCGCCCGCACATCGCCGTGCTGGGCCGTATCCCGAATAGCGAGCACTTCCGCAACGTGGAGCGCTATGAAGCGCAAACCCTGCCGGACGTCTTGCTGCTGCGCATCGATGCGGGCCTGTTCTTCGGCAACGTCGAAGCCGTCACTGAACGCGTGGAAGACGAGCTGCGGGGACACCCGACGGCGCGCCACCTGGTGCTGGTGCTGTCGGCCGTTAACCAGATCGACAGCACGGCCTTGCTGGGCTTGATCGAACTCAACAGCGGGCTGGCCAAGCGCGGCATCAGCCTGAACATGGCCGAAGTGAAGGGACCCGTGATGGACCGCCTGCGCCAGAGCAGCCTGTTAAAGGACCTCAGCGGCAAGCTGTATCTGAGCACGGCCCTGGCGACGGCGGATTTAAGTGGAGAAAACGCATGACGATGGAATTGAATCTGCATGGCGAAGCGCGCGCTGTTGACACCATTGCCGCGCTGGAACAGGCGCTGATCGATGCGCGCGCGCTGGCCCAGTGCGAGCTGTGGCTGACCATGGCCGACGATGCCGAGCAAGGACCGGCCCTGTGCATGCTGCGCAACGGCGGCAATGCCTGGCTCATGTATCTGTCGGGACAGGACGACCTCGGTTACCACTCGCTGGGCGACGAAGAGGAAGCGGGGGAATGCAGCTATCTGCTCAGCAATGGCCAAGTCGATATGTATCCGGAAGCGTGGTGCGTGGACGCGGAACTGTGCCAGCAGGCGTTCATCGCGTTCTTCAAGACGGGTGGCGCGCGGCCGGCCGCCATCGTGTGGCAGGCTGATTGATGCCGCAAACCATCATCGCCGACATCGACAGGGACTTGCCGGCCGCGCTGGACGCCAGGGCAGATTTATTCACGCTGCGCACCATCCTGCTGCGCTACCATGCCAGCGGCGTGACGGCCGCGCAAGTGGCCGGCTTGCTGCACGAACTGCGTGCAGCCACGCAGGATGGCCCGCTGGAAGACACGATACTCGACGCCCTCGACATAGTGACGGGCTGGTGCGGGCCGGAATTACGGGTCTGGGACGGAATAGGGGAAAACCGTGCATCCTGAAAAGCTCAGGCAGGTGATGCAGTTGCCGGCGCAGCAGCGCTACGACTATTGCGTGCGCAAGGTAGCCGATACGCAAGAAGTGTGGGGCTTGTACCATGATGGCTGGGCCACGGCGCAAGCCCATGGCCGCGTCGCCATCCCGTTCTGGCCGGAAGCCGCATTCGCGCAAGCGTGCGCCAGCGGCGACTGGGCGCACTTCCAGCCGCGCGCCATCGCGCTCGGCGATTTTCTGCACAAATGGCTGCCCGGCATGGCGAACAATGGCCAACTGGCTTCCATGTTCCCCGTGCCGCAAGACAGCGCCAGCATCGTGGCGCCGGCTGATTTGCTGAGGGATCTGCAAGATGAGTTAGAGCAATATGAATGAGGGAAAGGAACGCCTGGACGCCTGGCACGTCGGCTCGTCCATCTGCCTGATCGCCGTCGGTACGCAGGGCGACCCGCTGGACCTGGGCGGCGGCGAAGTGCGCGCCCTGATCGCGAAGCTGCAGCAATGCCTGGCCCAGTCCGAAACGGCCGCCACGGAAGATTAGCGGCTCAGGCCACCACCAGCTGCTTTTCCATCGCCATGCTGGCCAGGCTGATGCCGCTCGGATGCGCATACGCTTCCTCGCGCAAGGAGATAAATCCTGCGGCCTGGTAAAACGGCACGGCATTGAGCGACGCGGACAGGTGCAGGCGCGCAATGCCGCGCTCACGCGCCAGTTGCTCAAGCGCCGCCAGCAGCCGCTTGCCGATACCGAGTCCCGCCCGCGCGGAATCGACAAACACGGCATCGACTTCGTGTTTATCTACGTCCAGCATGGCATAGCCGGCAATGGCCTCGCCCTGCATCGCCACGATGCCGCCACCGGCAGCCAGCATGGCGGCATAAGCTGGCGGCACGGGCGAAGCCGTCCACACAGTAATTTGCTCCGGCGCATAGTGCGTGGCGCAACTGACGCGCACGGCCACCGTGCGCAGGGCCCATAGGGCGTCGATATCAAAGGGCAGGGCGGGGCGCAGGGTGATGGGCATGGGGAGTTTTCCGGGGAAAAGGCCATGCTAGCGCAATGGCTTGCATCACGCCAGCAAGAAAGCCTGCCACGTTTGTCCTGTCGTCACTGCGCTGGCTTGTCCGGATCGATGTAGTACGAACCCGGCGGTGCACCCGGCACTTTCACCCGGAACTTCAGGCCGGACAACAGCTTGTCCCACAAGGCAATCGCCTCCTCGTCGGTCAGCGACGATGCTTCGGCGGCGCCGACCATGTTGTGGGCGACTTTGGTGTACATCTTGACTTCCAGCACGGACGGATTTGCGATGTCTTTCGGTTTGCCGACCAATGCCCATTCAAAATCATGGACGCCATCGGTGCGTCGTATCAGCGACTCTTCGCCTTTCCAGTGCTGAACAGTGCGCTTGCCTTCGCGCAGCAAGGTGCGCTTGGGATAGTTATTGCCTTGCATTTTTTTTGCGTCTTGTATGCGACTGAGTAGTGACAATTCCCCACGCAACCTTGATTCAAATTCTTTCGGGGGGTAGTCGCCGTATGCATCCTTATTTGAACTGATGGAAAAAGTAACATCTGGCAAGCTGGGTAAATAAATACCTACGTCGTCTATTTCTTGATATTTATACTGATTTTCACTCATGAATCCATGCTCTACACAAAGGCCTGGCACGTCTGGAATCTCTTCATCACTACGCAAACGCAGACTTTTTGCTTGGATGAACTGTCTTTCCGCAGTTGCGCTTTCGGTGTCGCCATTATCAACTGCGTCGCCTATGGTAAATATGAAATTCCCTTTGTTGACTAAGGTTCGATAAATTATAAAATTGTCTTCTTTGGCTGACTTGCTATTGTAGTATCGAAGTTGCCAACTGTTTTCTATTGGACCATTTCCACTATAAATAATTTCAGGGGAAATATTCAAAGATCGTATCTTTTTTAAGTCAATTTCCGCTTGGTGCTTTAATGATTCAGGTCCTCCTTTAAATAATTCAACTTCAGAATTTCCTATTATTAACTCTGCCTCTTTTGGAAGATTTAATAAATATCTTCCAAAGCAAAGTTTTTTTGTTTTTCGAAATAAATTTTCTATTTTTTTTATTGATATTGTATCTGTGTGCATTTTATTTTCCTCATGTTTTTTACTTGGTATTGTTTCATTTGCCATTGTTTTTGATGATATTGCAATTATTGCAATTATTGCAATAATGAGAATTTTTTTGTAATTTAACATGCTCATTGCCATTTTGCTGTTTTGGCAATTTGCACAATTGAATAGAGCATAGATGCCAGGACATGTGGATGAGAGTAGCTGTTTTGATGTTCATATCCATTTTCAGACTTGGCACCATGGGAAAATTTTTCCCCAGGTATGTGTTTTGCTGAGCGATCCGATGGGACAGTTTCATCGCCAGTAGAATTTGGTGGTTGTAATTTTAGTTTCAAAACACGTGTTCCTGCTTGTACGGTAAGGTTGCCTTTTGCATCGTCAGTCAATAGCTGCCACTTATTTGGCGATGGTATAATTTTTTCCGAGTCGGATGAGTTTTTAATTTCCAAACCTTCGGTAACTTTGAAAGTGATTTCTCCATAGCTTAAAAATTCTTTTGAGGCACAATAGCTTGCATATGTATTTGGATGAAATATTTGTTCTATTTCTTTTAATAATTCTGATGCATCTTTCAATCGTCGCATGACATTGTTGATGCCTCCCCCTTTTTTTGGCGGAATATTTGCAGGGTTCACCCAGGAAGGATTTATCATCCTCCACCAAGCATTCGCAGGTTGTAAGTAGATACTTTCCATCGCGCTATCTTTACCTCGTGGCCAGCTCCAAAGCAATTTATCTGTTGCATCAACAACCTTGATCCATTCTTGACCATATGCTATGCTTGGCAACATTTCTAATGGTGCAGGTGCATTTGCGAGAATTGCGGTGGCGTGTTCACCATCAATGCCAAGAATTTGGGCTTCAAGAGTATTAATTGGGCCACTCTTTTCCTTAAAGCCGAAACGCATGCGTTTGTATGCACTGGCGGCCCCTAAGGTAGGCATCACATTATGATATATTCCAAGTATTTTTACAATTTCATCATTAAGCATATTTCCATATTTAGGATGAATTAAGGCTCGAGCGAGCAAACCTCCCATACTATGTGTAACGAGAATGACCTCATTACATTTGAATCCGCATTTTTGATATCCTATTACTATTCCACGTATGCGTTTGGCAATAATAATGGCGGTGATGGCATTGCTCTGCAGGAAGTTGTATCCCAACGCATGAACCGGATACCAGCATGGGGAGATTTTTAGCATGTCGGAAGTGTTAATTGGTGCTCCGGACGAACCACCAAATTCTTTCGGATTTTGTATTAGGAGCTTAGCAATAGGCGGATAGGCTTGTTGGCCAAATGAATATCGTCCAGTGACTTGATCGGAAGGATCAATTTTCCAATGAGATAAAACTTTTCCTTTTTTTGTTATATTATTCATGAAAAATTCTGTCTTTTTAAGCATTTCGCCATAGGCGCCGGCGAAAAGAACTTCGCTCCATCCACGCCACCGTGCAATATGCGCTGGAGTTTCACGTATTTCACGTGGAATGAATTTTCCCGCTACACCAGGTTTCTGAATTTCATCTACTTGAGAATTTTTTTTAGGACTAACAGAAATCAATGGAGGAACACCAAGAAAATCGTCAGGAACGTTGTTATGACGGGCGTCAGATCCTTTGGTTACGTCTCCGCCAGGGAAAAAGCGCTCATTTTCGATAGAGTATTGATAGTACTCAACTTCAGTTTCATTTGGATCAAAGATTAATTGTCGATCTTTGGGGGATGCACCCCTAAACCAACCACCTAAACCACTACCGGTTGCAACCGCCAAGTTACCAGATTTGTCAATCATGTCATCTGGCCTCCATGATCTGTTATCTGATCGCTTCAGATCGTCTTGACGTTGTTTTGTCATTCTTAAATTGCTACCCATAACGCCGGGTAAAAATATAATCGGTATGATTTTTCTGGGTGGAATCGTGACGTCATGACGAATCGTATCTTCTATTTCCGTCATATGAACGGTGTATTCAGCCCATCCGCCAACAGTCTGCCGAAACTCGCCTTGGTGATTGCCGTGTTCATTCAAGTCGTTATCATCACTCATGGCAGTTCTCCCTTGTAACGTATCGTATAGCTGTCCATTCCATCTCCTTTTTGTAATGGCGTCAGCCCGTCAGCGCCGCTTTTTTCACTAATAATGTTGCCGTCGTCACGTATGAGTTCAAAGGCGATATCGGGTGCCGGTTTTCCGTCCATTTCCAGCAAGCGGACGGCCTGGTCAAAACGGGTTACGGGCCGTTCATTAAATTCCTGCGACACGCTCTTCGGCGCCAAGGTTTCCAGGTTGCCGTTGAAGAGCACGGGGGACGAGGTGAAGAACTGCACCTTGTCGCTGATTTCCAGCATGTGGTTGGCGCCGTGCAGGCGTACGCCTTTCTTGCCCTTGATGTTGACCCAATCCGCTTCGCTGATCAGCGACAAGACTTTCTGGGCGAGGATTTCCACCTCGTCGCTGTGGGCCTGGATGGACACCTTGCCGCTGGCGGCAATCAGTTTCATGCCGGCCTTGTGCACGAACAGGCTGAAAGTCTTGGCGATGCTGGCAAACATGCTGTCGCCGCTGGCAAGTGAAATATGCTTGCTGCTGGTGAGCGCCACATGCTCGCTGGCGGCCAGATGGATGGAGTGGGCCGTGCTCAGCTCGATGCCGGCCGGACTGGCCAGCAGCAAATGCGGTTCGGACAGCTCCGGGAAAGCGCCGCCGGCACCCTTGATGGCGGCGTTTTGCCGCTGGATGGAATCGGCAACGGTTCCCTGTTGTGCTGCGCTGTCTTGCGCCCCCGCATCAACGGCCATGCCGGCCAAGTCTTGCTGCAGTTGGCGTGCTTGCGACAGGCGGGCCTGTGTTTCGTCGAGTTGCTTGACGGAGCCGGCGCCTGCCAGCGTTTCGGTGGTGATCAGCATGCCTTTGGCTGCGCGCAGGGCGCCCCAGGCGCTGCTGGCCAATTCAAAGCCCACACCGCGTGCTTCCTTGCGGCCGGCATTGTCGTCGATGCGGGTGATGTTGCCCAATGAGAGGCGGCTATCCTGGTGCTCGCTGCGCAGCTGTGCCTGGATCGCGCCCTTGGTATCGTCGAGCACGAGATGGTTGGCGCTGCGGGCGCCCAGTTCGCGGCTGCGCAAGCCGGACAGCGCGCGTTGCTGCGGCAATTGCCACGGCGGTGGATTGGTACTATTGTAGACCACGCCGATGACGATGGGATGGTCGATATTGCCGTCCTGGAATTGCACGACGACTTCCTGACCTACGCGCGGCAGGGCCATTTGTCCCATCTGCGGACCCGCCATCGGCATCATGACCCGTATCCATGGCGAGCTGCGCTCATCGAATTCACCCAGGCGGTCCCAGTGAAATTGCAGGCGGATGCGCCCCAGTGCATCGGTATGGATTTCCTCCCCGGCCGGTCCGACGACCAGCGCCGTCTGTACACCGGCAACGATGCATGGCGTGCTGTTGTAGCTGCGGCCCGGGCGCCAACGGATGTCCCTGCGCACGCACAGCATATTGTTGACATAGTGGGAGGGGGCGTTCGGGCCGACCTGATAATTATTGCTGGCGCTATGCTCGACTGACAGGATCAGGTACTCGCGTTCGGCGATACTGTCCGGACGCTCCTCGCCAGGCAGATAGCGTTTTTCCTCGGCGCTGAAATGTCCATCGAGCCGGAAACAAAGACCGGGCTGCGCGCCACGGTGATTGCCGGCCGCCTCGAAATACTGGCGCAAATGGTCGCTTTCCTCCATGCGGCGTTGTGCCAGAGCTTCCCCGGCATCGACATCCTTATAGCCATAGGCGCCCGTGTTTTCATACAGTTCGTGGGCAAATACATCACCCTGCCGATTCAGCGAGTAGCCGCTGGCAAGGCGCGGCTGCGGATTTTTATAGTCGAAACTGGCCAAGGTGAGTTGCCCGGAGCCGATCCGGCGCACGGCTTGCCACTGTTGCAGGCCATCGTCTTCCATGGAGCCCGACTCGGAGTGAAAACGCATGGCGCCGTCGCCGGCCGCCGTGGCGATCATGTCAGCCAGGGTGCTGTTGTCCGCGAGCCATAACGTATGGCCATCGGCGCGGTGCTCGTACCAGTAATGCCAGCCCAGCGCCTCCCAGCGCCGGTGCAAGTGGTTGTAGTCGGTTTCATTGTGCTGGTTGGCGCAGGTGATTTGCGGATCGTCGCCATGGATGCTGGTTTTCCAGTCGCGCTGATCGTAGTGCGCAAACGTCGTTTCTGTCAGCTGCATCACGCTTTGGCCATGGAAGGACACATTGTCCTGGCGCAGCCGGGCGAAGGCCAGCCATGGTTGTAGCACCATCCGGTACCACGCAAAGCCGCCATCGGTGCGCAGCAGGCAAAACTCGCCCACATAACCGTTAAAGTAGCGCAGCGTACCATCGTCGCGCACCATGGAAATGCTCACCATGCGGCCCATCATGGCCTTGAGCGCAATATGCGCATCATCGGACAGCAATTCGGCCTCGAAACGGAAGTCGCGCGACACTTCCTCCCTGGCGGTCAGCGAATTGACCAGCACGATGGCGCCGGCTGGCCCATCTTCATGGGGGAAGTCGACCTTCAGCAGGCGCCGTTCTTGTGCGGCGAGGTCGAAGACCGACAGTGCCGCCTGGATGTTTGCATGCATGGCCTGCTCCGTTACAGGGATGTGATCAGGCGGGCGCCACAGGCGGTGGCGTCGCCGTCATAGGCGTACGGCTTGCCCATGTGTTTTGCGCCGGCGCCATCGGGCGTGATGGCAAAGCTGCCCTTGCACTTGGGGCAAAAGGTGGTGTCATCGGCCAGCGCCGCCGTCTTCCCCATCACGGTGCTGCCTGATGAGGCGCTGGTGACCTTGCCGCCGTGATCGGTTGCGTCTCCGAGCCGGATGACGCCGCGTCCCGCATGTTTCATGCTTGCCTCGCTTTCCAGTGATGGGCTGCTCAGGTCAGTTGCAGCAGATAACGCACTTCGGCGCCGCCTGCCTTGCCTTGTGCGGTCTGCAAGAACGTCGTCCAGCCCAGGCGCCGTCTTTCTGCAGGATTGGAGCTCAGGAGCAATGGGGTAATGCATGGCGGACTCAATATCAGCCGCACTTCATATTGCAAGTCCGGCACGCCAAACAGCATCAGCATCTTTGCCAGTGCCGCCGCACCTGCGCTGCGCGGCAGGAAGCGTTGCAGGCCAGCGGCATCCAGCGGGCCGATATGCAGGCAGACGCGCATGTCGTGGCGCCACAGCCGCAGGCCGAGCGTTGCGCCGCGCGCCAAGGTAAAGTTGACGCTGCCCAGCAGGCTACGCCGGTTTTTTTCCAGATAGTCCCAGCCACCGACAAATGGTTGCAGGGTGACGGGTACGCCGCAGTATTCGGCCAGCACGGGGCCAACCGCTTGCGCGGAGACGGGGCGGCAGCGCAGCAGACCCGCGTACCAGGCCGCGACGTCCTGCGTCACGGCATCCGGTTCGGCCCTCGACGGCAGCGCAGTGCGCCGCACGCCGCCCAGTGCCAGCAGCAAAGGCAGTTGTGCATCGGTTGCCTGGGTCTGGAGCGTGGATTCCAGCCGATACTTTTCCCACGCCTGGTAATACAGCGCGAGCATGCGGTGTGAAAAGATATCGAGGAAGGCCGAGACGCCGGCATCCTTGCTCGACAAGCGGTAGGCGGCGATGCGTTCCGAGTGATGCAAGGGCAGGGTGCCGCCGACGCCCAGAAAACGCATGAAAGTGGGCATCAAAGTCAGTTGTTCATTCTCGTCGAGCGAGAGCTGTTCGATTTCACTGGCGGGAAAACTCAGCGACAAGCTGTTCTTGAAGCGCAACACCTGGCCGAAGGCTTGCGCATGGGACACGTTCTGCTCGCGTAGCCAGCACAGCAAAATACGCACCGCCTGCACGAACTGGTAGCGGTATGGCTCGGCCAGCAAGTGTTGTACTACACCAGATTCTGTAGTCCGCTTCTTGGTTTGCATCGGATCAGCTCCTCTCCGCTTTGCAGTGACAGCACCACCAGTTCGATGAAACTGTTGATTTGCACATATAGCCCAAGGAAGTGATCGATGACTTGTACAAACAGGTGCATGCCGCTGCCGACGAACGCTTCCTCGTCCAGCGTGATGCGCACCTCCACGCCATGCGCCAGCGAGGTGCCGCGCTTGTGCCGCAGCCATGTCGTGGTCGGCAAGTGCGCGAGCGCGACGATACCGCCGATCTGGCGTTGCGAGCTTGCCGATTGAGACAGGTCATACAGTGTCAGCATTTCGCGCAGCGCCGGCAGGCCCTCCTGGACCAGCGCGTGATGATTCAGCGCCAGGTGCGAAATGAGGCGCCAGTGCAGGCCCGCGCCCGGTGAAAAGCATCGCGGCTGGCTGGGGCGTCGCAGCATGTGCAGTGCAGGTCCGCCGCAGCACGGTTGCAAGTCTCCTTGCGGCTGGCCGTATTTGAGCGACAGCGGAAGGTCGCGGTTACTGCATGTCAGCGACAGCGACAAGCTGGCTTTTTCGTTGATCAAGGGATTGAAGTCGCTATCGACCAGCGTGATTTTCTTTTCGTGGCCAGGACTTTTCATGGCCAAAGCCATGTCGTGGCGCACGATCCAGTAATGGCCCTGTTGCGCCGCGCCCTCACCATGGCGCAGGCTGTACAGGGGGCGAAATTCGGTCAGCATGCTTTCGCCTCCGCGTTGGCGCAGCAAACGCACCGCATCGACAGTGACGACTTCGTAACCATGGGCATGGGTAGCATGGGCCAGCACGGAATAGTCGATTTTTTGCCGGGTGATGGCGATCGGCACGCCTTCCTGGCGGAAGAGGTTGATCGCCGGACTGCAGCCCAGCCTCAAGTTGTCGCTGGAAATGCTGGACAACATGCGCGCCGCAGCGCAATCGGAGCGCAAACCGACCATGCACAGATGCAGGGTAAAGCGCTGGCAACCAGGCGGCAGGGCGGCACTCAGCGCCGCGATATCGATGTCGAAGAAATTGAATTTTTCCGGATACGAAAAATACTCGCTCAGCACGCGGTAGGCCGGCTGCGAACGGGCACCGAAAGGTATCAAGGCATCCGTGTCGGCGAAGCCGACGGGCGCCAGGGGTACGGCGGGCAGGGCCATCCACTGCGCCGCGTCGATGGACACAAAAGCGCAGACTGCATGCATGAACAGGGCATCGCGCAAGGCGGCGGAAAAAGAAGCTTCGCCATCGATGAAAACGCGCAGTGACGCGGGCGCTGTGTCGAGATGCCGGATGCCGATGTTCAGCGAGGAACTGGCTGATGCTGGCAGGCGTACGCCTGGCGGCGGCTTGATCATCGCATCGAAAACCGCACTTTCCAGTACCGATGCTCCCGTCGTGATGCCGTAGGCAGTTTTGAAGCGGCAGCGCACGCCACGCACCGGCGCGGCGTCCATTTCAGTGCCGGCCGGCAAGTGCAATATGCCCGCTCCGGCCGCCGGGGCGGGCTGGTGCACGATGCTGCATGATGGAAAGGGGCGCAGATAATGTGGAAACAGGGCTTCGAACAGGGCTTCGGTAAATTGCGGATAGTCGTCATCGAGCCGTTTCGAGATGCGTGCCGCCAGCATGGCCACCGATTCGATCAAGTGTTCGACGTGTGGATCCTCGCAAGACTCGCCGGACATGTGCAATTTGCCGGCGATTCTCGGATAGCGTTCGGCAAACTCACGGCAATGCCGCCTTAGCATCACCAGCTCGCGTTCGAAATACGGCAGCAAGTCCTCCATTTCCATTTTCCTGTGTCTTCGCGGCGGAATGGTCAGTATCCGAGCGTTTGCACCAAGGTAAATTGCGTTTGCGCAATAATTGAACAGGGTTGCTGCGCAACATCAAGAACTTCCAAGCTGGCAACCTCAGACTGGCAAGGTAGCAAGATTTCAACAGCCAACATGGAGAACGCCATGACATTGCCATCCAAATTACTTTGGTCCGAGGGCCTGGCCATCGGACCCCAGCAATTCCAGCAGCTGGACCGCTACCATGAAGCGCGCCTGCAACGCCTGGCCTCACTCATCAATCCGCATTTATGGGGCGTGCATGGTGTCAGCTGGAATGCGGATGCACTGGCCAACAATAGCCTGCGGGCGGACGCCATGTCGCTCGTCTTTCAGGATGGAGAACTCTTTGAAGCGCCGCTTGGTGATGTATTGCCCAGTGCGGTTGACCTGTCCAAGCTGCCTTCCAGCGAACATAGTTTTACTTTTTACGCCGCGCTGCCGGCGCTGCAAGCACATGGCGGCAATGTGAGCTCCGCAGGTGCGCGCTATGTTCAGGCGGATATCGAAACCCCGGATCTGTACAGCGAGGCAGTCAGCATCGATGTGGCTTACCTGAAGAAGCGCGTGTATCTGCTGTCGCAACTGGACCCGCTCCATGATTATCTTGCCATTCCGGTGATCCGTTTATACCGCGCTGGCAATGGCAGCTTTGAAATCGATGCCTCCTTCATTCCGCCTGGCCTGACCGTCAGCGCCGAGTCTTCGCTGCAGAAAATGCTTGATTCGCTGATCGACCGCATGGGCGCGAAAATTGAGGCGCTGTACAGCCGCCACCGTCAACCCGGTAACAATACGGTTGAATTTCATGGCGGGGATGTTTCCTCATTCTGGATGCTCAATACACTGAGCACGGCCAGCGCCACGCTCAGTCATTGCGCCAGTTACCGGCGCCACCATCCTGTGTATTTGTTTGAAAAATTGATGGCATTGGCAGGCGGCTTGATGACGTTTTCGAAAAAATACACACTGAGCGACTTGCCGGCGTATTGTCACGATGACGCGGCTCCGGGTTTCGGCAAGCTCGATGGCATCATTCGCGACTTGATCGATACGGTGCTCCTGTCTCGTTACTTCCCGATTGCACTGTCCAACGACACGCAACAAAACACCCACTATCACGGTTTGCTCGATGCCAAGCGGATTGACCGTCAGACTGAACTCTGTCTTGCGGTCAACGCCGATATGCCGGCGCTGGAACTGGTTGCCACGGTGCCGTTGCAGTTCAAAATATCCTCTCCGGACAATATCGAACTATTGCTTGGCAGGGCACTTCCGGGGGCTGAGTTGCGTCATATGGCCCAGGTTCCTGCTGAAGTGCCAGTGCGGCCCAATACCTATTACTTTTCGATCGATAACAAGGGCAGCATTTATGACGGCATGATCAAGGCCCAGGCGATTGCGATTTATGTGCCGTCTGGCATAAAAGGGCTGAAGCTGGAATTGTTCGGCATCAGCGGCACCGCCGCGTAACGATGGCTGGCGTGGCGGGTGGTTGTCTTGTCAAAAGATTGCCCTAAGCAATAGACTTGCCCCTGCAGTTGACGTTATCATGTTTTTGTAAGTGTCGGTCGCTGAGCAGTCAGCGCAATGGTGAAACATGGTGACAGCGAGAGTGAGCATGGGCATGGCGAATGATGCGTGATGTGCCTGGCGGCGGGATGGGCAGGGCAGTGGTGCGCCGCTGTGGCCGCGCATTGCTGTTGATGCTATGCGTCGCCGCGGCCGAGCCGGTCCTGGCTGCAAGCGCCGCGCCGCCGCACCAGGGGCAGCGCGTGCTGGTCCTCAATGCCTACGATTACGGCCGCGCCGGCGTCGAATCGTACACGCGCACCTATGTGGCCGCCATGGCCGCAGCGGGCCTGGCCAGCGAAGACATCATGGTCGAGCACCTGAACCTCAATACCCAGGGCGACCCGGCGCTGCGCAATGAGATGCGTGATTTGTTGCTTTTAAGATACACCCAGATGATGGGGCGCAAGGCTGACCTGATCGTTGCCATGCAGCAGCCGGCGCTCGATTTTTTGCTGTCGGACCTGGCGCCGCTGGCGCGCGGCGTTCCCGTGCTGGCGATTAACACCTCGGGCAAGGCCTTGCCGGTAGGCAGCCCGCTGGCCATCTGGCAGCAAAAGGCGAACGTCGATTTTCCCGGCACTCTGGCGCAAGCGATGGCGCTGTTCCCGGAAACCAAAACCATCGTCATGGCCGTCGGTGCCGGCGAGGCCGACCAGGCCTTGAAGCGCAGCATGCAGCAGGCGGCGCAGGCGTGGCAGGGTATCGTTTTCATGGAGTATCTCGACGGCCTGACCCTGGCGCAGATGCGCGCGAAGGTGGCACGCCTGCCCGCCGATACGCTGCTGGTGACGGGCAATGTCAACCGCGACGTGGACGGCGCCATCGCCACGCCCGTGCAGTTTGCCGGGGAACTGGCGCGGCTGGCGAACGTGCCCGCTTTCGGCATGTACAACACGAACGTGGGCAAGGGCATCCTCGGCGGCTCCATCCTGCACATCGAAGGGGCCGCGCAGCAGGTGGCGCAGATGTCGCTGGCCGTGTTGGCCGGCAAGGCGCCAGCCGCACCGGGCGCCTTGCTGCCGCCGGTCCGTCCTGTGCCCATGTACGACTGGGAGCAGCTGCAGCGCTGGGATGCCGACATCAGCCGGCTGCCGCCGAACACCCTGTTCTTCAACCGTCCGCCGCAGCTGTGGCACGAGCACCGCGCGGCCGTGCTGTCGGCTGGCGCCGTGTTTCTCGCCATGGCGTGCATGCTGAGCGCCTTGCTGCTGCAGCGCCGTCGTTTGCGCCGCGCCGAAGGCGAGGCGCGTGAAAGCGAGCAGCGCTTCCGCATCCTCGTCGAGCATGCGCCCGAAGCCATCGTCGTGTATGACCTGGACCTGGACCGTTTTATCGACGCCAACAGCAGCGCGCAGCGCATGCTGGGCATGTCGCGCGATTCGCTGCTGGCGCGCGGGCCGTTCGACCTGTACACGGGCGAGCAGCCCGATGGTCTGCCGCTGGGACTGATGATGGAAGAGCATCTGCGCCGCGCCATGCTCGGTGAACCCATCCTGGTCGAGCGCAATGTGCGGCGCGCCGACGGCAGCATCTTTCCCTGCGAAGTGCGGCTGGTGCGCTTGCCGATGGAAGGGCGGCGCCTGGTGCGCAGCGGTATCGTCGACATTTCCGAGCGCAAGCAAAGCGAGCAGGAGCTGCTCGGCTACCGCGACCACCTGGAGGAACTGGTGCAGCAGCGCACGGCCGCCCTGTCGGTGGCCGTCACCGAGGCCGAATCGGCGAACCGCGCGAAAAGCGTCTTCCTCGCCAACATGAGCCACGAATTGCGCACGCCCTTGAATTCCGTGATCGGCTTTTCGCAGATGATGGCCGATTCGAGCAGCATGTTCGAGGAAGAAAAACACAACCTGGCCATCATCAACCGCGCCGGCCACCATTTGCTCACCTTGATCAACGATATCCTGGAATTGTCGAAAATCGAGGCGGGCCGCATGCAGCTGCAAGCGGGGCCCGTGGACTTGAATGGTTTGCTCGACGAAGTGCTCGAGATGGTGCGCATGCGGTCGAGCGACCAGGGCATCGCGCTGCGGCTCGAACGTGACGGCGTGCCGCCGCTGGTGCGCCTCGATGGCGCCAAGCTGCGCCAGGTGCTGCTCAATTTGCTGTCGAACGCGCTCAAGTTCATCGAGCAGGGCAGCGTGACCCTGTCGCTGGGCTGCCAGGCGGAGGAAGATGGGCAAGTGGCGCTGGCCTTTGCCGTGCGCGATACGGGCAGCGGCATCGCGGAAGAGGATCTGGAACGCATCTTTGAACCGTTCGTGCAGGCCGATAGCGCCGTGGCGCAGGCCGGCACGGGACTGGGGCTGACCATTTCGCGCGAATTCGTGCGCCTGATGGGCGGCGAGCTGCGCGTCGAATCGACCTTGGGCGCCGGTTCCCGCTTCAGTTTCGAGCTGCGCGCGCCGGTGCTGCAGCAGCCGGCCATCGCGGCGCTGGCGCCGGGCCGCGTGGCGCGCCTGCCGCCGGCACAGCGTGGGCGCACGGTGCTGCTGGTCGACGATGACGACAACTGCCGCAAGCTGCTGGCCGGCTTGCTGGCGCCGCTGGGCTTCCAGTTGCAGGAAGCGGCGGGCGGCGTGCAGGCGCAAACCATGCTGGCGGCGCAGCGCTACGACATCGTGCTCAGCGACTGGCGTATGCCGGACATGGATGGCCTGGCGCTGACGCGCTGGCTGCGCGCGCAGCCGGCGCTGGTGCAGCCGCGCCTGGTGATCATGACCGCCTCCGCCTTCGAAGAAGAAAAACAGGAGGCGCTGGCGGCCGGCGCCGACGGCTTCCTGCGCAAACCGATCGAGCAGGAACACCTGTTCGCCATGCTGGAGCAGCAGCTGGGCCTGCGCTTCCAGCGCACCGGCGCCGCGCCGCCGCGCGTGCCGGTCGCGCCATTTGACCTGCAGCAGTCGCTGGGGCAGTTGGGCGCGGATGAGCGCCAGGCGCTGCTCGCATCCGTGCAAGCCCTCGATTTGCGGCGCAGCGCCATCGTGCTGGCCGGCGTGGCGACCAGCCTGCCGCAGCTGGCCGCGCACATCGCCGCCATGCTGGAACAGCATCAATACCAGCCGCTGTGCGCCTTGCTGGCGCAGCTGGCCAGCGAGCCGCAGGGCGAAGACGCATGACGCTTCACCCATCCAAGGGCGCGCGCCTGGGCGGCGTGTCCATCGTGCTGGCCGTCAGCGTGGCGCTGACCTTTGTCGTCACCGCGCTGCTGCTGGTGTTTGCCGTGCTGTTTTACCAGTCCGAACGCGAGCAGCGCTGGCAGCAGCTGCACCGCAGCCTGTCCGTCAGCGCGGACCAGCTGGCCGTGGCCATCGAACTGCCCTTGTGGAATCTCGATGAAAAGCAGATGCAGGCCATCATGCGCAGCATGCTGGGCAAGCGCGACCTGATGGCCAGTTCCCTGACGCCGGGCATCGGCAAGGAAACGCTGGTCCTGCGCCGCACTGCGGACGGCGCCATCGGCAGCTTTTCCTCGCTGTCCGCGGAGCCCGACTGGCTGGTGCAGCGGCGTCCCGTGACGATGGGCGGACAAGTCATCGGCAGCGTGGCCGTGTATGCGACGCCGGCCCTGCTGCACGCGCAGCTGCGGCAACGCGCGCTGGGCATCGGCGCCATGATCGTGGTGCTCGACGTGATCCTCGTGGCCAGCATCTGGCTGCTCATGTGGTGTCTGATGCTCAAGCCCCTGAAGGCGATCGGCCAGTATGCGACCGGCATCCAGGCAGGGCAGGGCGAAGCGTCCGGCACGCCGCCGAAAGCGTGGTTCCTGGGCGAGCTGCGCACGCTGTACCGTTCCATCCGCGACATGGTGGCGCTGCTCGACAGCCGCTACCGCGCCTTGCAGCGCAGCGAGGAACGCGTGCAGATGGCCACCGGCGCGGCCAGCATCGGCATCTGGGACTGGAACGTCCGCAGCGGCGCCTTGCAGTGGGACGAGCAGATGTACGCGCAGTTCAAGGCCGATGCGGACAGCGGCACGGCGCCGGCGGCGATCTGGCGCGCGGCGCTGATGCCCGGCGACGTGCCGGCCGCCAAGGAGGCCCTGCGCGCCGCGCTGGGCGCCGGCCAGGCGTTCACGCACGAATACCGCATCCTGTGGCCCGATGGCGCCATCCGCTACATCAAGGCCGATGCCGTGATCTTCCGCGACGGGCAGGGCCAGCCCGTGCGCCTGGTGGGGTCGAACTACGACATCACGGCGCACCGCGAGGCCGAACTGGAACTGCTGCGCCACCGCCATCACCTGGAAGAACTGGTGGCCGAGCGCACGAGCGCCCTGTCGGTGGCCGTCAGCCAGGCGCAGGCGGCGAACCGCGCCAAGAGCACCTTCCTGGCGAACATGAGCCATGAACTGCGCACGCCCTTGAATTCCGTGATCGGCTTTTCGCGCCTGATGGCCGCCTCGCCCAACATGCAGGACGATGAAAAGCGCAACTTGGCCATCATCCACCGCTCCGGCAATCATTTGCTTACCCTGATCAATGAAATCCTCGAACTGTCGAAGGGCGAGGCGGGGCGCCTGCAGGCGCAGACGGCCGTGGTGGCGCTGGCGCCCCTGCTGCAGGAAGTGATGGACATGCTGGGCATGCGCGCCGAGCAGCAGGGGCTGGCCTTGCGCCTCGATTGCGCGGGCCTGCCGGCGGCCGTGCTGCTCGACGCGACGCGCTTGCGCCAGGTGCTGCTGAACCTGATGTCGAACGCCGTCAAGTTTGCCGGCGGCGGCGAAGTCACCCTGCGCGTGCGCGGCGAGCGGCGCGGTGGCGATCAATGGATGCTGTCGTTCGCCGTCAGCGACACGGGCATCGGCATCGCCCCGGAAGACCAGCAGCGCATTTTCGAGCCCTTCGTGCAGGCCGACAGCGCGGGACCGAAGGATGGCACGGGCCTGGGCCTGGCCATCTCGCGCGAATTCGTGCAGCTGATGGAAGGTGAACTGACGGTGGAATCGACGCCGGGGCAGGGCGCCGTCTTCCGCTTCAGCATCCCCGCGCAGGCGGCCGAGGCGCCGTTGCAGGTGCCCGCGCCGCAGCCCGTGTCGCCGGCGCCCGAGGTGCGGCCGGCACTGCGGGCGCAAGATTTGCTGCTGCTGACCGGGGAAGAACGCGCCGCCTTGCTGGTGGCGCTGCGCGAACTGAACCTGGCCAGGGTGGCGCAGCTGCTGGCGGCCCTGCCCGCGGTGGCGGTGCCGTTGCTGGCGCCGCTGCAGGCCATGCTCGACCAGCATCAGTACCGCCAGCTGTGCGACTTGCTGGAGAATGAAGGCGTGCTGGCGCACGCTTGAAAGTGTGGGCTGACAACATCGGATTCGCTGAAAAGAACGACTAAGTACCGCCGATGGATGGTGCTAAATTGCAATAAAGATTATGATGATAGTACGTAGTTCATCGCAAAGAAATGTCTTGTCCAGCGTGGCAACCGACCGCCGCGCCTCATCCAAAGCTGAGAGAACTGCTACATGCACCGCGATTTTTCGGAAGTGAACTCGAAGGGCGAAGTACTGATCGTTGAAGATACGCCGGCTTCGCTGAAGCTGTTGAGCGATTTGCTGGGCGGCGCCGGCTATGCCGTGCGCCAGGCGCCGAACGGTGAACTGGCCCTGTGGACGGCCCAGGCGCGCCCGCCCGAGCTGATCCTGCTCGACGTGCGCATGCCCGGCCTCGACGGCTTTGAAGTGTGCCGCCGCCTGAAGGAGATACCGTCCCTGCGCCAGGTGCCGGTGATCTTCCTGTCGGCCCAGTACGATACGGACGACAAGGTGCGCGGCTTTGCGCTGGGCGCCGTCGATTTCATCGCCAAACCCTTCCAGGCCGAGGAAATCCTGGCCCGCACGGACGCCCACGTGCGCCTGGCGCGGGCGCAGCTGCAGCTGGCGCAGGAGCGCGCCAACCTGGAACGGAGGGTGGCCGAACGCACGGCCGAACTGGAACAAGTGGCCAGCACCCTGGCACGCGAAGTGCAGATCCGCCGCGCGAATGAAGAATTGCTGCGCCTGTCGGGCCAGGTCTTCGAAGCGACCCAGGACGCCATCCTGATCACCGATGCGGCCGGCGTCATCGTCACCGCCAATCCCGCCTTTACGCGCATCACCGGCTACGCGGCGCAGGAAGTGGTGGGCACGGACATCATGCGCCTGCACGCCGAATACACGGGCGAAGCGGTGCTGCTGGCCCTGCGCCAGGGCTTGCGCAGCAGCGGCTGCTGGTCGGGCGAGGTGCAGACGCGGCGCAAGAGCGGCGACACCTATCCCTGCCTGCTCAGCGTCTCCACCGTGCACGGGCCCGACGGCGCCGTCGTCAACTATATCGGCGTCTTCCTCGACATCAGCGAGCGCAAGGCCGAGCAGCATCTGATCGATTTCCTTTCCTACCACGATGCGCTGACCGGTTTGCCGAACCGCGTGCTGCTGCGCGAGCGCTTCGAACAGGCGCGCGCGAACGCCGTGCGCGACAGCCAGCAAGTGGTGCTGATGTGCCTCGACCTGGACCGTTTCAAGAATATCAACGATTCGCACGGCCAGGCCGTCGGCGACAAGGCGCTGCAAGTGGTGGCGCGTTTCCTCTCCGGCTGCGTGCGAGAAGGCGACACGGTGGTGCGCCAGGGCGGCGACGAATTCCAGATCCTGCTGCAGGACGATGCCCTGCTGGGGCGTACCCTGGGGCTGGTGCAAACCATCCTGGCCGGCTTGCGCGAGGAACTCAGCGTCGATGGCGAGCGCCTGGCGCTGACGACGAGCATCGGCATCGCCATGTGCCCGGCCGACGGCGACAGCCTCGACGATGTGCTGCGCCACGCCGACACGGCCCTCGTGCGCGCCAAGGAAATGGGGCGCGACCATTACGCCTTCTTCACGGAGCGCATGGGCAGCGATATCCGCGCCCGCCTGGCGATGCAGCAGCAGCTGCGCGGCGCCATCTGCCGCGATGAATTCGAAGTGCACTACCAGCCGCAGATGTGCTTGCGCACGGGCGCCTTGCTGGGCGCGGAAGCCCTGCTGCGCTGGGATAACCCGGTGCTGGGCAAGGTGCCGCCCGGCCTCTTTATCGCGCTGGCCGAGGAATACGGCTCGATCACGGCCATCGGCGAATGGGTGCTCGAAAGCGTGTGCGCGCAAATCCGCGCCTGGCACGACGCGGGCCTGGGCAGCATCAAGGTGGCCGTCAACCTGTCCGGCAAGCAGTTCGCGCAGGACCGCACGGTGCCTTTCGTCGAGGCGGTGCTGCGCAAATACGGCATCGCGCCCGCCTGCCTCGGTATCGAGATCACGGAAAGCACGGTGATGGGCGATCCGGACAAGGCCGTGGCGGCCCTCACGCGCCTGAAGGATATCGGCGTGGGTATTTCGCTCGACGATTTCGGCACCGGCTATTCCAGCCTCGGCTACCTGAAACGCTTTCCCATCGACGTGCTGAAGATCGACAAATCCTTCGTCGACGACGTTACCACCAGCAGCAGCGACGCAGCCATCGCCCGTTCCGTCATCTCGCTGGCGCACAACCTCGACATGCGCGTCATCGCCGAAGGCGTGGAAACGCGCGAACAGGTCGACTTCCTGACGGAACACGGCTGCGATGAAATGCAGGGCTATTTTTTCAGCCGCCCCCTGGCCGCGGAAGCCTTCACGGCCTTGCTGTGCGAACGGCGCACCCTGGCCGTGACAGTGGCCGTGGCCTAAGCGCCGCGGTGCAGCAGATGCACCATGCCGGTGCGCCCGCCGCAGCGCGGTGCACGATTCTCACTTTTCCTTCCCCTGACGCTGGCACATATCCTGCTTAGGTAATCGCTTATTTACGCGATTGCCCCGCATGCCAGACAGCACCCGACCAGTCACGCCTTTCCAAGCCAGCGCGCACAGCGCCTGGCAGGCGCAGCTGCGCCTGGGCTTTGCCTTGCACGATGGCGTCAGCCGCCTCGTCGAGCGTACGCACAGCGGCCCCCTGCGCGTGCAAAAGCCCCTGTACCCGGAAGGCGGCGCCGTCTGTCACGCCATCATCATCCATCCGCCCGGCGGCGTCGTGGGCGGCGACCAGCTGGCCGTCGACGCCACGGTGGGCGAGGGCGCGCACGCCTTGCTCACGTCGCCGGGCGCGGCCAAATGGTACCGCGCCAACGGCCATGTCTCGGGCCAGCACATCGTGCTGCGCGCCGGTAGCGGCGCGGCCATCGAGTGGCTGCCGCAGGAAAGCATTTTTTTCGACCAGGCGTGCGTGCGCCTGCGCCACGAAGTGGAACTGGCGCAGGACGCCAGCTACATCGGCTGCGACATCGTCTGCCTGGGCCGCAGCGCCTCGGGCGAAGTTTTCAATACGGGCAGCATCAGCCAGCAGGTGCAGATCCGCCGTGGCGGCAAGCTGCTGTGGTGGGAGCAGGGCGTGCTGGCTGGCGGCGGCGCGCTGATGGCCAGTCCACTGGGCTTGGCGGGCCACACGGTGTGCGCCACCCTGATCGCCGCCGGCATGCCCGTTTCTCCCGACGTGCTGGCGGCCGTGCGCGGCATCGGCGTGCCGGCCGGCGCCGCGTTTGGCGCCACGCACATGAAATCGCTGGTGGTGGTGCGCCTGCTGTGCGGAGACAGCGAGGCGGCGCGCCGCATCATGCTGGCCACCTGGCGGCTGCTGCGCCCCTCCATGCTGGGACGCGACGCCGTCGTGCCCCGCATCTGGAACACTTGAAGAAGGAAGAACATGGATCTGACTCCCCGCGAAAAAGACAAGCTGCTCATTTTTACGGCCGCGCTGCTGGCCGAACGGCGCCTGGCGCGCGGCTTGAAATTGAATTATCCGGAAGCGGTGGCCCTGATCAGCGCCGCCATCATGGAAGGCGCGCGCGATGGCAAGTCGGTGGCGCAGCTGATGTCGGACGGTACGAAGATACTCTCTCGCGGCGACGTCATGGACGGCATCGCCGAGATGATTCCCGACATCCAGGTGGAAGCGACCTTCCCCGATGGCAGCAAGCTGGTGACCGTCCACCACCCGATACCGTAGTTTTTTTGAGAAGGAGCCCATCATGACCCCAGGCGAATACCAATTGGAAGAAGGTGAAATCAGCTTGAATGCCGGGCGCGCCACGGCTACCGTGGTGGTGGCCAACCGGGGCGACCGGCCGATACAGGTCGGCTCGCACTTCCACTTTTTTGAAGTCAATCCGGCGCTGGCCTTCGAACGCTGGCGCGCCTACGGCATGCGCCTGAACATCACGGCTGGCACGGCCGTACGCTTCGAGCCGGGCCAGCAGCGCACGGTGGAACTGGTGGCGTTGGCGGGCGAGCGCAAGGTCTACGGCTTCAATGGCGAAGTGATGGGCGAACTGCAAGACACTCCACCGGGAAAGGATTGAGATGGCCAGCATTCCCCGCAGCGCATATGCCGAGATGTTCGGCCCCACCAAGGGTGACCGCATCCGCCTGGCCGACACGGAATTGTTCATCGAGATCGAGCATGACTATGCGACCTACGGCGAAGAGGTGAAATTCGGCGGCGGCAAGGTGATCCGCGACGGCATGGGCCAGTCGCAGCGCTGCGCGGCCGAGGTGATGGATACCGTCATCACGAATGCCGTCATCCTCGACCACTGGGGCATCGTCAAAGCCGATATCGGCTTGAAAAACGGGCTGATTTTCGGCATCGGCAAGGCGGGCAACCCGGACATCCAGCCCGGCGTGACCCTGGCCATCGGCGGCGCCACCGAGATCATCGCCGGCGAAGGCATGATCGTCACGGCCGGCGGCGTCGACACGCATATCCACTTCATCTGCCCGCAGCAGATCGAGGAAGCGTTGATGAGCGGCGTGACCACCATGCTGGGCGGCGGCACGGGACCGGCCGTGGGTACGGCCGCCACCACCTGCACGCCGGGACCGTGGCATTTGCACGCGATGCTGGCGGCCGCCGACGCCTTCCCCATGAACCTGGGCTTCATGGGCAAAGGCAATGTCAGCCTGCCGCTGCCGCTGGAAGAACAGGTGCGCGCGGGCGCCATCGGCCTGAAACTGCACGAAGACTGGGGCAGCACGCCGGCCGCCATCGACAACTGCCTGTCCGTCGCGGACCGCATGGATATCCAGGTGGCGCTGCACAGCGATACCCTCAACGAGGGCGGTTTTCTCGAGCACACGCTGGCCGCCTTCAAGGACCGCACCATCCACACGTTCCACACGGAAGGGGCGGGCGGCGGCCATGCGCCCGACATCATCGCCGCCGTGGGGCAATCCAACGTGCTGCCCTCGTCGACGAATCCCACTCGCCCGTTTACCGTCAACACGCTCGACGAGCACCTGGACATGCTGATGGTGTGCCACCACCTGGACCCGGCCATTGCCGAGGACGTGGCGTTTGCCGAGTCGCGCATCCGCCGCGAAACCATCGCCGCGGAAGACATCCTGCACGACATCGGCGCCATCTCGATGATGTCGTCCGACTCGCAAGCGATGGGGAGAGTGGGCGAAGTGATCATGCGCACCTGGCAGACGGCGCACAAGATGAAGGTGCAGCGGGGTGCGCTGGCGCCCGACACGGTGCGCAGCGACAATTTCCGCGCCAAGCGCTACATCGCCAAATACACGATCAACCCGGCCATCACGCACGGGATTGCGCACGTGGTGGGCTCCATCGAGGCGGGCAAGATCGCCGATATCGTTTTGTGGAAGCCTGCGTTTTTCGGCGTCAAGCCGTCGATGATTCTGAAGGGCGGCATGATCGCGGCCGCGCAGATGGGCGACCCGAACGCATCGATCCCCACGCCGCAGCCCGTGCACTACCGCATGATGTTCGGCGCCTTTGGCGGGGGCCTGAAAAAGTCGTTTACCTTTGTCTCGCAGGCGGCCTACGACCTCGATATCGGGCATCAGCTGAAACTGAATAAATCCGTCATCGCCGTGAAGAACATGCGCGGCTTGCGCAAGCACGACATGATCCACAACAGCGCCACGCCGCACATGGAAGTGGACCCGGAAACCTACGCCGTGCGCGCCGACGGCCAGTTGCTCGTGTGCGAAGCGGCCGCCGTGCTGCCGATGGCGCAGCGCTATTTTCTATTTTAAGCGGGAGACAAGCATGCTGACTTTGCATACCAAGTTGGGACCAGAAGACCAGCGCACACCGTTTGCGCAATTGGTTCTGCCCTACGACCAGCGCGAAAAATGCCGCCTGCGCGCCGTGCTGTCGAATGGCGACGACGTGGCCGTGTTCACCGTGCGCGGCACGGTGCTGCGCGACGGCGAACGCATGACGGGGCCGGAAGGGCAGGTGGTGCAGATCGTTGCCGCGCGCGAGCCGACCTACCTGGTGCGCTGCGCCGATGCGCACACCCTGCTGCGCTGCGCTTTCCACCTGGGCAACCGCCACACGCAGGCGCAGGTGGGCGACGGATTTTTGCGCATCCGCAAGGACGTCGTATTGAAGGAGATGCTCGAAGGCTTGCAGGCGATGGTGACGGAAGAAAGCGCACCGTTCGAGCCAGAGGCGGGTGCGTACGGCGGCGGCCATGGCCACCACGACGGCCACGGCCAGCACTTGCTGGCGCCCGTGCCGCTGCGGCAGAAAATCCACCGTCCCGGCGATGTGCCAGGCGCTGCGTGATGCAGGCATCGGCCCTGCTGCATTTGCTGCAGTTCGCCAGCCCGGCCTTGCCGATCGGCGCCTACAGCTATTCGCAGGGGCTGGAAGCGGCGCTGGAGTCAAGCCTGGTGCACGACGCGGCCACGGCGCGCGAATGGATCGCCGAGCATCTGGCGCAGGTGGTGGCGCGCTGGGAAGCGCCCCTGTGCTGGCGGCTAATGCAGGCGTTTGAAGAACAGGATTTGCGCGCCGTGCAGCGCTGGAGCGAGCGTTTCATCGCGTCGCGCGACACCGCGGAATTTCGCGCCGAAACCATCCAGATGGGCTATTCCTTGACCAAGCTGCTGGCCGAACTGGGCGTGGCCGACGGCGTCCTGATCGACATGCTGCAGGGCCAGCCGGAAGTGGCCTTGCCTACCGCGTATGCCTGCGCCGTGGCGGCACTGGCGATTCCCCGCGAAGAGGCGCTGCTGGCCATGCTGTTCGCTTGGGCGGAAAACCAGGTGCTCGTCTGCGTGAAATCCGTGCCGCTGGGACAGGTGGCGGGCCAGCGGCTATTGCTGTCGCTGCGGCCCGACCTGGAAGCGGCGGCGTTGACGGCGCAAACCTTGCCAGACGACGAAATGGGCAACTGGGCACCGGGCTTGTCGCTGCTGTCGATGCGCCACGAAGTGCAATACAGCCGCCTGTACCGTTCCTGAACACTACAACGAGAGACCATACTATGACATCGATCACCTCCAATCCGCTGCGCGTGGGCATCGGCGGGCCCGTCGGCTCGGGCAAGACGGCCCTGTGCGAAATGCTGTGCAAGGGCATGCGCGAGCGCTACGACATGGCCGTCATCACGAATGACATCTACACCAAGGAAGACATGGAAATCCTGCTGCGCGCGGACGCCTTGCCGGCCGAGCGCCTGATGGGCGTGGAAACGGGCGGCTGCCCGCACACGGCGATCCGCGAGGATGCCTCCATCAACCTGGAAGCCATCGCGCGCATGCAGGCCGATTTTCCCGAGCTTGACTTGATCCTCGTCGAGTCGGGCGGGGATAACTTGGCCGCCACCTTCAGCCCGGAATTGTCGGACCTGACGATTTACGTGATCGACGTGGCGGGCGGCGAAAAAATCCCGCGCAAGGGCGGGCCCGGTATCACGCGCTCCGATTTGCTGATCATCAACAAGACGGACCTGGCGCCGTATGTGGGCGCCAATCTGGACATCATGGCGCAGGATGCCAAGCGCATGCGCGGCGCGCGCCCGTTTGTGTTCACCAACCTGCGCAGCGGCGACGGCGTGCAGGTGGTCATCGATTTTATCCGCGAGCAAGGTTTGCTCGATCAACCAGGCAAGGAGCTGCAATGAGCGCAAGACTGATGAAGAAAACGGCCGCCGTGGCTGCACTGTGCCTGCTGGCCTTGCCTGCGATGGCCCACCCCGGCCACGGCGAGAGCGTGGGCTTCCTGGCCGGTTTCGCCCATCCGTTCACGGGCATCGACCATTTGCTAGCCATGCTGGGCGTGGGCATTTGGGGCGGCCAGCAGCGCCGCGGCCTGGCCCAGCCCGCCACGTTTCTCGGCATGATGTTGCTTGGCGCGCTGGCCGGCATGGCGGGCTTGACGATTCCCGGGCTGGAAACGGGCATCGCCGCCACGGTGGCGCTGGTGGGCCTGGCCATCGCGCTGGCGCTGGCCTTGCCGAACTGGCTGGGCATGGGATTGGTGGGCCTGTTCGCGCTGGCGCATGGCAATGCCCACGGCCAGGAATTGCCGGCCGCCTCGGCCGCCTGCGGCTTCATGCTGGCCTCGGCTGTCTTGCTGTGGGCCGGACGTTTCACCGGCCAGGTGCTGGCCGAGCGCATGCTGCGGGTGGCCGGCGTGGCCTTGACGGCCGCCGGCGTGGTGCTGATGGGGATGAATTAAGAACGAAAGCAAACGGCTCCAATGCCGGTCACTTGGACAGAGCGGGAGGTGACGCCTGGTCTGCTTGCATGAGCAGCTCATCTCCGAATGTCTTGCGCCAGTCTCTCGGGCTCACCTGGAAACGCTTCTTGAAATGCTGGCGGAACGATGTTGCCGTCTTGAACCCGGCAACATCGGCGATTCTTTCGATGGACAGCGATGTCGTTTCCAGCAGTTCGCGCGTGCGTTGCAATCGTTCAATGACGAGCCAATCCACGAACGTCATGCCAGTTGCTTTGCTGAAATGGCGTGTAAAGGTTCGCCGGCTCATGGCCGTACGCGCCGCCAAATCCTCGACGCTGTGGGATTTGTCGAGGTTGTCGCGTAAATAATCCAGCAGCAGATTTACCTGCGCATCCTGGGTCGATACGGCGACCGGTTGTTCAATGAACTGAGCTTGCCCACCTTCGCGGTGCGGCGGTATCACCATCGTTCGCGCCACCTTGTTGGCCGTTCTGGAGTCGTAATATTTGCGGACAAGATACAGACAACAGTCGAGCCCTGCGCCTGTCCCTGCCGACGTAATCAAATTATCCTCGTCAACATAGAGCGCATTCATATCCAGCTTGACCCGTGGGAAACGGGTACAGAAATCCTGCTCCGCCATCCAGTGCGTCGAAGCCCGCTTGCCGTCGAGTAACCCTGCATAGGCGAGCGCATAGGCGCCATAGCACAGGCCGACGACATGGGCGCCCCTCGCATGGGCCCGTGAAAGCGCCAATAGCAAGTCCGCTTCGGGACGGGCGTCCAGGTCATGCCAGCCCGGCACGATCAGGATGTCGGCCGTTTCCGTCAGCTCGAGGCCGCCATCGGGATGCATGGTTAACGCACGCTCGGCAGTCAGGGGGCGAGCGCCGGACGACACGATCATCAGGTCGAACAGGCGCCCTTCGGCCAGTTCCGAGTTGAATACCAGGTAGGGTACGGAAAAGTGGAAGGGACTGAAGTTGGGATAGGCGATCAGTGCCACGACAGGGCGTTTTTTCATCATGGAAGCAGGATACATGCTTCTGGCCCAAAAGTTTCGATAATTGGCATGCGGGTCAATTTTAAGTACATGCCGATGCGCCCACAATGCTGCTACCGAGTCATTAATCAATGGAGCAAAAACATGCAACGAATGAAAGCCCTCATCATCGCTTTGTCACTGGCCGCTGGCACAGCTGTTTCAGTTGCGCAGGCCGGCGCGAACGCGCCAGCTACCGTGACGAGTTCGGCAGTGCAAGTGCAACAAATCCGTAACGCCACGGCCAAGATCCACTATGCCGGCAAGACGTTCTTGGTCGATCCCTTCCTGGCAAAGAAGGGGACGTATCCAGGATTTCCAGGCACCTTCAATAGCCAGCTCAGGAACCCGCTTGTCGACCTGACGCTGCCTGTGCAAGACATCATGAAAGGCGTTGATGCCGTGATTGTCAGCCATACGCACCTCGACCATTGGGATGGCGGCGATCAGCAGTTCATCCCCAAAGCCATTCCCCTGTTCGTGCAGAATGAAACGGACGCCAAACTGATACGCGGGCAAGGCTATACCGATGTCCGCATCCTTGGCGAGAAGACGGTCTTTGACGGCGTGCAGCTGAGCAAGACGGGCGGCCAGCATGGTACGAAGGAAATGTACGCGAACAAACCGCTGGGCCAGGCACTGGGCGAAGCCATGGGCTTTGTCTTTCAAGCGCCTGGTGTCAAGACGGTGTATGTAGTCGGCGATACCGTCTGGCATGGCGCGGTCGATCGGACTTTGGCAAAGTTCAAGCCTGACGTGATTATCCTGAATGCCGGGGATGCGCGCATGGTTGGCCTTACCGGTTCCATCATCATGGGCAAGGACGATGTGCTGCATGTCTATCAGGCGATGCCAAACGCGATCATTATCGCCACCCACATGGATGCGATTAACCATATGACGTTGAGCCGTAAAGAACTGCGGGAACATGTCAAACAACATGGTATTGAAGACCGCGTGCGCATTCCGGAAGATGGCGAGGTGCTGGAGTTCTAAGGGCTGCCATCACCCTGCTTGTGTCCGGGAACTAGGCGCCGGGGCGGCGTTCCGACAGCACGATGGGCGCCGCCTTTTCAGGGTGCAAGCCCTGGTGTCCCGCATACACGGCGGCAATCGCCGCCATGTCGGCGTCCTTGTCGCCCGTCAGATATAAATGGTCGACGACGCCCAGCACCTTGTTCGGGTAGTCGATGTAGACCAGCAGCAAGGGCACCTTGGCCGCCACGGCCAGGTGATAAAAGCCGCTTTTCCAGTTCGGGCGGTAGCTGCGCGTCGCTTCCGGCGTGATGGCCAGCCAGTACCAGTCGGCGGCCAGCATGCGTTCGGCCTGGCGCTGTATCGTGCCGCTGGTGGTGCTGCGGTCGACCGGTTCGCCGCCCAGGTAGCGCAGCACCTTGCCCATGGGGCCGCGGAACAGCGAATCCTTGGCCAGCCAGCGGAACGGCAGCGACAGCGCCCATTTGCCGAACAGGCCGACGATGAAATCCCAGTTGGACGTGTGCGGGTAGACGACGGCGATGCCGCGCGGCCCCGGCAAGGGGCGAAAGCGCATGCGCCAGCCGAACAGGTGCAGCACGCGCAGCGCGCAGCGCTGGTGCCAGGTCGGCAAGTCGCCCGCTTGTACAAATAAATCGTCCATTGATACCCTTCAGTGACACTATTCTTAATGGGATGGCGCTGATGGCCATTTTCCTTGAGGCAAAATTTCTGCGCAGGCATTCTATACGGGGCTGGCGGTGGCGACAAGCAGCCGAGGCCGCTATTCATGCGGTGTCGGGGCGATTGCCGCTGCTATTTTAACGATGCTTTGCCACGGTGCCGGGCACTAAATGCGCACAATGTGGTCAAAACTTGATGCAAGGTTGATCCACCCGATAGGGAGCCGTGGCATGAAAAACAATATCGATGATGGACATGGGCAGCAAGTCCGAACGGACAAAGTGATGGCCGAGCTTGTCGAGCGGGGCGTGGCGTTTCATCACGCGCTGGGGCGAACGGTGGCGACGGCCTACTTGCGCGAGCACGCGGTGCCGGCCGAGGTGATACGCCGTGTCTTCAGCAGCGTGCAGGCGCGCCGTCCGGCCCGGCCGGCACGGCGCCGATGGCGCTGAAGCGCAGACAAAACGGCGGGCGCCGCGATCGTCACGCAGTCCTTTGCGTTCGTATCGTTGCGCCCGCCGCCAGGGGAGCCGCTAGTTGTTGCTCAGGGTGCCGTTCAGGGCGCCGTTTAGCCGTGCGCCGCCAGCGCCGGGTAGTCCGTGTAGCCGGCCGCGTCCGGCGCGTACAGGGTGGCCGGGTTCAGCGGGTTCAACGGCGCGTCGCTGTGCAGGCGGATGGGCAGGTCGGGGTTGGCGATGAACCACAGGCCAAAGGCGACGGCATCGGCTTCGCCCTTGGCCAGCAGGGCTTCAGCCGCCGCCTTGTCCATTTTTTCGTTGGCAATGTACACGCCTCCGAATTCCTGCTTCAGGTACGGGCCCAGGCGGTCGTCGCCAAGCGCTTCGCGCGCGCAGATGAAGGCGATGCCGCGCTTGCCCAGTTCGCGTGCCACATAGCCGAAGGTGGCGCGCGGGTCGGAATCGCCCATGTCGTGCGCATCGCGGCGCGGCGCCAGATGCATGCCGACCTTGTCCGCGCCCCATACTTCGATACACGCGTCCGTCACTTCCAGCATCAATCGGGCGCGGTTTTCTATCGAACCGCCATAGTTGTCGGTGCGCAAGTTGGTGCTGTCTTGCAGGAACTGGTCGAGCAAATAGCCATTGGCGCCGTGGATTTCCACGCCGTCGAAGCCCGCTTTTTTCGCATTTTCCGCGCCCAGGCGGTAGGCCTCGACGATGCCGGGAATCTCTTCCGTGTCCAGCGCGCGTGGCGTGACGAACTCCTGTTGCGGGCGCACCAGGCTCACGTGGCCGGCCGGCTTGACGGCGCTGGGCGCCACGGGCAGGTCGCCGTCGAGGAAAAGCGGTGCGGAAATGCGGCCCACGTGCCACAGTTGCAGCACGATCAGGCCGCCCGCGTCATGCACGGCCTTGGTGATGTGTTTCCAGCCTTCCACCTGTTCCTCGGACCAGATGCCCGGGGTGTCGGCATAGCCCACGCCCTGCGGCGTGACGGCCGTCGCTTCCGAGATGATCATGCCGGCCGAAGCGCGCTGCGTGTAGTACTCGGCCATCAGGGCGTTGGGCACGCGGCCCGGATTGCCGGCGCGCGAACGCGTCAGCGGCGCCATGATGATGCGGTTTTTCAGTTGCAGGCTGCCAATGGTGATGGGATCGAATAAAGTTGCCATGATGGTTGTCTTTCCTGTCGAGAGTGCCGCGTGCGGCGATGTGGATGGGGTTGCTGTTACAAACCTTGCTGCATGTGATCGAGAAAGGTCTGAATGGTCGCTTCATTGCGGCTGAAGAAACTCCATTGGCCCACCTTGGTGGCCGAAATCAGGCCCGCCTTCTGCAAGCTGGCCAAGTGCGCCGACACTGTCGATTGCGACAGGTTCAGGCGCCGGTCGATCAGGCCGGCGCACACGCCCAGATGCAGCGGGTGATCCTGCTCCTGGAAATACTGTTCCGGCTCCTTCAGCCATTGCAGGATCTGCCGTCGCACGGGATTGGCCAGCGCCTTGTGGATGGCGTCGATATCCATATTGTTTCTCCTGAACATACAATTCGCTTTTCAGCGATGTATATATCGTGATTGTTCAATTCTAATATCGCTGTTTTGCGATATGGTTATCTTACGATATAAATGAAAAGCGTGCTGGCGGCACGCATTTTTGAAGGGTTCAGGCGGGAAGGGGATTGCGCTGCAGCACGGCCGGACCTGTTAACACAATGCGCACCAGATCCACCTGGCGCTGGGCGCCGGCCTTGGCGGTGGCGCTCTTGATCTGCGTACGCGCCGTGTGGATGGAAATGCGCTGACGTTCGGCGTATTCCTGCAGAGAATAGCCGTTGACGAGCGCTTCCGTCAGGCGTGCCTCGGCCACCGTCATGCCATAGAAATTGCGCAAGGTGGCGGCCAGGGAGGTGATCAGGTCACTGCTGTCGCTGAGGAAAACGGCGATGGCGCTGGCCGAGCCGAACGGGCTGTGCCAGGAGGACAGGGGCGTGACGCGCAGGCGCAGCTGTTCGCCCGTCAGTCCGTTCAGATTGAGCACGCCGCCGGGGCCGCCTGCCGCCGTTGTGCCCGTTTGCGCCGCCTTATGCAGCAAGCGCCGCAGCGCGCCGTTGTCCGCTTCGCGCGGGCAATACAGGGGCGCGCCTTCGCGCAGCCGCAGCAGCCGCGTCGAAGCCGTCATGGCCAGCGCCCGCTCGTTGGCGTACAGCAATTGCGACGTGGCGTCGAGCAGCAGCACGCCAAACGGCAGCAATTCCAGTACCTGGGTGGAACTCTGGGACAGCACTTCCAGCCGGCGCAGCTTGCGCTGCAGGGCAAACGCCGTTTGCAGATGGGGCATCAGGTTGCGCACCAGCGCCAGCTCGCCCGCGTCGTAGGCGCCCGCCCGTTCGCGGCGCACCACGGTGACGTTGGTGGAGCGTTCGGCGCGCAATTCGACGATGGCCGCCGCCGTATAAAAGATGTCTTGCGGGCGCAGCCAGTCCGTCCAGTATTCAGTTTTCTTCAGGCAATGGTCGGGAAACAGCATGGAACCGGTGACGACGGCGCCTTCGCGGTGCAGGGAGGCGTCTTCCAGCCAGACGTTGCGCGCACCGTAATAGCTGGCAAAGCTGGCCATGGCGTCCGATGCGAAGCCATACGTGGCGGCCAGGCCGCTGCCCGGCAGCTGGACATCGACCGAGCGGTTGCTGAAATCATTGGCCCAGATCAGGCCCGCGTGCGACTGCAACTGTTGCGCCAGGGCGGCCAGGAATTGCGACCAGGCACCATGTTGCGTGGCCGCTTCGTAGATCAGGGTAATCAGTGCCTGGCTGGCGACGGCGAGCGATGGCGTCATTGGCGATCCTCATGGCGGCAAGCGGTGGGCAAGACGGACAAGGGCGGCCTTTGCTGCGGCCGCCCGGCTTTCTTAACGCGATTCCAGCCAGCTTTTGCCGCCGGACGTGCACGTGCTGAGGCTGGCGTACTGGCTCACATAGTTATAGCCGCTGCCACAGCCGCCTTCGCCCGATTTGACGGGGCCGTAGCAAGCGCCTTCATAGCTGAGCTTACCATTGACGGTGGTGCTTTTGACACAGAAATTGTAGTTGCTTGCCGTCGTGTTGTTGGGCAAGGTGGTGCCATTGTTTTGCCCGCAGCCGAGTTCCTTGCTCACGCTGCGCGCGTAGTCGACCATTTTCTGGTACGTGCCGCTGTAGTAGGCGTCGGCCTTGGTTTTTTCTCCCAGCTTGCAGGCGGCGATCACGCTGTCGTAGCCGGAATCGGCCTGCGCATAGTTGCCCGATACCTGGATGCCGCAGGTGCTGGCCTGCTTGCGTTCCGCGTCGCTGATCAGATTGCTGTACTGGCAGTTTGCCGAGGTGCCGCTGGTGCCGCCGGCGCTGGTGGAACCGCTGCCCGAGCTGGTGTCGTCGCTGCCGCCGCCGCAGGCGGACAGCATGAGGCAGCCGAGTAAAGTGACGGCAAAGGTGGTTGGATGTGCTTGCATGGTTTCCCCTGTGGACTGTGACGTGCCACCATGTATCTGGTGGTATCTTTTTTATTGCTACAAGGAATTGTATCGGGCATGTTTTTTGGAAACATCACCCATATGGGGTATGCGCAGGCAGCACGGAGCGGGGGAGGGCGGCCGGCTGGCCGCCCCGGCAGCCATCAGGCGAAGTGGAACAGCAGCAAGGCGATGACGGCAGGCACCGTTTGCAGGTAGAGGATGCGCGTCATGACGGTGGCCGCGCCCCACACGCCGGCCACGGCGATGCACGCCAGGCCGAACACGGTGAACGCATAAGCGATGGCCGCGTCCGGATGAAAAAAGCCCAACGCCAGCGCGGCGACGAGAAAGCCGTTGTAGCAGCCCTGGTTCGACATGGCGGGACGCGCGACCTCCGCCTTTTCCTTGGACAGGCCAAACACCTTGCGTCCGCGCGCATCGAACAGCACGGTTTCCAGCAGCACGATGTACACGTGCAGCAGCAGGATGAGGGCGGTAAGGATTTGGGCCAGTAGCAGCATCGTCGTTCCCGAAAGTGAGTGGATGCGGCAATTATGCTGCCAAGTGCATGTTTTTTGGCAACTTTCGATTAGAGCAGCCGCACTAGCGATAGTGTGCTTGGGGCAAGATTTTTCACCCAATGGTATACTTTTCCCTTTGCTCCTGTGGGGACGACCCCGCTCGATGTGGGGGCTGTATGGCGGGGACGACCCTGCCGCCTCGGGAGAAAAGCATGGCGTGGATCATTCTGGTATTGGCGGGTTTGCTGGAAATCGGCTGGGCCATCGGCCTCAAATACAGCGCCGGCTTTACGCGCCTCGTACCCTCCGTGCTGACGGCTGTTTCCATGGTGGGCAGCGTGGTGATGCTGGGCCTGGCCTTGCGCACCTTGCCGCTGGGCACGGCCTACGCCATCTGGACGGGCATCGGCACCGTCGGCACGGCCATCTTCGGCATCATGGTGCTGGGCGAACCGGCCAGCGCCGCGCGCATCGCTTGCATCGCCCTGATCGTGTCCGGCATCCTGGGCTTGAAACTGCTCAGCCCACAATAAAGGAGGCCAGCATGAGTCTTGCCATGACCTATTTCTACCTGGCCATCGCCATCATCGCCGAAGTGATCGCCACCAGCGCCTTGAAGGCGTCCGAGGGCTTCAGCCGCTTGTGGCCCAGTGTCATCACCGTGGTCGGCTACAGCATCGCCTTCTGGTGTTTGTCCCTGACCTTGAAGGTCATTCCTACCGGCATCGTGTATGCGATCTGGTCGGGCGTGGGCATCGTGCTCATTTCCGCCGTCGGCTGGTTCTGGTTCAAGCAGAGCCTCGATACGCCGGCAATGATCGGCCTGGGGCTGATCATTGCCGGCGTGCTCGTCATCAACCTGTTCTCCAAGTCTGTCGGCCACTAATCAAAAGCTGGCTGCAACCCGCGCCAGGTAATACCATTCGGCATTGGCTTGCGCGTTGACGTCCGGGAACAGGATATAGGCGTCGAATTCGGCCGTTACTGGCGTGCCGTCCGCGCGCACGCCGATCTGCTCGCCCTGTTGCACCTTGTCAAAGCTGGACCAAGTCTTGATGAAGCGGTCGCCCGCATCGAGCTTGTCGTGTACGACGACCATGTTCAGCGCTTCCATGTCGGCATCGGCGATGGCTTCCGGCTGCGGCGCGTCGATGAAGCCGAGGAAGGCGAGGGTGTTCATGATGGCGCGGTAGGCAACGTCCGGCGCGGCCGGGTCCGCATGCTGGCCGCATTCCAGGGTCAGCGCATAGCCGCCTGTCGAGCGCATGTATTCCGTCGTGCCCACGCCGTAGCGCAAGACCATGCCCACCTGGTCGCTGCTGCCCAGGCGGCGCTGTACGCCGGCGCCATACGTTTGCAGCCAGCCATCGACGAAGCGGCGCACGCCCAGGCGGCGCGCCAGCGCGCGCTCCTTGTCTTCATGCTTGAACGGTTGCAGCGGGCCATCGTTGTTGCGCGGACCCACCATGACGAAGGGCTGGCTGTCGGCATTGAACGAGTGCAAGTCCAGCAGCACGTCATGCTGGCCCAGCAGCGGGCACAGCCAGTTGGCGATGCGGTCTTCGAAATCTTGCGGATTGTCGTTGGGGAAAAGATTACGGTTCAGGTTGCGGTCGCCGCTGCGCACGCCCTTGGCGTAGGCAAGCGGGTTGGTGATGGGCACGAACGTGACGCTGCCGGCCACGATGGAGAGGGCGCCGCTGTCGAGTTCAGCCATCACGCGGTGGATGCCCTTGGTGCCGCAGGTTTCATTGCCGTGTACGGCGCCGGTGACGATCAGGCGCGGGCCGCTGCCCTGGCCCGTGTAGTTGATGGACTTGAAGTGGAGTGCGCTGCTCATGCTGGACATATCCTATTGTGTATCAGGGAAGGGAAAGCGGGGTCGGCATATTTTAGCGGGATTCGCCACAGGCTCCCGTAAAAATGTGCACATGGCTGGGCCCGGCATGGCATGATCGGCGCCACCGTTGTTTTCCCTTGCCGATTCCATGTCCAGCACCTCCCATCCTTCCCGCCTGTACGGCCTCGATACCTTGCGTGCGCTGGCCATCGTGCTCGTCTTCATGAACCATTATTTGCTGTTCGTCAGCGAGGGCGGGGCGTTCGGTTTCTGGGGCGAAATCGGCTGGGTGGGCGTGGACCTGTTCTTTGCCCTCAGCGGCTACCTGATCGGCAACCAGATCTTTGCGGCCTTGCGCAGCGAGCACGGCTTTTCCTTGCCGCGTTTCTATGCGCGGCGCTTCCTGCGCACCTTGCCCAGTTTTTACGCCGTGCTGGCCCTGTATTACTTGTGGCCCGCGTTTCGCGGCGATAGCGCCTTATTGCCGCTGTGGAAATTCCTGACCTTTACGCAAAACATCAATCTGACGCCGGGTACGGCGTTTTCCCATGCGTGGTCGCTCTGCGTGGAAGAGCAGTTCTACGTGCTGCTGCCGGCCGTGGCGCTGCTGATCGCCGCTTGCCGCAAGTCCTTGCTGTGGGCGTGGCTGGCCGTGGCCGCCAGCTTTATTGTCGGCATGCTGGTGCGCGCCTATTTGTGGGATGAGTATGTGCAAGTGCCGCGCGGCGGCCTTGGCTATTACAAGTATATTTATTACGCGTCGTGGTGCCGCTTCGACGAGCTGGTGGCGGGCGTGGCGCTGGCGCTGCTGAAGAATTACCATCCGGCCGCCTGGGCGCGCCTGACATCCCATGGCAACCGCAGCTTGCTGGCCGGAATCGCGGGTACGGCGCTGATGTTTTATGTGTTTCTCAACGATCACTATGGCTACTGGGTGACGGTGCTCGGCTATCCGGCCCTGGCCGCCAGTTTTACCCTGCTGCTGATCGCGGCGCTCAGTCCCGCCAGCGCACTCTATCGATTGCGCGTGCCGGGCGCGGCCAGCCTGGCCCTGTGGTCGTATGCGATTTACTTGCTGCACAAGCAGCTGTGCATTTTATTGCGGCCCTATTTGCAAGACGTTGGCCATGGCGCCGATAGCCTCACAGCGATACTGGTCAGTATTGCTGTCAGCATCGCCACGGGCTGGCTTTTATATGCATTGGTGGAAACGCCGTTCATGCGCTTGCGGGCGCGCTATGTGCCCGCCAATCACGCCTGATTTACATATCGATGACGTCGAGCCCACGCGGCGTGCCGACCAGCAATTCCAGAATCGCATGCACGCGCAGGTTCGTGTCTTCGTGTTCCGTGTTGACGATCAGGTTGCGCAGGCCGGGCACGGCTTCCGTGATGTGGTCGCTGGCGTAGGCGTTGATCAATAACAAGACCAGGTCCGTGGCGCCCGCGCCGGGCTGGCGCCGCAGCCGGTCGTGGATCACGTTCAGCAGCGCACGCTGCATGCGCGGCGTGGGATTGGTGATGTAGGCGAAGACGCTCGGCGTGTTGGCGATGGCCGCGCAGATGCGCCGCTCGATTTCGTCGGGCTTCACGTCGGAGGCGATATCGAAATACGCGGCGTCCCAGCGCGTGCGCGCATACGGATGATGGGGCGGGAAGGAGTCGGCCGTTTCAAAACCGCAAATGCGGCTCAGAGTTTTCAGCCAAGTTAGTATGGTGGAATTCATGCCCCGATTCTAGCGGCATTCAAGGCGCCGCGGGCCCCCTCCATATAAAGGAGGCTGACGCCCGGAGAATGATTAAAGTTTCCTGTAAAACAGCCCTTGTCATTCTGGGAAAGCCTCTCTATAATGCTGGTCTTCGGGGCGGTTAGTTCAGCTGGTTAGAATACTTGGTCGACATCCAAGGGGTCGGGGATTCGAATTCCTCACCGCCCACCAGAATTTGGCAGTAGATGGTTTTAAAGACGATTGCTGATGCAGTGATCGGTAAAAAAGTTTTACGGGCGGTTAGTTCAGCTGGTTAGAATACTTGGTCGACATCCAAGGGGTCGGGGATTCGAATTCCTCACCGCCCACCAGAATGCAGTTAAAGAGAAAGGGTAAACCGGTTATGACACCGCGAACTACTACCAAGCTTTGGGAGTGACGCTAGTCGAACGGGTTTCCTTTGTCTCAAGAAAGTGAAAAACGCGGCTAGTCCGCGTTTTTTTGCGTCCGCGTTTTCCTTTCAGTTTTTCAGTCCACACCACATTGCAGTTTTACCTGGCGCCAGCGCCGATATGGAGATCAATATGCTTACAATCCGACTTCCCGATGGTTCCGCCCGTCAATTCGACGGCCCGGTCACCGTGGCCCAGGTTGCGGCCAATATTGGTACCGGCCTGGCCAAGGCTGCCCTGGCCGGCAAGGTCGATGGCAAGCTGGTCGATACTTCCTATCTGATCGAGCAAGATGCGGAACTGGCGATTGTGACGGACAAGGATGTCGATGGCCTGGAAGTGATCCGCCACTCGACGGCCCACTTGCTGGCGTATGCCGTCAAGGAATTGTTCCCCGACGCGCAAGTGACCATCGGTCCCGTGATTGACAACGGCTTTTACTATGACTTCGCCTACAAGCGTCCGTTCACGCCCGAAGATCTGATCGCGATCGAAAAGAAAATGGCCGAGCTGGCCAAGAAGGATGAGCAAGTCACGCGCAAGGTTGTCGCGCGCGACGAAGCCATCGAGTACTTCAAGGGTATCGGCGAAGCGTACAAGGCTGAACTGATCGGTTCGATTCCGGCCGACCAGGAAGTGTCGCTGTATTCCGAAGGCAAGTTCACGGACTTGTGCCGCGGCCCTCACGTGCCATCGACGGGCAAGCTGAAAGTGTTCAAGCTGATGAAGCTGGCCGGCGCCTACTGGCGCGGCGACTCGAAAAACGAGATGCTGCAGCGTATCTATGGCACGGCCTGGGCCAAGAAGGAAGACCAGGAGCTGTATTTGCACAATCTGGAAGAGGCGGAAAAGCGCGATCACCGCAAATTGGGCAAGCAGCTCGATTTCTTCCATTTCCAGGAAGAAGCGCCGGGCCTGATCTTCTGGCATCCGAAAGGCTGGTCGATCTGGCAGCAAGTCGAGCAATACATGCGCAATGTGTACCAGGTCAATGGCTATCAGGAAGTCAAGGCGCCGCAAATTCTGGACCGTGGCTTGTGGGAAAAAACCGGTCACTGGGACAATTACCGTGAAAACATGTTTATCACGGAATCGGAAAACCGCGCCTATGCGCTGAAGCCGATGAATTGCCCTGGCCATATCCAGATTTTCAACAATGGCATGCGCAGCTACCGCGACCTGCCATTGCGTTACGGCGAATTCGGCCAATGCCACCGCAACGAGCCATCGGGCGCCTTGCACGGCATGATGCGCGTGCGCGGCTTTACGCAGGATGATGGTCACATCTTCTGCCTGGAAGAGCAGATCGCCGGCGAAGTGACGGCGTTCCACCAGCAGGCGATGGATGTGTACACGGCTTTCGGCTTCACGAATATCGATGTGAAACTGGCTTTGCGTCCCGATAACCGCATCGGCACGGAAGAGTCGTGGGATTTCGCCGAGGAATCCCTGCGTTCGGCCCTGCGCGCCTGCGGCGTGGAATGGACGGAATTGCCGGGCGAGGGCGCGTTCTACGGTCCGAAGATCGAGTATCACCTGAAGGATAGCCTGGGCCGCGCATGGCAGGTGGGCACCGTGCAGATCGACCCGTCGATGCCGGGCCGCCTGGGTGCCGAATACGTGGCCGTGGACAACACGCGCCAGGTGCCGATCATGCTGCACCGCGCGATCGTCGGTTCGCTGGAACGTTTCATCGGCATCCTGATCGAACACTATGCGGGCGCCATGCCGCTGTGGTTGTCGCCGGTGCAAGTGTCGGTGTTGAATATTTCCGACGCTCAAGCCGACTATGTACAGGAAGTTACAACAAAACTGCGCAAAGCGGGGCTGCGCGTACAGGCTGATTTGCGTAACGAGAAGATTACCTATAAAATACGTGAACATTCCGTACAAAAATTGCCTTACATCTTAGTGATTGGCGACAAAGAGCGGGATGCGAATACAGTGGCCGTGCGGGCGCGGGGCAATGTCGATCTGGGCGTGATGTCCGTCGATGCCCTGATAGAGCGACTCAAACATGAAGTCGACACCAAGGCCTGACGAGGAAACTCGCTGCACGACCGTCTTACAAGATTTTTAAAGGAAATTACAATAGCTACTGACAAGTCACATCGCATCAATGGCGAAATCACTGCCCCTGAAATGCGTTTAAGCGGGGTCGATAACGAGCCACTCGGTATCGTAAGTTTGGCTGAAGCCTTCCGCCTGGCGGAAGAGGCAAACGTCGATCTGGTGGAAATTGCGCCTACCGCGCAGCCACCGGTGTGCCGTTTGATGGACTACGGCAAATTTAAGTATTCGGAGCAAAAGAAAGCTCACGAAGCCAAATTGAAGCAAAAGATCATCCTCGTGAAGGAAGTCAAATTCCGTCCGGGGACTGATGATGGTGACTACAATATCAAGTTGCGTAATCTCATCAAGTTCCTTGACGATGGCGATAAAACCAAGATTACCTTGCGTTTCCGCGGTCGTGAGATGGCGCATCAGGATATTGGCTTCCGCATGCTGGAACGTCTGAAAGCCGATCTGGAGCCGTACGGCCAGGTCGAGCAGTTCCCGAAGATGGAAGGCCGCCAAATGATCATGGTTCTTTCGCCTAAGAAGAAGAAGTAAGATACAATAGCGTTTTACTGTGGATCGACGTGGTTTGTGCCTGCATGGGCGCGACACCAGATTCCAGGCAGAATTTGCGCGGCCCGGTCAGCAATAGCCGGGCCGCGTGAACTGTAGTGGACTCGCATCCGCTGCACAACATGTGAAAGCAGGCATCTAAGCGCAGCGTCGTGTTGCCACCTGCAATCCTGTTATAAATGGAGCTGTCCGTAAGAGGACAGATTGCTATGCCTAAAATGAAGACCAAAAGCTCCGCGAAAAAACGTTTTCGCGTGCGTCCAGGTGGAACAGTCAAGTCGGGTCACGCGTTCAAACGCCACATCCTGACCAAGAAAACCACCAAAAACAAACGTCAGTTGCGCGGTACCCGTAACATCAACGCATCGGATGTCACATCCGTCATGCGCATGATGCCGACTGCTTAATCTCACACTCAATTTAAGGAGTTACTATGCCTAGAGTAAAACGTGGGGTTACAGCTCGTGCCCGTCATAAGAAGATTCTTGTTCAAGCTAAAGGCTACCGTGGTCGCCGCAGCCGTGTATACCGTGTTGCCAAGCAAGCAGTTATGCGCGCTGGCCAATACGCTTACCGCGATCGCCGCAACAAGAAGCGCGTTTTCCGCCGCCTGTGGATCGCCCGTATCAACGCCGCTTCCCGTGAGCATGGCGTAACGTACAGCGTATTCATGAACGGCTTGAAAAAAGCAAATATCGAACTGGACCGTAAAGTCCTGGCCGATATGGCTGTGATGGACAAGCCAGCATTCGCTGCGATTGTCAACGCAGTTAAAGCAAAAATCGCTGCGTAAGCATCGGTCATTGCACAACGTCATCCGTAGGGTGACGTCATAAAGAGCGGGGCAGGGGTGTGAACCTTATGCCCCGTTTCCGTTTTTGATTGTTGGACTTTTGATAATCGAGTCCAGAATTGATGTCCAAAACAGGAAATGCCGCATGAACTCCCTAGAAGAACTCGTCGTCTCGGCCCAGGCTGACTTTATCGCCGCCGCAGACGCTGCCGCACTTGAAAACGCCAAAGCCCGCTACCTGGGCAAGACTGGCCAGATTACCGAAATGATGAAGGGCCTGGGCAAGCTGGATCCGGACGCGCGCAAGGCGCAGGGCGCCCTGATCAACGCCGTCAAAGTGCAGATCGAAGACGCGCTGACGGCGCGCCGTGATGCGCTGGCCGATGCCCAGATGCAAGGCCGTCTGAACGCCGAAGCGATCGACGTGACCCTGCCAGGCCGTGGCCGGATGCCAGGCGGCATTCATCCCGTGATGCGCACGTGGGAGCGGGTCGAGGAAATCTTCCGCTCCATCGGTTTCGACGTGGCCGACGGTCCTGAAATCGAAAACGACTGGACCAATTTCACGGCGCTGAACAGCCCGGAAAACCATCCAGCCCGTTCCATGCAAGACACGTTCTACATCGATGGCAACGACACCGATGGCAAGCCCTTGCTGCTGCGCACGCACACGAGCCCGATGCAGGTGCGTTATGCGCGCACGCACACGCCGCCGATCAAGGTCATCGCGCCGGGCCGCACCTACCGCGTCGACAGCGATGCCACCCATTCGCCGATGTTCCACCAGGTCGAAGGCCTGTGGATCGCCGAAGACATCAGCTTTGCCGACCTGAAGGGCGTGTACCTGAATTTCGTCAAGGCCTTCTTCGAGACGGACGACCTGCAGGTGCGCTTCCGTCCGTCGTACTTCCCGTTCACGGAACCGTCGGCCGAGATCGACATCGCCTTTGGCTCGGGCCCGTTGAAGGGCCGCTGGCTGGAAGTGTCGGGCGCCGGCCAGGTGCATCCGACCGTCGTGAAGAACTTCGGCCTCGATCCCGAGAAATTCATCGGTTTTGCTTTCGGCTCCGGCCTGGAACGCTTGACGATGCTGCGCTACGGCATCAACGACCTGCGCCTTTTCTATGAAGGCGACTTGCGTTTCTTGAAGCAATTCAACTAAGCGTTGTTCCGTTTGATTCATGGCGCTTGAGCGCCTGTGCGCTCGCGCTGTGAGCTTTGACCCTTTGAAGGCTTGATTATGCAATTTTCCGAAAACTGGCTCCGTACCATGGTCGATCCGAAGATGACTTCGGACGAACTGGCCCATCTGCTGACCATGTCCGGTCTCGAAGTCGAGGACGTCGATCCTGTCGCGCCCCCGTTCTCGAACGTGGTGGTGGGCCTGGTCCTGGAGATGGAAAAACATCCGAACGCGGACCGCCTGAATGTATGCCAGGTCGACGTCGGCACGGGCACCATGCTCAACATCGTCTGCGGCGCGCCGAACGTGCGCCCGGGCTTGAAAGTCGTCTGCGCGATGGCGGGCGCCGTGCTGCCGCCTGGCGCCGATGGCAAGCCGTTTGAAATCAAGGTGGGCCAGCTGCGCGGCGTCGAGTCGCAAGGCATGCTGTGCTCCGCGCGCGAATTGAAATTGTCGGAAGAAAACGCCGGCTTGATGGAATTGCCGGACGACGCGCCGATCGGCCAGAATTTCCGCGATTACTTTGCGCTCAACGACTTGAAATTCACCATCAAGTTGACGCCGAACAAGGCGGACTGCCTGTCCGTGCTGGGCGTGGCGCGCGAAGTGTCGGCCTTGACGGGCGTGCCCCTGAATGCGCCGCAGTTCCGCACCGTGCCTGTTTCCAGCGATGAAATCCTGCCCGTGAAAGTCAGCGCGCTGGACCTGTGCGGCCGTTTCACGGGCCGCATCATCCGCGGCTTGAACGCCAAGGCAGCCACGCCGGACTGGATGAAGCAGCGCCTTGAGCGCAGCGGCCAGCGTCCGCTGTCGGCCCTGGTCGATATCTCGAACTACGTGATGCTGGAGCTGGGCCGTCCCAGCCACGTGTTTGACCTGGCGAAGATCCACGGCAGCCTCGACGTGCGTTGGGGCAAGGCGGGCGAATCCGTCAAGCTGTTGAACGGCAATACCATTGCCGTCGACGAGTGGATCGGCGTCATTGCTGACGATAAAGAAATCGAATCCTTGGCCGGCATCATGGGCGGCGACGCCAGCTCCGTGTCGGACGATACGGACAGCATCTATCTGGAAGCGGCATTCTGGTGGCCGAACGCCATTCAAGGCCGCGCGCGCCGTTTGAATTTCTCGACCGATGCGGCGCACCGCTTCGAGCGCGGCGTCGATTTCGCCACCACCGTCGAACACATCGAGCGCATCACGGCACTGATCGTGGAAATCTGCGGCACGCCGGCGACGACCGTCGGCCCCGTCGACGACCACGTGGTGAACTTGCCGCAACGCCAGCCCGTATCGATGCGCACGGCGCGCGCGCAAAAAGTCATCGGCGTGCCGCTCAACGATGAGCTGATCGCCGATATCTTCACGCGCCTGGCCCTGCCATTTACCTTGGCGGACGGCGTGTTTTCCGTGACCTCGCCCAGCTACCGTTTCGACATCGAGATTGAGGAAGACCTGATCGAGGAAGTGGCGCGCGTGTACGGCTTTGAAAACATCCCGACCTTGCCGCCCGTGGCCGCGAACGTGATGCAGATTGCACCGGAAAATACCCGCTCGCTGTTTGCGGTACGTCATGAACTGGCCGACCTGGGCTTCCAGGAAGTGGTTAACATGAGCTTTGTCGATACGGCATGGGAGCGCGATTTCTCGGGCAACACAAACCCGATCAAATTGCAGAATCCGATCGCCAGCCAGATGAGCGTGATGCGTTCCTCGCTGATCGGCAGCCTGATCGCCAATGTGCGCTACAACCTGAACCGCAAGACGAACCGCGTGCGCATCTTCGAAGTGGGCGCCATCTACCAGCGCGACGACAGCGTGGCAAACGGCCCGTTGTCGGTGGCTGGCTACGCCCAGCCGAAGCGCGTGGCCGCCATGGCCTACGGCGCGGTAGCTGACGAGCAGTGGGGCCAGGCTGCGCGCACGGTCGACTTCTTCGACGTGAAGGCGGACCTGGAAGCGCTGTTCGCGCCGCTGGTCTTGCGTTTCACCAAGGCGGAGCATCCGGCACTGCATCCGGGCCGTTCGGCCAACGTGGAGCTCGATGGCAAGGTCATCGGTTTCATTGGCGAATTGCACCCGCGCTGGATGCAAAAGTATGACTTGCCGCTGGCGCCCGTGCTGTTCGAAGTCGACGCCGCTGCCTTGACGCAAAGAGCCGTGCCCGCGTACCAGGAAATCTCGAAATTCCCTGGCGTCAGCCGCGACCTGGCCGTGGTCGTCAAGCAATCGGTGGCCGTGCAGGATCTGCTCGACAGCTTCCACGTGGCAACGAAGGCGAGCCCGGCAGCGCGTATCGTGCAAGCCATTGTTTTATTTGATGAATATCGTGGAAAAGGTCTGGAAGCGGATGAAAAAAGCCTTGCTTTCCGGATTAGCTTGCAAGATACTCAAAACACCCTGCAAGACGATGTCGTCGATGGCCTGATGGCTGTCCTGATCGATGCGGCCAAGCAGGGCCACGACGCGAAACTGCGTTCGTAATTACCGGACTGGCCGTCGCCTTGCGTGACGGCCTTTCCGTCGTCAATCGTAGACGAGCTTGCCATGTGGCGAGCTCGGGCGCACAGAAAAGGCAGGGCAGGAAAATTAATAACAGCGACGTTGATTCCGCCGTACTGCAGTCCGCACTGGCCGCCGATTTGCATCGGGCCATGCTGGTTGCCAAAGTGCGCCAGGAAGCGGAAAAAGATTTACCGACCTTGACCAAGGCGGAACTGGCCGAACTGTTGTTCGAGCAAGTGGGCCTGAACAAGCGCGAAGCGAAGGATATGGTCGAGACCTTTTTCGACGAAATCCGCAATGCGCTCGAGCGTGGCGAGGCCGTCAAGTTGTCCGGTTTCGGCAATTTCCAGTTGCGCGACAAGCCGCAACGGCCGGGCCGCAATCCGAAGACGGGCGAAGAGATCCCCATCACGGCGCGCCGTGTCGTGACCTTCCATGCGAGCCAGAAGCTGAAAAGCATGGTCGAAGAGACCAGTCCGCTGGCACGTGCTGCCTGAGTGAGTGGCGATGAACGAGCGCATCAGTAAAACCGAGTTGATCGCCTTGCCGCCCATTCCGGCGAAACGCTATTTCACGATCGGCGAGGTGAGCGAGTTGTGCGGCGTCAAACCGCACGTATTGCGCTACTGGGAGCAGGAGTTTTCCCAGCTCAAGCCGGTCAAACGACGTGGAAACCGTCGTTATTATCAGCACCATGAGGTGCTGCTGATACGCCGCATCCGCGAATTGCTGTACGAGCAGGGCTTTACCATCAGCGGGGCGCGCAACAAGCTCGACAGCCGTGGCGCTTCGCATGCCATCGCCGCCGAGCTGCCAGCGCTGCCGGCCATGCCTGCCGTGCCGCAGGAAGCGCCGTTGGACCGCGTGTGGATACGCAATGAATTAATGGCGATTTTAACCTTGCTAAAATAAGATTTGTACCAATATAGGTGGGGTTGTCCGGTAGCAGTTGACCAAGTTGACTATACTGCATGGGCGCTCCGCCTTGGCGCTCACGCCACCGTACGGCGCGCCATATTTTGAATATAATGTTAATGTTGCGTTTTTGTTAGTGACGCTGAACCGGAGCAGCGTTCAGGTTCCGGTAGTCTTTCCCAGGCCAGGAAAATTTAAGGGGAAACAATGATACGCGTTGCCATTTGTGATGATCACCAAATAGTACGAGCTGGATTCAAACAGATTTTTTCGTCTTCTGACGATTTCAGTGTGGTGGCGGAAGCCGGTACCGGGCGCGAAGCGCTCGATATCGCCCGCCGCGAAATTTGCGATGTATTGCTGCTCGATATAGCCATGCCCGATCAAAGCGGCATCGATACCTTGCGCACGATCCGCCAGGGCCAGCCGGAATTGCCGGTGCTGATACTCAGCGGCTATCCCGCGCAGCAGTATGCGCTGAACCTGTTCAAGATGGGCGCGAACGGCTATCTGAACAAGGAATGCGAAGCCGATGAGCTGATGACGGCCGTGCGCACCGTGTTCCAGGGACGCCGCTATGTCAGCTCCACCGTGGGCGAGTTGCTGGCGCAGTCGTTCGACCGCGACACGAATGCGGCCTTGCATACGGAATTGTCGGACCGCGAGTTCCAGGTCTTCCTGCGCCTGGCGCGCGGCGCCACCGTGTCCGATATCGGCGTGGCCTTATCGCTGAGCATCAAGACGGTCAGTACCTACCGTACGCGCATCATGGAAAAAATGGGCTTGCAATCTAACAGCGACCTGACCTATTACGCAATGAAAAACAATTTGCTTGACTAGCGCTGCGGTGCGATCATTGAAACATGATCGCTCAGCCAGCTAGCCAGCACGACTTGTGCAGTGCAGCAGTTTGCGGCGAGGACTATAATTGGCCGGCGCCGGCGCTCTCTCCCGCGCCGAACCTTGCTAAGGATGCACATCAGGATGTATTTCACCGCTGAACCGGCCCCGAATCACCGCCTGCCCCTGTACAAGACGATCCTGTGCGTGACGTGCGCCTTGTTGCTTGTACTTAATGGCTTCAGTCTTTATCACAACCTGCAGTCGTTGAAGGGCACGAACGCCTTGCTCAGCCAGAGCGCCCGTGTGGCCGACCGCCTGCAGTATTTGAATGTGCTCGTGCTCGATGCGGAAAGCAGCTTGCGCGGCTATTTCATTTCCGGCTCCGAAACGTATCTGGGGCCGTCGAAGACCGCCACCACCGAAATCGAAAACGAATTCAACGAGTTGCAAACCTTGCTTGCGGGCAGTCCTACCCAGCTGAAAAACCTGGGCCAGCTGAAGAGCTTGATCCGTCGCAAGATGTCGATGTTGCAACAATCGATCGATGTCTACAAGCAGGGCGGGTTGGCCGAGATCGTCAACATTTCCCGCGTCACCGATGACCGCGCCACGATGGACGAGATCCGCCTGCAGGTGGTGATCATGACGCGCGAACAGAATGAAGCGCTGTCGACCGGCAGCGCCGCCTTTTATCATGAGTACCAGAAAGCCGTGCTGCTCGGCATCGGCATCAATGCCCTGGCCATCCTCGTGTTGATCATGTTTTACCAGTTGGTGCGGCGCAGCTTCCAGAACCGCGCGGCCGTCGAGTATGCATTGCAAAATGCCAACGATACCCTGGAATCGACGGTCAGCAAGCGTACCGAGCAGCTATCCGTGCTGTCGCGTCATTTGATCAGCGTCAATGAAGTGGAAAAAGCGCGGCTGGCGCGTGAGCTGCACGATGAGCTGGGCGCCAACTTGACGTCGATCAGCATGGACCTGGGTGCCGTCACGCAGCAACTGGCGCACACGCAGCCGGAACTGGCGACGCAATTGCGCCGTGCCAAGGCGACCTTGCTGGAAACGGTGGAGCTCAAGCGCCGCATCGTCGAGGATTTGCGCCCGAGTCTGCTGGACAACCTGGGCCTGTGCGCCGCCATTGAAAGCTATTGCGAGGATTTTGCGCGCATGAGCTCGGTTCGTTGCGAAACGGACGTGGCCATCAATATCGACAACCGCGAAGCCACCCTGACGATTGCTCTGTTCCGTATCGTGCAGGAATCGCTGACGAATATCATGAAATATGCGCGTGCCGGCATGGTCAGCGTGACCTTGAAACGCAATGAACACGGCCTGGTGCTGCGCGTGATCGACGACGGCATCGGCATCACGGAAGCTGCGCTGCAAAAACCGATGTCGCACGGCTTGCTGGGCATGCGCGAACGCGCTTTGCTGCTGGGCGGCACTCTCACCGTGCGCCCGGGACCGGATGGCAAGGGGACATGCGTGGAAGCCGTGATTCCGCTGCCGCTGACGCCGGAGCCGGAAGACATCGACGCGGATATCGAAGCGTAATTTTCTTTGAGATAAAAAATGGCCGGGCATGCAGCCCGGCCATTTTTTTAACTATCTTGCGTGATCAGCAGCGCATCAGCAGCGCGATACGTCGCGCAGCAAGCGGTCGTATTCTGTCTTGGCTACTTTGTAGCACTCGCCCGCATAGCATTCCAGGCCGGCGCGGTCCAGCACCGTGATATTGCCGCGGCGATAGTGGATCAAGCCTTCTTCCTGCAGCTTGCCAGCGGCGGCCGTGATGCTTTCGCGGCGCACGCCCAGCATGATCGAGATCAGCTCTTGCGTGACTTTCAATTCATTCGATGGCGAACGGTCCAGGCGGTCCAGCAGCCAGCGGCACAGCTTTTGTTCGATCGAGCTGTGGCGGCCGCCGACGGCGTTCTGTGCCATTTGCGCAAACAGGGCGTTGGTGTAGCGCATCAGCAGCTGGGGCAGGGCGCCGCCTTGATTGAAAGCGTCGCGCAAGCTTTGCGTTTTCAGGCGGTAGCCGTAACCGGCGCTTTGCACGACAGCCGTGCACATGGCGCGCTCGCCGGCCAGCAGCGAGGCACCGGCCACGCCTTCATGACCGACGACGGCGATTTCCGTCGTGGCGCCATCTTCCATCACATACAGCAGCGAAATGATGGCGGTGGTGGGGAAGTAGCTGTATTCCAGGTTGTTACCATAGGCATACAATTCCTTGCCGAACGGCAGTTCCACCAGTTCCAGGTCTTCGAACAGCGATTCAAGCGCGGCGCGCGGCAGGGCGGCCAGCAATTCATTCTGTTGGGCACTGCTGAGGCTAACCCGCGACGCAAGCTTGATTTCCCGTCCGGCCGCCGGCATGGCGCGCGGCAGCAACTGGTTCTTCTGGACCGGGGTGCTAAGTTGAGTTTGGTTCATAGTATTCCTCACAGGCTTTTTACATCGGAGTGCGACTGCCGCGTTGCTGGTCAAAGAAGCTGCCGTGCTCATGTGATAACGGCGTTTTGTTCGACCGCGCGGTGCAGATCGCGATGTAGCTACTTTAAAAGCTTATGTAAGTGGCGAACATAAGATTAGCAGTCGCCACTTTGTAGTCTCATTTGAGGCGGAATTGTAGTCCTTGTCCTACGTGCACACTTTTGACTAGCTAGCCTTGCGCCGTTCCGCGCGATTTTGTGATATGACGCGCGGTTTATTGGCGCTCCACAGACCGGCCGGACGCACGCTGGGCAAGCCGTCGCGCACGGCTGCGGCCGGCGTCTGGCGCGGGTTTGGCGTCTCGTGCTCGCCCAGGCGGAAGCGGCTGACGGCCTGCGTCAGCGCTTCGCCTTCCTGGTGCAGGCGCTGCGAACCGGCGCGCGCCTCGTCGACCAGGCCCGCGTTCTGGCGCGTCATGTCGTCGATTTGCGCCAGCGCCTGGTTGATGCGGGCGATCTCGCCATTCTGCTCGGCGCCGGCGCTGCTGATGCGTCCGATCACCACGGCCACCTGCTGCACGGCGTCGACCACTTGCCGCATGGTGTTGCCGGCGGCATTGACGAGGTCGCCGCCGGCATCCACGGTGGCGACGGAATCGCCGATCAGGCGCTTGATTTCCAGCGCCGCCTCGTTCGAGCGCTGGGCCAGGCTGCGCACTTCGGAGGCGACGACGGCAAAGCCGCGCCCCTGCTCGCCCGCACGCGCCGCTTCCACCGCTGCATTCAAGGCCAGGATATTCGTCTGGAAGGCGATGCCGTTGATGACGCCGATGATGTCGACGATCTTGTGCGAGCTGGCCTTGATCGAGGCCATGGTGTCGACCACGGCGCCCACGGTCTGGCCGCCGCGCAGGGCCACGTCGGCCGCCGTCGCCACCAGGGTGCGGCCCTGTCCTACGTGCGCCTCGTTGCGGCCCACGGTGGCCGTCAGCTCGCGCATCGAGTCCACCGTGGCGCCCAGCGCATCCGCCTGCGTGGCCGTGCGGCCGGACAGGGCGGCGTTGCCCTGGGCGATATCGGCGCCGGCCGCCGCGATGATGGCCGCGCCGCCGCGGATTTCCTGCACCAGCGTGGCCAGGCCGTGCGTCATGGCGCCGAAGTCGCGTACCAGGTCGCCGATCTCGTCGTGCGCCTGCGAGGTGATGCGCTGCGACAGGTCGCCCGCCGCCGCCGCGCCGACGGCCACGCGCAATTGCGTCACGTCGCGCGCGAATGCGGCATAAAAGCCCGCGCACAGGTAGGCGGCTGCCAGCAGCACCAGCAGCATGGCCGCCAGGATCAGGGCGCGGCGCGCCTCGTCGCGGGCGATGCGCTGCGCCAGCAAATCGTCCAGGGCGCCGGCGGAAGCACCGGAGAGCGCCTGCAGGGCGTCGATCGCCTGCATGCCGGCCGCATGGAATTGCGCGCCAGACGTCTGGTCGTAGGAATTCGTCACCTCGTTTTTCGTGCGTTCGAGGAAGGCCAGCGCGGCTGGCACGGCTTTCAGGGCCGGCTGCACGCTGGCGCGCAATTCCGGCCGGGTGGCGAGGATTTCGTCGAAGCGGGCCGGCAGGCGTTCCAGTTCGTGGCGCGCGATCAGCGCGTTGGCGTTGACGAGTTGATCTTCATTTGCTTCGAACAGGCCCGTGTCGATGTAGGCGGCGCCGCGCCCGGCGATGTCGGACAGGCTTTCGGCCAGGTCGGGCAGGGTGGCGGTGAAGACGGCGCTCAGGTGGTTGGCGCCAGCGTCCGGGTCCAGGCTCAGGTGCGAACGGTCGGCCACCAGCTGGCCCAGTTTGGCCGCCTGGCGCAGCAGCGCCGTATGCGCCGCGTAGCTGTCGCGCGCCGCGAAACCGGCCTGGCGGCCCAGCAGGGCTTGCCACTGTTTCGTCAGCTCGGCCGCCTGCGGCAAGCCGGCACCGGCAGGCAGGCGCGCCAGGGCCGCCAGTGTGGCCGTGATGCGCGCGTTCAGGGCCTTGTTGTCCATGCCCGCCTTGCCGCTCAGGCGCAAGTGTTCGAGGCCGCGCCGCTGCTGCAGCAGGCGCGTGCCTTCCTGCAGCTGGCGCACATAGGCCACGCCGCGCTGCGCATCCTGCGCCTGGGCCAGCGACTTGCCCAGCTCCGAGATCAGCAGGGTGGTCGCCAGCACCAAAGGCAGCAGGAAGACCAGGCAGACAAGCATGAATTTGGGCAGCAGGCGCAAGCGCTGCATGAGTCGGATGGCGGGGGTGAGGAGGATTTTCATCGGGTTTCCAGGGTAGGGTGACAACATTTCTGCAGTGCAATGTTGCCTGCGGATTGTGACCCCTTGATGAAGTGCGCCCTGATGCAGTCATTTTTGCCGTTCGCCAGAGTGAAGCAGTTCACACGGAAGGCCGATCCTTCTGTAAAATCGAGGGTTTTTTGCGAGGGCCATATTATGGTCACCAATATGGCCAACGAGAACGACATCAACACCCCCGATTCCAGCGACAACGCGGACATCGCCGCAGCGCCAGCGAGCAGCAAGGCGCCGGCCGTGATCGCGCGCGAAGTGCAGCGCCGCCGCACCTTCGGCATCATTTCCCACCCGGATGCCGGTAAGACCACGCTGACGGAAAAACTGCTGCTGTTCTCGGGCGCGATCCAGATGGCCGGTACCGTCAAGGCGCGTAAATCGGGCCGCCACGCGACGTCGGACTGGATGGAGATCGAGAAGCAGCGCGGCATTTCCGTCGCTTCCTCGGTGATGCAGTTCGAATTCCGCGACCACGTCGTCAACCTGCTCGACACCCCCGGCCACCAGGACTTCTCTGAAGATACCTACCGCGTGCTGACGGCGGTCGACTCGGCGCTGATGGTGATCGATGCGGCCAAGGGCGTGGAAGCGCAGACGATCAAGCTGCTGGCCGTGTGCCGCATGCGCAATACGCCGATCGTCACCTTCATGAACAAGATGGATCGCGAAACGCGCGATCCGCTGGACCTGCTCGACGAACTCGAATCCGTGCTGAAGATCCAGTGCGCGCCCGTCACCTGGCCTATCGGCATGGGCAAGAACTTCCGCGGCGTGTATCACCTGCTGAACGACGAGATCATGCTGTTCAAGGCCGGCGAAGAAAAGGCCGACGGCGCCTTCGAAATCATCAAGGGCATCGACAACCCGCGCCTGCAAGAGATGTTCCCGCTCGAGATGGACCAGCTGCGCATGGAAGTGGAACTGGTGCATGGCGCATCGAACCCGTTTAACCTGGAGGAATTCCTCTCCGGCGTGCAGACGCCCGTGTTCTTCGGTTCGGCCATCAACAACTTCGGCGTGCGCGAGATCCTGTCCGCGCTGGTCGACTGGGCGCCGGCGCCGCGCGAGCGCGATGCGACCGTGCGTTCGGTGGCCCCGTCCGAGCAGCCATTTACCGGTTTCGTCTTCAAGATCCAGGCGAACATGGACCCGGCCCACCGCGACCGCATCGCCTTCTTGCGCGTGTGCTCGGGACGTTTCGAGCGCGGCATGAAGGTCAAGCACTTGCGCCTGGGGCGCGAGATCAAGGTGTCGAACGTGGTGACCTTCATGGCTTCCTCGCGCGAACAGGTGGAAGAGGCGTACGCGGGCGACATCATCGGCTTGCCGAACCATGGCAACATGCAGATCGGCGACAGTTTTTCCGAAGGCGAGATGTTGACCTTTACGGGCATCCCTTACTTCGCGCCGGACTTCTTCCGCTCCGTGCGCATCCGCAATCCGCTGAAGATCAAGCAACTGCACAAGGGCTTGCAGCAGCTGGGCGAAGAGGGCGCGGTGCAAGTCTTCAAGCCGGTGCAGGGCGGCGAACTGGTACTGGGCGCCGTCGGCGTGCTGCAGTTTGAAGTGGTGGCCAGCCGCTTGCTCAACGAGTATGGCGTCGATGCCGTGTTCGAAGGCACGAGCATCAGCAGCGCGCGCTGGGTCAGCTGCGACGACAAGCGCATCTTGCAGGACTTCGAAAACGCGCTGGGCCACAACGTGGCCTACGATGCGGCCGGCAACATGGCCTACCTGGCCACGTCGGGCGTCAACCTGCGCCTGACGGAAGAGCGCTGGCCGAAGCTGAAATTCCACGCGACGCGCGAGCATTCGGCCAAGCTGGCTTGATGTAGTGTGGTGATGTCGGATTACGCGCTGCGCGCTAATCCGACCTACCTGTTCATGGCGTAGGTCGGATTAGGCCAACGGCCGTAATCCGACAACCAGCGTTGGCGCCAACTCAAGCCGGCAAAATCGTGCGCGTGCTCCAGTCGCGCCGTTCCAGCAGCAATGCCGTCAGCTGCGCCGCCGTCATCGGGCGCGCGAAGAAAAAGCCCTGCACGTTGTCGCAGCCCGCTGTTCGCAAAAACTCCACCTGCCGCAAGGTTTCCACGCCCTCGGCCACCACTTTCAGATGCAGGCTGTGCGCCATGGCGATGATGGCCGTGACGATGGCTTCGCCCTCGCCGGGCAGGTCGTGCACGAAGCTGCGGTCGATTTTCAATTGGTCGATCGGCAGGCGCTTCAGGTAGGACATCGACGAATAGCCGGTGCCGAAATCGTCGATCGACAGATGGATGCCCGTTTCCTGCAGGCGCCGCATCAATTCCACGTTGGCGTGGATATTGTCCATCAAGACCCCTTCCGTGATTTCCAGCTCCAGCAAGCCATGCGGCAGCTGCGTTTCGTCCAGGATGGCGCGGATATCGTCCATCAGGCCCGGGTCGCGCGCCTGGCAGGCCGACAGGTTGACGGCCACGTGCTCGAGCGAATCGAGCAAGCCCGCCTTGCACCAGACGGCCGCCTGGCGGCAGGCGCTTTGCAGCACCCAGCGTCCCAGGTCGACGATGATGCCGCTTTCCTCGGCCACGGGGATGAATTCGGCGGGACTCAGCTGGCCCATCTCGCGGCAGTTCCAGCGTATCAGCGCTTCCACGCCGACGATGCGCCCGCTGCGCAAATCGATCTGCGGCTGGTAGTGCAGATACAGTTCCTCGTTTTGCAGCGCGCGGCGCAGGTTCGCTTCCATGCGCAGGCGGCGCTGGGCACGCAATTCCATTTCGGCCTTGAACACGGCGTAGCGGTTCTTGCCCTGGTGCTTGGCGTGGTACATGGCCGTATCGGCATTGCGCGTCAGGGTGGCCACGTCTTGCGCGTCGAACGGGTACAGGCTCACGCCGATGCTGGCGCTGACATATAGCTGATGGCCTTCGAGGTCGAACGGCGCGGCCAGCACGGCGAGGATCTTGCGCGCCACGCTGGCCATTTCCGAAGCGTCGTCGGCCGGTTCGACGATGACGACGAATTCATCGCCGCCGATGCGGCAGATGATGTCGGTGCCGCGCAGGATGGCGACCAGGCGCTCGGCGACAAGCTTGAGCAACTGGTCGCCGCAATGGTGGCCCAGCGTATCGTTGACTACCTTGAAGTTGTCCAGGTCCAGCAGCAGCAGGCCCACGCTGCTGTCCTGGCGGTCGGCGCGCGCCAGCGCGTAGGCCAGGGCGTCGTTGAATTCATGGCGGTTCGGCAGCTGCGTGACGGAGTCGACGTGGGCCAGGTAGTGCAGATGGCTTTCCGCATGCTGGGCGGCGGTGCGCGTGCGGCGCACCATCAGGAACGTCAGGCCGAACGCGCACAGGCAGACGAGCACGGTGAAGGCGGCAAATTGCGCCAGGCTGGCGTACAGCGGCGCCAGGCTGGCGCGCAGGTACAGCGCGCCGCCGCCGGGCAGGGTCTTCAATATCGCGGCGCTGCCGTCCAGGTAATCGAGATGCAGGCCGTTGCGCGGCGCCGTCGGCACGGCGTCATTGCCGCTGCGCGCGTAGCGGGCAAACGGCGTGCCATAGGGGCTGTAGAGCAGGGCTTGCCGGACATGCGGGGCGGCGGCGAGGGGAGCGAGCAGTTGTTGCGCTGCAAGACGATTGTCCTCGCGCATGGCCTGGGTGGCGGCGGGGGCCAGCATATCGGCCTGGATGTGCAGGTTGCGCTGGAAGGATTCCTGAAGGGAAAACAATTGAAAGAGGATCAGCAGCAGGCTGGCCGTGGCCAGCATGGCCGCCGCGGCCAGCAAGTTCAGCCGGGCTATCCGGTCGCCGCGCAATTGCACGGACGGCAGTATCAATGGCGTCATCATGACGCTTCTTCCTGCCGGCCCCGCCTGCCGCCGCCCCGTGTGATCACGCCTCGCCCTGCCATACTTTACGTTCCAGTCTGATGAAAACCGAAGTGAGCCGGAACTCTCAACGTGTTGCCAAGTGTTGCTAAGGCCGACATATTGTCATTTTGCAGCGTGAAAGTACAGGGCGTGCGGCAATTTATATCCATGCAGCACACCGGTGACAGCAGGCAAGGCGACAAGACAGGCGGAAAAGGAAAGCGTGTCTTTCTAATAATAATTCATGCTGAATTTTAATCCTTTTTTTGCCCGCCGTTTTTTTTCTCTTAAAACAATGCTGATGGTAAACAAAATACCAGCAAGAATAACTTCAATGGATCCGGCCATCGCGGCACGGATAAACTTTTTTACGCTATAAGCCATTACAAGTCATTGATTTTAATAAATTTTAATGAAGAATGCGCGAACGCTATGGCCTTGCTCCGCGAGTTCGTCCATAATCCGCTGATGATGGACGTCCTGATGCTGTTTGTTTTGTCTGCCGCGGCCAAGCAATCTGCCGCCAGCAAAACCGGACGCCGCCCTGATGATCAATAGTGAGGATATCTTGGAAAAAAAACCAAAAATTATTTTGTCGTCACAAGACCTGGAACGACTGGAAGCGTTGTTGTATGCCTTGGGTAATAACTTATCGCCGGACAAGGCCGCCTTGCTCGATGAGCTGGGCCGTGCCGAGGTGCTCGAGCCGCAAGAGATTCCACCGACCGTCGTGACGATGAATTCCACCGTGCGCTTCACGGTGGAAAACAAGGAGGAATTCTGCCTGACGCTCGTGTATCCGAAGGACGTGGAAGGCCAGGCCGACCGTATTTCCGTGCTGGCGCCCGTCGGCAGCGCGCTGCTGGGCCTGTCTGTTGGCGACAGTATCGCCTGGCCCATGCCGGGCGGCGTGGTGAAGGTCAAGATCGAGGAAATCGTCTACCAGCCTGAACGGGCCGGCGAATACCACCGATAAGCAGTGACGGCGGACGGCGCCTGCCGTTCGCCTGCCAGGCCGTGCCGGGACTTAACTGTTTCGCTGCACGCGCACCACCAGCCATCCCGCCACGACCGTGAACGTGACGATGATGGCGACGATGATCCAGAAGCCCTGCGGATGCTGGGCCAGCGGAATACCCCCCACGTTCATGCCCAGCATGCCGGCGATGATATTGATCGGCAAGGCCAGCACGGTGACGATGGTCAGCACGAACAGGCTGCGGCTGTTTTCCTCGTTGACGCTGGCGGCGATCTCTTCCTGCAGCAGCTTGATGCGTTCCTGCAGCGAAGACATATCGCTGAGCACCACCGAAAACTCCTCCGTCGACTGGCGCAGTTCCAGGCTGTCGAGTTCCGACACCCACGAAGGCGGACGTTGCAGCAGGCGGAACAGGGCGGCCGGTTCCGGCGCCAGCAGGCGCTGCAGCCGCACCAGCACGCGCCGCATGGCGCCCAGGTCTTCGCGTTTCGGCACCAGGCGCCCGGCCAGCAAGTGATCCTCGATATCGTCGACCCGTGCCACGGCGTCGCGCACGATGTTGACCAGCACGTCGGCCTGGTCGCGCAGCAGATGAATCAGCAGTTCCACCGACGAGCGGATCGGCTCGTGGTTCTTGATGACGGCCTGGCGCAGGCGCTCGATCGACTGCAGCGGCGCGCGGCGCGCCGTGATGACGAGGTTTTGCGCCACGCTGGCCCACATGGTGGAAATGTCGGACGCTTCGAACGAGAAGTTGTGCACCACATCGTTGACCACGGCGATCAGGGTGTTTTCCGCCTGTTCGATGCGCGTGGAACGGGAACCCTGGTGCAGGGTTTCATAGAATTCGTCGGCCAGCTGCGTGTGCGTCATCAGCCATTTTTCGCTGGCCGCATGCGACAAATTGAAATGCAGCCAGACGAATTCCTGTGCCGGCCGCGCCGCGCCATCGGCCAGCCAGGCCAGCGCCGCCGTCGAGTCGAGCGCCAGCGGCTGCCCGTCGCGCCCAAACAGGAAGCCCCAGACCAGGCCCGAGGTGTCCGAGCCGTAGGTAAAACCGGCAGTTTCCATCGCCATCGTGAATCTTTCTCGCGCAGTGTGATTGATCGTCGCGCGATGTTAATACACGGATGTGTCGGGAAAATGACAAGGCCACCGCGATGGGTGGCCCTGGTAGGTAACTTTTACAGTAACGCTTGATAGAACCGTCGCGAGCGGCGGTGATTTGTGGCCGAGAAGCGCAACCGTGCTAAAGCACGGTGAGCATCGCAGGCCGCAAAGCGCGACGCGCAGCAGGTTATATCAGGTGTTACTAGTCGCGGCGCGGATTATCGGGTCTGCGGTCGTCGCGGTTTGGGACCCCGTCGCCATCGCGGTCGTGGCGGTTGCCATTGTCGCGGTCATAGCGGTTGGGGATGCCGTCGCGGTCGCGGTCGCCATTCGGACCGCGCGACCAGCGGCCTTGCTCCATCTGCCAGCGGCCGTCGCGCTGGTTCCAGGCGGGCGGCGCATACACGTAGCCGCGGCGTTCGGCGATCCATACACCTGGCGTCCACGCGTAGCGCTGGCCGCGCCATTCCCAGTGGCCGGGCGCCCAGACGTAGCCGTGGCGGGCGCGGGGGATGGCTTCGCGGCGCGGTGGCGGCGGTGCGATGCGGATATCGTCATAGCGCACGGGCTGCACTTGCGCGGCGACCCAGCCGCCACGGTCCAGGCGCCAGCGGTTGTTCTCCTGTATCCAGGCTGCGCGGCGGTAGTGGTTGCCACCGCGTTCGCGCAGCCATTCGCCGCCGGTCCAGACGTGGCGCTGGCCATCCCAGTTCCAGTAGCCTGGCGCCCAGACATAGCCGGCGCGCGGCGCCGGCGCGCTTTCAAACCGTGGCGGTGGCGGGGCGTCGCCGATGACAATGCTGACGCCGAGCTGATTCTGTGCCATCGCTTGCGCAGGCAGGAAGGCCGCGGTGCTGATGGCAAGCATGGCTGCTGCGTAGAGTGTGATGGGTTTCATGATGTGCTCCATTTCGGTGATTGCTTGAAATGGACTATAGGCGCTTGCAGGCGGGCAGATCGCCTTTGATTCAACTTATTACAATTGACACAATGCTGAGTGTCCGTGTATCCGTGGCAGATACAAATGGCGGCCTGGCGCGGCGCTATTCAAACTGGCGCCAGGCGGCGTGGTGTCAGCATCGGTGGCTCACAGGGTGCTGGCGGTGGCGTTGCCCAGCAAGGCTTGCCGTTCCTCGATCAGCGAGATTTTCTTTTCCTGTTCCGTCAGGCGCTTGGCGCTGACCACCACGACGGGGATGGCGTTCGCTTGCGCAGCAGCGGCGGTTTGCGCGGCTTGTGGCTGGTTGAAGCTGGCATAGCTGGCGCCGCAGGCGATGGCGACGGCGACGGTAAAGATGGCTTCCATGTTTTTCAAGGTTTTCATGATGGTTCCTTTCGGGGGGGAGGGTGGGTATGCATGCACTGTAGCCACGCGCGGGCCGGCGCGCCATGCGCATGCGACCAGCCGTGGTTTTGGCGGGATGGCCTGCAAAAAAACGGCGCTGAAATGCCTGCGCGCGGCATTGGCGGGCGACGGCTTGAATTGAGGCCTAATTAGCCCTGTATCCGTGCATATGAATGCACTTGCCGCATGGCATTATTTGACACTGCACAGTGTTGTGCGCCGTGGCGCGCACGCTCGGCGCGCGGCAGGTGCTGCACCAGCTGTCCTGCTAGAATCGGCATGGCAGCCGTGTTGCGCGCACTTGTGCACACAATCATTCTCATCAGGAGTCACACATGTTCCAATTGTTTGGTTTTGGCGGCGCCCGCTGCCCGCGCTGCGAGCACAAGAACGGCGCCGCCGCCGGCTATTGCGCGCAATGCGGCTTGTCGCTGGGCGCCCCCGACAGCGACGCGGTGCTGCATGCCAATCAATGGCATCTTACTGATGGGCAACTGGCCCTGTTCTTCGGCGTGCGTGAACTGTCCTCGCTGTTCGGCAGTGCGGCGCGCCGCCTGCAGGTGCCGGCCGAGTCGCGCGCCTGGATCGTGCAATCGGACGCTTTCACCTTGATACCGGCTGGCGATTACGACAGCGCCGCCTTCTTTGCGCGCTTGCCCGCGCTGCTGCCGGCACGCCCGGCCGAGGTGCTGATCGCGCGCGCCGACGCCGTCAACCTGGAATTCGACCTGCCGGCCCTGGCCAGTACGGAGCTGCTGAACGTCGCCGCATCGCTGCGCGTGGACATCGCGCTGGGCCAGCCCGACGCGTTCGCGCGCCAGTTCATGCGCGCGCCGGGCGCCGTCACGCGCGCCCACCTGCACGCCTTGCTGCTGCCGTCCGTGCGCCAGATTGCGCTGGAATTCATCGGCAGCCGCGCGCTGCGCGAGATGGACGCGAATGCCGACTTGCGGCCCGAATTGAATGAACGCCTGCAATCGGCCCTGACGCAGCGCCTGGCGCCCAGCGGCCTGGCCGTGGCGCGCGTGGAAACGCTGAGCCTGCGGCACGACAAGCGCGAAGGCGACGCAGGAGCCAGCATCGGCACCCTGTGGCTGGGTGGCTTGCCGGTGCAGGAACTGGAGCAGCACAGCCTGGAACGCATGAAACAGCTCGACCAGCTGTATGACGAGGAAGAGTGGCAGCGCATCCGCTGCGAGGAACTGGCGGCGCGCCATGCGCACCGCCGCGCCGAACTGCGGCAGGATGCGGCGGTGGAAAAGGCGGAACTGAACCACCAGGAAGCGGAGCGCCTGCAAGCGCTGCGCGGGCGCCAGATCGACCTATATGGCCGCATCCTGGAAGCGAAGTCGCGGCGCCAGGCGCTCGACCATGGCGCCGCGCTGGCGCTGGGCGAGCTGGAACAGGAGCTGGCGCAGAAGGGTGCGCAGCGCGCCGATGAAGCGGCCAACTGGGAACACGTGCGGGCGCTGGCCGCCATCAAGATGCGCAGCGAGCTGGAACTTTCGCAGCTGCACGGGCGCGAGCAGATCCAGCTGGCGCAGCAGCGCTTTACGCATCAGGTGCATTTGCAGTCGATCGCGCAGCAAGTGGAAAGCGCGCTGCTGATCGACGACGAGACGGGCCGCCGCACCCAGCTGGCGCGCCTGCGCCAGGCGGAAGCGGATGCGGCCCAGCGCGAGGCGCAGCTGGAGGCGGAGCAGCACCAGGCCGCGTGGCAGGGGCTGATGCTGGCGAATGCGGCGCGCAAGCGCGAAGCGGAGCGGGTGCAGGAGTGGGAAGACCAGATGCAGCTGGCGCGCCAGCGCGAATTGCTGCGCGCCGAAGCGCACAAGGATGAAGCGGCCCAGGTGCAGGCGGCGGAGATCGCGGAAAAAGTGGCGGCGCTGCGGCGCGGCGGCGCGCGCGAAGACGCCATCGCGCAGCAGGAAAAGCTGCTGCGCACCATCGAGGCCGACGGCGTGCACGCGCGCCAGCTGCAGCAGCAAACGCAGCTGGCGCAGCTCGACGCGCTGGCCATCGAGGAACAGCGCCAGCAGCTGCGCCAGCTGGAACAGGAAGCGCAATGGCAGCGCGACTTGCTGGCCATGGCGCAGCAGCGCGAAAGCGATTACGCGCGCTGGAAGGGAGAGTATGAAGCCCTGCTGGCGCAACAGGCGCATGCGGCCGAACTGGCGCGCATCGACATCGACCGCATCGAGAAAATCGGCTCGCTGAGCGACACGGGCAAGGTGGCCATGGCCGCCGGGCAGAATGCGGTCGTGCTGGCGCAAGTGCTGAAAACGCAGCTGCAAGCGGGCATGAGCGCCGAGCAGATCCACGCGCTGGCCGCGCTGGCGGCGGCCGAGAACGGCGTCGCACCGCTGGACGCCATGCGCATGGCGCAGGACAGCGTGGCGCAGGAGCGCAGCTACCTGGAAGGCCAGGCGGAACGGGAACGGCGCCAGCAGCTCGACCTGATCAACCTGCAGAATGCGGCGCACGCGCATGGCCTGTCGGCGCAGGCGCAGCTGGGCGTGGCCGTGGCGCAGGCGCTGCAGCCGGGCGCCGCCGCAGCAGCAGCGCCGGTCCGCTGCAAGAACGGCCACGCGCAGCGCGCGGGCCATCCGGAAGATAAATTCTGCGCCGCCTGCGGCGTCGCCTTGCAGCCTTGATGGAAGTGTTTCACCCCAGATGATGCAAAAAGCACGAGACAAACTGCGGGAACTGCGCGCCCTCCACGACGACGGGCTGCTCAGCGAGCAGGAATTTGAACGCCGCAAGAACGCCATCCTCGACGCCGAATACGCGCCGCCCGGCGCCGCGCCTGCGCCGGCGCCGCTGCCCGTACGCCAGGGTACGGAGCTGGGCTTCATGACGGGCCAGGAAATTGGCCCGCAAAACCGCCGCTACCGGCTCGAGCGGCTGATCGGCACGGGCGGCATGGGGCAGGTGTGGCAAGCGACCGACCTGGCCACGCACGCGGAGCTGGGCAGCAGCGAAATGGTGGCGCTGAAGATCTTGCCGCCGCAGCTGACGCAAAGCGCCACGCACGCCAAGCTGCTGATCGAGGAAGCGACACAGGCGAGGAAACTCGCGCATGAAAACATCGTGCGCGTCTACGAGTGGGCGCAGGACCCGGCCACGGCCAGCTATTTCATCATCATGGAATGCCTCGATGGCGAAGACCTCGAGCACTATCTGGCGCGCGAGGGCGCGCTGCCCCTGTCCACGGTGCAGGAATTGCTGCAGCCGGTGGCCGACGCCCTGTCGTATGCGTGGGAAAAGCACAAGCTGGTGCACCGCGACATCAAGCCGGGCAATGTCTTCCTGACGGTGAAGGGCGACGTCAAGCTGCTCGACTACGGCATCGCTACGCGCGTGCGCAATGCGGACAGCAGCCTGGCGCTGGACATGCCGAATGCGGGTACGCACGGCTACCGGGCGCCCGAGGCCGGCGCCAACCAGCGCCAGCCCAGCCCGCGCCTGGACGTGTATGCGGTGGCCGTGATGATCTATCAGATGCTCGAAGGGCGCATGCCGTTCGACGACGCGCGCAGCGCCAGCCATTTGCCGTCGGCGCCGCAGGCGCTCAACGCGCAGCAGTGGCAGGTGCTGCAGAACGGTTTTTCGCTGACGCCGGAATTGCGGCCCCAATCGGTGCAAGCCTTGCTGGAAAACCTGGAGCGCGCCGCCGGGCCGTCGCCCGAAGAACTGGCGGAACAGGCGCGCCAGCAGCAGGCGCGCGCGGTGCAGCAGGCGCAGCAACAACGGGAGGCGGCGCTGGCGGCCGAACAGGCCCGCGAGGAAGAACTCAAACAGGCCCGGATACGCCAGGAAGCACTGGACCAGCGCCGCAAGGCCGAGATCCAGGCCGCCGCGCTGGAAAAGCAGCGGCAGGACAAGCTGCGCCGCGAACAGGAGGCGCAGCGCCATTTCGAAGCGGAAGAGGCGCGCAAGCTGCGCAAGGAAGCGCTGCGCGGCCAGTTGCGTGCGCGCCGCGAAGCCGATGCGGCCACCGCCTTGCAGGAGCATCAGGAGCTGCAGCGCAAGGCCATCGTCGCCAAGGCGGAGGCGGCTTACCGCGCCGAGCAGGAACGTGCGCGCCGCGAAGAGGCCAGCCGCGCCGCCGCCGCTGTCCCTGCGCCGGCATCGGCGCCGGCGCCGGAAGCCGAGCACGTGGAACCGGTGCCCAATGCGGAAGGCGTCTTGCGCGACGATTTCCTCGATGGCTCGGGGCAGGGGCCGGAACTGGTACTGATTCCCAGCGGCCGCTTCCAGATGGGCGCGCACGAGACGGAACACAAGGCCGCCATCCAGGCCGGCTCGCAGCAGACGTGGCTTGAGCGCGAAATGCCGCAGCACTGGGTCGGTATCGAGCGCCCGTTCGCGCTGGCGCGGCACCCCGTCAGCGTGGGCGAATGGCGCGCCTTCGTCAAGGCGACCGGCTGGGCGGGCGGTTCCGAGACGGACTGGGACAATCCCGGCTTCGTGCAGAACGACCGGCACCCGGTGGTGGGTGTGAGCTGGAATGATGCGCAGCTGTACCTGGCGTGGATGAGCGAGCGCACGGGCCGCCACTACCGCCTGCCCAGCGAAGCGGAATGGGAATACGCATGCCGCGCCGGCACGCGCACGGCTTTCAACGTGGGCGACACGATCAGCACCGAGCAAGCCAACTACGACGGCCTGTACGTGTACAACGGCGGCCCGCGCGGCGTGTACCGGGGCGGCACGACGCCGCTGGGCACTTTCGCGCCGAATTCCTGGGGCCTGTTCGACATGCATGGCAATGTGTGGGAATGGGTGCAGGACGTCGTGCACGACAATTACGAAGGCGCGCCCGTCGATGGCAGCGCGTGGGAAGAGGGCAGCGACAGCAGCCGGCGCATCCTGCGCGGCGGCTCGTGGCTGTACCACCCGCGCTACCTGCGTTCGGCCCTGCGCAACGGCTTTTCCACCGTGCTGTCGAACGATATCGTGGGCTTCCGCGTGGCGCGCACACTCGACTAATCCATTGTTATATTGCTCATCTTGACGGATACTTCATGCACCTTAACCGTGCTGGAGTCCCCGTGTTCAAACGCCGCCTGCTGTCCATCGTGTTCGCCTGCCTGCCCATCTCCGCCCTGGCCGGCGATTTGCCTTCCTATCCATTCATCCACGCGACCGGTACGGCCTACAGCTTCGTCACGCCGGACCTGGGCGAGATCGACTTCGACGTCAGTGCTTTCGACCCGGCGCCCGACGTGGCTACGGCGCTGGTGAAGGCGCGCATCACGGAAATCAAGGCGCTGCTGGTGGAGCAGGGTTTGCCGGAAGCGGCGGCCGGCATCGAGGTGCGCGACGTGCGCAAGGAAATCCGCAAGGGCGCCGAACAGGACCCGGCGAATCCGCAGTACCTGATCAAGGCCAGCGTGCATATCAACGTGGCGGATTTGTCGAAATGGCCAGCCGTCATAGGGCCGCTGCTGGCCATGCCCAACCTCGATGCGTTTGCCGTCACCTTCGGCGCCACGCAGCGCATCCGCCTCGAAGAAGAACTGGTGGGCGAGGCCGTCAAGGATGCGCAGCGCAAGGCCGATGCCATGGCGCGCGGCTTCGGCAAGCGCGTGGGCGCCGTGGCCGGCATCTCGTCGGACCAGCTGAAAAACCTGGGCAATGCGGTGGGCCTGGTGCCGTCCGACCGCTACCAGCGCGCGAACAGCCGCCAGCGGCAAAATCCCGACGACATGCTGATGGTCACCGTCCTCAAGATGGGACAGACGGTCGATGCCGTGTTCCGTATCAAATGACCAGGTAGCAGGGCAGCGGGCTGCGCCAAGCGGCCAAACGGTGTAAATTGTGGCTTTCCAAACGCACCAAGGAACGCCATGACCATCAAAGCCATCCGCGACCAGTCGCAAGCCATGCGCCACATCGTGCACGTGCGCGATCACATCATTTCCGCCGACGCCTCGGTGGAGGAGGGCGGCGGCGACGCCGGCCCTTCGCCGCACGACCTGTACGACGCGGCCCTGTCGGCCTGCAAGGCGCTCACCGTCGTCTGGTACGCCCGGCACAAGGGCATCCCGCTGGAACACGTGGAAGTGTCGACCGAGCGCGATGCCAGCGAAGAGCGCAAGGGCGTGTACCGCCTGGCCGCCACCCTGCACCTGACGGGCGAGCTGACGGATGCGCAGCGCCAGGAATTGCTGGCGGTGGCCGGCAAATGCCCGATCCACAAGCTGATGACGGCCGTCACCACGGAAATCACGACGGTGCTGGCATGAGCGCGGCCATCCTGAAAAGCCACGAAAAGGACCTGGGCGGCGGCTTCGTCGTGCGGCGCTTGCTGCCTTCCGCGGCAAAGCAGGCCGTCGGCCCCTTCATTTTCTTCGACCATTTCGGCCCCATCGACGTGGCGCCCGACGCCAACCACGACGTGCGTCCCCATCCGCATATCGGCCTGGCCACCGTCACCTATCTGTTCGAAGGCGCGATCGATCACCGCGACAGCATCGGCTCGTACCAGCGCATCGAACCGGGCGCCATCAACTGGATGACGGCCGGGCGCGGCATCGTGCATTCGGAACGCACGCCGCACGACCTGGCGGGACAACCGCACCGCACGCACGGCTTGCAGCTGTGGGCCGCGCTGCCCAAGGCGCATGAAGAAGATGAACCGAGTTTCACGCACACGCCGCAGGCCGACATTCCCGTCGTGCCGCTCGATGGCGCCGTCGTCAAGGTGTTGATCGGCACGGCGTTTGGTCAAACCTCGCCCGTGCGCAGCTACATGCGGACGGTGTACCTGGACGTGGCGCTGCAGGCGGGGCGCGAGTTGCGCCTGGAAGGCTTGCCGCCGGAGGCGGCGATTTATCCGATCAGCGGGGACGTGCTGGTCGATGGCGTGGCGCTCGTGCCGCACACCATGGCCTTGCTGGAAGCGGGCACGGTGCCTGTCGTAACGGCCGGCGGCGGCCCGGTGCAGTTCGTCGTCATCGGCGGCGAGCCGCTGGACGGCCACCGCTTCCTGTTCTGGAATTTCGTCTCGTCGAGCAAGGAGCGATTGTCGCAGGCGGCCGACGACTGGACCGCCCAGCGCATGGGACAAGTGCCGGGCGAGACGGAATTCATTCCGCTGCCGAAGGCGCCATTGCGTCCTCCGGCATAAGCGTTTCGTCTAGAACCGCGCGCGCAAGGTCAGTTGCGCCTTGCGCGGTTCGCCATAGAAATTGCCCCACGCCGGCGCGCCCACCGTCTGGTAGTAGCGCTTGTCGAGCAAGTTCGTCACCGACAGCGACGCCGTCCAGTTGCGGTCGATCTGGTAGGCGCCGCGCGCGCTCCACAAGGCATACGCGCCTTGCGCCACCGTGATGTTCTGCGTCACGCGCGAGCTCTCCGTCTGGAAGTTTACGCCGCCGCCCACGCTCCACTTCTGCAGGGCGCCGGGCAGGCGGTAGTCGCTCCACGCGCGCAGCATGTGGCGCGGTGAGTAGGTGCTGGCGAACATCACGCCCGCGTTCGACGTCTGTTCCAGGTACTTGAAGTTGTTCAGGGTGTAGCCGGCGAACAGCTGCCAGCCCGGCGCCACTTCGCCGCTGATTTCCGCATCGAGGCCTTCGCTGCGCACCTTGCCCGCCGAGAAATAGCACTCCGTGCCGCTGGAGCAGGTGTTGACCAGGTCGAGCTCCGCGCGGTTGCGCTGTTCGATGCGGAACAGCGCCAGCGAGGTGTTGACCTTGCCGTCGAACAGTTCACCCTTGACGCCGACTTCCAGGTTGCGCCCTTTGAGCGGATCGAGCAGGGCGCCTTCGGCCGTGCGCTGGTTTTGCGGCTGGAAGATGTCGGACACGCTGGCGTAGCCGGACCAGCGCTTGTCGAACGCGTAGATCACGCCGCCATACGGCGTGACGACGCCGTTTTCGCGGTAGGGGTCGATGTACACCTCGCCCGTGTCGCGGTACACGCTGCTCCATTTGTAGTTCGACACGCGCGCGCCGGCCACCACGGTGAGCGGATCGCTGACGCTGAAGCGGGCCACGCCATAGGCGCCCGTCTGCGTCATTTTCGTCAAGCTGGGATCGCCGCGGTAGCTGTTTTCGCGGAACCAGGCGTCGCTCGGTTCTGCCACGCCGTGATTCGGGCGCAGCGGATTGTTCGGCTGCTGCAGCAAGGCCAGGCTGAAATCGCTGTCGCTTTCCAGGCGGTTCGTGTTGATGCCGGCGCTGAAGCCGTGGCGGCGGCCGAATGCGTTGAATTTGCCGTCGAGCGACAGGTCGATGCCCTTGTTGGTGCTGCCGTAGTCGAATACGCCGCCATACATCATCATGCCGGCCATGGTGGCGGGATTGATCGCGCCCTGGCTGAACATGTATTTCACGTCATGCCGCTCGCGCGTGTAGTTGGCGCTGGCCTTGAGCGACCAGTCGGCGTCGAAGCGGTGCTCGAATTCGGCGAAGACGGCCGTCTGCTTGCTGTTCCAGCGGTTCCAGTCGGCGCCGAGGAAGGTTTCGCGCGGCAGTTTCGGGTCGCTGCCATCGCGGTAGCGGGCCATGCCGGAAAAGAAGGGCGTCGAATGCAGTTTTTCGTAGCTGGCGCCCGTCGTCAGCTTGCTGCCCGGCGCCAGGTCGAATTCCAGCACGCCGTACAGTACGTCCGTGCGGCTGTCGGCCACGTCATAGAAATAATCGCGCTGCTCGTGCGCGGCCACGGCGCGGCCGCGGATGCTGCCCGATGCGTTCAGCGGGCCGGTGACGTCGACTTCGCCGCGCACGTCGTTCCAGCGGCCCGCGCTCAGCGCCAGCTGCACCTGCTTTTCCGCCAGCGGGCGCTTGCGCACCATATTGATGGCGGCGCCCGGCGAGCCCGTACCCTGCAGCAGGCCCGTGGCGCCGCGCACGATTTCCACGCGGTCCAGCACGGCCGTGTTGCTGGTAAAGCTGTTCGCCTGCGGGTAGTACATGGCGCGGTTCACGCCATCGAATTGGTAAGTGTCGACCATGAAGCCGCGCGAATACACATAGCGCCCGCCCATGGGGCTGTCGTACATGGTGATGCCGGTGGTGTTGGCCAGCACGGCATCGATGGTGTTGAGGTTCTGGTCGTCCATTTTCTGGCGCGTGACGACGCTGACGGATAGCGGAATTTCGCGCAAGGTTTGCACGCCCTTGCCGACGGTGACGGCGCGCGCCGCATACGAGTTGCTGTGTTCGCTGACGGGGTCGCGCTCCATGCTGGCGCTGACCGTCACGGGCGCCATGGTCTTTTCCACGCCGGCCGCCGCTGCGGATGATGGCGCCGCCTGGCGCAGCACGTAGGCGCCGTTCGGCAGTTGCACGGCTTCCAGGCCGCTGCCTGCCAGCACCTGGGCAAAGCCCTGGGCCACGCCAAAGCTGCCGCGCACGCCGGGCGAGCGCAGTCCCCGCGTCTGTGCCGGGTCGGTCGACAGGCTGACGCCGGCGGCGACGGCAAAATCGTTAAGGGCGGTGGCCAGCGGGCCGGCTGGTACGGCAAACGCTTGGGCGGTGGCGGCCTGGCCTTGCGCCAGGGCGGGCGCGGCGATAAAGGCGGCGGGGGCGGCGCAAGCCATGGCGATGACGGCCAGGCGGATGGCGCGCGCGGCGGGATGGAGGACGGGAGTGGTCAGCTGCATGCTCGGTCTTTCTGCTCTAAGGGATAAGAATTGGCGTGTGAATCGGCTACGTGAATTGGCTACTTATTTAGGAAGCCGAAGCAGCGCAGCGAAACACCAACCCCTTGGCGCAAAAAAACTGAAAATAATTATGTGGCCCGGGCCGACACCGTGGCCCAGTAGCGCGTGAAGTACGTCACTTGCAGTCCGTGCGAGACGCACAGGCTTTCCAGCACGGCGTCGATATCGTCGAGGCGGTAAGTGCCCGTAACGGGACGCCGCGCCACGCCGGCGTCGCACGCGAGGCGCCCGCGCCGGTAACGCGCCAGCTCCTGCACCAGTTGCTGCAGGGGCCAGTCGGCGGCCACCAGCATGCCGCGCAGCCAGCTGTCCTGGTGCGCGGGCATGGCCAGTACGTCCTCCGAGCCGGTTGCGCTGAAGCGCAGCTGCTGGCCCGCTTCCAGGCGGTGCACGGCGTCCGGGCGCGCCGCGCAGCGCACTTCCACGGCGTGTTCGAAGACGCTGACCGTGCTGCCCTGCGCATCGCAGCGCACGCCGAAGCGCGTACCGAGCGCGCGGATCACGCCGTGCGGCGTGTCGACGAGGAAGGGACGGGCATCGGATGCCGTCGTGATCATGATTTCGCCATGGTGCAAGCGGATGCGGCGGTGCGTGGCGCCGTAAGCGACATCCAGGGCGCTATCGGTATTCATTTCCATGCGCCCGCCATCGGTCAGGGTCACGTGGCGGCGCTGGCCCGGCGCCGTGCGCAAGGACGCCGTCCAGGCTTGCCATGGGGCGGACTGCAGGCCCGCCTGGCCCAGCGCGATGCCGCCGCCGGCCGCCACCAGCATGGCCAGCACTTTCGCGGCGGCGCGCCGGCGCTGCTGCGCCGCCTGCAGGGCAGGCATCGCCAGCGCTGCCGGTATCGCGCCCAGCTGACCGTCCATGCGCCGCAGCAGCTCCCAGGCCCGCTCATGTTCGGCGCTGGCATCGCGCCACGCCTGCAGGGCTGCCGGATCGGCGCCGCCGCACTGGAGTTCCACATGCCAGTGGGCGGCGGCGGCCAGGACCTTGCGGGCGATGGGAGTGGGCGAGGATGCGCCGAACATCAGCCGGCCGCCAGCATCAGGCATTCCGTGTAGGCGCGCACCAGGTGCTTTTTCACGGTGGGCAAGGACACACCGAGGCGCCGGCTGATGTCGACATAGCTGAGCTCCTCGATCTGCGCCAGCAGGAAGATGTCCCGCGTGCGCGCACCCAGGCGGTCGAGCAGGCGGTCGATGGCGAGCAGGGTTTCGATGATGATGGCATGCGTTTCGGCGCTGATCGATACCGGCTCGGTTTGCTGCGCCAGCGCTTCCAGGTAGGCTTGTTCGAGCGCCTGGCGCCGGTAGCGGTCGATCAGCAAGCCGCGCGCGATGGTCGCCAGGTAGCCGCGCGGTTCGCGCAGCGGTGCGGTGTCGCGCTTGCCCAGCAGGCGCAAGAACGTGTCCTGCGCCAGGTCGGCCGCCTCGGCGCGGTTGCCCAGCTTGCCGCGCAACCAGCCATACAGCCAGCCGTGATGCTCGCTGTACAGGGTGCTCAGGTGATTGGCATGGGTGGGACTGACGGTACTCACTGCGTTCTCCAGGCAAGGGAAGAGCTGGGCTGACGGAACGCGGGGTGCCGGCTGGCTGGGCTGTTTGAGAATGATACTCATTATCACATTACCATGCGTCTTGCGTCAATTACTGTTGGTCGCCCAGGCGCCAGCGCTCCTGCCACTGCAGCAGATCCGTCCAGGCTTGCTGCAGGGCAGTGGCGGACCAGTGCAGCAGGCTGTCCAGCGCCAGCACGCTGCGCTGCCAGTGGATGCCATCAAAAAACACGTGGTCGGCCACGATGGTGGCGGCCAGCCAGGCGGCGATGATGACGATGATGTCGTGGCGCCCGCTTTTCCACCAGCGCAGCGAGTGCCGGCGGAAAATCCACGGCACGCCCAGCGGATTGGGCCAGTCCGCCAGCAGATGCATGATGCCGCCGGCGGCAAAGCCGAACAGGGGCGGCGCCCACAAGTGGTGCGGCAATTGCAGATAGGTGTAGACGAGCAGGGCGATCCAGGCCAGGCCCCAGTGGGTCCACGTGCGATGCGTGATCCACAGCTTGTGGGTGCGCGCCCACCAGGCCACTTCCAGCCAGTCCGGCGCCGTGCCGCCCAGTGTTCCCATGACAAAGGCGAGCACGCTCAGCACTTGATAGGGACCACCGGCGCCAGCGTGCGCGACCAGAGCCGCGGCGATCACGCCGGCAGCCCAACCGGTCGCATGATGCGCTTTGTTGGAAGCCATAGAAAATGTAAAACGCCATGCATGGCGTTGTGTGAAATGCAGGAGACATTAACTGGATGAATATACAGTATGCAAGGGAGTGGAGGGGTGCTATTTGCAGAATGTCTGCTGATAATTTGTTAAATTGTGTGTCGGGAGGGCGTGGTCGACGGACTCGGCAACGCATGCCGTCCCGTCAATTTTGTTATGCGGCTGATAATGTAATTGGCGCAGGGCGCGCTATGCTGAAAGCAGTTTGACGTTTTGAGGAGGTGTCGCCATGAAAATCCCGCGCGAATTGCAGATTCCCGCCCTCGTGTTTTCGCTGGAAGCGGTGTTCATTATTGGCTTGTCGCTGATTTTCCTGGTGCTGGTACCGCGCTAGCGGTCAGGTGTTAGGAGTTAGGAGTTAGGAGGTGCTGTATCAGGCCGTTTGCATGGTGCTGTCGCACAGCGCCGCGCCTTCGGTGCGGATGATCCAGCATTCCGGATACGGTTCGCTGGCGAAGCGGTTGTGCCGCGCGAAGCCGCTCAGCTTGTCGAGCGCGGTGGCGGGGGCCAGCGCGGTTTCCTTGCCGCTGGCCGTGTCCAGGTGCCAGAAACCGCCGTTGCGGTGGAAGAGCACGGGCAGGCAGCTGGCCTGCGGCGTGGCAAGGTGGCTTGCCGGCGTGGGCTGGGTGTCGGGCAGCAGCAGGTAAAAACACTCGGCGCGGGCGCCGTGGTCGATGCGGTGCAGGATCACGCCGTGCGCGAGCAGGGCCGTGACGCTGAGCACGACGATGCCCTTGATGCTGGCAGACAATTCGATGCGCATGCCCAGGCGCAGGGGTATGGGCTTGTGCTTGCCTGGCCATACGCCGTCGAGCAGCAGGCCGTAGCGCGACACATCCTCGATTTCAAAGCCTTGCTGGCTGCGCCGGATGATGGCGTGGCGGCCCGACAGACGGCGCGTCAAGCCATTGTTGTCCTGGCCGTCGGGGCTGAAATGGCTGAGCAGCACATCGGCTTCCGGATCCACCAGCTCGAAGCGGCCCAGCATGCATTCTTCCAGCGCGAACAGGCGGATCTGGCGCTGCTCGCCCGCTTCCGGCGCAGCATTGACGAGGCAAGCTGCCTGGCTCGGGTGCGGATGGCAGTGGCTGGCGGCGGGCAGGTCGACTTCGATCAACTCCTCGTCCCAGGCTATCGTGGTAAAACCCATGTCGATCTTGCCTTGCGGTGCAGACAGATCCACGTGGGCGATGCCGGCATTGCGCGCCGTCACGTCGAGGTTGCAGCCGTCGCCGCCCGTCACGCGGGCGATCGACGCGTCGTCGGCCATCACGCGCACGTTCTTGTGCGTGCTGAGAAATATCTGGTGGATTTCCGTCAGGGTGGCGTCGCGGCGCGGCACGAGGATGACGAACGTGCACACCCATTTCTGCGCCACCGCGCCGTCGACATGGCTGTGCACTTCCACTTCGATCTGGTATTGCCCGTGTTCCTTGTTGCGTGAGGAAAACTCGACAAACACGGGACGCCAGTCGCCGCGCGTCGTGCGCACGAAATCATGCTGCACGTGCCCGCCCGGGATCAGGTCCGAGCGCAGGCGCAAGGTCAGCTGCGGCGCGCAGGCGGCGCTCATGCCGCGCAATTCCATTTTCAGGGTTTGCCGTCCGCCTGCCGCGCGCGGATCGAAGCCGCTGATGTGCAGGTGGGCTTGCACTGGCTGGTAAGCTGATGGCGCCGTTGGCGGCGCAACGGGCGCTGGCGTGAACGCCGGGGTGGCGGCAGAGGCCCCCACGGAGCGGCTTACCGTTTGAATGGCCGCATCGCGAATAACGGCATCGCGAATAACGGCATCATGCGCAGGGGCGTGCGGAAGCGCCGTTGCCGATGGCTCGGAACGGGCGCTGCGCAGTGCGGTCAACAGGTCGTAGCTGCTGGAGGCAGTCGTTGCTTGCGGGTGGTTGCCCGCGCAGACTGTTTCCCCAGGCAAGACCCAGAACGTACAGTGCGGGTGCTCCGGGTTGCTGCATTTTTTCATGACATTCTGACTCGAATCGAGCGGGGACATTCTGCCCTCTGTTATACATGAGAGCTTACGCGCTTTTGCGCCTGCTTGGCAACTTTCGCAGCGTCGGAACGCGCTCTTTTTGCCCAAATTCGTACCCCTGGTCACAGCTTGGCATGCATGCCATGGAAACTATTGCATATAAGCATATTTTATATCTTTCTGGATATGTTATTTTGATATGTCATAGACTTGCTTCCCTATCCATGCGCGCCTGGCGCCGTTTTTTGCATTATGCTGGCGCAACAGTTCCCCACGCGCCGCCTGACGCCCAGAGATGACCATGCCTGCCCAACGCCCGCTCCAGCTTGCCATTGCCTATGGCGCCACCTTGTGTGTGTTCCTGACCGTCGATGCCTTGTGGCTGGCCGTGCTGATGAAGCCCGTGTACGCCGCGGCGCTGGGTCCGTTGCTGGCGGACACGCCACGCTGGGCGCCGGCCGTGCTGTTTTATCTGCTGTATGTGGCGGGGCTGGTGGTGTTTGCCATCTTGCCCGGCTTGCGCGCGCGCCGTGGACGCACGGCGGCGGCGCTGGGCGCGCTGCTCGGGCTGCTTGCCTATGGCACTTATGATTTGAGCAACTATGCGACCTTGCGCGACTGGCCGCTGGCCTTGACGGCGATCGACATGGCGTGGGGCAGCGTGCTGTCGGCGGTGTCGGCAACGGCCGGCTACCTGGCAGCTAGCCGATCGGGACGGTGAACTCCGCCTCGAAGCGCAGCGCCAGCATGGTAATGTTGTCGCTATGCAAGCCTTTGGGCGGATGCAAGAGAAAGTCGTCGAACAGGGCGTTGACGGCCTGCGCCGCAGTCTTGCCGGCGCACAAGGCGGGCCAGCGGGCCGTGAGTGCCAGCGGATCCTCGCACGCCCAGAAGCCGTCGCTGGCCAGCAGATAGTGGGCGCCGGGACGCACGCGCAGCACGCGGCGGTCGCCCAGGTGCGCGAGGAAGGGCGGCAAGGTGGCCGCGTCGAGACCCATTAAGGGCTTGTCGAGCTGCAAGCTGTCGCTGATGGCGTTGCCTAAAATAAAGGCCTGCGAGATTTGCGGATGGTGTTCGCCATGCACGGCGGCGCGCCAGCGGGTCTCGTCGAGTGCGCCGCGCATGGCGTACACGGTGGCCGGCACGTGGTCGACGGTGAGGATGCTGGCCACCCCGTCGGCAATTTCATACAGGCGCGAATCGCCCACGTGATACAGCAGCGGCGCTTCGCCGGGCGGTACTTCCAGCAAGGTCAGGGTAGTGCCGGGCGGACGCGCCTGGGCTGGCGCGGTCCTGGCGAAGGTGTCCTGCAAGCGCGTGTGCAACTGGTCGAGCCAGGCTGCCAGGCTGGCCGTGTCGAGACAGGCGGGCATGGCCAGCAAGCCTTGCACGGCCGCCTCCGCCGCTTCGCGCCCATGGCCGTGGCCGCCCATGCCGTCGAGCACGGCGGCGCGCACGTGGCCGCGCGGCCAGCCCGGCACCTGGCAGTGGAACGGCGCCTGCCGCGACAGGCACACGGCGTGGCCGCTGGCATCGATCAGCAGGAAGTTGTCCTGGTTTTCGCGGCGCGGCATGGGCCCGGCGCCCACGCTGGTGCCGGCGGCGGCATCGAGCCAGGGGCCGAAGTCGAGCCCGTCTTTGATTAAATGCATCGGTTGTGCGGTCCAGGCGGCCAGCAATGTTGATCATAGGACACAGCTTAGCCGAAATCGTGCGGTGGCGATACGTTGCCTATTCATTAAAAAAACCTGCGGCAGCAGACTGGCGCAGGTTTTTCATGGTGCAAGTGCAAGGCGGTGCTTAACGGCGATGGCCCCAGCCATGGCCGTGACCGTGGCCGTGACCACGGTCATAGTAGTCGCGGCGGCCATAGTCACGGTAGTAGCCGCGGCCCGGCTGCACGTAGACGACAGCCGGCGGGCCGTAGTAGCGCGGTGGCGGCGCGTAGTACACGGGCTGTGGCGCCGGGGCGTAGTACACCGGTTGCGGCGCAGGCGCGTAATAGGTTTCGCGGTAGCCGCCGCGATAGCCGCCACGGTCGTAATAACGGTCATTCGTGCTGATGCTGTTGCCGACGGCGGCGCCCAGCACGCCACCGACGATCGCGCCATTGCGCCCGCCGGTGCTGTTGCCAATGGCCGCTCCGACAACGGCGCCTGCAACGGTATTGAAGTCGCGGTCACCGGCGACTGCGGCCGAAGACACAGCCACTGCCGCTACCATTACCGCACCCAGGAGTTTCTTGTTCAACATGGCATTTCCTTCCATTCCGGCGAGATCACAATGATCTGCATGAAGTGGACTATATCTGCTGCCGCAAGCCTGTTCCATGTCTAATACAACTTATTACAATCCCGCCGCGGCCGTAACAAGTCAGCGCCGGCGCGCCTGCCATTCGGGACGCAGCAGGCTGTACATTTTGACATCGCGCATCACGCCATTGATAAAGAAGGCCTGGCGTATCAAGCCTTCCTGGGTAAAGCCGTTCTTTTGCGCGATGCGCTCGGAGCCGATGTTCAGTGGATCCATCAGCAGCTCCAGCCGGTGATACGGATAGGCGCTGAACAGATAATCGACCACCAGGCGCGTCGCTTCGCTCATGTAGCCTTGCCCGTCGCGCTGCCGGTCGAACAGGCGGTAGCCGATTTCGCGCGAGGCTGGCGTGCGGCTCTTGAAGTGCGTGATCGTGCCGATGATGTGCTGTGAGTGATCTTCGATGAGGAACAATTCGCTGTCTTCGGTGACAAAGCCCGATTGCAGGAAGTCGCGCCGCATGGCCTCGGGCGACTTGAATTGCATGGAGAAAAACTCGCCACGCGAGGGCAGGTCGTTGACGAGGGAAATATAGGTATTCAGGTCGGCGGCCTGCAAATGCCGGATGGTGCAGAGGGTTCCCTTGAGCATGTCGGTTTCCGGTAGCGATCACGAATCCTGATGGTAATCGACTCCGGGGGAAACAGGCAATCGATCCCGTAAAAGTTGCTGCAATGACAGAACAAATACGCTATCGTAGAAAGCCGCGCCTTGCCCATGGTCAAGGCGTACCCGCTTCGACCTCGTTGACTGGAACTGACATCACATGCCTACCATCCTGACTGGCGCGCCACTGCGCCGTTCCGTTTTATCCCTTGCCCTTGGCTGCATCGTCAGCGCCGGGGCCTTTGCCGCCGCGCCAGGCAATACCCCGCAAGCGCTGGCGCAGGTGCGCGACACGGCGCTGCAAAGCGACTGGGCCTATGCCCGCCTGGCCGACATGACGGATCTGATCGGCCCGCGCCTGTCCGGCTCCGCCGGCGCGGCCGCCGCCGTGCGGCAGGTGGCCGACGCCATGCGCCAGCTGGGCGCCAGCGTCACCCTGCAGCCCGTGAAAGTGCCGCACTGGGTGCGCGGTGTGGAAACGGCGGAAATCGTCGACTATGCGGGCCGTCCGCAGGGCGTGTCGCAGCGCGTGGTGCTGACGGCCCTGGGCGGCTCGGGCGCGACGCCGGCCGCCGGCCTGACGGCTCCGCTCATCATCGTCAAGAGCCTGGAAGAACTCAAGACGCGCGCGCCGGAAGTGAAGGGCGCCATCGTGCTGATCGACACGCCGTTCGACCAGGAGATGGCCGAGCGCGGTCTGGCCGGCGTCACCTATGGCCAGGGTTCGCGCTCGCGCTTCCTCGGGCCGAAGGCGGCGGCCGACCTGGGCGCGGCCGCTGCGCTCGTGCGCTCGATCGGCGGCGCGAACTTCCGCATCCCGCACGCGGGCGCCACCGGGCTGGACGACAACAAGCGCATCCCGGCCGCCGCCGTCACCGTGGAAGACGCCTTGCTGATCGGCCGCCTGGCCGCGCGCGGTCCCTTGAAAATGCACCTGACCCTGACGCCGCAAAACCTGCCGGAAGCGGACAGCTACAACGTGATCGCCGACTGGCCCGGCACGGACAAGGCCGACGAAGTGGTGGTGGTCTCGGGCCACCTCGATTCCTGGGACCTGGCGACGGGCGCGCATGACGACGGCGCCGGCGTGGTGGCGGCCATGGGCGTGGTGGAAACCCTGAAAAAACTCGACTACCGCCCGCGCCGCACCATCCGCGTGATCGCCTGGATGAACGAGGAGAACGGCGGGCGCGGCGGCCAGGCCTATTTCGAGGCCCACAAGCAGGCGCTCGGCAAACAATATGCGGCCATCGAGATGGACAGCGGCGCCGGCCGCCCGTTCGGCATCCTCGCCAGCGTGGGGCCGAAGTCGGAAAAACTGTTTGCCCCGCTGCGCGCGGCCCTGCAGCCGATGGGCGCGCACGCGTTCACGCGCCGCGACGCGCTGGGCACGGGCGACTTGCACCGCCTGGAAACGGGCGGCGTGCCCAGTTTCGAGCCGCTGGTCGACAGCCACAGCTACTTCCACTACCACCATACGCCGGCCGACACCCTGGACAAGGTCGACCCGGATAACCTCAAGCGCAACGTGGCGCTGATGTCGTCGCTGGCCTGGTTCCTGGCCAATATCGACGGCGAGATCGGCCGCGCGCCGGAACAGGGCGAGTAAGCGCCATAGCGCGGGCCGCTGCCTTGCCGGCGCGGCTGCGCGCATCCCGGCCCCTCAGTTTTTCAGATACCAGCCCTCCGTAAAGACAATTTGCCTGGCCTGGGCGGCAATCATAAGATATGCAGCTGCAAATAATTCTCATTTAGTTGGGAATGCTGTGCAGCACACTCGCCCGGCCCATGGCGGCCGGGGTTTGCCTCTCTTCTGATTGTCAGGAACGCTGGTGCCCCGTCTTCGCTTGCTTTTTCCCCTACTCCTGGCCGGCTGGCTCGCGTCTGCCGGCGCCAGCGCGCAGCAGCCATCGCCGGCGGCCCCGCGCATCGAACGCTGTACCATCGCCGACGAACAGGGCGACTTCGGCTTGCCCACGCCCTACACCCATGCCAGCGGCGGCATGGGTTATACGCTGACGAGCCTGATTTTCGATACCCTCGTGTGGCGCGATGCCAGCGGCAAGCTGGTGCCGGGGCTGGCCAGCGCGTGGCGCGAAAGCGCCGACCACCGCACCATCGACTTCACCTTGCGGCCCGACGCGCGCTGGCATGACGGCAAGAGCGTCACGGCGGCCGACGTGGTGTTTACGTTTGCGTATTTGCGCCAGCACCCGCATCCGCTGTTCGATCTTGGGGCCATCGACGGCGTGGACGACCTGGGCAAGGGGCGGGTACGCGTGCGCCTGAAGCGCGTGTATGCGCCGTTCGTGGCGCAGCTGGCCGGCTCGGTGCCCATCCTGCCGCAGCATGTATATGCGCGTCTGGACGACCCCCAGCGCGTGAAACAGGCCGACATCGTCGGCAGCGGCCCCTATCGCCTGGGCGCGTATGACAAGGCGGCGGGCCGCTACCTGTTTACGGCGAACGAAGCGTACTATCTGGGCCCGCCCAGGGTGCGCAGCCTGCTGTTCCTGCGCATGCAGCCTTCGCTTGCCGTGGGCGCGCTCAAGCGGGGGCAGGTGGACATGATCCGCAGCCTGCCGGCGCCGCTGGCCGCCGAGGTGGCCCGTTTCGCCACCGTGGTCAGCGCGCCCTCCGGCCATCCCGTACGGCTGCGCTTCAATCATGCGCGTGCGCCGTTTGACGACAAGCGCCTGCGCCAGGCCATCGCGCGCGGCATCGACCGGCAGGAGCTGCTGCGGGTGGTCGAGAACGGGCAGGGCGAAGTGTCCGCCGGACGCTTCGTGCGGGGCAGCATCTGGCAGAGCGGGGCGCCGTTCGATGCGTATGCCTACGATCCCGCGGCGGCGCGCCGCATGCTGGCGGAGCTGGGCTACCGTGCCGCGTCCGATGGCCGCCTGCGCGACAGCGGCGGCAAGCTCTGGGTGCTGGAACTGGCGGCATCGCGCAGCCTGTCGCGGCCAGCCAGCCAGCTGGCCGGCCAGCTGGAAAAGCTGGGCATGGAAGTCAACGTGCGCATCATGGACAGCGGCATCCTGGGCGCGCGCATCGCCGCGGCCGATTTCGACCTGGCCCTCGTCAGCCAGGGCAGCAATGGCGATCCGGAAAGCATGCTGCGGCAAACGGCGGGCAACGGCGCCTACAGCGACGCCTTCCGCCGCGCCGATCTGCTCGAGCTGCTGCAGCAGCAGGTCGGCACCGTCGACGTGGCCAAACGGCGCGCCCTGCTCGACCGCGCCCAGGCCATCTATGCCGAGGAGCTGCCGGCGTTTTTCCTGTATTCGCCGCAGTGGATCACGGCGGCCAATGCGCGCCTGCGGCCGTGGTTCACGCCGGGCGGCATCGCCGTCGGCATTTCGCTGCCGCTGAACAAACTGATGTTCGTGCAGTAGACGGGGGCCGACGCTGAGCGCTTTATCGTTCACGGGCCGGCGCGCCGCGGGCTATGCGCTGGCCTTGCTGGCGCTCGTCAGCCTCGACTTCGCGCTGCCGCTGCTCATGCCCGGCGACCCCGTCACGGCCCTCCTGGGACAGGATGCGCTGATCGAACTCGATGCGGCCGAACGCGGCGCCCTGCTGGCGCGCCATGGCCTGGGCGGCGGGCAGCCGCTGTGGCAGCTGTACCTCGAGCACCTGGCGCAGCTGCTGCGGCTCGATCTTGGCTACTCCATCCGCCACGGTATGCCGGTGGCCGATTTGCTGGCGCAGCACCTGCCGTGGACCGTGCTGCTGGTGGCCTGCGCGCTGGCGCTGGCCCTGCTGCTGGGCGTGGTGCTGGGCATCGAGGCCGCGTTCGCGCAGGGCAGGGCGATGGACCGCGTGCTGACGGCCGCCACCCTGGCGCTCGACAGCATCCCGCCTTTCGCCCTGGCGATGGGCCTGGTCATGCTGTTTGCCTATGGCTTGCAATGGCTGCCCAGCAATGGCGCCATGGCGCCGTTTTCAACGCAGACGGGCGCTGGCGCCTGGCTGGAACGCGCGCAACACCTGGTGCTGCCCGTGTGCGCCATGGCGCTGCCGGCGGCCGCCGGCGTGTTCCTGAGCGCGCGCGCCACGGCCGTCGCCGTGCGGCAGCGCACCTTCATGGAGCTGGCCCGCGCGCAGGGCGTGGGGCCGTTCGCCTTGCGCTACCGCCACCTGGCGCCCAACGTGCTGGCCGTCGTGCTGTCGCGCCTGGGCGCCGTGGCCGCGCGCCTGGTGTCGGGCGCCGTGTACGCGGAAACCGTGTTTGCCTATCCGGGCATCAATCTGGTGCTGACGGACGCCATCGTCAAGCACGACTACCCGCTGGTGCGCGGCGCCCTGCTGGCAACGGGGCTGCTGCTGTTCGCCATGAACTTGCTGGCCGACGCGCTGGCCGGCCGCCTGGCGCGGCGCGCGCAGCGCGCGCCATGAACGCCTCCGTGCGCGCGGGAGCAACGCTGCTGCTGGTGCTGGCTTTCCTGCTGGCCGGCGCCAGCTGGCTGCAGCCGGCGTCCGGCGGCGCCATGGATGCCGTGCTGGCGCCGCCCGGCGCCATGCACTGGCTGGGCACCGATGACCTGGGCCGCGACGTCTTGCTGCGCCTGGCCGCCGCCGCGCTGCCCACCTTGGGCATCGGCATGGCCGTGAGCGCCGCCAGCATCGCGCTGGCCGTGCTGCTGGCGCTGTGCGGGCTGGCCTGGCCCGCGGCCGATGCGCTGGTGCTGCGGCTGGCCGACCTGTTCAGCGCCTTGCCATCGACCTTGCTTTTCATCGTCATCGCCTCGGCCATGCAGCCGGGCGTGCCGGCCCTGGTGGCGATGCTGGCGGTATTCGGCTGGGATGCCGAATTTCGCGCGCTGCGCCTGCGCCTGCGCCAGGTGTGGCGCCAGGAGAGCCTGGACGCGGCGCGCCTGGCGGCGGCATCGGGCACGTATCTGCTGCGCCGCCACGTGTGGCCGGCCATGGCGGGACTGCTGGCCGTGCAAGCCGTCGCCCTCGTGCGCCGCGCCGTGTTCCACTACGCGGGCTTGGCCTTCCTCGGGCTGGCCGATCCGCGCACCGCGACCTGGGGCGGCATGCTCAATGAAGCCATGCCCTATCTTGCCCATCCGGATGCCCGCGCCTGGATCCTGGCGGCGTGGCTGTGCCTGGCCATGCTGCTGATCGCGCTGGCGCTGCTGGGCCAGGGCCTCGACGAGCGCGCGCGATGCTAGCGGCCGCCTCTTTCTGCGTCGAGGCCGATGGCCGCCAGCTGCTGCGCCAGTTGCACTTCCAGGCGCGGCCCGGCGTGCCGCTGGTGATCATCGGCGAATCGGGCGCCGGCAAGAGCACCCTGGCGCGCGCCTTGCTCGGCATGGCGCCGGGGCGCGTCAGCGGCAGCTTGCGCGTCGGCGCCATGCAGCTGGTGGATGCGGACGGCGCGGCGCTGCGGCGCTGGCGCGGCCGCCATGCGGGCCTGGTGCCGCAAGACGTGCACGACGCCCTCAATCCCCAGCACACCGTGCTGACGCAGGTGGCGGCGCCGTTGCGGCGGCATCTGGGCATGCGGCGCGGGCCGGCCGAACAGGCGGCGGGCGACTTGCTGGTCTCGCTGGGCCTGGCCGAAAACCTGCACCGGCGCTATCCGGCCCAATGCAGCGGTGGCCAGCTGCAGCGCGTCCTGCTGGCGGCGGCGCTGGCGCCTTCGCCGGCACTGCTGGTGCTGGACGAGCCGACATCCGCGCTCGACCCTGACACCAGCGCGCTGGTGCTCGGGCGCCTGCGCGCCGAAGCGGCGCAGCGCCAGCTGGTGGTGGTGACGCACGACCTGGAACTGGCGCGTGCGCTCGATGGCGACGTGCTGGTGCTGTATGGCGGCAGCGCCGTGGAAACGGGACCGGCCGCGTCGGTGCTGGCGTCGCCGCGCCATCCCTACACGCGCGGCCTGCTGCGCGCCTGGCCGCGCGAGAACGGCAAGGACTTGCAGGGCATCGCCGGCACGCATGAAGAGTGCGCGCGCGGCTGCGCCTTCGCCAGCCGCTGCAGCCAGCGTATCGCCCGCTGCGCCGAGGAGGCGCCGGCGCTCGACGCCACGGGCGTGGCCTGCCTGCGCGGCGGCATCGTCACCGTGCTGTCCGCGCGCGGCGTGCACAAGCGCCTGGGCGGGCAAGCGGTGCTGGCGGGCGCGGACCTGGAGGTGCAGTCGGGCGAGACGGTGGTCATCGTCGGCGCGTCCGGCGCGGGCAAGTCGACCCTGGCGCGCATCCTCGTTGGCCTGCAGCAGGCCGATGCGGGCACAGTGAGCACGCCGGCGCCCGAGGAGGGCGGCGCGGCGGCGGGCGTCGCCTATGTGCCGCAGCATGCGGGCGCCTCGGTGGCCAGCCATTTCACGGTGTTCGAGGCGGTGGCCGAGCCGCTTGTCATCGGGGGCCGCGACAGCGCGGACGCCTGCCGCGCGGCGGCGCTGCGGGCGCTGGCCGACGTGCGCCTGCCGGCCACGCAGGCCTTCCTGGCGCGCGCGGCGCGCAGCTTGAGTGGAGGGGAATTGCAGCGCCTGGCCATCGCGCGGGCGCTGATCGCCGATCCGGCCGTGCTGGTGGCCGATGAACCGACGGCCGCGCTGGACGCCTCGGTGCAGGCGAAGGTGCTGCGGCTGCTGCTCGACGTGCAGGAGGCGCGCGGCCTGGCCCTGCTGCTGATCACGCATAACTTGCCTGTCGCCCGCCATGTGGCGGACCGCATCGTGCGGCTGGAAGGCGGCCGCTGCGCGGTGTTGCCAGGGCCGCAGGACGGCCCGGAAGGCGCCGCGCCAGCGCTTTGGATGCGCCTGGCCTAACCCAGGAAATCGCCTACATACACCAGGTGTTCGAATGGCGGTTTTTCGTTCTCCGTGCGTGCCAGCACGGTGTCCAAGGTGGCGCGCAGCACGGCCTGTTTCGCGTCGGCGCCCGCGTGCGCGACGATGGCCAGCGGCGTGCTGCCGGGCAGGTGGCGCGCCAGGCGTTCGACCAGCGAAGGCAGGTCGGCGCGCATGGTAAAGAAGACCAGGGTGGAACCGGTGGCGGCCAGCTTGTCCAGGGTGTCGCTGCCCGTATAGTCGTCGCGCGTGTCGGCCGAGGCGGCGATGATGACGGAACGGCTGTGCTTGCCGCCCGTGACATCGCGGGCCAGCGCCGCATTGGCCGCATTGAAGCAGGAGATGCCGGGGATGACGATGGGATTGAGTTCGCTGAACTCGCTCAGGTAGCCCGATTGCGGCCCGAAGATCATGGCGTCGCCATAGTCGAGTACCGCGACGGTCTTGCCGGCCGCCGCTGCCGCATGGATGATGTCGCGCGTCTGTTTTTCCATGGCGTCGACTTCTTCCTCTGGCGTATCGCGCCGGGCCAGGGGACTGAACAGGCCGTGACCGGCCTTGTGCTGCTCCTTGCCGCTGAGCAGTTCGGCAAATGCTTCGAGCAGGCGCGGGATGCCGAACACGATATCGACGCCGCGCAGGGTTTTCTGCGCCTTGACGGTGATGCTGTCAGGGTCGCCGATGCCGGCACTGACAAGGTACAGGCCGCAGCGTGTGCCCGCTTGGGTGGTATGGGTCATGGTTCTCTTCTCTTCAAGGAGGGTTGATTGGAGGGGGAATCGCTTAAAACTGGTAATTTGCGCTGACGCGCACGTCGCGCCCCGGCTCCGGCAGGATATTGCCGGCGCCGCCGTCGAGCGAACTGTGGCTCGTGTAGCGCTTGTCGCCCAGGTTGCGCACGGCCAGCGCCAGGCTCAGGGCGCGCAGCGCGTCCGGCTGCCATTGCAGCTGGACGTCGTGCAGCACGTAGCCGGCGCGCTGCACCGCCGCTTTCGGCACGTCGTCCAGGCGCCGCACGGCGTTCAGGGTATAGCCGGCCGCGAGCCCGGGCAGCACCTGCCACTGGCTGTCCCACGTCAGGCGGTCGCCCAGCGCCGTGCCCACGCGGCGCGCCGGGTTCAAGGGCTTGCCGCCCACCGTGGTATCGGCCAGCACCACGCCGACGGAGGTGCCGTAGCCGCCCCGCTGCCAGCGCGCCTTCCATTCCCAGCCCTTGGAGCGCAGGGTCTCGGGCATGTTGCGGAGATAGGCGGGATACACGACGCCCTGGCCGGCCCATTCGATCAGATTGGCAATGCGGGTGTCGAAGTAGCCGAGGCGTACGGTCAGGTGGTCGCCGTTCTGCAGCGTATTGGCGCCTTCGTACTGCAGACCCGCTTCGCGCGTGGCGGAGGTTTCCGGCTTGAAGGGCTTGCCGTTGTTGAAATTGCTCTTTTTATCCAGGCTCGTGAGGAAGCCGATGGGGATGATGCCGCTGGCGCGCACGGCTTCGCCATAGCTGGCAAAGGCGCCCACGCCGCCGCCCAGTTCCAGCTCGGCACCCGCGTTCGGCGACGTCTTGCCGCCCTTGACGGTGCGCGGGCCGAAGGCGGTATGGTAGTGATCGTGGCGCACGCCCAGCGACAGCTGCAGGGCTTGCCAGCGCATGCGCTCCTGCACGAAGAGGCCCAGATTGCGCGCCTGCGTGGATTTGCGGCCAGGCCCCAGGATGGCGGCGCCCAGCACGCCGTCGGTGACGCCTTCCTCGTCCATGAAGTCGGCGCCGGCCGTCAGGCGGTGCTGCGTGCCGGCCAGGGCCAGGTGCGCCGTGTTGCGCGCGCTGCCGCCCCGTTCCGTCGTCCTGGCGCTGCGCGCCTGCGTCACGTCTTCCAGCGCGTTCTTGTTCAGGTACAGATTGAATTTCCAGTCCAGCAGCGCATTGCCGGCGGGCTGGTAGCGGTGTTCCAGGGTATAGGTGTGGCGTTCGCTGCGCTGGGAGGTGGGCACGGCGTTGGCGGGCGCATAGCCGTTGTCGCTGCCGACCCGGCTGAACAGGTAGAGTCCCGCATTGCGGTTGCGCGCCGCGCCCAGCCGCAGGCTGTGGCCGGCCAGGTCCAGCAAGCTCAATTTGAGCAGGTAGTCGCGGTCATGCCCGGCCGAATTGGGCACGTCGCCACCGCCGCCGATGCGGTAGTTGTCGCGGTTGACGGCGCTCACGTGGGCCAGCAAGCCCACTGCATTGCCGAGCATGCCATACGCGCTGACGGCGCCGCGCCGCGCTTCGTCGGCGCTGGCGTACGCCGCGCGCACGGTCGCACCGGCACGCTTGCCGGGCGCCAGCAAGTCCTGCGCATCGACGGTGTCGAAGCGGATGCTGCCGCCCAGCGCGCCCGGTCCCGCGTCGGCGCTGGGGCCGGGCTGGATATCGACCTGTTTCAGCAGGTCGGGATCGATGCCGCCCAGGTCACCCCGGTGCTGGTGCAGGCTGCGGCCCTGGCGCGCGCCGTCGATGCTGATGTGCAGGTTGGCGCCATCGACGCCGCGCAGGTAGATGCGCTGTGCATTGCTGGCGCCGCCGCCGATGCTGACGGCCGGTTCGCTGGCGAAGACGTCGGCCACGTCCATCGCTTGCTGGCGCTGCAGGGTCTCGCGGGAAATGCGCGTGATGCCGGGCAGGGGCGCGTCCGGCGCGGACTGGCCGATCAGCTTGACTTCGGGCAGGGTCGCCAGCGGCGGCGCCTGTTCGGCTGGCGTGTCCGCCGTTTGCTGTGCAAAAGTGAGGGGGGCGATGGGCAGCGCGCTGGCGCCAAGCAGGAAAAGGGGAACGGCATGTCGCATGGGAAGGTCGTCTTTATCAGAAGGGAAGCCACGGGGAGGGAGGGCGCAGGTGCTGGCCTGCGCAGCGTCAGTCGAATCTGCTACAGCAGCGCTGTCCCGGGACAGGAAGTGGCGCGCCGCGCCCTTCCCGGTCCCTGAAATACCCGGTTGGCTTCATCTCGTCAGCCGCCATTCTGGAAGAGGCGGGCAACCTTGGCTATTTGTATTTCTTGAGCGGCGCCATCAAGAAAGCTGAGGGCTGCGCCTCACAGCCCTGCGCGCTTGGCCACCAGGGTCAGGATGTCGTAGCTGGCCACCAGTTCATCGTTCTGGTTGGTGACCTGCACGTCCCATGACACCACGCCCTGGCCGACGCCCTTGTCGTCGCGCCGCTGGCGGTCGACCTTGCGCTTGCACGTCAGGCGTGCGCGGATGGTGTCGCCGATGCCGACGGGCGCGACGAAGCGCAGATCGTCGAGCCCGTAGTTGGCCAGCACGGGGCCCGGTGCCGGCGACACGAACAGGCCGGCGGCCGCCGCCAGCACGAAATAGCCGTGCGCGATGCGCCGGCCGAACTGCGAATCGCGCGCGGCGATCTCGTCGAAATGCATGTAGAAATAATCGCCCGAGATGCCGCCGAAGGCGACGATGTCCGCTTCGCAGATGGTGCGCCGGTGCGTCAGCAGCGATTCGCCCACTTCCAGCTCGTCGAAATGCTTGCGGAACGGATGCTGCACGCTTTCGCGCACGGCGGCGCCGCGCACGTATTCGCCCGTCACGGCCGTCAGCATGGTGGGCGAGCCTTGCAGCGCCGAGCGTTGCAGGTATTGCGAGATGGCGCGCAAGCCGCCCAGCTGCTCGCCGCAGCCGGCGCGGCCAGGGCCGCCGTATTTCAGGTGGGCCGACGCCAGCACGTCCGTGCCCGCCGCCGCCACTTCGCGTTCCAGCACCAGCACGCGCCCATGCGAAGCGGCCAGGCGCGGCACGGCATACGCGGCCAGCTTCGGATCGCGCGTGGCCAGGGTGCTGGCCAGGCTGCCCCTGCCGCGCGCGGCCAGCGCCAGCGCTTCCTCCACGTCCGCATACGGCATCAGCGCGCAGACGGGGCCAAAGGCCTCGATTTCATGCACGGCGTCGCTGCGCGCGCCGCCGCGGCACAGCAGCAGGGTGGGCGCGGCAAAGGCGCCATCGCGCACGCCGTCTCCCGCCGGCGCGTAGCCGTCCACCTGGCCACAGACGATGTCGCTTTCCTCGGCCAGGGCGCGCACGCGGGCGCCCAGTTCGCTGCGCTGTGCCTGCGATGCCAGCGGTCCCATTTGCACGCCGGCCTGGGCCGGGTCGCCGATCACCACGGCCGCCAGGCGTTCGCGCAGGCGCGCCGTCAGCGCTTCGATCTGCCCGTGCGGCACCATCACGCGGCGGATGGCGGCGCCGTCCTGGCCCGCCTTGACCGTCATCGAACGCACGATGGCGTCGGCCAGCAGCTCGAATTCCGGCTCGCCGCTGCGCACGTCCGGCCCCAGGATGGCGCAGTTCAGCGACGCCGCGCCCAGGCTGACCTGCACCGAACGCGCCAGCAGGTTGGGGTGGTTGCGCAAGGTCGTGGCGGTGGCGTCCGAGCCCGTGAAGCTGACGGCATCGTTGTCCTGCAGCCGTGCCAGCAAGGCATCGGCCGGGCCGATGGCCAGCTGCAGCGCGCCTTTCGGCAGCACACCGGAAGCGTCGATCAGGCGTACCAGCGCTTCGGCCAAATAGCTGGTGCAGGTGGCCGGCTTGACGATGCAGGGCATGGCGGCCAGGAAGCTGGCGGCGAATTTTTCCAGCAGCGACCAGACGGGCAAATTGAACGGGTTGATGTGCAGGGCCACGCCGCCGCGCGGCACCATGATGTGCGTGCCGGCCGCGCCGCCGCGCCGGCACAGCGACATGGCGGGCGCTTCGTGCAGCACATTGCCCGAAGGCAGGCCGCTGGCCGCGATGCCGGCATAGGAATTGAGCACGCCGATACCGGCGCAGATATCCTGCTTGCTGTCGGCGCGCGTGGCGCCGCTCAGGTAGGCGATCGTATACAGCGCTTCCCGATGCTGCTGGATGTGCGATGCCAGCGCCCGCAGGCAGGCCGCCCGCTGCTGGAAGTCGAGCGCCATCAGGGCCGGCACGCCGGTGCGGCGCGCATAGTCGAGCGCCTGCTGCGCGTCGACCGCCTCGGCATGCGTGTGGTAGATCAGCGAATTGTCGATGGCGCTATGCAGCGACAGGCCCGCTTCGCTGCCCATCCAGCGTCCGCCTATCCAGCTTTGCAGTGTGCTTACCTTGTTCATGCTTGTTCCTCGTTCGTGTGCGTGAGCGATGCCGCTGTTTCCAGCGCATCGATGAACATGCCCGCCACGTCGAAACCCGTCTGCTGCATGATTTCGCGGAAGCAGGTTGGACTGGTGACATTGATTTCGGTCAGATGGGCGCCGATCACGTCCAGCCCGACCAGCAACAGGCCGCGCGCCGCCAGCACGGGCGCCAGGGTCTCGGCGATTTCGCGGTCGCGCGCCGTCAGCAAGCGCGCTTCGCCGCGCCCGCCGGCAGCCAGGTTGCCGCGCACTTCGCCCGCCTGCGGTATGCGCGCCAGCGCATGCGGCACCGGCTTGCCGCCGATGAGCAGGATGCGCTTGTCGCCTTCGCTGATGGCGGGAATGTAGCGTTGCGCCATGATGGTGACGGCGCCGTCGCGCGTCAGCATTTCGACGGTGGCACCCAGGTTCATGCCGTCCTCGCGCACGCGGAAGATGCCGGCGCCGCCCATGCCGTCGAGCGGCTTGAAGATCACGTCGCCGTGCTCGGCATGGAAGGCGCGCAGGCGCGACGGCTCGCGGCTGACGAGGGTCGGCGCGCAGAACGGCGCAAATTCCAGGATCGCCAGTTTCTCGTTGTGGTTGCGCACGGCCGATGGCCGGTTGAAGACGCGCGCACCCTGGCGCTGCGCCATCTCCAGCAGGTGGGTGCTGTACAGGTACTCCATGTCGAACGGCGGATCCTTGCGCACCAGGACGGCGTCGAACTGTGCCAGCGGCAGCGTCGTCGCCGCCTCGCGGCGGAACCACGCGCCGGCGTCGTCGACCAGCTGCACGCGTGACGCGTGAGCGCTGACCACGCCGCCTTCGCAATGCAGATGCTGCTGTTCGAACACGTGCAGTGCGTGGCCGCGCGCGGCCGCTTCCTGCATCATCGCGTAGGTCGAATCTTTCTTGATGTTCAACAGCTCGAGGCGGTCAGCCAGGATCGCGATTTTCATCGATGCGCCTTTCATTCAATACGTTGGGGTAGAGGAAACCGGTCGGCCGCGCCAGTGTGCGCGGCAGCCGTGGCGCCATGCGCCGGGTCCTTGTTGCTGGAATATTTCTGCAGCGATGGTAGCGCAACGAACGCCATTCGGCTCCTCAGATATTTGGACGTCGGCCCTCAGATATTGCGTCTTGTGAGGCACCCTCGATCGGTCTTAGCATCATTGGCGAAATGTCACTACCCAAGCCGGCCTGACCGGATATAACCGCCACATGAGGACACAATGATGCGCCGCTCTTTCAAGACCAATCTCGACATCCGTTACCGCGACACCGACTCGATGGGCCACGTCAGCAGCCCCGTGTACTACGAGTACATGCAGACGGCCTACCTCGAATACATGCACCGCATCCTGGAAATTCCAAAGAGCGAAAAGCTGCCGCACATCATGGTGAAAACCGCGTGCGAATACATCGCCCAGGCCAAGTACGGCGACAAGGTGCTGGTGCTCAGCCATGTCTCCAAGTTCGGCGGCAAGAGCTTTGAAATGGAGCACATCATGCACATCGGCGACGAGCAGGGCGTGGTGATGGCCAAGGCCATTTCCGTGCACGTCATGTACGACTATGAAAAGCAGGCCACGCAGCCCGTGCCCGAGTCGTTCAAGCAGACCGTGCTGGCCTACCAGGGCAGCCTCTAAGATGGCGCGCCTGGCATTCCTGCAAGCGCTTGGCGCGCTTGGCCTGCTCGCGGGCGCTGCGGCGGCCGTGGCCGCCAGCGCCGGTGAACCGGTGCGGCGCGTGCTGACGCCGATCGACTGGCCTGCGGCCAGCCAGGCGCGCGCCAGCGCGGCGCAGGCCGACGCGGTGCTGCGTCCGCTGCGCGCCACGGCGCCCCCCGGGCTGGCGCAGGTCAACATCCCGGTACTGCTGCTGCCGGCCGAAGGCGACTGGGGCGCGCCGCGTTTCCATGGCCAGGGCACGGCCTATGCGGCCCTGTATGCGCCGGCTGGTGCGAAGCTGGGACTATTCGGCAGCGCCACGCACCTCGTCGCGCCAAGTGACCTGAAGCTCGAACATGCGGGCGGCGCCTTCGAATCGATAGGCGACGGCGCCGACTACAGTTTTACGCGCTTTGGCGCCGCCTACACGCTGCGCATGAGCTGCGACGAGCCGCTCAAGGACAAGCGCTGCACCGATCCGCAATATCTGGCCGACACGGCGCGTGCGCTGCTGCTCGTGGCGGGAGAACAACCATGATGAAAATGACCGTATTGAATGGCGTGCTGGCCGGCGTGCTCGGTGCGCTGGCGCTGCCGGCACTGGCCGGTAACGATGACCGTTTCCTGCCGCCCGGCGCGCTGCTGCCCGGCAGCGGCAGCGGCGTGGCCAGCACGGCCGTGCTGTACCCGGACATGCGCTTTCCCATCGAGAAGGGCGCGGCCTACGCCAGTTCGCATTTCTATGGCGTGGGCGGCCAGCGCGGCAAGGCAGGCGACTCCTGCGACGACAGCAACTATGCCTATCCGTGGCGCGACAATTTTTGCGAGCTGCGCAAGGACAACCTGCCGTTCTGCCTGTCCGGCGGACACCAGGGACAGGACCTGCGCCCGGCCACCTGCCGTGCCAACTTTCACTGGGCCGTAGCGGCCGACGATGGCGTCATCGTGCAGATCGCGCGTTTCAGCGTGACCCTGCAGACGGCCGCCGGCACCTTGTACCGCTATGTGCACCTCAATACCAGCGACCTGGCCGTGCGCGAACTGCAGCCGGTGGCGCGCGGCGCGCGCATCGGCAGGATCTCGAACAACTGGATCGACAAGCTGCCGATCCACCTGCATTTCGACGTCAAGGACACCATCAAGGTGGGCCAGCAGACCCTGGTGACCTTCGTGCCGCCGTATGCCAGCCTGGTCGAGTCCTACATCCAGCGCAACAAGATACAAGGAGAGCAGCATGAGTGAAACGATGCAAGGCCGGCGCGGGCGCAAGCGGCCGATCCTGGCGATCTTGCGCCAGGAGGCGTCGACGCCGGGCCGCGCCGGAAAACTGCTGCGCGACAAGGGCTTTGAACTCGATATCCGCCGCCCCGTGTGCGGCGATCCGCTGCCCGACACCCTCGATGGCCACGCGGGCGTGATCTCGTTCGGCGGCCCGATGAGCGCGAACGACAGCGACGCGCACATCCGCCGCGAGATCGAGTGGCTGTCCGTGCCGCTGGCGGAAAACCGGCCGTACCTGGGCATTTGCCTTGGCGCGCAGATGCTGGCCAAGAATCTCGGCTGCAAGGTGACGGCGGCCGAGGGCGACGTCACGGAGATCGGCTGGTATCCGCTGAAACCGACGGCAGAAGGCCAGCGCATCATGCCCAAGTGGCCGGACATGGTCTACCACTTCCACATGGAGGGTTTCGAGCTGCCCAAGGGCGCCATCCTGCTGGCCGAGGGCGACGCCTACCGCAACCAGGCCTTCCGCTATGGCGAGAAAGCCTGGGGCATCCAGTACCACCCCGAGCTGACCCTGGCCATGCAGCGGCGCTGGGCCGTGAAGGGTGCGCACCGCTTCCACCTGCCGAACGCGCAGCAGGGAGAACAGCACCTGCAGGGACGCGTGTTGCACGACAAGGCGCTGCGGGCATGGTTCAACGGCTTCCTGAACCGCGTGTTTACCGAAGCATGAGCCGCCAGCCCGCTACCCTGCAGGACGACCTGGCCCTGAGTCTGGACCAGCTGCTGGCGCGCCAGAGTTTCAAGTGGCGCCAGTACCAGCCCGGCGTGCTTGCCGCCTGCGTGGCCGACATGGACCTGGGCACCGCGCCGGCCGTGCAGGCGGCGCTGGCGCAGGTGCTGCAGCGCGTCGATTTCACTTATCCCTTGCGCGACGGACGCAAGGCCGACCGCGCCGTGGCGCACGCGTTCGCCGCGCGCATGCGCCGCCTGTACGGCTGGCAGGCCGAGGCCGACCAGGTGCTGGTCCTGCCCGACCTGGTGCAGGCGACGTTTGCCGCCGTCATGGCCTTTTCCGACCCGGGCGACGGCGTGGTCGTGCAAGTGCCGCACTATGCGCCGTTCCGCGAAGCGGTCGAGGGCACGGGCCGGCGCCTGATCCCGCTGGAAATGCGCGCCGGCGCCGACGGCTACCAGCTCGATCTGGAGCGCCTGGCGCACGCCGTCGATGCCCGCACGCGCGTGCTGATCCTGTGCAATCCGCACAATCCGACGGGGCGCGTGCTGAGCCGCGCGGAACTGGACAGCGTGCTGGCCTTTGCCGAGCGCCATGCCTTGATCGTGGTGTCCGACGAAATCCACGCGGACCTGGTCTACCCGGGCGCGCGGCACTTGCCATTCGCCTCGCTGTCCGACGCGGCGGCCGCGCGCACCGTGACCCTGAATTCGGCCACCAAGAGTTTCAATATCGCCGGCCTGCGTTGCGCCGTCGCACATTTCGGCACGCCGGAGCTGCAGCGGCGCTTCCACGCGCGCCTGCCGGCGCGCCTGACGGGCGCCGTCAACAACCTGGGCGTCGACGCCACCGTGGCGGCCTGGAACGAGGGGCAGCCCTGGCTCGACGCCGTGCTGGCGCACCTGCTGGCCATGCGCGACTACGCGGCCGAAATCCTGCGCCGCGAGCTGCCGGCCATCCGCTTCCACGTACCGCAGGGGACGTATCTGCTGTGGCTCGATTGCGCGGCGCTGGAGCTGGACCAGCCGGCGGCGGACTTCTTCCTCCAGCATGCGAAGGTGGCGCTCAGCCCTGGCGAAGTCTTCGATGCGCGCGCGCCGCACTGCGCGCGCCTCAATTTCGCCACGTCGCAGCCGCTGCTGGCCGAGATCCTCGACCGCATGGTCATGGCGGTGCGCGCGCACCAGCGCCGCCATCTGCCTGCCCGCACTTAACCCGGCACACCCGTGCCACTACCTGGATATGACACCATGGAAACGTCCATCAACAAACACAAGCCGCGCATCCTCATCGGCGTCACGGGATCGCTCGATTCGACCCTGCTGCCGAACTACCTGCGCATCATCAAGGACCACCTCGATTGCGAGCTGAGCGTGCTGATGACGCCGAACGCCACCAACTTCCTCAAGCCGGAATCGATCGCACTGTACGTCGACCGCGTCATCAGCGGCGAACGGCCGCAGGATTGGCCGACGGACAAGCCGGGCCGCCTGGCCGCCGAGCATGACCTGCTGCTGGTGCTGCCCGCCACCGCGAATACCCTGGCGGCCGTGGCGAACGGCTTTTCCGGCAACCGCCTGACCACCGTGATCCTGGCCGCCACCTTTCCCGTGCTGCTCTTCCCCGTGATGGGCGGGCCGATGCTGGCCAAGCCGGCCGTGCAGCGCAACCTGGCGCAGTTGCGCGAGGACGGCTACATCATCATCGACCCCGTCTGGCGCGACCATTTCGACCCGCTGCTCGAGCGCATGCACGGCCACCACTCGCTGCCGAGCCCCGAGCAGGTGCTGGCGCTGCTGCGCGAACGCTTCCCCGCCAGCGGCGTGCAGCGCCTGGCGCTGACCGGCGCCGCGGCCTGACCTGCCACGCCAACCTGAGAGAACCGCATCATGTCCATCATCCTGTACAGCCTGTGCGCCGCCGACCGGCGCCGCCATTATTCGCCCCATGTGTGGAAGATCATCATGGCACTCAAGCACAAGGAGCTGCAGGCCGAAGTGCGGCCCGTGTCCTTCGCCGAAATCGCCGGCATCGAGGACGGCAGCTACAAGAGCGTGCCGGTGCTGAACGACAACGGCCATATCGAGGGCGACAGCTTTGAAATCGCCGTGCACCTGGAACGCGCCTACCCGGATCGGCCCAGCCTGTTCGGCGGCCCGGGCGGCCAGGCCATGGCCCGCTTCGTCGAAAGCTTCAGCCAGACGGTCATCCATCCGCCCGTTTCGGCCATCGCCGCCATGGACATGCATGCGCTGATGTCGCCGGCGGACCAGGCGTATTTCCGCGCGGCGCGCGAGAAGCGCTTCGGCAAGACCCTGGAAGAGGCCTCGGCCACGCGCCACATCGAGCTGGCGGCCCTGCCGGAAAAATTCGCGCCGCTGCGCAGCGTGCTGGCGAAACAACCGTGGCTGGGCGGCGCGCAGCCCCTGTTTGCCGACTACATCCTGTTCGGCGTGCTGCAGTGGGCGCGTATCACCGTGCCGGCGCCGCTGCTGCCGATCGACGATCCCGTCAGCACCTGGTTCGAGCGCTGCCTCGACCTGCACGGCGCCATCGGCCGCTCCGTCGTCCTGTCGGACTGACGGCCGGCGCACCTGCCAGGGCCGCCCGCGCGGCCCTTTTCCTTTCATTGACGAACAAGGCTAACCATGATGTTTACACCGCAACAGGGCGAGATACGCCAGCGCTATGCCGACATCGGCAGCGACATTGCCGCCGGCGCCGCCGCGCGCGCCGAAGGATTCGATTTTGACGGCTGGCAGCGCCTGCGCGACGCCGGCCTGTGGCGCATGATCGTGCCAGGCAGCGATCACGCGGCGGGCGACTGGTGGGGTTTTACCGCCGCCCTCGACGGCCTGTCCTCCACCATCGGCGCGCCGGAGCTGCTGCTGTCTGTCATCGCCCAGGCCGGCATGGTGCGGGGCCTGGAACGGCACGGCACGGAAGCGCAGCGCGACCGCTATTTCGGCGCCATCCTGCGCGGCGACGTCAGCGCCACGGGCATTGCCGAGCCGGGCACGGGCACGGATGTGCGCAGCATCCAGAGCACCTTGCGCGCCACGGCCGACGGCTATGTGCTCAATGGGGGAAAATACAATATCGCGCACGCGCCCATCATGGATTTCGCCCTGATCGTCTGCCGCCTGGCGGACAAGGAAGAGCACAATATCGCGCTGGCGCTGATCGACCGCGGCACGCCGGGCCTGCGCGCCGGCCAGGTGGACGACAAGCTGGGCAACCGCAACCTGCCCACCGGCGCCCTGCATTTCGATGATGTCGCCGTGCGCCCGTCGCAGCTGCTGGGCGCGCCCGGGCGCGGCCTGGGCACCTTGATCGACACCATTTCGCTGGGACGCCTGTATTACGGCCTGGCGGCGGCCAACCTGATCGCGCCCTACCTGGACGAGGCGATGCGCTACGCGGCCAACCGCAGCAGCTTCAATAGCAGCATCGACAACCACCAGTACGTGCAGCGGCGCCTGGTCGATATCCGCATCGGCATGGAACGTTCGCGATGGCTGGCGTTTGGCGCGCTGTCGCAATTGCTGGCAGGCCAGCGGGAAGGGTTGATGAGCTGTTCCATCGCCAAGCTGGTGGGATCCGAAGACCTGATCAACAGCGCCACCAGCCTGGTCAAGCTGTACGGCAGCCTTGGCTATCACAACGGCCGCGTGGCCGAGCTGATGAAAAATGCCCTGGCTTTCGCCAGCGTGGGCGGCACCGAAGAAATGCACCGCAAAAATATCTTCAATCAGATGCAGCGCCTGGCTGGCCAGGCTTCCCGCGCTGGCTGAAGCACTCGCACCGCATATTGGCGGTTCAAGCCGCCAATATGCCCGATTCGCTCAGCGCATCATTGATCGCCTCGAACATCGGCTCTCTGGCGCGCGAAGCCAGGTGCGCGAACAGATTGCGCACGGAGGACTGCGCCACGCACAGGATGTCGATTTCACCGAGGCGCTGGGCTTCCAGCGCCGTGTCGCCATGCAGCAGGCCGACGCCGAGGCGCTCGGCCAGCATCGAGCGGGTGACGCTTTCGCGGTCGATGCTGATGATGCGGCGCGGACGGAAATTGCGCGTCTTGAACAGGTGCTCGGCGGCTCCGCCGCAGCACAGGCTCGATGGCGCGAAGATCCACGGCAGCTCGGCCAGCGCGTTCCAGTCGAGCGGCTCGGTGATATCGAGCATGCCGGCGGGCGCCGCCACGTAGACGGGGAAGCACGCCACTTCGATCGTCGCCAGGTCGTCGTCGGGCGTGCGCGCCTCGTTGTAGAAACCCGCATCGAGCGTGCCGCTGCGGATGCCGTTCAGGGTGCCGGTGGAACTGCCATGTTCCAGCGACACTTCGACTTCCGGATGGTGCTCGGAAAAGCGCCGCACCAGCCGGCCGATGGCTTCGTTGTTGGACTGGCCGCCGACGCCGATGCGCAGCTTGCCGGCCAGGCGGCCCTTGATGTGGTTGGCTTCGTCGAGCAGTTCGCGGTGGATGTTGAGCGTGCGTTCGGCCTTGGCCAGGATGCGCTGGCCGCTGCTGGTCAGGCTCATGCCGCGCGCCGTGCGTTCAAACAGGGTCAGGCCGAGATAATCCTCCATCGCCTTGACATGGGCACTGACTGCGGGCTGGCTCAGGAAGAGCCGTTCGGATGCGCGCGTAATGCTGCCCTCGCGCGCCACCGTGGCGAAGGTTTTCAGGTGATGGATTTCCATGAGGGGCGGGTCCATTAAGTTAAAAGGTGGGTGGAATTTCAGATACTCTTATTTGTTTTTCAACTATGCATTATATGTGATTTTATTAAGAGTACGGCATTAACAATGCCTATAAAATGGGTAATTATTTGTGACTTTTTCCTTCTCCCTGTCGCCGCCGCCATGTGCGGCGGCCCTTGAAACACCGTAAATTGTTACTTTTCGTGAGAAAGTCCGCGCACGTCACTCACCGCGCCGGGACACTACAGCAGGCCCAGCACGTGCCACCAAACGAAGTCCAGCGGCGTGAGTATCAGCAGGCTCAGCACGAACAGGCTCAGGCATAGCCGCGTGACGGCCGCCACCGGCAGGCTGGCCGCCTGCATGGCGAAAATCAGGGGCGGCGCCTGGTAGGGCAGGCAGACATTGGAAAACGCCAGCACCTGCGTCATCAGCACCGTCATCAGCGGCAGGCCCGTGACGGCCGCCAGGTCCTGCGCCAGCGGCGTCATCGTCGCCGGCACGCCGGCCAGGTTGGTCACCAAGGACACCACCGTCGAGATCAGGGTCAGCACGGCCGCGTTCCACAGGGGCGTGTCGGCGGCAAAGCGCGCATGCCGGCTCAGGCCGTGCACCACGGCTTCGCCCAGGCCGCTTTCCGAAATCACCGCGCCCAGGCCCATCACGCCGGCCACGAACAGCAGCGAGCCATAGTTGATTTCCTGGTTCAGGCATTTTTTCGACGTCAGGTCGGCGGCCGGCCACAGGCAGACGAGGGCGGCGGCCAGGCCGACCCAGGCCGGCGACACATGGTGCAGGCCGTCCGTCATCCACAGTGCCAGGCAGACGCCCAGCACCACGGCCAGGCCCGTCTCCTGCGCCGACATGGGGCCTTGCCGCTGCGCCGGCGCGGCCGCGCGCACGGGATCGGCGGCGGGAAACATCCACAGGATCAGCAGCACCAGCAGCACGGACTTGAGGATGCCCAGCACGGGAAAATGCAGCAGCAGATAATTGACATACGAAATCTGCACGCCATACAAATTGTCCGCCATGCCGGACAGGATCATGTTCGGCGCGTTCGACGGCAGGATGGCGAAGGTCGGCAGGAAGCTGGAAAAGCTGGCCGCCATCAGCATGCCCGTGCGGCCGTTGTGGCCCGCGCCATAGCCGATATGCTCGGCCACGGCCATGGTGATGGGAATGAGCAGCACCACGCGGCCCATGCCCGACGGCATGACGAAGGCCAGCGCCACGCTGAACAGCACGATGCCGGCGATGACGCCCGCGTAGCGCCGCCCCAGCATGCGCGACAGGATGGCCGCCGCGCGCTTGCCCAGGCCCGTGTGGCCGATGGCCGCGCCCATCACGGCGCCGCTGAAGAGCAGCCAGAAGGTGGTCGACTGCAGGCCCGAGAACACGGTTTGCGCGGGCGCTATCTTGCACAGCATCGCCACCAGGAAGAAGGCCAGAGCCGGCCAGTATTCGGGCACCAGGGCCGTGGCCCACATGCTGATGCAAAAGACCAGCAGCGCCACCACGCCGGCCATCGGGGCCGGCAGGTAGAGCGAAGCGGCCAGGCCGCTGGCGAAGGTCAGCGCGGCGATGGCGGCCAGCGCGCGCAGGCGCGCAGCGGGCAGGGGAAGGGCGAGGGACACGGACTTCAAGGCAGCACTCCTGGGCGCGCCGGCGCGGCAAGGCGCCGCGCCGTGTGGTGGTCGATACAGAACATGGTTACTGGTAGCGCCGGATGGCGATGGTGCGGAAAGGCGGCTGGGCGGGCGGCGCGGCGCTTGGGACGGCTGTGCCAGCGGGGGCGGCCGGCTGTTCCAGTGTCGCCAGCAGCGCTTGCGCGCGCAGTTCGGCCGCATCGATGCTGGCCAGCTTCACATGGCCGTAGCCGCGGATGGCCTGCGGCAGCTCCGCCAGCGCCACGATGGAGGCCAGGTTCCCGGCGCTCAGGCGCGGCAGCAGGGTCTCCAGGCGCGCCGTATAGTCGGCGATCAGCTGGCGCTCGCGGCGCCGTTCGGCGCTGTAGCCAAACACGTCGCACCGCGTGCCGCGCAGTCCCCTGGCCCTGGCCAGCAAGGCCAGCACCTTGCCCATCCACGGACCGAAGGCGCGCTTGCGTTTGCCCAGCAGCGGCGGCGCCATGTGGAAGGTCAGCGTCACGTCGCCCTCGAACTGCTGTTGCAGCTCGCGCTGGAACTGGCCGTCCGAGAACAGCCGCGCCACCTCGTATTCATCCTTGTAGGCCAGCAGCTTGCTGTAGCCGCGCGCCACGGCCAGGGTCAGCACGGGCGGCGCATCGGCGCCGAAGACGGCGCTTTCGCGCTCGCGCACGCGTGCGACAAACGCCTGGAAGCGTTCCGCCAGCGCCGCGTTCTGGTAGCGCGCCAGCATGGCGCTGCGCTGCTCCACCAGCGCGCCCAGGCTGGCGTCTTCCGCCACCGGCCCCGCGGCCACTTTTTGCAGCAGGGGCGCGCCGCAGGCGGCCAGGCGGCCGGCGGCAAAGGCGGCCTTGTTGGCGTCGACGGCCACGCCATTCAATTCGATGGCCCGTTCCAGCGCCGCCAGCCCGACGGGGATCAGGCCGCGCTGCCAGGCAAAACCCATCAGCAGTATATTGGCCATGATGGTGTCGCCCATCAGCTGGCGCGCCAGCACCTGGCCGTTGCATTCGGCGATGTGTTCCATGCCGACGGCGTGGCGCAGCTTGTCCATCAGGGCGCCCGCATGCTGCGGCGCGTCGGGATCGCGCACCATGGCGGCGGTGGGAAACTGGTGCGTGTTGGCGACCACGCGCGTGTGGCCGTGGCGCAGTGTCTGCAGCGCGTCGGCGCTGGCGCCGACCACCATGTCGCAGGCCAGCATGGCATCGGTCTGGCCGACGTCGATGCGCGCCTGGTGCAGATCCTGGCCGGCCAGGGCCAGGCGCACGAAGGACAGCACGGCGCCGCCTTTTTGCGCAAAGCCCATGAAGTCGAGCACCGACGCCTGCTTGCCCTCGAGGTGCGCAGCCATCGAAACGAGTGCGCCCACCGTTACCACGCCCGTGCCGCCCACGCCCGTCACCAGCAGGTTGAACGGGCCGTGCCAGCCATGCGGCGCGGGCAGGGGCAGGGCGGCCGCCGCGCGGCGCAGGGCCTGCGGGTCGATGGCGGCGTCGGCCGCCTTGCGCAAGGCGCCGCCGCGCACGGAGACGAAGCTGGGGCAAAAGCCGTTGGCGCAGGAATAATCCTTGTTGCACGACGACTGGTCGATGGCGCGCTTGCGGCCGTAGCTTGTCTCCAGCGGCACGATGGACAGGCAGTTCGACTGCACGCCGCAATCGCCGCAGCCTTCGCACACGGCGCTGTTGATGACCATGCGGCGCGGCGGATCGGCCAATTCCTTTTTCTTGCGGCGCCGGCGCAGCTCGGCCGCGCAGGTCTGGTCGTAAATCAGCACTGTGACGCCCTTGACCTCGCGCAGGCGGCGCTGCACCTGGTCGAGCTCCTCGCGCCCGTGGAAGGTGGCGGGCGGCGGGAAGCGGCCGTGCAGGCCCGCGTATTTTTCCGGCGCGTCGCTGACTACGGCGATCGCCTTGGCGCCCTCGGCATGCACTTGCCAGGCGATGGCGTCGACGGTCAGGCTGCCGTCGATGGGCTGGCCGCCCGTCATGGCCACCGCGTCGTTGTACAGAATCTTGTAGGTGATGTTGGCGCGCCCGGCGATGGCCTGGCGGATGGCCAGGAAACCCGAGTGGAAATACGTGCCGTCGCCCAGATTCTGGAACACATGCGGGGTGCTGCTGAACATGGAGTGGGCCACCCAGTCGACGCCTTCGCCGCCCATCTGTATCAGGCCCGTGGTATCGCGGTCCATCCACGAGGCCATGAAATGGCAGCCGATGCCCGCTTGCGCGCGCGAACCCTTCGGCACCTTGGTCGAGCTGTTGTGCGGGCAGCCGGAACAGAAATAGGGCAGGCGCCGCACGCCGTCGGCCGCGTTGGCCAGCAGCGCGGCGGGCGCGAAGCCGGGCAGCAGGGCGCGGCGGTCGAGCGCCGGCTTGTGCCGCGCCAGCCAGTGCGCCAGCACGCCGGCGATGCGCGAAGGGCGCAGCTCGCCCTGCGCCGGCAGCAGCGGCGCGCCGCCGGCATCGAGCTTGCCCAGCACCAGCGGCCGGGCGCTGTCCGGCAGGTTGTAGAACAGGGTGCGGATCTGCTGCTCCACCAGCGGCCCCTTTTCTTCGATGACGAGAATTTCCCGCAAGCCCGCCTTGAACTGCGCCAGGCGCTGCGCTTCGAGCGGAAAGCTCAGGCCCACCTTGTACAGGCGCACGCCGGCGCGCTCCAGCACATCGAGGCTGAGACCCAGGCGGCGCAGCACTTCGAGCACATCGAGGTGCGCCTTGCCGCAGGTGACGATGCCGATATCGGCTTGCGGGCTGGGGCACAGCAGGCGGTCGATGCTGTTGGCGCGCGCGAACGCGTGCACGGCGGCCAGCTTGTGCGCGTGGCGCGTCTCGATGGGCAGGCCGGGCAGGTCGGGCCAGCGGTAATGCAGGCCGCTGGCCGGCGCGCTGTAGTCGGCCGGCTGGTCGAAGCGCGTGTGCAGGGCGTCCAGGTCGACCGTGGCGCCGCTTTCCACCGTTTCGGAAATGGCCTTGAAGCCCACCCACATGCCGGAAAAGCGCGACAGCGCCCAGCCGTACAAGCCAAATTCCAGGTATTCGGCGATGCTGGCCGGGTTGACGATGGGCATGCTCCACGCCTGCATGACGAAATCGCTCTGGTGCGGCATCGATGACGAGACGCAGCCGTGGTCGTCGCCAGCCACCACCAGCACGCCGCCGTGCGGCGAGGAACCGTACACATTGCCATGCTTGAGCGCATCGCCGGCCCGGTCCACGCCCGGACCCTTGCCGTACCACAGCGCAAACACGCCATCGGCCGTGCGCTGCGGGTCGGTCTCGACCTGCTGGCTGCCCAGCACGGCGGTGGCGGCCAGCTCCTCGTTGATGGCGGGCAGGAAGCGGATCTGCTGCGCTTCCAGCATGGGGCGCGCGCGCCACAGGGCCTGGTCGTAGCCGCCCAGCGGCGAACCCCGGTAGCCGCTGATGAAGCCGGCCGTGTTCAAGCCCCGCTCGCGGTCCAGCCAGCGCTGCATCAGCGGCAGGCGCACCAGGGCCTGGGTGCCGGTCAGAAAAACGCTGCCTTCGCGTGCCCGCAGGTTGTCTTCCAGCGCGTAAGTGCTCAGGCGTACAACGCCAGGGTCGGCCGCGACCATCTTGTCCATCACTTTCACCAGTGTTCTCCCATCGCCTTGTCGGCTTGCTTGTTGGCTTGCATGCCGCATGCACGCATGCATGCGTCCTGAGCACGCGGCCGTGTCGGCGCGCCGGATACGGAAGAGGGGGCGCTGGCGCTGCAATGCCGGCGCAACCAAACTTTTCCGTCTATTGATATTCGTTTATCAAGATAAGGGCCAGGACGGCACGGCGCAATTCGCAAATCCTGAGTGCAGCACTCACTAACGCTGATGCGAACGCTGGTGCCGGGCGCAGGCCCCGGAAATGCAAACGCCTTGCCCCTGGCATCAGTGTTTCTGATCCCCGCACTCAGGATTTGCGAGTTGTGTGGTCCGGGGCTTGGGGCTTATCGTCGGCCTCGAGATGGAAAGCCGAACGATGTTTTTTTGTAAAGGCAGAACAGCTATGAGTTCATTATTGACGCGCCGTATGGCGCTGCTGGCAGGCGCGGACGGACTTGCGCTGCTGGCCCAGGGATTGCGCGGCATCGAACGCGAAGCGCTGCGCGTGGACGGCCGTGGCCACTTGGCCGCCACTGCGCATCCGCTGGCGCTGGGCGCGGCCCTGACCCATCCCACCATCACTACCGACTATGCGGAGGCGCTGATCGAGCTGATCACGCCGCCCGAGCAGGACACGGCCGCCATGCTCGATGGCTACGACGCCTTGCACCGTTTCGTCTTCAGCGGCCTGGGCGACGAAATGCTGTGGAGCCACTCGATGCCGTGCCGGCTGCCCGCCGACCCCGACATCCCGATCGCCTGGTACGGCAGCTCGCACATCGGCATGCTCAAGCATGTCTACCGGCGCGGCCTGGCGCTGCGCTACGGCAAGAGCATGCAGTGCATCGCCGGCATCCACTACAACTACTCGCTGCCGCCCGCATTATGGGAGCGCTTGCGCGCGGACGAGGGCGATGGCAGCACGGCGATGCAGTTTCAGTCGGAAAGCTATGTCGCGCTGATCCGCAACTTCCGCCGCTACGGCTGGCTGCTGATGTATCTGTTCGGCGCCGCGCCAGCGCTGTCGGCGCATTTCCCGGGACGCGGCGACTTCCCGCTGGAGCAGCTGTCGGCCGATACCGTGTACCTGCCGTACGCCACCAGCCTGCGCATGAGCGACATGGGCTACCAGAACGATGCCCAGGCCGGCCTGACCCCCGACTACAACACGCTCGACAGCTATATCACCAGCCTGGCGGCGGCGATGAACCATCCCTACCTGCCGTATGTCGAGCTGGGCACGCGGCGCGAGGGGCAGTGGGTGCAGATCAATACCAACCGCCTGCAGATCGAGAACGAGTACTACTCGGCGATCCGGCCCAAGCGCGTGGCGCACAGCGGCGAGCGCCCCCTGCATGCGCTGGCCCAGCGCGGCGTGCAGTACGTGGAGGTGCGCTGCCTCGATGTCGACCCGTTCGAGCCGCTGGGCATCGGCGCGCCGGCCTGTCACTTCCTCGACGCCTTTCTGCTGTTTTGCGCGCTGCAGGACAGCCCGCTCACCGGCAATGCCGAAAGCCGTGAGAACACCGAGAATTTCGCCCGCACCGTCAAGGAAGGGCGCCGTCCGGGCCTGCTGCTGGAGCGCCACGGCGAACAGGTCAGCCTGCAGGCATGGGCCGGCGAACTGCTCGACCGCATCGCCCCCATGGCCGCGCTGCTGGACCAGGCGCGCGGCGGCGACGATTGCGCCACGGCGCTGGCGGCGCAGCGCGCCAAGCTGGCGGATGTGGCGCTGACGCCCTCGGCCCGCGTGCTGGCTGCGATCCGCGCCGAGCAGGGCAGTTTCGACGCGTTCGCCCTGCGCCAGAGCGCGGCGCACGCGGCGCATTTTCGCGGCCGTCCCTTGGCGCCGGCGGCGCTGGCGCGCTTCACGGCGCAGGCCGATGCCTCGCTGGCCGAGCAGGAGAGGGTGGAACGGGCCGACAGCGGCGACTTCGGCCAGTTCGTCCAGCGCTACCAGGCCGGCGCCCGCTACCTGCCCGTGCCGGACGAACCGGCCATGGAAGCTGTGCTGGCGCGGCAGCGCGTCGCCTGAAGCCTTATTTCAACCTGATCCGAGCCATCACACCATGCGCATATTGCACTCCATGCTGCGCGTCGCCGACCTGGACGCCGCCCTGCATTTTTACCGTGACGCCCTGGGCATGACCCTGCAGCGGCGCCACGATTATCCGGACGCGCGCTTTACGCGCGCTATTGTCGCCTATGGCGAGGCGCCCGAGCATGCCGCCATCGAGCTGACGCATAACTGGGACCGGCAAGCCTACACCCACGGCGACGCCTACGGTTACCTGGCCCTGGCGGTCGACGATGCGGCCAGCGTCTGCGCCAAAGTGCGCGCGCATGGCGGCACCGTCACGCGCGAGGCGGGGCCGATGAAGCACGGCAGCAATGTCATCGCCTTCGTGCAGGATCCCGACGGCTACCGCATCGAGCTGATCGAAGCGAGCGCGCACTATGACTGATCCATCGATTTACAACGACTGACACGGCATGGCAGGCGCGCCGTCGGCGGCGCCTGCCGGCATTTTTGAAAAGGAAGCCACCGCATGGTGCAAGTACCAACGACAAGCAAGGCCGCGCCGCAGCCAGCGCCGCAGCCGCAGAACCGGCAGGCGCTGGTGCAGGCGGCCGTGGCCGCGGCCTGCGCCCTGGCCGTGGCGGTGCCCGCGCCGGCCCAGGCGCCGGAAAAAAAGGCCGCCGCCAAGAGCGAAATCTGCTACGGCGTGGCCAAGGCGGGCCAGAATGAATGCGCCAATACCACCTGCTTCCATTTGTGCTCGGGCATGGCGACCGTCGACCGCGATCCAGGCGAATGGATGACCGTCCCCGCCGGCACGTGCACGGCGCTCGGCGGCAAGGTGGAAGCGGCGCCGCTGGCCTGCCCGGGCGCGGCGCCCGCCAGGACGGGACCGCCGGCCGATGTGGCCGCAGGCGAGGCGCTGTACCACGAGGGCGACGCGGCGCGCGCGCTGCCGGCGTGCGTGGCTTGCCATGGCCCGAAGGGCAATGCCGCCGTCGCCGATTATCCGAAGCTGGCCGGGCAGAACCTGGCCTACCTGGACAGCCAGCTGCGTGCCTTCCGTTCGCATGCGCGCGTCAGTCCCCTGATGAACACGGCCGTCGCGCCCCTGACGGATGGCGATATCGCCAACCTGTCCGCCTATTTGTCCCGGCAAAAGCTGGACGCCGTCGATCCGGCCCTGACCACCCCCGTGGTCGCCGGCAAGTCCTTCAGCGATTGTGACGGCGCGTGCCCGGAGATGGTGCCGCTGCCGGCCGGGCGCTTCCTCATGGGATCGCCGCCCGGCGAGAGCGGGCGCTTCGGCAATGAGGGCCAGCACCCGGTCGAGATCCCGCAGCCGTTTGCCATCGGCCGCTTCAGCCTGACGTTCGCGCAGTTCGACGCCTGCGTGCAGGACGGCGGCTGCGACGGCTACCGGCCGTCGGACGAAGGCTGGGGACGCGGCACGCGCCCGGCCGTCAACGTCAGCTGGAACGATGCGCAAAGCTATCTGCGCTGGCTGTCGAAGAAGAGCGGCGCGCGCTACCGCCTGCCCACCGAGGCCGAGTGGGAATACGCGGCGCGCGCCGGCACCGTCACGGCGCGCTGGTGGGGCGAAGACATCACGCGCGGCGACGCCAAGTACGGCCCCGACGACTGCCCGCAGCAGAAGCATTGCGGCGGCGTGGTTTCCGGTTCGGGCAACTGGCCCACGACGGCGCCGGTCGGCAGCTACGCACCCAATCCGGCAGGGCTGTACGACGTGCTGGGCAATGTGTGGCAGTGGACGGCCGATTGCTGGCACAGCGATTACGAGGGCGCGCCGAAAGATGGCCGCGTGTGGGAGGAAGCGGGCTGCAAGAAGCGCGTGGCGCGCGGCGCCTCCTGGACCGACACGCCGAACTTCGTGCGCGCGGCCACGCGCCTGGGCCTGGGCGCTGAAGGGCGGCGCGGCTGGATCGGCCTGCGCGTGGTGCGCGAGCTCGATGCGGCGCCCGGCACGGCGGCCAAGGCCGGCGCGGCGCCAGCGGGCGCGCGCGGCTTGCCCTGATGCGCGAGGAGGCGATGGCCGTGCCCCTGGTGGGCATCGGCCTGCGCGGCGCGCATTACCGCGACATGCTGGCGCGGCGCCAGCCCGTGGACTGGCTCGAGGTCCACAGCGAGAATTATCTGGCCGAAGGCGGCTGGGACCTGCATGTGCTCGAGACCTTGCGCGCCGACTATCCCGTCTCGCTGCATGGCGTCGGCATGGGCCTCGGTTCCGTGCATGGCTTTTCGCGCGCGCACGTGGAGCGCATCGCCCGCCTGGCCGCGCGCATCGAGCCGATGCTGGTGTCCGAACACCTGTGCTGGGGCGCCACCGGCGACGCCGTGCTTAACGACTTGCTGCCGCTGCCGCTGAACGGCGCCAGCCTGGAACTGGTCTGCCAGCGCGTGGACCTGGTGCAGGAAGTGCTGCGCCGCCCGATCCTGCTGGAGAACGTCTCTACCTATTTGCGCTTTCCCTGCGACAGCTGGGGCGAGACGGAGTTCCTCGCCTGCGTGGCGCGCCGCACCGGTTGCGGCGTGCTGCTGGACATCAACAACCTGTACGTCAATCAATGCAACCACGGCGAGGATGCGCTGGCCGCAATGGCGTCGCTGGCGCCGGGCCTGGTCGGTGAACTGCATCTGGCCGGCCACTGCGAAGATGGCGGCCTGCTGGTCGACCACCATGGCGCGCCCGTCGCCGGTCCCGTATGGGAACTGTACCGCGCCGCCTTGCGCCGCTACGGCCCGCTGCCCACGCTGGTCGAATGGGATACCAATCTGCCGCCGCTGGTCACCTTGCTCGACGAAGTGGCCCGTGCGCGGGCGCTGGCCGGCGAGGCGCTTGCGCCGGCGGCACTGGCGGCATGCGATGACGCTTGAGGAACTGGCGCGCCTGCAGGCCGCGTTCGGCGCGCAGATCGGCGCGCGCACGCCCGATGCGGCCGCGTTGGTGCCGTGGCTGGGCGTTGATGCGCGCGGGGCCAGCGCCCTGGCGCGTTACGGCCAGGCGCTGCGCCAGCATCACGCGCGCTCGCTGGAACTCGTGTATCCCGTGCTGCGCGCGCTGGGCGGCGCGTCCTGGTTCCTCGCCATGGCGCATGCCTATGGCGATGCGCATCCGTCGCGCAGCGCCGACCTGGCCCATTTCGGCGCCAGCCTGCCCGCGTTTCTTGCGACCTGGCCGCCGGCCGCCGCGCATGGCTATTTTGCCGACGTGGCGCGCCTGGAGTGGCTGCTGCACCAGGTCCATGGCGCTCCCGACACAGTGGCCCTGACCTTGCGCGACGTGCACGCGGCCGGGGTGGGCCAGGTCGATGCCTGGCGGCTTGCGCTGCATCCGGCGGCCGTGCTGTACCGCTCGCCCTGGCGCGCGGCGGCGATCTGGCTGGCGCACGATGCCGCGGCGCGGCATGCGATGCCGGCTGATGCCCTGGGCGACACGCTGGCGCTCGTATACCGCCATGGCTGGACGCCGTGCGTGCGCGAGATCGATGCGGTGGAAGCCGGTGCGCTGGACGTGCTGGCTGGCGGTGCCACCCTGGGCGCTGCGCTGGCGGCGGCGCAGCAGGCGCACTTGCTGGACAAGGCTGCCGCGCCATTCGCGCCGGCCCCCTTGCTGCTGCGCTGGCTGGCCGATGGCGTGCTGGTACAGGTGCCTGAGAGTGGCCGCGCGTGCTGACCTGAAGGTGTGCTTACAGTGGCCAGCCGCAGGTGCCCCAGCCGGTGGCGTCGAGCGGATAGGCGTCGGCCGGCGCGGATGACGTTTTTTCTTCGCCGCCGTCCTGTTCCTGTTCCGTATTTTGCTGCTGGACCTGCGCCGGGCTGTCGGGCGCAATGAAACTCGCCGCCCACGATAGCAGGCGGTTCAATTGGCGCTCCCTGGCGCGGCTGCGGGGGAGCCTCGGGCCGTGGCGCCGGTCTTGCGCCGGGCGCGCACCAGCAGGCCGGAGGTCTCTCCGCTGCCGGTGCGGCCCGCCTTGTCGATGTGGAAGGCCGCGCCCAGCAAGGCCAGTACCCTGTCCAGGCGGTAGAGCAGTTCGGGATGCTGCGGCCCGCCGTGGCCATGCGCGAAGCTGTCCTCGTCATGCGCCAGCAGCAGGAAGGTGCCGCCGGGCGCCACGGCCCTGGCCGCACGCGCCAGTATCGGCGTCAGTTCCTGCTGCGGCAGGTGCAAATAGGCCAGCAGTACCAGGTCATGGTGGCCGGCGCCGAGGGCATAGTGGCGCAGGTCTGCCAGCACGAAGTCGATGTGCGCCTCGACCTGGCGCGCGCGCGCCAGTTGCCGGCCCTTGTCGAGTCCCGCCGTGGCGTAGTCGACTGCCCGCACTTGCCAGCCTTGCTGCGCCAGCCAGACCGCGTGGCGCCCGGTGCCGCTGGCCAGGTCGAGTGCGCTGCCAGCTGCGAGGCCGGCCACTTCGGCGGCCAGCACGGCGCTGGCGTCGGACGCCGCGGCGGCATTATCGCCAGCGTGGCGCCGGTTCCAGTCGGCGCTGTCCATCGGCCGCAGCGGCATGTCTGGCAGCGGAAAACGGGGGCGCGCGACGGGGCCGGCGCCAGGAGCAAGAGTGGCTTGCATGTCGTTGTCGATCGAAGTGGCGATGCGTCCATCGTAGCGCCGCGCCGGATGCGCCGGAAGGCGTGCGGCGCACAATGTATCCATGCGTCTGGCGCCATGGACCCAATAAATCATGCTAAGGTAAGAAACTATGTCGATACCCGATCTGAACCTGTTAATCACCCTCGATGTGCTGCTTGCGGAAGGCAGCGTCACGCGCGCCGCGCGGCGCTTGCGCCTCAGTCCATCGGCCATGAGCCGCGCCCTGGCGCGCCTGCGCGAGACGACCGGCGATCCGCTGCTCGTGCGCGCCGGGCGTGAACTCGTGCCCACGCCGCGCGCGCTGGAATTGCGCGAACGGGTGGGCCCCCTGGTGGGCGAAGCGCTGGCCGTGCTGGGACCGGCGCAACGGCTCGATCCGCGCCAGCTGGAGCAGACGTTCACGCTGCGTTCGAGCGACGGCTTCGTGGAAAATTTCGGTCCCGCGCTGCTTGCGCATATCGGCGCGCAGGCGCCCGGCGTGCGTCTGCGCTTCGTGCAAAAGGTCGACCGCGAAAGCGTGCAGCTGCGCGAGGGCAGTATCGACCTGGAGACGGGCGTGATCGGCAGTTTCACGAGTCCGGAAGTGCGCACGCGCCGTCTGTTCGGCGACCGTTTCGTGGGCGTGGTGCGCAGCGGCCATGCGCTGGCGCAAGGCGAGATCAGCGCCGAGCGCTATGCGGCCGGCCAGCACGTGCTGGTGGCGCGGCGCGACCAGGATACGGGACCGATGGATGACGCGCTGGCCGCGCTGGGACTGCAGCGCAGCATCACCAGCATCGTCGGCGGCTTTACGGCGGCGCTGGCGCTGGCCGCCGGCTCCGACCTGATCGCCACCGTGCCGGAACGGCATACGGGCAATCTGCGCGCCGGCATGTTCAGCTTTGCGCTGCCGCTGCGCATGCCGGACCTGACCGTGTCCCTGATGTGGCATCCGCGCATGGATGCCGACCCCGCCCACCGCTGGCTGCGCGGCTGCGTGGTGGACGCCTGCGCCGGCCAGGCAGGTGCCGCCTGACGCCGCCGGCAGCGTTATCCTAGCGCGGCGCGGGCCCGTCGAAACCGCCCGCCATGGCCGTGTAGCCATGGGCTGTGGCGATGGCCACGTCGCGGTGCGCCGTCACCAGCTGCTCCTGCGTGGCCAGGGCGATGCGTTCCGCTTCGAGCACGCCGAGCAGACTTTCCGCGCCTTCCTGGTAGCGCACCCTTGCCAGGCGCGCGCTTTCCTGCGCCAGCTGGTGCGCCTCGCGCAGTTCCGCATGGCGGCTGCGCAGCTGCACCCATTGCGCGATGGCGCTGTCCGTTTCCTCCAGCGCCAGCGCCAGCGCCTTGTCGAAGCCGGCCTGCGCGGCCAGCACTTCGGCGCCGGCCGCGCGGGCGCGGGCGCGGCGCGTGCCGCCATCGAACAGCGGCAGGGTAAAGGCGGCGCCAGCATGCCAGCGCGCCGCGTCGCCGCCATTCCAGTCGCCGGCCACGCCGGAGGCGCCGAACAGCGCGCCCAGGCTGATGCGCGGGAAGCGCTCGGCGATGGCCGCGCCTTCGCGGGCGCTGGCCGCCGCCAGCGCGCGTTCGGCCGCGCGCACGTCGGGCCGGCGCAGCAGCAGGTGGGCGGGTTCATCCGTCAGCAGGGTCTGCGGCAGCGCCAGCGGCATCGGCTGGTCGAGCGCCGCCAGTTCCGGCGCATCGAGGCGCTGCCCCGTGAGGGTGGCCAGGCGGTTGCGCGCCACTCGTTCTTCGGCATTCAGGCTGGGCAGGCGGGCGCTGGCCAGGCGCATCTGCGCCTCGGCGCGCATGCGTTCGGCCGGTGCGGCGCGGCCCGCGTCCTCGCGCTCGCGCACCAGCCGCAAGGTGCCGGACTGGTTCGATAATTGCTCCTGCAGGCTGGCGCGCATCTGCTGCGCGCCGCGCAACACCAGGTAGGCATCCACCACCTGCGCCAGGATCAGGCGCCGCACGTCGTCGCGCACGGCGGCGCGTTCGTCCGCCGAGGCTTCGGCGGCGGCGATGCTGTGGCGCACGCGGCCGAACAGGTCGAGCTCCCAGCTGAAGGCGGCGTTCCACTGCACCGGCGAGGAGATGTGCGGCTGGCCGTCGCTGCTCTCGATGGCCGCCAGGCGCGCGCGCCCGGCCTGGGCATCGAGATCCACCGCCGGCAGGCGCGCGCCGCGCGCCGCTTGCGCGTATTCGCTGGCGCTGGCCAGGCGCGCGGCGGCGATGCGCACGTCGTAATTGTCTTGCCAGGCGCGTTTCACCAATTGCTCCAGCCTCGCGTCGCCCAGTGCCTGCCACCACAGCGCCGGCGGCGCGCCGGCCTGCAGCTCCGGTGCGCCTGCGGCCGAGGGCAGGGTCGGCAGCTGCGCCGTGTCGAGTGCCCGCGTCGCCGTGGGCGTGCCGACGCTGCAGCCGGCCAGGGCCAGCATGGCCGCCGCCAGCAGCGGTGCGGTGCGGCGTGCGTTCACATTGTTCATGCGGTGTGTGCGGCTCATGCGGCTTCTCCCAGCGCGACCGTGCGTGCGGCGGGCGCCGCGCGGCGCCTGCTCAGCAAGGTGAAAAACAACGGTGTAAACAACAGGCCCGACAAGGTCACGCCCAGCATGCCGGCGAAGACGGCCGTGCCCATCGACTGGCGCATTTCCGCGCCTGCGCCGGAAGACAGCATCAGCGGTATCGCGCCCAGCAAAAAAGCCAGTGACGTCATCAGGATGGGCCGCAGGCGCGTGCGGGCGGCGGCGATGGCCGCCTCGCGCGCATCGGCGCCGGCCGCCATCGCCTGGCGCGCGAATTCGACGATCAGGATGGCATTCTTGGCAGCCAGGCCGATCAGCACCACAATGCTGATCTGCGTCAGCACGTTGTTGTCCAGGCCGCGCCACGACACGCCGATCAGCGTGGCCAGCACGCAGCTGGGCACGATCAGCACGACGGACAGGGGCAGCAGCCAGCTTTCAAACAGCGCCGCCAGCAGCAGATACACGAGCAGCACGGCCAGGCCCAGTACCATGCCGGTGCTGCCGCCCGCGTGTTTTTCCTGCAGCGCCAGTTCCGTCCACTCGTAGTCGAAGCCGGCCGGCAGGCGCGCCTTGAGCAGTTCTTCCATCGCGGCGATGGTTTGCCCCGTCGAGTAGCCGGGCTTGGTGCTGCCCTGGATTTCGGCGGCCGGATACAGGTTGTAGCGCGGCACGCGGAACGGCGCCGTGCCTTCGCTGAAGGCGGCCACGCTGCCCAGCGGGACCATGTCGCCGTTGGCGGCGCGCGTTTTCAGCGCGGCCAGGTCGGCCACGCTGCGCCGGTAGGGTGCGTCCGCCTGCGCGGTGACGCGCCAGACCCGGCCCATCAGGTTCATGTCGTTGACGAAGACGGGCGCCATATAGCTTTGCAGGGTATCGTTGACGCGCAGCAGCGGCACGCCCAGGTATTCCGCCTTGGTGCGGTCCAGTTCAACCTTGATCTGCGGGCTCATGGCGTTGAACGGCGTGAAGGCGCCCATCACCGAGGGCAGCTTGCCCGCTTCCTCGGCGATGCCGCGCGCGGCGGCCTGCAAGGCTTGCGGTCCCAGGCCGCCCGTGTCGCGCAGCATCAGCTTGAAGCCGCCGCCGGTGCCGATGCCGGGCACGGAAGGCGGCGGTATCACCATCACGCGCGCCGCGCTGATGGGCGCCAGCCTGGCACGCATGGCGCCCAGCATGGCCGGGCCGTCCAGGCCATCGCTGGCGCGCGCGCCGAAGTCCTTGAACATGGTGAAGATGACGGCCGTATTCGGCGCCGACGTAAACGTGGCGCCGTCGGTGCCGACGAAGGCCGCCGTATGGGCCACGCCGGGGTGGCTCATCAGGCGGGCCGTGGCGTCCTGCACCACTTCGCTGGTGCGCGCCAGGGTCGAGCCGGCCGGCAGCTGGATCGAGACGATGGCGTAGCCGCGGTCCAGCTGCGGCACGAAACCGCGCGGCGTCACGTCCAGGCGCCACAGGGTCAGGCCCGCCAGCACGAGGTACACGGGCAGCATCAGCCAGCGCCGCGAGAGGATGCGCCCCGTCAGCCGCACGTAGCCGCCCGTCAGGCGGGAAAAGCCGCGGTTGAAGATGACCATCCAGCGCGCGCCCAGGCTGTTGGCATCGTGCTGCGGCTTGAGCAGCAGCGCGGCCAGGGCCGGCGACAATGTCAGCGAGACCAGCGCCGAGATCACGGTGGAGGCGGCGATGGTGACGGCGAACTGGCGGTAGAACATGCCGGAGATGCCGTCGATGAAGGCCGTCGGCACGAAGACCGCCACCAGCACCAGCGCGATGGCGACGAGGGCGAAGCCCACTTCGTTCATGCTGCGCTGCGCCGCGGCGACAGGGCTCATGCCTTCCTCCATGTGGCGCTCGACGTTTTCCACCACCACGATGGCGTCATCGACGACGATGCCGATGGCCAGCACCAGGCCGAACAGCGACAGGGTATTGAGGGTATAGCCCATCGCGGCCAGCACCGTGAAGGTGCCGACCAGGGATACGGGAATGGCCAGGATGGGAATGATGGCGGCGCGCCACGAGCCGAGGAACAGCAGCATGGCCAGGCACACCAGCAGCGCCGCCTCGAATATGGTGTCGCGCACCTTGTCGATCGAGGAGCGGATGAATTCGGTCGGGTTGTAATAGGCGTGGTAGGCCACGTCCTGCGGGAACTCGCCTTCCATTTTGGCCAGCTGGGCCAGCACGCGGTCGCCCGTGGCCAGCGCGTTCGAGCCGGGCAGCAGGCTGATGCCCAGCGCGATGGCCGTGCGGTTGTCGACGAAGCCGCTTTCCGTGTAATCCTGCGCACCCATCTCGACGCGCGCCACGTCGCGCAGGCGCACCACGCCGCCGTCCGCATGGGCGGCCACGACGATCGCTTCGAATTCGGCCACGTCGCGCAAACGGCTTTGCGCCTGCACCTGCACCTGGTAGGCGCCGTCGCTGCCGCCCGGCGGCTGGTTCAATACCCCGGCGGCGACCTGCGAGTTGGCTTGCCGCACGGCCGCGATGACTTCCGGCGCCGTCAGGCCCAGCGAGGCCACGCGCGCCGGGTCGAGCCAGATGCGCATCGAGAAGTCGCGCGCGCCGCGCGTGTAGATGTCGCCCACGCCTTCGACGCGGGCCAGCTTGTCCTTGATGGCCGTGCCGATGAAGTTGGAAATGTATTGCTGGTCGCGCGTGCCTTTCGGCGAATCGAACAGCACCACCATCAGCAGGTCGGGCGAGGCCTTCTTGACAGCCAGCCCCAGCCGGCGTACGGCTTCGGGCAGGCGCGCTTCGGCCACCGCCACGCGGTTCTGCACCAGCGACTGGGCCTGCTCGACGTTGGTGCCCGGCTTGAAGACTACGCTGATGGTCAGCTTGCCGTCGCCCACCGATTGCGAGGACATGTAGAGCATGCCGTCGACGCCGTTGATTTCCTGTTCGATCGGCGCGGCGACGGTATCGGCGATTTCCTGCGCCGAGGCGCCAGGGTAGTTGGCCTTCACGGTCACCGTGGGCGGCACGATCTCGGGAAACTCCGAGATCGGCAGGCGCATGGCCGACACCGCGCCCACCAGCGTGATCAGGATCGACAGCACGATGGCAAACACGGGACGGCGGATGAAAAATTGGGAAAAGCGCATGGTCTCTCCTTATGCGCCGTTGGCGCGGGGAGCGGCCACCAGCACCTGGTCGCCAGGGCGCACCTTGGCCGCGCCGGAGACGATGACCCGGTCCTGCGGCGTGAGGCCGGACAGCACGATCTGCTTGTCGCCCTGCAGGCCGCCCAGCTCCAGCTTGCGCGGCGCCACCTTGCCCGCCGCGTCCACGACGAACACCATTTTCTTGTTCTGGTCGCTGAGGATGGCGGCGTCGGGCACCAGCAAACGCTCCTGCGCCTTGCCGACGGGGATGCGCACGCGCGCAAAACTGCCCGGCATGACGGCGCGGTCGGCGTTGGCCAGGCTGGCGCGCAGGCGCACCGTGCCCGAGCGGGCGCTGATTTCGTTGTCGACGAAATCGACGCTGGCATCCTGGGCGGGGCCGCCGCCGTCGAGCGCCAGCTGCACCTTCGATGGCAGCTTGCTTTGCTGGCGCAGGCGCTGGAAATCCGCTTCCGACAGGTCGACCATGGCGCGCACGGGACTGTGCGCGACGATGGTGGTCAGCACGCCGCCCTGCGCCGCGCCGCCGGCCACGTAGTTGCCGACATCGACGCGGCGGTCCGACACGGTGCCGGCGATGGGCGCGCGCATGGTGGTGAAGGACAGTTCCAGCTCGGCGCTGCGCAATTCCGCCTGGCTCAGCATGACGGCCGCCTGCGCGCCTTCCAATTCGCCGCGCGCCCGTTCCAGCTCCTCGGTGCTGGCCGCGCCCGTTTGCTGCAGCCGGCTGCTGCGCTCGAACTGGGCCTTGGCAAGCTTGCTGCGCGCATTGGCCTGGGCCAGGCTGGCCTGGGCGCGGTCGCGCGCCGCCGCGAAGGGGCGCGGGTCGATGACGAACAGCGCATCGCCGGCCTTGACCTGCTGGCCGTCGCGAAAGGCGATCTGCTGCAAATAGCCGGACACGCGCGAGCGCACTTCCACGCGCTGCGACGGTTCGATGCGGCCCGTGTAGTCGAGGGTGGCCTGAACCATCGACGTTTCCGGCAGTGCTACGGACACGGTGGGCTTGGGTGGCGGGCCGCCAGGCGCGGCCTGGGAACGGCCGCAGCCGGATAAAGTGGCGCTGCAGGCCAGGGCCAGCAGCAGTAACAGCGGGACGGGCAGGGACGGAATCGGACGGGGGCGCATCATGCGGGGTCTCCAGAAGGCGTAGGGGGCTTGGTCAGGGCGCGGCCGAGCGCGAAAATGGCCAGTGCGGCGAGTATCAGCGCGCTGGCGACGGCAAAGGTGGCGTGCATGCCACGGATCATGGCGGCTGGCTGGGCGCTGGCGAGATCGCTGGCGCTGGCGAAAAAAGCGAAGACGGCGCCCATCACGGAGGCGCCCGTGACGAGGCCCAGATTGCGCGACAGATTGAGCATGCCGGAAATGAGGCCGCGCTGCTCGGGGACGATGTCGCCCATCACGGCCGTATTGTTGGCCGCCTGGAACAGCGCGTAGCTGGCCGTGAGCAGCATGATCGGTGCGACGTAGCCGGGGATGCCCAGGCTGGCGGGCATCAGCGACAGCGCCAGGCAGGCGGCGGCCGCGCCGCACAGGCCCGCGCCGCCCATGCGCTGCGCGCCGTAGCGGTCCACCAGCCAGCCGGACGGCACGCCGCAGAACGCCGCCACCAGCGGTCCGGCCGCCAGCACCATGCCGGTGACGGCCGTGCCCAGACACAGGCCGCGCGCCAGGTAGAACGGGCCGACCACCAGGGTGGACATCATGACCGTCGACACCAGCATGCTGGTCGCCAGGCCGGCGCTGAGCACGGGCGCGCGCAGCATGGCCAGGCGGATCAGCGGCGCCGGCGCCTTCAGTTCCACATACACGAACAGGGCGCCGCCCACGCAGGCGGCCAGCAGCAGCGCCACGTTGCGCATGTCGAAATGGCCGCGCCCCAGGGTCATGGCCAGCGCATAGGCGGCCAGGGTCAGCGCCAGCAGCAGGGTGCCGCGGTGGTCGAACACGGGCCGCTTGGCGTTGGCGCCGCGCTGGTCGGCCGGCAGGAAGCGCCAGGCCATCAGCAGCGCCACGCCGGCCAGCGGCACGTTGACGAGAAAGATAGATTGCCAGCCGAAGCGGGCGATCAGCAGGCCGCCCAGCGCGGGGCCGAGCGTGGTGCCGACGGCCGACATGGTGCCGAGCAGGCCCATGGCGCTGCCCGTCTGCGCCTTGGGCACGATGCTGCCGACGAAGGCCATGGTTAGCGCCATCATGACGGACGCGCCCAGGCCCTGCAGGGCGCGCGCGGCGACCAGCAGCCACAAGGTGGGCGCCAGCGCGCACAGGATGGAAGCAACGGCGAACAGGGCGATGCCGGCCAGCAGCAGGCGGCGCCGGCCGATCATGTCGCCGAGGCGGCCCACGCTGACGATCAGCGCGGTGATGGCCAGCAGGTAGGACAGCACGATCCATTGCACATCCTGGAACGGCGCATGCAGGGCCCTGGCCATGTCGGGCAGGCCCACGTTGGCGATGCTGGTGCCCAGCGCGGGCAGCAGCATCGCCAGGGACAGGCTGGCAAGGGCGCCGCGCACGGGGCGCGTGGCGGCGCCGGCCGGGGAGGCCTGCTGGCTCGGTGGTACGGGTTTTGACGGCGAATTCATAAGGTGGCTTATCCATCCAATAAGAGTCATTACATGGTACTGAGGGATTTGGCATGGCGGAAGACGCACAAGTTGCACTTTGTTGTTGCGTTTGACGCCATGCCTGGTGCGATGGCAGCGCTACAGCATCTGGTCCATTTCGAAGGCGGGCAGGCTGTCGGCCTGGTGGTAGCGGACGATGCGCCCGGGAATGCCGGCCACGGTGCAATGCGCGGGCACGTCGCGCAGGACCACGCTGCCGGCGGCCACCTTGCTCATGGCGCCGATTTCGATATTGCCGAGGATCTTGGCGCCCGCGCCCAGCATCACGCCCGAACGGATCTTCGGATGGCGGTCGCCATGCTCCTTGCCGGTGCCGCCGAGGGTGACGTTTTGCAGAATGGAGACGTTGTCGTCGACCACGGCCGTTTCGCCGATGACGATGCCGCTGCCATGATCGAGCATGATGCCCGCGCCGATGCGCGCGGCCGGATGGATGTCGATGCCGAAGACGCTGGCCGCATGGCTGGACAGCGAATACGCCGCCTCGCTGCGGCCCGCCAGCCACAGATGGTGCGCCATGCGGTAGGTCTGCAGCGCATGAAAGCCCTTCAGGTTCAGCAGCGCGTGCAGGGCGTCGGGGCAGGCCGGATCACGCTGCGCGATGGCCGCAAGGTCGGCCGCGATGCTGGCCAGGATGGGCGGCTGCGTGCTTAAAATGTCCTCAAACAGGGGGCGCAGCACGGCCGGGCGCATGTCGCGCGCGCCCAGGCGCTGCGCCAGGACGGCGGCAAGCAGCCCGGCGGGGCTGTCGTGCGGCAGTATCAGCTCGTCGAGCATGGGGCGCAGCAGCGGCTCGCGCGCGGCGAGCCGCTGCGCCAGCCCGCGCACCTGTTCCCAGGCGCAGTCCCCGCTGGCGGGCTGGCTGGCTGCGGCGGCGTCGATGCGGCGCAGGGGCGGCGCGGGCTGCAGGGGGCTGGCGTATGTCAAGTAAGTCATCGTGGCGCCTGTCCAGGCAAAGGAAAAGTGGAGCGCCTGGCAACAAGGCCGGCGCCGGCTGGCAAGTGCCCAAGGCCCCGGAAGGCCGGGCTGCGCGGATTGCGGGTACACGATAAGCCGCCGCAGGGGACGAAGCAAATCGTAAATACTGAGCGCGCGGCTCACGATTCCTGATGCTTGGAGGAGGGGGCGTGCGGCGAACGTGGCGCTGCCGGCTTGGCAGCCTGCGGCGCCGGGGGCGGAAGAAGGGGGAGAGGGAGCGGGCCGTGCCCGCGTGGGAGTTACAGTGCGTTGAGCGGTATCTTCAGGTAGCGCACGCCATTGTCTTCCGGCTCGGGCAGTTTGCCCGCATTGATGTTGACCTGGATGGCGGGCAAGATCAAGGTCGGCATGTCGAGGGTGGCGTCGCGGCTGGTGCGCATGGCCACGAACTGTTCTTCCGTGATGCCGTCGCGCAAATGGATGTTGCTGGCCCGCTGTTCGGCCACCGTCACTTCCCAGCGCGCTTCGCGGCCGTTGGGCGGGTAGTCGTGGCACATGAACAGCCGCGTTTGCGGCGGCAGCGCCAGCAAGCGCTGCGCGGAGCGGTACAGCAGGGCAGCGGAGCCGCCGGGGAAATCGCAGCGGGCCGAGCCCACGTCCGGCATGAACAGAGTGTCGCCGACAAACACGGCGTCGCCGATCTGGTACGCCAGGTCGGCCGGCGTGTGGCCGGGCACGTGCAGGGCGCGCACTTCCAGCTGGCCGATATGAAAGACCTGGTCGGGCGCGAACAGCTGGTCGAACTGCGAGCCGTCGGCCCTGGCGCCGTCCTGGTGGTAGACGGCCGCGAACGCCTGCTGCACCGTCTGGATGGCGGCGCCGATGGCCACGTCGCCGCCCAGCTGCTGCTGCAAATAGGGCGCGGCGGACAGGTGGTCGGCGTGCGCGTGGGTTTCCAGCAGCCAGCGGCACTGCAAGCCGTGTTCGCGCACGAAGGCGATCACCTTGTCGGCCGAGGCGGTCGAGGTGCGGCCCGCTTTCGGGTCGTAGTCGAGCACGGAGTCGATGATGGCGCAGTCTCGGCCATCGCCCTCGTAGACAACATAGGTGACGGTGGCGGTGGCGGGGTCGAAGAAAGCTTGGATTTGTGGAGTCATCACGGCGGCAGGGGGCGGGCAGGGAATAACATTATATCGCTAGAGTCCGTTCAAAAAATGTTGAAAATTAACATTTAACATGCGAAAAACAGATAAGAGAGGGGCTACGCGCGCGACTACCGTGCGCACCTTGTGTCTTGCCGCGTGCTAACCTCATTCTTCCAAGGAGGAATTCATGAACGATATGACTGCACGCAGCGAACAATACCGCGGTTTTACGATTTCCGTGACCCCGCAAAAGGATAACGACGACTTATGGGATTTTACCTACCGCCTGCAGCGCGAAGGTGAACCCGAGGCGCAGGCGATCACGCGCAGCCGTACCCTGGGCGGCTATGCGGCGCCCGAGACGGCTTGCACGGCGGGCCTGGAAGTGGCCAGGACGGAAGTGGACAATTTGCTGCGCCCTTGAGCCAGCATAAATCGTTTAGCCCGAACGTGCGCCTGGCGACGGCCGGCGCGTGAAACACGTCGCTGCCAGTCGCGCTTCATGCTACGATTTCCACTATTGAGTCAGTCAACAAGGAGGCACCCCATGAATAGCAGTTCTAAAATTCACTATAAAGGCTGGGAAATCGTTCCCCTGGCCGTGCCCACCACCGATGGCAAATGGTCGGCCAGTTGCGACATCGAACGCGCCACGGCGGAAGGCCTGGAAGTGTTCGAAGGCTCGACCATGCAGTTCGTGCGCGACGACGAGGAGGGCGCCATTGCCGCCGCCTGCGAAGAGGCCGTGCGCCAGATCGACAATATCATCGCCAATCCGCTGGTGCGGCTGGCCTAGTTTGCCCTGGTAGTATCAGTTGTATCAGTTGTATAAATCAGCCGGCGCCCGCCGGCTGTTTTTATTGCGCGTCTTGCCAGCCTGGGTTTTCATCGCCTTGTCTGTGCGTCTGTTTCGTGTTTCAATAGATGTTTCAAAATGAGTTTCATAAAACAATTGTGAAACATTTGTGACCCCAAACGTGACCTCGCTGTTTCGCTGCGCCACAGCGCACGGTGCGTGGCCTCGTGGCCGTTTGCCTGCCTTTTCACTCTGCATTCGACGGTTTCCGCCCAGACAGAAGGGTCCTGGCACGGCATTTGCAATACTGATGCTCATAGCCACTCCGTGAAACATGCGGGACCATCCGAAACCCATAAGGTGAACACATGACTCAATACTCCGCAGGTGCCGCATTCCGCAAGGCCGTCCAGGAAGAATCCCCGTTGCAAGTCGTCGGCGCCATCAACGCCAACCACGCCTTGCTGGCCAAGCGCGCCGGTTACAAGGCCATCTACCTGTCCGGCGGCGGCGTCGCGGCCGGCTCGCTGGGCTTGCCCGACCTGGGCATTTCCAGCCTGGACGACGTGCTGACCGACATCCGCCGCATCACCGACGTGTGCGACCTGCCGCTGCTGGTCGACGCCGACACGGGTTTCGGTGCATCCGCCTTCAACGTGGCGCGTACGGTGAAATCGATGATCAAGTTCGGCGCGGCCGGCCTGCACATCGAAGACCAGGTGGGCGCCAAGCGCTGCGGCCACCGTCCGGGCAAGGAAATCGTGAGCAAGGAAGAAATGGTCGACCGCATCAAGGCGGCCGTCGATGCGCGCACGGACCCGAACTTCGTCATCATGGCGCGCACCGATGCGCTGGCCGTCGATGGCATGGAAGCGGCACTGGAACGCGCCGTCGCCTGCGTCGAGGCGGGCGCCGACATGATCTTCCCGGAAGCGATCACGGACCTGGACATGTACGCCACCTTCGCCAAGGCCGTCAACGTGCCGATTCTGGCCAACATCACGGAATTCGGTTCCACACCGCTGTTCACGCTGGATGAACTGCGCAGCGCCCACGTGGGCCTGGCGCTGTATCCGCTGTCCGCCTTCCGCGCCATGAACAAGGCGGCGGAAAACGTCTACCAGGCGCTGCGCCGCGACGGCACGCAAAAGAATGTGCTCGACACCATGCAGACGCGCATGGAGCTGTATGAATCGATCAATTACCACGACTTTGAACAGAAACTTGACGCGCTGTTCGCCGCGCAAAAGAAATAAACAGAAGCAGGGGCCGCATGCCGGCCCCGCAGTGATGCAACCGAGACTAGTCAATTTTTGGAGAACACAATGACCGCACCGCAAGCCGCCACTTTCAAGCCTAAAAAATCCGTCGCCCTGTCCGGCGTCACCGCCGGCAATACGGCGCTGTGCTCGGTCGGCAAGACCGGCAACGATTTGCACTATCGCGGCTATGACATCCTGGACGTGGCCGACAGCTGCGAATTCGAGGAAATCGCCTACCTGCTGGTGCACGGCAAGCTGCCGACGTCCGCGGAACTGAAAGGCTACAAGGCCAAACTGAAATCCTTGCGCGGCTTGCCGTCGGCAGTGAAACTGGCGCTCGAAGCGTTGCCCGCCGCCGCCCACCCGATGGATGTGATGCGCACGGGCGTGTCCGTGCTGGGCTGCACCCTGCCGGAAAAAGACGACCATAACGCACCGGGCGCGCGCGACATCGCCGACCGCCTGATGGCGTCGTTCGGCTCCATGCTGCTGTACTGGTACCACTACAGCCATAACGGCAAGCGCATCGAAGTGGAAACGGACGACGATTCGATCGGCGGCCACTTCCTGCACTTGCTGCACGGCGAAAAACCATCGGCGTCGTGGGAAAAAGCCATGCACACCTCGCTGATCCTGTATGCGGAACACGAATTCAACGCGTCGACCTTCACCAGCCGCGTGATCGCCGGCACGGGTTCGGACATTCACTCGGCCATCACGGGCGCCATCGGCGCGCTGCGCGGCCCGAAACACGGCGGCGCGAATGAAGTGGCGCTGGAAATCCAGAAACGCTACGACAACGCCGACGAAGCGGAAGCGGATATCCGCGAGCGTGTCGCCAACAAGGAAGTGGTGATCGGCTTCGGCCACCCCGTCTACACGATCTCCGATCCGCGCAACGTGGTCATCAAGGAAGTGGCCCGTTCGCTGTCGCAGGAAGCCGGCTCCACCAAGATGTTCGACATCGCCGAGCGCCTGGAATCGGTCATGTGGGAAATCAAGAACATGTTCCCGAACCTGGACTGGTTCTCGGCCGTGTCGTACCACATGATGGGCGTGCCGACGGCGATGTTCACGCCGCTGTTCGTCATTTCGCGCACCTCGGGCTGGGCCGCCCACATCATCGAACAGCGCATCGACAACAAGATCATCCGCCCGAGCGCCAACTATGTGGGCCCGGAAGACCTGGAATTCGTGCCGATCAAGGACCGCAAATAATGAGCACTGCGATGACTACGCCGATGAATACCTTGCACCGCAAATCCTTGCCGGGCACCCAGCTAGACTACTTCGACACGCGCGCCGCCGTCGATGCGATCCAGCCAGGCGCCTACGCCACCTTGCCCTACACCTCGCGCGTGCTGGCGGAAAACCTCGTGCGCCGCTGCGACCCGGCCACCCTGGACGCTTCGCTGAGCCAGTTCATCGAACGCCGCCGCGACCTCGATTTTCCGTGGTTCCCCGCCCGCGTCGTCTGCCATGACATCCTGGGTCAGACGGCTCTGGTCGACCTGGCCGGCTTGCGCGACGCCATCGCGGCCCAGGGCGGGGACCCGGCGCTCGTCAACCCCGTTGTTCCCACGCAGCTGGTGGTCGACCATTCGCTGGCCGTCGAATGCGGCGGTTTCGACCCCGACGCCTTCGCCAAGAACCGGGCCATCGAAGACCGCCGCAACGAAGACCGTTTCGATTTCATCGACTGGACCAAGAAGGCGTTTAAAAACGTCGACGTGATCCCGCCGGGGAACGGCATCCTGCACCAGATTAACCTCGAGCGCATGTCGCCCGTGATCCAGGTGCAGGATGGCGTGGCCTATCCCGACACCCTGGTCGGCACGGATTCGCACACGCCCATGGTCGACGCGCTGGGCGTGATCGCCATCGGCGTGGGCGGCCTGGAAGCGGAAAGCGTGATGCTGGGCCGCGCCTCGTGGATGCGTCTGCCCGACATCATCGGCGTCAAGCTGACGGGGAAACCGCAGCCCGGCATCACGGCCACCGACACCGTGCTGGCGCTGACGGAGTTCCTGCGCAAGCAGAAGGTCGTCTCGTCCTACCTGGAATTCTTTGGCGAAGGCGCTTCGCACCTGACCCTGGGCGACCGCGCCACGATCTCGAATATGGCGCCGGAATTTGGCGCCACGGCCGCCATGTTCTACATCGACGCGCAAACCATCAAGTATCTGAAACTGACGGGCCGCGACGACGAACTGGTGAAACTGGTGGAGCTGTACGCGAAAGAGACGGGCTTGTGGGCCGACAGCCTGGTGGACGCGCAGTACGAGCGCGTGCTGGCGTTTGACCTGTCGTCCGTCGTGCGCAATATCGCCGGTCCGTCGAACCCGCACAACCGCGTGCCGACCTCCGAACTGGCCGCGCGCGGCATTTCCGGCGTGGTCGAGAACGAGCCGGGCAAGATGCCCGATGGCGCCGTGATCATCGCGGCGATTACCAGCTGCACCAACACGAACAACCCGCGCAACATGATCGCCGCCGGCCTGATCGCGCGCAATGCGAACCGCTTGGGCCTCACGCGTAAACCTTGGGTCAAATCGTCGCTGGCGCCAGGCTCGAAAACCGTGGAACTGTATCTGCAGGAAGCGGGCCTGATGCCGGAGCTCGAATCGTTGGGCTTTGGCGTCGTGGCTTTCGCCTGCACCTCGTGCAATGGCATGTCGGGCGCGCTCGACCCCGTGATCCAGGATGAAGTGGTGTCGCGCGACCTGTACGCCACGGCCGTCCTGTCGGGCAACCGCAATTTCGACGGCCGCATCCACCCGTACGCGAAACAGGCTTTCCTCGCCTCGCCGCCGCTGGTGGTGGCGTATGCGATCGCCGGCACCATCCGCTTCGATATCGAGAAGGATGTGCTGGGCCATGATGCGGACGGCAAGGCCATCATGTTGAAAGATATCTGGCCGTCGGACGAGGAAATCGACGCCATCGTCGCGTCCAGCGTCAAGCCGGAGCAGTTCCGCAAGGTGTACATTCCGATGTTCGCCGCGCAGGCGGACGACGGCATCAAGGTCAGTCCCCTGTACGACTGGCGTCCGCAGACGACGTATATCCGCCGTCCGCCGTACTGGGAAGGCGCGCTGGCTGGCGCGCGCCCGTTGAAAGGCATGCGTCCGCTGGCGGTCCTGGGCGACAACATCACGACCGACCACTTGTCGCCATCGAATGCCATCATGCTCGATAGCGCGGCCGGCGAATACCTGGCGAAGATGGGCTTGCCCGAGGAAGACTTCAATTCCTACGCCACGCACCGGGGCGACCATTTGACGGCGCAGCGCGCCACGTTCGCCAACCCGACCCTGAAGAACGAAATGGTCATCGAGGACGGTAAAGTGAAGGCCGGTTCGCTCACGCGCATCGAGCCGGAAGGCAAAATCTCGCGCATGTGGGAAGCCATCGAGGCGTACATGGAGCGCAAGCAGCCCTTGATCATCATCGCCGGCGCCGACTATGGCCAGGGTTCGTCGCGCGACTGGGCCGCCAAAGGCGTGCGCCTGGCCGGCGTGGAAGCCATCGTGGCCGAAGGTTTTGAACGCATCCACCGCACCAATCTGGTGGGCATGGGCGTGCTGCCGCTGGAATTCCTCCCCGGCGTGAACCGCAAGACTCTGGGCCTGGACGGCAGCGAAACCTATGACGTCGTCGGCGGGCGCACGCCGCGCTCCACCCTGACCCTCGTCATCCACCGCAAGAACGGCGAAACGGTCGAAGTGCCCGTCACCTGCCGCCTCGATACGGCGGAAGAGGTGTCGATCTATGAGGCCGGCGGTGTCTTGCAGCGGTTTGCACAGGATTTCCTGGAATCTTCGAAAGCCGCGTAATTCACGATTGATGCAACGTAAATCAGGGGTCAGACCCGGCGGGTCTGACCCCAGCTCTTTGCCTCTGGGTTTAATCAGCAATTCAACGCAGGAACTCTAATGACCCACACCCCCCAAATCAAAATCCCCGCCACCTACCTGCGCGGCGGCACCAGCAAGGGCGTGTTCTTCCGCCTGCAGGATTTGCCCGCCAGCGCGCAAGTGCCGGGCGCGGCGCGCGATGCCTTGCTGCTGCGCGTGATCGGCAGCCCCGACCCTTACGGCAAGCAGATCGACGGCATGGGCGGCGCCACGTCGAGCACCAGCAAGACGGTGATCCTGGCGAAAAGCAGCAAGCCGGAGCACGACGTCGACTACCTGTTCGGCCAGGTGTCCATCGACAAGCCGTTTGTCGACTGGAGCGGCAACTGCGGCAACCTGTCGGCCGCCGTCGGCTCGTTCGCCATTGCCAGCGGCCTGGTGGACGCCGCCCGCGTGCCGACAAACGGCATCGCCACGGTGCGCATCTGGCAAGCCAATATCGGCAAGACCATCATCGCCCACGTCCCCATGACGGATGGCGAAGTACAGGAAACGGGCGACTTCGAGCTCGATGGCGTGACCTTTCCGGCTGCCGAAGTAAAGCTGGAATTCCTCGATCCGGCCGCGGAGGAAGAGGGCGGCGGTGGCGCGATGTTTCCCACTGGCAACCTCGTCGATGACCTCGACGTGCCCGGCATCGGCGTCTTGAAAGTCACGATGATCAACGCCGGCATCCCGACGATTTTTGTCGACGCGGACGCCATCGGCTACACGGGCACGGAGCTGCAGGACGCCATCAACGGCGATCCGGCCGCGCTGGCCCGCTTCGAAACCATCCGCGCGCATGGCGCCCTGCGCATGGGGTTGATTTCCCACCTCGATGAAGCGGCGAAACGCCAGCACACGCCGAAAGTGGCATTTGTCGCCAGGCCGGCCGGCTATGTCTCGTCCAGCGGGAAGAACGTGGAAGCGGGCGATATCGACCTGCTGGTGCGCGCCCTGTCCATGGGCAAGCTGCACCACGCCATGATGGGCACGGCCGCTGTCGCCATCGGCACGGCGGCAGCCATTCCCGGCACCCTGGTCAACCTGGCGGCCGGCGGCGGCCCCCGCAACTCGGTGCGCTTCGGCCACCCGTCCGGCACCCTGATGGTGGGCGCGGAAGCGGCGCTGGCCGATGGCGCATGGAGCGTCACCAAGGCCATCATGAGCCGCAGTGCGCGCGTGCTGATGGAAGGGGTCGTGCGCGTGCCCGGCGACGCGTTTTAAGCTGCCAGGCCAAACAGGCGGATGCGCATGCAGATCAGTTGATATTTCTGCTAGCAAAGAAACTGAGCGACAAGGAAAATGGGGGAGCGTCAGCCGCGATGCGCATGCGCATGCGGTGGCGGTCTCCCATGCTTCCTGACTGGTGAACAGATGCTATTTAACTCCTACGTCTTCCTGTTTGCCTATCTGCCCATCACGTTGGCGGGATTTTTCATCCTGGGACGGCGCAGCCAGTCATGGGCCGCCGCCTGGCTGGCCGGCGCCTCGCTGTTTTTCTATGGCTGGTGGGACTACCGCTACCTGCCGCTGCTGCTCGGCTCCATCGTCTTCAATTACGGCTGCGCCACCTTGCTTGGGTCGGGACGCATCCGCCGCCGCAAGGGCCTGTTGATCGCGGCCATCGCCGCCAACCTGGGCATGCTCGCCTATTACAAGTATGCGGGTTTCTTCGTTGCCAGCCTGGCGCAATTGCTGGCGCAGCCCATGCCCGTCCTGCACGTGGTGCTGCCGATCGGGATTTCGTTTTTTACGTTTACCCAGATCGCCTTCCTTGTCGATACCTACCAGGGCAAGGCGCGGGAAAGCCGTTTTGTCCACTATCTGCTGTTCGTCACGTATTTTCCGCACCTGATCGCCGGCCCTGTGCTGCACCACAAGGAGATGATGCCGCAGTTCGCCGACAAGCGGATCTTCCGGCTCTCGGCCCGGAATGTGGCCATCGGCTCGACGATTTTCATCATCGGGCTGGCGAAAAAAGTACTGGTCGCCGATAACATCGGCCCGTACGCGGCGCCCTTATTCAGCGATCCGGCCGCGCCATCGCTGCTGGCAGCCTGGGGCGGGGTACTGGCGTACGCGTTCCAGCTGTACTTCGATTTCTCCGGTTATTCCGACATGGCCATCGGCTTGTCGCGCCTGTTCGGCGTGCGCCTGCCGCTCAATTTCGACTCGCCCTACAAAGCGCGCAATATCGCGCAATTCTGGCGCCGCTGGCACATGACCCTGTCGCGCTTCCTGCGCGACTACCTGTATATTCCGCTGGGCGGCAAGCGCTGCGGGCCCGCGCGGCGCTACCTGAATCTGATGATCACCATGGTGCTGGGCGGCCTGTGGCATGGCGCCGGGTGGAATTTCATCGTCTGGGGCGCGCTGCATGGCGCTTACCTGGCTATCCACAAGACCTGGAGCACGGTGGCGCGCACGCTTCACCTGCCGTCCGATACGCGTGCGGGCAATGTCGTGGCGACCTGCCTTACCTTTACCGCCGTCTGCATCGCCTGGGTTTTCTTCCGCGCTTCCGATATGGGCAGTGCCCTGAGAATATTAAAAGGCATGGCCGGCGGCTTCGGCATAGCCTTGCCCGATGCGCTGGCTCCCTATCTGTTGCCAGTGCAGTCCGTGCTTGCTTCGACGGGGGTGTCCTTTTATCTGGGCGGCGGCACGGCATTTGTCGAAAGCTGGATGTGGACCGCGATGGCGGCCGTGCTGGTTTTCGCCATGCCCAATACGCAGCACATCATGCGGCGCTTCGAGCCGGCGCTGGACTTCCAGGACGGCCAGGCTGCGGCAGGACAGGGCGGCTTGGGCGGCTTGCACAGGCTGACCTGGCGCGCGTCGCCCGCGTGGGCGGCCGCCATCGCCGCGCTGGCGCTGGCGAGCACGCTGGCCTTGAACCGGCCCGCCGAGTTCCTGTACTTTCAATTTTAGGGGACCGCCATGACACGCTCCCCATACAGGTTTTATTTGCTCACCCTGCTGCTCCTGCTGGTGTCGGGGGCCATCACCGTTTGCGCTTTTGTGCTCATCGTCGACCCGTATGGCGTGTATGGGATCGTGCGCCGCGACCATTTCAATGCCGTCAAGCCGGGCTTGACCCGCTACCAAAGCCAGATCAAGCAGGAACATGCGCTGCGTCTGCGGCCGCAATTCATCATCCTGGGGAACTCGCGCGCCGAGATCGGCTTCGACCCGCGCGCCAGCGCTCTTGCGGCGCTGGGCGCCGGCTACAACCTGGCGATACCCGGCACGGGGCTGGCCACGTCCGCCAGCCAGTTCGGGCAATTGCGCCAGGCTGGCGTCAAGCCGCGCACGGTCATCGTGGGCATGGAGTTCATCGACTTTCTCAATCCCGCCGTCGCACCGGTCGCACGTCAAGTGACAGCCATTGCACCGCCCGCGCATGGCCGCGCCGACTGGCGCTTCGATGCGCTCTTTTCGCTGGCCTCCGTCAAGGATGCAGTGCACACGCTGCGCATCCAGCATGACGGCGAGGCGGCGACCATGTCGGCCGACGGCTTCAATCCTTTGCTCGACTATGGCGCCCATGCGCGCCGGGACGGCTACCACAAGATGTTCGCGCAACGGGCGCGGGAAAGCGCCGCCAACTTGGGCCGCAAATCGACGCGCGGCCTCGCCACCGAAGACTTCCAGTTGTTGCGCACCTTCTTGCTGGCGATGGCGGCCACGCAGGCCGATATCAAGCTGGTGATCTATCCGTATCACGCGCAAATGCTGGCCATGTTCGAGGATGCGGGGCTGTGGCCCTTGTTCGAGGCATGGAAAGCACAGCTGGTGCGGGAAATTGGCGAGGTCAGGGTGCGGTACCCGGAAGCGCATATTTCCCTGACTGATTTCAGCGGTTATGGCGCGTACAACTGCGAGCCGATACCCTCCGCCAATGAGCGGAGCAAGGCCACCCGCTGGTACTGGGAAGCGGGGCATTTCAAGAAGGCGCTGGGCGACATCGTGCTGCGGCGCGTGATGTCGCCACAGGAAACTGCGCCGGACGATTGGCAGTTCGGCATGCCGCTCGATGCTGCCAGACTGGAGGCAAACCGCGTGCGGATCGCGCAGGAACGCGGCAGCTGCGTGGCGGCGCGGCCGGGATTGTTTGCAAGGCAGCTGCTGGCTGAACAGCATGGCCATGCCGGGGGACGCAGATGAACAGATAAGTAAAGAAGCACGGAAAACAACCACCACCGGAGGAGACATGAATTTCGCAAGTTTTTATCAACGCTCGATCGACACGCCAGACGCTTTCTGGCGCGAGGAAGCGGAAAAGATCGACTGGAATACCCCGTTTTCGCAAGTGCTCGATTATTCCCGGCAGCCGTTCGCCAAATGGTTCGTCGGCGGCACCACGAATTTGTGCCACAACGCCGTTGACCGCTGGGTGGACAGCCAGGGCGATGCCGCCGCGCTGATCGCCATTTCCACGGAAACGAACACGGAGCGGACCTACAGCTTTCGCGAGCTGCAGCGCGAAGTGGAGCGCTGCGCCGCCATGTTGCTGTCGCTGGACGTGGTCAAGGGCGACCGCGTATTGATCTACATGCCGATGATCGCCGAGGCTGCGTTCGCCATGCTCGCTTGCGCGCGCATCGGCGCCGTGCATTCCGTGGTCTTCGGGGGTTTTGCCGCCAACAGCCTGGCCAGCCGCATCGACGATGCGCAGCCAAAATTGGTGTTTTCCGCCGATGCCGGTTCGCGCAATGGCAAGGCAATCGCCTACAAGCCGCTGCTCGACGAAGCCATCCGCATCGCCGCGCACAAGCCGCGGCAGGTGCTGCTGGTCGACCGCCATCTCGTGCCGATGGAACTGACGCCGGGCCGCGACGTCGATTATGCGGCCTTGCGCGAGCAGCATCTGGACGCGCAGGTGCCCGTCACCTGGCTCGAATCGAACGAGCCCTCGTATGTGCTGTACACCTCGGGCACGACGGGCAAACCGAAGGGCGTGCAGCGCGACGTGGGCGGCTATGCGGTGGCGCTGGCGTCGTCGATGCAGTACAACTTCTGTGGCAAACCAGGCGAAACCTTCTTTGCCACCTCGGATATCGGCTGGGTCGTGGGCCATTCCTACATCGTGTATGGCCCGCTGATCGCAGGCATGGCCACCATCCTGTACGAGGGCTTGCCCATCTGTCCCGATGCGGGCATCTGGTGGAGCATCGTCGAGAAATACAGGGTCACGCGCATGTTCTCGGCGCCGACGGCCATCCGCGTGCTGCGCAAGCATCCGGTGGAGCTGATGCGCAAATACGACCTGTCCTCGCTGAAGGCGCTGTACCTGGCGGGCGAGCCGCTCGATGAAACCACGTCGCAATGGATCGCCGACGAACTGAAAGTGGACATCATCGACAACTACTGGCAGACGGAAACGGGCTGGCCGATCCTCTCGGTGGCGAAAGGCGTTGCCGACACGCCGACGCGCCTGGGCAGCCCGGGCCTGGCCATGTACGGCTACCAGGTCAAGCTGCTCAACGAAGCGACGGGCGAGGAGTGCGCCGCGAACGAGAAGGGCGTGCTGGTGCTGGAAGGCCCGCTGCCGCCGGGCTGCATGCAGACGGTGTATGGCGACGATGCGCGCTTCGTCGACACCTACTGGTCCACTTTCGGCGGCCGGCAAGTGTATTCCACGTTCGACTGGGGCGTGCGCGACGCGGACGGCTATTACTTTATTTTGGGCCGTACGGACGACGTGATCAACGTGGCCGGCCACCGCCTGGGCACGCGTGAAATAGAGGAAAGCATCACCAGCCATCCGAACGTGTCGGAAGTGGCCGTCGTGGGCGTGGAAGACAAACTCAAAGGCCAGGCGGCGATGGCCTTCGTGATCCTGAAGGATCCGCGGGGCTTCGACAGCGTGGAAGCGAAAGCGGTGCTGGAACGCGAAGTGATGGCCGTCGTCGACCGCCAGCTGGGCGCCGTGGCGCGGCCCGCGCGCGTGCTGTTCGTGGCGCAGCTGCCGAAGACGCGTTCGGGCAAGCTGCTGCGCCGCTCGATTCAGGCCATCTGCGAAGGACGCAACCCGGGCGATCTGACATCGATGGATGATCCGGCCGCGCTGCAGCAGATCCAGGCAGCGCTGGCATCAACGCCATGATGAAAGCGAAGTTTATCAATCGATAAATTTCGCTTTCAGATCCGGTCGCTTTCCTTGCGCACGACCCGGCCCACGATCAGGCATTCATTGCCGCGGCACAGCTTGCGGTGGTATTTGCGCTGATCGGGGTTGTCCGACGTCAGCCACCATTCGCCGATATCGCGCGCCATGCGCTTGACCACCGGCTCGCCTTCGTAATTGATGGCAAACACGATGCCGTCGGCCGGCCGGTTGTCGGCCGTATTGATGATCACCACGTCGTCCTCGTACAGGGCCGGCTCCATGCTCTCGCCCTTGACCTTGATCGCCACCAGTTTTTCAGGGTGGTAGCCATTGCGCTCGACCCAGCTGCGCGGCACGCTGATGGTGCTGCCGTCGTGCGTTTCCGGCTCGATGGCAAAGCCCGTGATGCCGGCCGACAGCCGCAGTTTCACCTTGCGGATCGGGTAAAAACGCTCATCCTCGCCATCTTCCACGACCACGGGCCGCGCGCCGGCCAGCGCGCGCGCGGCCATGGCCGCCTGGTCGGGCGCCGCGCCCTGGTCGAAGTACATGCTGTCGAGCTGCAGGTCCGCTTCCAGCTTGCGCGCGATCTTTTCGCTGAACGCGCGTCCCTCGCGGTAGGTGGGCGAGAGGATTTGCGAGATGCGCGCCTCGCTCCAGCCGCTGACGTCGGAAATTTTCTTGCGCGTGTTGTCGTAGTGCTCGCGGATCAGGGCCAGCAGGCGGTCGCGTCTGTATTGATACATATTCATCTCCACATTAAACCTGAAATTTACCGTTTGATAAATTACCAAATGCTTGACTTTAACATTAGCGATTGATAAAGTCCACTTGTTGCCTGTCGCAAACGCACTACAGCGTCTGCCGGTTGGCGACACCACGGGAGGTCAGGCAGATGTTGAACAGCAGTCAGTTGGTTGAAAGCAGGGCGGCGCCGCGGCAGGGGCGCCAGTTACAGGGACGCAGCAAGAAGTCGCAGCTGCATATCGCCCGCATCGCGCAGTACATCCGCGAGCAGGGCCAGGCCAGCGCGGCGCAGTTGTCCGCCTTGCTGGGACTCGATGCGGGCACCATGAGCCGCTATCTTCGCCACATGTGCGGCATGGGGCAGATCCATCTGGCGCAGCGCCATTGCACCGAGCCGGGACGCCAGCGGCCCGCCCTGTACGCGCTGGGCGAGCAGGACGACGAGATCGACGGCTGGGCCGAGCTGCCGCCGCAAGTGCGCCGCACGGCCAGCTGGGCACGCGGCACGGCCAGCCGCGATCCGCTGGTGGCGGCGCTGTTTGGCCCGGCACAGAATAACGATTAGTATCAACGAGGAGATATCATGGGATTCGCAGAAAAATTCATCGCATCGCTGTCGTCGCAGAACCTGCGCGACGATGCCGTCCACCACGACCTGGACGTGATCGCGGCGGCCGCGCTGGCCGGCGACATGGGCGCCTTGCTGTGCCGCGTCAAATACGCGGACGGCACCGTCAGCCGCCTGTTCGAAGGTAATGCGGGCAACCTGGCGCAGCTGCTGCGCGCCTGGACGGCGGCCGTGACGCAAAAGGGCCGCGCGCGGCGCTGGGTCAAGGCGCAGACGGCCTGGGATGCGCAGGCGGCCAATACCTTGTACCGCCGCGTGGCCGAAGCGTCGCTCGCGCATTGGCTCGACAGCAAATGCAAGGTGTGCCACGGCACGGGCGTCGTCGCCGCCATGCAGGCCGGCGCGCCTGTCGTTTGCAAGGCGTGCCACGGTGGCGGTGAAGCGGCCATCAGCTGCTCCGGCGGCTTCGAGCTCGAACGCATCAAGGACATGGTCAGCGAACTGGAAGGCATCTTCCAGTCGCACGGCGCCCGCGCCATGCGCCGCCTCGGTCACTGACAAATTTTTTTTTGCAATATGCCTGGCACTGAAAAAAACGCCCCTACAATAGAGTCTCGATCACGCAGCAACAGAAACACCGGCAACACAGCAGTACACCACATGCTTCTCCACTCGTAATAGACGCGCTTTCGGCGCGACACCGATAGGGGAAATCAGCGCAGCGAACGGCCTTCATGGCCCCTTCGCCCAACATCCATCCGGCATGGCCCCATGCCATCCGGACGCCAGCCCGCCGCCTCACCGCGCGCGGGCTTTTTCGTTTCATCTCCCATTTTTCAGTTTCTCCCACAAGACCGCCCCGGCGGTTTTCATCCCACGAAAGGTATTACTTATGGCACTGACAGCAAACGGCATCGACAGCGTGATCGTTATCAGCAAACAAAGCGCCGAAGGCAGCAAGGCTGCCGCCGGCGGCGGCCAGATTTATCCCCGCGTGACGGCCACCTTCGACACGGAAGCGGACAAATACGCGAGCGCCGAAATCGACGCCAGCCAGCAGCAGGGCGATACCCGCCTGGGCAATTTCCGCACCACGGGCGCCATCAAGGCCGAAGCGGCGTGCGGCACGTATGCGCCGCTGATGGCGGCGCTGCTGCGCCGCGACTTCACGGCGGGCGGCGTCGCTGCCGCGCAAACGACCATCGCCGCTGCCGCCTCCGGCCTGACGCGCAGCGCCGGTTCCTGGCTGGCCGAAGGCTTCCGCGCCGGCAGCGTGGTGCGCATCACCGGCATGACGGCGCCGGCCGCCGCCAACAACGCGAAGAACTTCTTCGTCACGTCGGTGACGGCCACCAACCTGAATGGCCAGTTCATGGACGGCTCGGCCATGATCGTCAAGGCGGCCGGCGACTCGGTCGGCGTGGCGGCGGTGGGCAAGCGCAGCTTCACCCCGTTGACCGGCCATACCACGGACTGGTTTACGGCCGAAGTGCAGGACCCGAACATCGGCGTGCACCGCAGCTTCGTCGACCAATTGGTCAGCAAGATGGATATCGCCGTGCAGCCGAACGGCATCACCAGCCTGGACTTCACCCTGATGGGCAAGTCGGAAGGTCCGACCACGGCCGTGCCCCATTTCGCCACGCCGCTGGCCGCGCCGGGCACCGGCAAATTCTCGGGCGCCACGGCGATGCTGTCCGTGAACGGCATCCCCTCGCAGATCTGCACCGGCATGTCCGTCTCGCTCGATGGCCAGGTCAAGGTCGACCCGGTGATCGGCTCGAAGTACGCCACGGCCGCCTCGCGCGGCAAGGTGATGGGCTCGGGCCAGTTCACGGTGCTGCTGCAGGACGCCACCTACCTCGACTATTTCAAGTCCGAGACGGAAATCCCGCTGGCCTACGCCATGGCGTCGGGCACGGCGCCGGCAGCCGACGTGCTGGCGCTGGCCATGGGCCGCATCAAGATCACCTCGGCCAAGATCGACGACGGCGAGAAAAACAAGATCGTCACCTGCGCCTTCGACGTCCTGCGCTACAAGGGCACGGACGCGCAGCACGAAGCGACCACCCTGACCATCCAGGACAGCGCGCTGTAAGCAGCTAGCGCCTGCACCGGGGCCGCCGTGATGGCGGCCTTTTTTATTGTTACCTTAATCAAGAAAGCAAAATACATGAACAACGCGCAAAAAATCCAGGCAGGTTTCGACATCGGCAATATCCACGCAGCGGCCACTCCCGTCACGTTCGACGTGCCCGTCATCTTCGATGCGGACGGCGAAGCGGTGGCCGGCCTGACCATCGTCGGCAAGAACAGCGAACAATACCGCGTGGCCAACAACGCCGTGCGCGCCGAAGGCTACAAGAAATCGGCGCGCCGCAAGACGGCCATCGACGCCTCCACCGACGAAGGCGCGGAACTGCTGGTGCAAGCCATCGACGGCAACCAGAAGCGCCTGGCATTGTCCGTGGTCACGGGCTGGTACGGCTTCACCAGCAACGGCGCACCCGTGCCGCTCGATCCGGCGCTGCTGGAAGCGGCCTTTGAAAAGTACCCGACCTGGCAGGAAAAAGTGACCACCGCGCTGGAAAACGAGTCGAATTTTTTGAAACTCTGACGGCCAGCCTGCTGCGCTACGCCGGGCACCAGTTCGAGCGCGGCGCACGGGCGGCCGATGGCCATGCCAAGGGCGAGCATATCGATGCCGCCCGGCGCCATCCGCTGTACCGCGCGCCGCCCGAGGAGGCGACGCCGCCGATGCCGTTCGAGCTGGCCCACGTGTGGGAATGGTTCGCACAATTGAACCGCAAGCGGCAGAACGGCATGGCCGTCAACCCCATCGCCAGCACGGAAATCCTCGCCTGGCAGGCGCGCCACGTCATCGCCATCGAGCCGTTCGAGCACCAACTGCTCGACCAGCTCGACGCGCTGTTCCTGTCGCACCAGCATGCGGCGGGCTGACCCGCATTTTCCAACCCGGCCGCCATGCGCGGCCTTTTTTATGGGCCAAACATGCCAGAGATAACTGAGTTAAAGATTGCCGTTAATGCGGCAGAGATAAAGGCGGGGACACAGGCGGTGAATGACCTGGCTACCGCCAGTAAACAAACAGGCGATCAAGTCGAGGAAGCCAGTACCAAGTTTCGCAACTTCGAACCACGGGTACGCGCGCAGGCCGAAGCGGCTCGCATGGCGACCGATGTGAACATTGCCATGGGCAAGGGCGGCAGCGATGCCGCGGACGGCCTGCTCAAGGCGCTGGAGGCGGTCGATGGCTTTGCCAAAGCCTCGGCCAAGATTGGCGAAGGCAGCTTGAACGCCGACATTGGACAGATCAAGGATGGCCTGGGCGAGATGGCCAATGCCACCGGCTTGACGGAACTGGCCATGAAGCGCCTGGGAGCGGGGCCGTTGCTGGTGCTGCAGATGGCGGCCGACGTTGCGGCGTTCGTGGCCGAGGCCTTTGTGCAGGGTCAGCTGGAATCGGACAAGTTTTCCCGTGCCCTGGAATTGACCGGGAATGCCGCCGGCATCACTGAAGGCCAGTTCAACACCATGGTGGCGTCGGTTTCTGATGCCAGCCAGGGTGGCCTGGGCGATACCCGCGTGGTCTTGCAGACCCTGGTGGAAACGGGCCAGTTCACCAGCGAAGCGCTCAATTCCGTGGGCGCTGCCGCTGTCACCATGGCGCAAATGAATGGCCAATCGGCTGGTGCCGTGGCGGCCGACTTTGCGACGATGGCCGACGGCGTCACCAATTGGGTCGATACGCACGATAAAAATTACAACATCCTGACGGGTGCCCAGTACGCGCACATCGCCGCCCTGGAAAAGGAAGGCAAGACGCAAGAGGCCATGGTCATGGCGAGTGATTTGATCAATGCAGGCCTGCAAAAACGCGCTGAAAAGCTCAGCATGATCGGTACCTTGCTGCAAGGCAGCAAGAATCTCTGGTCCAGTTTCATGGATGGCATGCGTTCTATCGGACGCGAAGAGACGCCGGAAGACGAGATCGAAAAAATCAAAAAACGCACGGCCGACGTGCGCCGCACTGGCCAGCTGGTTCCCGGCACGCATCCGGCGGCGCGATTGACCGGCGCCCAGATGGAGCAGTTTGAGCAGGAGCAGGCCAAGGCGTTGGCAGTGGCGATGAACAAGCAGACGCAGCTGGAAGCAAAGGCGAAGGCCGACCAGGCGGAATCGAAACGCAATGCCGACTCCAAGCAGGCCGTCAAGGAGCTGGGCGAGCTGCAGAAGCGCTATGTCACCAAGGCGGAGCGCGAGGTCGCGGAAATCAAGCAGCTCGAGGAAACCTTGGCCAACGCCAGAGCCGGCGGTGTCGCCGTCTCTCCTGAAAAGGAGAAAGAGCTGCGGCAGAAAGTGCACGCTTCGTTTGCCGGACCGGCCAGGACTGCCGCACCTGCCAGGGCCGCCGCGACTCCAGCGGCAGGTTCCGATTCCCGCGACGCGGTGCTGGCAGGTCAGTTGCAGGCGATTCAAAGCGCATTGCGCATCAAGACTGAAGGTTACGACCAGCAGGCCAAGCTCGACGAAGCGCGCCGCAAGGGCGGCGCCTTGAGCGAGGATGCGTTTTTTGCGAACCGCCGCATGGCCATTAGCGCGCGTGGCGCCGCCGAGGTTGCGACCTACCAGCAGCAAGCCGAGGTATTAAAAGGATTTCAGGCGAAGACGGCGCAGGGCCAGCAGGAGAGGGACAACAGGATTGCCGAAGCAGGCGCGGCACAGCTGCGCGTACAGCAGCAAGTCAACGCCGATCTGGCGCAACTGGAGGAATCGGCGCGGCAGGAGAAGGAAGCGGCAGCGAAGAAACGCGAAGAGGAGGCTGCGGCAAAGGAGACCAAGAAGCGTGCCGACAACAAGGCGGCGGATGAAAAAACGTGGAAAGAATCGGTTGATGGCGCCAAGGCCATGGGCGATGCGCTAGAAAAAGCGTTTGGCAAGGCAGGAGCGGCGGTAGGCAAGATGGGCGCGGCTTTTGCAGATTATCAGAAGGCCCAGCGTGATGCTCAACGCACCCTGAGCGAAGGGCTCACGGACGCCAAGGACGACAAGCCCAAACAAGAAGCTGCGCATGCCAAAGCCCGCGAGGATGGCGCGCAGGCGCAGATCAAGGGCTACCGCGACATGGCTGGTGCCGCCAAGGGCTTCTTCAAGGAAAACAGCACGGGTTACAAGTTGATGGAAGGGGCCGAAAAAGCTTTCCGCGCTGTGGAAATGGCCGGCCAATTGCAAAAATTGGCCACCAGCCTGTTTGTATCGAGCTCGTCTGCCGCGGGCGTGGTCGTCGGGCAGGCCACAGAGACGGGGGCAGTGATGGCCGGCCAGACCGCGCAGAATGCGGCCAAGGTGCCCGGCGTGTTCATGTCCTTCATGAGCTCCATGGGACCGTGGGGCTATGCGGCAGCGGCAGCGGCGATTGCCGCCGTGCTGGGCGGCGCCTTCAGCGGCGGCGGTGGAGGCGCCGACACGACGGCCAAAGACCGCCAGGCCGCCAACGGCACTGGCACGGTGCTCGGTGATTCATCCGCGAAATCGGCGTCGATCGCCAGCAGCCTGGAAATCATGGAGAAAAACTCCGGCCTGGGCCTCGCGTATTCCTCGTCGATGGTGGTCTCGCTCAAGCAGATTGTCTCGGGTATCGGCGGCTTGGGCAGCTTGCTGGTGCGCTCGGACATCCTGACGTCCGCGCTGGGCACCAAAGGCAGTTCCAGCGGCGGCGTCATCGGCAATGTCGTCAGCAGCATCTTTGGCGGCAAGACCACGGTGCAGGATGTGGGGATAGTCACCAACTCGTCGAGCCTGGGTGACCTTGATACTAGCCGTTTCAACGTGAATTCGTATGTCGATCTCAAGAAGTCCGGCGGCTGGTTTTCCAGCGACAAGAAGTCCACGAATCTCACGGCCATGGGGACGGAAACGAATGACCAGTTTACGAAAATCGTGCTTGGCCTGCGCACGAGCATCGTCTCTGCGGCCGACTTGCTGGGTGTCGGCGGCGATGCCTTCAAGGCGCGCCTGAATTCCTTCGTCGTCAGCCTCGGCAAGATCAGCCTGAAGGACTTGAAAGGCGAGGAAGTGCAAAAGGCCCTGGAAGCGGCATTTTCCAAGCTGGGCGACGACATGGCGAAGTTCGGCGTAGGCGGTCTGGAAAAATACCAGGCCGTGGGCGAAGGCTATCTGGAAACCTTGGCTCGAGTGGCCAACAACTACATGCAGGTGTCGGATGTGCTGGCCGTATTGGGCAAGTCGTTCAACAGCTCTGGCCTTTCTGCCGTGGCGCTGAGCGAAAGCCTGATTCAGGCGGCGGGCGACCTCGATACCCTGACTAGTGGCACCAGCTTCTTCGTGCAGAATTTCCTGACCGAGGCCGAGCAGATGGACCCGGTCACCAAGTCGGTGCGTAGCGCCATGGCGGCAATGGGACAGTCAGGCGTGACGACGAGCGAGCAATTCAAGGCGCTGGTGCTGGCGCAGGACTTGAACACGGTCGCTGGCCAGAACATGTATGTGCAGCTGCTTGCCATCGCCGAACCGTTCAAGAAGGCGGCCGATTATGCGGCCGACCTCACCGCCGCCACCGGCGAACTGGCCGAAGTGAACAAGACGGCCAGCGACATCGCCAGCGAACGCAAGGACATGCAGCAGCAGTTGAACGAACTGACGAAAACAGAAGCGCAGTTGCTGGCTGCCCAGCGCGCCGGCGTCGCCGATGCCAATCGCGGATTATTCGACCAGATCCAGGCCGTCAAGGCAGTGACCAGCGCGAAGGATGCGCTGGCCAATGCTTATGAAACCGAATCGGCGGCGGCCAAGTCGGCGCTGGAGAAGTCGAAATCGTGGGTGACGACCTTGAACGGCCTGAATTCCAGCATGGCGCTGGGCGCACAGTCGACGCTGACGCCGGAGCAAAAATATGCCGAAGCGCGGGCGCAGTTCGAGAAAACCCTGGCTGCGGCGAATGCGGGCGATACGACGGCGCAATCGGGGCTGTCGGCCGCCGAACAGGCGTTTCTGACGGCGTCGCAGGTGGTCAACGCCTCCGACGCCCGTTATGCGGCCGACTATGCCCGCGTGGTGGAAGCGAACAAGGAAGCGTTGAAATGGGCAGCCGCGCAGGTCGACGTGCAGCAGGCCAGCCTGGACGCGCTCAATGCCCAGGTGTCGGGCCTGATCACCATTAACGACAGCGTGCTGACGGTGGCGCAAGCCATCGCCGGCCTGCGGGCGGCGATGGGCGGTGCGGCGGACCTGGGCGTGCAACTCGGTAATCCTCCCATGGTCGCAGCACTGGCCGCGATGACTTCTCCCGTGACAGCGGCAATCTTCGACCCCGTGCGCTATTCGTCGGCGGCGAACGTCGGCTCCGACGTACTGGTGGCTGAAATCCGCGGCCTGCGTGAGGACAACCAGGCCATGCGCATGGAGTTGGAAGGTTTGCGTGCCGACCAGCGGGCGCAAACGGGCGCCACCATCCAGGCCACCTTTGAATCGAACGCCAATGCCGCCAGGACGGTGGTCGATGGCGTGGACAAATCGTCCCGGGCATCCGCCTGGGCCAATGCAGTGAAAGGAGAATACGCATGACCGATGCGCAATTTCAGGAGTGGCTGCAAAGCCCGTCGGCCATCCGCATGGTGCTGATCGAGGCGCAGGTGAATGTGGGCGGCAGCGAGGTGACGCGGTATATCGCTTCGCGGCCCTATGTCACCGGGCCGCGCGAGGTGCCGGCCAATACCGTGTACCAGCCGCTGGCCAAGGGCGGCCTGGCCTTCACGGAACAGGTCAGCCTGTCCGGCGAGGCGGGGCTGTCGGGCGGCGATATCGAACTCGATAACGCCGATGGCGCGCTCGATGGCTGGCTGGACGACGTCTGGATGAACCGGCCGGTCAAGGCCTGGGCTGGCGACCCCTCCTGGCCGCGAGCCGACTTCCAGCTGGTTTTCGACGGCATCATCGCCGACGTGGCCAGTGCAGGACGCGAGTCGGTCAACCTGGTCCTGCGCGACAAGCTGCAGCGCCTCAATACGCCGATCTCCGAAGCCAAGCTGGGTGGCACGACGCCGAACAAGGACGCCATCTTGCCGATTCCGTTCGGCGAATGTCACAACGTGGCGCCCTTGCTGACCAACTCCGCCACCCTGGAATACGGGTTTCTCGGCGCTGTCGAATCGACGTTTGAAGTGCGTACCAACGGCAAGCCGATCGCCGTGGCCTTGAATGACCAGGCAGGCCGTTTCAACCTGACGACCGACCCGTTTTCCACCACGATCACGGCCAGCGTGCAGGGCGACAAGAGTGGCGGCTATGCGCCGCGCATCGCGCCGCTGGTGCAGCGCATTGCCACGGGCTACGGCAAGGCGGCCGACCGTTTTACCGCGGCCGATCTGGATCTGGCCAACCTGGCCGCCTTCGATGCATCCCACCCGCAGCCGGTGGGGCTGTATGTTGCGGACCGCATGAACCAGGCGCAGGCCATCCAGCAACTGGCGGCCAGCGTGGGCGCCCAGGCGATCATGTCGCGCACCGGCCAGCTGCGCCTGGTGCAGATCGCCTTGCCTGCCGCCGGCGTGCCGCTGGCGATCGGGCCGGAGCAGATGCGCGAGCGCTCGCTGCGTCCCGCGCAGCGCCTGCCGGTGACTGCCGCCGTGAAAATCGGCTTCGACCGGAACTACACGCTGCAGGCTGGCCTGACGACAAGCATTCCGCCCGCGCATGCGGATTTGTACGCCACGGAATGGCTGACGGAGACGGTGGTCGATGAAGCCGTGCGCGCACGCTATCGCCTGACTGACGACCCGGTGCAGATCGATACCTGCCTCAAGACGCGGGCCGATGCCCGCGCGGAAGCGCAGCGGCGCCTGGCCCTGAACAAGGTGCCGCGCACCATTTATGAATTCGATGGAGAACCCGAGATGATGATGCTGGAACTGGGACAGCCCGTACAACTGCGCGCTGAACGCTTTGGCTTGCAGGACGGCGTGCCGGGCGTGGTGGTGCTGCTGTCGCGCTTCTGGCTGACGGGCAGAGCGACGGTGGGGGTGCTCGTATGAGCGCGATTGTTGGGGAACGCGATACGCTGCTGCAGGCGACGGCGGAGCGCTTCAGCACGACGGCCGATGGCAAGGCGATCCTGATGTCCGCCAGCACGCCTGTTTTTCGCGTCAATAGCGCCGGCGCCGGCGCACCCGGATCGATCGCCATTACCGCCAAGCCGGTCAGTGTGGTGGGCGATATCGTGTTTTCCGTATCCGCCGGCACTACCTTGCGAGTGAACGGCAACGTGGCTACCATCGATTTCGCCAGCATGACTACCGATACGGCGCTGGTGCAGGCACGCATCCGTGAATTTGGCGTCGATTACCTCGCCAATTACATGGTCAGCAAGGTCTTCGATGGCGTCGCCGGCGAGACGGGCCTGGCCGGATTGAATACAGGCCAGGCCTTCGCCTACAAGCGCGCCGCCGCTGCGCCAGCCGATTCGCCCGGCGATGTGATTTTTACCTTTTCCGCAGCCGCCATCACGACACCGGCCGGCAATGACTTAGCCAATGGCTGGTCGAAGAATATCCCGGCCGGCACGGCGCCGCTGTACGTGCGCGTGGCAGCCGCCAGTTCGCGCAATGCCACGGACAATATCGCCGCCAATGAGTGGGCGGGGGCGGTGCAGCTGGCGAAGGACGGCACCGATGGCTTGAACGTGGCACCCGTGCGCATCTACCAGCGCGGCGCGACCAACATCGCGCCGGCGCTGCCCTCGGCCGCCTGCACGTTTACCTTTGCCACGGGGGCGCTGACGGGCCTGAACAACGGTTGGTCGGCCCAGGTACCGTCGGCGGGCGGCGCCTATCTGTTCACATCAGGCGCCACGGCCGCGTCGCGCACGGCGACCGACGACATCGCCCCAGGCGAATGGGCCGCCGCTGCGCGCCTGGCCGCCGACGGTGCCACCGGCCAGCGCGGCACGGTGACTGTGACGGCGCCCGGCTATTCCAGCTGGTCGGATGCCTCGGCCGTGTATGAGTTGGGGCGTGCAGGCTATGGCGCGCCGATCAATCGCGACGTGGTGACCTTGTATGACGCCACGCATGCGGTGACGAAGTATTTTGAGAACGGCGCATGGCTGGTACTTGGTACGGTGTTGAACGGCAATTTGCTGGTCAACGGGTCGGTGGCCACCCAGGCGCTGGCGGCAGACTCCGTGACAGCAGAAAAGATTGATGCGCGTGGCCTGAGCATCAAGGATTCAACAGGCAAGATTATTCTCAGCGCTGGCACGCCATTGACGTCCAACTATATGAATGCAGGGATAGGCGCGGGCAATCTGATCAGCAATTCCGCTCCCTCACCGCCAGCAGAAGGTGTAGGAGGACTTGGTAGCTTTATCCTGGACTACACCTACTCACCCGGTACGACTACTTTTGCGCCGGGCTATGCTCCCTACGTGCCAAGCGGCGCTGGTGGGGTCTATGTTCGCTGCACTGGGGTTGTGCCATCTGGCACAACCGCCGCTATTGTAGGTATAAGGCAGGGAGCAGTAAATCGTAAGTTCCCCGTGATTCCTGGCGTGCGTTATGAGTTTAGCGTGTACATGGGCGCTCACCGCTGCCGTGGGGCTGTAAACGTTGCTTTTTACGACGGCAGCGGGGTCTATCTGTCGGAGTTAGCCGGAAGTATTGTAGATAACGTGTCGGTTTCGGGGGCGTTGGCCAATTTCCCCCGGTCAACGCTGTTTGTTGCCGCTCCCGCAGGCGCCGCTTACGCAATGTTACGCAGCGTGCTTGTTGGCAACGGGGGAACCGATGCGTATCTTTTCCTCTCCATGTGGTACTTCGGTGTGGCATTGCCAGCGCAGACGGTGCCGTCAGCCTGGGCGGATGGACCTGGGGCGAGCTTCGGCGACAATCTTTACGGCCAGATCACGCCGACCAATTCGCTGACTTACATCGCCAATGCCGCCATTGTGAATGCACAGATTGGCGGCGATATTTACAGCAGCAATTGGAGCGGGAGTGGCAGCACCACGGGATGGTGTCTGGATCGAAATGGAAATCTCCACGCGAATAGTGGCACGTTTCGCGGTGAACTGCTTGGTGCTTCTGGTACTTTTTCCGGGAAGTTGTCGGCAGCCACCGTTATTGCCGGACGTGGTCAAAACGAAAACAATACGACGTTCATCGATTTTAACGCTACCGGCAGTATGCCGTTTATCTATGCAGGCTCGGGAGCGGTGCGAATCACCGCCGATGGCGAAGGTACTTTTGCCCGCAGAATCCTGTCGCCACCGAATCTGGTGAAGCATGGAGTGGAGCATATTTCGCCAGGGGTAGTGGGATGGATTAATAACGAATATCGACCATTTACTGTTTACATCGATACCGGGCACACATTCGAGTCTGCATGGCATGCCGTCCCGTCGGACACTTTTCTGGCCAATGCCACGATTTCAGGTGGTCAGAGCTGGCGCGGTGGCTGCAATGGCTATGGCGAAGCGTCTATTGTTGTTGGTGATGGCCTCAACAATGGAGCCTCCCTCTTGCCTCTCGATAATCGGATATACATTCGATTTACCTGGACGCCGGTCAGTGGGGACGGCTACATCAACCCAACTGAGATCACCTGGAAACTGGTGAAAATCTAATGAAAAATCTACGCATCATTTACGACAACGCGGCCGACCGCGCAGTGTTATCGGCATCGAGCCAGGCTGGTGCGCTGGGGCCGGCCAATCTGCAGCGCGAAGGAAAGTCTGTGGTATTGCGGTCAATCGGCGCAGGGTTGAGCATTACAGCAACGTGGCCGTCACCGGAAATCGTTGGTGGCGTGGCCCTGCCGTTTTGCAACCTGACCCCTGGAGCAACTATCCGCGTGCGCGGCTACATCGAAGTTGGCCAACCCGTGCCTGCATTCGACACTGGCGTCATGCCAGCCTGCGAGTATGCGCGGCTGGGCATGTGGGATTGGGGCGCATTGCCGCTGGGCTTGAATGCCTACAGTTACGGCGGCGGTACCTACGCCCGTTGCTGGTTCCAGATGCGCAGCATCAGGAAACTGATGATCGACCTGGACGACCCGGACAATCCTGCTGGCTACATCGAGGCTGCGCGCCTGGTGGCGGGGGCATATTGGAGTCCTGAGCAGAACGCATCGTATGGCGCCGGCATTGCACCGGTCGATAGCAGCAGCCAGTACCGCAATGGCGCCGGCGAACAGAAGGTGGAGCGGGGCGTGATGTATCGCAAGCTGTCGCTGGCGCTTGATCACATGACACCGTTGGACCGGGCCGAGCTGTGGCGCATCGTGCGCGGCAACGGCCTGTCGCGCCCGCTTTTCATCAGCCTGTATCCGGACAGCGACGACGTCGAGCTGGAGCAGACGCATCAAGTGTATGGGCGCTTGGCCAATCTGGCCGCCATCACCACGCCATCTTTCCAGGCGTATGCCACCAACATTGAAATAGAGGAGTTGTAATGGGTGATTTTTTTTATTATGGGCAGAAGGATACGATCCAGCGCTTGAATGAGCTGGCTGGACGGGGTGCTGTGGTGGCGTCGTATGCGCCGAAGGTAGGCATGTCGCCGGTGGGCGGGCCAAATGGATTCATGAATCCGGCGTGGCTTGATCCAGCGTTGCCAATCCAGACGAGTGTCAGGATTGGATCAGGTCCAACGGCTAAGTACGGCTACAATTATCTGACGCAAGGGGCTCCAACGGCAAAGTGGCTCCTGATTGCGACGTTGCGAGAAGATTATCTCGGTGGCCATGAAAATTTGCTTATAAGGGGCATACTGAACGAGAATTGGGGATCGGTCAGTACCGCTCCGGTCACTATTCTGATCGGTGCACGCGGTGGGTTTTATGTGGATTGGCACCGTGAAGGTCCACGCCTATCGCAGTCACGTTTCATTGTCTACAAAAGAGACAACGGACAATATTATGTGTATGCCTATTTCCAGCCATCTTGCTTTGCCACAATTTCATTTGATTTGGTGGGGATAAATGCGGCTACGATTCTGTCGCCTGTTGAATCGACCTCGCTACCAGAAGGAACCGTCGTGTTTGATACGGCACAAGTTCCAGGTGCGCCTGGTTATATTGCACCACGCTGGCAGGCAATGACTGGCAATGAGACACCCTTCCGTGGCACGATGTTCTCGGATATAGTCGGCGTTGGTGCTCTTGCCCCCTATGATTATGGGACTTCGTACATTGCGCGCGGGCAGCAAAAAGCAAACCAGACGGACGAGACAGAAGTATTGCGTTTAGGATTCGCTGGTATCGCAGGATCTGCTTTCCCCGGTTTATTTGGATTCACAACCGGCGGTGGATGGGGAAGCGTCTATAAAGAGGGTTATAAATTATCGCTTAAAGCCTGGGATAATAATTCAAACGCGTGGTCAGGTAATTTACTTGCCGTCTATGGCAATGGACGAGTGTATATGCCTTTGCTAAAAGCGGGTAGTACGGATACATCAATCTTTCGTCATAATATTAGCCGTTCTGCCTCGATGGGCGCAGAGATTTTGTATATTGGCCGAGAGGGGTTTGCTGCTCCGTGCGTCGGCGTCAACGCTTCTGATGGTACAGCTGGATGGGCCGCCTCACCTGCTGTTTTATACATTGGGAAAAATAGCAATACCGCACGAGGCGCCAACATCGCTGGCACCGTCAATACCATGGGAAACGACTATGCCGAGTATGTACACAAGTATGCTGGCTGCAGCGATATTGCACCCGGTCAGGTAATTGGCATTACTGATAGCAACGAAATCACAGACCAGTGGGACTCTGCCATCCTGTTTGCGATCAAGTCTACTGCGCCTTCGTTTGTTGGCGGTGATAGCTGGGCGCTGGCTGTGGGTGCGCGCCCCGAGCCCATGGCAGGCGTGGAACCGTCAGAGCCACAACGCTGTGCGGATGTGACCACACAACAGCCTGTCGCTGGCACCCAGCCAGTGCAATACGTAGACGTTGTGACACAGCCCGGTGATACGGACAGTGAGTGGGCTGCCAAGCAGGAGGAGTACGCCGCAGCCATGGCCGCTTACAGGATGACGACAAAGCAGGATGCCGAAGCCATGGCCGCCTTCGACGCAGCCCTGGAAGCTGAGCGTCAAAAAGTCGACCGCATCGCCATCGCCGGCCGTGTACCGGTGAACGTGCTGGGCGCCAAGCCGGGCGATTACATCGTGCCGGTGCAGGACGGTACTGGCATCAAGGGCATTCCCGTACGCGAGGACGATCTCACCATGAAGCAGTACCTGCACGCCGTCGGCCGTGTGATCTCGATCGAGCCCGATGGCAGGGCCTATGTGATGGTCAAGGCCGTGTAGCAACTCAGTCGTCCACATTGACCCGCCTCGGCGGGTTTTTTCATTTCCACCACCTGAAAGGCAACCATGGCCCTCGAAACCACCGCCGCCGGCGGCGCATTGATCAAACTGTTTGGCGTGCCCGTGCTGGCCGGCGCCGCCGCCACGTCGCTGGGCTTCATGTTCATGTGGCCCCAATCCACCAAGGAGGCATTTATTCGTTTTTGTTCCAGCATCATCATTTCCACCTTTCTCGGCCCTGTGCTCGTGGCCGCCGTGCTGTCGTGGTGGCCGAGCCTGTTCGACAGCGCGAAAACCGTGGCGGGTCTGTATGGCGGCGATCCGTCCACGGGTTTTTTATTCATCGCCGCGCCGGTGATGGTGGCGGCGGGCTTGCCCGCCTGGTGGGTGCTGGGCGCGTGCGTGCGCTGGTTCGACAAGCGGCGCGGCAAGGATATCGGCGAACTGGCGGCCGATGCGGCCGCTGCCGTCAAGGATGTGCGGGGCATGCTGTGACAGGCGCCCAATTGATGCAGATCATGCCGCTGGCAGGCCGCCGCGCTACGCTGTTTCTGGCGCCCTTGAATGCGGCGATGGCCGAGTTCAGCATCGATACGCCGCTGCGTCAGGCGGCGTTCCTGGCGCAGGTGGGGCACGAATCGGGCCAACTGCGCTATGTGCGCGAGCTGGCCAGCGGCGCGGCCTATGAAGGACGGGCGGACTTGGGCAATGTGATTGCTGGCGATGGCATGCGCTTCAAGGGACGCGGCTTGCTGCAGGTGACGGGGCGCGCCAACTATGCGGCGTGCGGCGTGTCGCTGGGCCTGGATTTGCTGGCATCGCCGCAACTGCTGGAGCAAACGGTTTTCGCGTGTCGCTCGGCGGGCTGGTTCTGGCAATCGCGCGGCTTGAACCGTCTGGCCGACGCGGGCGACCAGGAACGGGTGACGCGCCGCATCAACGGCGGCGTGAACGGCCTGGCCGAGCGTCTGGCCTTGTACCAGGCAGCGCGCAAGGTGCTGACATGAAGCCGTCGTTGAGTATCGTGGCCATGCTGGTGTTGCTGGGGGCAGCCGTGTTTTGCGCCCAGCGCTGGGGCCGCGAAGCGGGCCGTTCCGCGTGCGCCGCGCAAATGCTGGAGGTGCAAGCCGTGTTGCAGCGCCAGACCCAGGCCCTCGATACTATGCGGGAGGAGGGCGCGCGCCGGTCGGCGAAGGTACGGCAGGCGCTGGCCACGGCGCAGGCCGGACAGGCAGATGCGCAAGCGGCTGCGGCGCGCATCCTTGCGCTGCAGCCCGAAGGCGACGCCTGCCGTGCCGCCGAGGCGCTGATCGCCAGCGAAATGCCATGAGGCCGCCGCGCGAACGTGCTGGAAGGCCTGCCGGCGGCCTCGCCAGCAGGCTAGTCGCTTTATTGCTGGCGAGCTTGTTGGCCGGCTGCGCGGCCTGGGCGCCGACATCGAAGGTGGAAGCTTGGCCCGTGAGCGCGCCGTGCGTAGCCCCGCGCCCCGCCGCGCCCGTCTTGCCGGCGGTGCCATCGCACGGCATCTTCGAGCAAGTGCAAGCCTTGCTGGCACGCGAGCAATTGCGTGCCGCCCATGTGCGCCAGCTGGAAGCGCTGCTCGATGCCTGCTCCCGCGGCTAAGAGCCTATTCCAGTAGGGAGCGTCTTCTGTTGGCAGCGCATCAGGAGCGCGGACAAGGCGTGAGGAGGACGCGTGGCGAGCCACGCGACGACGATCAACGCAGTCCCCGCTTCTGAGGGGCGCCAGCAGGGGATGTATTCATCTACTGAGACAGGCTCCAAGCACCAGTTACCAGCGGCCTGCCAGCGCTACCGCCTTTGCCGCCTTCTGGTGCAGGCGGGGCGCGGCATGCGAGAAAACGGTGCATCACCGTCTCATTCGCCGATCTCTGCTGATTTCCGGCACAATTCCTGTATACAATCTACCTGGCACGAAGCGTGCATGGCTACCTTGGTCGTCCCATTCCAAGGAGCTTCGCATGTATCATCTGCCGCCAGTGTGTTCCTGTCGTCCCGTTTCTGTCTTGCTTTTCCCTTTCACCTGCGCCCATCCGGGCCGCGGTAACCCAGGAAATGGAGCGTAAATGGCCTCTCCCCGCTTGAAATCCATCCACCGCAGCGTGCCCGGTACCACGCCTGCCGCGCCATCGCCCGTCGATGAAATCCTGCCAGCTGGCAAACTGTTTACGCTGGGTTTGCAGCACGTGCTCGTCATGTATGCGGGCGCCATCGCCGTGCCGCTGATCGTCGGCCGTGCTCTCAAGCTGCCGCCCGAGCAGGTGGCGGCGCTGATCAGTGCCGACCTGTTCTGCTGCGGCCTCGTGACCCTGATCCAATCTCTGGGAATAGGCAAGCATTTCGGCATCCGCCTGCCCGTCATGATGGGCGTCACCTTTGCCGCCGTCAGTCCCATGCTGGCCATGGCGAGCAATCCGGCCCTGGGCATCACCGGCATCTTTGGCGCCGTGATCGGCGCCGGTGTCGTCTCAATGCTGATCGCGCCCTTCATCAGCCGCCTGCTGGCGCTGTTCCCGCCTGTGGTCACGGGCAGCATCATCGCTGTGATCGGCGTGTCGCTGATGCGCGTGGGCGTGAACTGGGCCATGGGCGGGCCGCCCGCCATGGCGCAGATCGCCGATCCCGCCTTTCTCAAGATGGCCGCGGCCGCCACGGCGGCCGGCTTGCCCGCGCCGGCCGGCCCAGTGCCCATGATCGCCAACCCCGGCTATGGCGCGCTGGACAACATGGGCATCGCCTTCTTCGTGCTGGCCGTCATCTTGCTGGTAGCCAAGTATGGCCGCGGTTTCCTGTCGAATATCGCCGTGTTGATCGGCATCATCGCCGGTACGGCCCTGTCGTTTGCGCTGGGCAAGGCCGATTTCGCCAAGGTGGCCAGCGCCAAGGCTTTTGCCGTCGTCACGCCGTTCCAGTTCGGCATGCCGACTTTCGACGTGGTTGCCATCGTCACCATGAGCCTGGTGATGATCGTCGTCATGATCGAGTCGCTGGGCATGTTCCTGGCCTTGGGCGACATGACGGGCAAACGCATCGAGCAGGCCGACATCAGCCGCGGCTTGCGCGTCGATGGCCTGGGCACCCTGATCGGCGGTATTTTCAATACCTTTCCGTACACCTCGTTCTCGCAAAACGTGGGCCTGGTGGGCGTGACGGGCGTGCGCAGCCGCTGGGTCTGCGTGGCGGCCGGCATCATCCTGCTCGTCATGGGCGTGATCCCGAAGATCGCGCAGACGGCCGAAGCCGTGCCGGCGTTCGTGCTGGGCGGGGCAGGGCTGGTGATGTTCGGCATGGTTGCCGCCACCGGCATTCGCATCCTGGCCGGCGTCGACTACAAGAGCAACCGCAACAACCTGTTCATCGTTGCCCTGTCGATCGGCTTCGGCATGCTGCCGCTGGTGGCGGAACAGTACGCACAGCACATGCCGAAAGCCCTGTCGCCGCTGCTGCACAGCGGCATACTGCTGGCCGCCATCGTCGCCGTGCTGCTCAATCTGTTCTTCAACGGGTTGACCCCAAGAGAAGTGGCAAAGGAGCAGGCGCGCGAGAACAGTCATGGCAGCGATTGAAGAACGGCCCCACGGCTGATCAGCCAGGCGGCAGGACCCTTAGCACCACGCAATTGCGCCCTGCATCCTTGGCCTGGTAGAGCGCGGCATCGGCCAGGCGCAGCAGGGCATCCGGATCGGCGGCGCCCGGTGGTGACTGGACCGCGATGCCGACGCTGATCGTCACCTGTTGCGCCTGCGTACTCGCGTGGACGATGCCCAGAGCCTCGATGGCGCACCGCAGCGCTTCGCCGACCTGCTGCGCTTCGTCCGCGCCGGTATTTGGCAGCACGATTGAAAACTCTTCGCCGCCGTAGCGCGCCGTCAGGTCGCCCGCGCGCCGCATGCCGGCCGCCAGCGCATGTGCGACCCGGATCAGGCAGGCATCGCCGGCCAGGTGGCCGTGACGGTCGTTGAATAGCTTGAAGTAATCGACATCGAGCATGATGACGGCAAGCGGCTGGCCGACGCGCGTGGCACGAGCGCATTCGGCGCGCAGCACGTCGTCGAAATGGCGCCGGTTCGACAGGCCCGTCAGGCCGTCGGTGATGGACAGGGTTGCCAGTTTGCGGTTGGCGTCTTCCAGTTGTTCCGTGCGCTCGGCAACGCGCCGTTCCAGGCTGTCGTGCAGCCTGGCGCTGGAGATCGAGATCATGGCCTGTGCGCCGAGCATGCGCAGGAACGCGACGCGCTCTTCCGTGAACGACGCTTCGGCAAGCCGGTTCTCGAAGTACAGGATGCCCCCAATCTGGCCGCCGTGCCGTATCGGCAGGCACATGACGGCGCGCGGCAGGTGCAACTGCACGTACGGGTCGGCGGCAAAGCGCGGAGCGCTCGTGATGCAGTCTTCGATCACCTCGGCGCCGGTGCGCACGACGTAGCGCAGCAGCGACAGCGGAAACTGCGGGTCGCTGGCGGCGTTCAGGTCGAGCTGGCGCGATTGCAGGACGGTGGTGCCGTCGCCATCGATATTGGCCTCGAGCTGGTAGCTGCCTCCGGATAGCAGCAGCAGGCGCGCCACCTGCGCGCCGGCGTTTTCGCACACGATGGCAATGAGGCGCGTCAGCACATTGCGCAGGCCCACTTCGTTCGACAGGATCTGCGACGCTTTCAGCAGCGACACCAGGTCGAGTGCGGAACCGCCTTGCGTGTGGGAGACGGAATGCCGTTGCGTGCCGCGGCCGTCCATCCTTGACAGCAGGGCAAGATGGCGCTCCCGCAGCTGCGTCACTTTGCCCTGCGCGCCCCACTGGCCGTAATGCGCGATGGCGTCCTGGATGAAGACGCCGGCCACGCGCGCATGTCCCTGGTCGAACCAGCATTCGCCGCACAGTTCATTGCCCAGCGCCTGCATGTTGACGTAGCCGGCCAGGCCGGCCGCGTCGATCGCCTGCTGGTAATAACGTGTGGCCAGTTGCAGCTCTTCCCGGTAGCGCGCCATCTCGGCCAGCACCAGCAGGTGTTTGGCGTCGCTGTTGTCCGAGCCTTGTTTGGCCCACTCGGCGAGGCTTGCCTGCAGCGTGCCGATCACGGTCAGCACATCGCGCGCATCGGGGCGCGCAGGATCGCGCCGCAAGGCGCGGATCAGGATCAGCGCGGCGTAAAAGCTGCAATCGACGACCTTGGCCTGGCCGCGCATGATCTGGGTGACGTTGCCGAGCTGGCCCGCCAGCAGCTCGGCGTCGGCGCCGTCGAACAGGTAGGCGTTGCGTATCTTCCCCTGCAAGAAGTAGGCGCGGTACAGCTGCGAGCCGCCATACTGATCGAGGAAGCGCGCCTCGCTGAAGGCCGCATCGTCGTAGCTGTCGTGACGGGGCAGGAGGCCCATCAGGCACTTGATCGGCTGGACCGCGGCGGCGACGCAGCAATCGGCCATCGCCTGCTGGCCGTTGGCGCGCATCAGCGCCAGGTCGTGCTCGATGTCGTGCATCAGATGCGGCAGGTAGTCGCCGAGGATGATACGGTCCGTGGCGCGCACGGCTGCCACCACGCCGACCTGCACGAAATCGGCGATTTCCAGCGCCCAGCCAAACGCTTCCTCGTACAGGGCGTCGGAGCTGCGCAGCGGCTGCGTCCAGTGGTTGCTGAGCGCGCCGAACATCAGGCCCGTGAGCGTGCGCGTCTGCAGGTTGGCACGGCGCCTGGCCAGCGCCATCGCCATCGCGCCGAAGGCGTAGCCGCGCGCGATGTCGCCGCTGTACAGCGCAACCATCATCGCGTAGCCGACATAGGCGACGGGGCTGAAATCGCTGTTCCCCCGCTGCATGGACAGGCGCGTCATCGACACCACCATCAGCGCGCTGAGATCCTGCTGGCCGGCATAATAGCTGGCCATCCACAGGCCCTGCATCATCTGCATCGCGGCCACCGCGTCCGGCTCGCACATGTCATCTGCCGCCAGCAAGGTGTCGGGCGCATGCGCGCCAGGCTGCCGCCCGATGTCGGCGAGGATATCGGCGAAGCGCGCCTTCATCTGCTGCACATCGTGCGGAATGTCGATGTGCAGCAGCGCCAGACCGTCGCGCTGTACGGCGATCGCGTCGAGCAGGCGGCCCTGCAATTGATACTGGTGCGCCTGGATGGCAATGCAGCGCAGCTGCAGCAGCGGGCTCACGGTGCGGGCGCGCACCAGCGGGTAGATCGCCTCGGCGGCGTCGAACTGGCCGCACAAATAGGCCGCTTCTGCCGCGCCCAGCTGCAGGTCGAGCCAGAGGTCGGTGTGCCCGCTCCATGCCTGCGCCGGCAGCAGGTCGAGACCTGTGCGCATGTGCTCCAGGGTGGACTGGAACGCGGCGGAACGCCGTGCCTTGACGCCGGCTTGCAGATTGAGCGCCGCCAGCTGCCCGCGCTCGCCCGCATCGTTGATCAGCGCACGGCCGGCGTTGAGCTGCTCGACGATCTCGAACAGTGCCTCGTCCCGATGCTTCGGCGTCGCATGCCGCAGCAGCAGGCGGCCGATGAGAAGATGGTTGGCCGCGCGCGTATCGTCGTCGGCGACCAGGTAGGCGGCCTGCTGCACCCGGTCGTGCAGGAAGCGGTAACTGACGCCGCTGTTGGCCGCATCGGTGTCGCCATCGATGTATTTATAGCGTTCGTCGAGCGGCTGGATCAAGCCTGCCCTGAGCGCCGGCCACAGGTCTTGCTGCGTTTTCCGGGGCGTGCGGTCCACGGTCAGCGCGAGCGTATCGAGCGCGAAGCGGTTGCCGCAGGAAGCGGCCAGTTGCAGCAGATGCTGCGTCACCGCGGGCAGGCGGCGGATTTTTTCCAGCAGCACCTCGACCACGTTGTCGGTATATTTGGCCTGTTCTATCGCGGGCAGGTCCCAGTCCCAGCAATCGTCGGCGGCCCGGTAGCGCAGATGGCCCGTCTCATTGAGCGAGGCGAGGAATTGGTTGAGGAAAAACGGATTGCCGGCCGTCTTGCGGTAGCAAATGCTGGTCAGCGGCGCGCAGTCGGGGGCCGTCACGCGCACGGTGGCCGAGACCATTTGCGCCACCTGCGGCTCGGTCAGTGCGCCCAGTGACAGCGTGGACAGGCGTACGTCATGGGCGAGCAGCTTGTCGCGCAGCGCGATCAGCGGATGCGCGGCGCTCACTTCGTTGTCGCGGTACGCGCCGATGACCAGCATGCAGCTCTTGTCGCAGGAGACCATGAGCAGTTCGATCATCCGCAAGGTGGCCGCATCGGCCCATTGCAGGTCGTCGAGGAACAGCACCAGCGGGTGCCCGGCGCAGGCGAATACTTCGACGAAGCGGGGGAAGAGGCGATCCAGGCGCAGCTGGGCCTGTGCCGGCGCCGACGCGGGCATCGGGTCCGTGGGGCCGACGATCAGCGCCAGTTGGGGAATCAGCTCGACCAGCATACCGGTGCCGGTGCCCAGCGCCGTGTGCAGTTTGGCGGACCACTGGCGCAGCGTTTCCTCGGGCTGGCCGAGCAACTGGCGCACCAGCCCCTGGAAGGCCTGGATCAGCGAGGCATACGGCACGTCGCGCTGAAGCTGGTCAAATTTCCCGCTCAGGAAGCACCCGCGCTGCGCGATGATGGGCTTTTGCACTTCGTTGACGACGGCCGACTTGCCGATGCCAGAATGGCCGGCCACCAGCAGCATCTCGCACCTGCCCGCGGCGCTGCGTTCAAACGCCGCCAGCAGCTCGGCGATGGCATCCTCGCGCCCATGCAGCGTTTGCGGCACGAGGAAGCGGCCGTTGTGGTCGGACAGCTTGAGCGCCTGTGCCGGCTTTTGCGCGCGGCATGCTTCGAGGTCGCTGCGCAAGCCCTGCAAGCTCTGGTAGCGCTGATCGGCATTTTTTTCCAGTAGCCGCTGGATGATCGCCAGCAGCTGGCCAGGCAAGCTGGCCAGCGCTGGGTGCGACCAGTCGGGACTGCGCGCAATGTGGCAGTGCACGAGTTCCATCTCGTCGCCCGTCTCGAACGGCGCCTGGCCGGCCAGCAGTTCGTAGAAGGTGGCGCCGAGCGCATAGAAATCGGCGCGCCAATCGACCCGCCGGTTCATGCGCCCCGTCTGTTCCGGCGCCATGTAGCGCAGCGTACCTTCCAGCGTCTGCAGATTGGCGATGCCGTGGCTTTCATACGGCAGTTCGCAGGCGATGCCGAAATCGATCAGCTGCAGCCGCCGCCGCTCGCCATTCCACACCAGGTTGGAGGGATTGATATCCTTGTGGATCACGCCATGCGTATGGACCTCTTCCAGCGCCACGCACAGTTGCAGCGCGATGTCGAAAAAGTCGTCCAGCGCCAGTGCGGGCTGCGACGGCGTCCTGCGCGCCGCCACCTGAGCGTGCACCACCTGGTCGAGCGCCTGGCCGCCGGTATCTTCGAGGACCATCGTCCAGCACCCGCCGTGCAGCTGCAGCGCCAGTGGATGCGCCACCCCAGGATGGCGGCAGCGGCGCGCGATCGCATACTCGCGCTTGAATTGCGCCACTTGCTGAAAGGAGGGGAACGGCTGATTGGGCTTCTTGACGATCAGCGCGGTGCCATCCGCAGCCCTGGCGCGGTAAACCCGTGAGCGGGCACCGCTGTGCAGCTGTTTGATGATCTCATGATCGAAAAGGGAGCGCATGGGCTGGGCTTAGCAGTACACAGACGGTTGCGGGAGCCTGAAGGCGCACATTTCGGAATGTTACTTGATTGTAAGTATTATATCAGCAGGGAACCGTGGGGGAGGGAGCGGCCTGATGAGGGGTGTTGTAAAAATGCCAGTGGGGCAGGCGAGTGCGGGGCAGGAATTCATTGCGGTCGCGGCAAAGCAGAAGTGGCGGAGGTTCGGAGGTGTTTTATACGGAGGAGTGACAAGTGGATGCTGCACGCCGACCAGCTGCTGAGGTGGTTCCAGGCGTCGCGGGGCAAAAGCGGTAGCGCCATCCACTGTGGTGGGTTGCTTGACGACCAGGTTTTTTCATGACGATGCCAAGTCACAGCTACAGATGATTCTTGGTGCTTTCGACGTGACTTTGTTGGCCGTGCTGTTGGCGCATGGCGCCGGCCATTCAGGCATGCTATGGTGAGTGTTGGCCCAAGTTTAACTCGCGTCTTGGCCCCTTTGACCTCGGCAATGATGCCTAGGCTAATCAGTATCCGGGTACTTGTAGAGTGCCCCTTTTTGCTCAGGCGCTCTTGCTGCCCAAACTGATATACCCGTGCAACGCGCGCCACCCAGTCAAAGAATTTGACTTCCATCTGGTCGCGGGTCACCGTTACTGTTTGGCGGTGCGGCTATTGACGACATCGCAGCCTTCTGCCGCTTGATGAGCCTATTCTTTCCCTTCAACTCCTTGTGCCGCTTGCGCGTAGGGGAGGCCGCGCCGTCCGGCCCCCGCCGGGTAGGTCGGTGGCCACCTTGTGATTGATGGCGCGGCGCTGGGCCGGCTGAAGCTTGGCCAGCTGGGCGTCGGCCCAGGCTACCAGTGCGTGCAGGTCTTCGCCGATGGCGTCGCCTCGGGTACCGGAATTGCACTAAGCGAGAGCATAGTTGCGGCAGAGGCGAGTCATCGCGAGCTCGTTACGAAGGTTGCGCAAACCAGACTTGTGCTGGAACGTAAGCGGGCGCATGCAAAGGCGGTAGCGCTGCTGGAAACGCAACGGCAGCAGAGAGAAGTGCGGTTCCGCTCACGTGAGCAGAAAAAAACAGCGTTCGACGCGACCCAGCAAACCCATAATGCTGCACTGACGGCGAATGATGTTAATTCGATGCTGGAGGCATTGACTGGAACCATCGCACTCAAGCGTAGTGGCATCGCTGCGGCTAAGCAGTCTTATGCTGAATGGCAAGGCGCTGAAAGCCGTAAGAGGGGCGAGGAGCAAAATCTCCAGGCAAGGAACGCTGAGATTGAATCGCTTAATGAGAACCTCCGTATTGCGGTAGCTGAACTGGAGCAGGCTGTACTGGAGCACCAATCCGCCAAGTCAATTTTAGCTGTGTATCAAGAAGCAGCTGGAGCAATCCGTGCAGCTGTCTCCACAGTCGCTGAGAAACTACCGATTGGTACCGACAACTGCCCCGTGTGTCTGGAACGCCATGGGGAGCAGGTGCTGCGTCTTAAAATTGCGGACGCGCTCAATGCAATGGACCCACGACTTAGTGAGGCGACGGCAGCTCTTCGTTTAGCAGCGGAGAAATTGGAGAAGGCCCAAAAGTCAAAAGATGGAGAGAGCGCCGCGCTCTCTACCGCACAAGCTATGCGTGCGCGCGTCAACGAAGCGATTGCTGCCATTGAATCGGACATAAAAATTGCCAGGGGTAACAGCCTTCTTATTGGTCTTGAGCCAGGGGAAGTTCAAGAGCGGCTTGATTCTTTGCAAGCCGAAGTCGATAGCGATAGTTCGGAACTCGATGCCAAGCGTGTTGCGCAAGAGCCCTCGCTTAGTGTCGAGGACATGACTCAGCTGACTGCACGTTTCAACTCCGAAAAAAGAGAATTAGCGGAATTTGATGAAGCTCTGGCTCGACTGGATGAGACGATTAACGACACCACCGCAGCGCTTGCGAAGCTCGCCCCGTTGGTCACAGAGGATGTCACCATCGAACAGGTTGAACAAGCATTGTCGTCGCTTGAGGAGCAAGTACGACTTAGTTCTGCCGGCATTGAGGACGAACAGGCCAAGAAATCTGCTTTGGCTAGAACACTGCTTGACGTGGACGCTGCAATCTCACGAATCACGCAGCAATTAGAACTGGACCAAGCTCGTTTCGAAACACAGCGGTCTAAGTGGGTATCTGCTGGATTGATTACGCCGCCTTCTGATGAACAGCTAGAAGCCATTAAAGAAAAACTTCTGGCGGATAAGACGAAGGCCCAGACAGCACAAGCGAAGCTCGGTGAGATTGAGACTGAACTTAGCCGTATCGCTGAAGCTAATGTCCTCGCGACCGCTCAGCAAGCAGTTGATGCCGCAAGGGGCGGGAGCACGGAGAGCGACTACGCCCGGATTTTGACGGAGGAGTTGACGAGTGTTCAGGACGAGCTTGCGCTGGGTGCTGAGCGTAAGATTGCGTTGGATGAGTTTCACGCGCACCTGACCAGTGGCATCGATAAAATCCGTGACAAGATTGCGGACGTCGTCCCTCAATGGCAAGCCATATTGCGACGCATTGTTCAAGAGCCTCGTTTCTCGGGCACGAACTTGAACTACTACAAGAGCCGTAACAAAGATCACGCGTCGGTCCAAGTTGGACTTGGCAGTGGGAGTGTCGGCGTCTCGGATGTCGCGAGCCAAGCGCAAATGACGGATTTACAGCTGTCATTCATGCTTGCAATGGCGACGGTGCATCAATGGTCGCCTTGGAAGGCCCTGCTGCTGGATGACCCTACTCAGCACCATGACTTAGTGCATGCATCGTCGGTCTTCGATGTGCTGCGTGATTTCATTGCAGAGCACGGCTTCCAGGTTGTTTTAACCACTCACGATGCTCAGCAAGCGCGTTTCCTGATGCGTAAGCTGAGTAATGACGGAATTGACGCAAGGCTCTGGACACTTGAACCATCGCTTAATGGAATGACCGCTAAACAACTAAGTGGGTATCAATAGGCCGCACTCGGTCTATAGCAGTCTGTATTGATGAAATTTTAGGTTGCAGAGGAAGTTCATATCGTGGATGTGTCTCATGTCAATCAGATAATAAAATGTCGTGATTTAATTTTTATTAAAGGGGGCGTAGGTGAAGGAGATATTTACTTATCAAGAGCACGTCCGCGATGATGCGTTTGCAGAGCGTTCACCGGGATTCATGAGGCGATATGGAACCGTTGGTTTTTTTCGAGATAAAGATGATTCGACGTGCCCTTTTTGTAATTGCCCTGCTGAGCAAGTACATTATGAACGTGTAGTCGACTATCCGGATTGGTTAGACGGAGGGGAGTATACGTTAGTTAAGTATGTTTGGTCGTGTCCACAATGTGGATGGTGGCGAAGCCGAACGAACAAGAAAACTGACGGAACGATAGATGCGGTATCAGCTATTGTCAGAAGCGCTGTGCTTAAGAAATATGATTTATCTAGTAAGGATTTGCCGCTCACAGTACTTCAGCAGCATTTACGTGAAAAATACGAGGACGTTATTCATATCCATGACAAACAAATGGAAAAGCTAGTTCAGTCTGTCTTCGCTGAGTATTTTAACTGCGAGGTCGAACATATAGGCAAGTCTCACGACGGAGGGGTCGATTTATTGTTAATTCAAGCCGATAGTCCAACTGTTATTCAAGTGAAACGTCGTCGTTCCTTGCCGCATGTAGAGTCAGTCAGCGGAGTGCGAGAACTCATAGGGGCTACTTTATTAAAGGAAAGTAAAAACTGCATCTTCGTATCGACTAGTAGTAAGTTTTCTGAACCCTCGAAAGAGGCTGCACAACGAGCGGTTGAACTTGGGATAGTGGAGAGCTATGAGTTGTATGATTTTCAACGTTTTTCAAGCGCTCTAAAATTGGTAACACCTGCTGCTAAAAATCATTGGAAAGGACTTATTAACGAAGATACTTAGAAATTTAGAATTGTGAGTGTGGATTGCGATGGCAGTGAGTTTCTCATACAGCTCTGCATCTGACCGACGCCTTTGCGCACCTATCAGAATGGGGTTGCGCCTCCCCTAGTGCAATTCGTGACCTAGGAAGTAGCACCGGCGACCTAACGGTTTGCAGCCATTTCGTGGGCACTTTAAATCGCCACACTACCACTGCTGAGCTGGCGTCATACGGAACTCAAACTTACTGCCATAAGCGGTTGATAAATTGCGATATTAAGCTCATGAGTGAAGGGAGATTTGAGTTGTCAGGGTTCGTCGTTAGTCCGCCCTATGGGACTCGTTCGGAGCAAGTCATCCTATCCCTCAGTTTGTGCGCGACACGGGGTGGTTCTGAGGTAAAGGAACTGGCATCCAGAAAATAGTGAAAGTAACGATGGCCATCGCGCTACACTCGACTGGATAGAATCGATAGCTCAACAACTTAAGAACCTTATGAACAACCTAACTATAAGTATAAGCAAGGCTTGGTGGGAGCACTTGGTACCCAAGACAATGATTCCACGTCGCCGAGATGTCGAGGCGCTACTGAACAGGTTCGTGAAATCTTTGCCGTACGGATTAGAGTGGGCAAAAGTTGCGGCAACTCCTAAGGGACTTTTTAGAATGAAGGTGGGGAACATTATCCCGGTCGTTCATTTGACTTTTATCGAAGGCCATCCAGGATTCGTCGCACCTCTGCAAACATTTAGATTAGGACACCGGACTGTAAGTCGTGAGGCAGAGTACTTGTCAGGAAAAGCGCTTGCCGAGGACGAGCACGTGATGCAACCACTCATTGCCATTGAATTGGTAACTGACCCGGTCTATGTGGCAGCAGCTGCCGCAGGTAAACTAAAAATAGATGAAACCAAAATCGTAAAGCCGAGTCAGATATTTTCGATTCCAGCGAACCTTTTACTCTCACCAAGATATTCACCTGAAATTGCGTATGCACTTTATCAGCATATTTTTGGCAATGGGTCTTCCTATCCCAATGACGGATTTTTCTTTGTTGGCGTTACCAAGAGAAGTTGGCAAAAACGTTGGTTAGAGCACAAACGTGCAATCGAAACAGGCAGTCATCTACTTTTTCATCGCAGATTCAGAGAGGAAGCGGAGAGAGGACGGATTACTTACATTAATCACAAGGTAATGGGCGTAACGGATAATCTTGAGTCTCTCTATGCCGCAGAGGAGTTTCTTGTTGAAGGGCATTGGGACGACGAGCGTCGTTTGAATATGATTCCTGGTGGAAAATCAGGGCTGAGGTACTTAAGAGAGAACGGCCTACTTGAAAAATCTGTTGTTCCGTTACCTGATGAGCGCTACAAAATCGTCGATAAGTGGCTTAGGGAGAATCCGCGTAAGGGCTTGCCAGCGCCATGGGTTGCAGAAAAGTGGAAGGATAACGACTGGGCCGTTGCGCAGATTTGCGGGCGTGATGGTCGGCTGTCCGTGGAACAAGTGCGAGCAATTCGGGAGCTGGCGAAAAAACACACTGCGGAGGAAATTTACGAGCGCATTGGCGCTAAGGACGTAGCCCAGGTTACTCGTGTAATCGACGGGCGGACATACGTGCGCGTCGATTAGATATTTTGAGAAGAGATTGCTACGCGCACTATCGCAGATTAAAACTCAGCTACACTTCTAGCTTTCCCCGTGGAGAATCCCTCTTCAATTGTCAAGGAACCAAATGAACCGAAAAAATCCGCGAAACGAATGTTCGCAAAAATTGCTGGCAGCAGCTGGTACGCGATTCCTACCGCGATGATTGAGTCATATCGCCAGGCAGGCGCTGATGTAGTGAGCGCATCAGAATTGCCACAAAATTGCGAGAGTTCAGATTGCGTCGGCTAACTCCGTCAAGCTTCGTCTGCCGATAAGTTTGTGGTCTATACGCGAGATAGTGAAACCCATCTTCTGCCAAAAGCTTGTTGACGTGTGCGGCGAGCATTCGACCATCAACTCGCTTGCTCCGTCGGCCCGCGCTTCCGCCACAAGAAACGACACCAGATAGGCCCCAATCCCACGGCTGCGCATGTCGTGGCGTACCTCGAGCACGCTGTCTCCCGTGACCAAGCTTCCCCAGAAATACGCCACCGCGTTGTCGCTCTTGTCTGCAACGACGAGCATGCCTTTTTCCTTGAAAACAAGAAGCGTCGTTGGCCAGTTCACCGCAAGTGAGTCGAGTTCACCCGTGGTCGCCAGCCATCGCTCGATTATGGGGAGGTCAGCTTTTGTGGCTGGTCTAATGGTCCACTGGGAGGAGCGCATTTCTACTGTCTAAGATATTGAAGGAGGGGCTGAATTTTATCTGGCCCCCCATTCCTGAGCAGCCGTGTACTTCAATTTTCTCATCGAATGCGTCATTACGTCAGCCGCTAATTTAGACGCACCATACCACGCTTGAGCGCACCGGAGTGGTAGCTGTAGACCACGGACGCAAGCGCGTCCAAGTCGGCGGGCAGAGCCCAACTGCGCGGTGTTGCAATGATTGACGCTACTGCCATCGCGACTGTGTAGTAGCTCTTCTTGTTCTTCATGGTGCTCTCCATCGTTTTTGAGAGGGTTGCGTGATTGCTTCTCGTGCTCTACCTTGTGTAGGGTTTCGTCGATTACGCGAATGACTGCGAGATGACGTTGCAGTGCGTTACGCGTACCGGGGCATGCAGACTGCTGCGGCTGTACGAGGCCCGCTCGTCGGTCGTGCACTCGTACACTTCAATCTCTTGCACGCCAGCGCTGGCATGGTGATTCTCCTTTTTTAAAAGATGGACGCAGCGCGCATTTGGTCGCCCGGGCTCAACAAGTTCAGTGCGTCGCACTCTTCTTGCGTAATCTCGCGAGTCTCCGACTTCGAGCCCGCTCTGCGTGTCATCGTGAGCGCCGCGTCGTCGTAGCTATATTCGATGGAAACCAGCGGTTCGCCGGTGCTGTACTCTGTGAATTTATAAACTGCCATGGTGGCTCTCCTGAGTTGTGCCTGGCGCTGAAGTGCCCCGGGTATACTACCTATATCAACAATGTTTATATAAACTGGTCGTAAATCTAAACGCATTACACTGCGGTAATATATATGGCGACCGACCAGGCAGGATGACTAAGCGCTGAAAGCAAAATGCTCCAAATTTCGGAGCGTTTTAAGAATCAATTAAGGTTGTCAGCCATGCGGGGGGGCCATAGATGACGCCGGCATTCTCAGCATGATTGACGACAAACTCATTTGGCAAATCGCGTTCTGCCGCCGTCCAAGCCTCTACCGTCTCGGCCCGTGCCATCAAGGTCGAGCTCCGGTGCAGCTTCATCAAACTAAGCGCGATGCGACCTTACCTGAGGGCCGCCGATGGCCGGCGTGCGTTCAACAAGTTAGCCAATGAGTGCACTCGCAGCTTCGCTGGAGAAACCCCAGTAGCGCGTTCAGACGTTGTGCGACGCCAGGTAAAGCAGCGTTTCATCGATGTAGTCCTTCCACGTCAGCAGCTGCGCTCGCTCGTGGAAGGACTACTACCTATGACCTCTAAATGTGCACCGAGCCCCGCGACGCAAAGCAGTTAACTTAAGTTGTATCCCTTACACGCTCCGCCGTCGAAGCCATTTTGTGCACTCAAAAGGTAAGCGGCTGCGCTGCAATCCTTACGGCTATCGTCCTTTCAGCCTCCCGCCCAAGCCCAACCTCTGCTGCGGTCTACGCGCCCAATACTTGCAGCGCTAGCATTTTTATCACAAACATGCGACAATAACGGGCTTCACGGCATAGCACGTGAATGTGCCTCGGTGGTGAAACTGGTATACACAGTTGACTTAAAATCAACCGCTTTGCGGCGTACCGGTTCGATTCCGGTCCGAGGCACCACCCCACTCAGATTTGCGCACAAAAAACCCGCACTAGACGGGTTTTGAATTAATAGTATTAAGTAAATGCGAGCCTAGAGCCGGGAGACTTAAAACTTGCCGACGCAAGTCTTTCTGGGTCGATTCCGGCCGCCCGCACCAGTACCACACTTACTTCTGAGTCAGCGCTGCTTTTTCGAGCACAGCATCAGCTTCGACCATCGCGTGGATACGCTGCATCGGCGTCGAAAAGTCTCCAGATGCCTCCCGCGCTGCCTGCGCTTCTTCTCGCACCCTGGCGAAGAACGCCTTTAGTTTTGCCTCCCTCATCGTTTGTATATCACGCAGCGCCATACGCATCTCGTCTAGATGTGCGTCTTGTCGGTCACGTAACCGCTCAACGCGCAAATGTTTATAAGGGCCCAGCGACAGCACGTTCACGTCTCCGACGAGGCTTGCAATCTGGCTGTCACTCATGTCCGTGTCTTCGAACAACCGGCTGATAAACTCGTGACGCACGATGTGCGGGTTGATGCTCGAAGGCAGGCGAGCCTTTTTCGCCAGTGTGCGCCAGGCGTTGTAATACGAAAACGGTGTGCAAGGGCGATTCGCAGTTTCATCCTCAGTGCGCCGACGTCGGATAGGGTTACCTTTCGCATCATGCGCAAGTGGTGCGTTAGCACGCGAGAAGAACAGATATTTCGAGCCAGCTTCCTGTGCTCGCTCGCAGCAATCCCTAACCATATCGAACACTTCGTCGCCAAAAAGCACTATGCGCGCGTTACGCTTCTTTTGTCCTATGCGGGGGATGCTGACCTTGCGTTCCTCCAGGCTCACCCAGCTAAGTTCAATTTTCGCTGCCTCCCCAGGCCGAGTCCCTGTTTCGAACACAAAATACAGCCATGGCAGTAGGCAAGGATTAGCGTTCTTGGCCGTACCGATATGCCGAGCGGCGTCGTACATGTCGAGCTGCTGCTTTAGGGTGATGCGGGCTTCTTTCGGTATGCATGTCGGCAGTTCGAAGGAGTCACGCATGATATTGGCCGTGACGAGGTTTCGCCGCTTCGAAAACTTGAATACGGCTCCCAGGAACGCTTTCTCAAGCCGCACAGAGTCGGCCGAGATTTTTTTATCGAGCGTAGTGCCGTTGCGGTGCTTTACTCGTTCGCCGCAGCGTATGTCGATGTAATCCTGGACCATAGCGCCGTCGATGACAGAGAGTGCATAGTTTCCGAAGTACTCGAGCAGTCGCACGGAGCTGCTACGCTCGCGTCCCTGGGTGCCGATTGCTTTTTCCCGGAACTTAGGGCCGTCGAAATACCGCTGCACAGCGACCCGAAAGGTCAAGCCGGCGTTTGGCCGCGCCACGCCTGAGCTCTTCGCAACAACCAGCTCCGCTTCACGCGAAACACCCCACGCCATCGCTTCTTCACGAGTGTCAAAAACCTTGCCGATGGCGGCTAAATTCTTGCGGCGGATTTGAACGCGGAACTTCCCCGACGGCAATTCTGAAACACTTGCCATTTTCACTGCTTTCGTATTTTTCGTTGATTTTCCTAGTATATCTCGTGTGTAAGTTTTGCACACGGACTTTTCGGCAACTCTGCCATTGACGCAAAGAAAATCTCAAAAAACCTTTATCTAAGGGCATTATGACTAGAGCTGCAAAATTTTTCCGGCGTGCACACAAAGTCTTTTAAGTCTCCAGTGTCTACCAGTTTCACCATCCGGGCAGCGCGGCGAGATTCTAGCACAGGTGATGTGCATCACGCCATCTTGTGCCTGAGCCGCGCTGTCCGGTTTGCGCCGGACAGCATGGTTTTATCTACCAGCCGTCAGAACGTCGCCTTGAACTGCACCCCATACGTGCGCGGCTCGTTGACGATGCCTGTCAGGTTGTCGAAATCGATCGCGCCCAGCGACTGGACCTGGTTGGTGATGTTGCGGCCATACGCGGAGAGTTCGTATTTGTCCCATTTGTAGCCGACGCGCAAGCCGCCTTCGAGCAGTTCCTTGGCCTTGTATTCCTTCGCTTCATACAGGAAGAAGTTGTAGCTGGTGCGGTAGGCCCAGTCCGTGTAGGCGTAGAACTCGCCATTGGCGAGGGGAATGCTGTACTTCAGGGTGAAGTTAGTCTGCCATTCCGGCGCGCGCGGCAGCGGGTTGCCGTCGATGTAGGCCGTACCCTTGAACGGGCCCACCGGGTCGGTCACGGTGCAGCCGCTGGCCGGGTTGTTTTGCGCGTTGCCGCAGCTTTGCACGAACAGCTTCTTGTCCTGGATTTCCGTGTGGTTGTAGCTGCCGCCCAGGGTCATGCTGAGCGAATCGCTGAGGTTAGCCTGGAAATCGAGTTCCACGCCACGGCCCGTGGCTTTGTCGGCGTTGAGCAGCTGGTTCATGTTGACAGCGCCGCTGCCGGCCGTCAGTTGCTTGTCCTTGACCCGGTACTGGAACACGGCCAGGCTCAGGCGCGCGCGCTTGTCGAACAGGTCTTGCTTGATGCCCGCCTCGACGGACAAGGCTTTCTCGGCACCCGCAAACGAAGGGCGGTCGGCCAGGCCGTTCAGGCGTCCCTGCATCGATGGCGCGCGGTAACCGGTGGCGATGCGCGCGTAGGCATTCGTTGCCGGCGTGAGCACATAGGTGCCGCTCAAGTCCCAGCTGATGTTGTGCGACGTGTCGTTGAGGTTGAAGGGGCCGGCCGTGGTCGCTTCCACGCGCTTGGCCGAGAAATCCTTCTTGTCGGTCGTGTAGCGCAGGCCGGCGCGCAGTTTCAGGGCATCCGACACCGTGTAGTTGAGCGAGCCGAAGGCCGCGTACGACTTCGAGCTCTGGTTTTGCGTCGCGTAGTTCGGGCTTTGCGGATTGCCGGGCGCCAGGCTGTCAAAGCTGATGCTGTCGATCTGGATATCTTCCTTGAAGTAGAACAGGCCGGCTATCCATTGCAGCGGGCCGCGGGCAGACGACTCGGCGCGGAATTCCTGCGAAATCTGCTTGTGGTTGGGGATCACGTCGGCCGTTTCCACGACGAAGGGGATGAAACCGGGACCCATCGGCGGCGCGTACACGGCGCCATAGCCGCCGTCGACGTCGGCGCGGCTGAAGAAATCGAGTTTTTCGTAGCCGGTGATCGAATGCAGGGTGACGCCGGGCAAGTCCCATTTCAGGCGCATGCTGCCGCCCTTGGTTTTCAGGTGCTGGCGGTTGATGCCGTCGGTCGGGTAGTTATCGTAATCAAAGCCGTCGACCAGGTCGTTGGTGCCCTGTTTCAGGATGTTGGCGCGGAACAGGGTGGCCGTGCCGTCGAGGTTGCGCGCGTGCACGTTGAACAGGGCGCTGAAGTCGCGCGTGGGCTTGACCAGCACCTGCAGGCGGGCGGCGCTGTCTTCATAGCCTTCGAAGTCGCGCGTGCCGGTGGGGCGCGGGTTGTGCACGCGGTCGTCGCGGCGCTGGGTCTGGCCGGAAAAGCGCAGGGCCACAGTGTCGCTGACGGGCACGTTGAAGGCGCCTTCCAGGTTCTTCATGCCATCCTTGCCGAAGCCGCCGCTCAGATAGCCTTCCGTCTTGAAGACGGGTTTGGCGGAATCGAACTTGATCACGCCGGCCGGCGAGTTGCGGCCGAACAAGGTACCTTGCGGGCCGCGCAGCACCTCGACCTGGTCGACGTCGAAGACGGGAAAGCCTTTCAGCATGGCGTTTTCCTGCACCACGTCATCCATCACCAGGCCTACCGGCTGCGAGGCGTTCAGGTCGAAGTCGGTATTGCCCAGGCCGCGAATGTAGAAGCGGGGGAAGGTGCGGCCATAGTCCGATTCGACCGAGACGCTGGGCGAGCGGCTGTTGAGGAAGCGGATGTCGGCGCCGCCGGCCGTCAGGGTGTCGAGCTTGTCGCCCTTCAGGGTGGCGATGGACATGGGCACGTCCTTGATGTTTTCCGCGCGCCGCTGCGCCGTCACGATCACCGTTTCCAGCTGGCCAGGACCGGCCTGTGCCGCCGGAGCGGCAGGGGCGTCGGCGGCAGGCGCCGGGACGTTGTCCTGTGCCTGCGCCATCGCCTGCAGGGGAAAGGCGGCAGTGATTGCCAGGGCAATCAGGGTGTGGCGTACTGTGCTGGCATGCGGTGTCATCATGAAACGGCTCCTGTCGGTCAAGGTTGTTGGGGCATGCAGGCTGGCGCTGGCCAGCTGAACGAAAAATTATGCTAGCACGGAAAGTTTTGGTATTCATGCCATTTTCCAGCGACGGCTATTCATATCCGTTTCGACTGAATACACGAATAAAATCGTATTTGTCGTCAATATCTGGCGGGTGCATAGTGGAGTGCCGGCAGGCTTGTGCGAGCGCAACAGCGGCTGGGCATGGCGATGCAGTTTCCTGCGGGAGCGCAAAAAGAGCGATGTTTTTTGCCATGCTGCCGGCTTGCGGGCACTGGAAATACAACAGCTGCCGCAGATTTTTTTGGAAGGGGGCTTGTTGTTGCAGCGCGACAGGGGAAAGCGCGGCCTGTGGCTATCCCCCTGTGCGTGTGAGGCTGGGCATGCGTGGCGCATGCCCGATCTGCTGAATTAAAACTCTTCCCAGTCGCCGGCCGTCACGGCTTCCGCTTGTACGGAACGGGGTTTTGCCGGTGCGGCCTGGCGCTTGACGGTGCTGCTGGCCTGTGCCGGTACCAGGCGCAGCGGCTTGTGGCTGGCGCGCGCTGGCGCGAAGGTTGGCGCGGGCGCCGCCGCATGGCTGTCGTGCGTCTTGAAGACGCTCACGGTTTCCACCAGGTGGCTGGCCTGGTCGCGCAAGGATTCGGCCGCCGCCGCCGCTTCTTCCACCAGGGCCGCGTTTTGTTGCGTGACACTATCCATCTGGGCGACGGCCTGGTTGATCTGCTCGATGCCGGCGGACTGTTCCTGACTGGCCACCGTGATTTCCGCGATGATGTTGCTGACGCGGGCGACACTGGCGACCACCTCGGACATCGTCGTGCCCGCCTGCGCCGCCAGCCGGGAGCCGGCATCGACGCGGCTCACGGAATCGTCGATCAGCGCCTTGATTTCCTTGGCCGCGCTGGCGCTGCGCTGGGCCAGGCCGCGCACCTCGGTCGCCACGACGGCGAAGCCGCGGCCCTGTTCGCCGGCACGCGCCGCTTCCACTGCCGCATTCAGGGCCAGGATATTGGTCTGGAAGGCGATGCCGTCGATGACGCTGATGATGTCGACAATCTTGCGCGACGATTCGCTGATCAGGTCCATGGTGCCCATCACTTGGCCCACCACGGCGCCGCCCTTGCTGGCGACGTCCGATGCGGTCGTGGCCAGCACCTTGGCTTCGCGGGCATTTTCCGCATTCTTGCGCACGGTGCTGGTGAGTTCTTCCATCGAGGAAGCGGTTTCTTCCAGTGAGCTGGCTTGCTGTTCCGTGCGCAGCGACAGGTCGCTATTGCCGGTGGAAATCTCTTTGGCGGCAAGCGAGACCGTGTCGGAATCCTGGCGCACGGAGGACACGACCGTGGTCAGCGACTCCTGCATGCGCTGCAGCGCCGACAGCACGCTGACGCTATCGTTCGGTGCAACACTGAGTTTGCCTGTCAGGTCGCCGGCGGCAAGCAGGCTGACGGCGTCGCACAGCTGTTTCGGTTCGGCGCCCAGCGACTTGAGCAGGCTACGCGTGATGAGCCAGCCCGCCAGGCCAGCCAGCACGATGGACAGCAAGCTGGCGCCGATGAGGATATTCCTGTTGAGGATGTAGTGCTCGTTGTCTTCCTGCAGGATGACGGCGGAGTGCCTGTCCGTCAGGGTGAAATATTCATCGCTGGCGGCGACAAGGGCGGCCAGCAGCGGGCGGCATTCCTCGTTCATCTTGACAATGGCTTGTTCGGTTTTCTTTTGCAGCGCCAGGTCCACGATGGCCAGGGCCACGGGAGCATAGCGTTTTTCGATGCCGTCGATCTTGCGGATGATGGCGCGCACCTGGTCCGACACCTCGGGCTGCTGTGCCAGTTGCAGCAGCTGCTGCATGTTCTTGACGACATCGGCGTGCGCCTGCAAGACCTGCTTGCGTTCGGTTTCCAGGTCTTCCGGCTTGGTGACGAGCACCAGGTTCCTGGCCGCCACGGCGCGCATGTCGATCGCGTCACGCACGCGGTGGGCCGCGTTGGTGCGGGCCGTGATGCCGTTGACATACTGCTCAAAGCCCGTGTTGAAGGTGGAAAAACTCCGCACGGACAGGATCGAGATGCCGATGAGGAAAAAGACCAGCAGGCCGAAAGCCAGAGTGAGCTGGGTGCGTACGGTGAATTTATCCATGATGTCTCTCCCAAAATACGTGGTGACGATTAGAAAGGGGGCTTGCGTGGGACCAGTGGCAGGCGCTTGCCTGGCAGCGGGTTGTTCCCTGCGCAGTGCTTTTCTATCCAGAACACGGATTCGTGGTGTGAGGATCGAGTTAATTCAAAAAACCGATTTCAATAATTTATTTGTTTTATTTATTAAATTCATTGTTGCACAAAAAATTCAGTAAATCAATGACATTTTGCGTGTCAAAAAACAACTTTTCGACATGGGATACTTGTTCAGACAGGTATCGGCGTACCTTGGTGAAAGATCATCTGCCAGCGGCCATCGCGCCACTTCCACAGCGAACTGCGCAAGCTGGCGCTGGCGGGCAGGGCGCCGCTGGCGTGGCGCTGCGAGCGGTAGGTAACGAAGGCAACGTCGTCGGCCAGCAAGCGGGCCTGGAAATCGCTGATGCTGCGCGGGCAAAAGTCTTCCGCCGGCAAGTCGGCCAAGGTCGCCGCGCGCGTCCACAGCAGGCCCGAGCTGCCGAATTCGACGAACTCGTCGGCCAGCAGTGCCGCCAGCCTGGCGCCGTCGGCACGCACGGCCTGGCTTTGCAGCGCCGCCTCCAGCGCCTGCAGCTGCGCCGCCAGATCCGTGGCGTCCGGCCCCTCCGGCCCCGTCATCAGATGGGAAACGCGCCGGCGCCCGATACATTCAGGCAGGCGACCTTGTCGCTGGAAAAATACTTGATTTGTCCTAGGCCGATGGCGTAGCAGCCGTCGCTGAGCGGGGAAATGGGGCCGGTGAGTTTTTCACCGTTGATCAAGGTCACCACCCAGGGCGTGGCGGCTGGTTTGCCTGCGTGGGTCAGGGCGTGTTGTACCAGGTCTGACATGCTGCCTCCAAAGAAATGTGGTTGGGCAGATGATAGCAGTGCGCGGCCGTTTTAAGCGTCGGCCAGCAGATTCTTGGGCAGCGCCACCGACGTGAGTTTCCAGCTCCACAGGCCGTCGCGCGTCAGGGTCAGTTCGCCGATATGGCTTTTGCTGTGGGCGCGCTGCACGACAACGCTGTTCCAGGAAGTGTAGCGCAGTTTGTAGTCGGGCTTGGTGTTGCGCTTGCGGCCGCTGATGTCGCTGACCTTGGCGAGTGGCTTTTCGTAGCGGTCATTGAGCTTCATCAAGGCGACGATGCCTTCGGGCATCAGCATGGTGTCGAGCAAGGGATCGATGACGTCGGGACTGATGTCGTCGGCCACTTCCGGCGCCGAGAACAGGGCATGCAGTTGCTGCCCGAGACTGCCGCGCAGCTGTGGCAGGTCGATCTGTGCAGCCAGCGCCTGGCTATCCTCGTCCATGGTGGCCGCGCGGATCTTGTCCATGGTGAAATACGGACTGCCATAGAAGAGGCCGGCCAGCGCGACCAGTACCGCTACAGCGAGAAGCATCATTCTTTTCATCTGCGATCTCTCGGATCCCTGGCGACCCGGTGCGCCTGAAGTGTTGGCATTCTACATAATATTTCCCAAAATCAATATGGCGGTTTAGGTAAGTGTTGTTTTAGATCAAGTTTTGTCAGAGTAATTCCGGCGGCAAGGTAATGTCCGCCAGTTTCCAGTCCCAGATGCCATGGCGGCGCAGCAGGAACTGGCTGGCGGCGGGGCCGGCGCCGCTGCGCCGCAGCACCACTTCGTTCCACGAGCGGTATGCCATGCCGAAGTCGTGGCGCTTGCCGTCCGCTCCCTGCTTGCCGTGCAGGATCAATACCGTGATGCCGGGCGGCGAGACGATGGTGTCGAGCATTTCCTTGAAATCGTCTTCATTGGCCGTCTCGCCGGCCGCCCGCAGCTGGCGCGCCACGCTGGCACGCACGGCGGGCAGGTCGGCCTGCTGCGCCAGGGTTTCCAGGCGCACGGATTTTGCCGCGATGCTGATGCGGTACATGGCGATGTAGGGGCTGACCCAGGTGAAGCCGATGGCGGCAACGCCAAAAATGATCGCGGTGGCGTACTTTCTTTTCATGGTCCGTGTTTTTTGTATGAGCTGTGCCGCCGTGATTTTACCCGGCCAGCGGTGGCGGATGGTGTAGCATTCGTGCCGGCGCGGACCATCGCGCCGCAATATTGAGGACAACCATGAATATCACTATCAATCAGGTGCTGCAGTCGTATATCGACCCGCTCACCGCCAGCGAGTACGCGGCGCTCGAGCGCAGCCTGCTGGCCGAAGGCTGCCGCGATGCGCTGGTGCTGTGGAACGACGTGCTGATCGACGGGCATAACCGCTACGCCATCTGCCGCCAGCACGGCATCGAATTCAAGACCATCCAGAACACCAGCTTTACCTCGCTCGACGACGTCATGCTGTGGATGATCGACAATCACCTGGCGCGCCGCAGCGTGTCGGATTTCCAGCGCGGCGTGCTGGCCCTGCGCAAGAAGGAAATCGTCGCCGCGCGCAGCCCGGCACCCGTCAGCGCGGCCGATGCGCCCGAAGGCGAAAACGCGCCCAAGCCCCCCATGAGCACGCGCGAAGAAGTCGCCAAGGCCGCGCGGTTGAGCAGCAACCAGATCAGCCAGATCGAGAAAATCCGGAAAGCGGCGTCGCCGGAACTGGTGGAAGCCGTCCGTTCGGGCACGATCTCCATCAATGCGGCGGCCACCGTGGCGTCCCTGCCGCCGGAAGAACAGGTGGCGGCCGTCGCCGGTGGTAAAAAACTGCTACGCCAAGCGGCCAAGGAAATCCGCGAACAGCGCGCCGCCACGCGCACGCCGCGCGAGCCGAAGGTGCCCCACGTGTCGCAGGACACACCGGAGACGGGTAACGAGCCATGGGCGGACAACGCAGCCCAGGCGCCTAGTGAGGCGGAGCGCCTGCGCGGCGAGATCGCCAGCCTGAAACAGAAGGTGGCGCAACTGCAGGCGGAAAATGTGGAACTCAACCAGCGGATTGCAACTCTCATCGACGCATCCTGATTATTGGAGTAGTGAATGCCAGCTCGCCGTGCCTTGTTTGTCGCCATCGCCTGTGGCGCCGTCGCCGCTCCTCCCGTGCTGGCGGCGCCCGCCGTTTCTGTCACGGACATGGCCCGCTGGCAGGCGCAGGCCGCCCATGTCAGCATCGCGCGCGACACCTGGGGCGTGCCCCATGTGACGGGCAAGACGGATGCGGATGCTATCTTTGGCCTGATGTATGCGCAGGCCGAGGACGATTTCCCGCGCGTGGAACTCAATTACATCAACGCCATGGGGCGCTTGGCGGAAGTGGAGGGCGAGCTGGAGCTGTACCGCGACCTGCGCATGAAGCTCTTCATCGATCCGCTTGAGCTGCAGGCGCAGTACCGCGCCAGCCCGCCGTGGCTGCGCAAGTTGATGGATGCGTTTGCCGATGGCTTGAATTTTTACCTGGCCACGCACCCGCACGTCAAACCCAAGCTGATCGCGCATTTCGAGCCGTGGATGGCCTTGAGCTTCAGCGAGGGCAGCATCGGCGGCGATATTGAATCGGTCAACCTGGCGCAGCTCGAAGCGTTTTACGGCCAGCAAGCCAAGCCTGCCACCGTGGCGCTGGCCAGCGTGGAAACTGGATTGGAGCCGGAGCCGAGCGGCTCGAACGGCTTTGCCATCGCGCCCGCGATCACGAAAAATGGCCATGCGCTGCTGATGATCAATCCACACACCTCGTTCTACTTCCGCCCCGAAGTGCAGGTGACCAGCGGCGAAGGCTTGAACGCATATGGCGCCGTCACCTGGGGCCAGTTCTTCGTCTACCAGGGTTTTAACGACCGCCTCGGCTGGATGCATACCTCGGGTGGCGGCGACGTCATCGACGAATACCTGGAAAGCATCGTCGACAAGGATGGCGCATGGTTCTACCGCTATGACGGCGGCCTGCGCCCCTTGAAAGCCGTACCGATTACCTTGCCATATAAACTCGCGAACGGCGGCATGGGCTCGAAAACCATCACCGTCTACTACAGCCATCACGGCCCCATCGTGCGCGCCCAGGATGGACGCTGGGTGGCCGTGCGCCTGATGAACGAACCGTTGAAGGCGCTGACGCAGTCGTACACGCGCACCAAGGCGCGCGATTACACGGCGTTCTACAAGACGATGGAATTGCGCACGAATTCGTCGAACAATACCGTGTACGCAGATGCGGATGGCAATATCGCCTATTTTCATGGCAATTTCATCCCCGTGCGCGACCCGCGCTTCAACTGGAAACAGCCCGTCGACGGCAGCGATCCGGCCACGGAATGGAAAGGGTTGCACACGGTGGCGCAAACCATCACCCTGTTCAATCCAAAGAATGGCTGGATACAGAACACGAACAACTGGCCGTATTCGGCGGCCGGCGCCAACAGCCCGCGCCAGCAGGACTACCCCGCCTACATGTCCGTGTATGGCGAAAACGCGCGCGGCCTGCATGCCGTCAAGGTTTTCCAGAACAAGAAGGATTTCACGCTCGACAGCCTGATCGCCGCCTCGTATGACAGCGAACTGACGGCGTTTGAATCCTTGCTGCCGCCGCTGTTTGCGGCATACGATGCGCTGCCAGCGGGCGACGCGCAACAGCTGGCGCTGGCCGACAAGGTGGCCTTGCTGCGCGCCTGGGACTGGCGCTATTCGCTGACGTCCACGGCCACTTCCTTGGCCGTGTTCTGGGGCCAGGAGCTGGCCGAACTGGCTGGCAAGCAGGCGCGCGAGCAGGGCGTGCCCGTGGTCGATTTTCTGGCGACGCAGAAGGTCACGGCGGCGCAGCGGCTGGCGGCTCTGGCAACGGCGGCCGATAAATTGCAGCGCGATTTCGGCAACTGGCAAACGCCGTGGGGCGAGATCAACCGCTTCCAGCGCCTGACGGGCGACGTGGTGCAGCCGTTCGACGATGCGCAAGCCAGCTTGCCCGTGCCTTATGCGTCGGGCAACTGGGGCGCGCTGGCCGCGTATGGCCAGAGCGGCAAGAGCACCACGCGCAGGATTTACGGCGAACGTGGCAACAGCTTTGTCGCGGCCGTGGAATTTGGTCCTCGTATCAAGGCGAAAAGCATCCTTGCCGGTGGCCAGAGCGGCGACCCGACGTCGCCGCATTTCAAGGACCAGGCGGCCATGTATGCACGCGGCGAATTCAAGGAGGTGCTGTTTTATCCCGAGGACGTGGCGAAGCACTTGGAGCGCAGGTACCGGCCCGGGGAGTGAAGTTGGTGAGATGTCGGATTACGCCCTCGCGGGCTAATCCGACCTTGTATTATTCCCTTCATGCCGTTCGTGATATTGCGAACGGTATCGACCGCTGTCAAAATCTTGGTAGGCATATCAAGACCGGGTAACTGGATGCCGTATCCGCCC
>NZ_JBNYXU010000007.1:0-345654 GCF_051380835.1 Janthinobacterium aestuarii
CCTAAGGGCGGATACGGCATCCAGTTACCCGGTCTTGATATGCCTACCAAGATTTTGACAGCGGTCGATACCGTTCGCAATATCACGAACGGCATGAAGGGAATAATACAAGGTCGGGTTAGGCCTGCGGCCGTAACCCGACAACACCGGTAACGTCAACAAAGTTGTCGGATTACGCGGGCCTTCGGCCCGCTAATCCGACCTACCCGACTCGCGCCCTGTTTCAGTCGCGCATGGGCGCCACCATCTCCGCGTAGTCGTACAGCTCGCCTAAAATCTCTTCCCCCCGCTCATCCACCGATTCTGACAGCACGTCGATTTCCGTAAACAGCATTTCGATGGTGCGGGCGCCGCCGTCGCCGTCGAACAGGCGGGCGGCGCGGTGCTGTTCCCAGCGCAGGCTTTCCGCTTCGCTCAGCGTTTGCGGGAAATTGCGGGCGCGGTAGCGGAACAGCAATTCCTGCAGGCGCTCGTCGGCAAACGAGGGGCGGGCCGTGGCCAGCTTGGCCGGCGTTTCGCGGCGCAAGGATTCGAGCAGGCGGCGGTCGTCATTGCTGACGAAACCGTTATACAGATCCTCATCCACGTCCAGCGCGACATTCGCGCCCGGGCGCTGGAACACTTCGGCCCAGATGGCATCCATGTTCGGCGCCGTCGCGGCCAGCTGCGCGTTGACCTTCGCGGCGTCCACGTCGATGCCCCATTGCGCGGCCATGGCCGGCGACAGGGTCTTCAAATTGCCGACCAGCATGGGCGATTTGTTCAGGTGCACGCTTTTCACGGGCAGGCGCGTCATGCCTTCGGGCATGGCTTCCTTGCGCGTGAACAGCCGCTTGCGGATGGTGTCGGCGTCCAGCTGGAACAGTTCGCGCGGGTCGTAGGCGCAATCCCAGACGAGAATCTCGTTCTTGTTGCTCGGGTGCGTGGCCAGCGGCCAGACGACGCCCACGCAGCCCCGTTCGGCGGGGAACATGCCCGACACATGCAGGAAAGGCTGGCGCTCGCTGGCGGCCAGGTGCATGCCCATTTCGCTGGCGACCCGGTCCTTCTTGTGCAGGGCCAGGCAGAATTCGAACAGTTTCGGCTGTTTTTGCTTGATCAGGCGGGCCAGGGCGATGGTGGCGCGCACGTCGGACAGCGCATCGTGCGCCGCTTCGTGGACCAGGCCGTTGGCCTTGCTCAAGTGTTCCAGTTTAAAACTGGTCTGGCCATCGTCGCGCTTCGGCCATTCGATGCCTTCCGGGCGCAGCGCGTGCGTCATGCGCACCACGTCGAGGATGTCCCAGCGGCCGCAATGGTTTTTCCATTCGCGCGCATACGGGTCGATCAGGTTGCGCCAGAACAGGAAACGTGTGACTTCATCGTCGAAACGGATGGTGTTGTAGCCCACGCCGATAGTGCCCGGCTCCGAAAAGGCCGCTTCGATGGTGGCGGCGAACTGGTGTTCGGGCACGCCCAGCTGCAGACACTGCTGTGGCGTGATGCCCGTGATCAGGCACGATTGCGGATCGGGCAGGAAGTCATTGGCCGGCTGACAATACAGCATGATCGGCTCGCCGATCTCGTTGAGCTCCGCATCCGTGCGGATGGCGGCGAACTGGGCCGGGCGGTCGCGGCGCGGCTGGGCGCCAAAGGTTTCGTAGTCGTGCCAAAGAAAGGTCTGGTTAGTCATTGATGGTCATTGCTTGGTTACTTGATTGGTTATCCGGGCCGTACACGCGCCGCTGCTACAGTTTTCTGAAAACCTGCCGATACTACACGAGAGGATGGTCATCATCGCGTTTCCCGCATGGTGGCATACATTGCCCGTTCAAGGAGGTCTATCGTGTCAATTCCCATCGCCGCAAGCGGCAATTCCAACCCTTCCGTGACTTCCGTCAGTACAGGTGTTGCCGGCAAGGACGAGAAAGTCCAGCAAAAGGACGGCGTCAACGCTGAAATGAGCGTCAACGACCGCACGAAGCTGCAATTGAACGCTTCCATCATGCAGGCCTCGCTGAACGTGTCGATCGGTTCCGAGAACGAGCCGCTGGCGTTGCTGTACAAGACGGCCATCACCAACATCAATGAAGCGCTGAAGGGCCAGTACGGCGACGATGCAATCCAGAACGCGGCGTCGCAGGACAATAGCGCCGAAGCGACGGCGAGCCGCATTGTATCGCTGTCGACCGGTTTTTTTGACGCCTTCAAGAAACAGAATCCCGATCTGGATGACGATGCGGCCCTGACCAAGTTCATGGATACCATCAGCGGCGGCATGGAAAAAGGCTTCAAGGAAGCGCGCGATATCCTGGAAGGCTTGAAAGTATTGGGCGGCGATATCGCTGGCAATATCGACAAGACGTATGAACTGGTGCAGAAGGGCTATGCGGATTTCATCGCCGCGCACAGCAGCAAGAAGGATGAGGCTGCCAAGCCGGACGCGACCAAGCCTGCCGACAGCAAGGCCGCCTGATCTACAGCATGACCTGGTTGCGTCCGCCTGCCTTCGCGCGGTAAAGCGCCGCGTCGGCGGCCGCGATCAGCGCATGGTCGTCCTGTTCGGCCGCCAGGCTGGACACGCCGAACGAGCCCGTGATGTGCGGCAGCGCGCTGCGCATGTCGGCGAAGATGACGGCTTGCTGCATCCGTTCGCACAGGCGTTCGGCCACCCGCAGAGCCACGTGTTCGTTGGTGTCGGGCAAGATCACCATCATTTCCTCGCCACCATAGCGCACGGCAAAATCCGTGGGCCGCAGGGCCGCGCCCAGCACTTGCGCGGCGATGCGCAGCGCCTGGTCGCCCGCCTGGTGGCCGTGCGTGTCGTTGAAACGCTTGAAATGGTCGAGGTCTATCATCACCAGCGACAGCGGCGAGGCACTGGCGTGGGCCGTGACGATCATGTTCGGCAGTAAATCCGTCAGCCAGGCGCGGTTGTACAAGCCCGTCAGGCTGTCGACCATCGACAGCTGGCGGTAGAATTCGCCCAGTTTCTGGCGGCGGCGCAGCAGGGCATTGGCGGCGCGGATGCGGAAGGACAGCAGCCGCAGCAGGTTGCGCGCCAGGCCATTCGATTGCTCGATCAATTCCCAGACGACGGCTGCGTCGATCACCAGCAAGTCGGTTTCTTCCAGGGCGGAAATGGCGGCCAGGTTGCTCGCTTCATCGAGCACCGATTGTTCGCCCACGCTTTCGCCGGGCAAGACCTTGCTGACGGTGCCGTCATCCATGCCCGTGTGGATGTCGGCGGCCACGGCCAGCGAACCGCGCAGGACGATGTACAGGCAGGTGCCTTGTGTGTCGGCAATGGCTTCGCCCGCTTCGAGGCGCATGACGGGGCAGGGCGCCAGCATGGCGGCCGTCTGGCTATCCGCCCCATCGCGAAATAACTGTAAATCGCCGATGTTGCAGCCTGAAGTGCCGAAGTTGCCGATCTGTTCCACAATCACACTTTCAAAAAGCCGGCGCGCGCGAGCAGGGGGCCGGTAGCTTCATGATAGCGTAAAGCGGCCTTGGCTGTAACGGCAAAGGCTTGCTTGATGTCACTTACTGTGAGAAATACGACAATTATTTCGTGGTCGTGTTAATAAGTTGAAATGCTTGCTGTTTTGCTATTGATGTTGTCGTGCAGGAAGGTGGTCCAGATGTGCAAAGGCAGCCTTGAACGGCTGCCTCAGTCTCTGGAAATCCTGCGGGTGGGGAGTTACTCGGCGGTTTCTTCCGCTTCGGCCGTATCGATCACGGCATTCTTGCCGGTGGCGTGGCGCTTGCTGTCTTGCAAGCGGCCCAGGGCGCTATCGATGGCGCGTTTCAGTTTGTCGGTGGCGCCGGCAACGGATTGATGCACGGTGGCGTTCTGTTCGGTCACAGCAATCGGTTGATAGCCAGCAACGCGTGCTTCCATGACGCAGCGAATATCGTCGGCGCCGCCTTTCGGGCCATTCGTGTCGCTGATGTGGACTTCGATGCGGGTCAGGTTGTCGCGGAAGCGGCTCAGTGCGCTTTCAAGTACGGATTGCACATGTTCGTTCAGTCCAGCGGTGTTGGCGATGGTGCTGTCGGTATGAATATTGATTTGCATATGCTTACTCCTGTCAATTCAAAAAAAACCCATCTCAGGCGTGCTGCGGCCTGGTTGCTGCCCCATGCACATGACCTCTGTGCATGGAACTTATCTTACTCCTCTTTCCAGTATTTCAAGAGGGTGCGCACGATTAAGATGAGCTTAACCCTTCAGCCAGGTCAAGTTTCCATCACGAAATTACTTCAACCATTGATCAGGCCGGCGGCGATATTGATCGACAGCCCCAGCACGACCAGGTTGAAGAAAAAGCTCAGCACGGATTGCCCCAGCACGATCTGGCGCATCATGCGCGTCTGCACGGAAACGTCCGACGTTTGCACGGCCACGGCGATGGTGATGGCGAAATAGAGAAAATCCCAGTAATCGGGGTTTTGCTCGTTGTCGGGAAACTTCAGGGGGCGCAGCGCGGGATCGGCCTGGTAATACAGGTGGGCATAGTGGAAGCAGAACAGGGTGCCGACGAGGAACCAGGAACCGACCAGGGTGAGTATCGTCAGGCCGTAGTGCAGCGCGCGCTCGTCCGGCGCCAGGTCTTTCATCGAAGACAGCTGCGAGACGATGGCCACCAGGCTCATCACGGATGCGACGGACAGGGCCGACAAGACTGTTGCCGCCCGCTCGTCCTGGCGCGCCGCCATGGCTTTGACCTTGTGATGGTTAGCGCGCATCATCATCCAGGCCATCGTCGCCAGGTAGAACCAGACGGCCACGTTCCACGCCGTCAGCAAACGCGTCATCTGTTGCCAAGATGCAGGCAGCAGCAGGCCGGCCGCCACGCCGATGACTGTGGCCATGCTCAGATGGGGGCGGCTGCGGATGAAGCTGCGGAACGGAAGCGTGATTTTCATGGTGCGGTTCGTCAGTGGCGATAGCGCATCTTAGGCCTTATACGCCCGCCGTGGTAGCCGTCCTGGCGGCCGCTTCTTTCTCGTGGTGGGGGAAGCGGTCCATGCGCGACAGCACGGGGAACAGCACTGCCCAGATGCCCGTCACGGCCAGGGTGGCGGCGCCGCCGAAGAGCACGGCGCGCACGAGGCCGAACCAGCCGGCCGTCAAGCCCGATTCGAATTCGCCCAGCTCGTTCGAGGCGCCGATGAAGACGGCATTCACGGCGCTGACCCGGCCGCGGATTTCGTCGGGCGTCTCGAACTGCACCAGCAGGTGGCGGATGTAGACGCTGACCATGTCGCCGGCGCCCATCAGGAACAGCGCCACCAGCGCCAGCGGGAAATAGCTGGTGCTGCCGAGCACCAGGGTGCCCAGGCCGAAGACGGCCACGCCGCCGAACATCCACGGTCCCACGCGGCGCGTGATGGGGAAGATGGCCAGCGCGATCGAGCACAGGGCCGCGCCGGCCCCGGGCGCCGTGCGCAGCAAGCCCAGGCCGCTGGGGCCGATATGCAGCACGTCGTGCGCGAGCGCCGGCAGCAGGGCCGTGGCGCCGCCGAACAGCACGGCAAACAGGTCGAGCGAAATGGCGCCCAGCACGATGGGTTTCGACCAGACGAAGCGCAAGCCTTCGAGCAGGGTATGCCAGCTGACGGGTTCGCGCCTGACCACCTGCGGCGCGGGCGTGGTGGCGCGCATCAGCAGGACGGACACGACCAGCAGCGCGGACGAGATCAAATACACGACCTTGGGGCCGAAGTAATACAGCAAGCCGCCCAGGGTAGGCCCCAGGATGATGGCTACGTGCGAGCTCGACGAGCTGAGCGCGACGGCGCGGCTGAAGTGTTGCGTGGGCACCATGTTCACCAGCACGGCTTGCGTGGCCGGCATCATGAAGGCGCGCGCGCTGCCGAACAGCACCAGCACGGCAAACACGGGCCAGACGATGGAGAGCCCACTCAGAGTGAACGCCAGCAGGGCCAGCGCGCAAGCGAGCTGCGCCGCCAGGCACCAGGCGATGATGTTGCGGCGGTTGTAGCGGTCGGCCACATGGCCTGCCGGCAAAATCAATACGAGGAAGGGGGCGAATTGCGCCAGGCCGATCAAGCCCAGGTCGAACAGGCTGCCCGTGATCTGGTACACCTGCCAGCCGATGGCCACGCTTTGCATCTGCACGGCCACCGTGCCCAGCACGCGGGCGGAAAGATAAAAGGCGAAGTTGCGGTGGCGCAGGATACTGAAGCCGTTGCCGGCAGAGGCGAGAGACATGAAATTTCCAGGAAGCAGCGGGGTAGAGCGGTGGTGGCAGCGGGCGCCGCACCAGCCGCGCCCCGCTGTCTGGACGGTGACGCTTACTTGGCCAGGTCGGCTTCCGTGGTGAAAGCGTCCGCGTAAAACTCGTCGTCTGGCAACTGGCACAGCTGCACGAAATCGCGGTGGGCCGACTCGACGACGATCGGTGCTCCGCAGGCATACACCTGATACGCGGACATGTCCGGCAAGTCGGCGATGACGGCCTGGTGCACGAAGCCCGTGCGGCCGCTCCAGCCGTCTTCCGGCAGGGCGTCCGACACGACAGGCACATAGGTGAACTGCGGCAAGTCGGCGGCCCACTGGCGGCACAGCGCATCCATGTACAGGTCGTGCGGACGGCGCGCGCCCCAGTACAGGGTGATCGGGCGCGGGGATTGCTCGTTGATCATGTGCTCGACGATGGCTTTCAACGGGGCAAAGCCCGTGCCCGAGGCCAGCAGCACGACGGGCTTGTCGGAATCTTCGCGCAGGAAGAAGGTGCCCATCGGGCCTTCGAAGCGCAGGATGTCGCGCTCTTTCATGGTGCCAAATACCTGGTCGGTAAACAGGCCGCCCGGCATGTGGCGGATGTGCAAGCTGACGGGCCCGCCTTCGACGGGCGCGCTGGCCATGCTGTAGCTGCGGCGCTTGTTGTCGCGCAGCATGATTTCGATATACTGTCCGGCGCGGTAGTTGAGGCGCTCGCTGGCCGGCAACTGCAGGGTCAGCACGACGACGTCAGGGGCGACTTTTTCGATCGTGGTCACGCGCGACGGCATTTTCTTGATCGGGTAGTCGCTGCTGCCCGCCACTTCGCGCGCCTGCACCACGAGGTCGCCCTGGGGTACGGCGCAGCACAGCAGCGAGTAGCCGGCTGCCGCTTCATCTTCCGTGAGGGAGCGGGTCTGGTATGGCTTATGCTGTACATTGCCGGACACGATCTTGCCCTTGCAGGAGCTGCAGGCGCCGCTCTTACAGCTGTATGGCAGGCCGACGCCGGCGCGTATCGCCGCCGACAGGACGGTTTCGTCCGCTTCACAGCTGAATTGGTGGCCGCTGGGCTGAACAGTAATTTGAAAAGTCATACAATCCTTGAGATGAAAAATATGTTAATGCACTCTTTGCGCAAGCCGTCAGGCTTGCCGCGCCTGCTGATCCTGGGCTGCGGCGACGTCGGCATGCGCTTGCTGCCCCTGCTGCGCGCGCGCTTTCGCGTCTTTGCCGTCACCAGCCAGCCGGCGCGCTGCGCGCAGTTGCGGGAAGCCGGCGCCGTGCCCATCGTGGCCAACCTCGACGACCGCGCCAGCCTGAAACGGCTGGCGGGACTGGCGACGATGATCGTGCACCTGGCGCCACCTTTGTCGTCGGGCTTGCTGGACCGGCGCACGCGCAATCTGGCCGCCATTTTACCCGAGCATGCACGCATGGTGTATGTGAGCACCAGCGGCGTGTATGGCGATTGCGCCGGCGCCTGGGTCGATGAAACGCGCCCGACGGCGCCGGCCAATGCGCGCGCGAAGCGGCGCGTGGACGCCGAACGGGTCTTGCGCGGCTGGGGCGCGCGACGCGGCGCCAAGGTGGCCATCCTGCGCGTGCCCGGCATCTATGCCGACGACCGCCTGCCTTTGAAGCGCTTGCGCGAAGGCACGCCGGCCCTGGCCGCGGATGACGATGTGTACACCAACCATATCCATGCGGACGACCTGGCGCGCATCATCGAGCGGGCTCTTTGGCGGGGCAAGCCGGGACGCGTGTATCACGCCAGCGATGACAGCGAACTCAAAATGGCCGAGTATTTCGATGCCGTGGCCGACACGTTCGGCCTGCCGCGCCCGCCGCGCCTGCCCCGTGCCGCGCTGCAGCAGGTGGTCACGCCGATGCTGCTGTCGTTCATGTCCGAATCGCGCCGATTGCACAATACGCGCATCAAGCGCGAGCTGGGCGTGCGCCTGCGCTACGCGCGCGTGGCCGATGCCTTGCGGCCGCTGCCCGCCGATGGCGCCGGCATCGGGTAAAATGGCCGGTTATCTGCGCACTTTGCTGGGCCGGCGCGCAGCGCGCCGTTCCCGCGCTGCGCCACTCACTTAAGGAAGACAGCATGAGCACCCTCACTTACGAAGCATACCTGGACGAGGTCACCACCGTCCTGACGGAACTGTACGACCTCGACGACGAAGCTGCCATCAAGCTGGTCGTGGCGGCGCAGGACGCCGAATTTTTCGTCCCGCACGATGCGCATGAAGAAATGCGTACCGTCGAGCAAGCCACGAAAGATGCGGTCACCCTGTTCGAGCGCAAGCAGAACCGCCAGCAAACGCAGGAAAAACAGCAACAGCGCGTGCGCCAGCAAAAGAAATAAAACGGAAGCGGCCGTGGGGCAGTACGGGGGGGGGGCGGCGCAACACCGGGGCCGTGCCATTTGATGCACCGCAAACGCGCCATGGCGCGCTGGCGATATGGTGAGCAATGTCGTCACGCGTGTGGGCTCTTGTGGCGGGCTCTGCATCTACAACTAACGTGGCGTTGTTTCCCGTCAGCAGGAGCGAGCCATGCAAGCTACGAGTCACCCCAGCAAGGAGCAGGTGCGCGCCTATATGCGCCGGCGCGAACATGCGCTGCAACCCCCGCCACCGCCCGATGAAATTCGCCGGCAACTGGCCTGGTGCCGCGCGGACGAGTTCCCATGCACTTGCCCGCTTGCCACCCCGGCCGGCGTGGCCGCGCAAGGCTGGCATTTATCCGCAGAAATGGCCCGCCTGGGCACCCTCATGGCCATAGCCTGGCTCATGCATAGCGGTGTTGCTCATCGTGAAAATTGATGACGTGCAGCAAATTTTTCCGATTTGAGTTATCCTCTAGCACATTCCAAGTGCGTCAATTCTCTTCAATTATCACAATTTTGCTTTAAGTTACGCAAAAATCAACAATAGCGTGTATTATATTGTTTGTGGCGTAAAAGCCGCATAAGTGATGGCGCTTTTTAGTGTGTTTACCCTGAATTAGTGCAGAAGAGACATTCTGTTTTTTCTTGCTCTAATACAACAAGTACGGATTTTTGATCATGTCTCTCAAACAAATTACCTCTTTGCCTACCTACAACCCGAATCGTGTCCTCGATGCGATCATCGACAAGCTGCAACTGAAAAACGATGCCGCCTTGTCGCGAGCTCTGGAAGTGGCGCCACCTGTTATCAGCAAGATTCGTCACAACACCTTGCCGATCGGCGCCACGATCCTCATCCGCATGCATGAAATCAGCGATTTCAGCATTCGTGAACTGCGCGAGTTGATGGCTGCCTAAGAGCGCCTGACAGACGGCAAACTGAGAGGTGCCGTCTGGGTAAGTCAGGCTTGCCGCGTGCGGCAGCCACATCTGTTTTCCGCTTTTCTATTGCGGGTCGCGGTTCAATACCGGACGATCGACATAGAAGCGCCCCATTTCCAGGCCAGTCGAAGACGATTTGACCACCGCTGCGGCCAGTGAGGCGGGCGCGCTGGAAAATGCGGTGCTGGCAGCCCCGGTCGCGCGGCCCGAATACGCCGTCGCCTGCACGGCCGCACTGGAAAACGCCGTTTGCACGGCCCGGCCCGAGTAGGCCGTTGCCTGTACCGCCGCACTGGAAAATGCTGTTTGGACAGCCCGTCCTGAATACGCCGCCTGCACTGCCCGTCCCGAATATGCCGCCTGTACGGCGCGCCCCGAATACGCCGTCTCCGCGCGGATATAGTCTTCCCCGAACGTTTGCTCATACAGCTGCTTCATGCGCTCGCCCACGCGATGGTGCGCCGCTTCGTCGTCTTCGCCGCGCAGGCCGATGTAGGGGAAGTGATGGAGGAAGTAACCGAACACCTGTTCGCAGTCGGCCGCATATTTCAGGGTGTCGAGGATGTGGTAGTGCCAGAAGGTATCAACGTCCATCAGCGGCGCTGTTTCTTCTTCCGGAAACTGTTTCATCAGGATCAGGAAGCGGCGGTATTCGAATTCCACCGCATTTGCCTTTTCCAGGCTCCATCCTTCGCCTGACTCCCGGTGCATCAGCTTGACCTTGATCGCGTCCAAATTCAAATCGGCAATTGCCTTGAAACTGTCGTTCGTATCCATGAATGTCCTTTTGTAAAGAGCGTTGTGGGAAATACGGTGAAACAAGGGATAGCGTTGGGGTGTACTCCTGGCGAATGGTCGAAGGATGCCTGGCCCATGGCGGGCGGGCGCTGAATTGTTCTACATCAATATTGCATCTAATTACGAAATATGCAAGCTGAGCTTGCTCCATGCGGGTGCACGCCGGTCAGTTGCTGACCCGGCTTTCTTCCTGGTAGGGAAACGCGGTGGCGTCCGCGCCCAGCGGTACGCTGACGTGCACGCTCATGCCGGCGCCGGGACTGCTTTCGATGTAAAAAGTGCCGCCTAGCAACTTAATGCGCTCCTCGATGCCCACCAGGCCAAACGAGCCCAGCTTGTTGCGCCCGTCGATGGCGGCACCCACGCCGTTGTCGCTGATGCTCATCGATACCGTATCGCGGCACTTTTCCAGCTTGACTTGCACGCGGCTGGCATGGGCATGCTGGGAAATGTTGCTGAGCGACTCTTGCAAGATGCGGAACAGGGCCGTCGCGCACTGGTCGCTGAGGCAAATGTCGTCATGGCTTTCGCTCACTTCGCAGGCGATGCCCGTGCGCTGGCGAAACTGCGCCACCTGCCATTCGACGGCCGCATTCACGCCCAGGTCCAGCACGGTAGGGCGCAAATCGTTGATGATCTGCCGCACGCTCTTGATGGTGGCGTCTATCTGCTCCAGGGTCGAGCGGGCGCGGGCGTTCAGGCGCGGGTGGCGGCGCTGCGTGCGCGAGGCCAGCATGTCGGCGTCGATGCGCAAGACCAGCAGGTTCTGCCCCAGGTCGTCGTGGATTTCGCGCGCGATGCGCTTGCGCTCTTCTTCCTTGATCTGGTCGGCGTGGGCCGCCAGGCGGCGCAGTTTCTGGTGCGACAGCTGCAGACGGATCTGGCTGGCGCGCAATTCCTCCGTCATGCCGTTCGCCATCTGGATGGCGCGCCGGCGCGACGACGCCAGAGTGTGGAACAGCATGTACAGCAGCATGGTGCTGGCAAAGCCTATCAGCAGGGCCAGCCACGGCAAAAAGACGTCGAAGCGCGTATACAGGTCGCTCTTGCGCACGCTGAACAGCGCTTGCCACACGCGGCTATTGTGTTCGATCAGCATGGTGCTGCTCAGGTAGCGGCCGGAATTGTCGGGCAGCCACCATGGCGCATGCATGCCCGCCGTCGTGCTGTCGAAGATGGGGCGCATATCGTGCGGTAAGTCTAGCGGTGTGCGCGCCTGCGGGCCGATATCGAACAGGGTCAGGCGGACGTTGCGCACCGGCATGTCGGCCAGTGCGCTGCGCATCATCGTCACCAGGTCGTAGCCGATGCCGACGGAACCCTGGTAAGCCGCGCGCCGCTGCTCCACCGTATCGACCGGCATGCCAAAGCGGTACACGGGCAGGCGCATGGCCATGCCCGTCAATTGGGGACGGCCTTCCATCGGCACGGGCACGCCGGAATTGCTGATGTTGCCGGAATCGCGCGACTGCGCCAGCATTTCGGCGATCAGGGGGCGCGAAGCGATGTCATAGCCATATTTTTCAGGGGCGCTGGCAATCGGTTCGATATACATCAGCACGGAATAGTGAGCGCGCGGGGCGGGTGGATGGACGGCAAACGCCGGATAGCCGTCGCGCCCGGGTGGATAGTCGCGCTGCATGGCCGCTTCGAAAGCGGCGCGCTGCGTCTCGTCCAGTTCCTGGCTGTAATTGAGGTTCATCACGCCCGGATAGTTCTGTTGCAGCGCGATGTTCGCCACGTAGCGGTGGAATTGCTCACGGCTCACGTGTTCGTTGGCGTGGAACAGGCTGGCCGTGCCGCGCAGCAGGTTGGCATATGACTTGACGCGCGATTCGATGCTTTTCTGGGTATTGCGCGCCAGATTGTTGAATAGCTCGCTGGCATCGTTTTCGATCGACAGCGAGGCGGCCATATAGAACAGCAGGCCCACCATCGTCGACATCACGAAGCCGAGCAGCCACAGTGGTCTTTTTTCAGCAGATAAGGGGTGTTCGCCGGCAGTAGAAGACATCGCCATCCGCATCAGGAAGAGGAATCGGGTGCCGCCTGGGCGACGGAGGCTAGGCTGCGTTGTACAAGCACTATTAAAATTGTAAATTGCTCAATAGCTGCCTAATATACAAAATTATCGTTATTATAGTCAACAAGCAATATTTCTCGTTGAAACGAAAAAAACCGCCGAAGCGGTTTTTTTCGTGTGCCGTCAGCCTTTATTTGGCGGGCTGCCAGCTATCTTTCAGGGTGACGATGCGGTTGAAGACGGGCTTGCCCGGCTGGCTGTCGACACGGTCGGCCGCAAAATAACCGTGGCGCTCGAACTGGAAGCGCTCTTCCGGCTGGGCCAGTTCCGCACCCGGTTCCAGCCACGCTTGCACCACTTCCTTGGCCAGCGGATTCAAGGCCAGCTTGAAGTCCTTGCCGCCCGCGTCCGGCTGCGGGTCCGTAAACAGGCGGTCGTACAGGCGCACTTCCGCAGGAATGGCCGTCGGTGCGCTGACCCAGTGCATATTGCCCTTGACCTTGTAATTGGCGCTGCCTTCCGTGCCCGACTTGCTGTCCGGGAAGTAGGTGCAATGCACGGCGATGACCTTGCCGTTGTCATCCTTGTCGTAGCCCGTGCACTCGATCACGTAGCCGTAGCGCAAACGCACGCGGCTGCCCGGCTTGTCGTCGATCGGTGGATACAGACGGAAATAGCCCTTGTTCGGCACTTCCATGAAGTCGTCTTCCTCGATCCACAGCTCGCGCGAGATGGGGAAGGTGCGCAAGCCGCGCTCGGGGAAGTGCGGATGCACGGGCGCCGTGCATTCCACGCTTTCGCCTTCGGGGAAATTGTCGATGATCAGTTTCAATGGACGCAGCACGGCCACCGTACGGGGCGCCTTCGGGTCCAGGTCTTCGCGCAAACAGCCTTCGAGCACGCTGTAGTCGATCCAGCCGTCCGATTTCGTCACGCCCGTGCGTTCGCACATCAGCTGGATCGCTTCCGGCGTGTAGCCGCGGCGGCGCATGCCCACCAGGGTCGGCATGCGCGGGTCGTCCCAGCCGTCGACGATTTTTTCTTCCACCAGCTGGCGCAGCTTGCGCTTGCTGGTGACGATGTACGTCAGGTTCAGGCGCGAGAATTCGTACTGGTGCGGCACCGGTTTTGCGAAGAAGCCGCCGGCCGACAGCGTTTCCAGCAGCCAGTCGTAGAATGGGCGGTGATCCTGGAATTCCAGGGTGCAGATTGAATGCGTGATGTTTTCCAGCGCGTCCGAGATCGGGTGCGTGTAGTCGTACATCGGATAGATGCACCAGGCGTCGCCCGTGCGGTGGTGATGCGCGTGGCGGATGCGGTAGATGGCCGGGTCGCGCAAGTTCATGTTCGGCGAACTCATGGCATCTTCGCTTATCTTCGCGCGCAGGATGTGCTCGCCATCCTTGAACTGGCCCGCCTTCATGGCGCGGAACAGGGCCAGCGATTCGTCGCGCGGACGGTCGCGGAATGGCGAATTCTTGCCGGCCTGGCCGAAATTGCCGCGGTTGGCGGCCATGTCTTCGGCGCTCTGGCTGTCGACGTAGGCAAAGCCGGCCGTGATCAGGTATTCGGCCATCGCGTACAGCTGGTCGAAATAGTCGCTCGCGTAGTGCAGGTGGCTCTGGCCATCGGCATGCTTCGGTTCCCAGTCAAAGCCCAGCCATTTCACGCTGTCCATGATGGTGTCGACATATTCCTGCTCTTCCTTGGCCGGATTGGTGTCGTCGAAGCGCAGGTTGCACTGGCCGGCGTAATCGCGTGCCAGGCCGAAGTTGACGCAGATCGACTTGGCGTGGCCCACGTGCAGGTAGCCGTTCGGCTCCGGCGGGAAACGCGTGATCACCTGGGGCAGGCCGGGACGCACGTGGGCGCCGGCAGCCAGGTCGGCTTCGATGATGTTACGCAAGAAATTGGGCGCCAGCGCTGGCGCGGCGGTATTCGGTTTATCGTTGCTCATTGATCAATGCGGAAGAGTGACAGTAAAGAGCATTTTACCGTACCGCAAGCGCTTTATAAGCACGTATTTGGCCCCATATCCCAGCATGCAAGCGACGCCGACGCCGTTCTATAGGATAATTCGCCTTTAATTAGTAGAAAAACGTGACCCCGGAGCCTTTTATGGAAAATTTATATAACGTCCTCGGTGTCGCGCCCAATGCCAGCGACGATGAAATCAAGAAGGTTTACCGTTCGCTGGCCATGCGCTTCCACCCCGACCGCAACCAGGCCCCCGGCGCCGAGGCGCGCTTCAAGAGCGTCACCAAGGCCTATGAAATCCTGGCCGACCCGGCCAAGCGCGCCGAATACGACCAGAGCGTGAACCACCGCATCATCATCGATCCGGAAGCGGAAGCGTATGCGCTGTGGTGCGGCGTGTTTCGTCTGCACGGCACCGCGCTTCCAGCCGACTGAGTCTGCCGGCAGCCGCCACCGGGCGGCTTGAATGATATTTAAAACAACAACAACGGCGCTTTTATCAGCGCCGCGCGTTACATTGGAAAGCACAGCATGAGAAGAGTACACCCTGAATTCGCGTATCAGTCGCGTGAGCTGGAAGGCCAGATCGAAGGCATCCTCGGCGATCCGCCGAACCGCAAGAACTACAAGAGCATGGTCGATGCATTGGTCGGCGAATATGCGAGCGGCGGCGGCATCGAAGACGTGAACATGTTGGCCTTCGCCCTGGTCGACCACATCACCTTCAGCGACCCGAAAGGCTTGCTGGCCGAAAGCGAAGACTACGAGTTCGGCGACCCGGCCCGCGTGTTTTCCATGGCCGCGTGCGCCGCGCCGGAAGCGGCGAAGATGTACGCCGCCATCGAAGAGAGCTTCCCCGACCTGGCGCGCCAGGCCATCATCACGGCTTTCCTGCACAAGAACCCGCGCCTGTGGGACGACGACGACCAGTCGCTCGACCAACTGGCCGCCAATGACGACGGCGACGACGATCACGACGAAGACGAAGCCACCGACGATTTCGCCCAGATGTTTGACCAGGATGGAGATGACCATGGCCGATAATGAACAAAAGAGCAATCTTCCCGCGCTGACGAAACAGGTCACGGAATTGGTGCTGTCCGGTTCGCTGGGCCACGCCGAGCAGGCGTTTGCCGACGCGGCCGACCAGTATGGCGATCTGGCCGTGGTGGAAGTGCTGAGCGCCATCCCGCCACAGGTAACGGCCCTGCATCTGGCTGGCTTTGACGGCGGCAAGATGTCGCTGGCAACCTTGCTGGTTCCGCCGAAGGCGTGGGCCGACAGTCTGGCCTTCATCGCCGCCACGTGGAGCGACGACCAGATCGAGGACGATCCGGAACGCATCGCCGAAGCCCTGTTCGCGCACATCCACGGCGTGGTGTTTTCCACCGACGATGCCGAGCGCCGCCGCGAGCTGCTGCTCGAAGCGTCCGCCACCGACTGGGGCGCCACGGCGTTCGCCATCCTGTTCTCGATGGCGCCGAAGGAAATCCTCGAAGTGGCGGGCGAGATCGTCATCAAGGGACCGTATGTGACGGGCGTGACGTCGTCCGACAACGACGTCGTGCCGCTGGCCATCGAACTGGCGCAAGCGAATGAAGACGGCTGGGACCGCTCGCTGTTCGAACTGTTCCCCGACTTCCGCCACAGCGCCGACCTGGCCGATGCGGAATATTCGGACGATCCGGACGAAGAGCCGACCATGTTGCAGCGGAGCACCAAGGAACTGCTGTACCGCCTGCGCAAGCAAGTGCCGAGCACGCGCAGCGCGCCGCGTTCCAGCACGCGCCGCAGCCTGGGCACGGGCATTTTCTCGTAATGAAAGCAGGGAACGTCTAATGCTGCCAGCAATTGTTGTAGAGAATCTTCCGCGCCTCGTGCGCGCCATCAAACTGTTGCCGGGCGACCCGCGCGAGGACGCGGCCCTGAACCTGGCCGACGAATTGACGGGCATCACGGCCATGGTGGCCGAGAAGTTCACGAATGAACGCACGGCCGACGGCATCCAGAAAGCGCTGTACCTGACGGTGGGTGGCGTGTCCTTGGGCCTGGAACAGGCCGTCACGCATGAAGGCGACCAGGCCGCGCTCGATTTCCTCGTCGAGCACGGCGCCGAGCACGCGTTCCAGGTGGGCTTTCGCTTGATCAAGGAACTGTCGCAGCTGCCCGAAGACGCCCTCGTCGGCGAATACGACCAGGACCCCGTCTACCTGCAGCGGCGCCTGCGCGAGCTGTTTATCGACATTTGCCAGGCCGACCCGAACCAGAACTGGGCCGGCTATGAAAAGTATGCAGTGCAGTTGCAACAGCGCAAGGAAGTGCAAGCCGTCGTGCGCCTGGCAAGCTGGCTGCGCCGCCACCATGACAACGGCCCCGTCAGCGACAGCGACTTGAATGCCGAGGGCGTCATCGCCCTGGCCATCATCTTCGCCATCGAAGGCGGCGGGCGCATCATCGCGCGCACGGGTCAAAAGGAGTTTGAACGCTTTGTGCGTTCCGTGCGCAAGAACAAGCCCGACTTCGAAGAAGGCTGGGCCGCCCTGGTGGCCAAGGTGCCCGTGCAGCACCACCCAGTGTTGCTCGACCGTATAGAGTCGTACCGCCGCAGCTGCACCGTCGTGCATAAAATCCTCACGCGGGCCAGCATGAAGAGCCTGTTCGAGGACCTGGAAAATTATGCGGGCTCGGAGCTGGACGCGGATTATTCGTGACCGCTGGTGTCGGCTTACGCCCTTTGGGCTAAGCCGACCTACGCCGACCTCATCGGCCTATTCTTTCTCTTCCATGGCCGCCTCCTCGGCCAGTTTCACAAACGCCGCCACCAGCGGCGACGTCTCTTCCTCCCTTTGCGCCAATAACAGACTGGTCGTCGCCTGCGGGTCGGCGATCGGGCGGTAGCACACGCCATCCATGCGGATGCGGTCGAACGAAGAGGGCAGCACGGAAATGCCGCAGCCGGCGGCCACCAGGCCGATGATGGTCGATGCTTCGCCCGCTTCCTGCGCCACCTGGGGCACGAAGCCGGCCGCCTTGCACAGGCGGAATATCTGCGGATAAATCCCCGTGCCCGCATCCTTGGGGTACATGACAAAGCCTTCGCCCGCCATGTCGGCAATGGCGATCGCGTCCTTGGCCGCCAGCGCGTGGGCGACGGGCAGCACGAGGAACAGCGGGTCTTGGCGCAGTTGCGTCAGCTTGATATCGGATGGGTACGTCGTTTCCGGCGGGCGCACGAAGCCCAGATCCATCGTCCTGCCCGAGATCGCTTCAAGTTGATGCAATGTCGCCATTTCATGCAGGGTCAAGGTGACGTGCGGAAATTGCTGGCGGTAGCGGTTGATGACGGTGGCGAAGTAGGGCGTAAACGGCGTCGAAAAGGTAAAGCCGATGCGCAATTCGCCCGCTTCGCCCCGCTGGGCCCGGCGCGCCGTGACAGCCGCCTGCTCCGACAGGCCCAGGATGCGTCGCGCATCGTCGAGAAAGAGGCGGCCTGCTTCCGTCAGCCGCACGGAGCGTTTGTTGCGCTCGAACAACTGCGCCCCCAATTCCGCTTCCAGCGCCTGGATTTGCTGGCTCAGCGGCGGCTGGCCGATGTGCAGGCGCTCGGCCGCGCGCGTGAAGTGCAGTTCCTCGGCGACGGCGACAAAGTAACGGAGGTGGCGCAGTTCCATATTTGTTCAGTAATCGTTTTAAAGTATGAGTTGGGCCTTGAATATATATTGGACGATATGAGTTGGCAATCCTAAGATGAAGACTCGCTCCTCTTTGAAACATGGCCATGTCTGATTCATCGCTTGCTTACACCTCTGCCGCCAACCCGGCGCTGTCTCCTGTTGCCCCCGCCGCTCCCGCGCCCCGCACGGCCATCGCCAAAGGTACGGCGGAATTCAAGCGCAGCAACCGCGCGCTGTTCTTCGGCGGCTTTTCCACCTTCAGCTTGCTGTACTGTATCCAGCCACTGTTTCCGTTGCTGTCGCAGCAGTTCCATCTGACGCCCGCGCAAAGCAGCTGGTCGCTCTCCGTGTCGAGCGGCTTGCTGGCCATCTCGCTGGTGCTGCTCAGCGCCGTGTCGGACCGTGTCGGGCGCAAGCCCTTAATGGTGGCGTCGATGTTTTCCGCCGCGATACTGACCATTTTGTCCGCGTTCGCCCAGGATTATGCGCAGTTGCTGGCCATCCGCGCGGCGCTCGGCATTGCCCTGGGCGGCATGCCGGCCGTGGCCATGGCTTACCTGGGCGAGGAAATCGAGGGCCCGTCCCTGGGCCTGTCGATGGGCTTGTACATCGCCGGCAGCGCGTTTGGCGGCATGTCGGGACGGTTGGTGGCATCCATGCTCAGCGATTTCCTGTCGTGGCGCTGGGCTTTGGGCGTGCTGGGCGTGGCCGGCGTGCTGGCGGCGGCGGAGTTCTGGCGCAGCCTGCCTGCGTCGAAGAATTTCGTGCCCAGTACAAAGGGCTGGAACGCCTTGCCGCACGCCATCCGCCAGCATTTTTCCGACCGGGGCTTGCCGTGGCTGTTCTGCCTCGCGTTCGTGCTGATGGGCTGTTTCGTCAGCTTGTATAACTACATCGGCTACCGCCTGCTGGCTGCGCCATTCGGCTTGCGCCAGAGCACGGTCGGCTTGCTGGCCTTTTTGTACCTGATCGGCATCTTCAGCTCCGTCTGGGCGGGCCGCCTGGTGGACCGCCTGGGGCGCCGGGGCGTGCTGTGGATCATGCTGTCGCTGATGCTGTCCGGCATTTTATTGACCCTGTTCGATTCGCTGCCGCTGATCGTCATCGGCATGGCGCTGGCCACCTTCGGCTTCTTCGCCTCGCACTCGATCGCCAGCAGCTGGGTCAGCCGCCGCGCCCGCGCGCCACAGGCCCTGGCCTCGGCCTTCTACCTGCTGTTCTATTATCTGGGTTCGAGCCTGATCGGTTCCGCCTCGGGCATGATGTGGGGCTTCGACGGCTGGACGGGTGTGGTCATCATGCTGGGCCTGTGCCTGGGCGGCGGCGTGCTGATCGCCTTGCGTCTGCGCCATTTGCAGCCGCTGGGGGCGCGCGAAGCGGCGGGCTGAGTCCGGCTATTTGGGACACATGCCGATCATCGTTTCCCCGTTCTTGCCGGCGCGCGTGGTGACGCACAAGGTGCCCAGCGCGCTGGTGATCTTGTCGATGCGGCTGCCCTTGGCCTCGTTCGCACCGATCTCCTCGATCTTTGACGCCTCATACCATTTCGACGCGATGGCCGCTGGCGGGGAACCCTGTGCCGGCTTGACGATCCAACTACAGACACTCTGGGAGGACACATCATGATGCAGGTTAAGGAAGTGGCACGGCGCTTTGGCGCCATCGAACACGCGATCGGCCAGGCGGCCCAGCTGTGCGGCAAGCAGCAGGGCATGCCGATGGACTTGAAGGATTGCATCAACCAGCTGGACCAGCAAAAGAGCGCCGTGCGGCAAGCCATCGATACGCAAGACGATGCGCGCATCCGGCAAGCCGTCGACCAGATGGAATCGCTGGGCGACCGCGCCAAGCGGGCGTGCGGTGCGGCGACCAGCGTGACGCCTGAAATGAAGAGCGTCGTGCTCAAGGTCCACGATGAGTTGTCGGACCTGAAGCACCAGATGCACTAGGCCTTGGCTCTTGCGCGTCTTACATCTGGCGAAATAGATGAGCATATAAAGGGCTGACGCGCAGTTGCGCCGGGTGCTGGCGCAGGGTCAGCGACAGCTTGCCGGCCTCGTCGCGCACGGCCGTGGCGATGGCGCTGGCGTTGACGATGGTGCCCCGGTGGATTTGCCAGAATTGTTGCGGGTCCAGCTGGGGCAAGAGTTCCTTCAGGCTCGTGCGTATCAGCGCTTCGCTGTCCTGGCACACGACGTTGATATATTTGTCCAGCGCCTCGAAATAAACGACGTCGGCCAAGGCGATCATGCGCACGCTGTTGCCCACGGCCGCCCGTATCATTTGCAGGCGCGGCGCGGGCGGCAGCATGGCTTGCAGCTGGGCAAGCAGGCGAGCCATATTGTCATCGCTGGCGGTTCCGGCTGCCGGCGCTGCCGTAGCGGTCGTCGCTGGCGCTGAGGTTGCTGTTAATGTTGCTGTTGCTGTTGCTGTTGCTGCAGCGGTGCCGTTGCCAACGCCTTTGCCAACGCCGCTGTCGCGCAAGCGCTGCTGCAAGCGTTCCACCGTCTTGGCCAGGCGCGCATCGTTGACGGGTTTCAAGACGTAATCGGCGGCCGCGTGCTCGAAGGCGGCCAGCGCGTATTCGTCATAGGCGGTAACGAACACGATGTGGGGGAACGCGATGCCGTCCGGCCACTGTTCTGCCAGCTCCTCGGCCGCTTCCAGGCCCGTCTTGCCTGGCATCTTGATGTCGAGAAAGAGGATGTCGGGCTGCAACGCCAGGCCTTGCCGCAAGGCTTCCACGCCGTTGGGGCAGGTGGCGACAATGTCGAGTTCCGGCCACAGTCGCTGCAAGGCGTGCGCGAGGGCGGCGGCGAGTATGGGTTCGTCTTCGGCGATCAGGGCGCGCGGGGTAGGGCTGGTCATGGCGTGGGGCTCGCGGTGGTGGAGTGAATCGGTAATTGAAGGCGGGCCACGACGCCTGCCGACGGATTGGCGTCCAGTGACAGGCTGGCGGCATCGCCATGCATGCCGCGCAGGCGTTCGCGGATATTCGCCACGCCCAGCTGCGTACCTTTGGTCTGGCCCGGATGGTCGAGGCCCAGGCCATCGTCGCTGACGGTGAGCAGCAGCACGCCACCGTCCGTGGATGCCTGCACGTGGATATGGCCGCCTTCGATCTTCGGTTCTAGGCCGTGCTGAATGGCGTTTTCCACCAGCGGCTGCAGCAGCATGGGCGGCACCTTGATCTGGCGCAAGGCTGCGGGCAAGTCCAGCGTAAAGCGCAGGCGCGCGCCCATGCGTATCGACATCAGGCCCAGGTAGGCTTGCATCAGGGAAAACTCCTGTTCCAGGGTGGTGGATTCGGCGCGCGAGGAAGAGAGGGTGGCGCGCAAGTACTGGATCAGCTGGTCGAGCAGCAACTGGGCACGGTCCGGGTCAAAGCTGATCAGGCCCTGCAGGTTGGCCAGGGTATTGAACAGCATGTGCGGCTCGATTTGCGCCTGCAGCAACTGCAGTTGCGCCTGCATGGCCTGGCGTGCCACGGATTCGGCGCGGGCTTTTTCCTCGGCTGCTTCCATTTGCAGGCGCGCAATCTTTTCGCGGCTGCCAAAGAACAGGATGGCCGCCCCGGCCGCCGCCAAGGTGAAAACCGTCATGCCGACATTGCGTGGCGACATAGACACGGGCGCGGGAACGTCGATATTGGCCAGCCAGCCGAACAGCATGGTGCCGCCGACTTGCGCCACGGCGGCACTCACGATGATGAGGGCAGTGAAGGGCAGCCTTGGGGGGCGGCGTCCCTCTCCCCACCATGCCAGGCGGATGCCGTCGATGAGCAGGAAGGCGATGCCGCCGATGCACATCGATGCAAGCAGGTTGAGCCAGAAGCTTTGCCCACCGCTCATCACGAAGGTGATGAAGAGGGCACACAGGACATTGAGCAGCAGCGCATAACGGGCGTCGCCCAGCAGGCGCCGGTAGGGAAAGCCCGTCTTGCGGGGGGCGGTGTCGGTAGTGTGCATGCGGGACTGCTTTCGGGAGGACGTTCGGGTTGGCAATGCGGCAATTATGGGCGGCTCTGCATGCGGGCGCAACGCCGATGCGACGAAACTGGGAGCAGACGGCGCCAATCGCCTGATCGCGTCCTTTACATGGTGGCGCTTGCACGCGATGATGGCAAGACGTCTTGACCGACAACCTCCTCATGATAAAGGAACACCATGTGGCCTTACCCACGCACCTTGGCGCACCGCGGCGGCGGCACCCTGGCGCCTGAAAACACCCTGGCCGCCCTGCGCTGCGGCCTGGCCTACGGCTACCGCGCCGTGGAATTCGACGTCATGCTGGCGTCCGACGGCGTGCCCGTCGTCGTGCACGACCCCGAGCTGGGCCGCACCGTGGCCGGCAGCGGGCACATCAACAATTACACGGCCGCGCAGCTGGGGACGATGGAGGCGGGCGCCTGGTTTGGCGCCGCATTCGCGGGCGAAGGCGTGCCCACATTCGAGGCCGTGGTGGCGTATTGCAAGGCGCAGCGCATCTGGATGAATATCGAAATCAAGCCGGCGCCCGGTTTCGACGCCCAGACAGGGATGGTGGTGGCGCGCGCCACGCGCGACTACTTTGCAGAGGAAATCGCCGCTGGCGAATTGCTGCCGCTGCTGTCGTCGTTCAGCATCGACGCGCTGGAAGCGGCGCGCCAGGCGGCGCCGGAACTGGCGCGCGGCTGGCTGGTCGAAGAAATACCTTCTGATTGGGCGAAAAAGGCGAAGGAACTGGACGTCGTGGCTATCCATTGCGACCACCAGCCACTGACGCCGGAACTGGCGCGAGAGGTCAAGGAGGCGGGATACGGGCTGTTCTGCTACACCGTCAACACGCCCGAACGGGCCAGCGAATTGCTGGCCTGGGGCGTGGATGGGTTTTGCACGGACAGGATAGATATTATTCCATCCATGGCGTAGGTCGGATTAGGCGCGCAGCGCCGTAATCCGACAACATTGTTGGCGCCGCTGGTGTTGTCGGCTTACGCGCTTGCGCGCTAAGCCGACCTACGTTTCAAACAACTTAGAAAGTTACGCGCATGCCGACGGTCACATTTCGCCCCATCAACGGCGCCGCATTCTTGATGAACGAAGTGTGGCTGTACGCCAGTTCATTCGTCAGGTTGTTCGCCTTGATGTAGAACTGGGCTGGCGTCGTGCCGATGCGCGTGTCGTAGTTGGCGGAGAGGTTCAGCATGTTGTAGCCCGGTGTTGCCGTTTCGAACGCGGCCACTTTATCCTGCTTGCCCACGCGGTAGAACTCGGCCACGCCGCTCCATGCCTGCCAGTTGGCGTCGAACTTCACGCCCAAACGCTGGGCCGGGATGCGCGGCAGGTTATTGTTGTCACCCGCGCCGCCGTCGGCCAGCTTGGCCCGTACGTAGTCGCCGAACACGCTGGCGCCGACCATGGGGTTCAGCTGCTGGCGGATCTGCCCTTCCACGCCCGTAAACGTGGCGTCGCGCTGGGCGTACTGGATCAGCTGGAAGCCTTCGTGGTTGTCCAGGGTGGAGCCGAAGATGTAGTTATCGACCTTGTTGCGGTAGGCGCTGGCCGAGAACGTCGTGGCGCCCGCATATTTGCGCAAGGTCAAGTCGATATTGTTCGACGTTTCCTTGCCCAGGTTTTCATTGCCCAGTTCATACGTGGCCGTGGCCATGTGCACGCCGTGCGCATACAGTTCCTCGGCGCTGGGCAAACGGTGCGTGCGGGAAATGGTCGAACCGAGCGAATACTGGGGCGCAAATTTCCACACGGCGCCCAGGGAGACCGAGGTGCCCTTGGCGCTGCGGTCTTGCAAGGTGGCGCTGTCGACCGTGATGTCTTGCCATTCGTGGCGCAAGCCTGCTTCGAAGCGCCATTGGTCGAGCTTGTATTCCTCGACCAGGAAGGCCGCGTGTTTCTTCGTTACTGTCGGCGCCACGTACGCTTCTTCGCCCAGGGCGGAGAAATCGCGCTTCGACGTTTGCAGGCCGACCACGCCGCGCCAGCCGAAGACGGGATGGTGCTCCATTTCCAGGCGCGCATCGTGGCCCTTGTTCTTGAAGGTGGTGGCGATTTCCGTGCCTTCGATTTCATCGTGCTTGTAGTCGGTGAACGAAGCGCGCAGGCGCAGCTTGGCGAAGCCGGGCACGGGATCGCGCAATTCGCCGCGCACGTCCCAGCGTTCGCTCTTCAGTTTTACGTAGGGAACGGCACCATCTTCATGGTCGTGGTCATGTTCCTCTTCATCACCGTGGTCGTGGCCTTCGTGGCCGCCGCAATGCAGGTGCGTGCCGTGCGGGTGGCAGCTTTCGAATTCGTGGTTGTGGCCGGGCAAGCCATATTCCGCGTGCTGGCTGGTGAAGGCCAGGCCCAGGAAGCCCCGCTCGCCCACCCACGACACGCCCACGCTGCCCGTGTCCGTCTTGTTGTAGCTGCCGCCTACTTTCGAGCCGCCTTCCCAGCCGCTGCCGACCTTGTATTCTTTCGCATCGCGCTTGACGCCTTCCGCGTGGAAGGCGATGTTGCCGGAGCCGCCGGTCACTTCAAAGGCGCCCGCCTTTTCGCGCGCGGCCGAGTTGGCGCGCACTTCCGAACTGCCTTCAAAACCTTTCGCCGGCACGCGCGTGGGGATTTTCTTGTCGATCACATTGACGACACCGCCGACGGCACCGCCGCCGTAGGCCAGCGCGGATGGGCCGCGCAAGACTTCAATCTGTTCCGACAGCATCGGCTCGGCCGCGACGGCATGGTCGGGGCTGATGGTCGACGCATCCTGCACTTCGGCGCCATCGGACAGCACCTTGACGCGCGGGCCATCCATGCCGCGGATGATGGGACGGCTGGCGCCGGCGCCGAAATGGCTGGACGTGATGCCGGGCTGGCCGGCCAGGGTTTCGCCGAGGGTCGCTTCGCGGGCGCGCACCAGTTCCTCGCCTTCGAGTACGGTAACGGGCGTGCTCATGTCGTCGCTGCCCAAGGCCAGGGCGCTGGCCGAGACGGTGACGGCGGGCAAGGTTGTCGCCTGCTGCGCCAGTGCGCTGGCGGGAGCGGCAAAGGCCAGCATGATGGCCAGCGCGAGGGGTGTGGGTTGGTGAGGACGGACGGACATGGGCAAAAGTTCCTTATTCGCTATCGGTATTGGCAGGGTTGGGGCAGCGCGTGACAGGTAAATGCCTGCCCTAAGTTGATAATGATAACCCATTATCATTATCGTGTGACAGTTTTTCCGGACAGTAGATACAGGTGGATGGTGTATTCTGTCGGCTATGGAACGCACAACACGTCAAAAAACCGCTATTCAAGCCGCCATCGAGTCGGCCCAGCGCCCCTTGTCGGCGCAGGAAATCCTCGAACAGGCCAGCTTGCAAGTGACGCAGCTGGGCATCGCCACCGTTTACCGCAACTTGAAGTCCCTGGTGCTGGAAGAAAAGGTGCACGTGGTGACCTTGCCGGGCGAAAACCCGCGCTACGAGTCGAACACGGCGGCGAATCACCATCACCACCATTTCCAGTGCACCACGTGCCAGCGCGTGTTCGACGTCCATGATTGCCCGGGCGACTTGAAGCGCATGGCGCCGCAAGGCTTTGTCGTCGAGCGCCACGAACTGACCCTGTACGGCCGCTGCGCCGACTGCAATGCCGCCGCGGGTGCCAAGGGGGCCGCGGCCGCCAAGGCCAAGCCCGCGCCACACGCCTGCGCCAGCCACCACGACCCGGCCTGAGCGGGCGGGGCGGCATGCGTGGGCAGGCTTGCAACAATGCTGCCTGCCCGGCGCCAATTCCCGTACCTAGATCACGTATAATCTTCCCTTTAAAGCTGCCGCCACTCTTTGCCAAAAAAACATGAAATCAACTGAAATCCGCGACAAGTTCCTCAAATTTTTCGAGTCCAAGGGCCATTCCATCGTCCGTTCCAGCTCCCTGGTGCCAGGCAACGATCCGACCTTGCTGTTGACGAACAGCGGCATGGTGCAATTCAAGGATGTGTTTACGGGCACGGACAGCCGTCCCTACACGCGCGCCACCTCGGTGCAGCGCTGCGTGCGCGCCGGCGGCAAGCACAACGATCTGGAAAACGTCGGCTACACGGCGCGCCACCATACTTTCTTTGAAATGCTGGGCAACTTCAGCTTCGGCGACTATTTCAAGCGCGACGCGATTCAATACGCGTGGGAACTGCTGACCAAAGTCTATGGCTTGCCGGCTGACAAGCTGACCGTCACCGTCTACATCGAAGATGACGAGGCCTACGATATCTGGGCGAAAGAAATCGGCGTGCCTGTCGAGCGCATCATCCGCATCGGCGACAACAAGGGTTCGCGCTACGCCTCGGACAATTTCTGGCAGATGGCGGACACGGGCCCATGCGGTCCTTGCACGGAAATCTTCTACGACCATGGCGCCGACATTCCTGGCGGCCCGCCGGGCTCGCCTGACGAAGACGGCGACCGCTTCATTGAAATCTGGAACCTCGTGTTCATGCAGTTCAACCGCGACGAAGCGGGTGTCATGCACAAGCTGCCGAAGCCTTGCGTCGACACGGGCATGGGCATGGAGCGCCTGGCCGCCGTGCTGCAGCACGTGCATTCGAACTATGAAATCGACCTGTTCCAGCATTTGATCCGCGCCGCCGCGCGCGAAACGGGCGCCACGGACCTGGAAAACAAGTCGCTGCGCGTGATCGCCGACCACATCCGCGCCGCCGCCTTCATGATCGTCGACGGCATCATCCCGGGCAGCGAAGGCCGCGCGTATGTTCTGCGCCGCATCATCCGCCGCGCCTTGCGCCATGGCCACAAGCTGGGCCAGACGAAACCGTTCTTCTACAAGCTGGTGGCGGATCTGGCCATCGAGATGGGCGGCGCCTATCCCGAGCTGGAAGAAGCGAAAGACAACGTCGCCAACATGCTCAAAGCCGAGGAAGAGCGTTTCGGCGAAACCCTGGAAACGGGCATGAAAGTGCTGGAAGCGCAGCTGGCCAAGGATGCCACGGGCATCGACGGCGCCACCGCTTTTACCTTGTACGAAACCTACGGCTTCCCGCCGGACCTGACGGCCGACATCTGCCGCGAACGCAATATCACGTTCGACCAGGCCGGCTACGACGCGGCCCTGAAGGAAAGCCAGGAACTGTCGCGCAAGGGCGGCAAGACGCACAAGGACAGCAAGGTCGAGTACACGGGCGAGAAAAACAAATTCGTCGGCTACGATCAATTGACGTTCAGCGGCAAGGTCGTCGCGCTGTATGCGGCCGGCACGCAGGTAGCTGAACTGAAAGCGGGCCAGGAAGGCATCGTCGTGCTCGACACGACGCCGTTCTACGCGGAATCGGGCGGCCAGGTGGGCGACCAGGGCGTGATCGCCACGGGCGCGGGCAGCTTTGCCGTCAGCGATACCCTGAAAATCCAGGCTGACGTGTTCGGCCACCACGGCGTGCTCGAATCGGGCGTGCTGAAGGTGGGCGACGCCGTCTCGGCGCAAGTCGATACGGCCAAGCGCGCGCGCACCATCCGCAACCACTCGGCCACGCACTTGATGCACAAGGCCTTGCGCGAAGTGCTGGGCGGCCACGTGGCGCAAAAGGGTTCGCTGGTCGATCCGGACAAAACCCGTTTCGACTTCAGCCACAATGCGCCGATGACGGCGGAACAGATCGCCGCCGTGGAAACCATCGTCAATAAAGAGATCCTGGAAAATCGTGCCACGCAAGCCCACTTGATGTCGTTTGACGATGCCGTCAAGCATGGCGCGATGGCCCTGTTCGGCGAGAAATACGGCGATGAAGTGCGCGTGCTCGACATCGGCAGCTCGAAAGAGCTGTGCGGCGGCGTCCACGTGCAGCGCACGGGCGATATCGGCCTGTTCAAGATCATCGGCGAAAGCGGCGTTGCCGCCGGTATCCGCCGCGTGGAAGCCGTGACGGGCGAGGGCGCGCTGGCGCTGGTGCAAACCATCAACCGCCGCCTGGTCGAAGCGGCCAATGCCCTGAAGGCGCAGCCGGAAGAGCTGACTGCCCGCATCGGCCAGGTGCAGGACCACGTGAAGGCGCTGGAGAAGGAACTGGCCGCGCTGAAATCGAAACTGGCTTCGGGCCAGGGCGATGAACTGGTCACGCAAGCCGTCGACGTCAATGGCATCAAGGTGCTGGCGGCCGTGCTGGACGGCGCCGACGTGGCCCGTTTGCGCGAAACCATGGACAAGCTGAAGGACAAGCTGAAAACGGCCGCCATCGTGCTGGCCAGCGTGGCGGACGGCAAGGTCAGCCTGATCGCCGGCGTGACGGCGGACGCGACTTCCAAGGTCAAAGCGGGCGAGCTGGTGAACTTCGTTGCACAGCAAGTGGGCGGAAAAGGCGGCGGACGCCCCGATATGGCGCAGGCTGGCGGTACCGATCCGAGCGGTCTGGCGAACGCCCTGGCTGGCGTGCCGGCCTGGGTCGGCGAGCGCGTGAAATAAAGCGTAAGCTAGCAGGCATGCGGGGTTTTCGCCCCACAGCCCCTTGAAAACGGCCCGCAGACGGTGTTTGCGGGCCGTTTTGCCGTGTGGAATCTCGTTGTGACACCACAACAGCCGATGAACTATTTTGGTGCAGCGCGTCAATGCCCCTGATTTAGAGTAGTATGTCGAAAATCAGTACAACAAAACAATGGTGGGATATTGATGATGAGCGACACACTACTTGATACCGAGATTATGGAATTTCACAAAGAACTCGACGCGCGGGGCTTGAATTGCCCGTTGCCGATTCTGAAGGCGAAAAAGGCTTTGTCAGAGCTGCAGAGCGGGGAAGTGCTGCGCATCATGGCAACCGATCCCGGTTCCGTGCGCGACTTCCAGGCTTTCGCCAAGCAAACGGGCAACGCCCTGCTGTCGCATGTGCAGACGGGTACCGAATTCGTCTTCCTGATGCAACGCAAATAATTCTGCCAGCCGGGGCCGCCGTGGCGCGGCCTGGTTTTCCTTCCCGAGCCAGCCCTTTTGCTGCCCTGCAGCGTAGCGGCGGACACCCCAGAAATCCCCGAAGCTGGACAGTTTAGATGGATTGCTCTAACAAAAAATCGCACGATCGTGCTTAAATTCGGTTCAAGATTCAAATTTCTCTTATAATCGAACGCACAATCAGCACTTGATCCGTCATTTTTATAATTTCCCAAAGGCATAGCTATGAAAGTCTTGGTACCCGTCAAACGCGTGGTCGACTATAACGTCAAAGTCCGCGTCAAGAGTGACGGCACTGGCGTCGATACCGCCAACGTCAAAATGTCGATGAACCCTTTCGATGAGATCGCGCTGGAAGAAGCGATGCGCCTGAAAGAAGCCGGCAAGGTCACTGAAGTGGTCGCCATCTCCTGCGGCGTGACGCAGTGCCAGGAAACCCTGCGCACGGCCATGGCCATCGGCGCCGACCGCGGCATCCTGGTGGAAACGACGACCGAACTGGAACCGCTGGCCGTGGCCAAGCTGGTGAAATCCCTGGCCGAGAAAGAACAGCCGCAACTGATCATCCTGGGCAAGCAAGCGATCGATGACGACAGCAACCAGACCGGCCAGATGCTGGCAGCCCTGCTGGGTTGGCCGCAAGCCACGTTCGCTTCGAAAGTCGTGCTGGAAGACGGCAAAGTCACCGTCACCCGCGAAGTCGACGGCGGCCTGGAAACCCTGGCATTGACCTTGCCAGCGATCATCACCACCGACCTGCGTTTGAACGAGCCACGCTATGTGACCCTGCCGAACATCATGAAGGCCAAGAAAAAGCCGCTCGAGACCGTCAAGCCGGAAGACCTGGGCGTCGACGTTGCGCCACGCCTGAAGACCCTGAAAGTCGTCGAGCCAGCCAAGCGCTCGGCCGGCATCAAGGTCCCGGACGTCGCTACCCTGGTCGCCAAGCTGCGTACCGAAGCCAAGGTTATCTGAGCGGTTTGCCGCCAAAACATAAAATCTGGGGTCAGACCCGGCGGGTCTGACCCCGGCACTTGCTAACTATTAGGAATAATCATGGTCGCATTAGTTATTGCTGAACACGACAACGCTACCTTAAAGGGCAGCACCCACCACACCGTGACGGCGGCTGCCCAGTGCGGCGGCGACGTGCACGTACTGGTCGCAGGTTCGAACGCATCGGCCGCTGCCGCTGCCGCCGCGCAAATCGCCGGCGTGACGAAAGTCATCGTGGCCGACGCGCCATACTTTGCCGACGGCCTGGCCGAAAACGTGGCCGAGCAAGTGCTGGCCATTGCCGGCAACTACAGCCACATCCTGGCGCCAGCCACCGCCTACGGCAAGAACATCCTGCCGCGCGTGGCCGCCAAGCTGGACGTGGCGCAAATCTCGGAAATCACCAAGGTCGATTCCCCTGACACCTTCGAGCGCCCGATCTACGCCGGTAACGCGATTGCCACCGTGCAATCTGGCGACAAGATCAAGGTCATCACCGTGCGCACGACCGGTTTCGACGCCGCCGCCGCCACCGGCGGTTCGGCTGCCACCGAAACCGTCGCCGCCGTTGCCGATGCCGGCAAATCGGCCTTCGTGGGCCGCGAACTGGCCAAGTCCGACCGTCCTGAACTGACCGCCGCGAAAATCATCGTGTCGGGCGGCCGTGGCATGGGTTCGGCCGAAAACTTCCACATCCTGGAACCGCTGGCCGACAAGCTGGGCGCCGCCATGGGTGCTTCGCGCGCCGCCGTCGATGCCGGCTTCGTGCCGAACGACTGGCAAGTGGGCCAGACGGGCAAGATCGTCGCGCCATCGCTGTACATCGCCGTCGGTATCTCGGGCGCGATCCAGCATCTGGCCGGCATGAAGGACTCGAAGACCATCGTCGCCATCAACAAGGATCCGGAAGCGCCGATCTTTGCCGTGGCCGACTACGGCATCGTGGGCGATCTGTTCGAGATCGTGCCGCAACTGGTGAAAGAACTGGGCTAATTTAAACCCACACAGGTTTTGTATATTGCAAAGCCACGCCGGCCCGCCCCACACGGCGAGCCGCGCGTGGCTTTTTTCTTGGAGAAAAGAAGATGAGCTATCAAGCCCCGCTGAAAGACATGTTGTTCGTGATGAACGAACTGGCCGGCCTGGCCGAAATCCACACTTTACCGGGTTGCGAAGACGCGACGCCCGACACGGCCGAAGCCGTGCTGGAAGAGAACGCCAAGTTCTGCGGCGGCGTGGTGGCCCCTTTGAACGGCCCCAGCGACAAGGAACCGAGCTTCTGGCACGACGGGCAAGTGACGACCTCGAAAGGCTTCAAGGAAGCGTTCAAGGCCTATGGCGAAGCGGGCTGGCAGGGCGTGCAGCATCCGACCGAGTTCGGCGGCCAGGGCTTGCCCAAGCTCCTGGCCACGCCGTGCATCGAAATGCTCAACTCGGCCAGCATCTCGTTCGCCCTCGTTGCCTTGCTGTCGGACGGCGCCATCGAAGCGCTGCTGACGGCCGGCAGCGACGAGCAAAAGGCGGTCTACCTGGAAAACCTGGTGTCGGGCAAGTGGACAGGCACCATGAATCTGACGGAGCCGCAAGCCGGCTCCGACCTGGCCGCCGTGCGCACGCGCGCCGTGCCGCAGGAAGACGGCACCTATAAAGTGTTCGGCACGAAGATTTTCATCACGTACGGCGAGCACGACATGGCGGAAAACATCGTCCACCTGGTGCTGGCCCGCACGCCGGACGCGCCCGCCGGCGTAAAAGGTATCTCGCTGTTCATCGTGCCGAAGTTCCTCGTCAATGCGGACGGCAGCCTGGGGGCGCGCAACGACGCGCACTGCGTCTCCATCGAGCACAAGCTGGGCATCAAGGCCAGCCCGACGGCCGTGCTGCAATTCGGCGACCACGGCGGTGCTATCGGCACCCTGGTGGGCGAGGAAAACCGCGGCCTCGAGTACATGTTCATCATGATGAACGCGGCCCGCTTCGGCGTGGGCTTGCAAGGCATCGGCCTGGCCGAGCGCGCCTACCAGCAGGCCGTGGCATTCGCCAAGGACCGCGTGCAGTCGCGCGACCTGGCCGGATCCAGTGGCCCGGTTTCCATCATCCACCACCCGGACGTGCGCCGCATGCTGATGTCCATGCGTTCGCAAACGGAGGCGGCGCGCGCGCTGGCCTATGTGGGCGCGGCCATCAGCGACGTGGCGCACCACCATCCCGATGCGGACGTGCGCGCGGAAAGCCTGGCGACGTATGAATACCTGGTCCCTGTCATCAAGGGCTGGGCCACGGAAATGTCGCAGGACGTCACGCGCGATGGCGTGCAAGTGCATGGCGGCATGGGTTTCATCGAAGAAACGGGCGCCGCCCAGCATTACCGCGATGCCAAGATTCTCACCATCTACGAAGGCACGACGGCCATCCAGGCGAACGACCTCGTGGGCCGCAAGACCGTGCGCGACGGCGGCGCCGTGGCGAAAGCCATCATCGCCCAGGTGCGTGCCACGGAAGCCCAGCTGGGCGAGCTGACGGGCGCCGACTTCCAGGCCATGCAGCGTCACCTGGCCGAAGGCAGCGCGGCCCTCGAAGCGGTTGTGGAATACGTCGTGGCGAACATGAAGACGGACATCAAGGCCGTGTTTGCAGGCAGCGTGCCGTACCTGAAACTGGCCGGGATCGTGCTGGGCGGCTGGCAAATGGCGCGCGCGGCCGTGGTGGCGCAGCAAAAGCTGGGCGAAGGCAGCGGCGACGCCGCGTTCTACAAGGCGAAAATCGCCACGGCCCGCTTCTTTGCCGACCACATCTTGTCGCAAGCGCCAGGACTGCGCGCCACCATCATCGACGGCAGCGCCGGCGTGATGGCGCTGTCGGAAGAGCAGTTTTAACCGGGGTCAGACCCCCCCCCCTCGTCCGCTAACGCCGAGCTTTGATGTTAGCGTTGGCGAGGGGGCTGACCCCAGCAGTTTGCTGAAGGCAGACTGAATGAAAAAAAGCGCTGGAGATCACTCTCCAGCGCTTTTTTTAACCCCAAAAGCAAATTCTGGGGTCGTACCCTCAGGGTACGACCCCGGCCTTTCTTGGGTTCAGCTTACCTTCTGGCAATGCCATTACCCGAATTGCGCACGAGGTCGCCAGCAGCCAGCCCTGGATCCTGATCAAACGCGAAGTCAGCCTTGGCGCCCGTCTCGTATTGCACGGTGACGGTCCACGTCTTGGCGTTCTTCATGTGGCCTTCGACTTGCTTGCCGGCATACGCGCCGCCAGCGGCGCCGGCCAGGGTGGCCAGGTCCTTGCCGCGTCCGCCGCCGACCTGGCGGCCCAGCAGGGCGCCGGCCACGCCGCCGCCAATCATGCCCAGGGCGCCGCCTTCGCCGGCTTTTTCAGTGACGTTGACTGCCAGCACCTTGCCGCACTCGGCGCAGATCTGCTGGGCAGGCTTGCTGTTCTGGCCAGCGTACGAGTTGCCGGCCTTTTGCGCGGCCTTGGCGTTGATGATGGCCTGGTCGTATTCGCCCTTGGCGTCGCGCAGGCATTGCATGCGGGCTTTCGAGCTGGTTTCTTCTGCGCACAATTTCTTGTCGTCCGCGTAGCGGGTGCTGGCTTGCTTCGTGTCGTACGCGTATTGCGCCTTCGGCGACAGGTTTTGCGCGAAGGCGGAGGTGCTGAACAGGGCCGTGATGGCGACTGCGAGGATGAGTGGGCGACGAATCATGATCTTCTCCTAGGGGGTGTTAAATGAACCAGTAATGTCGGCATTGTGAATGCAGTATAGAGGAAAATCATGATTGCTTACCAACACTTACATGTGCGTGCGGCGCGCCTTGATGGCGGTGGTTGCTACATGGAAATTAACCGTAGGCGCCGCCTGTGTACAGCAGGTCGAACAGGCGCGCCATGGTGGCGATCAGCACGCCCGCGCCTAGCATCAAGGTAGCGACCAGCACGACGGCCAGGGGCCAGCCCGTGTCCGACGCGCGGCCTGAGGCGGCGTTGTAGCGCGCATCCCATTTGTCGTCCGGCATCAGACCCAGCACCAGCGCTTCCAGGAAGCCGCCCAGCGCGGACAGGGTCAGCGGCAATATCTGGTAAAACCAGTCGGCATCGGGAAACAGTTGGCGCAGCAGCAGGGAGGCGGGCAGGGCGGTCAGGTGTAGCCAGCCCCAGCGGTCCTTGGCGCCGTGCAGGTAGAAGCGGTGGGCGCCCAGGCAGCCCAGCAAAAAGGCCAGCAGGCTGGTGAATGCCTTGTTCTTGTGCGACTGTTGCAAAATGGTAGCGGTGGTCATGGGACTCCAGAGTTGCTCATCGGTAAAGATTGTCAGTATCGGTCATTCCCTGCCGCAACGATAGCACTTTCGTGCCGTGTTCAGGCGATGCTGACGCGTGCCGGCGCCGCGTGGACGTGGCATCGGCGGCACGATAGACGCACGCGCCTATTGCGTCTTCGGCCATGACTGGTCATAATGTTTGATTAGCCCAAATTACACGCCCGTCATCATAACGCTTGCTGCCTGGCGGTAAAGCGCGCTATAATTTGCGGCTTTTTCCGCCTCAGCACACTTTTTGGAAATATTATGGTCGTTATTCGTTTAGCTCGTGGAGGCGCCAAGAAGCGCCCGTTCTTCAACATCGTCGCTACTGATTCGCGCAATCGCCGCGATGGTCGCTTCATTGAGCGTATCGGTTTTTACAACCCGATGGCGCAAGGTGGCGAAGTTCCACTGCGTATCACCGCAGACCGTCTGGCCTACTGGCAAGGCGTTGGCGCACAATTGTCGCCAACCGTTGCTCGCCTGGTAGCTAGCAACAACAAAGCAGCAGCTTAATTAGATCACTGGTTTGACGGTCAAGACTGCATCCGGGGTGAAAGTCCCCGATGACCTGGTACAGGTAGGCTATGTCTCCGGTGCTTATGGCATTGCTGGCGGAGTCAGGATCACTCCTTTCTCCGACGATGCGGATGCATTATTAAGCGTCAAAACCTGGTGGTTTGATAAACCGACCTTGCATGATGTTCAAGTCAGGCAAGCGAAGTTACACGGCGGCGACGTCGTGGCCCAGCTGGTGGGTGTGGTGGGGCGGGATGCCGCAGAAGCGCTGAAAGGCGTCTCTGTGCAAATTCCGCGTAGCCATTTCCCTACGCTGACGGCCGATGAATTTTATTGGTCCGATCTGATCGGACTGACAGTCGAGAATTTGCAAGGCGAGTGCCTCGGCACAGTGCACGACATGATGAGCAATGGTCCGCAGTCGATCTTGCGCGTTACGCCCGTCGCCACTGCCGATGAGACCGTTGAAAAGGCGCCTGAGCGCCTGATCCCGTTTGTTGGCCAGTTTGTCATTAACGTTGACAAGGCCGCCAGCAAGATCACGGTCGACTGGGGCCTCGATTATTAAACCGCCTGCGCTTAACTTTGCGCCGGGCAATGTTTTCAGGATGGTGAGCGATGCAATTTGATGTCGTGACCCTGTTCCCGGAAATGTTTGCCGCGCTGACGCAGTCGGGTGTGACCCGGCGCGCCTTCGAGCAGGGGAAATGTGGCTTGTCGCTGTGGAATCCCCGTGATTTCACGACCGACAATCACCGTACCGTGGATGACCGCCCGTATGGCGGCGGCCCCGGCATGGTGATGATGGCCCGTCCCCTCGAAGCGACAATTACTGCCGCGAAGCAACGCCAGACCGCATTCGGACTGGCGGCGCCCCGCGTGGTATTCATGTCGCCGCAAGGCCGTCCGCTGACGCACGAGCGCGTCACGCAGCTGAAAGCCGAACCTGGTTTGGTGATCCTGTGTGGCCGCTATGAAGCCGTGGACCAGCGTTTGCTGGACCGTTGCGTCGACGAGGAAATCAGCGTCGGCGACTTCGTTTTGTCGGGCGGTGAATTGCCTGCCATGGCGCTGATGGATGCGGTGATCCGTTTGTTGCCGGGTGTCTTGAACACCGAGGCATCGGCCATCGAGGACAGCTTCGTCAATGGCTTGCTCGATTCGCCGCACTACACGCGGCCGGAAACATATGAAGGCATGGCCGTGCCGCCCGTCTTGATGGGTGGCAATCATGCCGAGATCGTCAAATGGCGCCGCCAGCGCATGCTGGAAGCGACTGCGACAAAGCGGCCTGACCTGCTGGTCAGTGCACGCGCCGCCGGCTTGCTCAGCAAGACCGACGAAAAATTCTTGGCCAGCCTGTAAGCCGTCTCCGGACGGCCGGCAGGGTGGCCAGTAGTGCCGGGCATGTTGCCCATATTGTGTTACCCATCCTCTACCGGGCGGATACTTGCTATCCACAGTGCGCCGGCATGATGGTTTTCGGAGTGTTAAAAATGGACTTGATTCAACAATTAGAGCAGGAAGAAATTGCTCGTCTGGGTAAAACCATTCCTGAATTCGCACCAGGCGATACCGTTATCGTCAGCGTCAACGTAGTCGAAGGTACGCGCAAGCGCGCCCAGGCTTACGAAGGCGTCGTTATCTCCCGTCGTAACCGTGGCCTGAACTCGAACTTCATCGTTCGCAAGATCTCGTCCGGCGAAGGCGTTGAGCGTACGTTCCAACTGTACTCGCCGCTGATCGCTTCGATCGAAGTGAAACGCCGTGGTGATGTTCGCCGCGCCAAGCTGTACTATCTGCGTGAGCGTTCGGGTAAATCGGCGCGTATCAAAGAAAAATTGCCAAATCGCCGCGTTGTGGCGAAAGCAAGCGCGTAATATCAGCGTCTGCGTTGGGAAAAGGGGTGCCGTATTGGTGCCCCTTTTTTTATTCTGAATTGCTATTGAGGCAAGCTGCCATGGCCACCATCGCATTTGATCCCAAACAACTTGCCATCGATTCGATCGCTGGCGAGGCGGCGCTGGACGCCGTGCGCCTGACGCCGGACTGGCTGCGCCAGCGCCTGGCAGAACAGCCCGACTGGCAGCCCGAGATTACCCAGGATTTCCTTTCCGCCCGCGCCGTGCCCGTGCGCGCCGCCGTACTGATTCCCCTCGTGCAACGCCCGCAAGGCTTGACCATCTTGCTCACCATGCGCACGGACCACCTGAGCAGCCATGCGGGGCAGGTCAGCTTTCCCGGCGGGCGCAGCGAAGCCTTCGATGCGTCGCCCATCGCCACGGCCCTGCGCGAAACGGAAGAAGAAGTGGGCCTGGCGCGCGAGCACATCGAAGTGCTCGGTTGCCTGCCCGACTACCTGACGGGCACCGGCTACCAGGTCACGCCCGTGGTGGGCCTGGTGACGCCGCCGTTCGAGCTGCGCGCCGACCCGTCGGAAGTGGCGGAAATCTTCGAAGTGCCGCTGGCTTTCCTCATGGATGGCCTCAACCATCAGCGCCTGTCCGTGGAATTGCCCGGTGGACGGCGCTCGTTTTACGCCATGCCGTACGAGCGCTTCTACATCTGGGGTGCCACCGCCGGCATGCTGCGCAATCTGTTTCACCTCTTGCGCGCGTAAAATGGCGTCCCGCACGTAATAAGTTTGATTCCAGCACTGCACTGCGCTATCGTAGCGGGCATTGCGGTATTGCTGAAAAAGACAAAAAGGACGTTTGATGACATTTCTCTCCATACTTTGCGCATTGCTGATCGAGCAGCTCAAACCTTTGCGCGCGGACAATCCGATCTACGCCGAAATCAAGAGCCTGGCAATGCGCATGGAGACCTGGTTCAATGCCGGCCACGCCAACCACGGCCGCATGGGTTGGTTCCTCATGATCGGCGTGCTGATGGTGCCGACGGCAGGCATTTACTGGCTCTTGCAGCATTATCAGCTGACCCTGCTGGCCTTTGCCTGGAATGTCCTCATCGTCTACCTGACCCTGGGCTTCCGTCACTACAGCCATTACTTTACGTCCATCCAGCTGGCCCTGAGCGCCGGCGACGAAGCGACCGCGCGCACCTTGCTGGCCGAGTGGACCAAGCTCGACACGGTGGGCATGGAAGCGAGCGAAATCGCCCGCATCGCGGTGGAAAAAGCCCTGGTCACCACGCACCGCAACGTGTTTGGCGTGTTCTTCTGGTTCCTCATGCCGCTGGGCCCTGCCTGCGCCGTGATGTACCGCGTGGCCGAATACCTGGCGCGTGCCTGGAACGAGCCCGAGCACATGCGCAATGAAGCGTTCGGCCAGTTCGCCGCGCGCGCCTTTTACTGGATCGACTGGATCCCCGTGCGCCTGACGGCCGTGGCGTTTGCCGTGGTCGGCAATTTCGAGGATGCCATCTATGCCTGGCGCAATTTCGCCCAGCGCTGGCAGGACGAGGCCATCGGCATTATCCTGACGGCAGGCGGCGGCGCCATGGGCGTACGCCTGGGCACGCCAGCGGAAACGGCGGCCCGCGTGCTCGTCACGCCGGACATGGCCGTCGATGACAGCGACAGCGAAAGCGATATCCTGCCAGGCGAAGAGCCGGGTGCACGCGCCTTGCAGAGCACGGTCGGCCTCGTCTGGCGCGCCTTGCTGCTGTGGATGCTGCTGCTGTTGCTGATGTCGGGCGCCGTTTTCCTCGGCTGACGCGGGCGCACACGCGCCATCCATGCGCCTGGCGCGTGGAACAAGGTTAAAATAGGGGCTGGCGCGTGATGCGTGCCGGCCCCTGTTTGCATCGTCAGGGCAGATCGAGGTGGAACCCAAGTCTTCTATAAGATATAATACTGGCTTACCGCAGCAAACGTAGTTGAATTACCAGCCCGGCCTACCCGCCGGGGCCATTCACGCAATCCAGTCCCGACAAGCCACATGGCCGAGTTATCTCAAAAAACAGGGGAACTCTCAGACGAGTTCTTCATCCTTGGTCTCACCAGCAATGGCAAGCAATTCCGACCCAGCGATTGGGCCGAGCGCCTTTGTGGAGTGATGTCCTGTTTCAATCCCGAAGGCGGCGGGCGCAATGCGCACCTCCAGTATTCGCCCTACGTGCGCCCGACCGTCGTCAATGGCGTCAAGTCGGTGGTGGTCAACACCAAGCTGCGCGAGATCGAGCCGATGGCGTTTCACTTCGTGCGCGAATTTGCCAAGGATAACGACCTGCAAATTGTCGAAGCCTGCTTCCTGCCGCCCCCCGAAGAAAAGTAAGATCGTTTCAATTGATGTGCCTCAAACCCGCCACGGCGGGCTGGCGTAGCGTGGACACTCTGCCTCAAACGGAGTGGCGACATGCGTATCGGCGACATCTGTACCCTGCACACCATCCATTGCCAGCGTGACACCAGCGTGCAGGACGCGGCGCTGCTGATGCGCCAGCACCACGTGGGCGACCTGATCGTGGCCGAACAGCCAAACGGCGAACGCGTGCCCATCGGCATCCTCACCGACCGCGACATCGTCATTTCCGTCATCGCTCTGGGCCTCGACCCGGCCAGCCTGCTGGTGGGCGACATCATGAGCGCACAGCTGCTCACGGCCAGCGAAGACGAAGACGTCTACGACATCATCGAACGCATGCGCATCAACGGCATCCGCCGCCTGCCTGTGGTCAACAGCCTGGGCGCGCCCTCCGGCGTCGTCAGCATCGACGACCTGCTCGCCTTCCTGGCCGAAGAGATGGCCGAGCTGGCGCGCATCAGCAGCGGCCAGCTCGTACATGAAAAGCGCATGCGTAAATAAGTCCGTATTGCGCAATTCCAATCAAATCCTCGTTACTTGAAAATGCTACAGTCGCTGCTCGTTCAACGGGAAGCGTTCATGCATTATTTGGCCAAGGCACTCTGGTATATCGAATCGCATTATGCGCAGAATCTCTCGCTCGGTGACATCGCCCGCGTGGGCGGCGCCTCGCCGTACCACCTGACGCGTGCGTTTGGCCTGGCCACGGGCCACTCCGTGATGCGCTATGTGCGGGCGCGCCGGCTCAGCGAGGCGGCGCACGCGCTGGCCCAAGGCGCGCAAGACATCCTCGCCGTCGCCCTGGAAGCAGGCTACAGTTCCCATGAAGCATTTACGCGCGCCTTTCGCGACCAGTTCCATGTCACGCCGGAAAAGGTGCGGGCCCAGCGCCACGTCGCCAACCTCGCGCTGGTGGACGCCATCAAAATGGATGTGGCGCCAGGTGTGCCCTTGGAAGCGCCCCGTTTCGAGCAGGGCCCCGCCTTGCTGGTGGCGGGACTCGTCGAACGCTATCGCGCAGAAACGGCTGCCGGCATCCCCGCCCTGTGGCAGCGCTTCCTGCCCCATGCGGCGCCCGGCCGGCTGGTGTATGGCGTGTGCTGCAACAATGACGACGCGGGCAATTTCGATTACCTGTGCGCCATGCCGGTCAGTGACTTTTCCCAGGCCCCCGATGGCTGGACGCGGCTGCGCATCGCCCCGCAGCGCTATGCCGTGTTTCATCACCGCGGGCATATTTCCACCATCCGCGCCACCTGGCGCACGGTGTGGAACGAGTGGCTGCCCCAGTCGGGGCTGGAAGTGGCCGACGCGCCCGACTTCGAACGCTACGACCGGCAATTCGATCCCGCCAGCGGTGTTGGTGGCGTGGAAATCTGGCTCCCCTTGAAAGCATGAGCATGCTCAATACCTTGTTTGCGCCGGCCCTGTTCGCCGCTGGCGCCGCGCTGCGCCCGCGCCTGTTGCAAATTGCCGCCGCGCTGGCGGCCGGCCTGCCCCTGTACTGGGTGCTGGGGCCGCAGCCGCTGGGCCCGCTGGCCTGGTGCGCGCCGCTGCCCGTCCTGTGGCTGGCCCTGCGTTCGTCGCGCCGCGATGCGGCCTGGATGACGTTGCTGGCCGCCATGCTGGGATTGTCATCGAACTTTACTTATTTCCACCTGCTGATGCCCTTGCCGGCCGTGCTGGCCGCGATCACCGTCAAGGCGCTGCTGTGGCTGCTGGTGGTGCTGGCCACGCGGCGCCTCGTGCTGCGCTATCGGGCAAGCTGGACGGTGCTGGCGTATCCCGTGCTGTGGGTGGCCATCGATACGCTGATGGCGGCCTTGCTGCCGGATGGTAACTGGGGCAGCCTCGCGTATTCGCAAGCGGATAACCTTGCCGTGCTGCAGGTGACGGCCCTGGCGGGCGTGCCTGGCCTGCTGTTTTTATTGTGCCTGGCGCCCTCCGCGCTGGCCTTGCTGCTGGCGGGAGGCCGCGCGTATGCGCCAGCGGCGGGCGTGACCGTGTTGCTGCTGGCGGCCGCGTTTGCCGGTGGCGCCTGGCGCGTGCACGGTGCCCCGGCATCTGGCGGGCCGCTGGCGGGGCTGGTGGCCATCGATGACTTTATCGGCCCGGCCACGCCGCCGGCGCGCACGCAAGCCATCTGGGACCAGTACGCGCGCCATATCGAGCAATTGGCCGGGCAGGGCGCCCGGCTGGTGCTGTTGCCGGAAAAGATAGCCGTGCTGGCGCCCGCGCACGCGGACGCCGTGCGGCAGCGTTTCCAGGCGCTGGCGCGCAGCACTGGCGTGTGGATCACCGTGGGTGTCGGCGTGCAGGACGCTGCCGGCCGGCGCAACCTGGCCTGGCTGTTCGCGCCCGATGGCGCCGCGCCTGTCAACTACCAAAAGCATCATCTGGCGCCGCCCGAGCGCGAGTTTCTTGCCGGCAGCGCGTATGCCGTGCAGCCGGTGGCGGGGCAGGCCATGGGCCTGGCCATCTGCAAGGACATGCATTTCACGCTCCTGGGGCACGCGTATGGCGCGGCCGGGGCGCAAACGATGCTGGTGCCGGCCTGGGACTTCCAGCTCGACGCCTGGATGGGGGCGCGCATGACGGTGGTGCGCGGCGTGGAAAATGGTTATGCCGTGCTGCGCGCGGCACGCGAGGGCGTGCTGACGGTCAGCGATGCGTATGGACGCGTGCTGGCGGAGCGCGCCAGCAGCGCCATGCCGGGCAGCACCTTGCTCGCGCCGCTGCCGTCGCACCCGTCCGTTTCCACCTGGGCCGGATGGCTGGGGCCGCTATTCGGCTGGATGTGCGTGGCGCTGGGCGTGATTTTGCTGTGCGTGGGCCGCCGTGCCATGCCCGCTTCCTGACGGGGAACGCCACGTTTTGCTGCAATGCGCAAAACCGCATTGCGCGGCTTTCTTTTATATTTTCCGCAGACAGCCACATAATCGCCGCTGATTATGTCCCTATTGCCGTGCATATATAGGCGCGATGCCGGCCTATATATTGCACTGCAATAAGTGGTTTTATCTGGTATTGAGAAATTCAGGCATCCGGTATTAATTGGTACTTAATTCAGCCACGAAGTCATACATATCGCCGCGGAAGTAGGAGCGGCAAAATTCCACGGCGCGGCCATCGCGCAAAAAGCCCAGCCTTTCCACCGACAAGCCCGCGTCGCCTTCCTCCGCCTGCAGCAGGCTGGCCTGTTCCCCCGTCAATAAAAGCGCGCTGAGGCGCTGCAAGGCGCGCACGGGCCGGTTGCCCGCCTGTTCCAGCGCGTCGTACATCGATACGTCGACGGCGTCGAGCGCCGGCAGGCAACTGGCGACGATGGTCGCGTACTCCAGGCACATCGGCACCTCGTCCGCATAGCGGATGCGGTGGAAGCGGTACACGGGCGCGCCCGGCGACAGCCGCAGGCGCAAGGCCTCTTCCGGCGTCACGGTTCCCTCTGCGCGCTTGAGCCACACGCTGCGCGGCGTGCGTCCGCGCGCGCGCATGTCCTCGGAAAACGAGGTCAGCTTGGCGAAGTTTTTCTCGATGCGCGTATTGATGAAATTGCCCGAGCCGGGGCGGCGCACCAGCAAGCCCTCGTTAACGAGGCCATCGATGGCCTTGCGCACGGTGATGCGCGAAACGGCCAGGTCGCTGGCCAGCTGGCGTTCGGCCGGCAGGGCTTCGTCGGGGCCGAGGATGCGCTTGTCGATCGCTTCGCGCAGCGCGCGCTGCAGTTGCTGGTACAGGGGCAGGCTACTCGTCTGCCCCAGGCCTTGCATGATGTGAGCCAGGGTTGTCATACGCTGAGGGTCTCCGTTACGGCGCGTTGCAGACGCGCTCTGTATCTGTTTTGTGTCGCTGGATAATACCAAAAAAGGCCGTTATAAAACCAATTTGAATTATCAGGCCGGCAATTTATGCATGGTCCCGCTGGTATTTAACGCGCCCATACGGGCTACAGATTGATTTGGATAAAGTGGTCTGTGTGATTCAAACAACGTTATAAAAAAAAAGTTGCAACTGGTAGTGTTCTGGTATTGGATAGTAGTATATTGGCGTTGAATTGGTTTTGTAAGTGGTTGTGCCGAAGGGTCTGCAGCATGCCGCGAGAGTGGGCGGGCTGGAAAGAAGACCTACGTTAAAAATGAAAAGGTTCCAATCCTGGAGCCTAAATCAAGGGGGAGTACATGAAACGCAATTTGACACCTGCAGCTGCCGTCGTGAAATCCGGTTCGCGTAGCCGTACGCCGATCGCTGCGGCCGTTGCCGTGATGGTCGCCGGTCTGTCCTTTTCGGCGCAGGCGCAGGAAGCGCCCGCCGAAGACGTGGCCACCGTGGTGACGGTGACCGGCGTGCGTGCCTCGCTGGAAAAGTCGCTGAAGCAAAAACGTAATGCGGATTCCGTGGTGGAAGTGGTCACCGCCGAAGATATCGGCAAGATGCCAGACCGTAACGTGGCTGACGCGATCCAGCGCCTGCCAGGTGTGAATACCCAATCGTCTGCCGGTGGCGAAGGCGGCTTCGGCGAAAACGACCGCGTCAGCCTGCGCGGCACCAGCCCCAGCTTCCAGCAAACCTTGTTTAACGGCCACGCCATCAGCACGGGCGACTGGTTCGTGCTGAACCAGTTCGGCGGCAACGTCGGCCGCAGCAGCAGCTTTTCCCTGCTTCCATCGGAGCTGGTGAGCTCCGTGGTCGTGCACAAGAGCGCCACGGCGGACCTGCCTGAAGGCGGCGTCTCGGGGGTGATCGACGTGATCACCCGCCGTCCGCTGGAATTCAAGAACCGGATCACGGCAGAAGGCTCGATCCAGGCTTTCCACAATGACCTGGCCGGCAAGACCGACCCGCAGTTCTCCGGCCTGGTGAACTGGAAGAATGACACGAATACCCTGGGCATCATGGTGCAGGGTTTTTCGCAAAAATCGACCGTGCGCCGCGATGGCCAGGAAATCCTCGGCTACACGCCGATCGCCGCAGGCAGCAACGCGGCCAAGGCCCATCCTGAACTGGCCGGCGTGAAAGTGCCGACCTTTATCGGCGCCAGCCTGTTCGAGCAAAAGAAAACTCGCGAAGGCGGCGCATTCGACATCGAATTCAAGCCCAGCAAGGACTTGACCCTGGATGTGAACGGCTTCTACTCGCAATTGAAGGCGCCGCATCAAAACACCAACTGGCTGGCTGCGCCTGCCAACTCGATCAACAGCACGGACGACAAAGGTGTGTCGACCGGCCAGGTGCCGACCAACTACACGGTCAAGAATGGCACGCTGACGGGCGCCACCTTCGCCAGGAACTCGGGCGAAGTCGATAATATCTACCGTCCTGACGCTGGCGGCGAATCGTACTATCTCGATTTCAACTTCAAGTACCGCGCCACCAAGGATCTGACACTGACCGGTAAACTGGGCAAGACCCACGGCGTCGGCTATGACCGTGACGATGTCTACTACCAGAACAACGTCGATGGCGGCATGGTGTATCAATTGAATGGCTTGAGCCCGGCCAGCGTTTCCTATCCGGGCGGCACCACCACCAAGCCTGGCTCGACGGCATGGGCCGGCGGCGGCGAATCGCGTTCCGTTGACCAGGAAAAATATGCCCAGATCGATGCGGAACTGCGCCTGTCGTCCGGCATCTGGGATTCGGTCAAGTTCGGTGGCCGCTTGACCGACCACAAGCGCGATGCGGAGCATCCGTTTGAGACCCGTCCGGGCGACCTGGGTTTCAGCAACCCTGGCCCGGCATGGAATGGCAGCATGTACCCAAGCGACTTCGCCAAGAATCTGGGTGGCAACCTGTCGAGCAACTACTTCAAGTACGACGGCTCGGCGCTGGGCGCCTGGGGCGCGGCTCCTGGCAACCGTCTGTTTGACTACGTGCGTCGCCATAACTGGACCGACGAATTCAAACTGAAGGAAAAAACCTCGGCAATCTATGCCATGGCCAACCTGACGGGCGACAACTGGAGCGGTAACTTCGGCCTGCGCGCCGTCCACACCAAGCAGTCGACGCTGGTCAACCAGGCCGGCGGCCCGATCACCGGCTCCGACTGGGGTGCGTACTCGCAGCACCTGTACGAGCGTAGCTACAACGACTACCTGCCTAGCGCCAACATCAAGTTCGATGTGCGCAATGACCTGGTCGTCCGCGGCGCCATTGCCCGCACCATCGCCCGTCCTGACTACAGCGCGCTCGGTGGTTCGGTATCGCTGAACGACGATGCACTCAGCGGCAGCGGCGGCAACGTCAACCTGAACCCGGTGAAGTCGGATAACGCCGAAGTCAGCGCCGAATGGTATTTCGCACCGAAGTCGGCCTTCTCGGTGGGCCTGTTCTACATGGACTTGAAATCGGTCGTGTCGAATGGTACCGTCAACGCTACCTACTTCAACAGCAAGCGCAATGCCAATGCCGTGTACCAGATCACGTCGCCATTCAACACCAGCGGCAAGAACAAGGGCGCAGAATTCAGCTACCAGCAACCGCTGTTCGGCGACTTCGGCATCCTGGCCAACTACACCTATGCCGACGGCAAGCTGGACAATGGTGATGAACTGGTCAATGCATCGCGCAGCACGTATAACCTGACGGCCTTCTACGAAGCCAATGCCCTCAGCGCACGCCTGGCCTACAACTACCGTTCGGCCTACAAAGCGGGCGTGGACCGTGGCGCCAGCCAGCACGTTGCCGGCGCGGGCGGCCTGGCCGGTTCGCTCAACTACAAGATCAACGAACACTTCACGATCACGTTCGATGCGCTTAACTTGACGAACACGACCATCAAGATGTACGCGGAAAACAAGGATCAGCCACGCGCTTTCTATAGCAACGGCCGTACCTTCTACTTGGGCCTGCGCGCCAAGCTGTAAGCAAGACGATCTGGCCTGATGCATCCGCGTCGGGCCCGGTCTTCCTCGGTCTTTTCAAGGCAAGTTCCTGTTTCGGGAGCTTGCCTTTTTTTTTCGACGCCCACTGGCAGGGCGCCTGCCGTCTGTACTCATATAAAACCGTCCGGCCACTGTGGCGGACATCTATAACGAGGAGTCTATGAACAGTCGTTTGCACCCCGTATTGCACCCCATCGCCGCCGCTGCGGCCTTGCTGTCCATGAGCATGGCGGCCCAGGCGCAGCAGGCCCAGGTCGCAGCTCCATCGATGCAGGAGGTCGTCGTCACCGGCATTCGCGCCTCGCTGGAGCAGTCGCTGAGTCAGAAGCGCAACAGCGATTCCGTGATCGATGTCGTCAGCGCCGAAGACATCGGCAAGCTGCCGGACAAGAACGTGGCCGACGCCGTACAGCGCGTGCCGGGCGTGAATATTTCCTCGTCGGCAGGCGGCGAGGGCGGTTTTTCGGAGAACGACCGGGTCAGCATTCGAGGCACCAGCCCCAGCCTGACGCAAACCCTGATCAATGGCCATGCCGTCGGCACGGGCGACTGGTTCGTCACCGACCAGGTGGGCACCGTGGGGCGCAGCGTCAGCTTCGCCTTGCTGCCATCGGAAATCGTCAGCCGCGTCACCGTGCAAAAGAGTTCGCAGGCGGACCTGGTGGAAGGCGGCGTGGCCGGCTCCATCAATATCGAGACGCGCAAGCCCCTCAGTTTCAAGAATCCGTTCACGGCCGAGCTGGCCGTGCAGGCGATCTATGCGGACTTGCCGGGCAAGACAGATCCGCAAATGAATGCCCTGTTCAACTGGAAGAACGAAGCGAAGACCATGGGCGTGCTGTTTCAGGTCTTTTCCGAAAAACGCCACGAGCGCCGCGATGGCCAGGAATTCTTCGGCTATGGCGCCATCGACGCCAACAGTCCGGCCGCGCAGAAATATCCGGAACTGGCCGGCGTGCTGGCGCCGCTGGGTATCAACTCGGCCCTGTTCGAGCAAGTGCGCAAGCGCCAGGGCGGCAGCATCGACCTGCAATTCAAGCCGACGTCTGATTTGATGCTGGACGTCAACGGCTTCTATTCCAAGCTGGACGCGGCCAATTACAACCGCAGCTTTTATAACCAGCCGGGCGCCAACCTGAATGCCGTCGACAATGACGGCAAGCACGTCGGCCTGATTCCCAGCGCGTTTACGGTCAAGAACAATACACTGGTGGCGGCCGACTTTCCCGCGTCGCAGTTTCCTGTGGCCAACGCCACCACGCCGTACAACGGCCAGCTGTATCCGGCCCTGGTCGACCAGATCTACCGCCCCGGCTCAAACTCGTCGACCGCGTACATCGACTTCAACGGCAGCTACCGCGCCAGCGAGCGCCTGCGCATCACGGGCAGCCTAGGCTACACGCGCGGCATCGGCGAGACGCCCGTCGACCTCGGCTATGAGGCTGGCTTGACGGGCGTCGGCGTGTCATACCAGCTGAACGGCCTGTCGCCGGCCAGGCTGAATTTTCCGGGTCTCGATATTTCCAAATTTTCCGACGTGGTCACGGCATCGGCCTGGGGTTCGCATGTGGAAACCCTGGATACGGAAAAATATGGTCAGGCCGATGGCGAGCTGAGCATGGATTATGGCGTGCTGGAGTCGTTGAAGTTCGGCGCGCGCTATGCGGAACACCACCGTAATGTGTCGTGGCCGGAAAACCGCAGCTGCGTCGTGTGCGACGGCACGACGAATGCACCCTTGCCGAAGTGGAATGGCGGTACCTATCCCGGCGATTATGGCAAGGGGCTGGGTGGCAGCGCGCGGGGCCGCTACTGGCAGCTCGATCCGGCCGACCTGGTGGCGTGGGCCAACAAATACGACAATTCGGGCGGGCCGAATTCGCGCAACTGGCCGGCTGAGCTGGACGTGAAGGAAAAGGATAGCGCGGCCTACATCATGGCTAACCTGGCAGGCAACAAGTGGCGCGGCAATGTGGGCGTGCGCATCGTGCGTACGCAGCAGACGACGGTGACGAACGTGCCGGGCGGCGAAAATCCGATCGGCCAGGAAAACATTTTCGGCACCTACACGCCCACCGTCGTCAAGCACAGCTACACGGATGTGCTGCCCAGCGCGAATATCAAGTTTGACTTGAGCAAGGACCTGGTGGCCCGCGCGGCTGTGGCGAAAACCATGGCGCGCGCCGACTACAGCGCACTGGTGGGTGCCGTCAACCTGAATGACCAGTTACTGACGGGCACGGGCGGCAATCCGGACCTGAAACCGATACGCTCGACCAACTACGATGCCACTCTGGAATGGTATTTTGCACCGAAGGCGATGCTGTCCGTGGGCGCCTTCTACATGGACATGAAATCGTACGTGACGTTTGGTACAGCGCCCGTGAGCTACTACAATAATACCTTCAAGAAATTCAACACCTATGTGATCCAGTCGCCGACGAATATCGGCGCCAAGAACAAGGGTGTGGAACTCAGTTACCAGCAGGGCCTGTGGGGCGGTTTCGGCGTGGTGGGCAATTACACCTATACGAATGGCAAGGCCGACGATGGCGCCGCCGTGGTCGGTAGCTCGCGCGACACCTACAACCTGGAAGGCTATTACGAGGACGAGCGCCTGAGCGCTCGCCTGGCTTACACCTATCGCTCCAGCTTCCTGGCCGGCCTGTTCAGCAGCTCGCCCCAGTATGTGCATGGTGTGGGCAACTTGGCCGCGTCGCTCAACTACAAGATTAACGAGCGCTATTCGCTGACCTTCGATGTGCTGAACTTGAATAATCCGGTACTCAAGTATTACGGCGCCAACCAGGACCAGCCGACGGCCCTGTACTCGAATGGACGTCAATTTTATTTTGGTCTGCGCGCCAAGCTGTAGTTGATAACGCCTGACCAAACCTGCTGCGCGTCGGTATAGGTGGCTTGCGATGCTCACCGTACTAGAAGTACGGTTGCGCTTCTCGGCCACCTCTCCCTTCCGCTCGCGACGGTTTTGCCAGGCGTCGTCATTTTTCAGGTTTTCCGCCACAAGCGGGGAGCCGGTTTTTATCTTTTGGAATTGTTTGACCATGACTATTGTTTCTCAACGCTACCTCGCCCTCGACGTCCTGCGCGGCCTGACCGTCGCCCTGATGATCGTCGTCAATACCCCGGGCGACTGGGGCAGCGTGTATGCGCCGTTCCTGCATGCCGAATGGCATGGTTTTACCCTGACGGACCTGGTCTTTCCCAGCTTTCTGTTTGTCGTCGGCAATGCGCTGGTCTTTGCGCTAGGGAAATATGAGCACCTCGGGCATGGCGCCGTGCTGGCCAAGCTGTGCAAGCGCAGCGCGCTGATCTTTTTGCTGGGCTTCTTGCTGTACTGGTTTCCCTTCTTCAAGATCGACGATGCGGGCCAGTTCGCCTGGTCGCCGCTGTCGCATACGCGCATTCCCGGCGTGCTGCAGCGCATCGCCGTGTGCTACCTGGCCGCCGCCCTGATCCTCCATTACTGGAAGACGCGGGGCGCGCTGGTCTTCAGCGCCTGCGCCTTGCTCGGCTACTGGGCCATCCTCGCGACGTGGGGCGACTACAGCTTGCACGGCAATGCGCCGGCCAAGCTCGATTTGATCTTGTTGGGCGACAGCCATCTGTACCACGGCGAAGGCATCGCCTTCGATCCGGAAGGCATCCTCGGCACCTTGCCAGCTATCGTCAATGTGATTGCCGGCTATCTGGCAGGCAGCTTCGTGCGTCGGACGGCGCCGGCGCAGCTGCGTGCCGCGCTGTATCGGCTGGTGGTGGTCGGCGTCATCTGCGTGGCCGTGGCCCTGTGCTGGAACGAAGTATTCCCGATCAACAAGAAGCTGTGGACCAGCTCTTACGTGATGCTCGGTATCGGCCTGGACTTGCTGCTGCTGGCGCTGCTGATGTTCGTCATCGACGTGCGCAAGGTCACGGGCTGGACCTACTTTTTTGAAGTCTTCGGCAAGAACACGCTGTTCATTTACCTGGTGTCGGAAGTGCTGGTGATCATCGCGTTTACCGTGCGCACGGGTGGCGGCAATCTGTACCAGTGGCTGTACCAGCACTGGTTCACGGGCTGGGCGCCGGCGCGCGTGGGTTCCTTGCTGTTTGCCGTCAGCTTCATGCTGCTGTGCTGGCTGATCGCCTACGCCATGGACAAGCGCAAGATCTACATCAAAGTCTAGAATTTCAATTTCAGGCCGTAGCGCGTGGCCACGGCCGTCAACAGCAGCATCAGGGCGGTGACGGCGGCCGCGTTCCACAGGCCGGCCGCGCCACCCGTCTCCCAATACGGCCACCAGAAGCGCGGCAGGTGCAGCACGGCCGCCAGTTGCTGCCACAGGTCGGGCACGATGTAGGCGAACAGGGCATTGGTGCCGGCGGGCAAGAGCACCACGGCCCAGGCACGCCAGCGCCACACGTCGATGACGATGTAAAACACGAGGAACAGGGCCAGGATGAGGGCGCTGCACACGAGCGTGTAGGATTCCGTCGCCGCGATCTTGTTGATGTGGTGATACGGCCGCAGCAGCATACCGGCGGCGAACATGCCAAGCGCGAACCACGCCATGAAACGGATGCGCTGCCCATGGCTCAGGGCGGCGCCGCGCAGGAACAGCTGGCCCACCAGGATGCCGGCCAGTACGTTGGCCGCCGTCGAACCGAGCACTTGCGGCACGTTGACGAAGGCGTTGATGCCTGCCGGCAGGAAGTCGAGGCTGCCCGCCGTGCCGCCCATGTACAGCGAGAGCAGCAGGGCAAACATGCCCATCAGCGCCGTGCCGTTGCCCCGGCACGCCAGGTACAGCAGGCTGCATAGCAAATAGGACCAGCCTATCATGCCGAGGATGCCCCACCACGACGGTTGCAGCCAGGTGCTGGAAAATTCCGCGTTCAGTTCGCCGCGAAACGTCGCCAGCAGGAACAGCATCAGGATGCAGCCCGCTGCCAGCTCCAGCTTGCCCGCGCCCTGGCGCCACAGCAGGATCATGGCCACATAAAACAGCAGGAAGTACAAAGCCTGTGGCAGCGGCGCCGCCTGCGCATCGTAGCGGTAGGCGTTGGCCAGCACGACGCCGGCCAGCATCAGGCTGGCGGAGCGCCACAGCAGGCGCCCCAGCAAGGCCGGCGTGACGTGGCCGCAATGGCGCTGCAAGGCCAGCGGTATGGCCATGCCGACCATGAACAGAAAACCGGGAAAGACCAGGTCGGGTAGTGTGATGCCGTCGGCGCGGGGGGCCGCATGTTCGAGCCACCAGGCAATGCCGGGCATGCCGGCCAGGTAGTTGACCCAGATCATGATGACGATCACGCAGCCGCGGAAGGCGTCCAGGCTGGTCAAGCGTTCGGCGGCGGTGGCAGTGGCAACAGTGGCTGGCGGCATGAAAGAATGAAAAAGGTCGAAAAAAAAGCAGCCCCGGCGTGAGCCGGGAACTGCCTTGCGCATGCTGGCGGGAGCGGGAATTACTGTGCCGCTGCTGCCGGTGCCGCCGCTGCCGTGGCAGGACGGTTCAGCCACAGGATCCAGTAGCGGGCCAGGTCGCCCACGCCGTCGCCGCCCTTGACCGTTTCCAGAACCTTGATGGCATCGTCTTTCTTGCCAGCCATGGCGTAGGAATAACCGAGGCGCAGCTTGGCGTCTTCTGGACGCTTCAGGCCGCCCTTGGCGATGCCTTTCTCGATCAGGTCGATACCTTTGTCGAACTGGTCCATTGTGACAAAAGCGTAGCCGAGGTTGATCAAGCCCGTGCCATCCTTGCTCTTCATGGCCGATGCTTCGCCGCTGGCGATGTTCTTCGCATCGTCCGCGGCAGCCTTGCTGGCCTGGTCACGCAGCTTCTTGTGCTTGGCGGCACTCGCGCCCGTGCCCAGCACGCCTTTGGCAAAGCCTGCGTCGAGGACTTTTTTCGCTTCCGTCGGGAAGGCGTTTTGCAAGGCGATTTCAGCCATGTCGCTGTAATCTTGCGGCGGCATGGTGCCCACGGCCTTGAATTGCAGGCGCAGCACGTCGAGTGCGAAGCGGTCGGAATAGCCGGCCTTGCCTTGCAAGCGGCCCAGCAGGTCGCTCCAGTAGTCGTCCGACGGGTAGTAGCGCACCAGGTTTTCCATGGCGATCAGGTAGGTGGCCGGATCCTTGCTTTTCGAGCCCGTGTTGGCCAGCAATTGCAGTTCTTCGATGGTCGGCGTCTTGCCAGCTTGCTGCTTGGCCGTCACGTCAGCCATCAGTTCCTGTTTCGCGCGCGCGAAATCATTGCTGAAGTAATAGGCGCGGATGATGTAGGGGCGCACGGTGGCCACGTCGCCTGTTGCCGTCTGGTAACGGGTGAACCATTTGATGGCGTTCGGGTAATCTTTGGCGTTGTAGTGGTAGTTGGCCAGCGCCTGGATGAAGTCGCCTTCCGATTTCTTGTCCAGCTTGCCCGATTCGATGACCGCTTCCAGCGCCGTCATGGCCATAGGCGCATTGTTGGTGGTCGACGCCAGCGCCACGCGCAGGCGGTTCAGCACGAACGTTTCATACGGCGTCAGGGCGGGAATGGCGGCAGCCTGGTCGATGCGGCTTTGCACGTCGGCGTAGTTTTTGGCGTCCATCGATGCCTTCACGGCGGTCGGATCGAGCAGCTTGAACACTTCAGGGCGTACCGAATCGGCCGGGGCGGCAGCAGCGGCGGCTGGCTTGGCATCCTGCGCGTGCGACAGGGATGGCAGGACATTGAGGCCGATGGCGGCCAGGAGCAGGCTAAGGCGTGCAAGACGGAATTGGGACATGGTCAATCCTTCAATCAATAACAAAAATACGCACCGGCACTGGCAGCCGCAACATCGTGTAGTAGCATTGCCAGAGGGGCAAGGAAGCTCGAAAAAATACATTTCTGCCAGTCTGCCTGCACAAGTCAAACAGAAGCGGCATGATACAAAACGGCTATTGTCACATAAACGGCTGAGCGGGTGCGGCAAACGTGCGCGCCAGGGCTTGCCCTTTGGCATCGAACAGCAGGCAGCGCTGCTGCGGCAGATGCAGGCGCATGGCGTCGCCCGCGTGGCGCAAGCCTTCTTCGGCCGGCAGCTTGACGGCCAGCATCTCGGCTGCGCCCGGCATGCTGGCGTAAACGATGGCCACATCGCCCAGGTATTCGACATGGCTGACGGCCGCGTCGACGACGTTGCTGTCCGGAGTGCCCCGGTGCTGCAGGCTGACATGCTCGGCGCGCACGCCCAGGGTCAGCTGGTTGCCCGGCGCCACGCCATCGCCGTGCGCCTCGACGTCGATGACGGCGCCGCCGGGCAGGCGCACGGCCACGGAACCGGGGCTGCAGGCGACGGCCTCGCAAGCGATGAAATTCATCTTCGGCGCGCCGAGGAAGCCGGCCACGAACAGGTTGCCGGGATTGTTATATAGTTCGTGCGGACTGCCCACCTGTTCGATGCGCCCGCCGTTGAAGACGACGATGCGCTCGCCCAGGGTCATGGCCTCGACCTGGTCGTGCGTGACGTAGATCATGGTCGTCTTCAGTTCCTGGTGCAGGCGTGAAATCTCCACGCGCATCTGCACGCGCAACGAGGCATCGAGGTTCGACAGCGGTTCGTCGAAGAGAAAAACCTTGGGTTTGCGCACGATGGCGCGGCCGATGGCCACGCGCTGGCGCTGGCCGCCCGACAGGTCTTTCGGTTTGCGTTTCAACAGCGGCGTGATCTGCAGGATCTCGGCCGCGCGCTCGACGGCGGCGCGCGCCTCGGCCTTTTTATGTCCGGCCAGGGAGAGGGCGAAGGCCATGTTCTCGAACACCGTCATGTGCGGATACAGGGCGTAGCTCTGGAAGACCATGGCCAGGCCCCGTTCGGCCGGCGCGATGTCGTTGGCCAGCCGGCCGCCGATATGCAGCTCGCCATCCGTGATGTCTTCCAGCCCCGCGATCATGCGCAGCAGGGTCGATTTACCGCAGCCGGACGGCCCCACGAAGACGACGAATTCGCCGTCGCGGATATCGAGGTCGATGCCGTGGATGACGGGGTGCTTGTCGTTGTACAGCTTGACGATATTTTTTAATGCGATATGTGCCATGAAATGCTTCTATCCTAGCTTGCGCTGGCCGGCGCGGAGGTGGCGCCGGCGTCAGATGGGTCGGAGGTATCCTTAGGGCCGATGCGCATGAAACGCGACAGGATCAATACGGGCACGGCCGACACCAGCACCCACAGGAAGAAAGTCTTGTAGCCGAGCGCCGTCTGGATGTCGCCGCTGATCATCTTGAACAGCACGAAGCCCAGCTGCATCACGCCGGTGGCGAACGCATAGTGGGCCGTCTGGTACTTGCCCACGGAGACCACCTGCATCATGAACAGGATCAGGCCGACGAAGCCGAAGCCGTAGCCGAACATCTCCACGCTGAGCGCGGCCGTGATCAGGGTCAGGTCGGTCGGCATGCTGTGGCTCAGGTAGTAGAACACGAGGTTCGGCAAGTTCATGGCCAGGATCAGAAAGAACATGGCGCGCTTGAGGCCCAGCCACGACGTGAAGTAGCCGCCGCCGATGCTGCCCAGCAGGAAGGCGACGGTGCCGGCCGTGCCGTACACGGCGCCCACTTCCGTCGTCGACAGGCCCAGTCCCCCCAGTTCGCGCGCTTCGCGCAGGAACAGCGGGCCGATGGTCTGCACTTGCGCTTCGCCCGCGCGGAACAGGATGATGAAGGCGATCATGCCCCAGATGCCGGGCTTTTTCAGGAAGTCGACCAGCACGTCCCACAGGGCGCTCTTGACACCGGCCACGCTCTTGTCGGCCACGGCCGCGTTGCGCACCTGCGGCAGCGCCCACAGGTGGTAGGCGGCCAGCGACAGCATCATGGCGCCGATGATCAGGAAGATCACCGACCAGGCGGGCTTGATGCCGATTTTTTTCTCCAGGTAGCCGGCCAGGATCACCAGGCCGCCCAGCGAGATGAACTTGCCCGCATTGAAGAAGGCGCCTTGCCAGCCCGCGTAGGCGGCCTGCTGCTTGTCCGACAGGCTGGCGATATACAGGCCGTCGCAGACGATGTCGTGCGTGGACGAGGCCAGCGCGGCGACGAACAGCACGGCGATGCAGGCGGCGAACCACAGCGGCGTTTGCAGCGCCAGCGCGATCAGGCCCAGGCTCAGGCCGCCAAGGAACTGGAACAGCACCACCATGGTCTTCTTGCTCGACGCCAGTTCCAGGAAGGGACTCCACAGCGACTTGAAGACCCAGGCAAAGCCGATCAGGCCCGTCCAGCGGGCGATCTGGTCGTTCGGCACGCCCATGCTCTTGAACATCAGGCCGGCCACCAGGGCCACGGCGTAGAACGGCAAGCCCTGGGCGAAGTACAAGGTGGGCACCCAGGTGATCGGGCTGCGTGCTTTTTTACTGATGCTGATGCGCTTGTCGTGCATGGAGGCTTCCTTATCGAGAGACGTTTTCATTTGACTGCGCCGTCCATGCCGCGCATGAAGAAGCGTTGGGTAAACAGGAAGGCGAGCAGGGTCGGCACGATGGTGATCAGGGTGCCGGCCGCGATCACGCGCGTGCTGCTGCCGAAGGTGCCGCGCAAGTACAGCACGCCCACCGACAGGGGGAATTCATCGGGTTTGCTCATGACGATGGATGGCCAGATGTATTCATTCCACGATTCGACGGCCGTCAGGATGCCGACGGTGGCCAGCCATGGCGTGATCAAAGGCAGCATGATGCGGCTGAAGATGACCCACTCGGACGCGCCATCGACACGCGCCGCGTCGATCAGGTCTTGCGGCACTTCCTCGAACGCCTGCTTGAGCAGCAAGATGGCTACGGCCGTCACCACGTTGGGCAGGATCACGCCCGTGTAGGTATCGACCAGGCTCATTTGCGTGATGGTGATGAAGTTGACGAGGAAGTTGACCTCGGACGGCAGCACCAGGGTGGCCAGGATCAGGCCGAACACGAGTTTGCGGCCTCGGAATTTCAGGCGCGCCAGCGGATACGCGGCCAGTGAACACAGCAGCAGTTTCCAGAACACGGTGAACACGGCGATCAGCACGGAGTTCTTGAAGAACGACCAGATCGGGATGGCATTGAACACTTCGATGAAGTTGTCCAAGGACGGCGCCTTCGGCCAGAAGGTGGGCGGAAAAGCGAAGATATTGCCTTCCGTGGAAATGGCCGTCACCAGGGTCCACCAGAAAGGGAAGACGCAGACGACAGCGATGGCGCACAGCACGGCATAGTGGCCCGCATATTGGCCAATGAGCTGCAAACGCGTTTTCAGGGGGCGGGAACGGAGTTTCATGGTCACTCCCGATTAGCGGTGCTTCGGTTTCAGATAGCGCAGGCACAGCAGGGCGATGCCGATGCAGAACAGCGAGACGACGAAACTGGCCGCCAGCGCGCGCGGCAGTTTCAAGTGTTTGAGGCCCTGGTCATACGCGTAGTACAGCGCCGTGAAGGTGGAATTCATCGGCCCGCCCTGGGTCAGCACGTCGACTTCCTGGTACGCCTTCAGGGCAGCCAGCACGGACAGGATGGAGCACAGCATGATGGTCGGACGCAGCATCGGCACGGTGATCTTCCAGAAGCGCTGCCAGCGGTTGGCGCCGTCGAGCATGGCCGCTTCCTGCATGTCCGACGGTATCGACTGCAGGGCCGCCAGGTACATCACCATGTACCAGCCCAGGCCGCGCCACAGGGTGACGAACATCACGGCAAACAGGGCTAGGCTGTCGTTCGACAGCCAGCCCACGGGCGCGTTCACCAGCTGTAACGTCATCATCACGTAGTTGAGCGCGCCCTGTTCATGGAACATGAAGCCCCACATGATGCCGACCACGGAAACGGTGGTCACCACGGGCACGTAGAAGGCGGCGCGAAACAAACGGATGCCGGGCAGGCGGTTGTTTACCAGCACGGCAAGCACGATGGCACCCACCTGCACGAAGGGCACCATCAGCAAAAACATCAGCGAGTTTTTCAGGCCCGAGACGAACATCTCGTTGTTGAAGATGTAGCGGAAGTTGTCGAGGCCGACGAAGCGCGTCTCGCGTATCAGGCTGTAGTCGGTAAACGCCAGCACGGAGCCATAGCCGACAGGCCAGAAGGAAAAGGCGGCCAGCAGCAGCAGGGCGGGAGTCAGGAACAGCCAGGCTTGCAGAGTGTGGCGGTGGGCGAGTTTCATGGTTTCCTCAGTGGCGCGGCAGGGTGGCCAGCTTGCGGTTCCAGATGGCGACGGCCTGGTCCAGCGCCTGCTTCACGTCCTGCTTGCCCGTCACGCCTGCTTCGACGGCTTTCACGAGCGAGCGGCGCAGCTCGTCGTAGTCGTCGATGCCGGCCACGTACAGGGTGCGCGAGTGGCCCATCGACAGGGCGCCGGCGGCTACCGCCTTTTCAGCCGCGCCCGCGTTCTTCGGCGTGGACAGAAAAAACGGATCGGCCGCCGCTTTCACGGTGGTGGGAAAGACGCTGGCCTGGCGCGCGAAAGCCAGCTGGTTCTCGTCGTTCGTCAGGAAGCGCGCGAACTTGCCGACCGACGGTAACAGGCGCGCCGGCACGCCTTTCGGTATGGCGAAGTGCACGAGCCAGCCGCCGTCGGCGATGCCGGTGGGACCCAGCGGCGCGGGCGCCACGTCGGTGATGGCGTAGATGTCTTTCGCGTCGCCGCGGATGCGCTGCATGGCCGTCGGCGGCGCCAGCAGCATGCCCAGGCGGCCGCCCTTGTAGGCGTCGATCACGGCCGGGAAATTGTCTTCGGCGAACAGGCTTTCTTTCAATAAGCCACCGACCTTGTAGGTGTCGGCCAGTTTCTGCACCAGCGCCACGTGCTGCGGCGAATTGAAGACGGCGCGGTTGTCGGTGATCACGGCCAGGCCCTGTTGCATGAACAGGCCGTCGATCTTGGACAGGGCGGGGGCGATGCCGGCCTTGCCCGTGCGTTGCGCGATCTGGCGCGCGTACGCCAGCTGTTCATCGAGGCTGGCGGGGCCGCGCGTGAGGCCGGCCTGCTTGAAAATGGCGGTATTGAAGGCGATCACCGCGACATTGCTGTACATGGGAAAACCGTAGGTGCGGCCCTTGAAACGCAAGTCGGCCAGGGCGCTGGGAATGTAGCTGGCGCGCGCTTCCCCGATCAGGCCATCGACGGGTGTGAGCAAGCCGTCGCGCGCAAATTCGTCGGCCCAGGGCACGTTCAGGCTGACCAGCGCGGGCGGCGTGCCGGCCACGATGCGCGTGACCAGTTTGGTCTGGATGACGTCCCAAGGGAAGTCGATCCATTCGATCTTGACGCCGGGATTCTGCGCCTCATAGCGCGCCACCACCGCATGGAAATACGGCGTGAACTTGGGCTTCATGCTGAAGGTCCAGAATTCGATTTTCTCGGCAGCCCATGCCTGCGGCGCGAGCAGGCCCGCGCAGGCAACAATCGCCAACAGTCTCTTGATCGTCATTTTTATCCTGGAGCGTGGCGCTCCAATGTCCATGAGTCCGCGGCGCGGGTACATGCCCTTGCCGTCGCTTATATTCGGGTGCTTCTGACGGCAGCCGCGCCCCGTGCCGGGGGCGCAGCTGTCGGGTAGTGCTTAGTTTGTTTTTGTTACTTTGCTCAAGTGACGCGGCGCATCCGGGTCCATGCCGCGCGCGGCCGACAGTTTTGCCGCCATCACGTAGAAGGACTGGATGGCGACGATCGGATCGAGGTCCGGCGTGGCGGCCACGGGCAGGGTCAGGTCGCGCTCGGCCACATCGGCGGGCGCCGCCAGCAAGACCTTGGCGCCGCGGCCGCGCATCTCTGTGGCCAGCTGCAGCAGGCCGGCCTGGGTCGGGCCGCGCGTGGCGAAAATCAGCAGCGGGTAGCCGTCTTCGATCAGGGCCATCGGGCCGTGCTTGATTTCGGCGCCGCTGAACGCTTCCGCCTGCAGGGCCGACGTTTCCTTGAACTTCAGGGCCGACTCCAGCGCCACGGGGAAGCTGATGCCGCGTCCGACGACCATGATGTTGCGGGCCGGGGCCAGCACGTCGATCGCCGGCGACCAGTCGACGCGGGTCGCTTCGAGCAGCGCCTCCGGCAGCGCTTCCAGGCCGCCCAGCAGCTCGGGATCGTTCTGCCACTGGGCCACCATGCGGGCACCGGCGACCAGGCTGGTAATAAAACTCTTGGTGGCGGCGACGCTTTGTTCCTTGCCGGCGCGCAGGGGCATGGCCCACTCGGCGGCGTGCGCCAGCGGCGAATCGATGTCGTTGACGAGGGCCACGGTGGTGGCGCCGCCGTCGCGGAAGTAGCGGATCGGTTCGACCACGTCAGGGCTCTGGCCCGATTGCGAGATCGAGATGGCCAAGGTGTCGCGCGTCACCAGCGGCGATTTGTTCAGGGTGACCAGCGACATCGGCAGCGATGCGACGACGCGGCCCAGGCGCGCCATGATCAGGTAGGCGACGTAGTTGCAGGCATGGTCGGAGCTGCCGCGCGCGATGGTCAGCGCGGTCGAGAACGAAGTGCTCCTCAATTTGCGGCCCAGTTCCGCGTAGCGTTCCGTGTCGCTGGCCAGTTGCAGGGCGACGCATTCGGCGGCGGAAATGGCTTCTTTAAGCATCATTGAGGTCACAGATTTCTCCTTCTATATACACAGCTTTGAGTTTGAGATCGCGATCGAGTACCACCAGATCGGCGTAAGTACCGGGGGCCAGCCGGCCGCGTTCTTCCAGGCCCAGGTAATCGGCGGCGTTGGTCGACACGCGCTTGGACGCGTCGGCCAGGTCCAGTCCCAGTCCCACCAGGTTGCGCAGCGCCTGGTCCAGGGTCAGGGTGCTGCCCGCCAAGGTGCCGTCGGGCAGGCGCACGCCGCCCATGCATTTCTGCACGGCGTGGCGGCCCAGCATGTATTCGCCGTCCGGCATGCCGGTGGCGGCGGTCGAATCGGTGACGCAGTACAGGCGCGGGATGGCGCGCAGTGCCACCTTGATGGCGCCCGGATGCACGTGCAGCAGGTCGGGGATCAGTTCCGCGTATTCGGCGTGCGCCAGGGCGGCGCCGACCATGCCCGGCTCGCGGTGGTGCAGGCCGCTCATGGCGTTGAACAGATGCGTGAAGCCCATGGCGCCGTGCTCCAGCGCGGCCACGCCGTCTTCGTACGAACCGAGCGTGTGGCCGATCTGCACGCGCACGCCGGCGTCGGCCAGCGCGCGCACCAGGTCCAGGTGGCCGGCGATTTCCGGCGCCACGGTGATGACGCGCAGCTTGGCCAGCGTTTGCAGGCGTTCGATTTCAGCCAGCGTGGCGGCGCGCGCGAAGTTGGGCTGCGCCCCGAGCTTGCCGGAATTGATGTACGGGCCTTCCAGGTGGGCGCCCAGCACGCGCGCCGTGTTCGGGCGGCGGTGGTTGGCGGCGATGCCGATGGCCGTCAAGGCCATGTCGATGTCTTCCGGTGGCGCCGTCATGGTGGTGGCCAGCAGGCTGGTGGTGCCGTGGCGCGCGTGGATGGCCGCGATGGTGTAGACGGCTTCGCCGCCTTCCATGATGTCCTTGCCGGCGCCGCCATGCACGTGCAGGTCGATAAAGCCGGGCAAAATATAGTCGTCGCTGTTGCCCGACGGGTGGAGGGAATTGCCCTCGATGCTGTCGACCCGCTCGCCGAAGGCGATGGCGCCGTGGATCCAGCCGCCTGGGGTAAGGATATTGCCTTTGATAGTGCTGCTCATCTGCGCGACTCCGCTACGAATTCATAATAATCACTGCGGCAATACGAGTGGGTCAGTTCCACCGCTGCGCCGTTGTCGAGATAACTGACACGGGTGATGTGCAGCATGGCTTCACCCGTCTTGATATTGGCCAGCTTGGCCTGTTCCGCCGTGGCGTTGACGGCGCGGATATGCTGCAGCGCGCGCATCGGGATGGTGCCGCGCGACTCCAGGTAGCCATACAGCGAATCGGTCACCTGCTGCGGGTCCGGCATGTACAGCGCGGGAATGGTGGTCGTCTCGATCGCCATCACCACTTCGTCTGCCGTGCGCAGGCGGCGCAAACGCGCCACCGGCATGTGCGGCGACAGTCCAAGCGACAGCAGTTCCAGCGGTGCGGCCGAGCCGATGTCGCGCTGCAGCCAGCGCGAGCCGGCCGTAAATCCCCGCTGGCGCAATTCTTCCGAAAAGCTCGTCAGGCGCGACAGCGGCTGTTCCAGCTTGGGCGTGATGTAGGTGCCCGAGCCGCGCTTGCGCGTCAGCATGCCCCGGTCGCACAGCATGTCGATGGCCTTGCGCGCCGTGACGCGCGAAATTTCCAGGATGTCCGACAGCACGCGCTCGGAAGGCAAGGCCTGGTTGGCGCGCCAGTCGCCGCTGGCGATGCCGTCCGACAGCATGTTCGCCAGCTGCATGTAGAGCGGCGTGTCGCTGGCCGGATTGGGTTTGAAGGTGGACAGTTTGGCCAGCATGGTCATTGCTCCTGCAAGTGCTTGCGTATCAGGCGCAGACCGCCTGCGGCCGAGTCGCCCTGTGCCGGCACGACCAGTTTCAACAGTTCCGCCGGCAGGTAGCCCGACAAGGGCGCCGCCAGGCCGCCGCACAGGGCCACGGGCAAGGCGCCGGGCGGGTCGAGCGCCCTGGCGATCAGCGCGATCTGCCGGCCCGCATCGACCAGGATGGTGTGCGCCACGGCATTGCTGGCCGCGTGTTCGAGCACCAGCCGTGCCAGTTGCGCGAAATTGGTCTGGCTGGCAGCGGCCAGCCACACTTGCATGGCGTCGCGCTGGCCGCCGCAGGCGTCGATGACGGCCGTGGCGAAGGCGCTGCCGGGCACGCGGCCGTCGACCACTTGCTGCGCGTGGTTGATGGCGCGCATGCCGATCCAGGCGCCGCCCGCCTCGTCGCCGGAGGGGAAGCCCCAGCCGCCCACTTCATGGCGGCTGCCGTCCGCGTGCAGCACTTCGCCCACGCTGCCGGTGCCGATGGCAACGATGGCGCCCGGCTGGCCCGCATGCGCGCCCAGCAGGGTGGTCAGGGCATCCGATTCCAGTGCCACAAAGGCATAGCCGGGATTGTGTTCGACGAAGCTGGCGGCCCACTGCTTGTTGTGCACGCCGGCCAGGCCCAGGCCGATGGCCATGCGCTGCAATGACGGCTGTTCCAGGCCGGCCGTGCGGAAGGCCACGGTGACGGCATGCGCCACGGAGGTCCAAGCCCGTTCGATGCCCAGCCCCAGCCCGGAGGGGCCGCTTTGTCCCTGTGCCAGCTCCTGGCCGTCGAGGCGCGCCAGGCGTACGCGGGTACCGCTGCCCCCGCCGTCGACGCCGATTATGTATTCGATCATGTTGTGCAGTCCCGCGTTTGGTTGAATGCGCCTGTCTCGGTTCTTTTATTTGTCGGGCGGCGAAAAAGCTGAAGGCACTATATTGTCGCCCCGATGGCTTGTCAACAGGTATTTAAGTGGTATTGATAATTGCGTTGCGCGGCATCGCGTCATGCCCGAGGGATTGATTGCAAGTTGTTGTTATTAAAGGGATTTTTGTGGATGCCGAATGGTATTGAAATTGGCCTTGTTTAATGCCAATTTTTTGCAACTGGTCTGTTGTTGGGCGCGCGGTATTGCTTCTATGCATGCTTGGCAAGGGACGCCATGAAGAGTAAAGTCCGCCTTTTATACCTGAGTTGGAAGAGCATGATGAACGACAAGGCAGCAAAGAGCGAGTACTGGGACGACTGGCAGCAAGAGGCGCTGGCCGCCGGTGTGTCGGCGCCGCTGGCTGCGCTGGGCATGGAAATGATGCGCACGCACCGCAAGAACCGCTGGCCGAAGGATTTCCTGGGCCGCGAAAGCGATGGCCCGGTCATGATCGAAATGTGCCTGGAAGATGAAGCGGAAACGGAATTGTTCTTTATCGAGAACCTGTATCCCTACGATGCGGCGCTGATCGAAAAGACGCGCCGCCGTCTGTGCCTGCACTGATCGTGCGCTGACGTGTGACTGGAACGGCCGCCTTGCGCGGCCGTTTTCACGTCAGGTGCTGAATTTTTCGCTGCTGGCGCGCACGCGCATGCGCAGGCTCAGCAGCATGATGGTGACCAGCAGCAGCGAATGCGGGCCCGGTTCATGCGAGCCAGGGACGCGCCGGCTGGCGTCCGGCGAATGGAAATGGGCCAGCCGCGTGGCCAGGGTGGCGGGCGCCGTCTGGTAGGCGGCCATCTGAAGCGGCGGCGTGCCTGCCGCATGCGTGTTGCCAGCGGCCCAGAGCGACAGGGCCGCGCCCAGCAAAATCATTGTTCTCATCATATTGCCTGTTTCCGCCGAGGGCTGTTCTAAGTTGATTACACATGGTCGTGCCGTATGCCGGCCATGTCCTGTCCCCAGTTTGTATGCTTGTTTCCGTGCTGGTCACGCCGCACCGAAATGATATCTATTTATAAATTACGTGTATTAAAACACAATAAAATAAAAATGCAAACGTCTTTTTGCAAATAAGCGCATGCGCTGCCCGTGCTTGCCGGGCGCCGTCTGTCAATTGCACGGGGGAAATGACGTGGCATTTTCATGGGGGAGTGTCATAATGGCCCAGGCATTTCCGCCCAGGCATGGAGTAGATGATGAGCAAGGCACAGGACAGCAAGAAAGAAGCCAAGAAGGAACCGGCCAAGACCATGAAGGAAAAGAAGGAAGCCAAGAAGGTCAAGAAAGAAGAGCGCAAGCGCTGATCATGCGCGTGCGCCGTTCATTGATGCGCCCGTGGCGTGCGCCGGCCCTGCTGGCGGCGTTCGCCCTGCTGGCCTGCGGCGTGCCCGTGTCCGGCGCGCTGGCGCAGCAAAAGCCGCCGCCGTCCACGTTCGGGCAAGTGGTGGGCAATGCCGTGCTGTGCATCGACCAGATCGACAACAAGGCCTTTTATGCGTATTTGCTGACGGCCTTCGGTCCCGCCTACAAGCATGAAGGGGGCGCCTACTGGTTCCGCACGGACGCCACCTTGTGGGGTGCGCCGATTACCGACGTGATCGTCAGCGACGACACCAGTCCCCTCGTCTTCATGGGCGTGGTGGCGGACTCGACGCCGGAAAAGCTGGAGCCGGCCATTCGCGGCGTCTCGGGCCTGCGCTTCAATAAACTCGACAATTCCACCTTTCCTGTCCGTGGTTCCGTGCCTGGCAGTAAAATCGTCTACTTCCGTAGCAAGGCGAAAATCTATTGCGCCAAATACAAGCCGTTGCCGCCCGCCCGCACCCGATGAGGGTATCGGCTTGCCGCCGCGCATTTTGATCGTTTCATCCGCAGGGTCTCCATGTACACGCATTATTTCCAGCTCAAGCAATCGCCGTTTTCGATCGCCCCCGATCCGCGCTACCTGTTCATGAGCGAACGCCACCGCGAAGCGCTGGCGCATTTGCTGTATGGCGTGGGCAGCGGCGGCGGCTTCGTGCTGCTGACGGGCGAAATCGGCGCCGGCAAGACCACCGTATGCCGCTGCTTCATGGAGCAGATTCCGGAAAACTGCCAGCTCGCGTATATCTTCAATCCGAAATTGTCCGTCGAGGAATTGCTGCTGTCGATCTGCGAGGAATTCCGCATCGCCCTGGCGCCTGGCGTGGCCAGCGTGAAAGGCTATGTCGACGCCATCAATGCGCACCTGCTGGCCAGCCATGCGCAGGGCAAGAACAATGTGCTGATCATCGATGAAGCGCAAAACCTGTCCGCCGCCGTGCTGGAACAATTGCGTTTGCTGACGAACCTGGAGACGAGCGAGCGCAAGTTGCTGCAGATTATCCTCATCGGCCAGCCGGAATTGCGCGCCATGCTGGCCCGGCCTGAACTCGAGCAGCTGGCGCAGCGCGTGATCGCCCGCTATCACCTCGGTTCGCTGACGGCGGACGAGACGGCAAGCTACATCCGCCACCGGCTGGCCGTGGCCGGCTGCGCGGCGCAGACGCCGTTCGCGCCGCGACTGATGGCGCACATTCACGCCATGAGCCACGGCGTGCCGCGCCGCATCAACCTGCTGTGCGACCGCGCGCTGCTGGGCGCCTATGTGGAAAACCAGCCGCAAGTGACGCGCCAGATATTGCGCCGCGCCGCCGAGGAAGTGTTTGCGGAAGAGGGCAAGCCGGCTGCCGCAAGGGGCTTGCGCTGGCCGCAGGTGGCGGGCGGCGTGCTGGCCGGCGCCATGGTCACGGCCGCGCTGGCCTGGCATTTCATGCCGCGCCCGTCCGCCGTGCCCGCTGCGCCTGCCGTGGTCGCCTCAGTACCGGCCTCCGCCTCCGCCGTGGCGGCTGCCGCCGCATCTACACCCGTGTCCGCGCCTGCCGGCGTGCCGGATCGCAACGCCGTGCTGCGCCAGCTGGCCAGCCTGTGGGGCGAGCAGTTGCCGGCCGGCGATGCTTGCCAGGCGGGCACCCGCGCAGGCTTGCGCTGCCTGCACAGCCGGGGTGGTATCGCCGAGTTGCGCGTGCTGGACCGTCCCGCCATGCTGGCCTTGCGCGATGCGGATGGCAGGGAACAGCTGGCGCTGCTGACGCGCGTGCAGGACGAGAGCGCCACCTTGATGCTCGATGGCAAGCAGCAAAGCCTGCCGCTGGCCCAGCTGACGCAGCGCAGCGATGGGAGTTTCACGACCTTCTGGCGCGCCCCGCGCAGCTGGCGCGACGAAGTGCCGCTGGGCGCCCGTGGCGCCGACGTGGACTGGCTGGCGCAGCGCCTGGCGCAACAGCGGGGCTTGCCGGCGCCGGCCGCCAATCTGCCGCTCGATGCCGAGATGCAAGGCCGGCTGCGCGCATTCCAGCAAAGCCAGAACCTGCGGGCCGATGGCCTGGCGGGCCCGAAAACGTATATACGCCTGATGCAGCTCGGTGACAACGCGGAGCCGCGCCTGAGCAGTGCAGCTCCTGCCGTGGCAGGGCCCGCTGCGACGGCGATGGTGGCGGGGAAATAAGATGTCCTACATACTTGAAGCACTGAAAAAATCGCAAGCCGAACGCCAACTGGGCGAGTTGCCGTCTATCCACGCACCGCAAGTGCAGTTGCACGATGGCGCAGCATCGGGCGCCGCAAGTCGCGCGCCCGTCTGGCTGGCGCTGGGTGGCGTGGCGGTGGCCGTGGCTGCCGCGCTGCTGCTGTGGCAGCCTTGGCAGGCGGCGGCCACGGCACCTGCGGTTGCACCTGCCGTGCTGGCCCAGGCCGTGCCCGCGCCGATGCCGGCAGTCGTCCCGCCAGCAGCGCCCGTGCCCGCGCCAGTGGTCGTGCCCGTTCCAGTGCCGCCAGCAGCCACCGCCGCGCCCGTGCACTATGCCAAGCCCGTGGCGGAACCGAAGCCGGAGGCGCCAGTCCCCGTTCCGGCGCCGGCCGTGCCCGTACCTGCGCCGGCGGCCGCGGCCGAAGAGACCGTGCCCGGCATGCGCGACTTGCCCGAGCCGATACAGCGGCAAATTCCCCCCGTCGCCATCGGCGGTTATATCTATTCGAAGAATCCGGCCGACCGCCTGCTGCTGATCGACAAGGTCCTGCGCCACGAAGGCGAGGAGCTGGCGCCCGGCCTCGTGCTGGAAAAATTGCAGCCGAAGGCGGCCATCTTCAGTTTCAAGGGCTACCGCTACCGCGTGCCATACTGAGTTGTTGTGCATCAAGGCCGGGTAACAGTAGCTGAACCATACTGGCTTGGCCTGGTCGAACCAGGGTCGCTGCGACCGTGTGCGCGGCCGGGGAGTTCCGATGATTGCTGCCGCAGCTGGTGAGGGTGCTTTTGATGCGCATGGCTTGGGAAACCTGGCGCGCATCGACCATATCGTCGTGCTGATGATGGAAAACCGATCGTTCGATCACATGCTCGGCTACCTGAGCCTGGAAGGCGGGCGCACCGACATCGACGGCTTGCAGGCCAGCCATGCCAACGTGCATGCGGGCGTGAGCTACCCCGTGCACCATTTGCGGCGCACGGCCTTCGGCCCGCAGCAAGACCCGTCGCATACGGGCATGTCGGTGGCGCAGCAATTGCAAAATAATAATGGCGGCTTTGTCGACGACTATGCGCAAACGCATCCGGGCGACCCCGACATCGACTTGGTAATGGGTTATTACAATGCATCCGACTTGCCCATGTACGACTTCCTGGCGCAGCAGTTCTGTGTCTGCGACCGCTGCTACAGCTCGGTGCCTGGCGCCACCTGGCCCAACCGCCTGTATGCCATCAGCGGCAAGGCGGCCGGCAGCAAGGATAGCAAGCGCGTGCCCCTGTATACGAACAAATCCTTCGTGCGCCACCTGGACCGCGCCCAGGTCAGCTGGAAATTTTATTCCGCCTGGAAGCCCTGGAGCCTGGCGCTGACGGACGACCATTACCGTTCGTCCGAGCTGTACGAACCGTTTGGTTCCAGCGCGCGCCGCTATGGTTTCATCGGCGATGCGCTGGCGGGCACCTTGCCCTCGGTCAGCTGGATCGATCCACATTTTTTTGACAGTGACGATCACCCGCCGGGCGATATCCGCGCCGGCCAGGCACTCGTGGCGCAGGTCTACCAGGCCTTGTCGCGCGGGCCGGCGTGGGCGCGCACCTTGCTCATCCTCAGCTATGACGAGCACGGCGGCTTTTTCGACCATGTGCCGCCTGGCCCCGCCATCGATGACGATCCCGCGTTTCGTCAGTACGGCGTGCGCGTGCCCATGCTGCTCGTGTCGCCGCTGATCGCACCGGGCAGCGTCAGCCATGAGGTGGTCGACCACACGTCGATCATCAAAACCATCTTGCAGCGCTTTTGCCGCAGCGCCGATGGCGCTTTGCCCCAGATGGGCGCGCGCGTGGCGGCCGCCAGCGGCCTGGGCGCCGTGCTGACCCTGGCGCAAGCGCGCGCGGCGCCTGCCGTGCCCGCCGTGGTGCTGGCGCAGCGCGCCGCATGGGAAGCGGATGTGCGGGCGCAGGATTTTACGCCGCTGGCGCCCGCTTGCCAGCCTGATGGCGAAGTGGCCGCCGCTGCCGCCGTACCGTTCCAGTCCGATGCCGAGGCGGGCGCGATCGCCGCCCACCGGCAATTGGCGCGCACGGCCAGAAATGCGCAGGCGGCAAATAATAAAACAGCGGGCAAAACGGCGGGCGCGACAGCGCCGAAGCCGGCGGGCAGGCGCCGGCGGCAGGGCGGCAAGACGGCGCCCGCCGGTGCCGTGAATGGCGGAAAACCTGTGCTCGCTTGACCTGGGCGATGCGCCGGGCAATGCGCGGCGCCTGCGCCGGCGGTCGCGCCCGTGGGGCTGCGTATAATCATTCCTTCTCAAACAAGGAGTGACCATGCACGATGCGATGCCCGCCCACCCGGTACTCGGTGTGATCGGCCGTTCCGGTAGCGGCAAGACGACCCTGCTGGAATTTGTGGTGAAGGAACTGGCGGCGCGTGGCTTGCGCGTCAACCTGGTCAAGCACAGCCACCATGACCTGGCGCTGGAGCCGCCGCAAAAGGACAGCGCCCGTCTGCGCATGGCGGGGGCGGCGGAAGTGCTGGTGGCGTCGCCGTACCGTTTTGCCATCGTGCACGAGCTGCGCGGCGCGCCCGAGCCGAGCCTGGCGCAGCAACTGGCCCGCATGGGATCGGCTGACCTGACCTTGGTGGAGGGATTCAAGACGGATCCTATTCCCAAGCTGGAAGTGTTCCGCCCGGAAGTGGGGCAGGCGCCCCTGTATCCGCATGACCCGCATGTGATCGCCGTCGCCTCCGACAGTCCGGCGCCGGCCGACTTGCGCGAAGGCGTGCAATGGCTGGACTTGAATGCGCGCGAGCACGTGCTGGCCTGGTTGCTGCTGCAGTTGGAAAATAAGCTGGAAAAATAAGCTAAAGGTTTGCCGGCGGCATCCGTTAACAAGGGTAGAACCTCATTGGAGAAACGTATGGACGTCGGAAGCATTGCTCAACTGTCAACCACGATGGCGGAGACAGGCACGCGGCAAGCCGTCGGCTTGACTGTCCTGAAAAAAGCCCAGGATATCCAAAGCTCGACTGCCACTGCCTTGCTGGCAGCGCTGCCACCGGTACAGGCGGCGCCTAGCCTGCCGGCTCACCTCGGCAACCGCATCAATACGACTGCCTGAGCGCAGTCCTGCGGCGCCCGCTTGGCGCCCGCTATATTTACGCCCACACCACCGTCATCGACGGTGGCGCGTGGGCGTTTTTGTCTGTCTTCCTTCCGCCTTCCTTCCCATCACTGCCAGCTTGACTGATTGAACATGGTTCGCCATGGCACGGCCGATTCAGTAGAATGGCGTCCATCACCTCGTGTTGCTCAAGGTGCAGCCCGGGGCGTGCCCACTTACCGATTACTTTGACCCAGCAAGAGGAATTCCCATGAATAAACGTCAAGCTCTCATCGCCGCTGCCCTCGCGGGCATCTGTGCCGGCGCCACCATCAACGCGGCCGCGCACGACGGTCCCGCCCCCGGCGACAAGGAAAAATGCTATGGCGTGGCCAAGGCGGGGCAGAACGATTGCGCTTCGTCCGATGGCGCGCATTCCTGCGCGGGTCAGGCCGAGGCGGACAACCTGCCTACCGAATGGGCCTATGTTGCCAAGGGCACGTGCGAACAGGCGGGCGGCTCCGTCAAGCCCATCAAGGCCGGCAAGGCTGCAAAACCGGCCACGCAGCCGTAAGCGTCCGCCGCCTGCCCATGCCGTCGCCGATCCAGGCACTTGCCGGCGTCGGCCTGCGCGCCGCGCATTACCGCGATTTTCTGGCGCGCCGGCCCAGGGTGGGCTGGCTGGAAGTGCACACTGAAAACTATCTGCAGCCGTCTGGCTGGGACTGGCACGTGCTGCAGACCCTGCGCGAGGATTACCCGATCAGCCTGCATGGCGTGGGCCTGGGCCTGGGCTCCGCGCACGGCTTTTTGGAAGCGCACCTGCAGCGCGTGCGCGCCGTGGTCGAGCGCATCGAGCCGGCCCTCGTGTCGGAACACCTGTGCTGGGGCGCCGTAGCGCAGCAGCAATTCAACGATCTGTTGCCGCTGGCCTTGAATGGCGCCGCCCTCGATTTGCTGTGCGCTAGAGTGGGGCGGGTGCAGGATGTGCTGAAAAGGCCGATCTTGCTGGAGAATGTCTCCACTTACCTGCGTTTTGCCGACGATGCCATGAGCGAGGCGCAATTCCTGGCGGAGCTGGCGCGCCGCAGCGGCTGTGGATTGCTGCTCGATATCAATAACCTGTATGTGAACCAGTGCAACCACGGCGAGGACGCCATGCTTGCGATGCAATCCATCGCGCCGGGCAGCGTGGGCGAACTGCACCTGGGCGGCCATCTGCTGACGCCGCACGCTGTGGTCGACCACCATGGCGCCGCCGTGGCCGAGCCCGTCTGGGACTTGTATGCGGCCGCCTTGCTGCGCTTTGGCGCCATTCCCACCCTCGTCGAATGGGATACGGACTTGCCCGCGCTCGATGTCTTGCTGGGCGAGGCGGACAAGGCGCAGGCCATGCTGGCGCGCCATGCGCCGCAAACGCCCTGGCAGAGGGCGGCGCTACCGTCCTCGCCACCGCCCGCGTCGCTTGACGCGCTGGCCGCCGGCCAGCAAGTGTTTGCCACGGCCCTGCTCGATACCGCGGCAGCCCTGCCATCGTTCGCGGGAGAATCGGTGCCGCAGCGTTTCTCCTTGTATCGCGGCGGCTTGGACGCCACCTGGCGCCGCACCCTGGGCCACGTCTATCCCGTCGTGCTGGCGCTGGTGGGCGAGGCATTCTTTGCCGGACTGGCGCGCGCGTATGGCCGGCAGATGCCATCCGATAGCGCCGATTTGAATCAGTTTGGCGAGTGTTTTGCCGACTTTCTCGCCGCGTTCCCGCCCGTGGCGCAGTTGCCCTATCTGCCGGACATGGCGCGCCTGGAATGGGCCTTGCACCTGGCCCACTACGCGGCCGATGCGCAGCGGCTGGCGCCCGAGTTGCTGGCCGCCTTGCATCCCGATCAATTGGAAACGCGCTGTTTTGCCTTGCATCCCGCTTGCGCCTTGCTGGCATCGAACTGGCAAGTGGCGGCCCTGTGGCAGGCGCATCAGGAAGGGGAAAGGCAGGGGATGTTTCCGCAGGATATGCAGGTGGCCAGCTGGGCACTCGTATGCCGGTCGCGCTGGAAGGCGCAGGTGCTGGTACTCGATGCGGCGGCACATGCGGCCTTGCTGGCCTTGCGGCAGGGACAGACGTTTGGCGCCGCGCTCGATGCGGCATTCGCGCTGGACCCGGCATTCGACCTGGCCGCACACTTGCGCCAGTGGCTGGCGCATGCGGTGTTGACGGCGTAACGGTTTATTCGAAGGCCCGCAGCAGGCGCGCTTCGCCCGTCTGATCGCGGTACAGGGCATTCGCGGCCAGGGTGGCGTCCATCATGCGCGTCACTTGCTCTTCTTCAAAACGGGCCAGCTCGGCAGTGGCCGCGACGAGGGCCAGTTCCAACCTGGCGCGCGCGCTCTGGTACAGGCTGCTGGTGTATTTGTCTGTGTTACGCAGCAATTCTTCCGCGTTTTCTATGACCTGGCGCAAGTCGCCGATCAGGCGTTCCTGGCTGCGCGTACCTTGTTCGGGATGGTCCATGGCGCTCCCCTTCTGCAATCGATATTTATCTGGCAATAACGACGTGTTTGCAGCTTGATGCAGGCAGCCGGCTGGCGGGGTACTGGCTGGACGCATGGGGCCGCTTTCGCGCCCCATGCCGGGGTCAGACTGGAGCGACGACCGTGATACGGATATCGCCCACGCTGACGACCTGGCCGGCGCGGATCTTGGCGGTCTTGCGCAATTCCTTCTTGCCATCGACCTTCACCACGCCGCTATCGACCATGACCTTGCCTGCGCCACCACTGTCGCACAAGCCGACCAGCTTCAATAGCTGGTTCAGCTCGACGAACTCGGATGTTAAATCAAAGCTTACTTTTTGCATTGTATCCCTTATTGCAATGATGTGTTTTAAACACTTGATGACGACCTCAACTAACTCGTAGTTTACCTGAAGCCGCCAGCAATGCAGGGTGGAAGTCAGCTTTTGTTGGGCCGCGTCATCTCCAGGGGCACGATCCACGCACTGAATTGTTCCTCCGTTACAAAGCCCAGGGCCAGCGCCGCTTCCTTCAGGGTCGTGCCTTCATGCTGGGCCTGCTTGGCGATCTGCGCCGCCTTGTCGTAGCCGATGTGCGGCGCCAGCGCCGTGACCAGCATCAAGGAGCGCTCCATCAGTTCGGCGATGCGCTCGCGGTTCGGCGCGATGCCGTGCGCGCAATGCTCGTCGAAACTGCGCATGCCGTCGCCCAGCAGGCGCGCGCTTTGCAGGAAGTTGTGTGCAATCAAGGGTTTGAAGACGTTCAGCTCGAAATTGCCCGAGGCGCCTCCTACTGTGATGGCCACGTCGTTGCCGAACACCTGGCAGCACAGCATGGTCAGCGCTTCGCACTGGGTAGGATTGACCTTGCCCGGCATGATGGAGCTGCCCGGCTCGTTTTCGGGGATCGTGATTTCACCGAGGCCGGAGCGGGGGCCGGACGCCATCCAGCGCACGTCGTTGGCGATTTTCATCAGGGCCGTGGCCAGGGTTTTCAGCGCGCCGTGGGCGGCGACGAGGGCGTCGTGGGCGGCCAGCGCGGCAAACTTGTTGCTGGCCGTCTCGAACGGCTGGCCCGTCAGGCGCGCCAGTTCTTGCGCGATGCGGCCGGCAAATTCCACGTGGGCATTCAAGCCCGTGCCGACGGCCGTGCCGCCGGCGGCCAGCTGCAGCAGCGGCGGCAGCGATGCCGTGAGGATGTGTTCGGCGAAGTCCAGCTGCGCCACGTAGCCGGAAAATTCCTGGCCCAGGGTCAGCGGCGTTGCATCTTGCAAATGGGTGCGGCCGATCTTGACGATGTCGGCAAATTCCGTCGCCTTCGCATCCAGGGTGGCGCGCAGCTGGCGCAGCGGCGGCAAGACCGTGTTGGCGACGGCCAGGGCGGCGGCCACGTGGATGGCGGTCGGGAAGATGTCGTTCGAGGACTGGCCCAGGTTGACGTCGTCGTTCGGGTGCAGCAGGCGCTCGGCGCCGCGCAAGCCGCCGATCAGCTCGGAACCGCGGTTGGCCAGCACTTCGTTCATGTTCATATTGCTTTGCGTGCCAGACCCCGTCTGCCAGACGGCCAACGGGAATTCCGCGCCGTGCTTGCCGGCCAGTACTTCGTCGGCCGCCTGCGTGATGGCAACGGCTTTCTTGCCATCCAATAATCCCAGGTCCAGGTTGACGTGGGCGGCCGCGCGCTTGACGGTGGCCAGGGCGGCGATCAGTTCAGGCGGCATCTTTTCCGTGGAGATATGGAAGTGCTCGAGCGAGCGCTGCGTTTGCGCTCCCCACAGCCGGTCGGCGGGTACGTCGATCGGGCCGAAACTGTCGCGTTCGATTCTGCTACTCATGACATCCCTTTCATCGATAGAGGTGGATCGAGTGTACTCCAGGCGTCAAAAAGACACAGGATGATGCTGTATTGCATCATTTTTACCCTGGGCGATCTATATTTTTGCGATTTCCTGCCGTTAAAGACAGGCGAGTCCCGATTATTTATCCTGTTATCAAAGCGATCAGTCCATGCAGAGCAGCATCCTTCCCCGTTGGCCTTTGATCGCGTGCGCCGCCGCCAGCCTGGCCTTGCCTCCTGTGGCGGGCGCGGCCGAACTGGGCGAGATGGCCGTGCTGTCGCATGTGGGCCAGCCCCTGCTGGCTGAGATCGAACTGACGGCCCTGGCGCCCGAAGAGACCAACGGCGTGGCCGTGCGCCTGGCCTCGCCCGATGTGTACCGTGGTGGCGGCATCGGCATGGACCCGGCCCTGCAGACATTGACGATCAGCCCGCTGGAGCGCGGCGGACGCCACTATGTGCGCGTGAGTACCCGGCAAGCGATCCAGGCGGGCCATGTGCATCTGTATTTATTGCTGGGCAATGGCAGCGGCGCCGTCGTCCGCCTGGGCACCTTGTGGCTGACGCCGGCGCCGCCCGCTGCTGCCCCCGTGAGTGCGCCAGTTCGGCCTGCCGTTCAGGCGCCCGTGCCAGCGCCGTTGCCGTTACTACGTCCTGTACCCGTCGCGCCGTCGCCCGACGCCGCCGTGCTGGCGGCCCGCGCGCGGGCCGAGGGTCTCGTGCGCCCGCCGCGCGTGTTCGTGCCGTCGCCCGCCGCGCCCGCACCGGCTGCTCCTGTATTGCGTCCGCCGCGCCGCGCCACGGCGCCCGTGGCCGCTTGCGCGCCGCAAGCCAATATGGAGCAGGCGCAAGCGTGCGTGGCACTGGATGAGAAAAACACGGCTCTCAATGCAAAGCTCGGCGAATTGGAGGGCAAGATCGGCGCCTTGCAAAAGGCGCTGGCACTGCCGGCCACCGCCGCTGTTGCGCCTGCCGCCGCGCCGGCCGTGGCGGAGGTACCTCATGCCAAGCCCAAGCCCCTGCACGCGGCGCCCGCCGCTGACAAGGACAAAAAGGCGGGCGGCAACGGCCTGTTGTGGCTCGGCATTGGCACCTTGCTCTTTCTGCTGCTGACGGCCGTCATCGTGTATGTCGTGCGCAAGCGCAGGCAGGCGGCGGGGCCGCGCGCGCCGTCGAAATACTGGGTCTTGCTGCGCAAGCCGTTTAGCCGCAGGAAAAAGGATGTGCCCGTGCTGACGGAAGCCGTGGAAGATGGGGCGGCCGAGCCGGAACCGGAGCCGTTCTCGCGTTAAAGACATGGCAAGACGGTGTCGAAATTTGATGTAAAAAAAGATATTGAAAAAATACATGGAAACGCCGGCCAATCACGTTGCCTGTTTTTCGAAGATGGTGCTATGATGAATTCAGTGGACTTGCTCTACGACAAAACAGCCCCAGCCTGGCGCAGTCACCAACGATAGTGTGGCGCGGCAAACAGGTGTAGCGTTGCATAAACGCCTGGGTCTGGAAGCGGTTCGCGATGCCGACGATGTGCTCGCGAACGCCGGATGCAACCGGCAGCGAGGCGACGCCAGGAGATACCTGGGGCTCGCCTTCCCAATTCCCCTCCTTGCTTCCCGGGCGCCGCAGATGGTGCGCTCCCTGGCATGGCGGCAGACGTAAAAAAAGCACCCTCGGGTGCTTTTGTCGTTTCTGGCGCGAAGACCTTGACTTGCATTTACATGCGCGCGCGCGAACCCTGCATGGCGTTCGGCAGCTGCGTCATCCATGGTTCCGTGATGGCGCGGATTTCGCGGTCGTTGGCCAGGATTTGCTTGAGCAAGTCGATCTTGCGCAGACGCGAGGCACCGGCCAGGGCAGGCACCTTGCCCGTCATGGTTGCGCTGGCGGCGCTGGCGCACTGGTTTTCCAGGGTATCAAGGCCATCCCAGTCGCTCGAACGTGCGGCCACGACCATTTTATTGGTCATTCCTGCAATATTTTCATACATCGAGAGAACGTCGTTGGAGGTCATGAGCACACCCGTAACTAGTGAATGGATTACCGCTTGTCCAGATTAACGGCAGGTCCAAGGGGAACTTGAGGGTATTTTTGAAAAAAAGTGAAAATAATTTGGCTCTGTCATCGGCAAGTAGGGGAATGCCGGAATTTTTCCTTGGCCGTGCTGTCTGACTCTGCATATCAATCACGCAGGGAGCAGATCATGCGGCCAGCCGAATGGAAGAGATTTATCGCGCAACTTTCGCAGTTGAGCCAACGCCAGCGGCAGGCAGGCATTGCCCTGCTGCATGGCAACGCGCCACACGACGCGACCGTCGCGCTGCTGGAAAGTGTGGCGCAGCCGCGATTGGCCTGTCCCGCCTGCCACTCGGCGCACCTGCACCGGCACGGCCATGCGCACGGCCTGCAGCGCTACCGCTGCGTGCCCTGCGGCCGCACCTTTAATGCCTTGACGGGCACGCCGCTGGCGCGCCTGCGTCACAAGACCTTATGGCTCGACTACGCCGATTGCCTGCTGGCATCGGATTCCGTGCGCAAGGCGGCCAGTCAGTTAGGAGTGCACCGCAACACCACGTTTCGCTGGCGCCACCGGTTTTTATCGCTGGCAAAAACGGACCGGCCGCATGGCCTGCACGGCATCGCCGAGGCCGACGAGTTATATCTGCTGGAATCGGAAAAGGGAGCGCGGCAGATGAAGCGTCCGGCGCGCCGCCGTGGCGGCCATGCCCACAAGCGCGGCATATCGAATGAACAGGTCTGCATCCTGGTGGCACGCGACCGCACGGGCCAGACCCTCGATTTCGTCACGGGCAAAGGGGCGTTGACGAAGGCGCAGTTGCATCACTGTTTGTTGCCTGTCATCGACAGGGACGTGCTGCTGGTCACCGACGGCCATACCGCCTACCGGGCTTTTGCTCGGGAAGCTTGTATCAGCCATCAGGCCGTCAACTTGCGCGCAGGCATCCGTGTACAGGGTGCCGCCCACGTGCAGAACGTCAACGCCTATCACAGCCGCTTGCGGCAATGGCTGGGCCCGTTTCACGGCGTGGCGACGCGCTACCTGCCGAACTATCTGGGATGGCGCTGGATACTCGACGCCGGGCGTATCCGCTCCCCTGAAACGTTATTGAAGGCAACGCTGGGCGCATTCCCACATCTAATGGTGACATAGCCAATAATTTAGATGATTGCTTGGCTGCTGCCGGAGTCGCCCGTCAAGCCGCATGCCTGCTGGCGTCGTGGTGGCAGGGGAGTGTGTTGCGGCGCTTCAAAACGCGTTATGATTTTGCACACTACTGTCGTTACTTTGCCTGAAAGGATTACCATGCGCGTTGTCACTGCTGCCGCTTCCTCTTTCCCTGCTCCCTGGCGCAAGCGCGCCATGGTGCTGGCCCTGTCCGGCATCGCGCTGGCCGGGGGCGCCGTCCACGCGCATGCACAGGAGGCGGCCGCCAGTCCCGCCGCCGCGATGGCGGCGCCCACGGCTGTCTTGCCCGGCGATGATTTCTATGACTACGTGAATGGCGACTGGCTGCGCAGCACGGAGATTCCCGCCGACCGCAGCAGCTGGGGTTCGTTCGCCATCCTCGCCAACGCCACCAACGAGCGCATCATCGCTCTCGTCGAAGGCCTGGCGGCGGCGCCACAGGCCGATGCCTCGGCGCGCCAGGTCAGCGATTTTTACCGTTCCTGGATCGATGAAGCGGCTATCGAGGCGAAAGGCTGGGCGCCGATCAAGCCGCTGCTGAAGAAGATCGATGGCATACGCGACCAGGCAGGATTGGCCCGCGCGCTGGGCGAAAGCCTGCGCGCCGATGTCGACCCGCTCAACGCCACCAATTTTTATACGGAAAACCTGTTCGGCCTGTGGGTGGCGCAAGACTTGAACGACACCACGCGCAATGTGGCCTATCTGCTGCAGGGCGGGCTGGGCTTGCCCGACCGCGCGTTTTACCAGAGCGACAGCGCCCGCATGCAGGGCTTGCGCACGGGCTACCAGGCGCATATCGCCACCATGCTCAAGCAGGCCGGCTACAGCGATGCGTCGGCCCGCGCCGCGCGCGTGTTTGCGCTGGAGCAGCAAATTGCCGCCAGCCACGCCAGCCGCGAGGATTCGGCCGATGTTGCCAAGGGCAATAACGCGTGGCGCGCCGCCGACTTCGCCAGCAAGGCGCCTGGGCTGGACTGGAAAGCCTTCTTCCAGGCAGCCGGCCTGGGCAAGCAGACGGATTTCATCGTCTGGCATCCGACGGCCATGACGGGCAGCGCGGCGCTGGTGGCGAGCGTGCCGCTGGCCACGTGGAAGGATTTTCTGGCCTTCCACGCGATCAACCATTTCAGCACGACCTTGCCGAAGGCGGCCGCCGACCAGCGCTTTGCCTTCTATGGCAGCGCCCTGAGCGGCACGCCGCGGCAGTCGCCGCGCAGCAAGCGTGCGCTGGCCGCGACGAACGCGGCCCTCAGCGACGCCGTCGGCAAGCTGTACGTGGAACGCTATTTCCCACCTGAATCGAAAGCGCGGGTGCAGGACATGGTGACGAATATCGTCGCCGCCTTCTCGCGCCGCATCGACAAGCTGGACTGGATGGCGCCGGCCACCAAGGCGCAGGCGCAGGAAAAACTCAAGACCCTGTACGTGGGCGTCGGCTATCCGGAACGCTGGGAAAATTATGCGGGCTTGCGCGTGGTACGCGGCGATGCGCTGGGCAATGTGCAGCGGGCGGAGCAGTTCCATTACCTGCAGGAGCTGGCCAAGCTGGGCCAGTCGCCCGACCGCAAGGCCTGGGCCATGCCGGCGCAGCTGGTCAACGCCGTCAATCTGCCGCTGCAAAATGCGCTGAACTTCCCGGCCGCCATCCTGCAGCCGCCGTTCTTCGACCCGCAGGCGTCCGATGCGGCCAACTATGGCGGCATCGGCGCCACCATCGGCCACGAGATCAGCCACAGTTTTGACGATCAGGGCGCCCAGTTCGACGCCCAGGGCAAGCTGCGCGATTGGTGGACGCCAGCCGACCTGGCGCATTTCCAGTCGGCCTCGAAGCAATTGGTGGCGCAGTTCGCGGCCTACAAGCCGTTCCCCGACCTGGCCGTGAATGGCCAGCTGACCCTGAGCGAAAACCTGGCCGACCTGGCCGGCGTGGCGGCCGCGCATGACGCGTTCACCCTGTCGCAGCAGGGCAAGCCGATGCAGCCGGGCGCGGACCGCGATTTCTTCACCGGCTACGGCGTCAGCTGGCGCAGCAAGGCGCGCGAGGCGGCGGCGCGCCAGCAAATCCTCACGGATGGCCATGCGCCGGCGCAATACCGCGCCGCCACCGTGCGCAACCTCGACGCCTGGTACCCGGCCTTCGACGTCAAGCCGGGGCAGCAGCTGTACCTGGCGCCGGAGCAGCGCGTGCGCGTCTGGTAGCAAATGGTGACGGTGCCGGCGCACAGCGCGCCGGCACCGTAAAATGGCGGAACATATCGACAGGACCGCCATGAAGCCGACCCCACCGCCAGATCAGCAAGACCCCATCCACGCCATCACCGGGCGCACCCTGGCCCATTACGACGCCAGCGCCGAGCAGTTTTTCGAAGGCACGCGCGACCACGACGTCAGCCAGAACATCAGTGCGCTGCTGAACGCCATCGGCCGCCCGGCGCCTGTGGAGATTCTCGACCTCGGTTGCGGCCCGGGCCGCGATCTGAAGGCGTTCACGGCCATGGGCCACCACGCCACCGGTGTCGATGGCAGTGCCCGCTTCGTCGAGATGGCGCGCGCCTACAGCGGCTGCACCGTGTGGCAGCAGGATTTCGTCGACCTCGACTTGCCTGCCGCGCACTTCGACGGCGTGTTCGCGAATGCCGTGCTGTTCCACGTGCCCAGCGCCGTTCTGCCCGGCGTGCTGCGCGCTTTGCACGCGTGCCTGAAGGAAGGCGGCGTGCTGTTCAGCTCGAATCCGCGCGGGCACAACCAGGAAGGCTGGAACGGCGCACGCTACGGCAGCTACCACGACGAAGATACATGGGCCGCGTATGTGCAGGCGGCCGGATTCAGCCTGGTGGAGCAGTACTACCGTCCGCCCGGCTTGCCGCGCGAACAGCAGCCGTGGCTGGCGACGGTATGGCGCAAAGCGGGCTGATTTCGCGTCATTAGCTGATTTTTGGCATGTGTTAGGGACCGTACATAGTTTTTGCAACCTCAAGCGTAGTATGGACACATCGACACGCAGCAAGCAGTTTGCAACGGCGTGTGAGCCGCAGTACCGGCCCTTCTGGCGCCGGACAACAGATGTACCAACTACAGTGAGGATCCATCATGAACAAAGATCAAGTCGAAGGTAAACTGAAGGAAGTCGGCGGTAAAATCCAGGAAGCCGCTGGCAAAGTCGTCGGCAGCGAAGAACAGCAAGCGAAGGGCCTGGCAAACCAGGTCGAAGGCAAAGTGCAAAAGAAAGTTGGCGACGTCAAGGATGCGGTCGAGACCGTTACGCGCAAACCGTAATCTGACGCACGCATAAAAAAACCGCCGCCTGTCGCGAGACAGGCGGCGGTTTTCATGTGTGGGCGCGCTTTACTTCGCCACGCCCAGGTTCTGCTTGAAGAACATCTCGATCTTCTTGTATACGTGGCGCTGGCCCGCGCGCGACGAGATGCCGTGCTTGGCGCCCGGGTACGTCATCAGGTCGAACTGCACGCCGCGGTTCACGAGCGCGTCGATCAGGCGCGTGCTGTTCGAGAACAGCACGTTGTCGTCGGCCATGCCGTGCACCAGCAGCAGCGGCGACTTCAGGCCGTCGAGGTGGGCGAACACGGTGCTGGCCTTGTAGCCATCGACGTTTTCCTTCGGCATGCCGAGGAATTGCTCCGTGTAGTGGGTGTCGTACAGCGACCAGTCGGTGACGGGTGCCACCGAGACGCCCATGGCGATCTTGTCGGACGCTGCCGAGAGCAAACGCAGGGTCATGAAGCCGCCGTAGCTCCAGCCGAACACGCCGATGCGTTTGGCATCGACGAAGCTTTGCTTGCCCAGCCAGTCGATGCCCACCAGTTGGTCGGCCACTTCGGCCGCGCCCAGGTTGTGATAGATGGCGTCCGTGAACGCGCGCTCGCGGCGCGACGAACCGCGGTTATCGAGGCGGAAGACGACAAAGCCCTGCTGCGCCATGTACTGGTCGAAATTGTTGCCCCAGCGGCGAGCCACGTGCTGCGAGTGCGGGCCGCCATACGTCGACAGGTAGACGGGATAGCGTTTGCTTGCGTCGAAGTTCGACGGCTTGACGATCGAATAGTAGAGCGTCTGGCCACCGTTGGCCTTCAGGGTGCCGTACTCCGTCGGCAGGTGGTCCGCCTTGTATTTGGCGTACGGGTGGCTCGCGTTCAGCGCGTTTTCTTCCAGCCAGCCCACCATGGCCCCGTCAGGACGGCGGATGCTCACCTGCGGCGGCGTGGCCGGGTCCGAATACGTGTCGACGAAGACTTCGCCATTGCGCGAGAACGTCGTGTCGTGCCAGCCATCGGCTTTCGTCACGCGCTGCGGCTTGTCGGCCGTGCTGCCGTCGAGCGCCAGCGCGTAGGTCTGCTTGTCGATCACGGCGTCGCGGTTCGACGCGACGAACACCTTGCCGGTTTTCTGGTTCACGGCCAGCACGCTGTCGATGCCCCACTCGCCGGAAGTGACCGGATGCAGCAGCTTGCCGCTCATGTCGTACAAATACAGGTGATTGCGGCCCGTGCGCTCGGACGACCACAGGAAGGTGCCGTTCGACAGGAAGCGCAGGTCGTCATGGATGCTGACCCAGGTTGTCGAGGTTTCCGTCAGCAGGGTGCGCTGCGCCAGCGTGCTTGCATCGACGGCGACCAGATCGAGGGTCTTCTGGTCGCGCGACTGGCGCTGGTACACGAGCGACTTGCTGTCCGCGCTCCAGTCGGCGCGCACCAGGTAGATGTCCGGGTTCGTACCCAGATCCACCTGGCGCTGCACGCCCGTTTCCGGCGAGACGATCAGCAGCTGCACCAGCACGTTCGGGTCGCCGGCGGCAGGGTAGCGCTGCTCGACGACGTCCGTGCGGTCGGCGAAGATTTCAAAGCGGCGCACGACGGGCACCGGCGCTTCGTCATAGCGTTTGTAGGCGATGGCGGAATCGTCCGGGGCCCAGTAGTAGCCGGTGCGCTGGCCCATTTCTTCCTGCGCCACGAATTCGGCTTCGCCGTTGTGAATGGCGCCCTTGCCATCGGTGGTCAGCTGGCGTTCCTGGCCCGACTTCAGGTCGATCACATAGATGTTCTGGTCGCGCACGAACGAGACGTAGCGGCCTTTCGGCGAGATTTTCGGATCGAGCACATTGCCCTTGGCGACCAGGCGCGCCTTGTCCGGATGGGCCGCGTCGACCAGGTACAGATTGCCGGCCAGCGGCACCAGCAGCTGCTTGCCATCGGGCGACCAGCTGTAGCTGAGAATGCCGTTCAGGCTGGCCGTGCGCTCGCGTTCGCGGCGCGCCTGCTCTTCGGGTGAAATCGTTTCATTCGGCACCAGCGCCTTCGAGTCGACCAGGCGGTGCGTGCTCTTGTCCTTCAGCTTGAATTCCCACAGGTCGAGCTGGAACTGGTTGTCCGCGCGGCCGCGCAGGAACGTGACTCGCTCGCCATCGGGCGAGACCTTCAGGTTGCGCACGCCGGGGCCGGCCAGCGCCGGATCGGCGTGGATGCGTTCCAGGGTCAGCTTTTCAGCCGATGCGGGAACGCTGGCCATCGCGGCCAGAAAACAAAGAATAAAACGCATGGATGTCTCGGTAGTTGGAAGGATGAAGGGCACTGCATGCATAGGCGAACTTGAGCGTTGCCTAAGCGTAAGACGATACCAGAGCGTGCCTCTTTATGCGATAGCCCTGGCCACGGAATATGGACGTGCTGGCCGTATTTCCTTCGTGAAAAATATCCAGGCACCACCCATTCCATGGCGCTTTTCGCGGTTCAGGCCAATATCGACCCCGTGACGATGGTCAGGCAGGCGCCGCCTATCCAGGCTTGGCCATCGCGGAAGCTGACTGCTACGCGGCCGTCGCGCTGCAGGCGGGTACCCTGGCGGACAGTGTAGTCGCCGCCTGCCAGCAGGTGCGCGATGCAGGCGTTGGCGCTGCCCGTGACGGGGTCTTCCACCAGTGCGCCATGCTCGCTGAGCAGCGCGCGCACTTCGTAATCGGCTGGCCCGCTCGCAGCGTGCGGGCCGTACAGCGCCAGACCGTCCGCTCCGGCTGCGGCCAGCAAGGCCGTCAGCGATGCGATGTCGGCGCGCACGGCCAGGCAGGCGGCGGCGCTTGCCAGCGGCACGCACAGCCAGCGTATGCCCATGTCGACGACGGTGCCGGCAGCGGCTGGCGCGCCGGCCAGCGCGGTTTGCAGCAGCGGCAGCAGCGCCGGGTCGAGCGCGCGCGCCGTGCACGGCGGCGCCTGGAACGCCAGCACGCCGCCCGCCTGCCGTTCGATGTGCACCAGGCCGACGCCGCATTCCTGCACGATGCGCGGGCCCTTGGGCTGCATGCCCGCATCGAGCAGGGCGTGCGCCGTGCCCAGGGTCGGGTGGCCAGCGAACGGGAATTCCATCTCGGGCGAAAAAATCCGCACGCGGTAGTCGGCAGCGGGGTCGCGCGGCGCCAGCACGAAGGTGGTTTCCGACAGGCCCGTCCAGCGCGCGATGGCCTGCATCTGCGCGTCATCGAGGCCATCGGCTTCGAGCACGACGGCCAGCGGATTGCCGAGAAACGGCACGCTGCTGAAGACATCGACCTGCTTGAAGGGGCGCGGCTGGGGCATGGCGGATTCCTTTTAAGAAGTTCAGGCGGCGCGCAGGCGCTGCAGCGACAGCCGGTTCAGATACCAGGTCAGCAGCACGGCGGCCACCGTCAAGCCCGTGACGAGGCCGATCCAGAAACCGGCGGCGGCCATCGGCTCGGCCGGCGACCAGATGAAGCCCTGCGGCGCGAGGCCCAGCACATAGCCGATCGGCAGCGAGAAGCCCCAGAAGGCCAGCAGCTGGATCAGCATCGGCTGGCGCGTCACCTTGTAGCCGCGGATGGCGCAGGACGTGGCCACCTGCGTCGCGTCGGACAGCTGGAACAGGGCGGCGAACAGCAGCAGCTGCGCGCACAGCGCCTGCACCTGCGGGTCGGACGTGTAGGCTTGCGCGATCTGGTGGCGGAAGATGGTGATGACGGCGGCCGAGACGATGGCCGCCGTCAGCGACATGGCCACGCCCACCCATGAAATGAAGCGCGCCTTGCGCAAATTGGCTTCGCCCACGGCATGGCCCACGCGCGTGACCAGCGCGATGCCGAACGTGAGCGGCACCATGAAGACGACGGACGAGAAATTCAGGGCAATCTGGTGCGCCGACACCTGGATCACGCCGAAGCGCGCCACCAGCAGGCTGATGACGCCAAAGGCGCTCACTTCGGCAAAGTAGGTGACGCCGATGGGCAGGCCCAGGCGCAGCATGGGGCCGATGGACGACAGCTCGGGCCATTCCCAGTGCGTGAACGGATACGTGGCGCGGTAGGCGGGCGCGATCCTGATCCAGGCCAGCATGGCCAGCAGCATCATCCACACGCAGCAGGTAGTGGCCACGGCGCAGCCCACGCCACCGAGCTTCGGCATGCCCCAGTGGCCGTAGATCAGCAGGTAGTTGACGAAAATATTAAGCGCCAGCGCGGCCAGCGCGATCACCATCACGGGCTTGGTCTGGTTGATGCTGGTGCTGTAGCCGTACAGCGCGCGGTAGGCGGCGAACGGCGGCAGCGCGCAGCTGATGATGTGCACGAACAGCTTTGCCTTCGATGCCACTGCGGGTTCCAGCATCAGATGGTCGAACACGAGCGCCGCCATGTTCGTCAGCAGACAGGCGACCAGCCCCACGAGCAGCGCCTTCCACAGCGACTGGCGCACGATGTGCGGCACCCGGTCGTGGCGCGCGGCGCCGATTTCATGCGCCACCAGGGTATTGATCGCCATCATGATGCCGCTCACCGTGACGAGCACGATGGACCAGATGGCCGCACCCAGCGACACGGCGGCCAGTTCCTCGGGGTTCGTATGCCCTGTCATCGCCACGTCGGCCGCGCCCATGCCGACGGTGGCCAGCTGGCCGATCAGGATGGGCCAGGCCAGCTTCCACAGCGACGAGACTTCAGTGCGGATGGCGGGCAGGGTGAACGAGGTAGTGTGTGGCATGGGCGGCAAGCTTGACTAAACACAAGATTCTACCGGCATTCGCCGTGCTTGTCCGCCGTGGCGCCCCGGGCACTCGGGCACGGTAATCATTTGTTACAGCTAAGTGGGCCAGTCGCGGATAGACTGCGCGCTCTATTTGGCAAAATGACCAAATAGTCAACCGCAGTACCCTGACTATGGAGTAAGACCATGTTGAAGAAATCCTTGAACTGCGCCCTGTTGCTGGGCGCCGCCATGACGGCCGAACTGGCCGGCGCCGGCGAACTGACCCTGTATTCGCGCGACGATTATCACGGCCGCTCGCAGACCGTGCGCGATGCCGTCGCCGACCTTGAAGATGTCCGTTTCAACGACACGACGCAAAGCATCCGCGTGCGTTCGGGCCGCTGGGAAGCGTGCGAGGAAGCCGATTTCCGTGGCGATTGCTTCCTGCTCGAGGCGGGCGAGTATCCGTCGCTCGACGACCGCGCCAACAAAATCACCTCGCTGCGCGAAGTGCGCGGTGGCTGGGATGGGCATCCGGGCCGCGATCGTGACCGTGGGCGAGACCGGGACGGCCGCTGGGAACGCGACCGGGAGCACGGCCATTTGCCAGGGCGCTCGCTGGGCGGCGAACTGACCTTCTACACGCGCGACGATTTCGCCGGCCGCAGCTTGAGCGTGCGCAACGCTTCAGCCGACCTGCGCGAGCGCGACTTCAACGACACGGTGCAAAGCGTGCGCGTGCGCTCCGGCTATTGGGAAGTGTGCGAGGACGTGGGCTTCCGTGGCCGCTGCCGCACCCTGGAACCGGGCGAGTACGCGAGCCTGGAGCGCATGAGCAACCGCATCTCGTCTGTGCGCGAAGTGCGCTGATGCGGGTCAGCTAGTACCTCAAATTGCAATAACCGGTTCGCGCAGGTCCTGTTATTGCTTTTGGTAACAATTTCTTGTGCTTTTCCCATACTTTGTTACACCGTTTTTTCTACGGATGGCTACACTGACATCAGTTGTCATGTCGATCACTTGCCTTTGCCGCCACCGGAGACCTTCCCATGAATCGCCCGTTCGCCTTTGCTCTGCTGTGCGCCAGTTCGCTGTTTGTCCACCTCGCGGCGCAGGCCGGCGAGATACGCCTGTACACCGATGACAATTTCAAGGGGCGCGTAGTGGTCTTGCGCGATACGACGGACGACCTGTCGCGCGTCAATTTCAATGACACCGTCTCGAGCATCCAGGTCGATTCGGGCAGCTGGGAAGTGTGCACGCATGGCGATTTCAAGGGCGATTGCAAGACGCTGGAACAGGGCGACTACCGCTCGATGCCGGGCATGAACGATAAAATTTCATCCGTGCGCGAAATCGGCAGCGGGCAGGGCAGCGGCGGCGGTAGTGGACGCCGCGCGGCGCTGGAGCTGTACGCCGACGGCGGCCAGCGCGGCGCGTCGGCCGGCGTGAATTCGGACCGAGACGACCTGGTCGACATCGGCTTCAACGACCGCGCCAGCAGCGCGCGCGTCGAGTACGGCTACTGGCAGTTGTGCAGCGATTCCCACTACCATGGCAGCTGCCGCGTATTCGGGCCTGGCAGCCACGATGACCTGGGCAGCCTGAGCGGGCGCGTGTCGTCGGCGCGCCTGGTCGATCCGCGCGAGGAAAACCGCCCGCAAAATGACGAGGGCCTGGTGGTGCTGTATGGCCGCGCGTTCCTCAAGGGGCGGGGGCTGCAGGTGAACCGCGACGTCAGCGACCTGGTGCTCCTGAACTTCAACGACCAGGCCGAATCCATCGCCATCAACGAAGGCACCTGGGAAGTTTGCACGAACTCGCAGTTCAACGGCAGCTGCGAGCGCATGGGGCCGGGCAAGTATGAAGTGCTGGACACGGCGCTCGACAAGCGCATTTCCTCGCTGCGCCGCCTGTACTGAACGCGGATCGGACCTTCCCCGCGGGCTGGCACTTGTTACAATGGCATCCTGGCGTTTTGCTAGGCAAATCATCACCAAAGAATGAAGAATGGAGTTAATCATGACGGGCCCTTTCAAACACACGCTGGCATGCGCGGCCGCCTTGCTGCTCTCGCTGGGGGCCCATGCGGCCGCCCATGCGGGCGATATCACCTTGTTCGAAGACGTTGATCTGCGTGGCCGCGCAGTGAACCTGCGCGAGACGACGGATGATCTGTCGCGCATGGGCTTCAACGACAAGGTGTCGAGTATCCTGGTGCGCTCGGGTACCTGGGACGTGTGTACGGATGCCGGTTTCCGCGGCAATTGCCGCACCCTGGGGCCGGGCGAATACCGCTCGATGCCGGGCATGAACGACGCCATCAGTTCGGTGCGCGAGTCGGGGCGCGGCGATGGCTACAATCCGGGACGTCCCGGACGCGATCCCGACCGCGGCCATGGCGGCGGCTATGGCCGTGGCGGCACCCTGGAAGTGTATTCAGGCGCAGGCCAGAATGGCGGCTCGGCGCGCCTGAACCGCGACACGGACGATTTTGTCAGTATCGGTTTCAACGACCGCACCAGCAGCATCGTCATCTATAACGGTTACTGGCAGCTGTGCAGCGATTCGAACTACAACGGCGTGTGCCGCATCTTCGGCCCTGGCCGCCACGATGACCTGGGACGCGGCCTCGATGGGCGCGTCTCGTCGGCGCGCATGGTCGACGAGCGCGAAGCGCGCCGCCAGCAGCAGTACGATAACCAGTACCAGCGGCCGCAGTACGATCAGCCGCAGTATCCGCAATACCAGCAGCCGCAGTACCAGCAGCGCGGCGCCGTGCTGCTGTTCCCCGAAGCGGGCATGCGCGGCGAACCGCTGGCGCTGGACCGCAATGCGGACGACCTGGTGCGCTACAACTTCAACGACCGCGCCTCGTCCATCGTCGTCAACGAGGGCCAGTGGGAAGTGTGCAGCGATTCGAACTTCCATGGCCGCTGCGAAGTGATCGGGCCGGGCGAATACGGCCGCCTGAACGCCATGGAAAACCAGATTTCCTCGCTGCGCCGCGTACGCTGATTTTTTCTGCCACCATGCAGACAGGCCGCCTGCCGGGTTGATCCCGCCAGGCGGTTTTTACATTCGCTGCCGTGCGCTGACATTTGCTTGCCCTTTGTTACACTCGCCGCCTGCCGCCTGGTCTACACTGGCGAAAATGTCATCAGTATTGGAGTTGTCATGGTTTTATCTTTCCGGCCCGCGCTGTTGTGCGCCGCCACCTTGCTCGCCCCCCTTGCCGCATCTGCGGGCGAAATCACCTTGTTCGAGGACGCCGGTTTCCGTGGCCGCCCCGTGACCCTGCGTTACGACACGGGCGACCTGTCGCGCATGGGCTTTAACGACAAGACCTCGAGCATCATCGTGCGCTCGGGCACGTGGGAAGTGTGCAAGGACGCCAATTACCGTGGCAACTGCCGTACTTTCGGACCTGGCCGCTACGGCAGCATGCCGGGCATGAACGACGCCGTTTCCTCCGTGCGCGAAGTGGGCCGCCCGGGTCATGGCGGCGGCGATCACCGACCGTATCCGCCACGCCCGCCGCGTCCGGAGCCGGATCGCCCGTATCCCGGTTATCCCGGTCATGGCCACGGCGGCGGCCACCGTCCCGACGCGAATGGCGCCGTGCTGCTGTTCCCCGATGCAGGCATGCGCGGACGCCCCGTGCGCCTGGACCGCGAAGTGCACGACTTGAGCCGCTATGGCTTCAATGACCGCGCCGAATCGGTCGTGGTCAATTACGGCCGCTGGGAATTCTGCGTCGATGCCAACTTCCGCGGCCGCTGCGTGGTGATGGGACCAGGCAGCTACGGCCGCCTGCACGGTGGCCTCGACCGCCGCATTTCTTCGGTGCGCCGCGTGCGCTGATCCCGCCGCCGGGCGGCGCTGTATTGTGCGCACGCTGTCCTTTGACCAATTCGTGTACTCTTCCCATAGGCACTTCAACCATGGGGAGCAGGCACGGTGGAATACAAGGACTACTACAAGGAACTTGGCGTCGAGAAGACGGCGTCCGAGGCCGATATCAAGAAAGCGTACCGCAAGTTGGTGCGCAAATACCATCCCGATGTCAGCAAGGAGCCGGACGCCGACAAGCGCACCAAGGCCCTGAACGAGGCCTATGGCGTGCTGGGCGACGCGGAAAAGCGCGCCGCCTACGATGAACTGGGCCGCAACCCGGGCGCGCAAGGCCAGCCATTCCGGCCGCCGCCGGACTGGGGGGCGGGCTACGAGTCGTCGGGCGCCGACGACAGCGATTTCTTTGCCGACCTGTTCGCCCACGTGGGCGGACGGCGCCGCGCCAACAGCACCTTCCAGATGCAGGGCGAGGACAGCCACGCCGCCATCACCATCGACCTGCAGGACAGCTACCAGGGCGCCAAGCGCCACATCGTCATGCGCGTGCCCGAAGCGGATGCGCAAGGCCACGTGGTGACGCGCGAGCGCACCCTGGAAGTGACGATACCGAAAGGCGTCACGGAAGGGCAGCAGCTGCGCATGAAGGGGCAGGGCAATCCCGGCAGCGGCGGCGCGCCCGCCGGCGATTTATACCTGGAAATCCGCTTCCGGCCCGATGCGCGCTACAAGGTGGAAGGGCGCGACGTCTTCGAGACGGTGCCCGTCACGCCATGGGAAGCGGCGTTGGGCGGCGACATCGACGTGCCCACGCCATCGGGCACGGTGACCGTCACCGTGCCGCCCAATTCGCAGACGGGACGCAAGCTGCGCCTGAAGGGGCGCGGCATTCCCGCCGCCCAGCCGGGCGATCTGTATCTGCTGCTGGAAGTGGTGCTGCCGCCGGCGAACGACGACAAGGCGCGCGAACTGTATGCAACCATGGCGCGCGAGATGGCTTTCAATCCACGCCAGAAGCTGGGAGGCTAGATCATGACAAACAAGGTAATTGGCGAACTGCTGGAAGACCGTGCCCTGAGCCTGGAAGAACTGGCGCGCGCCTGCGCCGTGGAGCCGGACTGGGTGGTGCAGCACGTGCAGACGGGTGTGCTGCTGCAGGACGGTCCGCCGGCGGGACAACTGACGGCCTGGCGCTTCACGAGTCTGGACCTGGTGCGTGCGCGCCGCCTGCATGAAATCGAATCCGTGTTCGACGCGAACGCCGAACTGGCCGCGCTGGTGGTCGACCTGTCGGAAGAAGTGGCGCGTCTGCGCCGGCGCCTGCATGTGCTGGGCGTCGAGTAAGCCTCAGGCGGGGTCGCCGTGCCGCTGCACGGTGATCCTGCCGATATAAAACTGCCCATCGACGACGACGCGGTGCGGTATGCCCGCCACGTCGAAGCCGGGGCCGCCGTCTTCCATCCATTCCTGCGCCAGCGAATCGAACTGCTGCGGCGTCATGCGCAACATCTGCGCCGTGATGACGAAACGCGCGCCTGGTTTTTGTTTGTTGACGAAGTCGTCGATGCCGGCCATGGTGAGTCTCTTCAAGGTTGTATCTGAATTCGGGGTCAGACCCGTCGGGGCAACCAGTCCCAATGGGACGGGTTGCGATCCCGCAGGGACTGACCCCAGCACTTGTTTGGGGTTTGCTGAGGCATGATACCTGTCCCCGCGCGCATCTAAAACCCCTGCACCAGCAACGGCAATTGTTCCGCAAAACGTTCAGTAAGCCACTTGCCCGCCTGCCCCGGCGGCGTGTCGGCGCGCTGTATCAAATAAATCGGATAATTCTCGCCATTGTCGACGGCCAGCGGCAGGTGCACCAAACGGCCTTCGGCCAGGTCCTCGCGCACCATCGCTTCGGGCATATTGCCCCAGCCAAGTCCCGCGCGCAGCAGCGCGTGCTTGGAACCGAGGTCGCCCAGGCGCCAGTTGCGCAATCCCAGCACGCCGAAATCCTGGCCCTCCGTCAGCGCGCTGCGGTCGCTGAGCACCAGCTGCACGTGTTCGCGCGCCACGCTGGACGCGATCGGCCCGCCCAGCTGCGCCAGCGCGTGGCTGGGCGCGGCCACGGGAATCAGGCGCACGTGGCCGACGGCCATACGCTCGAAGACGCTGGCCGTGGCCGTCATCCAGCCGCCGAGGCCGATGTGGCAGCTGCCATCCATCACCAGCTGCGCCACGGCGCCCATCGCTTCGATGCGCAGGCGCAGGGCGACGGTGGGGAACTGCGCCTGGAACGCTTCGAGCACGCGCACCAGCACGCAGGTGGGAAACATCACGTCGACCACCACCGACACTTCCGCCTCCAGCCCGCCGGCCAGCGCCTTGGCCCGCGCGCGCATGCCATCGACCTTCAGCGCCACGGTGCGCGCATCGGCCAGCAGGGCCTTGCCTGCGTCCGTCAGGGTGGGCTTGCGCTTGCCGCGATCGAGCAGCACCACGTTCAGCTGTTCTTCCAGGTTGGCGATGGTGTAGCTGATCACCGATTGCGTGCGGTGCAGCTGGCGTGCCGCGTGGGCGAAACCGCCCGCGTCGATGACGGCGACGAAGACGCGCAACTGGTCGAGCGAAGGCTGGCCCGGTTCTCTCATGCTGGATCCATATCTAAAAATTCGATGCTAATCATTTATATTTACCCTGTTTCATCGATAGTAGACCCGAACTATGATGTGTGCAAGTGCAGCAAACGCCGCACCCCCATCTATCGTTCTTGAAGGAGTGCATCATGGCAAACGTACTACACATCAATAGCAGCGTGCGCAACAGCGGTTCCCTGTCGCGTCAATTGTCGGGCGAGTTCGTCGCCAAACTGGCCGCGCAAGGCGACACCATCGTCGTGCGCGACCTGGCCGCGCAACCGGTGCCGCACCTGACGGAAGAGGTGATGGGCGCGTTCTTCACGCCAGCCGAGCAGCGCAGCGCGCAGGCGGCCGTGGCCGTGCAATTGTCCGATACCCTGGTCGATGAATTGCTGGCCGCCGACGTGCTGGTGCTGGCCGCGCCCATGTACAACTTTTCCGTGCCCTCGACCTTGAAGGCGTGGATCGACCATGTGGCGCGCGCGGGCCGCACTTTCCAATACACTGCCAATGGCCCCGTTGGCCTGGCCACGGGCAAGAAAGCCTATATTTTCACGGCCAGCGGCGGCGTCTACAGCGAAGGTCCGGGCGCCGCGTATGACTACTTGAGCACCTATCTGCGCACGGCGCTGGGCTTCATCGGCATCACGGACATCGAATTTGTGCAAGCCGAAGGCGTGGCCATGGGCGAGGATGCCGTCACCAGCGCGATCGCCAAGGGCCGCGCCTCGATCGAAGCCCTGGCTGCCTGAGTTTGCCGCCATCTAGTTCCAAAGAGGGATTGCCAATCTGTTATGGTTGACATAAGCTTGCCGGCGGCACGCCCCGTGCCAGGCCGGCGAGCCGTTCGCCATGAAAGTCCCTCATGCACAAGTTGGCAAGCGCAGTACTGTTCGGATCTTCCTTGTTTTCAGCTGGCATTGCGCTGGCGCAGACTGCGCCCGTTGCGCCGCCCCACGTGGGCCGCCATGCCTCCACGCCCGAGGATATCCGCGCCATTGAAAAAGTCGTCGCCGACTTCCAGGCGGCGCTGATCGCCAAGGATGTCAAGCTGCTGTCGTCGCTGATGCTGCACACGAACATCCTGTTCGCCTCGCCGGCCGATGACGCTTTCATCCAGAAAATGCGCGACACGACGGACGTCCACTTCGACGGCGTCGCGGCGGCCGGCTACGTCGGTTTCGCCAACTACATCAAGCGCGAACCCCTGCGCACGGAAGAAAAATTCTACAACGTCAAGATCACCCAGGACCGCCATGTCGCGTGGGTCAATTTCGACTATGAATTCCTCGTCGGCGACAAATTGTCCAACTATGGCGTCGAAGCGTGGCAGATGGTCAAGCGCGATGGTCAATGGAAAATCCTCAGCGTCGTCTGGTCCATGCATCCCGCAGCCGAGGCGGCGAAGTAGGGCAGGTGCCAGCGGCGTTCAGTACAGAGTTGCCTTCTCATAATTTTTTCGCATCGTCTATACTTTCAGTGGGCGTGCCGCCGTGCCTCAAGGTGAGGCAGGCGTTCAAGTTTTCCCCTGTGCCGCGTAATAAAAAGCAGATAAGTGAGTCAGTATCCTGAGCAAGCGCGATTGCATGTATTCCAACCCTACGCCGGGTAGGGCCGTTGAGACAGGCTACCCGGGGATGTCATTTTTGGAGCAAACATCGTGCCGATAAAGTACGTTGATACGTATGAAATAAATTACACGGCGGAACCCTTACGCGGTTGCAAACTGTGGGGCGCCTATGTGTCCCTGTACACCCCCTCGAACAATCCCATGCACAGGAACAATATCGTCAAAAAGCACCGCGTGCTGGCCGACCATCCGTTTTCGACGGAAGCCGAAGCCGTCAGCGAAGCGGCCGAGGTGGCATTGAAGCTGGTCGAGCGGCGCCAGCGCCGTTATGTTTTCCACCCCTGATCTCACTTGTCTACACGCAAGTTATTACGATTTGCAAGGTGCATGGCGGACTCTGCATTGGCGCGATGGCGATGTTGCCCTATCATGCAAGTTCCCGCCACGCACGAGGACCGCCATGAAACGCCAGCTGCATCTGCTCGTCATCGATCCGCAAAACGATTTTTGCGACCTGCCCGCCGAATGGCTGCCTGCCGGCGCCGCACCGGCACTGGCCGTGCCCGGCGCCCACGCCGACATGCTGCGCGTGGCGCAGCTGATCCGTGAAGGGGGCAATGGCTTGACGCAGATCAGCGTGACGCTCGACGTCCACCACCGCTACGACATTGCCCACCCCGCCTTCTGGCGCACGGGCGATGGCGGCGCCGTGCCGCCGTTCACGCAGATCACGGCCCAGCAGGTGCGCGACCGCTTGTTCCTGCCCGCCGCCAGCGATGCCTTGCCGCGCGCGCTGGCCTACCTCGATGCCTTGCAGCAAGCGGGGCGCTATCAGCTGATGGTGTGGCCCGTGCACTGCGAGATCGGCAGCTTGGGCCAGAATATCCACGCGGCCGTGCGCGCCGCCTACAACGCATGGGAAGTGGAACACCTGCAAGTGGTCGCCAAGCTGAGCAAGGGTTCCAATCCGTGGACCGAGCATTACTCGGCCGTCATGGCGGAAGTGCCCGACGCGCAGGATGCGGCCACCCAGCTCAACCTGGATTTCCTCGCCACCTTGCTGCCGGCGCAGCAGATTTATGTCACCGGCGAAGCGGGCAGCCATTGCGTGAAAGCCAGCACCGAGCACATCGCCGATTACCTGGAAGCGCAGCAAGGCAAGACGGCCCTGTCGCGGCTGGTGCTGCTGACGGACTGTATGAGCCCCGTCACGGGCTTTGAAGCACAGCAGCGCGACTTCCTTGCAGCCATGCACGAGCGCGGCGCGCGGCTGGCGACATCCGCCGACGTCTTGCCCGAGTTGTTGGCAAACGCAAGCGATTAATACTTTCCTGCAAGCGAACCCTGCTGAAATGCTTGCGGTGGCGTACTATTCTGGCTTCAGGAAGTTGGAGAAAACACACATGACCCCGATAGTGCGCAGTTTGCTGGAAACCGATCTGTATAAATTTACAATGTGGCAAGCATTGCTGCACGGTCATCCGAATACCCATACCGAATACGAATTTGTCTGCCGCAACGCCACCGCCTTTCCCCTGGCCGAACTGAAGGGCGAGCTGGAAGAGCAGCTCGACCACCTGTGCTCGATGTCGTTTGCGGACGACGAGCTGGCTTATCTGCGCACCTTGCGCTTCATGAAGAGCGACTTCGTCGACTTCCTGACGGTGTTCCGTTTCCAGCGCAAGTTCATCGACGTGAGCACGGACGGCGACACCTTGCTCGTGCACGCGGCCGGGCCGCAGGTGCATGTGATGGGCTTCGAGATTTTCGTGCTGTACATCATCAACGAACTGTATTTCCGCCGCTTCGACCTCGATGCCGCCATGCGCGAAGGGCGCCACCGCCTGGGCTTGAAAGTGGACGCCGTCAAGGAATTCGGCAAGCTGCCGCGGCGCAAGCATCCATTTGAATTTTCCGATTTCGGCGTGCGCCGGCGTTTTTCCGGCGCCTGGCACGACGAAGTGGTGCAGCGCCTGGCGCGCGACGTGCCCGAGTATTTCAAGGGCACGTCGAATGTGTACCTGGCGAAAAAGCTCGGCATCGTGCCGATCGGCACCATGGCGCATGAATACATGCAATCGTTCCAGTCGTTCGGCGTGCGCCTGCGCGACTTTCAAAAGGCGGCACTGGAAGACTGGGTACAGGAATACCGGGGCGACCTGGGCATCGCCCTGACCGACGTGGTCGGCATGGATGCGTTTTTGGCCGACTTCGACCTGTATTTCGCCAAGCTGTTCGACGGCTTGCGCCACGATTCGGGCGACCCCGTCGAGTGGGGCGAGAAGGCGCTGGCCCACTACGCTGCCCTGCGCATCGACGCCAATACCAAGCGCCTCGTGTTTTCCGACGGCCTGGACCTGGACAAGGCCTTTGCCCTGTACCAGCATTTCGCCGACCGCATCATGACGGGCTTTGGCATTGGCACCAATCTCACCAACGACGTTGGCTTGACGCCGCTTAACATCGTCATGAAACTGGTGCGCTGCAATGGCCAGTCCGTGGCGAAACTGTCGGACTCGCCGGGCAAGACCCTGTGCAAGGATGAGACCTTCCTCGCCTACCTGCGACAGGTGTTCCACCATCCCGCCGTGTAAGCGCTTGACATAAGCTACTGCGCGTCGCAATTTGCGGCCTCCGATGCTCACTGCCTCGGCGGCCCCGTGCCCGGCACAGTTGCGCTTCTCGGCCACAACTTGCTGCCGCTCGCTACGCTTCTGTCAGGCGCTTAATTGCCTGTCTAGAAACCCGTCACCACCGTATCCATGTGCTCCACCTGCGGCGGGGCGGCGAAAAATTCACCGACCAGGCCGCGCCATGCCTGGAAGTCCTCGCTGCCGCGGAAATGCACGGTATGGTCTTCCAGGGTTGTCCAGCCCACCACCAGGCGGTAGGCATCGCCGTTTTCGATCGAGCGCTCCAGGCGCATCGACTCGCAGCCGCGTGCGCGCTGGAACAAGGGGACGGCTTTCGTCACGGCCGCTTCGAAGGCAGCGTGCGTGGCCGATTTGATCTGGATGTGGGCAATTTCAAAAATCATGACAAGTTCCGGTTTTGAAAGAAAGAACGCAGATCTTGCCACAGATTGTGCCCGCTTGCGGATGGCGATGGGGCCGCTGCCGTTCAGCTGTCGTCGCCGCTCCTGTCCAGCGCTTGCTGCAAATAGGCTTCCAGTTGGGGCACGTTCATGCTGGCGACATCCCTGGCCAGGGCATGACTGAGCCGTTTTTCCACCTGGGTATCGAGGCTTAGACGCAACTGCCCCAGGAATTTGGGCGCGGCTACCAGGCACAGCTTGTTGTAGCGCTGTTGCTGCAAGCCCTGCTGCAGTACTTGCGCGATATGCCGGGCAAACTGTGCGTTCGCATGCTCGACTGGCGTCACCCGCGGCTCGGTCGTGTGCGCCTGCGTGCCCGCTTGCGTACCGGCGCGCATGCCGCTGCCGAAGCGTCCGCTGGCATCGCTGTTCAAGGCGTTCTCGTTTTCGCGGCCCGCCGGATTGACGAAATCTTGCAGTTCGCCCAGCTGATTTTGCTGTCCCAGCGCAAACAGCCGGGCCCGGCTGCTGTCGGCCACTACCCCCCATGTGACGTCCATGCTTGTTCTCCTTGCTGTGCGCGCCGGCTAGCGCGACAGGGCCGCCATGCCGCCGTGCCTGTCCTGGTCGCAGCGGGCCGTGCGCTGTTCGATATCGCTGCCGCCACACGCTTGCACGATGGCGTGCGCGCGCTGCTGTTCATCGGCGTGACGCGTGGCCACCACCAGGCGGACCATGCCGCGGAACGCCGTCTTGCCGTAGTTGCGCCGGTACATATGGTTGTCGCCGCCGAACAGGGCATTGATCGCCCGTTCCAGCCGGCTGGTGAAGGTGTCGCAATTGCCGACCGTGAAATTGCCCTGCACGGGGCCAGCCTCGTCGTCGCCCGCGTCCAGCTGCACGGCGTGAGAAGGGAAACCTTCGGCCAGCAGCCGGTTGCGGGCGCGCTCTGCATCGGCTAAATGGTCGAAGATACGTATCAGTGTGCTGCTGTCCATGGCCCTGCCTTTCAACGAGGTGTGCTTGATTTGACCTGCGAGGCTGTAAATAATTCCGCCTCAGCCTGTAAAATCCTCGATCAAGGCGCAAAAGTTTGATAAATATCCAGTATGGCTGCCAAGTCGCGCTAAGATACGTCTTGCGGGATCAATCTTTCATAGGAGAACCAAATGGCAGCGAAAAAAATTCTGTTTTTGACCGGCGATTTTGCAGAAGATTATGAAACGATGGTGCCGTTCCAGGCTCTGCTGATGCTCGGGCATACCGTGCATGCCGTCTGTCCCGGCAAGAAAAGCGGCGAGACGATCAAGACGGCCATCCACGATTTCGAGGGCGACCAGACCTACACGGAAAAGCCGGGCCATTTGTTCACCCTGAACGCCAGCTTCGACGAGATCGATCCGGCCGATTATGATGCCGTGATGATCGCCGGCGGCCGTGCACCGGAATACCTGCGCCTGAACGAGAAAGTCATCGCCGCCGTGCGCCATTTCGCCGGGGCGGGCAAGCCTGTCGCGGCCGTTTGCCATGGCGCGCAACTGCTGGCTGCCGCCGACGTCATCCGTGGCAAGCGCATTTCCGCCTATCCAGCCTGCGCACCGGAAGTGAAACTGGCGGGCGGCACGTATGCCGACATCGCCGTCACGGACGCCGTCACGGATGGCCAGTTCGTCACGGCGCCCGCCTGGCCCGCGCATCCGGCCTGGCTGGCGCAGTTCGTCAAGCTGCTCGGTACCGAGATTCATTTGTAACCTTTGTTTGTCCGGCAGGCCGCAGCGCCTGCCGGACGCCCCACTTTTCAGATTCGAGTTCTTCATGCATGCGCCGCGCAGTCAACCTTCCCGCAAACAACATCCAGCCTCGCGCTGGCGCCAGCGCCGCCTGGCGCAAGCCGCATCGGGCCTGAGCGCCGCGCAGGAACGCCAGCTGGCCACCCTGCACGAGATTTCCACCTTGCTGGCGGGACAGCACGCCATCGATGCGCTGTGCCGTGGCTTCCTGCGCCACGTGATGGAGTTCGCGCAGGCCGAAGGCGGCACCGTGCGCATCCTCGATCCGCATCAGGACACCGTGCATATCATCGTGCACGAAGGCATTTCCGACGCCATGGTGGAAGAGGAACACTGCATCCGCAACAACGATTGCCTGTGCGGCGCGGCCGTGGCGCAGGGCGTGATCCAGATCCGCGATTTCCGCCAGGTCGAAGCCTTGCAGCGCTACCGTTGCCAGGACGAAGGTTTCATTGCCATCGCCGTCTTCCCCATCCTTGCGCGAGAGCAGGTGGTCGGCAGTTTTTCGCTGCACTTTGCGCGCCCCCAAGCCGTGCAGGCGCAGCAGCAGGGCTGGCTGGAAACCCTGGGCCAGAGCCTGGGCATCGCCATTGAAAACCAGCGCCTGATCGCGCGCGAAAAGGAATTTGCCGTCGCGCGCGAACGCAGCCTGCTGGCCGAAGGCTTGCATGACAGCATCGCGCAAAGCCTGAACTTCATCAGCCTGCAAGTGCAGATGCTCGACGACTCCGTGCGCCGGGGCCAGCTCGACGAAGCGGCCGAAGTGTTGCCGCTGATGCGCATGGGCGTCGAGCAAAGCTACCAGGACGTGCGCGAATTGCTCGTCAATTTCCGCACGCGCTGGCATGGCAGCGACCTCGAAAGCAAGCTGTCGGAAGTGCTGGCCAAGTTCGAGCTGCAGACGGGCGTGATCGGCACGCTGGAAATGAGCGGCAACGGCGCGCCGCTGGCGCCCGAGCAGCAGTTGCAGATCCTGTTCATCGTGCAGGAAGCGCTGTCGAATATCCGCAAGCACGCGCAAGCGAGCAACGTGGCGCTGCGCGTGGACAACGGGCGCGATTTTGCGCTGCAGGTGCGCGACGATGGCGAAGGCTTCGCCGCCAACCTGCGCGACAAGAAAACGGAATTGCAGATCGGCTTGCGTATCATGCAGGAAAGAGCCGAGCGGCTCGGTGCGCAATTTGCCATCGACAGCACGCCCGGCGGCGGCACGACGATCTCGCTGGCCTTGCCGGCAGCCCGGCGCCAGACCGCGTAACAAAATGAATCATCTTTATCAGGCAACAAACACGTGAACGCACCAATCAAAATCCTGCTGGTCGACGACCACACCTTGCTGCGCAGTGGCGTCAAGCTGCTGCTGCAGCGCAATCCTCAATTCCAGGTGGTGGGCGAGGCATCGAACGGGCTGGACGGCGTGCGCCTGGCGGCCGAACTGCATCCCGACGTGGTGCTGATGGACTTGAACATGCCCGGCGTGACTGGCGTCGAGGCGCTGCAGCTGATCTTGCAGGACATGCCGCAGATGGTGGTGCTGATGCTGACCGTGTCGGAAAACGCGGCCGACCTCGGCGCGGCCCTGCGCGCGGGCGCACGCGGTTATTTGCTGAAAAATATCGAAGCCGAACAGCTGGGCCAAGCCATTTGCCGCGCCGCCGCCGGCGAATCCGTGATCGCCGACGCCATGACGGCCAAGCTCGTATCGCAGTTCCGCGCGGGGCAAAACGCGCCCCAGGAAGACTATGACAAACTGACGCCGCGCGAACGCGAAGCCATGGCCTGCCTGGCGCAAGGACTGAGCAACAAGGAAATCGCGCGCCAGCTCGACGTGGCCGAAAGCACGGTGAAAATCCACGTGCAAAACATTCTCAAAAAGCTTAAGCTCAGCAGCCGCGTGCAGATCGCCGTCTACGCCGTCGAGCGTGAGTTAAGCAAATAGAGATCAAACAAAGCGCAAATAGTGGGCAAGGAATCCGCGATTGTTTGATCTGCATGGCGTTCCGGCCTAGACAACCCTAGTTCCTTTGACGTATGGCCTTGACCGTGCCTGCGCATTACACTCTTAGTCATTCGCTAATCTAATAAGAGAGTGTCATGCATAAGGTCAACGTCGATGGCTTGCTGTCGAGCCAGGCTCTGTTCCGCCATATTTCCCCTTCGCAATTAGAGCAATTGCGCCAGGATGTCGTGCGTGTCGAAGTGGAAAAAGGCAAAGTGCTGTTCCGCAAGGGCGAAGTGGCGGAAGGCGCCTACGTGGTGGTCTTCGGCCTCGTCAAGCTGAGCGTGTTTTCCATGGAAGGGACCGACAAGGTACTGGAACTGATCCGTCCGGGCCAGAGCTTCGGCGAAGCCATGATTTTCCTCGATGAACCATATCCGTTCTGCGCCGAGGCGCTCGAGCACTGCCTGCTGCTGCGCATCCCGCCGCACGCGCTGCTGCGCCTGCTGGACCAGTCGCCCCGCATCGCGCGCCAGATGATGAACAGCCTGTCGCACCACCTGATGGGTTTCATCCGCAACGTGGAGCGCTGCTCCGTGCAGAACGCGACCCAGCGCGTGGTCGAGTATTTGCTGCAGGCATCGGACCAGCAGCGCTCGAACGAGGTCAAGCTGGACCTGAAGAAAAGTTTATTGGCATCGTTCCTGAACCTGGCGCCCGCCACCCTGTCGCGCGTGCTGCATCAGCTGACGGACTTGCACCTGATTAAAGTCAGCGGTTCGCTGATCCAGATCCAGCCCGATGCCTTGAAAACCTATCGCCATGGTTCCGCCACGGCCATGCTGAATTAAGCGTTTATCACTCAGCTTTTTCAGCAGGCAAGGTCAGCCGCCAGAACAGCAGGGCGAGCAAGCTGACCGCCGCGCCCAGCGTGCATACCCCATGCCAGCCCGCCAGCGCATACACGCTGGTGGCGGCAATCGCACCGAGTCCGCTTCCCACCGCATAAAACAGCATGTAGCACGCCACCAGGCGGCTGTGCGCGTCGCTGTCCTGCTTGAAAATCAGGCTTTGGTTCGTCACGTGGATGGCCTGGCCCGCCAGGTCCAGCGCGATGATGCCGACGATTAACGGCCACAGGGCAGCGCCCGCAAAGCCGAGCGGCAGCCACGCGGCCAGCAGCAGCAGCAGGGCGGCGCCCGTCGTCCATTGCGCGCGGCCCTTGTCCGCCATGGCGCCCGCGCGCGCCGCGCCCAGCGCACCGATTACGCCGACCAGGCCAAACGCGCCGATGGCCGCATGGCTATAGCCTTGCGCCGTCAGGGGCAGTACCAGCGCGCTCCAGAAAATATTGAAGACAGCAAACATCAGCAGGGCCAGCATGCCCCGTACGCGCAGCACCTTGTTGTGCAGCAGCATGTCCAGCATCGAGGCGAGCAGGGCGCCATACGCGAGCTTCTGGCCTTGCGACTTGGCCGGCGGTAGCATGCGCCACAGCAGCAGCAACAGGGCGCAAGCGATGGCGGCCGAAACAAAATATACGGCGCGCCAGTCCGCCACATCGGCCACCACGCCGGACAGGGTGCGCGCCAGCAGCAAGCCGATCACCACGCCGCCCTGCGCCATGCCGACGACTCTTCCCCGCTCATGGCTGGCCGCCGCGCTGGCCGCGTAGGCGATCAAACCCTGCGTCATGGCCGTGCCCAGCAAGCCGACCATCAGCATGCCGCCCAGCAAGGCTGCCGTGGACCGGGCGCAGCCCAGCGCCACCAGGGTGATGGCCAGCATGCCCAGCTGGAAAAGGGTCAGCCGGCGCCGGTTCAGCATGTCGCCCAAGGGCACGAGCAGCAGCAGGGCCAGCGCGCAGCCGATCTGCGTGGCCGTGATGACCATGCCGCTGGCCGCCTCCGTCATGCCGAACTCGTGCGCCAAGGTGGCGAGTAAAGGTTGGGCGTAATACACATTGGCCACGCTGAGGCCGGCCGCCGTGGCAAACAGCCAGACGAGGGTGGGGGGAAGTGCTGTCGTGATGGGAGTCGTTGTATCGCGCATGGTCTTGTTTGTGGTTTCAAATTAAAACCACTTGGAGTCTACGCCGAGAAGTTTTAAAATGCAACCACTCAATCCTGGAGAATGCCCGTGGCCAAGCGCAAGAGCCTGAAAACCGACCCCTGTCCCGTGGCGCGCGCGCTCGACGTGATCGGCGAGCGCTGGTCGCTCCTGATCGTGCGCGACGCCTTCGACGGCATGCGCCGCTTTGGCGAGTTCCAGAAAAGCCTGGGCGTGGCGAAGAACATCCTGGCCGACCGCCTGCACACGCTAGTGGAAGAGGGCATCTTTACGGTCGCGCCCGCCTCGGACGGCACGGCCTACCAGGAATACGTGCTGACGCAAAAGGGGCTGGCGCTGTTTCCCGTCGTCGTCGGTTTGCGGCAGTGGAGCGAGGCGCAATTGTTCGAAGCGGGCGAGGCGCATTCGACCTTGCTGCAACGTGATACGCACGCGCCCGTGCGCAGGATGGACGTGTTGGCGCCGGACGGCCGCGTGTTGCAGGCGGGCGACACGGTCGTGCACAAGGTGGAGCAGAAAATGGAACCTGAGGCATGAAGCGCGTGGCCGTGCTGGGCGCAGGCATCACGGGCGTGACGACGGCGTATGCGCTGGCCAAGCGGGGCGTGCACGTGACCCTGATCGAACGCCACCGTTACGCTGCCATGGAAACGTCGTATGCGAACGGCGGGCAATTGTCGGCCTCGCACGCGGAAGTGTGGAACCACAAGGCAACGATACTAAATGCCCTGAAATGGATGGCGCGGCGCGATGCGCCCTTGCTGCTCCATCCCTGGCCCAGCTGGCACAAGCTGAGCTGGTTTGCCGAGTTTCTCGCCGCCATGCCGGCTTACGAGCGCAACACCATCGCCACGGCCCGCATGGCGATCGCCGCGCGCGAACATTTGTTTGCGTGGGCGCAAGCGGAAAACATCGCTTTCGATCACCGCCGCGCCGGCATCCTGCACGTCTACCGTGACAAGGCCGGCTTCGAGCGGGCGGGCGGCGTTTCGCGTTTGCTGGCGCAGGGCGGCTTGCAGCGGCGCGCCGTCACGCCGCAGGAAATGCGCGCCATCGAACCGGCCTTGCAGGGCGACTTCTACGGCGGCTACTACACGGACAGCGATTCCACGGGCGACATCCACAAATTCACCAGCGGCCTGGCCGATGCCTGCGTGCGTCTGGGCGTCGCCTGCCGTTATGGTGTGGAAGTCACGGCGCTGGCGCGTGAACACGGCAAGGTGCGGGTCAGCCTCGGCGAAGACAGCACCCTGTTCGATGCCGTCGTCATCTGCGCGGGCACGGCCAGCCGCGCCATGGCGGCAATGCTGGGCGACCATGTCAACGTGTATCCCGTGAAAGGGTATTCGATCACCGTGAAGCTCGACGCCGCCGCCAGCCGCGCGGCCGCACCGTCCGTCAGCCTGCTCGACGACGCGACCAAGCTGGTCAGCAGCCGCCTCGGCGAAGACCGGCTCAGGGTGGCGGGCACGGCGGAATTCAACGGTATCAATCACGACATCCGCGCCGACCGCATCCGCCCGCTGCTGCAATGGGTCGAAGAGTGCTTTCCTGGCGTGAATACGCGCAAGGTCGTGCCCTGGGCCGGCTTGCGTCCCATGCTGCCCGACATGCTGCCGAAAGTGGGGCCGGGCAAAGCATCTGGCGTGTACTACAACACGGGCCACGGCCACCTGGGTTGGACCCTGGCGGCCGCCACGGCGGAGATGGTGGCCGCGATGATTGGTGATGGTTAGTTCTTCGGCAGCAAGTCGCTGAGCGCGGCGCGACCCTTGACGGTGAGGAAGGGGCCGACCTTGCTGTAGGGCAGCAGGAAGTCGTTCTCGCAGCCGCTGCCGTTCGGGTCTTGCCAGAACGATACGCCTTCCTGCTTCAATGACAAGTGGAAGCGGCCGCGGCCGTCGTAATCCGTGCCCTTGCATTCGGCGTCGATTTTCACATCCTTGAACAGGGCCTGGCGCAGGCGGTCCGGCAATTCGGCCTTGTCGTCGCCATCGCTGGCGCTGGCGCCAAACCAGTTCCACACGTCCGTTTCCTGGCCCGTTTTCACGTCCCAGGTGCGGAACTTGATGGAGATGCCGCTGGCGCCATAGCCGGCCGCCCAGCGGTAGAACTTCACCGTCACCCAGCGCGGCGACCAGTAGGTCGGCTCCGCATACACTTCGTCTTCCGTCGTGAAACCGTTGCGGCCCAGGTATTCGCGGCGCGTGGCATAGAAGTCTTCCAGGTCCTTCTTGTTCTTCGCCAGTACGCCGCGCAGCTGCGCGTTGATTTTCGCGATGCCATCGCCGGGCGCCATCAGTTCCACGGTGATGGTGTCGCCCACTTGCAGGTTGCGGTATTGCTTGCCTTCAAAGATGACGGGTTTGCTTACCTTGGTGCCGGGAAAATCTTCCAGCGCCAGATTGTAGGCGTCGCTGGCGCAGGACGGATGTTCGCGGTCGCCCGCCGCTTCCAGCAGGGTCAAGGCCAGGGGCAGGGTCTTGCCGCTTTTCGGATCCGCCCAGGTGCCGACGAGCTTCTCGCCCTGCGGCGCGTTCAGCGACCACGTGCCCGTCGTATTGCCCTTGGCGTCGAGTTCCTGCCACAGCGTCTTGCCGTTCGGCTTTGCCAGCATGATCGGCGTCTTGTAGCGCGTATAGTAATAATTGCCGCTGCGGTCCGCGCCTTGCGTAGTGCTGGGCTGGTTGAAGCAGGCGACGATATTGGCCTTGCCCACGGTGCCCTGCCACACCCCTTGCACGGGCGGCTCGGCGGCCATGGCGGCATTCAGGGCGGGCAAGGTCAGGCAAGCAAACAGAAAGCGGCGCATCGGTTAATCCTCTCGTGGGCGAAGGCCGATTCTACATGGCCGCGCCCACGAGATGCCACACCTGAACCTATGCGCCGGGGCGCTCCTGCGCCACGACAGCCATCGCCGCGCCCAGGTATTGCAGCATGGCTGCGTCGACGAAGCTGCCTTCCATCAAGCGCGGTTCCTGCTGGTGCGCCTGGCGGAACTTCAGCTGCGTGGCCGGGTCTGTGCCCGCGTAGGAGCGGAACAGTTCCAGCCACTGCCGCGCCAGTTGCAGCACGGCCGGATCGGTGGGCGGCGTGCGCGCATCGATGGCGGCGCGCACGGCGGCGATCAGGGCCGGCCACTCGCCCGAACGCTTGCCGTAGTTGGCCACCAGATGCGCGTATTCGTGCTCGTCGAGAAAGGGCCGGTACAGCGCCATGCGCGAGGCATTGAAGGCGGCGAGGATGAACTGCATCAGGTCCGCGTCGATGCTGGTCGTCGCCTGCATCGATGGCTCCTGCGCATGCATGTCGTTCAGGCGCGCGAACAGGCCCGGGTGGGCACCCGTGTCGCGCACCAGTTTGACCATCCATTCCGTAGCCAGCGCCTGCGCTGGCGCATCGCCGGGGCCCGCGCCCGCGTCCTTGACGGCGCGCACTCTCATTACCAGTGCTTTCCATTCCTGTTCCACGGCCGCATCGGACAGCAGCGGCAGTTGTTGCAGTTCTTCGTGACTAAAGTATTTGTCGTACATGGTCATCAACTCCATAGTGGTGAGCCACTCGGCCAGTTCCGGCGCCTGCCCCTGCGTCAGTTGCGTTTGCAGGGTGCGCAGGCGTTCACGCAGGGTGGAAGCCTGTGCGATCTGGCGCTCCAGCATGGCGATTTGCCGCGCCACGATGGAGGAGAGCGGCAGCTCCGGGCCGGCGAGGGCGTTGGCGATATCGGCCAGCGACATCCCGAACTTGCGCAGCGCCATGATCCGGTGCAGCCGGTCCATGTCGCCGTGCTGGTACAGGCGGTAGCCAGCTTGCGTGCGCGCCGAAGGCGAGAGCAGGCCGATGCTGTCGTAGTGGTGCAGGGTGCGGATGGTCAAGCCCGTGAGCCTGGCCAGTTCACCGATTTTCAACAGCATCGTCTTCTCCTTGTCTTCAGTGCGTGTCACCACGATGGCGCCTGACGTAACGTCAGGCTCAAGCAGGAATGTAGCAGAGGCCTCGAAAAAACCCGTAAAAGAATCCGTTGACCTTCATTTTTTTGTACGGTATATTTATAAAACCGAACGACGCCTGCAGCATGATTAGCGCGTTCGAGCCACATGGAATGACGGAATAATCGTTGTGCGGCGCAGCAAGACGCGCCATTGACAAGGCTGGAGAGACAATCCGCACAGACGGATTTTTTTCACAGTTGGTTTGTACGTTAAATATAATATGCCAACGGCAAGATCCGGCGGCGAGAGAGACGACCATGATGAAAAGTATCGTTTGCGATACGCCCGGCAGTTTGCGCATGGAACAGCGCCCCGTGCCCGTTCCCGGCGAGGGTGAAGTGCTGCTGCGCATACGCCGCGTCGGCATCTGCGGCACCGACATGCATATCTTCCGCGGCACCCAGCCTTTCCTCAGCTATCCGCGCGTGATGGGCCATGAATTGTCCGGCCATATCGACAGCGCGCCAGCCGGCTCGCGCCTGGCCGTGGGCGACCAGGTCTACGTGATGCCCTACCTGTCATGCGGTACTTGCGTGGCCTGCCGCCAGGGCAAGACCAACTGCTGCACCCGCATCGAAGTGCTGGGCGTGCACCGCGACGGCGGCATGACGGAATACCTGGCGCTGCCCGAGCGCTTCGTCTTCAAGACGGAAGGCATCTCGCTCGACGACGCGGCCATGATCGAATTTCTCGCCATCGGCGCGCACGCCGTCAAGCGCGGCGCGGTCGATGCCGGCAAGCGCGTGCTGGTGGTGGGCGCCGGCCCGATCGGCATGGCCGTGATGCTGTTCGCATCCTTGAAAGGCGCCGACGTGACGGTGCTCGACGGCCGCGCCGACCGTTTGCAGTTCTGCCGCGACGCGCTCGGTATCACCCGCACGGTGCAGCTGGGCGACGGCGACAAGGAGCAGCTGTCGGACGCCACCGGCGGCGAATTCTTCGACGTGGTGTTTGACGCCACCGGCAATATCGCCGCCATGGAGCGGGGCCTGGACTTTGTCGCCCACGGCGGCTCCTATGTGCTGGTGTCCATCGTGCGCGACCGCCTGTCCTTTTCCGACCCGGAATTCCACAAGCGCGAAACGACCCTGCTGGGCAGCCGCAACGCCACCGTCGACGATTTCGAGGAAGTGGTGGCGGCCATGAAGGCGGGGAAAGTCCCCACCGCGCTGCTCAATACCCACCGCACCACGCTCGATGAATTTACGGGCGTGCTCGATCGCTGGATGCAGCCAGAAGCGGGTGTCATCAAGGCCATCGTCGAGGTCTGAGATGAGCGATCTCAACCCCATACTGCAATTTGGCACCAGTCGCTTCCTGCAAGCGCACGCCGACCTGTTCGTCAGCGAAGCGGCGAAGGCAGGCGAGGCGCTGGGCCATATCACCATCGTGCAAACGACCGGCAGCGCGCAGGGCGCGGCGCGGGTGGCCGCGTTTCGCCAGGCCGGCGGCTACCCGGTGCGCATCCGCGGCTGGCAGGACGGCGCGCAAGTCGATGAAGAGCGCCGCGCCGATGCCGTCACGCAGGCGTGGCAGGCCGGCAGCGACTGGCGGCAAGTGCGCGATGCGGCCGTGGCCGCGCGCGTGATCGTTTCGAATACGGGCGACACGGGCTACCAGCTCGATGACGGCGACCACGCCGGCATGCTCGATGGCGCGACCGTTCCCGCCAGCTTTCCCGCCAAGCTGCTGGTGCTGCTGCATGACCGCTTCCTGGCCGGCGCCGCGCCCATCTCGATTTTTCCGTGCGAACTGGTGGCCGACAACGGTCATGTATTGCGCCAGGTGATCGTGACATTGGCGCAGCGGTGGCGCTGCGATGCCGCGTTCATCGGGTATCTGCAAACGGGCTGCCTGTGGATCAATTCCCTCGTCGACCGCATCGTTTCCGAACCGATCGAACCGATAGGCGCGGTGGCCGAACCCTATGCGCTGTGGGCCATCGAGGCACAGGAAGGCATGCTGCTGCCGTGCCGCCATCCGCAGCTGGTGGTGACCGACAGCCTGCGCGAGTATGAGCAGCGCAAGCTGTTCCTGCTTAATATGGGTCACACGTATCTGGCGCAGTTGTGGATGGAACGGGGCAGCCCGGCCGGCATGACGGTGCGCGAGGCGATGGACGATGGCGCCATGCGCGCCGCGCTGGAAGCCCTGTGGCACGAGGAAGTGCTGCCCGTGTTTGCCGCCATGGGCGCGCGGCACGGCGACGCCGCGCTGGCCTATGTGGCGCAGGTCAGGGAACGCTTCGGCAATCCCTTCCTCGCGCACTGCCTGGCCGACATCGCGCAGCACCACGCCGGCAAAATCGCGCGGCGCATGGCGCCCGTGGCGGCGCTGGCGCGGCAGCTGTGTCCCGCCCTGGCGCAGCCTCGCCTGCGCGCCATGCTGGCGCCGGGAGCGCAGCCATGAACGCCCCGCTCAGCACAGTTGTTTCTTTTTTAGCATGCCGATCCAATCCGATATCGACTAAAATGGCCCACTCATCCACTTTCCCTTTCGCTGGCATAGCGCGTTCATTCATCCATGTCCAAACCCGCCACCGTCTTCAAGCGCAGTACCAATCTGCTGTTGCAATTTCTCGCCGAGAATGTCGCAGTGGGCGAGATGCTGCCGACGGAGCAGTTCCTGACCACGATCTGTCAGGGCAGCCGCACGGCCATCCGCAGCGCGATCGCGTATCTGTCGACGCGGCGCCTGATCGCCAGCCCGGCGGACCGGTGCTTGCTGCGCAAACCCATACCGGGCGACTACTTCGATATCTCCGAATTGCAGTCGGGGGCGGAGCGCATCCAGCAAGTGCTGATGGAGCGCGTGTACCAGCGCGACATGCCGCCCGGCGCGGAATTCTCGGAAGCGGAGCTGGCGCGCGAGGCGGGCGCCAGTACCGTCAGCGTGCGCGAATTCCTGATCGGCTTTTCGCGTTTCGGCCTGATCGAAAAGAAGCCGCGCGGCGGCTGGCGCCTGTGCGCGTTCGACCGCTCGTTCGCCACCGAACTGGCGGACATGCGGCGCATGTTCGAGATGGCGGCCGTGGAGCAGTTTGCGCACCTGCCGCATGGAGATCCGGCGTATGCGGAACTGGCACGGCTGATCAAACAGCACGAGAAGCTGGCGGCCAGGATCGACACGCGCCACAATGCGTTTCCGGCGCTGGACCGCGAGTTCCACACCTTCTTGATCGGCCTCTTGAACAACCGCTTCGCGCAGGGCTTCTACGATATCGTCTCGTTCGTATTTCACTATCACTACCAGTGGGACAAGGGCGAGGAAAAGGGCCGCAACAAATACGCGGTGCAGGAACACCTGGCCATCCTGCGTGCGCTGGCCGAGCACGACGTGCCGAAGGCGCTCGAGGCCATGCGCTCGCACCTCGATTCCTCGCGCAGCACCATGCTGTCGTCGATCGGCACGCGGGAAAAACTGAGCCAGCCGGCCGCCTAGCCGTCTTTGCCGGGGAGGGTGCGCCATGAGCCTCGCTTCCCAGCCTAGCAGCCTGCTGCTGATGTCGCCCGAGGATAACTGCCTGATCGCCAGGACAGCCCTGGCCTGCGGCGACGTCGTCGCCATCGACGGCGTGCCCGTCACCCTGGCGCAAAATATCCACATCGGCCACAAGGTGGCGCGCCGCGCGCTGGCCGTGGGCGACAAGGTGCTGCGCTACGGCGCCCTGATCGGCAGCATCACGGCTCCCGTCGCCATCGGCGAGCATATCCACACGCACAACCTGGCAAGCGATTACATTCCCACGTTTACCCTGGGCCAGGACGGCCACCATTTCCTGGACAAGGACGACCAAGCATGAACGCTCCCGTAACGACACCCGCCCTGTCGGGCTACCTGCGCGCCGATGGCCGCAAGGGCATCCGCAATATCGTGGTCGTGGCCTATATGGTCGAATGCGCGCACCATGTGGCGCGCCTGATGGTCAACGCCTTTCCCGGCCAGCCCGTGCACCTGATCGGCTTTACGGGCTGCTTCCCCAATGAATACGCGGACCAGGTGATGCGCCGTTTGCTGACGCACCCGAACGTGGGCGCCGTGCTGCTGGTGTCCCTGGGCTGCGAAGGCTTCAACAAATATGGCCTCTCCAGCGCCGTGGCCGACAGCGACCGCCCCGTGCACACGATCACGATCCAGGAAAATAGCGGCACGCGCCCCAGCGTGAGCAGCGGCGTCGAGTGGATCAGCTGGGCGCTGGAACACCTGGCACAACAGGAGCGCGTGCCGATGGGGATCGATGAACTGGTCGTCGCCACCATCTGCGGCGGCTCCGACAGCACCAGCGGCATCAGCGCCAACCCGGCCGTCGGCGTCGCGTTTGACACCCTGATCGCGGCCGGCAGCCCCTGCATCTTCGAAGAGACGGGCGAACTGGTGGGCTGCGAATACCACATGCAGCGGCGCGCCGTCAGCCCGGACCTGGGCAACGCCATCGTCGAAACCGTGGCCAAGGCCGCGCGCTACTACACCATCATGGGCCACGGCAGCTTCTCGCCGGGGAACGCCGATGGCGGCCTGACCACGCAGGAAGAAAAGTCGCTGGGCGCCTACGCCAAGAGCGGTTCCTCGCCCATCGTCGGCATTCTGAAACCGGGCGACCAGCCGGCCGGAGGCGGCCTGTACCTGCTCGACGTGGTGCCGGACGGCGAACCGCGCTTCGGTTTCCCGAACGTGTCGGACAACGCGGAAATCGTCGAACTCATTTCCTGCGGCGCCCACATCACCTTGTTTACCACGGGCCGCGGCTCGGTGGTCGGCTCGGCGATCTCGCCCGTCATCAAGGTGTGCGCCAATCCGCAAACCTTCGAGCGCCTGGCCGACGACATGGATATCAATGCCGGCAAGATCCTCACGGGCGAAGCCACCCTGGAAGAAGTGGGCGCGGAGATCGTCGCCGCCGTGCTGAACGTCGCCAACGGAGAACTGAGCCGCTCGGAAGACCTGGGCCACCAGGAATTCGTGCTGACCTATAAACAATTCGACGCGGTGGGGCCAGGCTGTTTCCCGCTGCGCGCCGCTTGAGGGCCGAGCCCATGGATGTCACACAATTGCGTACCTTGCCGCGCGGAGGCCTGTCGCTGCCCTGCATCGGCATGGGCTGCGCGCCGATAGGCGGCTTGTACCAGCCCGTCAGCGACGCGCAGGCGCGCGCCACCTTGGATGGCGCCTGGGATGCTGGCGTGCGTTTCTTCGACACGGCGCCGTTCTATGGCTATACCCAGTCCGAACGCCGTCTCGGTGCGGCGCTGCGCGAGCGGCCCCGCCATGAATTTGTGGTCAGCACCAAGGTGGGACGGCTGATGCGGCCCGACGCCTCCGTGCGCCCCGGCGACGACGGCTTTGCCGCGCCGCTGCCGTTCCGTCCCCATTACGACTATACGTATGACGGCGTACTGCGTTCCCACGAGGACAGCCTGCAGCGGCTGGGGCTCGACCGGATAGATATTCTGTTCGTGCACGATATCGGCAAGGCGACGCATGGCGAACACGATCAGCAATACTGGCGCCAGCTGACGACCGGTGGCGGTTTTCGCGCCCTCGATGAACTGCGCGCCAGCGGCCAGGTGAAAGCCGTGGGACTCGGTGTCAACGAGTGCGAGATCGTGCTGCGCGCGATGGCGGAATTCGACCTCGATTGCACCTTGCTGGCCGGCCGCTACACCTTGCTGGAACAAGCCTCGCTGTCGCCATTGCTGGACGCCTGCGTGGAGCGTGGTAACGCCATCGTGATCGGCGGCCCGTTCAACTCGGGCGTGCTGGCCGGGAACGGCAAATTCAACTACGCCGATGCGCCGGCCGCCATACTCAAGCGCGTGGCGCGCCTGGACGCCGTCTGCCGTGAGTTCGGCGTGCCCTTGCAAGCGGCCGCGCTGCAGTTTCCGCTCGCCCATCCTGCCGTCGCTTCCTGCATCCCGGGCGGCCAGGACCTGGCGCAGCTGCGGCAAAACCTGGACTGGTTCGCCACGCCGCTGCCCGACGCCCTGTGGCTGGCGCTGCGGGACGCGGAATTGCTCGATGCGCGCGCGCCGCTGCCTGCGGGAGTGGCCGCATGATGCGCATCGACGCCCACCAGCACTTCTGGCAGCTGGCCGCGCGTGCCGGCAGCTGGCCGCCGCCATCGTTGGCCGCCATCCACCGCGACTTTGCGCCGGCCCACCTGGCGCCGCTGCTGGCCGCGCACGGCATCGCCGGCACGGTGCTGGTGCAGTCGCTGCCGACGGCTGCCGATACCGATTACCTGCTGGCGCTGGCGGCAAAGACCAGCTTTATTCGCGCCGTCGTGGGCTGGACCGATTGGCTGGCGCCTGATGCGCCGGCCAATATCGCCCGCCTGGCGTCCCAGGCGAAGCTCAAAGGCCTGCGCCCCATGCTGCAGGATCTCGACGACGATCAGTGGATTGCCAATCCCGCGCTGGCGCCGGCCCTGGCCGCCATGGTGGAACACGGCTTGCGGCTGGACGCGCTGGTGCTGCCGCGCCACTTGCCCGCGTTGCTGCAATGTGCCCGCGCTTATCCGCAGCTGGCCATCGTGATCGACCATGCGGCCAAGCCGCCGATCGCCGATGCCGGCTTCGGCACCTGGCGTGCAGACATGGCGCTGCTGGCCGCGCTGCCGAACGTGCACTGCAAGCTGTCCGGGCTGGTGACGGAAGCGCGGCCCGGCTGGAACGTGGACGACCTGCGCCCCTATGCCGCCCATGTGCTGGACGTGTTCGGCTCCCGGCGCGTGATCTGGGGCAGCGACTGGCCCGTGGTCGACCTGGCCGGTGGCTATGCGGCGTGGCTGGCCGCCAGCGAGGCGCTGCTGGCACACCTGGGACAAGAAGACAGGGACGATATTTTCGGACGCAATGCGTGCCGGTTTTATGGTCTTGAATGAGGTGGTGGGCGTGTCGGCTTACGCCGTTCCGGCTAAGCCGACCTACGGTTATCGTCAACGGTATTGGGAGGCCGGCGTAAGCCAGCAAAAAGGAGTCGCAATGCAAAGAATGGGCATGGTCATCGGCATCGCGCCGGAGCGCATCGCCGAATACAAAACCCTGCACGCCGCCGTCTGGCCGCAGGTGCTGGCCAGACTGGCAGCCGCGCATGTCGGCAATTACTCGATCTTCCTGCGCGAGCCGGAAAACCTGCTGTTCGGTTACTGGGAGTACCACGGCGAGGATTTTGAGGCCGACATGGCGGCCATCGCCGCCGACCTGGAAACGCAGCGCTGGTGGACCTTTTGCGCCCCGTGCCAGGAGCCGCTGGCTTCGCGTGCCGAGGGCGAGCACTGGGCGCTGATGGAACAGGTATTCCACGTCAGTTAGCAAAAATCCGGGGTCAGACCCGCCGGGTCTGACCCCAGCCGTTAAGGTGTTGGGTTAAAAAATAAAAGGAGACAACATGACCGCCAGACTACAAGGCAAAATCGCCCTGCTCACCGCCGCCGGCCAGGGCATCGGCCGCGCCACGGCTGAAGCGTTCGTGCGCGAAGGCGCCACCGTGATCGCCACCGATATCAACCAGGCCCAGCTCGACGCGCTGAAAGAGGCAACGGGCTGCGCCATCCGCCGGCTCGACGTGACCGATGGCGCGGCGATCACCGCGCTGGCCGACGAGATCGGCCCCGTCGACATCCTGTTCAACTGCGCCGGCTTCGTCGACGGCGGCACCATCCTCGACTGCGACGATGCGGCCTGGGACCGTTCGTTCGACATCAATGCGCGCTCCATGTACCGGCTGATGCGCGCCGTGCTGCCCGGCATGCTGGCCAGGGGCGCTGGCTCCATCGTCAACATGTCGTCCGTGGCGTCGAGCGTGAAGGGCGCGCCGAACCGCTTTATCTACGGCACCTCGAAGGCGGCCGTGGTGGGCATGACGAAATCGGTGGCGGCGGACTTTGTCACGCGCGGCATCCGCTGCAACGCGATCTGCCCCGGCACCATCGAGTCGCCGTCGCTGAAGGAACGCATTGCGGCGCAGGCGGCAGCGACGGGCGTGAGCATCGATGAAGTGCAGGCGGCGTTTGTCGCCCGCCAGCCGATGGGCAGAGTGGGCAGGGCAGAGGAAATCGCCGCCCTGGCCGTCTACCTGGCTTCCGACGAATCCGCCTTTACCACCGGCATGGTCCATGTGATCGATGGCGGTTGGTCCAATTAATTACAACAACGAGAGACACACATGAAACTGATGCGATATGGCGCCAAGGGCGCTGAAAAACCTGCACTGATCGATGCCGATGGCGTCGTGCGCGACCTGTCCGGCGTGCTGTCCGATATCACGGGCGCGACCCTGGGCAAGGATGGCCTGGCGACTTTGGCCGCACTCGATATCGCCAGCCTGCCGGTGGTGGCGAATCCTGGCCGCATCGCGCCGCCTTGGAAGGGCGTGGGCAAGTTCTTGTGCGTGGGGCTGAACTATGCCGACCATGCGGCCGAATCGGGCATGGCTGTGCCGGCTGAACCGGTGCTGTTCATGAAAGCCGCCAGTGCCATCATCGGCGCCAACGATGCCGTGGTGATGCCGCAGGACTCGAAGAAAAGCGACTGGGAAGTGGAACTGGGCGTGGTGATCGGCACCACCGCGCGCTATGTGAGCGAAGCCGATGCGCTGTCGCACGTGGCCGGCTATTGCGTGGTGAACGATTTGTCCGAACGCGAGTACCAATTGGAGCGCGGCGGCCAGTGGGATAAGGGCAAGGGCTGCGACACCTTCGGCCCGATCGGTCCCTGGCTGGTGACGAGCGACGAAGTGACGGATCCGCAAAACCTGGGCCTGTGGCTGGAAGTGAACGGCAAGCGCGTCCAGGATGGCAATACCAGAACCATGGTCTTCGGCGTGGCCAATCTGGTCAGCTACATCAGCCGCTTCATGACCTTGTACCCGGGCGACATCATCAGCACCGGCACGCCGCCGGGCGTGGGCATGGGCCAGAAGCCGTCGGCCGTGTACCTGAAGCCGGGCGACACCATGCGTCTGGGGATCAGCGGCCTCGGTGAACAGAAGCAGACCGTGCATGCCTGGAATCCCGAACTGATCGACAGTTAAACGAGTAGCAGACCGGCGCGCCGCCAAGATGCTCAGACATCGGCGCGCCGGCCTATGGCAGTGGAGTGGAGGAGACACACCATGAATGAATCCGAAGAGATACTGGCCCTGAACAAGGTCAGCAAGCGCTTTCCCGGCGTGCTGGCGTTGGACAACGTCAGTTTCAGCCTGCGCAAGGGCGAGGCGCATGCGCTGTGCGGCGAAAACGGCGCCGGCAAGTCCACCCTGATGAAGGTGATGAGCGGCGTGTACCAGGCCGACGAGGGAGAACTGGTCTACAAGGGCAAGGTGTGCAGTTTTTCCTGCAGCGTGGATGCGGAGGCGGCCGGCATCGCCATCATCCACCAGGAACTGAACCTGATCCCGCACCTGAGCGTGGCGGAGAATATTTTTCTGGCGCGTGAACCGGTGCGCGGCATCTTCATCGACCGCAAGAAGATGCGCTTTGATGCACAGGCGCTGCTGGACCGGTTGAAGCTGCGCATCGACCCGCGCCAGCTGGTGAAAAACCTGTCCTGTGCGCAGCAGCAGATGGTGGAAATCGCCAAGGCGCTGTCGCTCAATACGGAAGTGCTGATCATGGACGAGCCCACGTCGTCGCTGACGGAAAGCGAGACGGGTCAGCTGTTCGACATCATCAATGAACTCAAGCGCAATGGCGTGAGCGTGGTTTACATCTCGCACCGGCTCGAAGAAATGCAGCACATCATCGACAGGGTGACGGTGCTGCGCGACGGCAAGTTCGTCTGCACCGACGATTTTGCCGCCACCAGCCTGGACGCCATCGTGGCGAAGATGGTGGGCCGCACCCTCGATGAAAAATTTCCCGACCGCGTCTCGACGCCGACGGCTGAAGTGCTGCTGCGCGTGACCGATTTGCACCGCAAGGACGTCTTCGGCCCGCTGAGTTTTGACTTGCGGCGCGGCGAGATCCTCGGCTTTTCCGGCCTGATGGGGGCAGGGCGCACGGAAGTGGCGCGCGCCATCTTCGGCGCCGATCCCCTCACCAGCGGCGCGATCCACCTGGGCGACGTGGCGGTGACTATCGACAGTCCCATCGACGCCATCGGCCACGGCATCGCCTACCTGTCGGAAGACCGCAAGAGCCACGGCCTGGCGATCCGCATGTCGGTGGCGGCCAACCTGACCTTGACGAATGTGTCGGGGCTGGCGAACCGTTTCGGCTTCATCGATTTCGCCAGGGAAGAGGCGGTGGCGCAGCAGTACATCGCGGCGCTGGGCATCAAGACGCCGACCTCGAAACAGATCGCGCGCAACCTCTCCGGCGGCAACCAGCAAAAGATCGTCATCAGCAAATGGCTGTACCGCGAATCGAAAATCATCTTCTTCGACGAACCCACGCGCGGCATCGACGTGGGCGCCAAGTTCGCCATCTATCAGCTGCTCGACAAGCTCGCGTCGGAAGGCATCGGCGTGGTGCTGATCACGTCCGAGCTGCCCGAGATCATGGGCATGACGGACCGGGTGGCCGTGTTCCATGAAGGGCGCATCAGCGGCATCGTCAACACGCGCGAGTCGTCGCAGGAAGAGATCATGCATCTCGCATCGGGCCGCCAGGCAGCAATGCATTAACATCAGAAAGCCACAAGAAAATGAACAAAGAACTGATACAAAAATTCGCCGCGCTGGGCAGCCTGTCCTTGCTGTTGCTGGTGTTTTCCCTGACCAGCAACGCCTTTTTCTCCGTCAGCAACGGCATGAGCGTGGCCTTGCAAGTGACGTCGATCGCCTACCTGGGCATCGCCGCCACCTGCGTCATCATCACGGGCGGCATCGACCTCAGTTCCGGCTCCGTGCTGGCGCTGGCTGGCGTGGCCGCCGCGCTGCTGGTCAAGAGCGGCGTGCCCGTGCCCGTCGCCATGCTGGGCGGCGTCGTGGTGGGCGCCATGTGTGGCGCCGTCAACGGCTTTTGCATCACGCAACTGAAGCTGCCTCCTTTTATCGCTACCCTGGGCATGATGCTGATCGCACGCGGCCTGGCGCTGCAGGTGACGGGTGCACGCGCCATTTCCGGCCTGGGCGAGTCGTTCGGCGAACTCGGTAACGGCGTGCTGTGGCGCATCGAGCGGGACACGGGCGGCACCTTTCCCGAAGTCGTGTTTCCCGGTATTCCGTATCCGGTGGTGCTGATGGTGGTGATCGCCGTGGCCGTGTCCATCATGCTCAGCCGCACCACCTTTGGCCGGCATATCTATGCCGTCGGCTCGAATGCGGAGGCGGCGCGCCTGTCGGGTGTGAAGGTGGGCCGCGTGACCCTGCTCGTGTACACCCTGTCCGGCGCCTTGTCGGGCCTGACGGGTTGCGTCCTGATGTCGCGCCTGGTGACGGCGCAGCCGAACGAGGGCGTGATGTACGAACTCGATGCGATCGCCAGCGCCGTGATCGGCGGCGCCTCGCTGATCGGCGGCATCGGCACCATTTCCGGCACCGTCATCGGTTCCTTCGTCATCGGCATCCTGCGCAACGGCTTGAACATGAACGGGGTATCGAGCTTTATCCAGCAAATCATTATCGGACTGGTCATTTTGCTGACCGTCTGGATCGATCAGAAGCGCAACCGCGCCTGAAGCAGCAAGCAGCACGCATGAAGTCAATCTACTAAATCTATAATTACATGAGGACGACAATGAAAACCATCAAAGCCATGTCGCTGGGTCTGTTGACCGCAGCATTTTCCCTGAGCGCCAGCGCCGCCTTCGCCGCGCCGGGCGAGATCGCCGTGATCGTCAAGACGACCAATTCCAACTACTGGCAAAACGTCAAGAAGGGCGCCACGGCCAGCGCGGCAGACGCCAAGGGCTACAGCCTGACCTTCCAGGGACCGGCCTCGGAATCGGCGATCGCCGACCAGGTCAGCATGGTGGAAAACGCCGTCACGCGCAAGGTGGCCGGCATCGTGTTGGCCGCGTCGGACCCGGACGCGCTGGTGCCGGCCCTGAAGAAGGCATGGGAAGCGAAGATTCCCGTCGTGCTGATCGATTCGCTGGTGGCCGACAGCGGCAAGCGCTATTACCAGTCCTTCCTGTCGACCGACAATGAAGCGGCCGGCGAGCAAAGCGCCAAGGCCCTCATTTCGCAGGTCGGCAAGACGGGCAAGATCGCCGTGATGTCGTACGTGGCGGGCGCCGGTTCCGAGACGGGCAGGGTGGGCGGCTTCAAGCGCTATATCGAAAAGAATTCGCAGCTGCAGATCGTCGGCACGTACTACTCGCAGTCGCAAATGGCCACGGCGCTGAACCAGACGACCGACGTGCTGGCCTCGAATCCGGACTTGAAGGGCATCTTCGGTGCCAATGAGCCGACGGCCGTGGGCATGGGCCGCGCCATCGCGCAGGCGGGCAAGGCCGGCAAGGTGATCGCCGTGGGCTTCGATGGCAATGAAGACCTGAAAAACTTCGTCAAGGACGGCACCCTGTATGCGACCGCCGTGCAGGGTTCGTACTCGATGGGCGCGCTGGGCGTGAAAACCCTCGTCAGCCTGATCGAAGGCAAGAAGGTCGCACCGTTCGTCAACACGGGCGTGGTGATCGTTACCAAGGCCAATGTGGAACTGCCGGAAGCGAAGAACGTTTTGTATTGAGTTTCATATTGCGTATCAGCTGATCGTCAGGCGCTGCTTCAATTCATTGAGCAGCGTGCCGGTCTTGGTGGTCAGCTGGCGCGCCAGCGGCCACGCGAGGGAGAGCGGCAAGCCTGGCGTGGCGCAGGCCGGCAGTAATTCGACGATGGCGCCGCTGGCCAGGTGCTCGTGCACCAGCCAGGTCGCCTGCTGCGCGATGCCCAGGCCCGCCAGCACGGCGGCCGTTTGTGCCTCGGCGTCCCCCACCGTCAGGCGCGGACTGACCGTCCGCCGTTCCACCCCATCTTCGCCAGCAAACAGCCACGGCGCCGCCGTGCCGTCGCCGCGGCCGTAGGCGATGCAGTCGTGGCCATCGAGATCCGCGATGGCGAGCGGCGTGCCGCGTCGCGCCAGGTAGGCGGGCGCCGCGCAAAAGATCAGGCGCTCTTCGCCCAAGGGCATCTGCCCCAGCGTTGGCGGCCAGCTGCCCGGTGCGCCGATGCGCACGGCGATATCGATGCGCTCTTCGAACAGGTCGGCAAAGCGGTCGCTGAAGCTGATGGACGGCTGCAGCTGCGGATACTTTTCGCACAGATCAATCAGCGCCGGCATCACGCGCATGCGGCCATACGACGCGGGCACGCCGATGCGCACCTTGCCTGCCAGTTCCCCATCCTGCTCGGCCAGCACGTTTTCCGCCTCGACCAGTTCCTGCAGCACGCGCTTGCAGGTGGCGTAATAGGCATGCCCCGCGCTGCTCAACTGCAAACGCCGCGTGCTGCGCTCGAACAGGAGCACGCCCAGGCGCGCTTCCAGGCGCGCCACGCTCTTGCTCACGGCCGAGCTGCTCAGGTGCAGCCGTGCGGCCGCCCTGGTGAAACTGCCGGCATCGGCGGTGGCAAGAAAAGGCGCGATGCCTTTCAAGTGTTCGGACATGATTGCAGAATATTTTTCACGAATAAGGTGAAATACTATCGCGGATAAGAATTTCTGTCCGCTATATCATGGCTTTTTACACAGGCACTGGAGCATCCATGAACAAGCACGCATTGATTATCGGCGCCAGCGGCGTTATCGGCAGCAATCTGGCCACGCATTTGCTGGCGCAGGGCTGGCAGGTGACGGGCGTCTCGCGTGGCCGCACGCCCGTGCCAGCCGGGTGCGTATCGCTGCAACTGGATGCCACGGATGGCGCGGCGGTCAGCGCCGCCCTGGCGGGCCTGGACGCCAGCCACGTCTTTTTCACGGCCTGGGCGCGCCAGGCCAACGAGCATGAAAACATCCGCGTCAATGGCGCCATGGTCGCCAATGTGCTGGCCGCGCTGGGACCCGCCGGCCACTTGCGCCATGCGGCGCTGGTGACTGGCCTCAAGCACTACCTGGGACCGTTCGACGCCTATGGCAAGGGCAGCGTGCCCGTCACGCCGTTCCGCGAAGAGCAGGGCCGGCAAGCGGTCGAGAATTTTTACTATGAGCAGGAAGACCGGCTGTTCGACGCGGCCGCGCGGTATGGTTTTACGTGGAGCGTGCACCGCCCGCACACCATCATCGGCTACGCGCTGGGCAATGCCATGAACATGGGCCTGACCCTGGCCGTGTATGCGAATCTGTGCAAGGCCGGCGGCCAGCCCTTCGTCTTTCCGGGTTCGCCCGCGCAATGGCATGGCTTGTCCGACATGACGGACGCGGGGCAGATCGCGCGCCACCTGGCGTGGGCGGCCGAGAGTCCCGCTGCGCGCAACGAAGACTTCAATATCGTCAATGGCGATGTGTTCCGCTGGAAGTGGCTGTGGCCGCGCCTGGCCGCCTACTTCGGCGTCGAGGCGGCCGATCTGCCAGAGGTTATGGCACCGCTGGCCGACCGCATGCAGGACGCGCCCGCGCAGTGGCGCGCCATCGCCGAGCAGCACGGCCTGGTGGAGGCTGATGTCAGCCGCCTCGCTTCCTGGTGGCATACGGATGCCGACCTGGGGCGGCCGATGGAAGTGATGACGGACATGGGCAAGAGTCGCAAGGCGGGCTTTCTTGCTTACCAGGATACGCAGGATGCCTTCATCGCCCTGTTCGAGCGCCTGAAGGCGGAGCGCGTCATTCCCCGCTGACCTGGTCGCGGCCAACCATGTCGTCGGCTTACGCCGTTCCGGCTAAGCCGACCTACGGGCCATCGTGGTAAGCCGACATCCCTATATGCTATTCGGGCTTGCGCCGCTCCTGCGCCCGCTGCCACTCCAGCCCCGGGCGGTCGACGCGGAATTGCAGCAGCCGCCCCTGCACCACTTCCGTCACGTAGGCCGTACGGCCATCGGGGCCGCCGAAGGTGATGTTGCTGGGCTTGGCGCCGGGCACGCTGATCTCGCGCAAGATGCGTCCCTGCGGCGACAATTTCACGACGCTGCCCTTGCCGTAGCGCGTCACGTACAGGTTGCCGTCGACATCCACGCGCATGCCATCCATGCCGAAATCGTCGAACTTGATCAGCAGGCGCTTGCCGCTCAGGCTGCCATCTGCGGCGATGTCGTACATCCAGATATTGCGCTGTACGCTTTCATTCACATACAAAATCTTGCCATCGGGACTGACCTCGATGCCGTTGGCCGTGCCCATGGTGTCGAGCGCCAGGGTTACCGTGCCGTCGGCAGCGATGCGCCATACGCGGCCCGTGTTTTCCTTCCAGTTCGGATCGCTTGCATACAGCACGTCGTCTTGCGTGATGGCGATGTCGTTCGGCTGCGTCATGCGCGGCTCGCGCGCGTGGATGGTGAGCGCGCGCGTGGCCGGGTCGACCAGGTAAATCGTGTGTTCCATGTAATCGGCCAGGTACATCTGGCCACGGCTGCCGAAGCGGATGCCGTTGGCGATGCTGTTGCCTGGCAGGGTGAGGTACACCTCGCCAGTGCCGCCGGGGCTGACCTTGCCGATGGTTTGCTGGCGCGCAAAGTTAACGGCATAGATATTGCCATCCGCATCCACGGCCGGGCCTTCGATGCCCTTGGTAAAGGAATGCGCGGGTGTGAAGGTGGTGGTGAGGAACAGTGCTTCGTGCGCGGGCGGGCTGGCGCAGGCGGACAGGTTGGCCAGCGCGGTGGCCAGCACAGCGGTGCGCAGCCAGGGCAGGGCGTTTCGGGAATGGGGCATGGAGGAGGATTGATGCATGGAGCGATCTCTGTGTAGCAGCGGTGGCGTATGTTACCCGACGCGCGTTTACCGGGGCGCCAGTCTAAGCCTTACCCCAGGCCACAACCCCAGGCCGCCACCCTAGGCCGCCACCACGACCAGGTCGGGGAAGTCATCCTGCCAGCCAGGCCATGCATCTTGCAAATGGGCGTGCATGCCGACGCACTCTTGCGCCAGATCAAACTCGTCGGCGCTGGCCAGCAGAAAATGGGCGATGGAGCGCAAGGTGGCCGGGTCAGCGTGGATGGTCACGTCGGAGCAAGGCAGGGGCCGTTCGGTGGCCTGGTCTTGCAGATAGCAGTGCAGCGATAAATGTGGAGTCATAGGTGTCAATTGTCGATGTGAGAGCCCAGCATGGCGTGCGCCAGCAGGTCGGCGCGGGCGGCTGCTTGTTCTTCGCCGCTTAAAAACCAGAGTGTCTTGCCGTCGCGTGCTTCGCAGTGGCCATGGGCCTGCATCGCCGTGCGCAATGCCAGCAGTCGCGCCGGCGGCAGCGCATCGAGCCTGGACTGGCTGAAGGTATTGATCGGATATACGTCGCGTATGTGCTCATACTGCAGCCCTTTGCGTTTGATGGCGCCCCAGTTATTGCCGGGGTCGCAGCGGCCAAAGGTCAGCGGATGGGCCGCATCAATCTGCCGATAGCCGCGTGCGTAGCCGCTGCCATAGCCCAAGGTTTCGCTGTAGCCGTACACATAATCGCAATGCTCGAGTAGGCCGGGTATGCTTGCTGCGCCATCGAACAGCTGTTGCAAGGTAAGCTTACTGGCGCGCATCGCCAGCAGTAGGGAAAACTTGGGCGCATACACGGCGAGCGCGTCGCAGTTCGTGATCTCGTCGGCCTCGTCGGACGGCACGATGCGCGGTGAAAATAGTTCGATGCTTTCGGCATCGGGTGCGTTCAGGGTTTTCTCGTAGTTTTTCTGCGAGAACTTGACGACCTTGCCGCTCTTGCTGCTGTAGCGCTCGACGCGCTCGCCCACGTGCTCAAACCAGGCAAACAGCTGAGCGCTGGCCGTGGCGAGAAGGAGAGGCCTATTCTTGCTGAATTCGCCGACGAGGAAATGGTATTGGTCCATAGGGCAATGCGGGGGAGGGTTGCGACAGGCGCATTTTTGCACGGGATACGCAATGCTGCCAATGCGTACGTGCGGCCCCCTCCTTCCAGCGTCCTGATACGTATGTGTTTGATTTAAATGCAATTCAAGCCGCATTGCGGTTACTATAAGTCTGACTATACTGACAGCAGTGGTTCTTGTTCACGGCAGCGCTGCTAAAATGCTCGCCCATCATTGCTGCCACCACTGCGCAGGCAATCCCACGGAGGCCTCATGTCTTATGCGAACCCCACCACCCACAATGGTTTCCTTATTTCAGCCTACGCCTGCGAACTGCCCGAGGGGTGCTGGCAGGGACAGCTGGTGCTGAGCAAATGCGGCTTTGAAGATGTCCGGCAAGCCAATCTGGAAAATCGCAGCACGCAGCATGAAGCGGAGCAATCGGCCCTGGCCATGGGGTGGCAGCTGGCCAATTACGTGCTACCCCTGCGCACTGTTGACGATAAGTAATCTAATTCTTTCATTTCGTAAGGTAAATAGAGTATCGTGTTCACTCAGTTGGAAAGCAATACACCGTATGCAGCAATAGAGCTGGCGTGCGCGGCGATGCCTGAGTGAACGCCGCTACACGAAGAGTTGTCCTTGAGGCCGGCCCCCACAGGCCGTACACCGTTACCATGCACCACACAGCACCTTTGCCGGATCCTGAGGATGCGCTCGCCCAGCAGTTACCCTCAGAGCAAAATCTGCACGCCTTGCATAGCCGCGAAGTCAAGCTCCTGCGCGAGACGATCAACCAACTGCTGATCATGGCCAAGACGCAGGTGCAGGAAAAGGATAAATCCGACGCCTTCGGCCTGCTAATCATGCAGTTGCGTGAAGCGAATCAGAATCTGGTGCTGGCGACGTTTGGCGCGCAGGATATGCAGGCGTCCGCCGAAGCGACTACCCTGCGCCAGACGGAATTCCTGGCCATGCTCGCGCATGAGTTGCGCAATCCCCTGCAGCCTCTGGCGATGGCCAATGACTTGCTGGCCAAGAAGATCGACCTTGATCCCCAGTTGGCGCACGTGCATGGCGTGATTGGCCGCCAAGTGGCGCACATGGTGCGCCTGATCGACGACTTGCTCGATGCCTCGCGTGTCAGCAGCGGGAAGATCACCTTGCAGCTGGCGCCCATCCTGCTGAGCGACATCGTCGCCAGTGCCGTGGAAGTTGGCCAGGCCAGTATCAGCCAACGCCAGCAAGTGCTGAGCGTCAGCCTGCCGGACGAACCCTTGGTCATCGAAGGGGACTTGGTACGCCTGACGCAAGTGTTTGCCAACCTGCTCATCAATGCCAGCAAATTTACGCACGAGTTTGGCCACATCGACATCGTCGTCAAACGCCGCGATGATATGGTGGAAATTGCAGTCAGTGATGATGGCGCCGGCATCGCCCTCGATATCCAGCCCTTCATCTTCGACCTGTTTACCCAGGGTTTCCGTTCGCTGGAACGGGCGCAGGGCGGCTTGGGCATAGGCTTGTCTCTGGTGCGCATTATTACCCAGTTGCATGGCGGAACCGTGGATGTGTTCAGTGCCGGGGTCGGCTTTGGCAGCCAGTTCGTCTTGCAGTTGCCTTTGTCGTCGCTGGCGCCGCCGTCTCCCGGCATTGACATGGAACGGGAAACCCATCCTTTGCCACGGCGCATATTGCTGGTCGAGGATAATATCGATGCGGCGGAAGTGCTGGCGCTGCTGCTGACGCAGGACGGCCACCATGTCGACGTGCGCAACGACGGCCCCAGCGGCTTGCGCGCGGCGCTCGATGCGACCTATGATGTCATCGTGTGCGATATCGGCTTGCCGGGCATGGATGGCTTCCAGGTCATCAGTTCTGCACGCGCGGCCCTGGCGGCGCCGCTGCCGTGCTTTATCGCTACGTCGGGATACAGCCAGCTTGGCGAGTTCGACCGCGCCAGCGAGGCAGGGTTTGACCATTACCTGGTAAAACCCATCAATATCGACGCTTTGTCGAAGATAATCACGGCAACGGTTCCGCGCTGATGGGCGAGGAAATCCAGATGCTTTTGTTTAACATGGTCAATGCACCGAAAACCGCAGAGAAAAGATCCCATTATGGCCACAGTCCATGAACAGCGGCAGCGCAGGATAGAGCACGCGCTGCGACGCGAACCAGGCGCGGTGGTAGACGTCAGTATTCGTCTTTGGGAGCAACTGTCCACAGAGCTGAGTCAGATTATTGGCGAGCGGGGTGTGGAATCGATGTATGCCCGCAGCCTGCATCAGAGCCAGAAGCAGTTCAGCTGGTTGACGCCCCATTCGCCGCAGGCGCTGGCGGCGGCCATGGCTGCCTTGCGCACCAGCTTGGCAAGCCAGGCGGACACCGTCGCCTGCACGGCAAGCACGGCGATGTTGATGCACTTCATCGATACCCTTATTTTATTAATTGGCGAACTCTTAACGAATAGCATCCTCCTCAAAGCCTGGGGTGATGACGTTGTGAATAATGCTGGAACGGAGTCGAACGAATGAAAAAAGTCACCATCCACCGCCTGGCCACTGGCGTGCCGGGGTTGGACGAATTACTGGGCGGCGGAATACCGGAATTTTCCTTTAACCTGGTGGCGGGCACGCCCGGTAGCGGCAAGACGACGCTGGCCCACCAGATCATGTTTTCCCTCGCCACACCGGAGCGCAAGGCGCTGTTTTTCACGGTCCTGGGCGAGCCACCGCTGAAGATGCTGCGCTATCAGCAGCAGTTTCCCTTCTTTGATGTGGAAAAGATCAACCAGTCGATCAAGTTCGTCAATCTGTCGGCCGACTTGCTGGAAGGCGATTTCGACCGCGTGCTGGCGCGCATTGCCGAAGAGGTGGAAGCGTTCTCGCCCAGCTTGGTCTTCGTCGATTCCTTCCGCTCCGTGGTGCAGTCGGCCAAGGCCATGGACACGGGCGCCGCCGGCCTGCAGAATTTTGTGCAGCAGCTGGGCGCGCAAATGACCAGCTGGCTCGCCACGACCTTCCTGATCGGCGAATACCTGGCCCCCGAGGCCGAGTCCAGCGCCGTGTTCACGGTCGCTGACGGCATCCTGTGGCTGTCGCAGCTCGTGCACCGCGATGCCATGGTGCGCAAGATACAGGTGGTCAAGATGCGCGGCCAGGCGCAAAGCCTGGGTGCGCATACCTTCCGCATCGACGACAATGGCATCGAAATCTTTTCCCGTGCCGTGCTGAAGACCAGCGGCATGCAAGAGGTCAGCATTTCCGGCAATGAACGCCTGTCGCTGGGCGTGCCGGAACTCGATGCCATGATGGGCGGCGGCTTGCCGGCCGGTTATTCGCTGCTGCTGGTGGGGCCGTCCGGTTCCGGCAAGACCGTGTTGGCCACACAATTTCTCGCTGAAGGCGTGCGCTGCGGCGAGCCGGGCGTGATCGCCGCCTTCGAGAAAAGTCCGAACCAGCTGCTCAGCCATCATATGAATACCCTCGTCAGTTCCGGTCAGATCGGCGTGATCAATACGCGCACCCTGGATTTGTCGCTCGATGAAATCCTGCATGACCTGGTGGGCATGATCACGCGCATGAAGGCCAAGCGCGTGGTCATCGATTCGCTGTCCGGCTTTGAAATGGCGCTGGCATCCATGTTCCGCGAGGATTTCCGCGAATCGCTGTACCGCCTGGTGGCGGCCTTGACGGAAATGGGTGTCTCGGTGCTGATGACGGCCGAGCTGGAAGACCAGTACACCGTGCTGCGCTTCAGTTCCTATGGCAACGCCTTCCTGTCCGACGCCATCATCATGCAGCGCTACATCGAGCTAGAAGGCCAGTTCAAGCGCGTGGTATCGGTGGTGAAGGTGCGCGGTAGCGGTCACAGCAAGGATATCCGTTTCTACGATATCGATTCCGGGGGCATGAAGATAGGTAGCGCCCTCAGCCAATACCAGGGCATCCTGTCGGGCGAGCCTTACCGGGCCTAGGCGATGAGGCGTATGATGGAAGTGCGGCCATGCCGGCGGTGATGGCTGTACACGCAGAGGAGACGAATGCTGCGTCTTCTGTGTTTCAGAGCTGATCAAGAGGAGATATGATGGACAAACCCGAATTCATCCTGGCCGCCAAGGCCATGGAAACGCTTGAGATGTATCAAACGTTTTACGGCCACTCCAGCGAATACCAGGCGCACCAGCAGGAAGTGCTGAAGTTGCTGCGCCACAAGGGCGCGTCCTTGCTTGTTTCCGAGCATGGCCCGGCGAAGTTCCTGTTCGCCTTTGCCGATGCGCTGGAAGCGGCCAGCTTGCCGGGCGAGTATGTGCCGCTCAGCCGCAGGTAGGGCGAGCCTGTCCCGGCAGGGGATGTTGACCTCTGCCGGGACCAGTCCCTAGCCGCCGTTCCCTCTGTCGTTCAGCGACACCCTGGGCAGGCGCACGGTAAATACCGTGCCGCATTCCAGGCTGGACTCGGCGCCGATGGTGCCGCCGTGCGCACTGGCGATTTCACGCGCGATAAACAGACCCAATCCGATACTGGTGGCATTGGGCGCTTTGTGTTCGTCGGAAATGGCCAGTTGCACCAAGGGATCGAAAATGGTCTTCAGCGAGGCTTCCGGGATCTGGCGGCCGAAATTCTTGACTTGCACTACGGCTCTATCGGCATCGCCGCGGGCCGTGATGGTCACCGGCTGGTCGTCGGTGCGATATTGCGCAGCATTGTTGAGCAAGTTGGAAAACAGCTGGGCCAGGCGAGGCGCATCGAAGTCGCCGATCATCTCGCCCGTGGCGCTCAGTTCAAACTTGCATTCCGGGTGAGCGGCCGAGGCATCTTCGACGGCTGTCTTGCAGATTTCCCCGATATCGCCCAGGGTGGGCGAAACGGGCATGTTTCCACCCAGCTGCGTCCTGGCGAATTCCAGCAGGTCGTTCACCATGGTTGTCATGGTGGCTGCGCTGCGTGCAACCCGTGCACCGATCTGCACCGTCGTGGAAGAAGAGCTCGCGCTCGGCCTGCTCAGCAGCGCACCTGCCATCGTCATCGTGCTCAGCGGACTGCGCAGATCGTGGCTGAGGATGGCGAGAAAGGTATTGCGGGTGCGGTCGCTCTGTTGCGAGTAGCGTATGGCCGATTCCTGCAGCGCCTGGTCTATCGCTTCATTGAAGCGCAAGATGTCGTCCGTTGCCGTTTTCGACGCCACCGACACCTGTGCCATCCACAGTCGCAGGACGCTGGCCCGCATCGCGCGAAATTCCGCCGTCAGCTGAGGCAGCGTGAATCCGATCTGTTGGCGCAGGGAGCCATGTGTTGCGGCTGCGGTTTCCTTGCCCGCTATCTCCGAGACGCCCGTGGTCGATTTCTTTTTTCGTTGCGCCGCGTTCTCGATGACGTCCATGTCGTGCACGATGGTTTCCAGCATCTGCTTTGCATGATCGCGTAATTCTGCTTTCGAGATGGCGGCTCCAGGAATGGGAAGCGACCTGGCGAAGAGTTCCCACTCTTCCAGGATAGGCTCCAAATTTCCGGTAATAAAGCGTGATAGTTTCACGGTAGACCAATGCGTTGATGTAAGAGGAGCCAGTGTACGCCGTTGGGGCGAGGAATGGGGTATTGCGCATGCGCAGGACGTTGCGAAGACTATTGCTGGAACGGGTGGGGAGTTGAATTGTTTCGTATTCCGTTCCATCTGGAATGGCGGTATTGCAAACAATGACAAGCTGGAAGCGGATTCCTTGAAGGCCCTGATCAGCGTGCCTGCATGGCGCGTTTGCCCCTTGCTTTCGGCTGCGCGTGCGCCAGTCTGATTCATGTACAATCGGCAACATACGGATCGACGCATCCACCCCTTTATTGCGGAGTACGCCCAAGCTTGACACAAACATTGCAAACCTGGCTGCTGGCCTGGCGGGAAGCCTTCACGTGCATGGGCCTGGGACTGCGCGATGCGCGCCATGCGGGGCTGTGGTGGCGCTCCGCGCTGTGGTGCATGGCGGTCGTGGCGCTGTGGCTGGGACTGTATAACTACTTCGGCCGTTTTTTTGTCGAGCTGAGCGCCATGCTGGCGCTGGTGTCCGTCACCGGCTTGCTGGGCCTGGGCGTGATGGATGGCGTCGGGACACTGGCCAACGGGCCTGCCACGGTGTCTCAGATGGGCAATATCGCCGGCGGCCTGGGCAGCGCCGCCAAGGCCATGCTGTCGATCGGCCAGATCGCCCTGGCACTGCTGGCGCTGGCTGCTTTTTTCTATGTGATGGTCTTTATCGTCGGCGCCATCGGCACGGCGCGAGTGCCGCTGCGCTGGCTGTTGCTGGAGCGCGCCAAAGCGGTGGCGGCGCGCCGCTATGTCGAGTGGCAACCGCCAGCCGGTGTGGAGTTGTCTGCCGCGCGCGACGCCTGGCGGCGTCGCCTGTTGCTGCTGCTTTCCCTGCTGATCCCGGTGTGGGCCATGTGCGTGCTGATCTCGTATTTGCTGGCCTGGAATGTCCAGATGATCTACGGCGCGGCGGCTGAAGAGGTGCTCGGCGCGGAACAGCAAGCGGCCTTGCGCCGCGAACAGCGCCCGGCGATTTTTGCCCTGGGGCTGCTGCTGTGTTTGCTGATGCTCGTACCGGTCCTTAATTTACTGCTGCCAGCCTTGCTGTGCACCAGCGTATGCCATTTGCAGCGCCGCGGCTGGCGCGCAACGCGAACGTCAACCAAAGTGGAGTGAACAAGGAGTGAACATGAGTGAACACGCAAGTCGCGGCACCCTGGAGCGCGCGATTGAAATTGCCGCCACCACCCATGCCGGCCAGACGGACAAGGGCGGCGCGCCCTACATACTCCACCCCTTGCGCGTCATGCTGCGCGTCGCCCCCGGCGCCCAGCAGATAGTCGCCGTGCTGCATGACGTGGTGGAAGACAGCGACGGCAACGTCACCTTCGACGACCTGGCACGTGAAGGATTTTCCCAGGAAGTCATCGACGGCGTGCGCGCCGTGACCAAGGTCGAAGGCGAGTCGTATGAGGATTTCATCGCCCGCGCAGCGTTGAACCCGGTGGGCAAGGCCGTCAAGCTGGCTGATCTGGCTGAGAATAGCGATCTGTCGAGGATAGGGGAGCCGACGCAGAAGGATTTGGAACGGGGGGAGAAGTATCGGAAGGCTATTCAGCAACTTATGTCGCAGCAATGATTCTTGAATGCCGAGATCGTACCGGGTGATCTGCCCCCGGGGTCACCGGGTACGACCCAGAGCCTTGCGGATAGCCTGTTCGACGGGGCGGTCTATCAGCGCCAGGACGATAACCACGACAGCGGTAATAATGAGCCCCTCCAGTAAATCCGGATCCGGGAAAAGTTGCAGATTGGCGATAGCAGCGGGCACTGTTGCACGCTTCCAGAGTAGGAGCACCAGAGCGGCGCCAGCGGCGAGCAGCATGGCCGCTCGACGCTGATGCAAGCGGGCGATTTGCCCCATCAGCAGCAGCGCGATACCCCACGCAAAAGGATAGAAGCCGTGGTCGAACAAGATCATGCGTTCATCGTAGTATGCGCCGGTGCACCACGAAAAATGGGAGAAGCCGAAAAGACCATAAGCGACGAGGGCCGCAGCGAGCACGAGGAAACTGGAGGAAAGCAGGCGAGCAATTTTCATGGTTGGGATTTCTTTGCCAATGCTTCTGAATCGCGCTCGACCAGGTGGAGCTTCTGCTTGGTTACTTTGATGAGCTTGCCTTTGCTGAATATAACTCGCTGGCCATGCCTGTAATCCTGCTCATTATTTTTCTCGCCGCCGCCATTGATGTTCGGGTTGGCCTGGTCGGCGTGACCGATAACTACGGAGGCAGACTTGCCCGCTTTGGCAAGTTGCGTTGAGAAGTCCGCCGTGATGTTGTCGTCGTCGGACTCGGTTCCGGCCGTCTTGCACCCATGTAATTCAATCTTCGCGTTGGTGGCGAACTTCGCAAATGTAATCTCGCCAACGAGCGCAGATCCCTTCGTCCAGCCAGCGGCATTGAAAATCATCCTCGTGCGCGAGCGGTAGAGACTTGAATTGTGTAATACATAGCGGAGCGCCGCGTTTGTCGGTGGAGCCGCCGTGGTCAGGTACAGCGCCTGCATGCCGCCATGCGTGAAGAGGTCCACCGACCTGATGCTGCCATCTTCTTGCCCGTTGATATGCTTGATAATGTCTTGGGCCACCCGGATCTGGTGCCGTTCAATAGTGCTGGACTTGTCGTTTGCTTTGTAATCTTTCATGACATTGAGAGTTACCCATTCGAAGGCGCTATTGTCGCCTGGTGTCGCTGCGCCACCCCATAAAAGTAAGCGAACTTTACGCTGTTCCGCCGCAAGTACTACAAGAACGGCTCGCACGCCGGTTTCGTGTTCTACATGACGGACGCCGCCGCCAACACGCAGGACGAGGACAACCTGCGCCAGGCCATGCGCGACAGCAAGGGGCCGGGCAACTTCCGCAACCTGTTCATGTACGCGCCGAACGGCAAGAAGGACGGTATCCAGATTCTGCCGGTGTCGGACGTGGCCGCCAAGGACGAGTTTTTCAACATCAAGAGCGTCACGCGCGACGACCAGCTGGCCGCGCACCGCGTGCCGCCCCAGCTGATGGGCATCCTGCCGAACAATGCCGGCGGCTTCGGCGCCGTGGAGCCTGCCGCGCTTCGCCCCGTATGATCTGGCAACGGGTGGGGAGGGCACAGCATGAGCGACCACATCGACAACACGGACAAGATTATCTTTGCCGAGGTGGCGCGCGGCCTGGCCGCCGATCGTGGTCGGCCCGCCTTGGTGGCGCATGGCTGCTGCCACTACTGCGACGAGGCGCTGGCGCCCGCGCTGCTGTTCTGCGATGTGGACTGCCGCGACGACTACGACAAGGAGCAGGCGGCGATGATCCGCGCCGGTCGCCCTGGATGACCGCCACGCCGCGATAGCGGGCGGGGCAGGGCCGCTGATAGCCTAGCCGTGCCAGAGCGCCCCAGCCACCGCACAAGCCGCCCATGAGGCGGCTTTTTCACGTCCCGAGGAATGATGTTGCCCTGGAGGTAAGAAAAAGGCCCGTTTCGGCCCGGCGCGCGCAGTTGTCCCCCCTCCACACCTGCCCGCTAGTTAGGGCTCTTTTGACTCAAATTTGCGCCATGGCCGAAGGCGCATGGGGACTGGCGCGGCGGGGCGAAGAGGGGGCATGCGATTTGACGCATTTTGACGCACTTTGAGCGGTTTTTCGCGCAGGTAATGAATGGCGTGAAACGGATGATGTTTTTGTCTTGACGGGGCTGTATCGCAGCCGGATAGGGGCTGTAGTGAAGGGCTTTGATAATGGTGATAGTACACACTTTCAATTGAAAGATACCAGACGGTATGTTACCTTTGCACACATCTTCAATCGTGAACAGTTTTATTCAAATGAATCCAAATTTATTATCGTGGGCGGCTTTGGGCGGCGCCATTGCGTGCGAGGTGGCCGGCACCGCGTTCCTCAACAAGTCCGAGCAATTCAGCAAATTGGCGCCGACCTTGATCTCCCTCGGGCTGTATGGCGTCTCATTCTATTTACTTGCCCAGGCACTCAGGACTTTGCCGATTGGCGTCGCGTATGCGATATGGGGCGGCCTGGGCATCGTACTCACCGCGATTGTCAACATCGTGGTGTTCAAGCAGCGGCTCGACTGGATTGCCATGGTCGGCATCGGCTTCATCGTGGTCGGGGTGATTATCGTGAACGGCTTCTCTAAAGCAAGCGGGCATTGACATGGCATCTGCTTACGAACGTCGAAAGGATCCTGAAGCGGTGCGTCGTGCCTTGCTCAATTGTGCCGCGTTGATCGCTGGTCGCGAGGGTCTCGCCGCCGTGACAGTCGCAGGTGTGTCGGCAGCTGCAGGCGTGACCAAGGGGGCGCTCTTCCACCATTTCGCAAATAAACAAGCGATGGTCGATGCGATGGTCGACGGGTTGATGCAGGAGCTGGACGCGGCACTCGACGACTTGATCGCCGCCGACCCGATGCCGCGCGGTAGCTTTACCCGCGCCTATGTCCGCGCCGCACTGTCTATGGATGACGACACCACACGCATTTGGTCTGCTCTTATTAGTTCGCTGACTGCGGAGACCCTGATGGCAGCTCAATGGCACGCCTGGCTGGCGCAACGATTGCGCCGCCATGCTGACACCGACGCAGGAGAACTTCTAGAGGTCGTCAGGCTGGCGGCCGATGGCGCCTGGTTTACTTCGCTAAGCGCTGGCGCTTCGGCAAGGGATCTGGACCTTCCAGCGATCAGAGCGCGCTTGATAGCCATGACTTTTTTAACCACCGCAATACCCTTAGGAGAGCATCATGTCTGACAGTCCAATTCTCGTCACCGGCGCCACCGGCAAGACCGGCAGCCGCGTCGCCGCCAATCTCACGCAACAAGGGTTCGCCGTCCGCGCCGTTTCGCGCAAATCGGCGGTGCGCTTCGACTGGGACGATGCATCGACCTGGCAAGCTGCGCTGCAGGGTGTACGCGCTGTGTACATCGTACACCCCGGTTTGGGCTTTGACGGTGCGACTGAGCAAGTGGGTGATTTCGCCCGTGCAGCTGCAGCTGCCGGTGTGAAAAAGGCTGTGCTGGCTTCGACTCCGGACGACGGTAGTGAGTTTTCACAAGCCATGCGCGCGGCAGAATATCATATCGTCAGCGCCGGCTTGGACCTGACCAGTCTGCGCCTGCGCTGGTTTTTCCAGAATTTTAGCGAAGATTTCCTGCTCCAGCCCGTACGCTCGGGCGAGCTACGTCTGCCCGCAGGGTCCGGAAAGGAAGCGTTTGTCGACGCGGATGACATCGCCGAGGTGGCGGTTGCCGCGTTGACGGGTGATCGCCACAATGGCCGCAAGTACGACCTGACTGGCCCTGGCCTGCTGAGCTTTGCAGAGGTGGCGCAGGAAATTACGTCGGGGGCGCAACACCCTCTCTCGTATGTGCCGCTCGATCCCGCTACCTACGTTGCCGAGCAAGTCGCGCAACAGGTGCCGGAGGAATGGGCTTACTCTTTCAGCGTTCTTTACCAGGACATCGCTAACAACAAGTTGGCGCAAGTCTCGGGCGACATCGAGGCTGTGCTTGGCAAGCCGGCGCGCGATTTTTCCAATTTTGTTTCGGCAATGGGGAAAGCCGGGGTCTGGAAGTAATCCGGCTTGCGTCATAGCTTTAACGCCTATGCTATTCCGTTGTGGCTCACCCGTGCGCTGCGTTTCATGCGCAGTACACCCGCGCCACTAGAAAAGAAACGAGGGTCAGGTCCGTCATTCGCACACGGCCTGAGCAGCTGGTGTTGTTGGTAGGAAACCGCCTGCGGCGCAAGAGCTAGCCAGAGGAATCGGAGAGGGTTGCGCTTGCAAGCGCAACCCGGTTTTGCGGCTATCGGACGAGCAGTGCTCGTCCCCCGCAAAACCCCCGCGCCCGTACCGGACGCGGATTGATGCTCGCGTTCTGCATGCATGGAATAAATAAAAAGGGCCTCCTCGCCAAAACGGGGAAGCCCTTTTTATTTATTCAGTGGTGGAGACGGCGGGAATCGAACCCACCGCAAATGCAGTGTTCTATAGCGATGCGCTTGATTAGCTGGCATTTTGCAGACATTACAAAAAATCGTCACGAAGTAGATGTCGGTCTAAGCATCGCCCCCATTAATGCAGCACGTCAAATTTGCCAGTTAGCAATGCGTAATGCGCACTCTTGTCGGGGCAGTCTTGCGCCGGCAGCAAGCATGGCTTGCAAGCCCATGGCGGCTTGTATTTTTGTCACAATATTTACTTCCACGAGTCTGTCGAGCAGCCATAGTGCTCCGTGGACTTGTAAACCATCTTTTGCCGCTTGTTTTCTGAGTTGTCCATCACCCGTCAAAAGAGGACGCCCAGTAGACTTGGCTAAAAAGTAACATGATACATCAGCGAGTGAACTATTGTTATGGGCGTCGGTAAGTTCAGATAGGCTCTCGACTGAATCTTCATCCAGTTCCACAACGCACAAACCCATTTCAGTTAACTCATCATGATCAAAGTCATTGAGCTCGAACAGAACAAAGTCAGTACAGCAAAGCGTGAATGGAAGTTGAAACAGCACTTCCAACATTCCCGCGTGTCTGAAGTCAATTAGTATGTTTGTGTCACTAATGTAAACTAAGTTCATTCATGCACCAGTGCGCCACATACCCCAGCATCAAGTTGACTGATCGGAATTTGAAGGAATTCGGCTGCTCGTGAAACCGTAATCATCCCTTCGGCCAGAGCCCGAAATACTAAGGACTCAAAGCGACGAGGGCGTTCGCTAGGCAAAGCCCCCGGTTCCATCCTTCTCCACCCGTTCCCAGACATAGTAATGGTTATCGCTTGGTATCCGGCTGGACTTAGCAGACCAAGATCCTTGAGGCGTCGAACAATCGCTTGCATTGAAATACCGTAGAGCTCTTTTGCATTTAGCAGCTCTTGGGGGTGAACTCTTGAACGAGTATGCCCACCGAACTCGACCTTCACCTGTGCTGCGGGGAACAGAAATGCGCCGGCAAAACGATGACAGCATATTTCTTTGATCTTGTCATCCATTGACTCTGGAAGTTCCATGACCCAGTGACCTAGTTCATGTGCTGCAGTGAAGCGCATTCGCTCACCTGGACGATCTTTGTTGAGTGAAATGAGAACATTGGTTTCGTCATGGGACGCGGCGCACGCGCCATCAAAGTCCTCAGATACACTCAATAAGATTATTTTGATGCCGTGGAACTCCAGGAGATCAGTAAGGTTGGCAATTGCGTCTCCGCCGATTGCCCACCGGGCACGTAAAGTGTTCGCGGCCTCTTCGGCTTCCTCAACCGAACTAACTTTTAATGACCTTGGAGGAAGTACAGCTGCTCGTACTGATTCGTCAAAACACATTTCCAGTGAAAGGTATCGCTCCAAGTGGTCGTGCATGAGTTCGCTAACTTGCGCCTGCCGATAGAGTGGCATTTTGGCAAGTTTTCTAAACTCAAGCGGCGCAAGCGATACGGTTTCTTTTCGGAAAAAATACTCCGGCTTTACCTCTAAAGCTCTTGCCAACTTGAGGATTCTTGCGGAGTTTGGGGCCATCTTCCCGCTCTCAAATTTGCTCAGTGCTTGCTTGGTGATATCGCCCATTTTTTGGGCGACGTCATCTAACGACAGGCCTCGCGAAACGCGTGCCCGTCGAATTCTCTCATTGATTTTTGACTTTTCCATGGTTGACAAAATACGTATTTATTCATGATTTGTCAACCTAAATCATAGTGTTTGCACATTGCGAAAAAGAAAGAAAATTGCATGTCGCCGTGCGTTTATTGCAATATTTCATTACGCCAACTTCCCGGATGCGATCTGATCAAAATAAGGGGAGTTAAATTTTGGCAACATTCCCAAATAGTATTTCAGCACGGCTCCCTGCTAATGTATCTGCATCCGGCATCCAACGCCCATACGAGCCGCCCATCAACCTGGCCGGCCTGGCCAAGTCCTTCAATGCCGGCGTGCATCACTCCAGCGCGATCCACTTCAAGGCCAACGTGCTGGCGTCCACGCTGATGCCCAGCAAATACCTGTCGCGCGACGCCTTTAAACGCCTGGCGCTCGACTTCCTGACGTTTGGCAACTGCTATCTGGAAGACCGGCCCAGCCGCAGCGGGCGCCCGCTGACGTTCGCGCACGCGCTGGCCAAGTACATGCGGCGCGGCATCGACTGGGACACGTATTTTTTCGTGACCAATCACGGCACGGCGCACCAGTTCGAAACGGGCCGCGTGTTCCATTTGATGGAGCCGGACGTGAATCAGGAGCTGTACGGCGTGCCGCAGTACCTGAGCGCGCTGCAATCGGCCTGGCTCAACGAGGCGGCCACCCTGTTCCGCCGCAAGTATTACAAGAACGGCTCGCACGCCGGTTTCGTGTTCTACATGACGGACGCGGCGGCCAACACCCAGGACGTGGACAACCTGCGCCAGGCCATGCGCGACAGCAAGGGGCCGGGCAACTTCCGCAACCTGTTCATGTACGCGCCAAACGGCAAGAAGGACGGCATCCAGATTCTGCCCGTGTCCGACGTGGCCGCCAAGGACGAGTTTTTCAACATCAAGAGCGTGACGCGCGACGACCAGCTGGCCGCGCACCGTGTGCCGCCGCAGCTGATGGGCATCTTGCCTAACAATGCCGGCGGCTTCGGCGCCGTCGAACCAGCCGCGCGCGTCTTCGCGCGCAACGAGCTGGTGCCGCTGCAGGCGCAGTTCATGGCGATCAACGAGTGGGCCGGCGTGGAAGTGGTGAAGTTCGCCCCATATGACCTGGGCCTGGGCAAGGAGGGCGCGCAATGAGCGACCACGTCGACAACACCGACAAGATCATCTTTGCCAAAGTGGCGCGCGGCCTGGCCGCTGTACGGCGGCGCACCGCCCTGATGGCGCATGGCTGCTGCCACTACTGCGACGAGCCGCTGACGCCCGGCCTGCCGTTCTGCAACGTCGATTGCCGCGACGACTACGAGAAGGAGCAGGCGGCCAAGGCGCGCGCCGGCCGCCCAGGATGACCGCCACGCCGCGATAGCTGGCAGGGCGGGGCTGCGATAGCCCGGCCGCACCGAAGCGCCCAGCCACCGCACAAGCCGCCCATGAGGCGGCTTTTTCACGTCCTGATGAATGGTGTTGCTCTTGAGGCAAGAAAAAGGCCCATTTCGGCCCGGCGCGCGCAGTTGTCCCCCCTCCACACCTGCCCGCTATATAGGGCTCTTTTGACTCAAATTTGCGCCATGGCCAAAGGCGCATGAGGACTGGCGCGGCGGGGCGAAGAGAGGGTATGCGATTTGACGCATTTTGACGCACTTTGAGCGGTTTTTCGTGCGGGTGGTGAGTGGTGTGGGAGATGTGGTTTTCGTGCGCTGGTAGGACTGCACTGCAGTCCTACGGCCCATGCTTATTTGATACAACCTTGCGATGCTGCAGAAGTGTATACGTCTGTATTTGTGACGTGGGAGTGGATTCTTTAACTTTTTTGCATCAATTTGTTACGATGCGTGAGTATTTTGGGCGCTATTCGGCGCACACTCTTATACACGTAAAACAGGGAGTTATTCCATGGCTGATTCAAATAGTTTGCCACCGCGTTTGATGGGATCGGGCTTTAAGCATTTTTCCTTGCTATCGCTGGCGAGCACATTTGTAGTCGTGGTTTGTTTTTCACTTCTAGTAACCCAACTATGGATGACCTGGCGTGCAAGAGAGGTACGGCTAAGCGAGGCCGCTTCGGCAAGTGCTAATCTGGCGCAGTCGGTTGCCCAGCATGCCTACGACACGATCAAAGAAACTGATACTGCATTGGTTGGATTGGTAGAACGTATAGAGCAGGATGGAATCTCAGACCTTGAGTTGTCCCGTATTCATAATCTGCTTGTTATGCGTGTGGCAGAACTGCCCCAGTTACATGGGATTTTCGTCTATGCAAAAGATGGTAGCTGGCTGGTCAATTCTCAAAAAGTACTGTTAAAGAATTTGAATAATTCTGATCGAGAGTATTTTAAATACCATAAAAATAGTAGCGAGCGCGGCCCTTACGTAGGACCCCCAGTACGCAGCAAATCAACTGGCGATTGGATCATTACTGTATCACGTCGTATTAACCTTCCAGATGGAAGTTTTGGCGGCGTTGCTCTTGCTACAATTGATATGAAATATTTTAAGGTTTTTTATGATAAGTTTTCGATAGGTGGAAGAGGAGCAATTTTCATAGCGAACGGAAAAGGAATACTTTTGTTAAGAAGGCCATTTGATGAGGAAATGCTTGGGCGAGATATATCAAAGTTTCCAGTTTTTAAAGATTATCTTCCTAAAGGCCCTGTAGGTACAGCATCAATAAAATCAAAATTGGATGGTGTTACACGAATTAATAGCTATAGAAGGATAGAGGAGTATCCTTTGGTAGTATCTGCCGCATTGTCGCAAGATGAAATATTGCAAAATTGGCGCAGTGATGTTTATATTCAGTTTATGGTTGGTGGAACGCTTGTATTGCTCATTTCCATCCTTGGCTATCGTATGGTGAAACAAATAAATCTACGATCGCAAGCTGAAAAAAAGCTAATGTTGGCTAGCATTGAGTTGGAGTTGATTAATGAAACTTTGTCACGACTTGCCAATCAGGATGGGCTGACTGGATTGGCGAACCGGCGTCATTTTGACGAATCGTTAATGGGAGAGTTTAATCGTGCACAACGCGGTGAAACTTCTATTGGTTTGGTCATGATAGATGTTGATTTTTTTAAACAGTACAACGATATCTATGGCCATGTAGCTGGAGACGAATGTCTTAGAAAAATTGGTAAGATGGTGGGCTACAGCATACGCAGACCCGGTGATCTAGCCGCTCGTTATGGTGGCGAGGAGATGGTCGTCTTATTGCCTGGAACGGATCTATCTGGTGCATTGGCTGTCGCAGAGAGTATCCGAAGCGCTGTTCAATCGCTGGAAATTGTTCATTCTGGAAATCCATTTGGCGTTGTGACGGTTAGTATTGGTGTGGAATCGTTTGCACCAATCCGATTAGAGAGCAAACCAGTTCAATTGGTTGAGGCTGCCGATAAAGCATTGTATAAAGCCAAGGCATCAGGGCGAAATCAGGTTTGCTTTGCGTCTAGATATACGGAAGGCGACACGCAAAAATATTCCTCCAGCATAGAACTTTAATTTATATTTAGAATAAAGAAAAGGGACATTTTTATCGTTGTTAATGAGGCTAAAAATGTATTCTAATGACCTCGATGTACCCATACTAACTACTGCAGCTAACCAAAATTATGACTGTTTAAGGCATGACGATCTTACAGCTCAAAAAGTCGAAGTTGGAGTCATTTTTCAAGAAATGTTGGGCACAGCGACCGCGGCCGCTTACTTGGCAAAAAACAAAGTCCCTATGCACGTTGCCCTCCGGGTATTGACCCAAGTCCACCGCAAGGCAATGAAATGAAATGAGGGTATGGCTGTTGTTGAGTCGCTGACGTACGAAAAAAAAGCTGTCATTTTGTTGTCATTCCTAGGCTAAAACAGCCCAAAAACAACCCAAATAATGACAGTCTTCTTCTTGCTAACTACTTGATTCTAAACAATTCAGTGGTGGAGACGGCGGGAATCGAACCCGCGTCCGCAAGCACTCTACAGACAGTTCTACATACTTAGCACTATCATTTAATTTAACTCAGCCAGCACGGATGTGCACGTTATGGGCAAGCGAGTTACCTATTATTTAGTCGGACGCTAAGTAACCCAGCATACGACGAGTCCCTGTAAATGACTCTAGAGCTTTTGACGGCCCACCCCAGGGACGAGGTGTTCTAGAGCTAACAGCGATTAAGCTGCCAGTGCGTACGAGTTATCGTTTGCAGTTAAGTTTTTTCTGGGTGTATTTACGAGGTAACCAGCCCTCGGTATGCCCTGCGCTGCTTTGCAACCCACGTCGAAACCAGGTCGTCCCCACAGAACCTTCATTGTAGCGCAATCTGCCCACTCTTGCATAATGCATTCGCGGTAAGGAACGAGGCAACCTCGCATCGCTTGAGTCAGACGAATCGGAGAGGCTTGCGTTGGCAGGCGCAAGCCGGTTGTGCAGTTATCGGACGAGCAGTGCTCGTCCCCCGTACAACCCCCGCGTCTGCGAGCACTCTACAGACAGTTCGGAGTGATATTTAATTTTAGAGATTAGCGTAAGTTCTTGCCTAAAATGCAAGTTTCTGGGTCAGAGCCTGCGGGTCTGACCCCGGGTTTCCGCAGCGAAAAGTAATGCGTCTCAAGCCGCCAACTGCCGCTCCTGCGCCGCCTTCACCACGCCAGTCACCAGCTCGAGCAAGGCCAGCGGCGTATCGAGCAAATGGTCGGCGTTCCAGTGCTGCGGCTCGACGGGGCCGCAGTAGCCCCAGGCGCAGGCGACCGTGCGCATGCCGGCGGCGCGGCCGGCCTGAATGTCGCGCAGGTCGTCGCCCACGTACCAGCAGTCTTCCGGCGCCAGGTCCAGCCGGCGGGCCGCTTCCAAGAGGGGGGCAGGGTGCGGTTTCGGGTGGGGCATGGTGTCGCCCGAGATCACGCAGCCGGCGGCGCCCAGGCCGATCTGGCCGACCAGCGGGTCGGTGAAGCGGGCGGCCTTGTTGGTGACCACGCCCCAGGCCAGGCCCAGAGCTTGCAGGCCTTCCAGCATGGCGGGAATGCCGTCGAACAAGCGGCTTTCCACGGCCAGGGCCGCTTCGTAATTGTTCAGGAAACCGTCTTTCAGGGCTTCGTAGCCGCTTTCGCCAGGAGCTACCCCATACGATGCGCCTATCATGCCGCGCGCGCCGGCCGAGGCCGTGGGGCGCAGGATGTCATACGGGGTCGGCGCCAGGCCGGCGCGCGCGCGCAACAGGTTGATGGCCGCCGCCAGGTCGGGCGCGGTGTCGGCCAGGGTGCCGTCGAGGTCGAACAGAATGGCGCGCGGTGCTGGCAGATGGTCAGTGATCATGGCGGGCAAAGTGTGTCAAGTGGGAATGAAAAATGGCGGCCGCAGCCGCCTTGTATTGTGCGTGATGGTTACAGCGGCCGGGTGCAGGCCACCAGGTAATTGACGCTCGTATCGCTATTAAGTGAGTAAATCTTGGTCAGCGGATTGTAGCCCATGCCGCGCATGCTGTTGGCGTTCAGGCCGGCGCTGCGCAGATATTGCGACAGTTCGGCCGGGGTGATGAATTTGTCATAGTCGTGCGTGCCTTTCGGCAACAGGCGCAGCAGGTATTCGGCGCCCAGGATGGCGAACAGATACGCTTTCGGGTTGCGGTTCAGGGTCGACAGGAACACGTGGCCGCCCGGTTTGACCAGCGTGGCGCAGGCCTTGACGATGGCGGCGGGGTCCGGCACGTGCTCGAGCATTTCCATGCACGTCACGACATCGTACTGGCCCGGCTCTTCCTCGGCCATGGCTTCGGCGGCGATCAGTTTGTAGCGTACCTTGGCGCCCGATTCCAGGCTGTGCAGGTCGGCAACTTTCAAGGCCTTGTCGGACAGGTCGATGCCCGTCACGTCGGCGCCCTTGCGGGCCATCGATTCGGCCAGGATGCCGCCGCCGCAGCCGATGTCGATCACGCGCTTGCCGGCCAGCGGCACTTTCGCGTTGATCCATTCCAGGCGCAGGGGATTAATTTCGTGCAGGGGACGAAACTCGGAAGTGGGGTCCCACCAGCGGTGGGCCAGCTCACTGAATTTTTGGATTTCGAGAGGGTCGGCGTTCATAGGTCGAATAATAGCGGCAATTTTACAATTGGGCAGCCGCGGACGAAAAAAAACCCCGCCGTGGCGGGGTTTTTCATGCTGTTCTTGACTTGCGCGATGACTTGCGGCAAGTCCAGGGGTTCAGCAATTACTTGTTGCGGGTACCAACAACTTCGATTTCCACGCGACGGTTTTTCGCACGGCCTTCGGCAGTTTTGTTATCAGCAACAGGTTGTTTCTCGCCTTTGCCTTCGGTGTACACGCGGTTGCTTTCAACGCCTTTGGTGACCAGGTAGGCTTTGACAGCATCAGCACGACGTACCGACAGTTTTTGGTTGTAAGCATCGGTGCCGACGGAGTCGGTGTGACCCACAGCGATGATGACTTCCAGGTTGATGCCACCCAGTTGTGCGGACAGCTCGTCCAGCTTGGCTTTGCCTTCTGGCTTCAGCGTAGCTTTGTCGAAATCGAAGAATGCATCAGCAGCGAAGCTGACTTTTTCCGAGGTAGGAGCAACTACGACTGGCACTGGCACGACTGGTGCTGGTGCTGGAGCAGGTACGACTGGCGCTGGAGGAGCCACGCATTTGCCGTCTTGCAGGGTTTCTGGCTCTACGCACAGTGGTACGTCGCAACCTGGCACTGCGTCAGCAGGTGTCCAGTAGCCGGTACGCCAGCACAGGCCGAATGGGTCACGCACGATGACGCCGCGGGCATCTTGCACGTAAGCGCTTTTTGGGCTTGGTGCTTTGATGTCAGTGGTAACTGGCGCGAATGGTGGGGAGGTTGGGGTTTGGGCCGAAGCCGAGCCAGCAATCACTGCGGATGCAGCGAAAAACAGCGTTACAAATTTATTCATTCTTTTTTCCTTTCGGGGGGTGATATCCGCAGAACAACACTGCGCTACTGGTGCTACGTGCCAAGATTTTATCATGTAGACCATATGCGCTCGTTTCAGATTGCGAAACTAGCAATTAACTTCCCAGTCATTTTGCCACACGCATCAGGGGCACACGACCGTGGTTAAATCAAAGCTTGCCCGATTTTAGACCGTGCGTTGTTTTTGCGCAACGAAAATGCCCATTTGTAACGCATCTGTAACAATTGATCGCTTTTCTTGCCACTTTTAAGGGCAGGTATCTTGAACTGACATTGCCATTGTGCATTATCGACAGGGCAACATGCACGGCCCTGGTGCAAACTGCCAATCTTGCCGGTATGGCCAATTTGTACAGGTAGCTGGGCGCGCATGCTAAAATCGTGCGCTTGACTGTTAAGAGTGTCGAGCAAATGCCCACGGCGGCACTGCATGGCCAGCACGTACCCTTGCGGTACCCGTACTGGCCGCGCCGCCAGCCCGCCGATTTGTTCAGGCACTCTGCGACATGGAAGCCGGGCCACGCCAGCAGCGCACGGCGCGGCGTCCACGACGACAGCCACCCAGGATATGCAGTATTGCGTCATACATTGCGTAACAGATAAGTTAACCACAGCCTGAGATCAGTCGAACCGCCAATGGATCAATTCGCAAAAGAAACAATTCCTATTTCCCTCGAAGAAGAGATGCGCAAGAGCTACCTCGATTACGCCATGAGCGTGATCGTCGGTCGCGCCTTGCCCGATGCGCGCGATGGCTTGAAGCCAGTGCACCGCCGCGTCTTGTTCGCGATGCATGAAATGAATAACGTGTGGAACCGCCCTTACGTCAAGTGCGCCCGCGTGGTCGGCGAAACCATGGGTAAATACCATCCCCACGGCGACGCCTCGATCTACGACACACTGGTGCGCATGGCGCAAGATTTTTCGCTGCGCTACATGCTCGTCGATGGCCAGGGCAACTTCGGTTCCGTCGACGGCGATGGCGCCGCGGCAATGCGTTACACCGAGTGCCGCCTGGACAAGATCGCCAGCGAGCTGCTGGCCGATATCGACAAGGATACCGTCGACTTCCAGCCCAACTACGATGGCAAGGAAAAGGAACCGACGGTCTTGCCGACGCGTATCCCGAACCTGCTGATCAATGGCTCGTCCGGTATCGCCGTCGGCATGGCGACGAACATTCCGCCACATAACATCACCGAAGTCATCGACGGCGCGCTGCACGTGCTGCGCAATCCCGAGTGCACGATCGATGAATTGATCGAGCTGATCCCGGCGCCGGACTTCCCGACGGCCGGCATCATCTATGGCGTGTCCGGCGTGCGCGACGGCTACCGCACGGGCCGCGGCCGCGTCGTCATGCGCGCCAAGACCCACTTCGAAGAATACGGCAAGGATGGCGGCCGCATCGCCATCATCGTCGACGAGCTGCCATTCCAGGTCAACAAGAAATCCTTGCTGGAACGCATCGCTGAAAACGTGCGCGACAAGAAGCTCGACGGCATTTCCGACATCCGCGACGAATCCGACAAGTCGGGCATGCGCGTGGTGATCGAGCTGAAACGGGGCGAAGTGCCGGAAGTGGTGCTGAACAATCTGTACAAGCAGACCCAGTTGCAAGACACCTTCGGCATGAACATGGTGGCCCTGGTCGATGGCCAGCCTAAGCTGCTGAACCTCAAGCAGATGCTGCAATGCTTCCTGTCGCACCGCCGCGAAGTGGTGACGCGCCGTACCGTGTTCGAACTGCGCAAGGCGCGCGAACGCGGCCACGTGCTCGAAGGCCTGGCGGTCGCGCTGGCCAACATCGATGACTTCATCGCCATCATCAAGGCCGCGCCGACGCCGCCGATCGCCAAGGTCGAGCTGATGGCCAAGGCCTGGGATTCGTCCGTCGTGCGCGAAATGCTGGCCCGCACGGGCGACGGCACGACGCCGGGCGGCGTGGATGCCTACCGTCCGGAAAACCTGCCGAAGCACTACGGCATGCAGACGGATGGCCTGTACAAGCTGTCGGACGACCAGGCGCAGGAAATTCTGCAGATGCGCTTGCAGCGCCTGACCGGCCTGGAGCAGGACAAGATCGTCAACGAGTACAAGGACGTGATGGAACATATCGCCGACTTGCTCGACATCCTGGCCAAGCCGGAACGCGTCACCGTCATCATCACCGATGAAATGACGGCGGCGAAGAACGAATACGGCGCAGGCAACAAGGACGTGCGCCGCTCGCAGATCGAGTTGAATGCGACCGACCTGGAAACGGAAGACCTGATCACGCCGCAAGACATGGTCGTGACCCTGTCGCACACCGGCTACATGAAGGCCCAGCCGATCACCGAATACCGCGCGCAGAAGCGCGGCGGTCGCGGCAAGCAGGCGATGGCGACGAAAGAGGAAGACTGGATCGACCAGCTGTTCATCGCCAATACGCACGACTACATCCTGTGCTTCTCGGATCGTGGCCGCATGTACTGGCTGAAGGTGTGGGAAGTGCCGCAAGGCTCGCGCAATTCGCGCGGCAAGCCGATCGTCAACATGTTCCCGCTGCAGGACAACGAAAAGATCACCGTGATCCTGCCGCTGTCGGGCGAGAACCGCACGTTCCCGGAAGACCATTACGTGTTCATGTCGACCAGCCTGGGCACCGTCAAGAAGACGCCGCTGAAGGACTTCAGCAATCCACGCAAGGCCGGCATCATCGCGGTCGACCTGGACGACGGCGACTTCCTGATCGGCGCGGCGCTGACCGACGGCCAGCACGACGTGATGCTGTTCTCCGATTCGGGCAAGGCAGTGCGCTTCGACGAAAACGATGTGCGTCCGATGGGCCGTACGGCGCGCGGCGTGCGCGGCATGAACCTGGAAGAAGGCCAGCATGTGATCGCCCTGCTGGTGGCCGAGAACGAGCAGCAGTCGGTGCTGACGGCAACGGAAAACGGTTACGGCAAGCGTACGCCGATCACCGAGTACACGCGCCATGGCCGCGGCACGAAAGGCATGATCGCCATCCAGACCAGCGAGCGCAACGGTAAAGTGGTTGCCGCGACCCTGGTCGATGCCAGCGATGAAATCATGCTGATCACTACCGGTGGCGTATTGATCCGCACCCGCGTGTCGGAAATCCGCGAGATGGGCCGCGCGACGCAGGGCGTGACCCTGATCGCCGTGGAAGACGGCACCAAGCTGTCTGGCCTGCAGCGCGTGGTGGAAACGGATATCGACGAAGTCGAGCTGACGACGGAGGCGGACGCCGCGCCTGCGCCGGCGGCGGCCGAACCAGCCGATCCTGTCGATCCGGCCCAGCCGGAGTAAGATGATTGGGGCTCTTTCGGGAGCCCCAATTGCTATTGGCGCGTGCTTATGCCGCCAGCAGAATTGCGTAGCGTTTCGTAGGTCGGGTTAGCCCGTCGGGCGTAACCCGACATGCATCGCCGACAATGTCTATTTACAAGTCACTCAACATCCCGCATGCCATGAGAAAAATCGTCGCCACCTTCTTCGCCGCGTTTTCGCTGGCCTTCCTCGCGACCCTGCCGGCCCTGGCCCAGAGCACGCAAGCCACGCCTGCCCGCCAGGCGGCGCCCAGCCCCGCCATGAAAGTGGCCGTGCGGCGCATGCTCGACGCGATGCAGTTCCCGCAACTGACGCGCAGCATCTTCGATCAGATGCTGCAATCGGTGCCCGCCATGATCCGCCAGTCGGCGCAGCAGCAAATCAACAGCAATCCGAAACTGGACGAGCAGCGCAAGGCGCGGGCGCTGGCCAGCGCCGAGGAAGAAATCCCCCTGGCCATCGCCACCCTGACGCAGGTACTGGCCGACCCGACCCTGATCGACGAGCTGGGCGACGAAATGGTGCCCCTGTATGCGCGCTTTTACACGGTGCAGGAAGTCGAGCAGCTGACGGCCTTCTACAAGACGCCGCTGGGCCGCAAGATGCTGGCCACCATGCCGCAACTGTCCGCCGAATCGATGGCCATCAGCCAGCGCGTGCTGATCCCCCGCGTGAATGCCGTGCTTGACCAGGTCATGCGGGCGGCCACGCAGTCGCCCCAATAATTTCATTTTACTAAGGACCGTATCGTGACCCATCGAGCCGTAAGCCCTATCTACAACTTCTCCGCCGGCCCCGCCGTCCTGCCCAAGGAAGTGCTGGCGCAAGCGGCCGCCGAGATGCAGGACTGGCATGGCAGTGGCATGTCGGTGATGGAAATGAGCCACCGTGGTCCCGAATTCATCTCCATCTACAAGCAGGCCGTGGCCGATCTGCGCGAGCTGCTGGCCGTGCCCGACAACTACAAGATCCTGTTCCTGCAGGGCGGTGGCCTGGGCGAGAACGCCATCATCCCGATGAACCTGGCGGGCCTGGCCGCGCAGCAGCCGGCCACCGTCGACTTCGTGCATACGGGTTCGTGGTCGGGCAAGTCGATCCAGGAAGCGGCCAAGTATGCGAACGTCAACGTGGCCGCGTCGTCCAAGGCCGCCCGTTTCACGGGCGTGCCGCCCGTCTCCGAATGGAAGCTGACGCCGGGGGCCGCCTACCTGCACATCTGCACCAATGAAACCATCGACGGCGTGGAATTCCAGCAGGCGCCGAACGTGCCGGCAGGGACCACCATCGTGGCCGACATGTCCTCGCACATTCTGTCGCGCGTGATCGACGTGTCGCAATATGGCGTGATCTTCGGCGGCGCGCAGAAAAATATCGGCCCGGCCGGCCTGACCCTGGTCATCGTGCGCGAAGACTTGCTGGGCAAGGCGCTGCCGATCTGCCCGTCGGCCTTCGACTGGACCATCGTGGCCGAACATGAGTCGATGTACAACACGCCGCCCACCTACGGCATCTATATTGCCGGCCTGGTTTTCCAGTGGCTCAAACGCCAGGGTGGCGTTGCGGCCATGGAACAGCGTAATATTGAGAAAGCGGCTCTGCTGTACGCAGCGCTCGATGCGGACGACTTCTACCAGAACCGGGTCGAGCCCGCATACCGCTCGCGCATGACCATCCCGTTCTATCTGCGCGATGAAAGTCTGAACGACGCATTCCTGGCCGGCGCCAAGCAGCGCGGCCTGCTGCAACTGAAGGGCCACAAGTCCGTCGGCGGCATGCGTGCATCGATCTATAACGCGATGCCGATCGAAGGCGTGCAAGCCTTAGTGAATTATCTGAACGAGTTTGCCGGACGCTAGAATGCCTGCCAAAAAGTCCAGGGCGTTGTTGCATTGCCTTGTCGTACATTTGTACTGCCAGCGGCAACGCGCCTAGCCCTGATCATTTTGTCCGGCATTCTCATGAATAAGCGCGCCGGCCCGCCGCCGGCGCAGGCCGCGTGGCCATGATTGAAGTACAGCTGACGAAACAAACCACCATGACCGATAAATTGAAACCGCTGCGCGAACAGATCGATGCGATCGACGCGCAAATCCTCGAGCTGCTGAACCGCCGCGCGCAAATCGCCCAGCAGGTTGGCCACGTGAAGGCCGAGACGCAGGCGCCCGTGTTCCGTCCCGAGCGCGAAGCGCAGGTGCTGCGCGGCGTGGCCGAGCGCAATCCCGGTCCCATGGGCGACCGCGAAGTGCAGACCATCTTCCGTGAAATCATGTCGTCCTGCCGTTCGCTGGAAAAGCGCGTGACCGTGGCGTACCTTGGCCCCGCCGGCACCTTCAGCGAACAGGCCGTGTATCAGCAGTTCGGCAGCGCCGTCGAAGGCTTGCCGTGCGCGTCCATCGATGAAGTATTCCGTTCCGCCGAGGCGGGGACGGCGGACTTCGGCGTCGTGCCGATCGAGAATTCCTCGGAAGGCGCCGTCAACCGCACGCTGGACATGATGCTGCAGACTAGCCTCATCATCAGCGGAGAAGTGGCGATCGCCGTGCACCACAGCCTGATGACGAAGAGCGGCAACATGGATGGCGTCACCGCCATCTGCGCCCATTCGCAGGCGCTGGCGCAGTGCCAGGTGTGGCTGAACCAGAATTATCCGCACATCGAGCGCCGCGCCGTGGCCTCGAACGCCGAGGCTGCCCGCATGGCTGGCGAAGATGCCACGGTGGCGGCGATTGCCAGCGAACTGGCGGGCGCGCAGTACAAGCTGGGCGTGGTCAAGGGCCATATCCAGGACGACCCGCACAACCGCACGCGCTTTGCCATCGTGGGCACCTTGCAGACGGCGCCGTCGGGCAAGGACCAGACGTCGCTGGTATTGGCCGTGCCGAACAAGGCGGGCGCCGTGTACCAGTTGCTGGCGCCCCTGGCCAAGCACGGCGTGTCGATGACGCGCTTCGAGTCGCGCCCGGCGCGCATGGGCAGCTGGGAGTATTATTTCTATGTCGACGTGGAGGGCCACGTGCACGATGCCGCCGTCGCCCAGGCGCTGGCCGAGCTGCAGAGCAATGCGGCGTTTTTCAAGGTGCTGGGGTCGTATCCGGTCAGTCTGTGACTTCGATTGATGCCGGTGGTGGTGTCGGATTACGCTTCGCTAATCCGACCTACCCGACATACGGTAAGCTGTAGGTTGGGTTAGCGCAGCGTAACCCAACAACAGCCACCAGCCTAATCATTCACCAACTTTTAAAGAACACCATGTCTAAAAATATCGGTCCAGAATACGTCCGCGCCATCGCCCCTTACCAGAGCGGCAAGCCGATCGCGGAAGTTGCGCGCGAATTCGGCCTCGACGAGGCAGCCATCGTCAAGCTGGCGTCGAATGAAAACCCGTACGGCATGCCGGAGTCGGCGAAGCAGGCGATGATCGCCGCCATCGACGACCTGGGCCGCTATCCGGACGCCAACGGCTTCGACTTGAAAGCCGTGCTGTCCAAGCGCTACGACGTGCCTACCGACTGGATCACCCTGGGCAACGGCAGCAACGACATCCTGGAAATCGCCGCGCACGCGTTCGTGCAGCATGGCCAATCCGTCGTGTACTCGCAGTACTCGTTCGCCGTGTACGCGCTGGCCACGCAAGGCCTGGGCGCGCGCCACATCGTCGTGCCGGCGCAAGCCTATGGCCATGACCTGGACGCGATGGCGGCGGCGATTGCCGCCGACACGCGACTGGTCTTCATCGCCAACCCGAACAACCCGACCGGCACCTTCCTGACGGCCGCGCAGCTGGAAGCGTTCCTGCAAAAAGTGCCGGCGCACGTCGTCGTCGTGCTGGACGAGGCCTACAACGAATTCCTGTCGGCCGACGACCAGTACGAGTCGACGGCGTGGGTACGCCAGTATCCGAACCTGGTGGTGTCGCGCACCTTGTCGAAGGCCTACGGCCTGGCCGGTCTGCGCATCGGCTTTGCCATCGCCCAGCCAGTGCTGACGGACCTGATGAACCGCATCCGCCAGCCGTTCAACGTCAACTCGCTGGCGCAGGCGGCGGCGATTGCCGCCCTGAACGACAAGGCATTCCTCGAGCAAAGCGCGCGCAACAACGCGGCCGGCTACCAGCAGTTCACGGAAGCGTTTGCGCAGCTGGGCCTGGAATACGTGCCATCGCACGGCAATTTCGTGCTGGTCAAGGTGGGCGACGATGATGAAGCGGGCGCGCGCGTGAACCTGGCGCTGCTGAAACAGGGCGTGATCGTGCGTCCCGTCGGCAGCTACGGCTTGCCGCAATGGCTGCGCATTTCCATCGGCCTGCCGCAGGAAAACGCCATCTTCATCGCCGCGCTGACGAAAGCGCTGGCCTGACGATATGACGACGCCTGCACTGAACAAGGTAGTTATCTTTGGCGTAGGCCTGATCGGGGGCTCGTTCGCGCGCGCCCTGAAACACGCGGGCGCGGTGACCAAGGTTGTCGGCATGGGCCGCTCGCCGGCGTCGATGGCGCGCGCGCTCGAACTTGGCATCATCGACGCCATCGGCGGCGACATGGCGCAAGCCTTGCATGGCGCCGACCTGGTGCTGCTGGCCGCGCCCGTGGCGCAGACGGGCGCCATCCTGGCATCCATCGCGCCGCACCTGCAGCCGGGCACCATCGTCACCGATGCGGGCAGCACGAAGAGCGACGTGGTGGCGGCCGCGCGTGCGGCCCTCGGTGGCAAGGTGGGGCAATTCGTGCCCGGCCACCCGATCGCGGGCCGCGAGACGAACGGTCCCGATGCCGCCATCATCGATCTGTATCAAGGCAAGAAGGTGGTGCTCACGCCGCTGGCGGAAAACGCCGCGTTTGATGTGGAGCGGGTGGCGGCCGCGTGGCGCGCCTGCGGCGCCATCCTGCACACCTTGAGCCCCGAAGAACATGACAAGGTGTTTGCCGCCGTCAGCCATCTGCCGCATTTGCTGGCTTTTGCGCTGGTCGACGACATCGCCAACAAACCGCACGCGGGCCTGCTGTTCCAATACGCGGCCAGCGGCTTTCGCGACTTTACGCGCATCGCCGGCTCATCGCCGGAAATGTGGCGCGACATCAGCCTGGCCAACCAGCCGGCGCTGCTGCACGAACTGGACGCCTACCTGGCGCAGTTGACGACTTTGCGCGCCCACCTGGCCGCGAACGACGGCGCCGCCATCGAGGGCGTGTATGCGAACGCCCAGCACGCGCGGCAGCAATGGATCGAGGCGATTGAAACGGCGGAAGTGCCGGCCGCGCCCACACGATAAATACTCAAGGATTCCAGCATGACCCAGACCAAGCACTACCCCCACCATATCGATCTGAAACCGGTGATGCACGCCGAAGGCACGGTGCGCCTGCCCGGCTCGAAAAGCATTTCCAACCGCGTGCTGCTGCTGGCCGCGCTGGCCAAGGGCACGACGAAGATCATCGACCTGCTCGCCTCAGACGACACCTTCGTCATGCTGACGGCATTGACGTCGCTGGGCGTCAAATGGACGCAGGATGAATTGACGGGCGACCCGGCCACCGCCCACCAGGTGCACCACGTGGAGGGCTGCGGCGGCGTGTTCCCGCACCACGAGGCGGATCTGTTCATGGGCAACGCCGGCACGGCGATCCGCCCGCTGACGGCGGCCCTGGCCGTCATCGGCGGCGACTACACCCTGCATGGCGTGTCGCGCATGCACGAGCGCCCCATCGGCGACCTGGTCGACGCGCTGAACGCCGTCGGCACGCAGATCGAATACACGGGCGAGCAGGGCTTCCCGCCGCTGCGCATCCGCCGCGGCCACATCCACGCGCAACGCATCGCCGTGCGCGGCAACGTATCGAGCCAGTTTTTGACGGCCTTGCTGATGGTGGCGCCGCTGATGGCGCGCGACCATGCGGTGACCATCGACGTGACGGGCGAGCTGATTTCGAAGCCGTACATCGAGATCACCCTGAACCTGATGCGCCGTTTCGGCGTGACGGTCGAGCATGACGGCTGGCAGTCGTTCACCGTGCAGCCGGGCCAGCAATACCAGAGCCCGGGCACGATCCACGTGGAAGGCGACGCCTCGTCGGCATCGTACTTCCTGGCGGCCGGCGCCATCGGCGGCGGTCCCGTGCGCGTGGAAGGCGTGGGACGCGACAGCATCCAGGGCGACGTGCGTTTCGTCGAAGCCTTGCAGCAGATGGGTGCGACCATCACCATGGGCGAGAACTGGATCGAGGCACGCTCGAACGGTGTATTGAAAGCCGTCGACATGGACTTCAACCACATTCCCGACGCGGCCATGACGATCGCCGTGGCGGCCCTGTACGCGGACGGCACCTCGACCTTGCGCAACATCGCCAGCTGGCGGGTGAAGGAAACGGACCGCCTGGCTGCCATGGCCACGGAGCTGCGCAAACTCGGCGCCGAAGTGGAAGAGGGCGCCGACTACCTGCGCGTGACGCCGCCGGCCGAGATCCAGGCTGCCACCATCGACACGTATGACGACCACCGCATGGCCATGTGCTTCTCGCTGGCCTCGCTGGACGGCGCCGCGCGCCGCGGCAACGAGATGCGCATCAACGACCCGAAATGCGTGGCCAAGACCTTCCCCGAGTATTTCGCCGCGTTTGCGGGGATTGCCAAAGACACCCTGATTTAATTGATTGCTCATACTATGCCGACCTCCCACATCCCAGTCATCGCCATCGACGGCCCCACCGCTTCCGGCAAGGGCACGGTGGCGCACCGCGTGGCCGACAAGCTGGGCTTTCATTACCTGGACTCGGGCGCGCTGTACCGCCTGACGGCCTTGAGCGCGCTGCGCCGCGGCACGGACTTGCGCGACGAGCACGCGCTGGCCAAGCTGGCCGAGCACTTGCCTTGCCACTTTGCCAATGGCGAGATCCTGCTGGCGCAGGAAAACGTCACCGAGCAGATCCGTGCCGAAGAAGTGGGCAATACGGCGTCGAAGATTGCCGTGTTGCCAACGGTGCGCCAGGCCCTGGTCAGCTTGCAGCTGGGCTTTCGCAAGACGCCGGGCCTGGTGGCCGACGGGCGCGACATGGGCACGGTGATCTTCCCGCACGCCCAATTGAAGGTGTTCCTGACGGCCAGCGTCGAGGCGCGCGCGCAACGGCGCTACAAGCAATTGATAGACAAGGGTTTTTCTGCTAATATGGAAGACCTTCTGATGGATTTGCAGGCGCGGGACGAACGTGATACTCACCGTGCGATTGCGCCGCTGGTCCCTGCGGAAGGGGCGCATGTCCTCGATACGTCGGAAATGACGGCAGATGTTGCCGTCGAAACCGTGTTGAAATGGTATGCCGCCGCAGCAAAATAGCGTGTTGTTGTGCTATGTGGTGCCCGTTGATGGCTCCTGGCCTGTCCGGGTGTGTCAAAAACCTAACCCAGTTTAAGTCGCATCGTGCGATCTCTGCTGGATAACCTGTGTGAACCCTATGTCTACTGTTACAACTAACGAATCTACCGGTATGGAAAGTTTTGCTGCGCTCTTCGAGGAATCGTTGTCGCGTCAAGATATGCGCTCCGGCGAAGTTATTTCCGCTGAAGTCGTGCGCCTCGACCACAATTTCGTGATCGTGAACGCTGGCCTCAAATCCGAAGCATTCATCCCTGTCGAAGAATTCAAGAACGACCACGGCGAACTGGAAGTCAAAGTTGGTGACTTCGTTTCCGTGGCGATCGAATCGCTGGAAAACGGTTTCGGCGATACCATCCTGTCGCGCGATAAAGCCAAGCGTCTGGCTTCGTGGCTGGCTCTGGAAAAAGCGATGGAATCGGGCGAAATCGTCGTCGGTACCGTCAATGGTAAAGTCAAAGGCGGTCTGACCGTGTTGACCAACGGCATCCGCGCATTCCTGCCGGGTTCGCTGGTTGATACCCGTCCTGTCAAAGACACGACCCCATTCGAAGGTAAAACCCTCGAATTCAAAGTGATCAAGCTGGATCGCAAGCGTAACAACGTGGTTCTGTCCCGCCGCGCCGTCATCGAAGCTTCGATGGGCGAAGAGCGTCAGAAACTGATGGAAACGCTGAAAGAAGGCACGGTCGTGACCGGCGTCGTCAAAAATATCACCGACTACGGCGCGTTCGTGGATCTGGGCGGTATCGATGGCCTGCTGCACATCACCGACCTGGCATGGCGCCGTGTACGTCATCCGTCGGAAGTACTGACGGTTGGCCAGGAAATCACCGCCAAAGTCCTGAAATACGATCAAGAGAAAAACCGTGTTTCCCTGGGCGTGAAACAACTGGGCGACGATCCTTGGACCGGTCTGTCCCGTCGTTACCCGCAAAGCACCCGTCTGTTCGGTAAAGTAACGAACCTGACCGACTACGGCGCGTTCGTTGAAGTGGAACAGGGTATCGAAGGTCTGGTACACGTTTCCGAAATGGACTGGACGAACAAAAACGTTGCTCCTAACAAAGTTGTCCAACTGGGCGACGAAGTAGAAGTCATGGTTCTGGAAATCGACGAAGAGCGTCGTCGTATCTCGCTGGGTATGAAACAGTGCAAAGCCAACCCTTGGGATGACTTTGGCGTAACCCACAAGAAGGGCGATAAAGTCCGCGGCGCGATCAAATCGATCACCGACTTCGGCGTGTTCATCGGCCTGGCCGGCAACATCGACGGTCTGGTGCACCTGTCCGACCTGTCCTGGACCGAAACCGGCGAAGAAGCCGTGCGTCGCTTCAAGAAAGGTGACGAACTGGAAGCCATCGTTCTGGCCATCGACGTTGAGCGCGAGCGCGTTTCCCTGGGCGTCAAGCAACTGGAAGGTGACCCATTCAACAACTTCGCAGCCATGAACGACAAAGGCTCGCTGGTAACCGGTACCGTTAAATCGGTTGAGCCTAAAGGCGCCGTGATCCAACTGTCCGAAGAAGTTGAAGGCTACCTGCGCGCCTCCGAAATCTCGCGCGACCGCGTTGAAGATGCTGGTACGCACCTGAAAGTCGGCGATACCGTCGAAGCTATGGTGTTGAACATCGACCGCAAAGCCCGTGGTATCCAACTGTCGATCAAAGCGAAAGACAACGTTGAAACCCAGGAAGCAATGCAGAAGATGGCAGCTACCGACAACAACGCAGCTTCGGGCACCACCAGCCTGGGCGCCTTGTTGAAAGCTAAGTTCGATAACAAGAACTAAGACTGCGGATACGGCAGATGACAAAGTCCGAGCTGATCAACCGCCTCGCTGAGCGTTATTCTCAGCTGGTGGCGAAAGATGCGGAGTATGCCGTCAAGACCATTCTCGATGCGATGACCAACGCCCTGGCGACCGGTCAGCGTATCGAGATCCGCGGTTTTGGCAGTTTTGCCCTGAACAGCAGGCCCCCGCGCATCGGCCGCAACCCGAAATCCGGCGACAAGGTGATGGTTCCCGAAAAACGGGTGCCGCACTTCAAACCGGGCAAACAGTTGCGCGAGCGCGTGGACGCGATGGTCGGGCAACCGATCATCGAGGATTAATCGTCTGCTGGAAGGCGACATAAAGAGCGGCGTCCTTGGATGCCGCTTTTTTTTGTTAATATGCTGTAGAGCACTGCTCAAATCTGCTGCGCGGCGCGCTTTGCGGCCTGCGATGCTCACCGTACTACAGTACGGTTGCGCTTCTTGGCCACAAATCACTGCCGCTCGCTACGGTTTTGTCAGGCGTTCCCTGTTCGTGCCATCCGGGCACTGGCATTTTTTTGTTCTTTCTGGACCTATCGATGAAAATCATCTCCACCATCGTTGGCTGTGTTCTTTTCGTCCTGTTCTTCAGTTTTGCGCTGAAGAATGCGCAGGTTGTCGACCTGCATGTTTTCCTCAATTATGAAATTCGCGGCCCCCTGGTCCTGATGCTGCTGGGCTTTTTTGTCGCTGGCGCGAGCCTGGGCGTACTGGCCCTGACGCCGACCGTGTTCCGTCACCGCCGCGAAGCGACCAAGCAAAAAACCACCATTGCCGCGCTGCAGACCGTTGGCGTGGCCAGCAATGTCCAGCCGCAACCGGACAGCGTGAGCGCGCAGTAAGCGCCGCCGTCGCTCCTATCTCTCTTACTCGAATAAAAACAATCGCATGGATTTTGAACTCTGGTGGCTCTTGGGTATCCCGATGTTTTTCGCGCTGGGCTGGATTGCCGCGCGTGTGGACATTCATCAACTGGTGTCCGAATCGCGCAGCCTGCCGCGCAATTATTTCAAGGGCTTGAATTTCCTGCTCAACGAGCAGCATGACAAGGCCATCGACGCTTTCATCGAAGTCGTCAAGCTGGACCCGGAATCGGCCGATATGCACTTTGCGCTGGGCAACTTGTTCCGCCGCCGCGGCGAAACGGAGCGCGCGATTCGCGTGCACCAGAACTTGCTGGCGCGCCCGGACCTGCCGCTGGAACAGCAGGGCCACGCCGCCTATGAGCTGGGCATGGATTACCTGAAAGCAGGCTTGCTCGACCGCGCCGAAGAAACCTTCAACAGCCTGATCGACACGCAATATGCGGCCCAGGCACGCCGTGCGCTGCTGGAAATCTATCAGCGCGAAAAGGAATGGCCACGCGCCATCGAAGCGGCCGTCGGCTTGCAGGAATCGGGCGCCGGTGCGCGCCAGAAAGAAATCGCCCAGTTCTATTGCGAACTGGCGCATGACGCGCTCGTGCACATGAAGCCGGACGACGCCATGCCGCTGCTGGAAAAAGCCCTGCAGACGGACCGCAAGAGCGTGCGCGCCACCATCCTGACGGGCGATGTGCTGCTGGCGCGTGGCGACGTGGAAGGCGCGCTGACCACCTGGCGCCGCGTGGAGCAGCAAAGCGTGCCGCACGTGGCCCTGGTGGCGCAGCGCCTGATGGATGGCTACACCAAGCTGGGCCGTGCGCAGGAAGGCGTCAACCTGCTGCGTTCCTACCTGGAAGAGGCGTCGTCGATCGACCTGATCGAAGTCGTCTTCAAGGCCGTCATCGAGCTCGACGGCGTGGAAGCGGCGAAGCAGCTGGTCAGCGCCGAGCTGCGCCGCACACCGACCTTGCTGGGCCTCGATAAACTGCTGGAAGCGCGCATGATGGACGCGCCGGCCGCGATCTGGTCCGAGCTGTCGATGGTGAAAAACCTCGTGCACGGCTACACGCAGAAGCTGGCCCGCTACCAGTGCAGCCACTGCGGTTTCAAGGCGCGCCAGTTCTACTGGCACTGCCCTGGCTGCAACAAGTGGGAAACCTATCCACCGCGCCGCACCGAAGAACTCAATGTCATGAACTGATTCGTACACGTCACCTTGCCCTGAGCAATGTGACGTGTACTTCTATGTAAGACCTGCTTTTTATCCATACGGTACATCCATGAAAATCACTATTATCGGCACCGGCTATGTTGGCCTCGTGACCGGCGCCTGCCTGGCGGAGCTGGGCAACGACGTCTTTTGCCTCGACCTGGACGCACAGAAGGTCGCCTTGCTCAACAGCGGCGGCATTCCCATCCATGAACCGGGCCTGGAAGAAGTCGTGGCACGCAACCGCGCCGCCGGGCGCATGACCTTTTCCACCGACATTGAAGCGGCGGCCGCACACGGCGTGATGCAATTCATCGCCGTCGGCACGCCGCCCGATGAAGACGGCTCGGCCGACCTGCAATACGTGCTGGCCGCCGCGCGCGGCATCGGCAAGTACATGACGGACTTCAAGGTCATCGTCGACAAGTCCACCGTGCCCGTCGGCACGGCCGAAAAAGTGCGCGCCGCCATCCAGGGCGAACTCGATGCGCGCGGCGTGGCCGCCACGTTCTCGGTCGCGTCGAACCCGGAATTCCTCAAGGAAGGCGCGGCTGTCGAAGACTTCATGCGCCCGGACCGCATCGTCATCGGCGTCGACGCCACGCCGGAAGGCGAGCGCGCGCGCGAACTGCTGAAAAGCCTGTACGCGCCGTTCAACCGCAACCACGAACGCACCTACTGGATGGACGTGCGCTCGGCCGAATTCACGAAGTATGCGGCCAACGCCATGCTGGCCACGCGCATCTCGTTCATGAATGAACTGGCGAACCTGGCCGACAAGGTCGGCGTCGACATCGAAGCCGTGCGCCACGGCATCGGTTCCGACCCGCGCATCGGCTACAGCTTCCTGTACGCCGGCTGTGGCTATGGCGGTTCGTGCTTCCCGAAAGACGTGCAGGCGCTCGAGCGCACGGCGCGCGGCCACGGCCAGGAATTGCTGATCCTGCGCGCCGTCGAAGCCGTCAACGACCAGCAGAAGCAGGTGCTGGGACGCAAAGTGGTCACTCGCTTCGGCGAAAATCTGACAGGCCGGCATTTCGCCGTGTGGGGACTGGCTTTCAAGCCGAATACGGATGACATGCGCGAAGCGTCGGCCCGCGTGCTGCTGGCCGACTTGCTGGCGCGCGGCGCCACGGTGGCCGTGTACGACCCCGTCGCCATGGCCGAGGCGCGCCGCGTGCTGCAACTGGACTTGACGCCGGAGCAATGGGCGAAGGTGCGTTTTGCCGACAGTTCGAAGGATGCGCTGCAGGACGCCGATGCGCTGGTCATCGTGACCGAATGGAAAGCCTTCCGCAGCCCAGACTTCGAGCAGGTCAAGGCGCGCCTGAAGCAGGCCGTGATCTTTGACGGACGCAACCTGTTCGAGCCGGCCGTCATGGCCGAGAATGGCATCGAATACCACGGGATCGGTCGCTCGATCCTGACGCGCGCATGAGCGCCCAAGAGGTGGTCGCCTTGACGGCGCCGGCCGCATTGGCCCAGGTACGCCTGCTGGTGGTGGGCGATGTGATGCTGGACCGCTACTGGTTCGGCGACGTCAGCCGTATTTCGCCGGAAGCGCCCGTGCCCATCGTGCGCATCGAGAAGCGCGAAGAGCGCCTGGGCGGTGCTGCCAACGTGGCGCGCAACGCGGCCGCGCTGGGAGCGAAGACGAGCTTGCTGGGTGTGGTCGGCGACGACGAGGCCGGCAGCCAGGTCGAACGCCTGCTCGAGGGCGGCGGCATCCACAGCTATCTGCAGCGCGATGCGGCCATTTCCACCATCATCAAGCTGCGCGTGATCGGCCGCCAGCAGCAGATGCTGCGCATCGATTTCGAGGATGCGCCCAGCGATACGGTGCTGCGCGACAAGCTGGCGCAGTTCAATGCCCTCTTGCCGCACTACGATGTGGTGATCCTGTCGGACTACGCCAAGGGCAGCCTGGTGAACGTGGCCGAGATGATCAAGGCGGCCCGTGCCGCCGGCAAGATCGTCATGGTCGACCCGAAAGGCGATGATTTCAGCCGCTATACGGGAGCGTCAGTGCTCACTCCGAACAAGTCCGAACTGCGCCGCGTGGTCGGCAACTGGAGCACGGAAGAGCAATTGACGGAACGCGCGCAGCAGATGCGCGCGCAGCTGGGCCTCGATGCCTTGCTGCTGACCCGTTCCGAAGAGGGCATGAGCTTGTACACGGCCGATGAGGTGCTGCACATGCCCACCGATGCGCGCGAAGTGTTCGACGTCTCGGGCGCCGGCGACACGGTGATCGCCACCATGGCGGCCATGCTGGGCGCCGGCATGGGCCTGGGCGAGGCCGTGCGCACGGCCAACCGGGCCGGCGGCATCGTCGTCGGCAAGCTGGGCACGGCCACCGTCACCCGCGACGAGTTGTTCCCGCAGTAACTATGTTGTATCACCTGCGCCAGGCCGTTTGATCTGGCGCAGGTTTTCCCCTCCTTCCGCTGTCCAGTCTTGTCAACCGTATCACGCCACAGCCGTTAAAGCCGTTAAGGCGCTGCTCTTCCCTTGCGTTCGAGTCATCTTGAAACCACACCACGGAGAGATACCCATGTTCAAAAAAATACTGCTGGCCATCGCCACCTTGATTGCGACGATGGGCTTTGCCTTTGCCCAGGTTGATGTCAACAAGGCGGACCAGGCGGCACTCGACAGCGTCAAGGGCATCGGCCCCGTCACGTCGAAAGCCATCATCGATGAACGTGCCAAGGGCGGCGCCTTCAAGGATTGGGCCGATTTCGAAAGCCGCGTGAAGGGCATCGGCCCGAAAAGTTCCGTGAAGTTGTCGGAAGCGGGCTTGCAGGTGAATGGCCAGTCCATGTCCGGCGCGCCAGCGGCGCCCGCTCCGGCGGCGAAAGCTGCCCCGGCAAAAAAGGACGCTGCTGTGAAGGAAGTTGCAGCGAAAGAAGCCGCACCGAAGCCAGCTGCTGCGACCGACACCGCTGCGGCGCCAGCCAAGACAGCCGCTGAAACGAAGAAAGAAGCTGCTGCTGCGAAGAAAGAAGCCAAGGCCGCCGCTGCCGCCGCGAAAAAAGAAGCAGCCGCCGCCAAGGTCGTCCCTGCCGCCGCCACTGCGCCAGCCGCCGCCGATGCCACCCCCGTGAAAACGGCTGCCGAAATGAAGAAGGAAGCTGCTGCCGAGAAGAAGGCGGCTACTGCCGCCAAGAAAGAAGCCAAGGCTGCGGAAGCGGCTGCGAAGAAGGAAGCCAAGCTGGCTGCGGCCGATGCGAAGAAGGCAGAAGCCGAGAAAAAGTAAGCGTGTTGCTGTAAGGCGTGTTGCGTGGTGGTGCCGCGCAGCACGAGAAGAAAACCCCGCGTGGTACCGGCCGCGCGGGGTTTTTTTTATGTGGCTACAGCTGCGACTCGATCGGCAGCCAGCGCATCACGGACACCAGCACGCGGCGCCAGAAGCCCGTTTCCGGATCCTGCGTCCACACTTTGGCGGGCTCTTCGGTGGCGTCGGACCAGCGCAGGGCGCCGTTGTCGAGGAATAAGCGGTAGCTGGTGTCGCTCGCGGTCGAGTGCAGGAACAGTGTGCGCATGTTCGCCGCCAGCGCGGCATCGTCGAACAGCACGCCCATTTCCGTGTTCAGCTGGGCCGAGCGCGGGTCGAGGTTGAAGGAGCCGACGAAGCCCCGCTGACCGTCCACCACCACGGCCTTGGTATGCAGGCTGGCGCGGCTCGAGCCCATCAGGCTGATGCGCGTGCGGTGCTGGGTCTTCAATTCAAACAGCTCGACGCCGCCGCCCAGCAGCATCTGACGGTAGCGCGCATAGCCCGCATGCACGAGGGCCACGTCGGTGGCGGCCAGCGAGTTGGTGAGTACCTGGATCTTGACGCCAGCGGCGACCTTGTCGGCCAGGGTCTGCGTCAGTTCCGTGCCGGGCACGAAATAGGGCGAGGTCAGCAGTGCTTCCTCGCGTGCGTCCGTCAGCAGGGGCAGCAAGCTGTGCATGAGCCAGTGCTCGCTGCGCTGCAAACTGGCTATGGGCGCGGCTTTTTCCGGCGGATCCGACAATACTTGCACTTGGGTACTCCAGTGCAGGCGCACGCGGCCATCGAGGTGGGCCTGCAGTTGGCCCGCATCGGTCAACTGCCGCAGGTAGGGCGAGGCGCCCAGTTCGCCCGTGAGCGCGTCGAGGCGGGCGCGCACAGCCTGCAGTTCAGCCGCGCCCGCGTCCTTGCCCTCGTGTAAGGCGCCGATGGGGATGACGGCGCGGCTGTTCCAGAAGCGGTCGAAGATGTCGCTCGTCTGCCGCACGGCGGGTCCCACCAGCAGCAGGTCGGCATCCTGGAAATTGACTTGCTCGGCCGCATCGAAGTATTCATCGCCGATATTGCGTCCGCCGACGAGGGTGACCCGGCCGTCGACGATCCAGGCCTTGTTGTGCATGCGCCGGTTCAGGCTGACGGCGCGCAAGGCCATTTCCACGGCGCGCATCCAGATGCCGTCGCGGTTGCGGCCCGGATTGAAGATGCGCACGTCGATCAGCGGGTGGCTGTCGAGCGCGAGGATGGCTGCGTCCTGGCCGCGTGCGTTGATATCGTCGAGCAATACGCGCACGCGCACGCCGCGGTCGGCCGCGCGCAGCAGTTCGCGCACCAGCAGGCGTCCCGTGACGTCGTTATGCCAGATGTAGTATTGCAGGTCGAGGCTGCGGCCCGCTTCGCGCGCACTCAGGGCGCGCAGGGCGAACGCTTCCAGATTGTCGTCGATCAGGGCCGTGCCGCTGTGGCCCGGGCGTTGCGCCAGCTGCGGCGCCAGCACGCGGTCGAGCAGGGTGGCATCGATCGCCACGGGCAAGGCTGTGCCCGGCGCCCCCAGCGAGCGTTCGGCGAAGCGCCCGTAGCTGTACAGGGCGGCGATGCTGAGCACGGCAAACAAGGTGGCCAGCAGCAGCAATTTGACGAGCATGCGGCGCACCGTCAGCGGACCGCGCGCAGGCTGCGGCGTGCGGAGTGAAGGGTGGGCAGGCGCATGCGGTGTCTTTCGTGAGCGGGGCAACAGCGGATTGTAGCAGTTTCTATAACGCACGATTTTCATCCAGGAACATCCTTGCCCGTCGTCAAAAATGCGAGAATGGCCAGCTCAATCAATCATCGGGGGAGGCACGCATGGTAAGGATTTTGACGGCAATGACGGCAGCCCTGCTGTCGGCGGGCGCGGTGGCGGCGCCGGGCGCCGAACCGGCCCAGCAGCAGATACGGCAGGTGGTGGCCGACATTTCGCCACAGCGCATCGAGGCGCATGTGCGCAAGCTCGTGGGCTTCCAGACGCGCCACACGATGTCCGATACCGTGTCCGACACGCGTGGCATCGGCGCGGCCCGGCGCTGGATCAAGGCCGAGCTCGAGCGCTGTGGCGCGCAGGCGGGCGGACGGTTGCAGGTGGCGTTCGACAGTCATATCGCGCCCGTGTCAAAGCGCATTGCGCGGCCGACGGAAATCGTCAACGTGGTCGCGACCTTGCCCGGCAGCCAGCCGCAGTCGGCCGGACGCATCTATGTCGTCAGCGGTCATTACGACTCGCGCGCCACCGACGTGATGGATGCGCAGAGCGACGCACCCGGCGCCAACGATGACGCATCCGGTACGGCGGCCGTGATCGAGATGGCTTGCGCGATGGCGCGCTACCGCTTCGACGCCACCATCGTCTTCATGGCCGTGGCGGCCGAGGAACAGGGGTTGCTGGGTTCCGGCCATTGGGCGCAGCAGGCAAAATTGAAAAATCTCAACATCGCCGGCATGCTCAACAACGACATCATCGGCAGTTCGCGCGCGGAAGACGGCACGGTCGATGGCGGCCAAGTGCGCCTGTTTGCCGAAGGCATCCCGGCCGTGAAGGAGATGAGCGACGGCGCGCGCGCCCTGGTGGCGACGGGCGGCGAAAACGATTCTATTTCACGCCAGCTGGCGCGCCATGTGAAACAGGTGGGCGAGCGCTATGTGCCCGGCTTTACGGTCAACGTCATCCAGCGCGCCGACCGCTACCTGCGCGGCGGCGACCATATGCCCTTCCTCGCGCAAGGCTATGCGGCGCTGCGCTTCACGGAACCGCACGAGGATTTTGCACATCAGCATCAGGATGTGCGCGTGGAAAACGGCGTGCAGTACGGCGACTTGCCGCAATTCGTCGATTATGAGTATGTGACGAAAGTGGCGCGCGTGAATGCGGCGGCGCTCGCGTCACTGGCCCTGGCGCCGGCCGCGCCCGCCGGCGTGCAGGTGCGCACGGCCCAGCTTGAAAACGCCACCTCGCTGGTATGGCAGCCGAATACGGAACCGGACGTGGCCGGCTACCGCATCGTCTGGCGCGCCACGACGGCCGACCAGTGGCAGGGCGCGCAGGACGTGGGCAATGTTACCGAGGCCAGGGTGAAGCTGTCGAAAGACAACTATTTCTTTGGCGTCCAGGCCATCGACCGCGATGGCAATGTCAGCGTGGCTACGTATCCGATGCCCTTGCGTTAGGCGCTGTTGATGGGCAGGCGCGCAAGAAAACCGTGAATCTGGGAAACGACCGCCGCGCCTTCACCGACGGCGGCGGCCACGCGCTTGGTGGAGCCGGCCCGCACGTCGCCGATGGCGAATACGCCCGGCACGCTCGTTTCCAGTGCGGCTCGGTCCGGCAAGTCAGGTGGATACACAGTGTGGTCATGGGCGCGGCATTCGGCGCGCGTGACGTCGAAGCCCGTGCGGATAAAGCCCTGTTCGTCGACGGCCACGGCGCAGTCGTGCAGCCAGTCCGTGTTCGGGTCGGCGCCAACAAACAGGAAGACGCGGCACACGGCGCAAACGGCTTCCTCGCCCGTCTGGTTGTTGCGCCAGCGCACCTCCGTCAAGCCATCGTCGTCGCCTTCGAGGGCGATGATTTCCGTGTGCGTGTGCAAGATGATGTTGGGCGTGGCGGCGATGCGCTCGATCAGGTAGCTCGACATGCTGGCCGCCAGACCTTCGCCGCGGATCACCATGTGGACTTTGGCGGCGTGGCCGGAGAGAAACACGGCCGCCTGGCCGGCCGAATTGCCGCCGCCAACGAGGATGATTTCTTCTTGCCGGCACAGCTTGGCTTCGATGGGCGAGGCCCAGTAATACACGCCCCGTCCTTCATACGTTTTCAGGTTGGCCAGCGAAGGGCGGCGATAGCGCGCGCCGCACGACAGCACCACCGTGCGGGCGCGCACCTGCGTACCGTCGCACAGATTGACGCGCAGGGGCCAGGTGTCGCACAGCAAGTTGGCGGCGCTGGCCGGCGTGGCGATTTCGACGCCGAACTTTTGCGCCTGCACATAGGCGCGTCCCGCCAGCGCGCGGCCGGAGATGCCGGTGGGAAAACCCAGGTAATTTTCGATGCGCGCACTGGCGCCTGCCTGGCCGCCGTACGCGCGCTGCTCGAGCGCCAGGACCGATAAACCTTCGGACGCCGCATACACGGCCGTGGCCAGGCCGGCGGGTCCGGCGCCGACCACCAGCACGTCGAAAATCTTGTCGCCGGACAAATCGGGCAGCATGCCCAGGCAGCGCCCCAGTTCCGCATTGCCGGGATTTTTCATGATCTTGCCGTCAGGACAGACCACCAGCGGCCATTCCTGCGGCGTGGGTTGATAGCGCTCGGCCAGCGCGGCGGCGGCCGCATCCGTGGCTGGATCGAGCACCGTGTGCGGGTGGCCATTGCTCGATAGAAAACTTTGCAGGTGGAACAGATTGCCATTGCCGCGCGGTCCCACCAGCACGGGGCCGCCTGAATTCGATTCGATCAGCGCCACGCGGCGCAGGATCAGGGCGCGCACGATGCGTTCGCCCATTTCCGCTTCCGCGACGATCAGTGCGCGCAGAGATTCCGAACTGATGTCGAGCAATTCCACGTCACCGACGGCGCTGCCGTTGACGAGGGTGGGGCGGCCCGACAATTGCGCTACCTCGGCAATGAAGTGACCGACGCCCACTTCGCGCAGCACGGACGCCTGTCCCAGCACTTCATGGCGCTTGATGCTGACCCGTCCGGACAGTATGACCAGCATGCCGAAGCTGCTGCTGCCTGCTTCGAACAGCGTCTCGCCATCGGCAAAGTGATGGCGCGTGCCATAGCGCTGCAAACGCTGCAGTTCGAGCGCATTGAAGACGGGCGAAATCTGGTGGCTGCGGCCGTGCAAGTCGAGCGTGGGGAACTGGACGGGATCGTCCTGCGTCGTTTCGGGAATGAATTCGGGTGTGCTGCTGGCCATGGCGAGTCCGTTCGAAGACTGAATAAGCAAATAACAAAAATAACTAATAGTGACGAGTCTAGCGCATGCGGCGCGCGCCTGCCGCAATATCCCTTGTGCACGCCCGGAAATGGCAGCGCGGCAGGCGCCATGCGGCCGGTGGCGGCGCAGCCGGACGCGCAAACGGGCCCGGCTACGGCCACCGATCAGCGATACGCGGGCCAGCATCTCATATTAGAATGGGTCTTTGTTGACTCCACTCAAACAGACACGATGGCTTACAAGACACTTGAAGATACGATAGGCAATACCCCGCTGGTGCAGCTGACGCGCTTGCCGGGCGCCGATGCGCTTGCGCGCAACAACGTCATCCTGGGCAAGCTGGAGGGTAATAATCCGGCAGGTTCCGTGAAGGACCGCGCGGCCATGTCCATGCTCAAGCGCGCTGAAGAGCGCGGCGTCATCAAGCCTGGCGATACCCTGATCGAGGCGACCAGCGGCAATACGGGCATTGCGCTGGCCATGGCCGCTGCCTTGCGCGGCTACAAGATGCTGCTCTTGATGCCCGACAACCTGAGCGTGGAGCGCCGCCAGAGCATGGCCGCCTACGGCGCCGATATCTTATTGACGCCGAGGACAGGCGGCATGGAATATGCGCGCGACCTGGCCGAACAGATGCAGAAGGATGGCCGCGGCGTGATCCTTGACCAGTTCGCCAACGAAGACAATTCGCGCGCCCACTATGAAAGCACGGGCCCGGAAATCTGGCGCGACACGGAAGGCCGGGTCACGCATTTCGTCAGCGCCATGGGCACGACGGGCACCATCATGGGTGTGTCGCGCTACTTGAAGGAACAGAATCCCGCCATCCAGATCATCGGCGCCCAGCCCGAGGAAGGTTCGCAGATTCCCGGCATCCGCAAGTGGCCGGAAGCGTACTTGCCGAAAATCTACGACAAGTCGCGCGTGGACCAGGTGGAATACGTGAGCCAGGGCGTGGCCGAGCGCATGGCGCGCAGCCTGGCGGCGGAAGAGGGCTTGTTCTGCGGCATCTCGGCAGCCGGCGCGTGCGAAATCGCACTGCGCATCTCGCAAACGGTGGAAAACGCGACGATCGTGTTCGTCGTTTGCGACCGTGGCGACCGCTATCTCTCGACCGGCGTGTTTCCTGCTTGATAATTTAATGTCGGCCAGAACGGCCTGAGAACTGCTGGAAATACCCCCTCCCCATGGCGGGGAGGGAAAACCTGCAAAACTGGCAGGATCAGCCTTGTGGCGTTTCGCCTTCTTTTGGCTTGAATTGCTTGTCGCTGATACGGAATTTGTTACGACGGTCACCCATCAGGTAACGCAGGTCGCGGATGCTCAGGTCGCTGACTTCGTGCATGCGGATTAGCAGCGATGCGCCGACCGGCAGGCGATGGTGGCGGATTTTGCTGATGACCGGTGGCGCCACTTCCAGCGCGCGGGACAAGGCTGCGTCGTTTTTCAGGCGCAGGTTTTCAATCAGGGTATCGAGCAGTCTGTTTGGGTTGTACTGAAGCAGATCGTCGGAGTCCGAATCGCTGTTCATATCAATGCCGACTTGGTTTGTCATGATGGTATTGTTCCTTCTGTAGTTGCACTGCAAAGTAAAAAACACTCGGAGCTCGCTCTTGCTGCGTTCATGTTCATTCTTTACTAAAAGGAACGAATTCACACACGGTACGATCCGGGATACAGTTTTTCATGATATATACACAATTGTACAACAGGATTCAGTTTCAGGCTGGAAAGCCCGGTAATCTTGCGTGGTACAGAATGGCTGTTGTCTAGCTGCAACACCTATTTATTCTTTATTATGCTCTATGATAGAACAAAAATTGTACTTTGACAAAAGTTAAGTATAAAACCATTACTGCATTCCGTGCCGCACAAAGGCTGGCGAGCGAGGCTGGCACATGTTATCGGCCCTACCATAGACCTGTTTGCTGGTCGATTCAATATCCCTTACGCTTTCTTACAAGTAATATTATAACTTTACACTGACTTTCGGTTAGCGTGCGCGCACTTGACTGATGGCTTTGCCCAAATCAATCACGGACATGGCATAAAAATAACTTCTGTTGTACTGAGTTATAGCAAAGAAGTTATTGGTTGCCAAGTGATACTCAGTTGCTTCTGAACCATTTTGCAAGTCGATCAGGCCGAACAACATGTTCTGAGGCGTGGACGGGGCGGCTGTCACGCCGGCTTCCTGTAATTCCCCCAGCCGGTACTTGGCTTGCAAGCCCTGGCCGATGAATTTTTCCCACGCGCGGCTGGCCGAGACGGTGACGGGATAGGTGCTGACGGCCGGGTCATCGCGGCGCCAGCCGTGCTCGACGAGGAAGTGCGCGACGCTGCCGATGGCGTCGGATGTGGAATTGCGCAGGTCGATATGGCTATCGCCATCGAAGTCCACCGCATATTTCATGATGCTGCTCGGCATGAACTGTGGCAGGCCGATGGCGCCCGCATACGAGCCGAGCAGGGTCAAGGGATCGATGCCATCCTTGCGCGCATACAGCAGCGCGTTTTCCAGTTCTCCCTTGAAAAATTCCATGCGCGCGGCGCGGGTCGGGCTTTCCGGATAGGAAAACGCCAGGGTCGTCAGCGCGTCGAGCACGCGGAAACGGCCCGTATTGCGTCCGTACACGGTTTCCACGCCGATGATGCCGACGATGATCTCGGCCGGCACGCCATATTCGCGTTCGGCGCGTGCCAGCGCTTCCGCGTTCTCTTCCCAGAATTTCACGCCCGCATTGATGCGCACCGGTTCGATGAAGCGGGCGCTGTACGCTTGCCAGTTCTTCGGCTTGCCGGGCGGCGCGGGCTTCATCAGTTGCACGGTCGACTCGACATAGCGGACCTTGCCGATCAGGGTGTTGAGTTCGGCGCGGTCAAAGCCGTGTTTGGCGGACATGTCGTCGAGGAAGGCGCGGACTTCTTTCCAGTTGGCATAGTCGACAAATTCGCCTTCGAAGTCGAATTTCGCCGGTGCCTTTTTGGCTGCGGCCTTGGCGGGCGGCGCCTTGGCCGCGCGCACGGCGCGGGCGCGGTCGGCAGCGGAAATATTGCTGTTTTCGCCGGCGTGCGCGGTGGCCAGGCACAGGGGAAGGGAGAGGAGCAGGGACAGGGCGGGGTATTTGATCGGTAGCAAGGAGCGTCTCATCGGCATTGGGTTAACAGGCGGCGCAAGTGGCGCCGCGCGCGGAGTTGTTCGTCTGGGCTGGCATTACCATACTTCATCGCGGCATAGATTGCCAGAAACTGTGCGATGGCGGCATGCATCTCGGGCGTAGTCTTGCCCGATGCCAACCGGGCAGCATAACCGTGCGGGCCTTCATGCGGCGCACGGCTGTAGCCGCGCCGCGCCTGCTGTCGGCAAAATTGCGCGTACAGGACATCGAGCGGATCGCCTTGCCGCGACTGCCGCCACCAGACCAGTGCGCCTGCCACGGCGGACAGCAGGGCCAGCACGGCGCACGCGAGTGCCAGCTTTTTCGCCGGCAGGTTTTTCAAGCCATCGAGCATGGCGCGCTGGCGCTGCGGCGTGGTGTCGAGCACCCAGCTGCTCCAGGCGTGCTCGGCCTGCTGCCATTGCTGGCGCCACGCGGCAACCGCCCCTTGCGCGCCGCCATCGAGGCCGGCCAGGGCGCGCCACGCCGTCAGCGGCGACGGGGCTGACGGCAAGGCGGCATCGAGGTTGCGCTGTGTGCGCAGGGGCGCGACGGCGCTGGTGGGATCGATGCGCACCCAGCCCCGGCCAGCCAGCCACACTTCGCTCCAGGCATGGGCGTCGGACTGGCGCACGGCCAGGCTGTTGACCGTACCGTTGCGCAGACCGCCCTGGTAACCGGTGACGACGCGCGCGGGTATGCCCATGGCGCGCATCAGCACGACAAAGCTGCCCGCGTAATGTTCGCAAAAACCCGCCTGCGTGCCAAACAGGAAGTCGTCGACGCCATGCTTGCCCAGCAGCGGTGGCTGCAGGGTGTAGCGGAACGGTGCGCGGCGAAAGTGCCCGAGCACGGCGGCGATGGCGCCGGCGGGCGCCAGCGCTTGCGCGCCATGGCCGCGCAATGCGCGGGCCCAGGCCACGCTGCGCGGGTTGCTGCCAGCGGGCAAGGCCAGCCATGGCTGCTGCTGTTCTGGCGACAGGTTTGCCTGCAGCCGGTAGCGGAGCTGGGAACTGACGCGGTAACGCACGGTCGAAGTAATAGGCTGTATGGTCAGCACTTCCAGCGCGGACGACACGACGTACGGGTTGCCGGGCAAGCGTTCGATGCTGCGCGGCACGTCGAGGGCAAAGATGCGCCGCTGGCCGCTCGCTTGCAAGCTGACTTCGTAGCGGCTGGGCTGCCCTTCCAGCGCGATGTCTATCCGGCTGTCGCTGGCAGGCGTGTGCCCCTTCGCGCCCCGGCGCGTCCAGGTAGCGCCGTCGAAGTCGCCCAGCACGACACCGCGCCAATACAGCTGGTCTTGCGGCGGGAGCGGTGTGGAAAATCTGGCCGTGAAGACGGGTTCGCTTGACAGGGCCAGCGAGGCGATGGCGCCCGGCTGCATGCTGTCGGACAAGCCCGTGCGCGCCTGCGCGCCGTCCGGTGCCGTGCCCCACAAGGGGCCGTCCACGCGCGGCACGGCAAGAAACATCAGGGCCGACAGAGGGATGGCCAGCGCCAGCATGCGTCCCAGCAAGCCCAGCCTTTGTGTCAGGCGCGGCTGCATGGCACCATACTGGGCCGACAGCAGGGCGGCCAGCAGGACGATGACGGTGGCCAGCATCCAGGCGGCGCTGAGGATGTCTTGCGCATGGAAGAAGTTAGCCAGCAGGAGGAAAAAACTGAGGAAAACGAAAACGAAAATGTCGCGCCGGCCATGCATTTCCAGCGATTTCAAGGACAGCAGCAGGGCCAGCATGGCCACGCCGGGATCGCGTCCCAGCACGGTGCCATAGCTGGCGTAGACGCCGGCGATACCGAGCAAGGCCAGCGGCGCGAGCAGGATCAGCTGCGGCTGGCGGCTGCCCCGCATGGTGATGACGGCGCGCCACAGCAGGAGCGCGGCAGCGGCGGCCGACAGCCACGGGGGCAGGTGCAGCACATGCGGCGCGAGCACCATGGCGGCGGCCAGCAACAGCAGCACAATGTCGGCCTTTTCGCGCGGCAAGTTGGCTAGCCATTGCCTCATGCCATGGCCTCAGTCTGTGACAAGCCATGCAGGGCCAGCGCGCGCAGGCAGGCGTCGCGGTGGGTGGCGCCCAAGGCCGGCGCGACAGTCAGCGCGCCCAGGCGCAGGCCGTACGGCAAGCCTGAGTGTTCCGCCTGCAGCACCCAGGCGGCCAGGCGCGACAAACGCGCTTCCGGCGCCAGTGCGTGCAGGGCGGCATGCTCGAGCACGATGCTGCCATGGGCTGCGTCCTTTGGCGTGTCGGCGGCAGGCTGGAACTGCTTGCTGAATACATGCTCGCCGTCATGGCGGGCGATCTGGCGCCAGGCCAGGCGGTGCAAGGGATCGCCGGGCTGGTAGGCGCGCACGCCTGCCAGTTCCAGGGCGCCATCGGGCAAGTCTGGCTGCCGTGCCTGCTGTGCCGTGCCGGCAGGCAAGGGTAGCGGCGGTGCATTGTGTTCGGGCTGCGGATACACGAGCACGCGCGTTTCGGGTTGCCAGTGGCACCAGGCAAGGAACAGGCCGAGCGGAAAACTGCCGGACAGGCGCACGGCCGGGGTAATCAGCCATCCCCGCTGCGGAGCGGCCACGACGATGTTGGCGGCCGTTTCACCGTGGGCGGCGATGTCGGCCAGGCTGGGCGCTGCCGCCGAACCGCTGATGGCCACGTGGATCGCATGGCGCGGGCGCGCACTGCGGTTGATCAGGCGCAAGGTGAACGTGGCGTGACTGCCTGCGAACACGGGCTTGCCCGGCGTGGCGGCCAGCGCCAGGCCTGCCAGGTTGCGGCTGGCAAACAGCATATCGGCGATGGCGCAGGCGGCCGCGAAATACGTGAGCGCATAGCCCAGGCCCAGACGGTAATTGACGGCGGCGATCCACAGCGCCAGCAGCAGCGCGGCAAACGCCAGGCCCGCGCCCGAGGGACGGATGTGCACGCGCTGCGCGCCCAGCCAGGGGCGCGGCGGCAGCCATTGGATAGTGCGCCAGCGCATGCCGGTCAGACGGGAATACTCAACAGCATGTGCTGCAGCAGCGCGCGGCTATCGGCGGACCCTTGCGCGGCATGCAGGCGGTGGGCGCAGACGGGCAACAGCACGGCTTGCACATCGTCGGGCGTGACGTGGTCGCGTCCGGCCAACGCTGCCCAGGCGCGCGCCGCCTGCAGCAGGGCCAGCGCGGCGCGCGGGCTCAGGCCATCGGCAAACACGCCCGGCGCGCGCGTGGCGTGCACGAGGGCCAGCACGTAGTCGACGACGGCAGGTGACGCGTGGATGGCGCGCAGGCCCGCTTGCGCCTGCAGCAATTCTTCCGCGTTCATTACTGCCGGCAAGGTTTGCAGCATGGCGCGGCGGTCGGCGCCCAGCAGCAGCGCCCGTTCCGCGGCCGCATCGGGATAGCCGAGGGTCACGCACATGAGAAAACGGTCGAGCTGCGATTCGGGCAAGGGGAAGGTGCCCAGCTGGTGCGCGCAGTTCTGCGTGGCGATGACGAAAAACGGCTGCGGCAGCGCGTGCGTGACGCCATCGAGCGTCACTTGCCGCTCTTCCATCGCTTCGAGCAAGCCCGATTGCGTCTTCGGCGTGGCGCGGTTGATCTCGTCGGCCAGCAACACTTGCGTGAACAGGGGACCAGGATGAAACACGAAGCTGCCACTGCCCCTGTCATACACGCTCATGCCGGCCACGTCGGCGGGCAGCAGGTCGCTCGTGAATTGCTGGCGCTTCCATTGCAGTCCCAGCGAGATGGCCAGCGCGTGGGCCAGGGTCGTCTTGCCTACGCCGGGCAGGTCTTCGATCAGCAGGTGGCCGCCGGCCAGCACGCAGGCGAGGGTCTGGCGGATCTGCAAGTGTTTGCCGACGAGAACTTCGCCGATCTGCTGTGCGGCCTGGTGTATTTTCGAAAACATGCTATTTCTATCACAGTAAGACGGATTATTTAATTTACAATCGCTTTGGCCAGGTCAAGCCGTGCCGCCCGCCCGTGCCGTGCACGTGGTAGATTAGTGCAGTAGCGGCACAGACCGGCCAGTGATTTTATGCGAGAACGCGCAGGGCGAACAGGAATGCCATGCAGTGTTCCCGGAGAATGGACAGAGACAGAGGTAACCAGTACAGCGCATGAGCACAGCCATTTATACCCATCCCGATTGCCAGCGCCATGAAATGGGCGACTGGCACCCAGAATCGCCGGCCCGCTTGCAGGCCATCAATGACCAATTGATACTCGCGCACATCAGCGACCTGGTCGAGCACCGCGACGGCGTGCGTGCCCAATTGTCCGATATCGAGCGCAACCACAGCGCCACGGCCATCGGCCTCGTGCGCGACAATGTGCCGCAGGAGGGCGACTACTATCCGCTCGACGGCGACACCCTGCTCAACGCGCACAGCTACGAGGCGGCGCTGGCCGCCGCCGGCTCGGCCGTGGCAGCCACGGACGCCGTCATCGATGGCGAGATCAGCAACGCCTTTTGCGCGATCCGCCCGCCCGGCCACCATGCACGGCCCAGCGAACCGATGGGTTTTTGCCTGTTCAATAATGTCGCCATCGCCGCCAAGCATGCGCTCGACGTGCGGGGGCTCGAACGGGTCGCCATCGTCGACTTCGACGTGCACCATGGCAATGGCACGGCCGAGTCCGTGGCAAATGATCCGCGCATCCTGATGGTGAGCTTTTTCCAGCACCCGTTTTATCCGTACAGCGACGTGGAATCGTACACCGACACGCGCGTCAACGTGCCCGTGCCGGCCCGCTCGAAGGGCGACGCCGTGCGCCAGCTGGTGCTCGATCACTGGCTGCCCGCGCTGCACCGCCAGCAGCCGCAGATGATTTTCATTTCCGCTGGTTTCGACGCCCACCGCGAAGACGACGTGGGCGGCATGGGCCTGGTCGAGGCCGACTACACGTGGATGACGCAGCAGATGATGGCCGTGGCCAGTCAGTATGGCAAAGGCCGTATCGTCAGCTGCCTCGAAGGGGGCTACAACCTGTCGTCCTTGGGCCGCAGCGTGGCGGCGCACGTGAAGGCGCTGGCGGAACTGTAAGAGCCCCGCGCACTACAGCAAGGTGGGGCGGCTGCTGGAATTCGTGTGACGGTGCGTCTGGTAGTCGAGCGCGTCGCCAGCCATGAAGCGGTGCCAGGCTTGCGTGTAGACGAGCGACGATTTATCCGCATCAAAACTGTCGAGCTGCAACATGTCGCGGTGGTGCTTGATTTCATTGACCAGTTGGTTATACAGCATTTGCAAGCCATAGCTGTCGGCGCTCTGGCGTTTCAAGCGCTCTTCCAGTTGCGCCACTTGCTGCTGCAACTGCCGGCATTCTTTCTTCCAGTTATTGCGCGGCGCGCGCTTGGGCGCCTTGCCAGTGTGTTCCGTCATCATATCAAACTATCCCGATCGCCTATCTCCCTGCATCTGGCGGGAGCCAGCCTGGAAAATTATTGCTTTTCATTTAAGAGACGATATTAGAGCACACTTTTTTATTACTCTCAGTAAATAAAAAAATCCCTGTGGAAATACTTAACCTGACTTCCAGCGTGGGTATCACTGGCGCAGCGCCGCCGCCGGGGTGGCTTGCGCCATGTTGCCGTCATCGCCATACGTGAGGGTCAGCAGGGTGTTGTCGTCCCAGCTCTGGTCGTGCAGCGGCGGCACATAGCGCTGGCGGTCTTCCGTGATGCGGATGTCCAGCGTGCGCTCGCCCGAGCGCGCCTGCACGGCAAGCAGCTTGCGGAACACGGGATACGGCACGTGGATCAGCGGCGAGTGGCACGGTCCGCCGGCCATGCGGAACAGGTTGCGCCGGACGAAGGACAGCTGGTCCTGCTCGACGGCCCAGCGTATTTCGCATTCCAGGCGCAAGTCGCCCAGGCGGCGCACGTTCGCGGGCAGACCCGGCGTGTGGATGTCGGCGCGCCAGCGCAGGGTGTCGCGCTTCTTGTTACTGATCAGATCGGCATTCGCGTCGTAGGCGGTCTTGTCGCGCGTCAAGGTGAAGCCGCCGTCCGCCGCCAGCGGCACGGGGATCGACAGATTGTCGGCCGACAGGTGCAGGGTCACGCCATCGAGCCTGGCCTTCGGCGCGGCGGGGATCAGCATGAAGCGCAGCGGCGCGCCCGGCGCCAGGCGCTGGTGGTCGGCATACGCGTCAAGTCCCTTGAGCATGGTGCGGTAGGGGCGCAGGTCGGGATCGCGTGTGCCTTGCACATCGACAATCTGCTGCATTTCCTGATGCACTGCATCGCCCGGCGCCGCCGCTTGTTCCTGGGCCATGGCGGGCAAGAGGCAGGCGCAAAGGGGGCCGAGGAGGAAAAAACGGGGAAGATGCATGGAATGCGTGCCAGGTAGAACTTGCAATGGGGAAACCGGCCAGGCTGGACGGACTGCGGATCTTATCATTCGAGTAACTGCTAAATTATCACCAATTGTCTCGTTCGCGTCGCACGGCTGGCGCTGGCGGCGGAAAATGGGACGTCGTGGCGGCAACCACGTAAAATAGCGGATTGACTGAACGATTTTGAAAGCAAGAGCATGGCGATACAATGGTACCCAGGACACATGAACGCGGCCCGCAAGAAAGCGGCCGAAACCATGGAAAACACCGATCTGGTGATTGAAGTGGTGGACGCGCGCCTGCCGGCAGCCAGCTGCAATCCCATGGTGGACGAGCTGCGCCTGTTCCGCCAGCGCCCTTGCCTGAAAATCCTCAACAAGACCGACCTGGCCGATCCTGCCGCGACAGCCGCCTGGGTCGCGTATTTCAATGCCCAGGAAGGCGTGACCGCGTATGCGATGACGACCAAGAAGCCGGGCGACGTGGCGCGCATTCCGGACCTGGCCAAGTCGCTGGCGCCGCACCGCGGCGTGCCGACGAAGCCGCTGCGCATCATGATCATGGGCATCCCCAACGTGGGCAAGTCGACCCTGATGAACGCGCTGCTGAAAAAGCGCGTGGCCAAGGTGGGCGACGAGCCGGCCGTGACGAAAATGCAGCAAAAGCTGTACCTGGACAAGAACACCATTCTCGTCGACACGCCCGGCATGCTGTGGCCGAAGATCGCCATCCCCAGCGATGGCCTGATGCTGGCCGCCAGCCACGCCATCGGCTCGAACGCGCTGATCGAAGAGGAAGTGGCCGTATTCCTGGCCGAGGAGTTGCTCAAGCGCTACCCGGACTTGCTGGCAACCCGCTACGGTACCAAGATCGGTGAAGTCGACGCCATCGGCGTGGTCGAAGGCATCGCCGCCAAGCGCGGCTTCCGCATCAAGGGTGGCGACTACGATTTCGAGAAAGCGTCGCACACCCTGCTGCTCGATTACCGCAGCGGCATTCTGGGACGCATCTCGCTGGAAACGCCGGACACGCGCGCCGCCCTGATGGCCCAGCATGCGGCCGAGATGGCGGAAAAAGCGGCCAAGGCGGCGGAGATTGCTGCCGAGAAGGCGAAGAATGCGGCGCGGGGCAAGCGCGGGACGTAATGAACTAAAAAGCCGCTTGTTAGCGGCTTTTAAAATTCTTGGGTCAGGCCCCCGGTGACGTTGGCGCTGAACCAGCCGTTAGCGGTGTTGAGGGTCTGACCCGGGCTTTCGGCATCCCCGTCTGACCCCGGCTCGTTGCTAATTTCCGCCAGTCGCTCCAAACCGGAAACTGGTCACCGCCAGCGCTCCAAAAAAATCCTCCTCGTGATACGCCACGTGCGCCGCTTCCTGCTCGGCCGCGCCGAGCGCCACCATCAGCGGCAGCAAATGATCCTCCTGCGGATGGGCCTGGCGCGCGCCCGGTGCCTGATCCCAGGCCAGCAGCTGCGCCAATCTCTGTTCCGGCGGCAAGGCCATCGTCTGGCGCAGCCAGGCGTCGAACTGGTGCGAGGCGACGGCGCCCGCCTGGCCGAACTGGCGCAGATTATGGTAAGACAGGCCGCTGCCCAGTATCAGCACGCCTTGCCGGCGCAGGCTGGCCAGCGCGCGGCCCACCTCGACGTGGGTGAGCGGGTCGTAGCCGTGTTTGAGCGACAGCTGCACCAGCGGCACGTCCGCCTGCGGGTAGATGGGAAACAGGGCGCTGAAGGTGCCATGGTCGAAACCGCGCTCGTGGTCGAGGCGCGCCGGATGGCCGGCAGCGTCCAGCAACTGTTTCACCTGCGCCGCCAGTTCCGGCGCGCCGGGCGCCGGGTACTGGATTTGATAGGTGTGCGGCGGAAAGCCCGAGTAATCGTAGATCATGCCCGGCCGGGGGCTGGCAGAGACGAGAAATTGCGGTCCTTCCCAGTGCGCCGTGACGACCAGCACGGCTTCCGGACGCGCGCCGATCTGGCGCGGGATATCCTGCAACGACGCTTCGAGCACATCGTAGCGGCCGCCGAACTGGTCTTTCATGAACGGCCACGGGCCGCCGCCGTGCGACAGAAAGTAGGTAGGGAAAGTGTGTTCTTGCATGGCGGCTCCGCAGTGGAATGGCTGATGCTATCGATGATAGTCATACCTAGCTAGTTGATCAAGATCGCCATTATTGATATATCATTTCCATTTTGTTGATGATCGGGCAGTCATGGATACCTTGCGCAGCATGCGCGTGTTTCGCGCCGTGGTGGAGCTGGACAGTTTCGTGCGCGCCAGCGAGCGCCTCGATCTGTCGCCGGCCATGGTCAGCAAGCACGTGATGCACCTGGAACGCCACCTGGGCGCGCGCCTGCTGAACCGCAGCAGCCGCCACCTGAGCCTGACGGAAATCGGCAAGGTGTATTTTGAACAGTGCCGCGACATGCTCGACAACCTCGACGAGGTGGAAGCGACGGTGGGCCGCACGACCGTGGTGCCGCGCGGCATGCTGCGCCTGAGCGCCCCCGTCTGGTTCGCCAACGCCATCTTTACGCGCACCCTGGTGGCCTACCGCGAGCGCTTTCCGGAAGTGACGTTCGACATCGACTTGAGCGGAAGAGTCGTCAACTTGGTGGAAGAGGGTTTCGACCTGGCCCTGCGCGTGAGCCAGGCGCCATCGCCGGCCCTGATCGCGCGGCCCATCGGCAGCATCGCCTTTCACCTGGTGGCCGCGCCCGCCTACCTGGCGCGCGCGGGCCAGCCGCACGTGCCGCAAGACCTGGCGCAGCACGCGATGATCAGTTATTCGCTGCTATCGAACGGCAACGAATTGACGTTCGACGGGCCGCAGGGACGCGAGACGGTGAAGTTTTCGCCCGTCCTGCAATGCAATAACGAAAGCCTGCTGCACGCGGCCGCGCTCGACGGCATGGGCATCGCGCTGCTGCCATCGTGGCAGACGGATGCGGACCTGGCTGCGGGGCGGCTGGTGCGCCTTTTCGACGCTTACCAGCTGGCGGGCGGCAAGGTGCATGCCGTCTACACGAGCCGCCGCTACCTGTCCTCGAAAGTGCGCACCTTCATCGACTTCCTTGCCGATGAAGGGCGCCTGGGAGCTTGATCACGCGAGCGAGCGTTTGACGCCGATCAGCGCGAACAGGCGCGCGCTGCGCATCCACGCCAGCACCAGCACCGCCAGCTGCGTCGCCAGCAAGCCGGCCACGATGGCCAGCGGACCCGGGCCGGCCAGATTCAGGCGCGCCACGCCCAGCAGCGCATACAGGGCCAGTCCCAGCACGGTGATGGCGAGGTAGATGGCCAGGCAGGCCAGCGGACGGCGGCGCAGCATGCCGAGTCCCCGCCACCACGCCTTGACGGCCGACGTGCGGCGCCGGTCGACGGCCAGCGCCGCGCGGCCCGCATCGAGCGTGGCGCAGGCCAGCAGGAACAGCACGCCCGCGAACAGCAAGGCCAGGTGACGGGCCAGGTCGGCGTCCGCTTCCAGGATGGTTGTCGCCGCGTGCTTGTCGGCCAGTTTCAGCGCACCGGCGCCGATTATCAGCGCCAGGCCCAGCGGCACGATGCTCCACAACAGCATGCGCAGCATGCGGCCGTATGCGCTGAAGGCGCCCGTCAGCAGCGCGCCGAAGCCCAGTGGCGCGGGCGCGCGCGCGGCCGTCACCACCAGGCCGCTCAGCAGCGGCGACAACAGCAGGGTCAGGACGACGCCGGCGATGGCGGCCTGGCTGATGGCGGCGCCATTGCGGCTGGCATTGGCTGCCAGGTCGGCCAGGGTCATCAGGTCGAGCTGCTGCGCCAGGGCCGCCGCATGCACGGCCTGATCGAGGCTGGCGCTCAAGGTGCGCCAGAGGGGGATGACGGCAACGATGGTGGGGAGCAGCAGCAGGCCGGCCCACAGCAGCAGCAAGCGCCATTGCAGGGCGGCGCGGCTGGCGCGCGTGGTCAGGGCCAGGCCGCCGGCCCGTGTCGTGGAAGTGGCGCTCATACGGTGGCGATCAGGGAAAAGAGGTATTGGAAGGCGGCGGCGAGGTCGACGCCCCAGCGCCGCGCGGCGGACTTGTCGGCTTTCAGGGTGCGGCTGTCATCGAGCTTGTTGACGTCGAGGTAGTGCACGCGGTCGGGGTCCAGTTCGGCCGAGACGGCCTTCACGGGCTTGCTCCAGGTGTAGCGCTGCCACAGCTGGTCGTTGTCCCACACCACGCGTTCGGAGGTGCCGTCGGCGAACTTCACCAGCAGCACTTGCGGCACGGGCGCGCCGCGGCGGCGCAGCACCACGCTGGTCAGATACGGATAGGGACCCGTGCCGGGCTTGGCATCCGGGTGCGCCTTGTCCCACGCCTCGCGCACCTTGTCCTCTTCTTTTTCCAGCGCCTCGGACGTATGTTCCACGCGCTTGCCGTTCACCAGCGCCATGCCGGCCAGCGGCGTCTGCTCGTCGCTGGTAAAGCTGCCGATGCGGTCGTCGATATTCGCGCTGGCATACACTTGCTGCGCGAAGACCTGTTCCACGATGCGCCGCTGGCCCGTCGCTTCGGCCAGCGCTTCGCGCAAGTCGGCCACGCTCGGGTGGCGGAATTTCCACTGTTCATAGTAGGCCTTGAAACCCCGTTCCATGGCCTCGCTGCCGATGCGCGCTTCCAGGTCGCGCAGGGTGGTGGCCGTGCGGCTGTACACGGGGCCCACGCCCTGCAGGCGGTCCCACGCGTTCTGGCCCAGCGGGTCGGCCGCATCCTGGCGCGGTGCGGCCGTGCGCTCGAACTCGAAGACCTTGAAGGCGGGAGCGAAGCCCAGGCGCTTGAGCAGGGGCGTGGTGGCGTGGATATCCTGGCCGCGCGCGCGCAGCATGCGCTGGTCCCAGTACTCGTTCAAGCCTTCGTCGAGGATCGGTTCTTCGAACTCGTTCGAAGCCAGGATGCCGTAGAAATAGCCATGGCCGAATTCATGGATGGTGACGAAATCGAGGCCGAATTCGGCCGCCGTCTTCGGCTGCAGGCCGGCGTAGCCCGAGGCCGTGAAGAAGGTCGGGTATTCCATGCCGCCCGCTTCGGCCGCGTTAAACGGCGGAATCACCACCGTCAGGGTCTTGTACGGATACGGGCCCAGGGTACGCGAAAAATACGTGAGTGTATCCTTGGCCGCCTGCAGCGCGGGCGCCGCGTTCGACGCGTACTCGGGCGGGTACAGCACCTTGATGGCCACGGGCGGGCTGCCAGGGCCGCTCCAGCTGCCCAGCAGCGGCTGCGCGCTGCGCTTGTCGGCCGTCCAGGCGAAATCGTGCACGTCGCCCTGCACATAGTGATGCGTGAGCATGCCGTTCTTTTCCTGCGGCGCACCCTGCAGTTCGCCCGTGGCGCCCACCGTGTATTCCTTGGGCACGGTCAGCTTCACGTCGTAGTGGCCGAAGTCGGCGTAGAACTCCGAGTTCAGGTGGAATTCATGCGCGTTCCAGCGCGGCGCCGTGGCGCCCCGTTCGCCGGGCAGTTCCAGCACGGCGATCTTGGGAAACCACTGGCCCACCAGGTGGAAGCTGCCGAAATAGCCGGTGCGCGCGATGACGCGCGGCAGCTGGTCGAAGAAGCGGATGTCGAGCGTCGTCTCGGCGCCCGGCGCGACGGCCTGCGGCAAGTCGACGCGTACCACCGTGCGGTCGGTGGCCGGGCCGTTGTCGGGCTGGACGAAATGCCAGGGCGCCCTGGCGCCGTTCTGCGTCATGCTGCGCAGTTCGATGTAGCCCCACTCGCCGTCGCGCGTATCGACGCCCGAGCGGAAACCCGTATCGAGCTTGCGCTTCTCGGTGAAGAAAGTCGAATGCTCGCCTTCGAAGGCGTTCAGGTACAGGTGCAGGTAGACGCTGCTGACGGCTTGCGCGCTGCGGTTGCGCCAGCGCAGTTTCTGCTGGCCGTCTATCGTGTGCTTGACGGGATCGAGCGTCGCTTCGATCTGGTAGTCGACCACGCGGTCCGACAGGGTCGCTTGCGCGCCCGTGCGCGCGCCGCCCCAGGCGTTGCTGGCGCTGGGCGTGGTGACGGCCGACGCATGCGGCGAAGCCAGGGCGATGCCGTCGGCCGATGGCGCCAGCGGCAGGGGCGCGTTGGCGGGCTTGCCCTGTTCCGGCTGGGCGAACAGGTCGGCTTGCAGGGCCAGGCCGGCCAGCAGCAGGGCGGCGATGGAAAGGGCTTTGAACTTGCCCGGGATGAGGGAAATGCGGCGGCGCGTTGTGCTACGACTTTCCATGCGTGACTCCCACAGTGACTTCTGATTGATGATCTTCAAATGCAGTCGGCTGCGCCCAGGATCGCCGGGCGTTCCTTAATATACCCGTAAAAATTACAAATAAGCAATAAATTGTGCTGGCAGCTTTGCCGGCTGTTGCGGCGCCGCGCGCCGTGCGTATAATGATTCGCTTTTGCCATCCCTCCTGCTGCCGTGCCCGGTGGCGCACCCAGCTTTCCGCCATGATGCCTGCCCCTTCCGCCCTGACCATCGCCATGCGCACCTTGCTGTTGTGCGCCCTGGCCATGCCGGCGTGCGCGCAGGAAGGCGTGGAAGGCGGCGCGGCCGGCGTCACGCATGGCGACTTGTCCGCCGAACTGGCGCAGGGCGGCCAGCACAGCGTGCGCGGCGCCCTGTCGCGCGACCAGGGCGGCATGGTGCTCGACGTGGCCATCGACGGCCTGCGCAATGGCAATTACCGCGATGGCAGCGTGTTTCACCAGCGCGGCTTCAACGGCGGCGCGGAATGGAAGCTGCGCCAGGGCCGCTTCGGCTTCAGCGCCGACCAGCTGAACCAAGACACCCGCTATCCCGCGCCCGAGGCGCCGTTCCTGGCCTTGCTGACGGCCCGTCCGGAAGACCTGTACCGTTATGAGGTGCGGCGCGCCAGCGCCTTCGTGCAGCGCTATGTGGGCAGTTTCGAGCTGGGCGTGGAACTGTCGCAGCGGGAAAAGCGCGCCACGGCCCATTATGCGGGCGAGGACGGCAGCAGCGAATCGACGTACAGCAGCCGCCGCCGGCAGCTGGCGCCACGCCTGCGCCATTACGGCAAGGTGGGCGGCGTGGGCACGGATACCGAAGTGGGCCTGGACCTGATGCAGTGGCAGCGGCGCTCGGGCCGCGCGGGCGATGCGCAGCGCCGCCAGTATTCGCGCGCGCTGCTGCTGCGCGAAGAGCTGGCCTTCGGCGGCCCGTATGCGCCGCGCCTGCTGCTGGGACTGCGGCATGAACAGTTCCAGCTCGACCCGGCCGACATGCCCGCCGGCGGCAGCGACTGGGAAAACCAGAATGCGTGGGACGTGCAGGGCAGCCTGCAGTTGCGCCCGCAACTGAGCGTATATGCCAAGGCCGCGCGCAGCTACCGCATCGACGACGATGGCTATACCCGCGCCGGCTACCGCCCGCTGGCGGGGCAGCTGCGGCGCGAGATGGAAGTGGGCGCCACCTTCGGCGACGCGGCGCGCAGCGCTTCCGTGCGCGTGTTCAGCGAGCGCCTGAGCAACCAGATCGTCTTCGACCATAACCTGGGCCAGCTGGGCTTTGCGGGCAACCTCGACCCCTCGCGCCGCGACGGCGTCGCCATCGAGGCCAGCATGGCGCTGGCGCGCGACTGGCGCCTCGACGGGCAGTTGCGCCAGGTGCATGCGCGCTATGACGATTACGCCTACGACGGCCCGGACATCGCCCTCGTGCCCAAGACCCTGGCCAGCCTGCGCCTGTACTGGACGGGGCAGGGCGGTGCCAGTGCCGACGCCGGCGTGCAATGGCTGCGCGCCCTGCGCTATGGTCCCGATTTCGCCAACAGCTGCCTGGCGCAAGTGCCCGCGTTCGCCACCGTGGACGGGCGCTATGTGCGCAAGCTGGGCGCCTGGGAGCTGGAACTGGCCGGCAGCAACCTGGCCAACCGCCGCCATTACGGCGATGCGCCGGGCTGCCGCTCCAGCATTTACCTCAATGACACGCGCCAGTTGCGCGTGTCGGCGCGCTACCATTTCTGAGGCAGGGGCGCGGCGGGGCTTAAATGCGGCTTAAGCGGGCGCACACGGAGCGGATAAAAGCGCTTTTTTTCCGGCCGGGCGACATCGTCCGGCGCAAAAAGTGGTAATCTCGCCCCGTTCACGACCACTTATGATGAAGGATTTATATGCGTTTTCTGCGTTTCTTGCGTCCCCTGCTTGCCGCCGTCACCCTGGTGGCGGCCACCGGCGGCGCCATGGCGGCCGATACCGGCTTTACCACGCTCACGACGCCAGTGCGCACGGACACGGGCAAGAAGGTGGAAGTGGTCGAGTACTTCATGTATTCGTGCCCTCACTGCTACGTGCTCGATCCGCTGATGCACGACTGGGTCAAGAAGCAGGGCGACAAGATCGCCTTCCGCCGCGTCCACCTGGCCGCCACCGGCCCGAAAGACCCGCAGGCGCACGCCTATGCCACGCTGGAAGCGATGGGCCAGCTGGACCAGTTCCACGACAAGATCTTCCGCGCCATCCACGTCGAGCGCAACCGCCTGAACCGCGATGACGCCATCCTCGACCTGCTGGTGAAGAACGGCATCGACAAGGCGAAATACCTGGACATGTTCAACTCGTTCGGCGTGCAGACCAAGCTGAAACGCAACGAGCAGCTGATCACCGCCAGCAAGATCGAGAGCGCGCCGACCATCGTCATCGATGGCCGCTTCGTCACGTCGCCGGCGCAGCTGTCGCGTCCTGGCCAGTCCGAACCGCAAACCCAGGCCGCGACCCTGCGCGTGATGGATGAACTGGTGGCGCGCGTGCTGAAAGAGCGCGCACCGGCGCCAGCGAAGAAGTAAGCGGAGCGCCTCATGAAACAGCTGCCCTGGACCCTGTGCGTACTGGCCCTCGCCCTCGTGGCGTGGCTGGCGATTGCCATCGTCAACGTGGAAAACCAGCGCAATGCGCTGGCCATCAAGGCTTGCGTGGACCCCGCGTTCAAGAACGAGGTCGATGCGAAATGCCTGGCGTCCGTGCAGTCGCGCGAACACTGGTGGCAGCACCTCACTTACGCCATGACGCATTTCCGAAATTGAATGTGCCAGTACGAAAAACCCGCCGCGCGCGGGTTTTTTTTCGTCCGCGTATGATGAAGCCACAACTATTCAGGAGGGACAATGAAGGAAGTGATCTTGATTACCGGCAGCAGCCGCGGCATCGGCGCGGCGACGGCACTGCTGGCGGCGCGCCAGGGCTATGCCGTGTGCATCAACTATGTGCGCGACGCGCAGGCGGCCGACGCGCTGTGCGCGCGCATCGTGGCCGACGGGGGCGAGGCCATCGCCGTGCAGGCCGATGCCAGCGATGAAGCGGATGTGGCGCGCCTGTTCGGCGAAATCGACGCGCGCCTGGGAACCTTGACGGCGCTGGTCAACAATGTGGGCGTGCTGGAGCAGAAATGCCGGCTCGTCGACATGTCCGCGCAGCGCCTCGAACGCGTGCTGCGCACCAATGTGATCAGTTATTTCCTGTGCTGCCAGCAAGCCGTGCGGCGCATGTCGACGGCCCATGGCGGGCAGGGCGGACGCATCGTGAACGTGTCGTCGGCGGCGGCCCGCCTCGGCTCTCCGGACGAATACATCGACTATGCGGCCTCGAAAGGCGCCGTCGATACCCTGACCCTGGGCCTGGCGAAGGAAGTGGCGGCCGAGGGCATCCGCGTCAACGGCGTACGGCCCGGTATCATCTATACGGAGATCCACGCTTCGGGCGGCGAACCGGGACGGGTGGCGCGCCTGGCGCCCGGCGTGCCGATGCAGCGGGGCGGCCAGCCGGAAGAAATCGCCGACGCCATCCTGTACCTGCTGGGGCCGGGCGCCAGCTATGTGACGGGCGGCATCCTCGACGTGGCGGGCGGACGCTGATTTTCAGCTCATTTTCAAATTTGGCAAGCGACTGATTCAAGCGCGGGGCCAATTATCAAGCAAGGCAAGCGAGTCCAGAATGGCGGGGGTGTCATGTGCACGCCGATCAACCAACCTGGATTCATCATGCCCGTATCTGCTTCTGCCTCCATTTTTGCCTCCGCCATTCTGACCCTGTCGCTGCTGGCCGCCGCGCCAGCCCATGCCGCCACGGATTTGCCGATGCCGGCCCACCTGTCCGGCGCGAAAGCCGATGCCGCCGCGGCGCTGGCCGCACGCCGCTATGCCGCGTTCTGGCAAAGCGGCGATCCGGCCATGGCGCGGCTGGCGCTGGCCGACGGTTTCACCGACCGCACCTTGCCCGCCGGCCGCCCGCAGGGCTTGGCCGGCCCGCTGCAGGCGTCGCAAGTATTCCATGCCGCCGTACCGGATTTGAAAGTCGCCATCGAGGAGATGCTGGTGGCGGGCGACCGGGTTACCTTGCGCCTGCATTTCACGGGCCGCTTCACGGGCGTCTTCCCCACGCCGCAGGGCCCCTTGCAGGGACAGGGCCAAGCCATCGATTTCCATGCGTTTGATCTGTACAGGGTCAATGCGCAGGGACGCATCAGCGACAACTGGCATCTGGAAGATAATTTGACCCTGCTGCGCCAGATGGGCGTGCTGGCGCCGTGAGGATGGCTGGCTAGCCGTGCGCCGGCAGGGCGGCGAATTGCTGCAGCAGGAAGCCGGCCAGCAGGGCGACGCGCGGCGGCTGGAAGCGGCTGCGCCGGTACAGCAGGTTCAGGGGGACGCTATCGGCAAAGTAATCGTCTAGCACCGTCTGCAAGCGCCCCGCGCGCAGGTCGTCGCCGATGTCGAGCAGCGATTTGTAGGCATAGCCATGGCCGGCCACTGCCCAGCGGCGGATGATTTCGCCATCGTTGCTGTGCCAGTCACCCTGCAGGCGCAGGCCGTGGCGCTTGCCGTTTTCGCGGTAGCGCCACTCCTGCGGCGCGCCGTCGCCGGCCGTGAGCACGAGCGTCGGCAGCGATGCCAGGTCGCGCGGCGCGGCCGGCACGCCGACCCTGGCGGCCAGCGCGGGCGCCACGCAAACGACGCGCCGGCCCGGGTGCAGCAGGCGCGCCACCATGTCGCTGTCGGGCAGCTCGCCGTAGCGGATGGCAAGGTCGACGTCGTCCTGCACCAGGTTGGCCGTGACGTCCGTCAGGGTCAGCGCATGGCGCACCTGCGGGTGCAGCGCGGCAAAGCGGTCGAGCATGGGCAGCAGCAATTGGCGGCCGATGTCGGATGGCGCCGAGATGCGCACCACGCCGCGCACGGCGCCGCCGCCCGCGTGCAAGCCGTCTTCGGCCTGCGCCAGCAAGTCCAGCGCCTGTTCGCTGTAGTGGCGGTAGTGCACGCCTTCTTCCGTCAGGCGCAGCTGGCGCGTGGTGCGCTCGAACAGGGTGGCGCCCAGCGCCGTTTCCAGGCGCGCGATGGCGGCGCTGGCGGCGGCCGGCGACAGGCCCTGCTTGCGGCCGGCCGCGGAAAAGCTGCCCAGCGCCGCGGCGTCGAGGAACAGGGCGATTTCCGCCAGACGCCCGGCGCCGCCGCGTATCATGCCGGGTGCGCGGCCGCTGGTTTCGGCGCCGGCGCCGAATGGGGTGTCACCACCACGGTGCACGTGGTGCCGGCCACCAGCAATTGTCCCTTCGGCTGCTCGTCGATGTGGATGCGCACGGGCACGCGCTGCGCCAGGCGCACCCAGTTGAACGTTGGGTTGACGTCGGCCAGCAGTTCGCGGCCCGTGGCGGCGTCGCGGTCGGTGATGCCGCGCGCGATGCTCTCGATGTGGCCGTGCAGGGTGCCGCCGCTCATCAGATTCATTTCCGCCTTGTCGTCCTGCGCCAGCATGCCCAGCTTGGTCTCTTCGAAGTAGCCGACGACGTAGTACGAGGCGCTGTCGATGACGGCCAGCTTGGCCGCGCCGACGGCGGCGAAATCGCCCTTGTGCACGTTCAGGTTCGTCACGTAGCCGCTGACGGGGGCGCGCACGGTGGTGCGCTCGAGGTTCAATTGGGCCAGCGCGCGGGCGGCCACGGCGGCCTGCACTTGCGACGTGGCCGAGCTGGCGGCGAACGCCGCGCTTTCGCGGCTTTCCGTCGAGATGATGCTGGCGTCAAGGCCTGCGCGGCGCTGCGCTTCCTTGCCGCGGCGGCCCTGTTCCGTTTTTTGCGCGGCCAGCACGGCGTCGGCCTGCGCCAGCGCGCTCGCATAGCGCTCCTTGTCGACGACGAACAGGATGTCGCCCTTTTGCACCACCTGGTTATCGCGTACCAGCACGTCCGTGACGGTGCCGGCCACGTCGGCGCTGATGTTGACGATGTCGGCCTTGATGCGGCCGTCGCGCGTCCACGGCGACTCCATGTAGCGGTCCCAGACGGTCTTGCCTATCCACAGGGCGGCTGCCAATAGCAGCACGGTGATTGCATAGCGGGTCAGTTTGCTTACCATGTCGGCAGCCTTTCCTTGATCGGGTTGAACAGTTTTTTTATTTGTAAAGCGATAGCGCCAGCGCGCCGAAGATGGCGATGAAGATGCACAGCCGCGCCAGCGACGGGTGCCACACCATGCGGTACACGCCCAGCCAGCCCAGCACGCGGTCGAGCAGGGTTTGCAGGGCAATGCTGAGGAGGAACAGGGGCAGCAGGGTAGGAATCAGAATTCCGAACAGGGCGAATTCACGCGGCATGGTGGTCTCCGGCGCCAGGCGCCATGTGGTCGAGCAATGAGGTATAGATCGAATGCAGGTCGGCCAGCGCCGTCTGCAGGCGCGCGCTGCGCTCGGCGGTCGCATCGGCTTCCGTCTGGGCCGCGCGCACCACGGCGCCCGCCTGCAGGGTGGCGGCCAGCGCCGCCTGCAGTGCCGTATCGCTGCGCGTGCGCAGCCAGCTGGCGATGTGGTCCACGCATTGCTGCAGCGCGTGGCGCGTGGCGCCTGGCCTGGCGGTGGCGATCAGTTCGCGCAGTTCGATCACGGAGTGGCCGATTTCCAGCAGGGTCAAGGCCTGGCGCACGACGGCGCGCGTGGCCTCGCCCGGCGCCGGGCCGGCCGCCGCATTGAGCTGGCTGAGCAGGTCGCGCACGCGGTTGTCGAAACGGTGTTTGACACGGCGTGCGGGCGCCGTGCACGCATGCAGCGCTTCGCGCCACAGGGCCCGGCCGATGTGGTCCTTGTGGCCCATCGTGTGCTCGGGCAGCAGCACGGCAAACACGAGGGCGGCCAGCATCAGGCCCACGATCAGCGCCATGCCCGTGTTGAGGAAAGCCGCGCCATCGACGTGCATCACATTCGTCGGCGCCATCTGCGTGATGAAGGTCGACACGCCCAGGCCCACGCCCAGCTTGGCCGGATTCGTCATCAGGTACAGGCCGACGGCGAGAAACGGCGCAAAGCTCAGTACCAGCATGGGGAAGCCGTCGCCGTGCACCAGCACGAAGTACACGCAGACGAGCGACAGCGGCATGGCGATGAGGAAGCCCGCCAGCACCTGGCGGATCATCATGATGGGGCGCGGCGAGGATGAGGCCAGCGCGCAGAACACGGCCGCCATCAGCATCGCCGTGCTGGCGTAGGGCCAGGCGAGGAAGTAGGCGCCCAGCGCCAGCAGGGCCAGGCTGATGCCGGCGCGCGCGCCGCTGGCGAGCACCAGCGCGGGCGGCGTCTTCGGCGCATACGCCTGCGGCGTGCTCACGTCCAGCGGCGTGTCGTGCACGAGGCTGAAATACACTTCGTGAAAGCGGCTCATGTCGCGCGCGAAGCGCTCGAGCAGCTCGCACACGGTGTCGAAGTCGATGCGCTGCGCATGCGCGATGGCCGCGCCATCGATGTCCGCGCGCGCCTGGCCCAGCGCCGTTTGCAGATGCCGCTGCATGGTGTCGAGCGAGTCTTGCGACGGCGTCGCTTGCAGCGCTTCGGCGACGATGGCATATAAAGGCGCACAGGCCTGCATGACCTGCGTCTCGCCATCGCGCCGCAGGCGGTCGAACAGGCGGTGGAAAGTATAGAAGGTGGTCAGCGCCGTCATGAAGGTGGCGTTGAAGGCGTGCAGCTTGCGGTTTTGCGCGCGCACGTGACTGACCTTGCTGGTGACTTCGAACAGGGCGGCCGAGCGGCCCAGCTCCAGCGCCGCCACGTCGGCGGCAAACTGCAGATGCGTCAGTTCCACCTGCGCCGGCGTGAGCTTTTGCTGCAGCACGTCCTGGCAAAAGGTGAGGAATTTGCCGTAGCGCGCCTGCACCGTGCGCATCACCTGCGTGCCCTGGTGGCGCGGCAGCAGCACGCTGGAGACGGCGGCCGAGCAGATGATGCCCAGGCTCACTTCAGCCACGCGCGTGACGGCCAGCGAAAAGACCTGCATCGGTTGCTCGATGGCGGGCAGCACGATCATGCAAGCCGTGTAGCCGGCCAGCACATACACATACGACTGGGCATTGCGGTGCAGGGCCGAGCCGCTCGTGCACAGACCCACCCACAGGGCCAGGCCGGCGAACAGCAGTACGGGCTGCTGCGGGAACAGGCCGATCAGGGTCAGCGCGGCCGTGCAGCCGAGCAGGGTGCCGCACAGGCGGTAAAAGCTTTTTTCCAGCACCATGCCACTGCTGGGCAGGGCCAGGATGATGGTGGTGGTCATTGCCGTGCTCGGCGAATCGAGGCCCAGGCGGTAGGCCAGCCACAGGGCGCAGAATGCGGCGATGAGGGTCTTGCCGACGTAGATCCAGCGTTCGCCTTCCGTCGCGCGCCAGTCCTGCAGCGCCAGCGCCAGCCAGCGGGCCGCCCGGGTCAGGGGGCCGTCTATAGGTGTTGTTGCTGTGGCTGGCGTCATCGATAGGCTATCAGTTCTGGTTGTTGAGATTGTTCAGGTTGCGCAGCTGGCGCATGTACAGCTTGTCGAGCACTTGCAGCTCTTCTTCCGTGAACCCTTCGTACAGGGCCGAGGTTTCCTGGTACACGTCGGGCAGCGCCGTTTCGATCAGCGCGCGGCCCTTGTCGGTCAGCGAGATCATCACGGAGCGGCGGTCGCCGGGGCGCGTGCCGCGGTGGATCAGGCCGCGTGTTTCCAGGTCGTTGCATACGCGCGTCAGGTTGGCCGGTTTTTCATGGCAGGCCATGCCCAGGGTGCAGGCGTTCGACGTTTCGTCGTCCGTGCCGTACAGCACGGCCAGCACCATGTAGCTGGCATCGACCAGGTCGTGCTTTTTCAGCGCGGCGTTGGTCAGGTCCTTCATGCCTTTTTGAATGTGGTACGTCATGCGCAACAGGCGCATCAGTTCCATGGGGAAGCCTGGCATGCGCGTGCGGATGTTTTGCAGCCGCTTGGCGGTGGCGTCAAAAGCGGTCATGTCATATTCCTTCATGTGTGAATAAAGTTCCGATTGTATCTTGTTGGGCTAGGGCAATGCCAGGATTGCAAGCTTATATGCCGCCTCCCAGTGCATTCATCAAGGAAACGTACAGATCGAGCTCGCGCGCCCCATTTTGCGCCTGCTGCTGTTCTTCCGCCAGCAGCGCCACTTGCGTGTTGAGCATGGCGATGGCGTCGCTCATGCCCGCCTTGTACGCCTTTTCCGCCAGGTCGCGTGCGCGCTGCGCCGTAGCCAGCGCCTGCGCGGTCAGTTCGTGTTGTCTGGCCAGCGATTGCGCCTTGGTGACGGCGTTGGCCACGTCCGACATGGCGTTGATGACGGTGGCGTTGTACTGCTCGACGGCACCGTCGTACACGGCTGTCTGGCTGCCCAGCTGGGCGCGCAGACGCGCGCCGGCAAAGATGGGCAGGCTCAGCGCGGGCGAAGCGCCGCGGATCTGCGAGTTGGCGTCAAGAAAATGACTGAAGCCGAAGGCCTGGAAGCCGGCAAACGCCACCAGGTTGACGTTCGGGTAGAACTCGGCCTTGGCCGCGTCGATGCGCTGCGCCGCCGCTTCCACCCGCCAGCGCTGGGCGGCGATGTCGGGACGGCGGCCGATCAGGTCGGCGGGCAGGGCGGCGGGAATGGCCAGCGGCTGGTCCAGGCGCAGCACGGGACGCGTGAACGCCGCGCCCGCTGCCGGGCCCTTGCCCGCCAGGGCCGCCAGCTGGTTGCGCAGCAGCGCCAGCGATTCGGCCGACTGTTCCAGCTGGCGGCGTCCGGCCGGCAAGGTGGTTTCGATCTGCGCCACGTCGATATCCGTGCCGATGCCGGCCGCCTTGCGCTGGCGCGTGATGTCGAGGATGCGGGCGCGCTGCGCAAGGCTGCGTTCGATCACGTCCTGCAGCTGGAATTCATACGACAGCTGGATGTAGGTGCGCACCAGCGCCGTTTCCAGTGCCAGGCGGGCCATCTGCGATTCGGCCGAGGCCATCTGCACGTCGCCCAGAGCGGCGGACAGGGCGGCGCGGTTGCGGCCCCACAGGTCCAGGTCGTATGAAGCCGTGACGGTGGCCTGGTTGCGCCATGCGTAATTGCCGGCCAGCGGCGCCGGCGTGCTGCCGTGCTGCGAATACAGTTCGCGGTTGATGGAAACATTTGCGTCCGCCTGCGGGCGGGTCTTGTCCTCAAACGCGCCGGCCAGCGCCTCGGCCTGGCGCACGCGCGCCTGGGCGCCGCGCAGGGTGGGGCTGTCGGCCAGGGCCTGGTCCATCAAACGGTTCAATTGGGGGTCGTGCAAGTCTTGCCACCATTGCGTGCGGGGCCAGGCGATCGCTGCGCTGGCGGCGGCATCCATGGCCTGGCTCGCTTGCAGCTTGTTGGCGTCGAGCATGGCCGATTGCGGCGCGATATGGCCCATGTCGGCGCACGCGCTCAAGGCAAGGATCAGGCTGGAGGCAAGCAAACGGCGGTGCAGGGACATGCAGGAACTCCGGAAGGTGGTGTTGGGGCGATGCTGACAGCTCGCCGCGGTGAGCGCCGGGAGTGGCCCGGGTGCTGCGCCGCAACTGAGTTGTTACTGAAACCGGCTGACTGGTTTCTTATTGCACGACGTGTTTTGCCGTTTGCGCGACGTCAAAGTCCGCTTCCGTTTGCGGGATCAGGCCGGCTTTGCGGGCGGCGTAGAACTCGGCCATGACTTGCTCGCGCGTCACCTGGCTGGCGGCGGTGGCCGGCGTTTTCGGGTAGTCGACTTCGCTGGTGGCGATTTCGCCGGCGTTGCGGGCACGGATGTATTCGGCCGTGACTTGTTCGCGCGACAATTGCTGGCCCGTGGCGGCAGGCGCGGCGCTTTGGGCGAAAGCCGAGGTGGCGGCGGTGATGGCAAACAATGCTGCGATGAGGGATTTGGCTTGCATGATAAGACTCCAAAATGTGCGTGATGGCTGGGTGGATGGGCCGGATCGCCACGTACCGGTCGGTTCGTCGGCATGGCGCCGGTGGGCGCCGTGCCGACGATGAAGCAGTTTCTGGATGAGAAGATGCTTACTTGAATTAACTATAGCAATGAATATTACATTTGTGAAGTAATTTATGAAAATAATTGTGCGCCGCCGCATTTTCCACTGGGAAATGCCGTGCAGGCGTGCGCCGCTGGCCGGGCCAGGGGAGTAAGCTGGTTTTTTTGTTAACGGGAGGCCGCCATGAGCAGCAGTTCACTCGATCCGGACAATTTGCCCGTCATCCCCGACCGCGTCCTGGGCAGCGGCCATGGCAAGGGGGCGCTGGGCCCCAGCGACAGTTCCGACAGCGGCAGCGACATGCAGGGCGTGCCGGGCCAGGACCCGGAAGAGCTCGATAGCGACAGCGATGCTGCCGGCACGGGCGAGCGGGCCGGCGTGGAGCCGCGCAATACGGCGCCCGATGGCGGCGACATCGACGTCGACCATGTGGAAAGCCTGGCGCCCGTGCGGCCTGCAGAGGAGGGCGATGCCGAGTCCGGCGCTCCCCGGGCGCCAGCGCCGCGCCCCTGATGCCAGCGGCAGGCCGCAAATTGTCGCCGCTGTGGCGCCATCAGCGTAAAATGGAGGCAAGGCGGCGTGCGCGCCGCCATGGCCAGCCGGCCGGTACAGGATAGGATGTCAGAGGATGCAAACGCAGATGTCGGAAGAGAAAGAAAAAGACTTGATGTCGATGTACCGCGAGACGCGGCCACGCGAGTTTTTTGGCGAAAAAAGTAATACCAACCACTTGGCCTGGAGTTTGCTGGTGGTCTTGCTGGCGCTGGCGTTCTGGCTCGTCGTGGCCCTGGCGGCGGCGGAAAATCAGCGCTATGCACTGGAAACGAAGGCGTGCCAGGATCACGTGTTTCCTACGGAAATCGACACGTCTTGCCTGAAACAGGTCAAGTCGCGCGATCACTGGTGGCAGCACGTGGGCCATGCGCTGGTGCGGATGGGCGCCTGACCCTGGCGCAAGCTGGCTGAACGATCTGGCTGAACCTGGCGGCGGCGAGGACCGCTGCGGTGATGGAGCGATAGTGCGGGAGGCGCCATGCCACGCGATCACTCGCGCGAGCAGCCGCAATGGCTGCTGGCGCGCCACAGTGCCTTGACGGCGCGCCAGTTGCTGCGCGCCTATGGCTTGCTATGCCTGTTTTCCCTCGTCATTGCTGCCGCCTTTGCGCTGCGCGGCCTCTGGTACATTCCCGTTTTTTCCTTCGCCGAATTGATCCTGGTGGCCGCCGCCCTGCTGCATTACCTGCGCCATGCGCGCGACTATGAACATATCGTCCTGCGCGACGGCGAGCTGATCATCGAACAGGTCAGCGGCGGGCATTGCCGGCGCCACCACTTTTCCCCGTGGCGCACGCGCATCGCCGTGCCGCAATGGCCGCGCCAATTGATACACATCAACGATATCTGTGATGTTACCCGGCACGTGGCGGTGGGTGTCTTCGCCACGCCCGAACGGCGCCGGCAAGTGGCGCAGGAACTGGGCGCGTTGCTGCCGCCCTATTTGGGCCCGTAAAACTGGAATGACTGTACTACCAGCAAGGTGGTGGGGAAGCCCGTGATGGTCTTGAATTCCTTCACGCCCGTGATCTTGTAGGCGCCGGCCTGGAACTCTTCTCCTTCCGCCCAGCTGTGATCCTTCATGGCAAACTGCAGCAGGTGCTTGTCGTTATAGCGGTAGCTGAAGATGGTGTAGGCGCCGACGCGGCTGGTGACGACGAAGCGTTCATCCTGCGCGTCGGCGATGAGCAGGATGCCCGGATAGCGCCCGATGCCCGCTTCCTCGTTCTGGATTCTCAGGATCACGTCGGTAAAACTGCATTCGGCGTCGCGGATCTTGTCGCGCTTCGTGGCGATCTTCATCACCTCGTCGTAGCTCTTGTTGTGCACGATAGACCATTGCGGCGAGTCGCAATAATTGGCCGCGTGGACGTTGGCCGCGCAGGACAGCAGCAGGCAAGCGGTGATGGCGGTGATGGCGTGCATGGAACCTTGTAGTGGATGGGGGACGGCGGCGGCAGTTTACCTGCCCGCTGCCGCCGCCACAAGCGCAGGACGGGTGATCAGGTGGCCCGCGACGGACCTTCCCACAAATTGATATGGCCTTCGCGCGCCTGCACGTCGATGGCGGCCAGCTCGTCGGCCGTGAACGACAGTTGCTGCAGCGCGGCCACGTTTTCGCGGATTTGCGCGCTGCTGCTCGCGCCGATCAGGGTCGAGGTGACGCGGGGATCGCGCAACACCCAGGCCAGCGCCATCTGCGCCAGGGTTTGCCCCCGCTGCGCGGCGATCTGGTTCAGGGCGCGCACGCGGGCCAGGTTTTCCGCGCTCAGGTGCTGTTGCAGCAGCGAGCCGCCGCCGGGCCGGTTGACGCGCGCATCCTGCGGCACGCCATCGAGGTACTTGTCGCTGAGCAGCCCTTGCGCCAGCGCCGTGAACGTGATGCAACCGATGCCTTCCTGCTGCAGGGTGTCGAGCAAGCCGTCTTCCTCGATCCAGCGGTTGAGCATGTTGTAGGCGGGCTGGTGGATCAGGCACGGCACTTTCCATTCCTTCAGCAGGGCGGCCGCCTCGGCCGTTTTTTGCGGCGAATACGACGACAAGCCCACGTACAGCGCCTTGCCCTGCTGCACGGCGGTGGCCAGCGCGCCCATGGTTTCTTCCAGCGGCGTGTCGGCGTCGTAGCGGTGCGAGTAAAAGATGTCGACATAGTCGAGGCCCAGGCGACGCAAGCTCTGGTCCAGGCTGGCCAGCACATATTTGCGCGATCCGCCGCCCTGGCCGTACGGCCCCGGCCACATGTCCCAGCCCGCCTTGGTGGAAATGATCAGCTCATCGCGGTAGGGCAGAAAATCGTCGCGCAGCAGCTTGCCGAAATTGCTTTCCGCGCTGCCATACGGCGGGCCGTAGTTATTGGCCAGGTCGAAATGCGTGATGCCCAGGTCGAACGCGGTGCGCAGCATGTCGCGCTGCGATGCCAGATTGTTGCTGTCGCCAAAGTTGTGCCACAGTCCCAGCGACAGCAGCGGCAGTTTCAGCCCGCTGCGCCCGCAGGTGCGGTATTGCATGCTGTCGTAGCGGTTCTCGGCGGCGTGGTAGGTCATGGCATCTCCTGGTTGAATGAAGCGCTTATTTTCGCGCAAAATCAAGGTCCGTGTGCGTGCGCCGTACGCGCGGCCGCACGCGCCTTACAATGGGCGATCAGGAGTCTCGCAAGGAGCGGTCATGGAAATCGAATTGAAATTGTTGCTGGCGCAGCAAGATGTACCGCGTTTGCGCGCGCACCCGCTGCTGGCGCAATCCACGCAAGGTGAGCCGCAACTGCTGCGGATGCACGATATCTATGTCGATACGCCCGATTTGCAGCTGTGCCGCCACCAGGCGGGCTTGCGCGTGCGCCAGGTGGACGGGCGCTGGGTGCAAACCCTGAAGGCGGGCGGTAGCGTGAGCGGCGGTTTGCACAGCCGCCAGGAATGGGAAGGCGAGGTGCCGGGGCCGCAACCGGATCTGGCCGCGCTCGATGCGGCCATCGGCCGCAAGCAGCCCATCCGCGCGCTGTTGCGCCAGGACGCCATCCGCGATACCTTGCAGCCCGTGTTTACCACGCGCATGGAGCGCACCGTATGGCAGCTGCGCACGCCGCAGGGCGACGAGATCGAATGCGTGCTGGACCAGGGTGTCATTGAACGCGGTGCGGATGGCGCCGATGGTGCTGATGGTGCTGTATACAGCGTGCCTGTCAGCGAGATCGAACTGGAATTGAAGCAGGGGCAAGCCGCCAGCCTGTTCGACGTGGCGCTGGCCCTGCTGCAGGAGGTGCCGCTGCAGCTGGGCCACATGAGCAAGGCGGAGCGCGGTTACCGGCTGGCCGCATCGCATCCCTTGCAAGCCGTCAAGGCGCAGCCTTTGTGGCTCGATGACGGCATGACGGTGCAGCAAGCCTTCATCGCTATCTGCAGCAATTGCCTCGAACAAGTGAGCGGCAACCAGGATGGCGTGGCGGGGGGCGAAGACGTGGAAAGCGTGCACCAGATGCGCGTGGGCCTGCGCCGTTTGCGCTCGGCGCTGGGCATGTTCAAGTCCCTGCTGGCGCTGCCCGATGCCTTGAAGGGCGAACTCGAGTGGCTGGGCGGCGCGCTGGGCGAGGCGCGCGACTGGGATGTGTTGGCTGACAATACCCTGGCACAGCTGGACGGTGTGGCGGCCACGGATGCGGCGGCGCTGGCGGAGGCGGCCCACGCGCAGGCGCGCCTCAAGCACGAACAAGCGGCCCAGGCCGTCACCTCGGCGCGCTACACGGCCTGCATGCTGGGCTTGCAGCGCTGGCTGCAGGCGCGCGCCTGGCGCGACAGTTGTTCCGTGCGCCAGTTGCGGCGCCTGGATGCGCGCGTTTCGCCGTTTGCCCGCGCCACCCTGCGCAAGGACCAGCGCCGCCTGATAAAGCGTGGCAAGTGTTTGCTGCATGCCACGCCGCAGCAGCGCCACCGGGTGCGCATCGCGGCCAAGAAGACGCGCTATGCGACGGAATTTTTTGCCTCGCTGTTTGCGGGCAGGGCCGTGAAACCGTACGTGGGGCGGCTGTCGGCCTTGCAGGATGAACTGGGCTGGCTCAACGATGTGCAGGTGGCCGACCGGCTGCTGCAGGAATTGCCCGAAGTTCAGGCTGGCCAGGCCGACCAGGCTGACCCGTCTGCCCAGGACCGGTTGCGGCTGCACGCGGCCTTCGTGCGCGGCTATCTGGCGGCGCGCGCGCAGGCGCAGGGCAGCGATGGCCGCATGCACAAGGCCTGGCGGCGCTTCAAGGCGGTCCGCTTGCCGGCCTGAGCCCCGGCTAGGCCAGCGGACGTTGCAACTGGCGCTCGAGGATGGCCAGCGGCGACTTGTGCGGGGCCGCCATGGCGCGCACGGGCAGCAGCCAGGTTTGCTCCAGCGCATGCTGTCCCCGCAGGACAGCGTGCGATACCGTGTCGCTGAAGACGATCCACGTCTGGCCCGGCGCGAACGCATGCGTGTGCTGTTCCACCTGCGCCTGGTAGCCGAGGTCTGCCTTCATGGCGTCGTGCAGCTGCAGCATGTAGTGGTCGTAGGCCGTGCGCCGCGACTTGGTGACGCGCAGCCATTGCAGCAGGGCCGCCAGCACCGGTTGCGGACGTTTCGCGATGGGCAGGAAATGCTGCGCCACCTGCTCGAATGGCGCGCCCAGTTTCCACACGCGGGGTGCGTCGCGCGGGTGGATGTTGGTGAACACGCGCAGGATGCGCCGGCCCTGCGTGGGCGAGGAGGGAAAGCTGTCGACATGCAGGCGCGTATCGTCCTTGCGCCATGAGGTCACCCTGCCGGCAATTTCCACGGGGCGAAAGCTGCCCTTGCCTTGCTGCAGGTGGGCCGAATAGGCAGGCAGCAAGCCGGCCAGCAGGCGCTGCGTGTGCCGCGCATAGCGCTGCATCAGCGCGGCCAGCAGGGTCGCATCGTAGGCGTCGCCATGGCCGCGCACGCCGCGCGCCGGTTCCCAGCTGATGTTCTTGGCGCTGCCGGCGCTACCCACGGCACCGTTCAGCAGCGCATGCTCTTCCTGCCGCAGGGGAAAGCCCAGCGCGGGCAGCAGCAGCACCTGCCCATCTTCAAGTGCCTGCTGCGCCGCCACCTGCTGCGCGGCGCTGCCGCAGGCGTCCCACCGGTCCAGGGAAATATCGATGAGTTTGTTCATGGCACAAACGGGGAAAACATCGGAGCGGCCAGTATGGGCGCTTGCCGTCCGCTCCCGTTTGCGCTGGCGCAGATCCAGTTCACGGTGCGGCGCGATCGCGGTTCACATAGAACAAGCCCGGCGGCCAGCGCGCCCTCAGTAAGCGAGGCGGCCCGGCACGCTCACTTCGATCTGCGTGCCGGCGCCGGGCCGGCTGTCGATGCGCAGGCTGGCCGCGATGCCGGCGGCACGCTCGCGCATGCCGACCAGGCCCCAGTGGCCGGGCCGCTGGCCCGTTTGCGCCACGGCGTCATCGAGGCCGCAGCCGTCGTCGCGCACGCGCAGGGTGAATGCCTGCTCCGCATAGTCGAGTTCCAGCACGATGTTGGCCGCCTCGGCATAACGCGAGGCATTGAACAGCGCTTCGCGCGCGATCGCATAGATTTCGTCATGCACGCGCGGCTGCAGGCGCCGGCAGGTGCCGCTCACATGCACGGTGAACGCGTGCGCGCGGTGCTCGGCCAGGCCCTTGCCGAATTGCTGCAGCGCGAGGCGCAGTTCGTCCGGTTCGGCCGAGGCGCGCAAGTCCATGATCTGGTCGCGGCCTTCGATCAGCAGCTGGTCGGCCAGGTTGAGGGTACCGTCGAGGCGCGCCCGTTCGCGCGTGCCCTTGGGCAGCATGTCCGCATGCGCATGGAACGACAGGATCAGGCCCTGCACGCTTTGCAGCAGGGTGTCGTGCAGCGAACGGGCGATGCGCGAGCGTTCGGCCAGGCGTTCCTGCAAGCGTTCCTGCAGCCGCTCCTGCATGTTGCGCGTCAGGTGGCGGATGCGCAGCACATAGCCGCCATACAGCAGCAGCGCGGCGCCCAGCGCCAGCAGCACGATGAACCACGGCGTTTGCACGAAGGCGGGTGCGATGACGATGGCTAGCCCTGTCCCTTGCGTGTTCCACACGCCGTCTTCGTTGGCGGCCGTGACCTCGAAGCGGTAGCTGCCGGGCGCGAGGTTGGTGTAGTAGGCTTCGCGGCGTCCGACCGCTTCTTGCCAGCCGGCGTCCACGCCCGCCAGCTTGTAGCGCAGGCGCACGCGTTCCGGCATCGACAGGCTCAGGGCCGTGAAGCCGATCTGCAGGGTCTTGCTGCCTTGCGGCAGGTGCTGCGGCTTGCCATCGTCCAGCGCGTAACGCACGCCATTGGCCAGCAAGCTGTGGATCTGCACGGGCGGCGCCAGGGCGTTGCGGCGGATATGCAGCGGGTCGAGCATGCCGATGGTGGCCGAGGTGGAGAACCACAGCTTGCCATCGGGCGCATGGATCAGCGATGGCACGGGGCGCAGCTGCGAGGCATGGCCCTGCAAGCCGTCGAGCGCGTCGAAGCGCTCCGAGGTGACGGCGCTGCCATCGCGCATCCACGCGGCCAGGCTGGCGGCGCCGATATGGTCGATGCCGTCCGCGCCATGCAGCCACAGGTCGCCGTCCGGCAGGCGCACGATGCCCGACACGCCGCGAAACGCCGCGCCGCGCGCGCCGCGCAAGGTGTGGAAGCGGCCGGCGCGGTACAGGGCCACGCCGTTTTCGCCGCCGGCCCACATCGCGTCGCCATCGCGGTACAGCTGCAGCACGGTGCCCACTTGCAGGCCCTCGGCGGCGCCGAGCCGCCTGACGGCGCCCGCGCGCTGGCCGTCGGCCACCAGGCTGATGGTATTGTCGGCATGACCCAGCCAGACGGTGCCGGCGCCATCCATCGCCATGGCCGTCGTCAGCACCGTCGGCAAGCCCGAGAGGCCCCCGTTCGCACTCCATTTTCCTTCGTTCAGGCGAAACAGGCCGCCGCCGGAAAACGAGGCCCACAGGGCGCCCGAGCGGTCTTGCTGCAGCGCCTGCGGATCGAGTCCCTGCACGGGCGTCGCCACGCGCGTCATGGCGCCGTTGCCCGCGCGATGGTGGAGTGCCTGCTCGTTGCCCAGCCACAGCGTGCCGTCGGGCGCCCAGTGGCTGGCCGCCAGCGCCCCCTTCAAGATCACTTTTTTCATCCCGTCGGCCGTAAAGCTGCGCACGTCGCTGACGTAGTCGCCGATCCACACGTCGCCATCGGGCCCCGGCAGCATGCCGGGATGGTCGAAGGGCACGGCAACGGCCAGGGTTTTCAGGCGGTTCGGCCGCAGCCGGTCCAGGCCCGTCGAGGTGCCGAACCACAGATTGCCTTCGCGGTCCTGGAACGAGGTTTGCGGCAATGGGCCGCTGATGCCGTTCTGGCGCGTCAGGCGCTGGGCCGGCAGGCTGGGGCCGGAAGGGTCGAACTTGCGTTCGATGCCGTCGGGCTGCATCAGCCACATGGTGCCGGCGCGGTCGAAGCGGATGCTGTTGCCCCTGGCGTCGGGCCGGATGGGCGCATCGCCGCGCGGCGCGCTGGTGCGCACGCGGTAGTAATTGCTTTGCGCATCGACGGCCCAGATGGCGCCATCGGGCGCTTCATCCATGCCGGTGAGGATGGTGCGCGGCCAGGCATGGGAAAAGCGTGTCTCGCCCGGCCTGCGGAAATAGGCGCCATGCATGGTGCCCATCCACTGCGTGCCATCGCGCGCGAACAGGATCTGGTAGACGCGTTTGTCGGGCAGTCCCACGTTGGCCGCTTGCGCAACGAAACGGTCGGCGCCCGGCGCCAGGCGTGCCGCGCCATCGCGCGTGCCGACCCAGATGGCGCCGTCGGGTGCTACCTCGATATGGAACACGGCGCCCGGCGGCAAGCCGTCCGCCTCGCGGTAGGTGCGTGTGCCATTCTTGCGAAAGACGCTGACGCCGCCGAGGCGGTAGCCGACCCACACGGCGCCGTCCGCCGGCGTGGCCAGGCCCAGCACATTGCTCGACGGCAGGCGGTGGCCGTACACGCTGTCGACCCTGTCGAAGCGCACGCCGTCGTAGCGGTACAAGCCGGTGGCCGTGGCGATCCACAGCCAGCCATCCTTGCCCTGGGCGAATTTCAGCACATCGACGGGCGCGCCTTGCAGGGCGCCCCAGGCATTGTGGGTATAGTCGGACAGCAGGGGCGATGGGGCGGCCGCGCACGCGTGCAGGCGGCACGCCAGCAGAGGCAGGATCAACAGGCGGCGCAGCAGGCGAGCGGACATCGTGGCAGAGGGAGATAGCGGTGGCGGGGCAGTGATTGTAGCGCAGCGCCGTGCCTTTCAGCAGGCAAAAAAAAGCCTGCGCGGGGTGGCGCAGGCTTCTTTTCGCCCTACGTTGACAAGGTTCCGCGCTTACGCGAAGTTCTTGGCAACGAAGTCCCAGTTGACCAGGCCCCAGAACGTTTCCACGTACTTGGCGCGCAGGTTGCGGTAGTCGATGTAGTAGGCGTGTTCCCAGACGTCGCAGGTCAGCAGCGGCTTGTCGCCGGTGGTCAAAGGGCAGCCGGCGTTCGAGGTGTTGACGATGTCGACGGAACCGTCGGCTTTTTGCACCAGCCAGGTCCAGCCCGAACCGAAGTTGCCCACGCACGACTTGGTGAATTCTTCCTTGAACTTGTCGAACGACGACCATTTGGCGTTGATCGCGTCAGCCACGGCACCCGCAGGCGCGCCGCCGCCGGCCGGCTTCATGCCGTTCCAGTAGAAGGTGTGGTTCCATACCTGGGCTGCATTGTTGAAGATGCCGCCCGACGATTTCTTGATGATCTCTTCCAGCGACAGGTTCTCGAACTCGGTACCCTTGATCAGGTTGTTCAAATTGGTGACATACGCCTGGTGATGCTTGGCATAGTGGTATTCCAAGGTTTCTTTCGAAATATGCGGCGCCAGAGCGTCCATTTCATATGGCAGTGGTGGCAGAGTATGTTCCATGTGATGTCCCTTTATGGTGAGTGTTCGGAGTCTTCCAGCCTGTGGCCGGAGGGTTGAGCCAAGCTTGCTTGAAGCAGGCATTCTTGCTGAACGAGCCACTATTGTAAAGCGGATGCGCCATTGCTGCAGATTCCGGCAAGAGTTGCGGATGCCGGTGACGTAGTGATTCTCGTTCAGCCCGAATCGGGCAGAAAAGTTCCCAGCCGCAAGCCTCAACGGATGCGCCGGGTGGTTTCCCTGACGATCAGTTCCAGCGGTGGAATGGCCGCCTGCACGGCTTCGCCATTGATCAGTCCCAGCAGCGCTTCCGTGGCGATGCGGCCGATGTCGTACAGGGGCTGGTGGATGGTCGTCAGCGGCGGCGTCGTGTAGGACGAGCCGGGCAAGTCATCGAAGCCGACGAGCGAGATATCGTCGGGCACGCGGATGCCCTTGCGGTACAGGCACAGGCGCACGCCGTAGGCGGACAGGTCATTGGCGGCGAAGACGGCGCTGAATTGCTGCTGGGTATCGAACAGATGGTTCATGGCCAGCATCCCGCTTGCCTCATGGAAATCACCTTCCACCATCAGCTTCGGGTCGATGGCGATGTCCGCTTCGCGCAGCGCGCGCTGGTAGCCCGTCAGGCGCTCGGCCGCATCCGTGTTGTTGGCGGGGCCGGCCACGAAGGCGATGCGGCGGTGGCCCAGCTCCACCAGGTGGCGCACGGCCAGGTAGGCGCCGTATTCGTTGTCGAGCTTGAAGCCGATGGCGCTTTTCGTGGCCAGCAGGCGGCCCGTCGAAACGATGGGCCGCTGCTGCGAGAAATCGAGCACGCTCTCGTCCGAGATGCGCCCCGACAGCAGGATGATGCCGTCGACCTTCCTCGCCAGCAGCAAGCGGATGCGGTCAGCCTCTTCCTGCGCATTCCAGTGCCCGCTGACGATGACGGACGCGTAGCCCGTGTCCTTCAAGCCGTCGTCCACGCCGCGCAGGCTTTCGTCGAAGAAGGGGCTGGAAATATCCTGCACCACGATGCCGATGGTCATCGAGCGGCCCTTCTTCAGCCCCTGCGCCATCTGGTTCGGCGCGAATTTCATGTGCGCGATGGCCGCCAGCACGGCATCGCGCTTGTCGTCGGAGACCCTGGCCGTGCCGTTGAGGATGCGCGAAACGGTGCTGGGCGACACGCCGGCCTGGCGGGCCACGTCGAGCAGGGTGGAAGGGGGAGCAAGGCGGGCGCTATCGTTCAAGGTGATTCCTGGGTATCAAGATGACTGGTTCTCAGTGCTCTGAAAACCTTTTCATCGAAAGATTACCATAAATGCCCACAGGGCCCGTAGGTCGGGTTAGCCCTGCGGGCGTAACCCGACATATTGTTGGCTGTGCACGTCGGATTACGCGCGTAGCGCTAATCCGACCTACGCTTGAAAACGTTTTCACAAAAAACAACAGCAAGCCCGGCAACCTGTATTTTCGCCTCTTTCATAGGAGAACGCGCGTCATGGCGTGCATCTCGCCACACCGCCCTCAATAAAAATGACAACTTTTTCGGTTGACTTGATTTTCTTTGCGGTGTTAAATGGACACATGTTGTGAAAACGTTTTCAAGATAGAAGACGCTCAATAAACGGAGATGAAATAATGAAGTCAAGCATTCTTGGCGTCGCCCCTTTGGCAGCGCTGACCCTGGCCGCCAGTGTGGCCGCCGCGCCCGCAGCCGTCCCGCCGGCCGCCGCCCTGCCGGCGCTGGCCCCGGCCACGATTACCGTCGCCTCGTTCCCCGACCTGGACCGCGCCGTGAAAACGGCCTTGCCCCTGTGGGAAAAACTGTATCCGCAAGTGAAGGTCAAGCTGGTCAGCCTGCAGATCGACGACCACCATAACTCGATGACGACGGCGCTGGCGGCCGGCGCGCGTCTGCCCGACGTGATGGCCATCGATTTCCGCTATGTCGGCAGCTTCGCCGAATCGAAGGGCATGGAAGACTTGCTGCAGCCGCCATACGGGGCAGGGCGGTACCGCGCCCAGTTCGTGCCGTTCACCTTCGTGCAGGCGACCAGTTCGCGCGGCACCCTGGGCGCTATGCCGGCCGACCTGGGACCGGGCACGCTGTTCTACCGCAAGGACTTGATGGACAAGGCGGGCATCAAGGAAACCGATCTGACGCAATCGTGGGAATCGTATATCGCCGCCGGCAAGAAGCTCAAGGCCGCCACCGGCACCTATCTGCTGGCCGGTGCCAGCGACCTGGCCGACATCGTCATCCGCGCCAATTTGAAAGATGGCGAAGGCATCTATTTTGGCGACAAGGGCCAGGTGCTGGTCGACTCGCCCCGTTTCGTCAAAGCCTTCGAACTGGCCAAGGCGGCGCGGGTCGCCGGCATCGATGCGCGCACCGTGGCCTGGACGGGCGAGTGGGCCGAAGGCTTCAAACGCGACAAGGTGGCCAGCCAGATGATGGGTTCGTGGCTCAGCGGCCACCTGGCCAAGTGGCTGGCGCCCGATTCCAAAGGCCAGTGGCGCGCGGCGAACCTGCCGGCCGGCGCGCTGGCGTCCTACGGCGGCTCCTTCTACGGCATTCCGAAAAAGGCGGCGAATAAAACCCAGGCCTGGGAGTTCATCAAGTTCATGACCGTCAACAAGGATATCCAGCTGCACTCGCTCAAAGAGATCGGCGCCTTCCCGGCCCTCAAGGCCGCGTATGCGGACCCGATGATGGACGAACCGCAGCCGTATTTCGGCGGCCAGAAGACGCGCCTGCTGGCGCGCGACACGGCGGCGAAAATCCCCGTCATCCGCGTCGACAAGTTCGACGCCGTGGCGCGCGACATCGTCAACATGGAACTGGAAAGCGTGCTGGCGCAAAACAAGGATATCAAGACGGCCCTGGCCGACGCCAAGGCCCTGATCACCCACCGCGCGCGGCGCTAGGAGCAGCATGACTACCTCCATGCCTTGTACCGATGGCGCGCCCGCTGCAGCTGCAGTGAGGCCCGCCAGGAAACGCTTCAACATGAAGAAGTGGGCGCCGTATATTTTCATCAGCCCCTTCTTCATCCTGTTCGCCGTCTTCAGCCTGTTTCCGCTGCTGTTTTCCATCTATCTGTCGTTCAACCAGTGGGAAGCGGCCAGCGGCGTGGAAGCCATGCAGTGGGTGGGCCTGGACAACTACAAGTATGCCTTGAGCGACCCGTGGTTCTTGCGCTCGCTGGGCAATACCGTCTGGCTGGCGCTGGCCTCGGGCGTGCCGCAGCACCTGGTGGCCATTCCGCTGGCAGCCTTCATCCACAACAGCTTCAAGCGCTCGCGCAACCTGGTGATCGGCATTTACTTTTTACCGTTCATCACGTCCAGCGTGGCCATCGCCATGGTCTTCAATACCCTGTTCTCGCGCGACTATGGCCAGATCAATGTGCTGATCCAATGGTGCGCCAGCCTGCCGCTCGTCGGCGGTCTGTTTCCGGCGGAATCGATCGACTGGCTGGGCAGCTCGCTGTTCATCAAGCCGGCCGTCGCCTTCGTGATTTTCTGGCGCTATCTGGGCTGGAACCTGGTGCTGTATCTGTCCGCGCTGCAGGTGATCCCCAAGGATCTGTATGAGGCGGCCACCATCGACGGCGCGTCGAAACGCCAGCAATTCTGGTACATCACCTTGCCGCAGCTGCGCCCGATGATCTATCTGGCCGTGACACTCACCATCATGGGCAACCTGCAGCTGTTCGAGGAACCGTTCGTGCTGGTGGCCGAATCGAGCGGCGTGAGCCAGTCCGTGATGACGACGGCCATCTTCGTCTACAAGACGGCATTTTCCTCGGGCGACTTCGGCACGGCGTCGGCCATTTCCTGGCTGCTGTTTTTGATCATCGCCAGCACCACCTGGGTCAATAACCGCATTTTCAGCCGCAATGAACGCAATGAGCGCAAGGAGGTCCGATGAAAACCACCCGCTGGACGGCCTACGCCATGGTGGCCATCGGCGCCCTGATCATGGTCGCGCCGTTTTACTTCATGTTCGTCTTCGCCACGCACACGAGCGCCGAGATCTACAGCCTGCCGCCGCCGCGCTGGTTCGGCACTGCCCTGCTCAACAACCTGGAGTTGCTGCAGGAGCGCCTGCCGTTCTGGCGCAATATCGGCATCAGCCTGTACGTGGCCCTGATGACGACGGCGCTGACCTTGTTCTTTTGCTCGCTGGGCGGCTATGCCTTCGCCATGTACGAGTTCCGCTTCAAGCGGCCCTTGTTTACCCTGGTGATGGCGTCGATGATCATCCCGTCTTTCATGAACATGATTCCGACCTTCATGCTGATGGATTTCCTCGGATGGCTGGACCAGCCGCGCGCCCTGTACGTGCCGGGAGCGGCCGGCGCGCTGGGGATTTTCCTGATGCGCCAGTACATCGGCACGGCGATCCCGAAGGATCTGATCGAGGCGGCGCGCATCGACGGCTGCGGCGAATTCGCCATCTACTGGCGCGTCGTGCTGCCGCTGATCGGCCCCGCCATGGGCACCCTGGGCCTGATCACCTTCATCAACTCGTGGAACAATTTCATCACGCCGCTGGTCGTCATGCGCTCGGTCGAGAACTACACGATCCCGCTGGCCCTGCGCAGCATGCAGGCGCCGAACAACACGGAATGGGGCGCGCTGATGACGGGCGCCGCGATTGCCGTGCTGCCGCTGCTGCTGATGTTTTTTGTCGCCTCGAAGCGTTTAATTGAAGGACTGACCCAGGGCGCCGTCAAAGGCTAGCACTTTTTTTCATCCACTCACACTGACATGACCACCATGCATAACGACGATATTGACACCAACTTTCCCGCCACCTTCACCTGGGGCGTGGCCACCAGCGCCTACCAGATCGAGGGCGCCGCCGCCATCGACGGCCGCGGCCCATCCATCTGGGATACCTTCAGCCATACGGATGGCAAGATCATCGACGGCAGCAATGGCGACGTGGCCTGCGACCACTATCACCGCTACTTTGATGACGTGGAGCTGATCGCCAGCCTGGGTGTGAACGCCTACCGCTTTTCCATGTCCTGGTCGCGCGTCCAGCCCACGGGTTCCGGCGCCTGGAACGAGGCCGGCTTCGATTTTTATGGACGCCTGCTCGACGCCCTGGCCGCCAAGGGGCTCGACGCGCACCTGACCCTGTATCACTGGGACTTGCCGCAAGCCTTGCAGGACGAGGGCGGCTGGCTCAATCGCGCCACCTGCTATCACTTCGCCGCCTACGCTGCCGAAGTGGCGCGCCGCTTCGGCCACAAGGTCGCCAGCATCGCCACCCATAACGAACCGTGGTGCACGGCCGTGCTGGGCCACGGCACGGGCCAGTTCGCCCCCGGCATGGCCGACCCGGCCGCCGCCGTGCAAGTGTCGCACCATCTGCTGCTGTCGCACGGCCTGGCCATGCAGGCGATGCGCGCCGTCAATCCGCCCGCGAAACTGGGCATCGTGCTCAATCAATGGACGGCCACGCCGGCCACCGACAGCGCCCAGGACCGCGAGCTGGCCGAACTCGAATATGCGCGCTCGGTGCAGTGGTATATGGACGCGATCTTCAAGGGCCGCTACCCGGCTTTGGCCCTGAAACACGTCGACGCTTCTGCTTTATCCATCTTTGAAAACGATTTCATGGATATCAAGCAGCCCATCGATTTTCTCGGCGTGAACTATTACACGCGCGCTTTCATGAGCGCCGAGACGCCGCCGCGCAAGCCCGAATGCAAGCTCGGTGTCAACGACATGGGCTGGGAAACCTATCCGCAAGGCTTGACGGAACTGCTGGTCGGCCTGCACCGCGAATACCGATTGCCGCCCGTCTACATCACGGAAAACGGCATGGCCGTGGCAGACAAGCCCGTCGACGGCAAGATCCACGACGCGCCGCGCATCGAGTACGTACAGCTGCATCTGGACGCCTTGCGCGCCGTGATCGCGCAGGGCATCGACGTGCGCGGCTATTTCTACTGGAGCCTGATGGATAACTTCGAGTGGAACTCGGGCTATGCCAAGCGCTTCGGCATGGTGTACGTCGATTACGCCACGCAGCAGCGCAGCTTCAAGGACAGCGCCCTGTGGTACCGCGATTTCATCGCCGCGCAGCGCGCGTCCCACGCCGCAGCGTTGGTCGAGGAACACTGACATGGCCGCCATTTCCCTGCGCGGCATCCGCAAGACCTACGGCGACGGCCCGGAAATCGTCAAGGGCCTGGATCTCGATATCCATGACGGCGAATTCATGGTCTTCGTCGGCCCGTCCGGCTGCGGCAAGTCGACCCTGTTGCGCATGATCGCGGGACTGGAAGATATCAGCGCGGGCCAGCTGCGCATCGGCGACCTGCTGGCCAACGACGTGGCGCCGGCCGAGCGGGGCATCGCCATGGTCTTCCAGAGCTACGCGCTGTACCCGCACATGACGGCGCGCGACAACATGGGCTTTGCCTTGAAACTGGCGGGCAAGCCGGAAGCGGAAGTGCGCGCGGCCGTGGGCAAGGTGGCCGAGATTTTGCAGATCACGCACCTGCTCGACCGCAAGCCCAAGGCCTTGTCGGGCGGCGAGCGCCAGCGCGTGGCCATCGGCCGCTCGATCGTGCGCCAGCCCAAGGTGTTTTTGTTTGACGAGCCGCTGTCCAATCTCGACGCGTCCTTGCGCGTGCAGACGCGCATCGAGCTGGCCAAGCTGCACCAGGAACTGGGCACGACGATGATCTACGTGACGCACGACCAGGTCGAAGCCATGACCCTCGGTGACCGGGTCGCCGTCTTCCACGGCGGCCACCTGGAGCAGGTGGGTGCACCGCTGGACCTGTACCGCCATCCGGCCAGCCAGTTCGTGGCCGGCTTCATCGGTGCGCTGCGCATGAACTTCTTGCCGTGCGCCGCCGTCCCCGCGCTGGCCAGCCAGCTTGGCGGCGAGGCGGGCATGCTGGTCGGCATACGCCCGGAACACCTGCGCCTGGTGCCGCGCCACGAGGGCTACGGCGCCACGGTCACCCTGATCGAGCAGTTGGGCGACGCGCAGATCATTCACGCGATGCTGGACGGCAGCCCGCACGCGGTGGCCATCAAGCTGCACGGCGAGGCGCGCCACAGTCTGGCGCAGGGCAGCGCCATCGGCTTTGCACCGGAAGAGGGCCATGCCTTTCTATTCGACACGGCCGGGCGTGCCGTGGCTACCCATTGACCCCGCACGGAGGCGACATGACTTCAGATTGACACCCAAAAAATGTGCAGCAATAGCCAAAGAGCTATGTGATCATCAATCAACCAGCGGTACAGGAGACAACAACAATGCAACAGCTCAAACGCAATACCATCGCCCTCAGCCTGGCGCATGCGACATTCGCCCAGTTCATCTTGCTGGGCAGCGGCGCCGCGCTGGCACAGGACACTCAAGCCACGGACGCAGCAAAACCGGCCGCCGAACAGATGGACCGCATCGTCGTCACGGCCACGCGCCGCAATACCTTCGTGCAGGAGACGCCGCTGGCCGTCACCGCCTTCAATCAGGACACCCTGCAAAACAACCAGGTCAAGGATCTGGCATCGCTGGCCACCATGGTGCCGAGCCTCGTCGTCGAACAGCATGGCGACTCGGGTGGCGTGCACGTCTACATGCGCGGCGTCGGTTCGGCCAACCACACGGAGCTGGGCGACCCTGCCGTCGCATTTTATGTCGATGGCGTGTATTCGCCGCGTCCGCAGGGCGCCACGGCGCTGATGTATGACCTGTCGCACGTCGAGGTGGCTCGCGGACCGCAGGGCACCCTGAACGGCCGCAATTCCACGGCCGGTGCCGTCAACCTCGTGTCGGCCGCGCCTAGCACGGCCAAGTTCATGGGCTCGGCCGGCATCACCGTGGGCGACAAGCGCCACCTGCAGACGCAGGGCATGATCAATATCCCGTTTTCCGACGACGTGGCGCTGCGCATCGCCGCCATCAAGGATAGCCACGACGGCACGGTGGACTTCCGCCGCGGCTCGAACGTCATGCCGGGCACGGCCAAGTATGGCGCCGGCGACCAGATGGGCGTGCGCGCCTCCTTGCTGTGGAAGTTCACGCCGCAGCTGCGCGGCACCTTCATCGCCGATTACTTCCTCGACCAGGGCGCCGGCAACGTCTACCTGGCGGCCGAACCGAAACGGGGCGAGAAGCTGCGCTCGGCTCTGATCGACACGCCGGGCACCCTGGACCAGTCGATTTTGACCTACAAGGGCAAGCTCAATTACAAGCCGACGGACGCGCTGGACTTCACGTACCTGGGCAGCTGGAGCCGCTACAAGCGCCAGAACAGCAACGATTCCGATGCGGGCCTGTTCCCCGGCTTCAAGTCGGAAAACCGCACGGACTGGGCGCAGTTCGACAGCTATTCGCACGAGCTGCAGGCGCGCTCGGACGACGACGCGCCGTTCCAGTGGGTGGCCGGCCTGTTCCTGTTCAATGAAAAGAACAAGGTGCGCTTCGATATCGACCGCAGCCAGATTTCGCAGGCGGCCGTGCAGCAGGATATCGCCAACGGCGCCGTGATCTTCGTGCAGCCGACCGTGGGCCAGTATGCGTCGTCGATGTCCTTCATCCAGGGCGACCGCCAGCTCAAATCGAAAGCCGTGTTCGGCCAGGTCAGCCAGCAAGTGACGGACCAGATCAAGCTGACAGCCGGCGCGCGCTACACGAAAGACCATAAATTCGACGTCGGCGGCAAGAACTGGGCATGCCCGAACTGGCCCGCCAACACCCCGCTGGGCACCACGGTCCTCACTGCCGACCAGTTGCGCCAGCTCGTCACGCCGGGCACGGGCCTGGCCAACACGCACAATATCGGCCCGGGCGGCGCCATCACGGCGGCCACCTGCGGCAGTGCGCCAGGCGACAATACGGCCGACCTGAAATACGGCCAGGCCACCTGGCTGGGCCGCATCGAGTACAAGCTGCGCCCGGATATTTTGCTGTTCGGTTCCGTGACGACGGGCTTCCATTCGCCGGCCATCGGCGACGGCGGCGCCACCACCAAGCCTGAAAAGCTGACCAGCTATGAAATCGGCTTCAAGTCGGACTTGCTGAACCGCGAACTGACCCTGAACCTCGATGCTTTCCTGATGAAGTACAAGGACAAGCTCGAATCGCAGGTGGTCAACAGCGTGCTGGCCAACTTCAACGCGGCCGGCGCCACCGTCAAGGGCCTGGAAGCGGAGTGGGTGTGGCGGCCAACGAAAGTCGACCGCCTGACGGGCAACGCCACCTGGCTCAAAGCCGTGTACGACGACTTCATGTCCTGCGACGTCGATGCGGCGCGCGCGAATGGTCAGTCTTGCGGTTCGACGGCGCCATTGGTGAACGTGGGCGGCAGCACCATGAAGCATGCGCCGAAGTTTTCCACGACCGTGCAGTACGAGCATGATTTCAATGTTGCCGGCGGCCAGATCACGCCGCGCGCTTCGGTGCACTATGAAACCATGTCGTACGTGGGGGCGGGCGCGTTCAACGGCGACGTGCCGGGCCACGCCGGCGTCAAGCGCCAGGAAGCCTACACGACCCTGGACCTGAGTCTGCGCTTCCAGCCGGCGAACAAGGCCTACACGGTGGAAGCGTTCGTGCAGAACGCCACCGACAAGGCGGTCAAGCTCGACGTCAACGAAATCTGCACGGACGTGGGCATGCCTTGCCAGCCTACGCAGCAGATCTACGGCGCCTTCTACAACGCGCCGCGCACGTTTGGCGCGCGCGTGTCGATGAAGTTTTGATCAGGTAGGGTGAAAGAGCAGTTGCGGTAGCAGTCCACTCAGTAGGGAAGGTGTTGGGCCGGGGTTCTTCCCCGGCCTTTTTTATTCTAACGTCGCCTGCACGCTGGCGATGCCGACCTGCGCGCTGCCTTCGGCCAGGCGCACGTTGATGTTCCGGCGCGCCTGCAGCTGCGCCGGCGAGCGCACGATGGCGCCTTTTTCATCGCGCAGTATCGCGTAGCCGCGCTCCAGGGTGCGCTGGGGATTCAGCAGTTCCAGCTGCGCCGCCAGGCCGTCGAGGCGGTGGCGCCGCTGGCCCAGCTGCTGCGCCATGGCCGCGCCGCTGCGGCGTTGGGCTTCCACCAGCCGCGTGCGCGATGCCGTGACGTCGGGCCGCAGGTTGGCCCAGCGCGAGCGCAGGCGTTCGAGCGCGTATTGCGACTGGTTCACGGGCGCGCGCGCCGCATGCGTCATGGCCGTCGACAGGGCCAGCAGCTGCAAGCGCTGCTGCTGCAGCTGCGCCTTCGGGTTGAGCAGGCGGCGGCTGTGGCGGTCCAGGGTTTGCGCCGCGTCGTCGAGGCTGCGGCGCATGGCGCGGCGCAGGTCGGCCGCATCGGCGCGCAGGGAAGCCATCCAGTCGGCGCGCGGCGTGGCCGCCAGTTCGGCCGCCGCCGTCGGCGTGGCCGCGCGCAGGTCGGCCGCGAAGTCGGCGATGGTGAAATCCGTCTCGTGTCCCACGCCGCTGATGACGGGCATGGCACAGTCGGCAATCGCATGGGCCACGGCTTCATCGTTGAACGACCACAGATCCTCGATGCTGCCGCCGCCACGGCACACGAGCAGCACGTCGCACTCGGCCCTTGTCGATGCCGTGCGGATGGCGTGCGCGATTTTTTCCGGCGCCTGCTGTCCCTGCACGGGTGTCGGGTAGAGGATGATGTTGACGTGCGGCGCGCGGCGCTTGAGCGCGATCAGCACGTCGCGCAGGGCGGCCGCCTGCGGGCTGGTGACGATGCCGATGCTGCGCGCGAACATGGGGAGGGCGCGCTTGCGTTCCTGGTCGAACAGGCCTTGTGCGGCCAGCTTTTCCTTCAGGCGCTGGAATGCTTCGTACAGTGCGCCCACGCCGGCGCGGCGGATGGCTTCCACGTTGATCTGGTAATCGCCGCGCGCACCGTACAGGGTGACGAGCGCGCGCACTTCGACCTTGTCGCCTTCGCGCGGCGTGAAGCCCGCATACTGGGCGCGGCCGCGGAACATCACGGCGCGGACCTGGGCGCCATCGTCCTTCAAAGTGAAGTACCAGTGGCCGGAAGCGGCGCGCGTGAAGTTGGAAATCTCGCCGGCGATCCAGGTCAGGGGGAACGAGCGCTCGAGCAGGCGCGCGACGGCCTGGTTCAGGGCGCTGACGGTCAGCACGGGTGGGGCGGCAAAGCCGCTGTCAGTCGGGTTGTCGGTCATCATAAAGCTGGGAGCGGGAAGGGAACTGTCCACATATTATCGGCGAGGTCATGCTTATGTCATATATCACGCAAAACAACAAGTTCTATTTCTAAGTAATTGATTTCATGACGAATTCCCGTATGCCTGATTTGCGTGCACAGGGAAAAAATCCTTTAATATCAAGCACATCAGTGTAGCCCCTGCCACTTACGCACAAAGTTATCCACAGAAAGTGTGCGGAACTTTTTGCCTTGGACAAACAGGACCGGGCTGGCCCTGATCGAGCGATAAAAGTGTCTTGCTACATTTTTGCGCACAGAAATAAAGTGCCTATGAATCAAGCGCTTAGTATGCCATGCATGGCCTTGCGCACAATCTTATCCACAAAAAATGTGCAGAACTCTGGTGCGGCACCGGATTTATCCACTGGAAGGCCTATGGCATGGCTTGCCTTAATTTTGCGCAGAATAAAAATAGCCATATAAATCAAGGGTATAGCATCGCACCGTACGCCTTGCTCACAATCTTATCCACAGAATGTGTGCAAAACTGCATAAACCGTTTCGTGGTTTGTCCGGGTTTTCCTCCGTGTGATCATGCCGAATTGCTGCCTTATTTTTCAGCAGAGAAAAAAATCCCTTTAGAATCAATGCTCTTGCATGGAGTCAATCGGCTTGCTCACAATCTTATCCACACTTTATGTGTGGAACTGCACTGGCGGTGGAAAACTGCCGTTTTGACGTGGAATCGGGTCGTGAAAAACACGCTTTTCAGCCAATGCCACATTTTTATGCATGGCAATAAAAACGATATAAATCAATGTACTTGGCGTGTATCCGTACGCTTGCGCACAATCTTGTCCACAGATTGTGTGCAGAACTTTGACGGCCTGTCTGGCGCCGATTGCGCGCCTGCTGCCACTTTTTTGCGCATTGATTTAATCTCCTTTAAAATCAATGACTTGATTGCATTCCTCCGCTTTGCGCACAATCTTGTCCACAGTAAATGTGCAGAACTTTTTAAGTATTAACTTATTGACATTGACTACTGTCGATAATCTGCTATGCCTGTATTTTGCGCAGTACGATAATTCCCATGTAAATCAATGACTTGTATCCTGGACTTCATGCTTGCTCACAATCTTATCCACACAAAGTGTGCAAAACTGGGCCGCAGCGGCAGGTGCTCACTGCGCGGTGGGGACAAGTGCATGCAGGCGCCACTTGCCGCCGGCGCGGCAACGCGCTACATTGCGCCATTCCTGCGCACGTACAATCGGTTTTTTGCGCTCGGTACAATACAGGTTGTTCGGGCGCTCCATCGCCTTCCCTTTACCAGGAGTTTCTTTTGCTCGCTATATTTCAAGCCGCTGGCTGGCCCATCTGGCTGTTGTTGATCGCTTCCATCGTCGCCCTGGCCCTGATCATCGAGCGCCTGCTGTATTTGCGCCGCGCCAAGATCCTGCCCCGCAAGCTGTTCGATGAAGTGGTGCAGGTGTATCGCAGCGGCAAGATCACGCCGGACACGGTGGCCAAGCTGGAAGACAATTCGCCGCTGGGCGTCGTGCTGGCCGCCGCCCTGCGCAATGTCGACGCGCCGCGCGAGGTGATGAAGGAATCGATCGAAGAGGCGGGCAGCGGCGTGGCCCACACGCTGGAACGTTTCCTGACGACCCTGGGTACCATCGCCACCCTGGCGCCGCTGATGGGCCTGTTCGGCACGGTGGTGGGCATGATCGAAATCTTCGGCTCGCAAAACGCCAGCGGCTCGAATCCGGCCCAGCTGGCTCACGGCATTTCGGTAGCCCTGTATAACACGGGTTTCGGCCTGGCCATCGCCATGCCGACCCTCGTCTTCTACCGCCACTTCCGCGCCCTCGTCGACAGCTTCGTCATTGACATGGAGCAGCAAGCGGTCAAGTTCGTCGACATCGTCCACAGCGGCCGCAAATGAACTTCCGCAAAGGCAAGGGGCGTGAAGACCCCGAAATCAACCTCATCCCGTTCATCGACGTGCTGCTGGTGATCCTGATCTTCCTCATGGTCAGCACCACCTACAGCAAGTTTACGGAGCTGCAGATCACCTTGCCGACGGCCGACGCCGAGCAGGCGAAAGAGCAGCCGCAGCAGATCGACGTCACCATCGACGCCAAGGGCAACTACACGGTCAACCGCGAGCCGATCTCGTTCCGCGACGTGGCCGGCCTGGCCGACGCCCTGCAGAACGCGGCGAAGGCGGCCAACGGCGGCAAGGCGCCCGCGCAGACGCCCGTGGTCGTGGTTAACGCCGACCAGTTCGCCATGCACCAGATGGTCATCCACGTCATGGAAGCGGCCCGCCTGGCCGGCTATGAAAAGCTGACGTTCGCGGCGCAGGCGGGTGGCAAGTAAGCTAAGCAGACCCGTAGGCCGGCTTAGCCGGAACGGCGTAAGCCGACAAAGCCGCCGCCGAGCATGTCGGATTAGCTGCGCCTGGTGGCGCAGCTAATCCGACCTACACCATTTTTACGTCTTCCTCCATGCCCACATCCTCCCCCGCCAAGCTTGAAACCACATTGACCCGCGCCTGGCTGCGCCGCGGCCCGCTGGCGTGCGCGCTGTGGCCCGTCTCCCTGCTGTTCGGCGCCCTGAGCGCCGTGCGGCGAGGCCTGTACCGGGCAAACCTCCTGACATCCGCGCGCCTGTCCGTGCCCGTTATCGTCGTCGGCAATATTTTTATCGGCGGCACGGGCAAGACGCCGCTGACGATCTGGCTGGTGCAAGCCTTGCGCGACGCGGGCATGCGTCCGGGCGTCATTTCGCGCGGCCATGGCAGCGCCGACCGTTCGCCGCGCGCCGTCAGCGCTGCTTCCACGCCGCAGCAGGTGGGCGACGAGCCGCTGCTGATCTTCCAGCGCGGCGGCTGCCCCGTGATGGTGGGACGCGACCGCGCGCAAGCGGGCAGGGCGCTGCTGGCCGCGCACCCGGACGTCGACGTGCTGGTCACGGACGACGGCTTGCAGCATTACGCCTTGCAGCGCGACGTGGAAATCGTGCTGTTCGACGGCCGCGGCGCGGGCAACGGCTGGCTGCTGCCAGCGGGGCCTTTGCGCGAATCGCCACGCCGCCGGCGCGACGTGACGGTGATCAATGTGCCCGAGCTGGCGCCGGCACTGGTGGCCAGGGTCGCGCCGCAGGGCGGACTGGTGGTACAGATGCTGCTGGCCGGCGGCGTGGCCGAACGCATGGTGAACCGCGGCGAAAGCGTGGCGCTTGCAACCCTGGCGGCCAGCGGCCGGCGCATCGTGGCGGCGGCCGGCATCGGCAACCCCCAGCGTTTCTTTGCCATGCTGCGCGGCGCCGGATTGGACTTCATGGAACTGCCCTTGCCCGACCATCACGACTTCCTCGACCAGCCATTTGCGGCGCTCGACACGGATGTGATCTTGATCACCGAGAAGGATGCAGTAAAATGTGCGCAAATTGAATATCTCAAAGATGACCCGAGACTGTGGGTCGTCCCCGTCAGTGCGCGCATCGATAGCGCGCTGGCCCAACAAATTGTGGAGAAATGTCGTGGACGCTCGACTGCTTGATATCCTGGTCTGCCCTGTTTGCAAGGGTCCGCTTGAACACGATAAGAAGGCGCAGGAACTGATTTGCCGCGCCGACCGCCTGGCCTATCCGATCCGCGATGGCATCCCCATCATGTGGGCGGACGAAGCGCGCACCCTGCAAGACGCAGTGGAATAACGATGGCGTTCATCGTCATCATCCCGGCCCGCCTGGCCTCGACGCGCCTGCCGGGCAAGCCGCTGGCTGACCTGGGCGGCAAGCCCATGGTGGTGCGCGTGGCCGAGCAGGCAGCCCTGTCGGGCGCCGCGCGCGTCATCGTCGCCACCGACCATGAATCCATTCGCGCCGCCTGCGCCGCGCATGGCGTGGAAGTGTGCATGACGCGCAGCGACCATCCGTCGGGCACGGACCGCATCGCCGAAGTGGCGCGCACGCTCGAGCTGCCGCCGGATGCCGTCGTCGTCAACCTGCAGGGCGACGAACCGCTGATCGATCCGGCCCTGCTGGCCGCCTGCGCGGCGCAGATCAGCGCCGCCGTCCCCATGGCCACGTGCGCCCATCCGTTGCACGATGTGGCCGATGCGTTCAACCCGAACGTGGTCAAGGTCGTGCTGGACAAGAATGGCCGCGCCTTGTATTTCTCGCGCGCGACGATTCCGTGGCACCGCGACGGCTTCGCGCAGTCGAAAGACCGCCTGCCGGCCGGCTATGTGCCGCTGCGCCATATCGGCCTGTATGCATACAGCAATGCATTCTTGCAAGAATATCCGCAATTGTCCGCGTCGCCGCTGGAAGCGATCGAGGCGCTGGAGCAGTTGCGCGTGCTGTGGCATGGCGTTGCCATCGCCGTGCATGTCACGGACTCGGCCCCGGCCGCCGGTGTCGACACGCCGGAAGATCTTGCCAGGGTGCAAGCCCACTACGGTGCCCTGTAAGCGCTACCCGTAAAACGGCAGGCGTGCAAATAAAGTTTTGTGCGCCTGCAGTAAAAACCACATTTTGAAACGTCTGCCGCGCGAATTGCTGGCTTTGATCAATCAGGGCATAGCAATTCGATAGCAAACTGGCGTTCCGGGGATTTTTTGTGGTAAGTTTCGTACGGAAAGATAGCCTTGGCAACACCATCTAAAAATAATTACACATACCACCATCCAAAATCTGTTTTTTAGGAACTTTTCAATGCGTCTGATACTTTTAGGAGCACCCGGTGCCGGCAAGGGCACCCAAGCTAACTTCATCAAAGAAAAATACAATATTCCACAAATCTCCACGGGCGACATGCTGCGCGCGGCGATCAAGGAAGGCACTGAACTGGGCCTGGCAGCGAAAAAAGTCATGGATGCGGGCGGCCTCGTGTCGGACGACATCATGATCGGCCTGGTCAAGAACCGCCTGCAGGAAGCCGATTGCGCCAATGGCTATCTGTTCGACGGCTTCCCGCGCACCATCGCGCAAGCGGACGCCATGAAAGATGCCGGCATCAATGTCGACTACGTGCTGGAAATCGACGTGCCTGACGCTTCGATCATCGAGCGCATGGATGGCCGCCGCAGCCACCCGGGTTCGGGCCGCGTGTACCACGTCAAATTCAATCCGCCAAAAGTCGACGGCGTCGACGACATCACGGGCGAGCCCCTGATCCAGCGCGACGACGACAAGGCGGAAACCGTCAAGAAGCGTCTGGATGTGTACCACAACCAGACCAAGGTTTTGCTCAACTACTACAATGACTGGGCCAAGTCCGGCCTGCCAGGCGCGCCGAAATACCGCCGCATCGCCGGCGTCGGTCCGGTCGAGCAAATCCGCGACAGCGCATTTGCCGCCCTGGCGGAATAAGCAGTGTTTGAAAAGCGGACCTCAGTGTCCGCTTTTTTTGTGCCCGCGCTTCAGGCGGGCGCCGTATCGTTTTCGTGGTTCAGTTTTTTTGCAGGTCGTGTTTTCCTGGCTGCGCGTGCCTACCCGGTGCGGTCTGCAGCTGTTGGCAATGACGTCGGATAAAAACAGAAGGGGACGATATGGCAGCCAGTTTGTGGTTTGCGGTAGCCTGCGGCGTGGTCGCAGTCATTTACGGTTTGGTGTCGCGTAGCTGGATTCTGAGGCAGGATCCGGGCAACGCGCGCATGCAGGAAATCGCGCTGGCCATCCAGCAGGGCGCGGCCGCCTATCTGGCGCGCCAGTACCGCACCATCGCCATCGTCGGCGTGGTGCTCCTGATCGCCATCTATCTGCTGCTCGGCCTGCACACGGCGCTGGGCTTCCTGATCGGCGCCGTGCTGTCGGGCGCCTGCGGCTTCATCGGCATGAATGTCTCGGTGCGGGCCAATGTGCGCACGGCGCAGGCGGCCACGCATGGCATCAACCAGGCGCTGAACGTGGCTTTCAAGGGAGGGGCGATCACGGGCATGCTGGTCGTGGGACTGGGCTTGCTGGGCGTGACCCTGTTCTACTGGCTGCTGGTGACGACGGGCGCGCCCGGCCTGACCCAGCATGACCTGATCAAGCCTTTGATCGGCCTGGCTTTCGGCGCCTCGCTCATTTCCATCTTCGCGCGGCTGGGCGGCGGCATCTTCACCAAAGGCGCCGACGTGGGCGCGGACCTGGTGGGCAAGGTCGAGGCGGGCATACCCGAAGACGATCCGCGCAACCCTGCCGTCATCGCCGACAACGTGGGCGACAACGTGGGCGACTGCGCCGGCATGGCGGCCGACCTGTTCGAAACCTATGTCGTGACCCTGATCGCCACCATGCTGCTGGGCGCCTTGCTGATGGCCGAGGCGAGCAGCACGGCCATCATCTACCCGCTGCTGCTGGGCGCCGTTTCCATCCTCGCTTCCATCGTCGGCTGCTCGATGGTCAAGACCAAGCCGGGTGCGAAGATCATGTCGGCCCTGTACACGGGCTTGTGGTGGGCGGCCGGCCTGTCCCTGGTCGGCTTTGCCGTCGTCACGTGGCTGCTGTGGCCCGACGACGCCATGCGCTACAAGATGCTGGGCGCCACCGTCGTCGGCATCGTGCTTACTGGCCTGATGGTGTACATCACCGAGTACTACACGGGCACGGACTTCAAGCCCGTGCGCCACATCGCCGAAGCGTCGACGACGGGCCACGGCACCAACATCATCGCCGGCCTGGGCGTATCGATGAAGTCCACCGCGTATCCGGTGCTGGCCGTCTGCATCGCCATCCTCGTCTCGTATCAACTGGCGGGCCTGTACGGCATCGCCATTGCGGCCACGTCGATGCTGTCGATGGCCGGCATCATCGTCGCGCTCGACGCGTATGGTCCCATCACCGATAACGCGGGCGGCATCGCGGAAATGTCGGGCCTGCCCGACTCCGTGCGCGCCATCACCGATCCTCTGGATGCCGTCGGCAATACGACCAAGGCCGTCACCAAGGGCTATGCCATCGGTTCGGCCGGCCTGGCCGCGCTGGTGCTGTTTGCCGACTACACGCATGCGCTCGAATCCGTGGGCCAGCACATCACGTTTGACTTGTCGAACCCCATGGTCATCGTCGGCCTCTTCATCGGCGGCCTGATACCGTATCTGTTCGGCGCCATGGCGATGGAAGCCGTGGGCCGCGCGGCCGGCGCCGTGGTGGTGGAGGTGCGCCGGCAGTTCCGCGACATCAAGGGCATCATGGAAGGCACGGCGCGGCCCGAATACGACAAGGCCGTCGACATGCTGACGGCGTCGGCCATCCGCGAAATGATCGTGCCCTCCTTGCTGCCCGTGGTCGTGCCCATCGTCGTGGGCATGCTGCTGGGGCCAGCGGCGCTGGGCGGCCTCTTGATGGGGACGATCGTGACGGGCCTGTTCGTGGCCATTTCGATGACCACGGGCGGCGGCGCCTGGGACAATGCGAAGAAGTACATCGAGGATGGCCACTTCGGCGGCAAGGGTTCGGACGCGCACAAGGCGGCCGTCACGGGCGACACGGTGGGCGACCCGTACAAGGACACGGCCGGTCCGGCAGTGAACCCCTTGATCAAGATCATCAATATCGTGGCCCTGCTGCTGGTGCCGCTGCTGCCGGCCACGGGCTGGCTGGCGGTCAAGGCGCCGGCACCCATCCACGCACCCGTGCCGCCCATCCTGGCGCCGGCCACACCGGTGCAAAGCTTGCCGGCGCAATAAACCCCACGTCAAACAGCCCCGTTCTCAGGGGCTGTTTTTACGTCGGCATGTCAAAATTTCCTGATTTCCATATCTCGCGCGTATCAAAAGTGAGCAAATGTTACAGCGCCTTGCCTGCGCCAGCCACCTGCCAATAATGAGGGAGTCACTTCAGGCAGCAGAAGGCAGGAGGCAGGAGGCATCATGGACAAGCAAAACAAACGGCGCTGGCTGATGCGGGGGCTGGCCGTGGCGGTGGGGCTGGCGCTGGCCGGCAGCGCCTGGGCCGATCCGGGCAGGCATGGCCGGCACGGTGGACACGGCTTTCATGGTCATCACGGCCATCACGGCCATCACGGGCACAGGCATTTCCATGGCCGTTCGCATGTCGGTGTGTGGCTGGGCTCGAGCTGGGGCTATGGGCCTGGGTGGTACGGCGACCCGTGGTACCGCCATCCGTACGGACGCACGGTCGTGGTGCAGCCGCTGCCCGTCGCGCCGCCCGTGTATGTCGAGCAGGGAGGGGTGCCGACGGCGCCGATGTGGTACTACTGCCGTCAGCCGCAAGGTTATTATCCCTACGTGACAAGTTGCACGCTGCCGTGGCGCGCTGTGGCGCCGGGCAGCGTGCGCTGAAGGCGAGGTGCGACATGAATGGAAAAACAGGCGCAGTGGGGGGCGTGCTGGCGCCCCTTGTGCTGGCGGCATGCACGGTGATGCCGCAAGGGCCGTCGGCCATGGTGTTGCCCGGCACGGGCAAGAGTTTCGCGCAATTCCAGGGCGATGACACCCATTGCCGCGGATATGCGCAGGCGCAGCTGGGCGGCAGTTCGGCGCAGCAGGCCGTGGCCGACAGCGGCGTGCGCAGTGCGGCCCTGGGCACTTTGCTCGGTGCGGTGGCTGGCGCCGCCATCGATGGCGGCCATGGCGCCGGCGTGGGTGCCGGTACTGGGCTGGTCTTTGGCGCGCTGGCTGGCACGGGCGCGGCCGACAGTTCGGCGTATGGCATGCAACGCCGCTATGACTATGCCTACCAGCAATGCATGTATGCGAGCGGCCACAAGGTGCCCGTGGCCGGGCAGATGCTGAGCGGCGTGCCGGCCAACGCCGCCACGCCGCCGCCCGGTACGCCGCCGCCCCGCTATTAGAAGCGCGACGTCAAACCGACGAACATGCGCCGTCCCGGCACATAATAGTCGACCAGTCCATCGGCCAGCGGGCCTTTCTTGAACAGGTTTTCCACGCCGCCGCGCACGGTCCATTGTGGCGTGACCTTGTACGACACGACCGTGTCGACGATGGTGTAGGCCTTGTTGGCCGCCTGGCCCGCATCGAGTTCCTTGCCTGTGTACTGGGCCGATACTTCGCCGAACAGCTGGTCGTTGACTTGCCAGCCCAGCGCCGAGTACCACGACAGTTTTGGCGTCGACAGCAGGTTGGCGCCCGTCGTCAGGTTTTTCGCTTCCGCCATGTAGGTGACGTTGTTACGCCAGTTCAGGTTTTTCGTCAGCGGGATGGTGGCCGTCGCTTCCACGCCGCTGGTGCGCGCTTTCTGGATATTCGTCATCTTGGTCCACCACTGCTTCTGGTAAAAGCCCAGCGGCGCGTAGTCGATCTTGTTCTTGAAATCCGTGTGGAAGTACGTCACGCCCACGTCCCAGCCATTCTGTTCCCACGCCACGCCGATCTCGCCGGCCGTGCTCGTTTCCGGCTTCAAGTCCGCATTGCCGGCCATGTAGCAGCCGCCCGTGATGTAGCCCAGCGGTTTCAGGCTGCCGCAACCGCGTCCGCCCGACTGCGTGGCCGCCGCCGGCGAGTTTTCCTTCAGGCTCGGGGCGCGGAAGCCTTGCGACACGCCGCCCTTGATGGTCCAGGCGGGGGCAGGGTGGTACACCAGGTACAGGCGCGGGCTGTAATGGTTGCCGAACTTGCTGTGGTGGTCGAGGCGCAGGCCGGCCGTGGCCGTCAGGTTGTCGCGCAGGAACAGCTGGTCTTCCGCAAACAGGGCCGACGTGGTGCCGGACAGGGTGGCGCCGCTCACGGGGTTGCCCAGATAGTCGGTAGGGATGGTGCCGATGGTGTCCGTGTTCGTCAGTTCCTGGTGCTTCCACTGGCCGCCCATCACCAGCATCTGCTCGATGCCGCCCCAGCCGACGCGTTTTTCCAGGCTGGCGTCGAGCGTGCTGTCCTTGGATTTCGCCACCGTGCCGACGACTTCGTTGTCGAAATCGTTGTGGTACAGGTTGACCATGGCCTTGCCGAAGTCCCAGCGGCCTTCATAGCCGATGCTGACGCTCTTGCGTATCAGCTTGCTCGCGCCCCAGGCGCCGAACAGCGGGTAGCCGTCGGCGTCGAGCGTGGTCGAATCCGTCGATTGCTGCTTGCCGTAGCTGGCGTCCAGCGTCAGGTTCTGCTTTTTGTCCAGCGCCCAGCTCAGCTGGCCCGTGACAGTCTGGTTGCGTTCGCCGCCGATGCCGCCCGATTTGCCGATGGCTTTTTCATCGGGATTCTGGCGCGTCTGGCCCACGCCCAGGCGCATGCCGACCGTGTCCGACAGCGGGCCGGCCAGGTTCACGCCCAGCTGGTGCGCCGTGCCGCGGCCGCTGTCCTGCGGCTGCGTGTAGTTGGCCGTGGCCGAACCGTTCCACTTGCCCGGCACCTTGCGCGTGATGATGTTGATCACGCCGCCCATGGCGTCCGAGCCGTACAGCGAGGACATGGGGCCGCGCACCACTTCGATGCGCTCGATCATGTCGGGCGAGATCCAGTTCAAGTCCTGGCGGCCCAGGTCGGGACGGTAAGCCGTGTCGGCCGAGCTGCCCACGCGCTTGCCGTCGACGAGGATCAGCGTGTATTTGTCGGGCAGGCCGCGCAGCTTGATCTTCGATTCTTCGCCTACCGGGCTGGTGCCGCCCGTCACGCCGGGGATGCGGCGCAGCAGGGTGTTGAGGTCGTACACGGGCTGGCGCTCGATTTCCTCGCGCGTGATGACGCTGATGCTGGCCGGCGCATCCTTGATGTCGATGGCCGTGCCCGACGCGGTGACGACCACCGTGTTCATGGTGGGATCGGCGGCCACATTGCCTTCGGCCCAGGCGCTGCTGACGGCCAAGGACAGCAGGCAGGGCAGGAGCAGGGTGGCGCAATGGCGGGGGCGGGCGGGAATGGCGGCGGGGACTGCGAAGGTTGCGAAGGCGGGACTGCGCTTGGTCATGGTGAACTTTCCGGATGTTGTTTTTTCCTGGCTGCCTTCCGGGTGGCTCGGGTATGAATGATTGAAAATGCAATAAACTGCGCTCCCATTCTGTCAATGAGAATAAGAATCGTTATTATTGTAATGCTATCCTGGCAAGAAGGAAAGTGATGAAAGGAAATAAAACGCCGTTGCAGCTTGTGCATGGCAGCTATAAGAGTGAGAAATTGTTACGCTCGCTGGCATCTGTCACGGCGTGTGCAAATAATGAAAGTTATGAGACCGATGCTGGGAGGTGACATGAAGACGATGATCAAAACCATACCTGCGCTGACCTGCGCCTTGCTGTTCGCTGGCGGCCATGCCTGGGCGCAGGAGGCGGTGGCACCGGCCGAGTCCTTGCCTGAGCCTTTGCCCATGTGTCAGCTCGACCCGCGCGACAGCGGCAAGCTGGCCGTGGAACCATGCCGCCCCGCGCCGCCCGTGCAGCCGCGCCGTTCCGTGGCGCAGGTGATCGGCCGCATGCCGGCGCAGCGCAGCGCACCGCCCGCCGTGGCCCTGTCACCACTGCCACCGAGCCCGGCTGCCCCGATGCCTGCCCTGCCACAAGCGATCGGTGCATGCGACCTCGGTGGCTGCCGCGATACGTCGGGCGCACGCTACAACGGCACGGGCAATGCCACCCTGGACGCCAATGGCCGCATTTGTCACCGCAACGGTGCATTTGTGCAATGTTTCTGATCCGCGTCTAGCGCCAGCGCACATTTACCTGCCAAGGTCATAGGCAAGCCAGGCTTGCGTGGCGGCGCGCGCCTTGCCGCGTGCTGGAATCAGGATTTCGCTGCATTTATTTTATTGTTTATTTATATATATCATGAGACAATAAAAATGCATATTTTATAATTTTTATTCCATTATCAATTCCCCCGATACCTTACATGAACCTTGCTCGTCTTCGCCTGCAGCTCGTGCTGTTCTCCTGTGGTGCTCTTGCCTTGTTTGCCTGGGGTTTTCTGGCGGGGGGCACGTTGGTGACGGAGGCCTACCAGGGGCGCTCCTGGTCGTCCCTGAACCAGATGCTGGCGCATGCTGACAGGCACCCGCTGGGCTTTTATATCGCCAAGCTGCAGGCCATCCTCAGCCTGTGCCTGATCCTGTGGGGCAGTTTTACCCTGACGGCCGCGCTGGTTCTATACCGCTTGCGGCGCCCGGTCGCTGCGGGCAGCGACTGGCTCGACCATGCGATGTTTGTCGTGTATGCGGCCGTGTTCGGCTACATCCTCATGCATTTCGGCGTGCAGCGCAGCTGGTACGTGATCGACAAGATCATGGCCTACCAGGGCACGCCGCCGTTCCAGCACCGCGTGATGTTCATTTTCCCGGCACAGGTGCTGCAATACGCGATGCCGCAGCTGAACGCCATCCAGAGTTTCCTCTGGTCGCAGGTGCTGGCCGTGGTGCTGATGCTGTGGTCGGTCCGCCGCTTTGCCACCCTGTTCATCCGCCGCGACCTGGCCTTCATCGGGCAGTTTATCGTGTTGTGCATGTGGGCGCCGACCCTCAATTACTACACCTTCTACGATATCGGCATCATCTTCGTGTATTCCTTCTGTCTGTATCACCTGATGCGCCGCGAGCTGGTGCCGTACATGGCGATGCTGGCGGCAGGCACGTTCAACCATGAAATCACGCTGTTCCTGATTGTCGTCAGCGCCGTGATGTTTCTCGGTCGCATGAGCTTGCGTTCGCTTGCCGCCTTCCTGGCGCTGCAGCTGGCCTTGTACGCGATGGTTCGCATGCTGATGTTTTCGCTGTTGCCGGCCCATCAGGCTTGGGAGGGCGACAAGCTGGCCTTCAACTTGAACCTGCTGCTGCACGACACGCGCGGCCTCGTCTACAGCTTGGCACCTTTGCTGCTGTGGTATGCGCTGGCCGCGACCGGCTGGCGCCACGCACCGTCCTTTTTGCGCCGCAGCACCTTGATCCTGCCATGCCTGGTCGCCATGACGGCGCTGGTGGGACAGTTCAACGAGGCGCGCCAGTTCGATGCCTTCATTCCTGTCGCCATGGCACTGATGCTGTGCTCCTTGAGTGCCCGCCTGGGGGCGCTGGCCGCGCCCTTGCCGGTCAACGAGGACAGCGTCTGGATTTCCCACCGTTTTCTGAAAATGTCGTCCGAAAGATAAACATGGCTGAATACATGATGCGCGAGCCGGCGGCCGTGCCGCTGGTAGTTGACCTCGACGGAACCCTGATCCACTCGGATCTGTTATGGGAGTCGATCCTGATCTTCATCAAGCTGCGCTTTCTGCAACTGTGGCGCCTGCCGTTCTGGCTCTTGCGGGGCAAGGCCGGCTTCAAGGAAAAAATCGCTTCCATGATCGAGCTCGACCCTGCAGCCTTGCCCTACGATAAGGTTTTGCTGGCCGAACTGGTGCTGCAGCGGGCGCAGGGCCGTTTGATCGTGCTGGCGACCGGTTCGCAGCGCCGTTTCGCCGACTTGGTCGCCGCCCACCTGGGCTTGTTCGGCAAGGTGCTGGCGACCGAGGGCGGCGTCAACCTGACGTCGCACAACAAGGCGGCGCAGCTGAAAGATGCGTTCGGCAACAAGGGGTTTGACTATATCGGCAATGCCAGCGTCGATATTGCGGTCTGGAATGCGAGCAATGGCGCGTTTTCCGTCACGCGCAAGCCATTCCGCCTGGCCGACGGCTTGAGCACGCGTTCGGCCGGCACCCCGCGCACGGGCTGGTGGGGGCCCCTGCTCAAGGCGATGCGGCCGCGCCAATGGCTGAAGAATCTGCTGGTGTTCGTGCCCATGCTGGCTGGCCATGCGCTGAATGTAGATGCCTTCCTGCAGGCGCTGGTGGCCTTTGCCGCTTTTTCCCTGTGCGCGTCGAGCGCCTACCTGCTCAACGATGCGCTGGATGCGGCTGACGACCGGCGCCACCCCGTCAAATGCCACCGGCCGATCGCCTCGGGCAAGCTGCCGCTGCACGTGGCCATGCTGGCCAGTCCGCTGCTGGCCATCGCGGCGCTTTCCATTTGCGCCGCGTTCGACCCCCTGCTGTTGCTGGTGGTAGTGGTGTATTTCATCACGACCCTGGCCTATTCAATCCAGCTCAAGCGCATGCTGATGGTCGACATCGTCACTTTGGCCATCCTGTACACCCTGCGTATTCTGGGCGGCAGCGCAGCCACGCATATTGAACCGTCTTTCTGGCTGCTGGCGTTTTCCTTCTTTATTTTCCTCAGCCTCGCCTTGCTCAAGCGTTACAGCGAGCTGTTCAATCTTGAGCGCCAGGGCAAGGAAAAGACAAGCGGGCGCAACTATACGACGGCGGACAAGGCGCCGATCGGCATCATGGGCGTCAACAGCGGCTTTATTTCGCTGCTGGTGTTCATGCTGTACTTCAATTCCGAAAACGTGCTGGTACTGTACACGCGGCCGTATTTCCTGCTGGGCATCGTGCCGCTGCTGGTATTCTGGCTGGGACGGCTGTGGACCTTGTCGTTCCGCGGCGAAGTCAATGAAGATCCGGTCTTGTATGTCAGCAAGGATGCCATCAGTTTATGCATCATTGCCGCCAGCATGCTGCTGGCCGTCGGCGCCAGCCTGTAGACTGGCGCTCCCTTACCCGAACCGAGACCGACCATGAATTCAGTGCACGCAGGCTATCTGTGGTGCGCGCTGGCTGCTATTGCCAGCGCGGCCGCCACGTTTCTGATTAAAATGTCCAGCCAGCATAGTAGCGGCCTGAGCCTGGTACGCCTGCTGTGGCTGGGCGGCGCCGGCGGCGCCTATGCGCTGGGATTTGTCTGCTATGCGGTGGCGCTGGAGAAATTGCAGATGAGCCTGGCCTACCCCGTGATGACAGCCATTACCATGCTGCTGGTGGCGTTGCTCGGCGGTATCGCACTGCAGGAAACCCTGAGCCTGTCCAAGATCGCCGGCGTCGTGCTGATTACGGCCGGCGCCTTCGTCCTGTCTCGTCCGGCCTGAGCCGGCGGCTCTACTTTTTGATCTGCCTGGCAAAAATGGCTACAATTGTCGCTGACATTACGTTTACGTAAACGTAACTATGGCATCATGCGACACGCAACCATCAGGCGCCGGGAACACGGCCCTTATCACTCAGCATACTCAGGAGATTTCATGCAGATTCAAGACAATGTATTCATCATCACGGGCGGCGCATCGGGCCTGGGCGCGGCCACGGCGCGCATGCTGACGGCGGCCGGCGGCAAGGTCGTGCTGGCCGACGTGCAGACGGAAGCGGGCCAGGCGCTGGCCGCGGAACTGAATGGCGTGTTCGTGCAGTGCGACGTGACGTCGGAAGAAGACGGCCTGGCCGTGGTGGTGGCGGCGGCCAAACTGGGCACCTTGCGCGGCCTCGTCAACTGCGCCGGCGTGGCGCCGGCCGTGAAAACCGTGGGCAAGGATGGCCCGCATCCGCTGGCCCTGTTCCAGAAAGTCGTCAACATCAACCTGGTGGGCACCTTCAATATGTGCCGCCTGGCGGCCGACGCCATGGCCAAGCAGGATGCCACCGCTGAGGGCGAGCGCGGCATCATCGTCAACACGGCGTCCGTGGCGGCCTACGACGGACAGATCGGCCAGGCGGCTTACGCCTCGTCGAAGGCGGCCGTGGTGGGACTGACCCTGCCGATGGCGCGCGACCTGTCGCGCAACGGCATCCGCGTGATGACGGTGGCGCCCGGCATCTTCGAAACGCCGATGCTGCTCGGCATGCCGGCCGAAGTGCAGGATGCGCTGGGCAAGATGGTGCCGTTCCCATCGCGCCTGGGCAAGCCCGGCGAATACGCGCAGCTGGTGAAAGCCATCGTGGAAAACGTCATGCTCAATGGCGAGACGATACGTTTAGATGGCGCGATCCGCATGCAGCCGAAGTAAGCCCTCGTCGAGGGTGCAGCGCCGTGGCCGGCATTTGAGGTAGCATACCCGGGTATCTTTACCGGAGTAAGCATGATCACATTGAAGCCGCTGGCGCTGAGCCTGACCTTGCTGGGAGCCCTCGCTGCCAGTCCCGTATTTGCCGAGGCGCCGCAAAAGGCGCCGGAAGTCGCCACCGCGTATGCGGAAAAATCGGGTTGGGCGGCGCAGACATTCATGGTCGCCGCCGCCAATCCGCTGGCTGCCGATGCCGGCTACCAGATGCTGAAAAAAGGCGGCAGCGCCATCGACGCGGCCATCGCCACGCAGCTGGTACTGACCCTGGTCGAGCCGCAATCGTCGGGCATCGGCGGCGGCGCCTTTTTGCTGTACTCCACGGCCAAGGGCGTGCAGGCGTTCGACGGGCGCGAAACGGCGCCGGCCGCCGCCGATGAATACTTGTTCCAGAATGCGGACGGCAGCCCCGTCTCGCGCGCCACGGGCGTGGTGGGCGGGCGTTCCGTGGGCGCGCCGGGCGTGCTGCGCATGCTCGAACTGGCGCACAAGGAACACGGCAAGCTGCCGTGGGCCACCCTGTTCGGCCCCGCCATCAAGCTGGCGCACGGCGGCTTTCCCGTCAGCCAGCGCCTTAACGGCTTGCTGAACTGGGATCAGGCCTTGAAGCGCGACCCTGTCGCCGCCGCGTATTTCTATGACAAAGAGGGCAAGCCTTGGCCCGTCGGCCACGTGCTGAAGAATCCCGAACTGGCGCGCACCCTGCGCGAGATCGCCCGTGGCGGCGCCGACGCCTTTTACAACGGCCGCATCGCGCGCGACATCGCCGCCAAGGTGGCCTCGCATCCGACCAATCCGGGCAAGCTGACGGCGACCGACATCGCCGGCTACCAGGCCAAGGTGCGCGAGCCCGTCTGCAGCGATTACAAGGCCTGGACCGTGTGCGGCATGCCGCCGCCATCGTCGGGCGGCATCGCCATCGCGCAGATGCTGGGCATCCTGGAAGTGAAGGATATCCGGCCGTATGCGCCCGTCGACGGCGTGCTCGATGCGCAAGCGATCCACCTGTTCTCGGAAGCGGGGCGTCTGGCCTACGCGGACCGCAACCGCTACGTGGCCGACACGGACTTCGTGCCGCTGCCCGGCAATGGCGTCGCCTCGATGCTCGACAAAACCTATCTGGCGCAGCGCGCCGCGCTGATCGGCGACAAATCCATGGGCAAAGCCAAACCCGGCACGCCGCCCGGCATGCAGGTGGCGTGGGGCATGGACAACGCCCTGCAGCGCCCGTCGACGTCGCATCTGGTGGCCGTCGACGCTTTTGGCGGCGGTCTGTCGATGACCACCAGCGTGGAAGACGCGTTCGGTTCGCGCCAGATGGTCGACGGCTTTTTGCTGAATAACCAGCTGACGGATTTCTCGTTCGATTCGCGCGATGCGGATGGCCCGATTGCCAACCGGGTCGAAGCGGGCAAGCGGCCGCGCAGCGCCATGTCGCCCACCCTCGTGTTCGAGAAGGGCACGCACAAGCTGGTGCTGGCCACGGGTTCGCCCGGCGGCTCGTCCATCATCAATTATGTCGCCAAGGTCCTGGTCGGCACCATGGACTGGGGCTTGAACGTGCAGCAGGCGATCAGCCTGCCGAACTTCGGCAGCCGCAACGGCCCGACGGAACTGGAAAAGGGCCGCGCGCCTGCAGCGCAAGTCGAGGCGCTGCAGGCGATGGGCCATGAGGTGCGCGTGATCGAACAGAACTCCGGCTTGCAGGGCATCATGCGCCTGAATGCGCATGGCAAGGATTTCTGGTTTGGGGGGGCTGATCCACGGCGTGAAGGCATGGTTCGGGGCGATTAGGGGCCACCGGACCAAACCTACTGCGCGTCGGTATAGGCGGCCTGCGATGCTCACCGTACTAGAGTACGGTTGCGCTTCTTAGCCACCTCTCCCTTCCGCTCGCTACGGTTTTGTCCGGCGCCGTGCTGCAAACAATATACCTGCAGGAACTGGCGTCTACCTTCCAAACTTTTCCACAAAGCATCCAGACCCTGCTAATCTGCCGGCATGGGAATGCAAAATAAAACAGGCTTGATACTCACGGGAGGAGGCGCCCGTGCCGCCTACCAGGTGGGCGTGCTGCAGGCGATTTCGGCGATTCTGTGGGAAGCGGGCTGGGCGCCGGCGCGCAACCCCTTCGACATCATCTGCGGCACCTCGGCCGGCGCCATCAACGCCACGGCGCTGGCCTGCCGTGCCGATAACTTCGGCGAAGGCGTGCAAAAGCTGCTCGACGTGTGGCAGCACATCGAAGTCGAGCAAGTGTACCGGGCCGATTCGCTGGGCGTGATCCGTTCGGGCGCGCGCTGGCTGTCCCTGCTGTCGTTCGGCTGGCTGCTGCGCCAGTGGCATGCATCGCCGCCCAGTTCCCTGCTCGACAATACCCCGCTGGTCAGCCTGCTGCACCGCATGCTCGACCTGCCGCGCCTGGACGCGGCCCTTGCCGACGGCTTGCTGCATGCGCTGGCCGTGACGGCATCGTCGTATTCGGGCAGCCGGCACATGACGTTTTACCAGACGGCCGAGGATATCGCGCCGTGGGTACGCACGCAACGCCTGGCCCTGCCGGACCAGATCGGCGTGGAGCATTTGCTGGCGTCGGCCGCCATCCCCTTCATCTTCCCCGCCGTGCCCCTGTACGTGGGCGGCCAGCGCGAATACTGCGGCGACGGTTCCATGCGCCAGCTGGCGCCGATCTCGCCGGCCATTCACCTGGGCGCAAACAAGGTGCTGGTGGTGGGGGCGGGACGCATGACGGAACCGGCGCCCGCCGCGTCCGAAGCGGCGCGCTACCCGAGCCTGGCGCAGATCGCCGGCCATGCGCTGTCGTCGATTTTCCTCGACGGCCTGGCCGTCGACATCGAGCGCCTGAACCGCATCAACCTGACCCTGTCGATGCTGCCGCCCGAGTTGCTGGGCAAGACGGCGCTGAAACCGGTGGAATTGCTGGTCATCGCGCCGTCCGAACGGCTCGACGCCATCGCCAGCCGGCATATCGGCAGTTTGCCGCGTCCCATCCGCACCATGTTGTCGGGCATCGGCGCGGCAGAAGCGCGCGGCGCGGCGCTGGCATCGTATTTATTGTTCGAATCGACGTATACTAACGAGCTGATCCGTCTTGGACAGCGCGATACGCAGGCCCGCAAGGACGATGTACTGGCGTTTTTTGGTTCTTGAGACGGCCCTTGGAGCGGCGTGCGGTTTTTTCGCGTTTTTTTTGACAGGACGATTGTGCGGGTATTTCGACGTGTTTGCGATGTTGCCTTACTGTTAATTTTGATGGCGGGCGGATGGGCCGTGGCGGGGCCTGCGCCCACCCTGCGTTTCGACCAGCTCAGCGTCGACCAGGGCCTGGCGCAGGAATCGGTGCTGGCCATCGCCCAGGACCGGCAAGGCTATATGTGGTTCGGCAGCCAGTCAGGCCTGAGCCGTTACGACGGCTACCGCATGGTCGTCTATAAGAATATCGAGGGCGACAAGACCAGCCTGGCCGATAACTGGGTCGGCGAACTGCATGTCGATAGCCAGGGCCAGCTGTGGGTGGGCACGGACAATGGCCTGGACCGCTTCGACGCCGCCAGCCAGACCTTCATCCATTATGGCCCGGCCGAAAAGAGCAAGCGCGGCAACGGCAACCGGCATATCCACGCCATTCTCGACGATGGCGCGCGCGGCTTCTGGATCGCCACCTCGGACGGCTTGCAGCATTTCGACCCCGCCACAGGCCGCTTCCGCACCTGGCACCATGAAGAAGACAACCCGCACAGCCTGGGCGACAATGAAATCAAGGCGCTGGCGCTGGACGCGCAACAGCGCCTGTGGATCGGCACGGTGACGGGCCTGGACATGCTGGCGCCGGGCAGCGAGCGCTTCGAGCATTTTGCCGTCGATGCGACGCCCGGTTCGAAGTACAACGTGATCCAGTCGCTGCTGATCGACCGCCGGCAAAACCTGTGGATCGGTACCATGGCCGGTGCCGAGCGCTGGCGCCTGGGCGCCGCCGGCCAGCCGCCGCAGGCGAGAGTGCGCTTAGGCGAGAAACATGGCTTTTCCGCCATCCGCGTGGCCAGCCTGTACCAGGATGTCGACGCCACCGTCTGGCTGGGCAGCAATGCCGATGGCCTGTTCCGCTGGCTGCCCGAGAGCGACACCTTCCTGCAGTACCGGCACCAGACGGGCGACAAGTTCAGCGTGGCCGACAACCAGCTGTCATCGTTGTATCGCGACCGCGCCGGCACCTTCTGGGTTGGCTCCTGGTACAACGGCGTGAGCCGGGTAGACCTGGGCAGCGGCGGCTTTTCGCGCATGGCGCGCGCGCCCGGCGACGTGGGCGCGCTGGCGGACAAGAAAGTGCGCGCCGTGGCCGACGCGGGCGACGGCAAGCTGTGGCTGGCCACCAAGGGCGGCCTGAAACTGTACGACACGCGCGACGGCAGTTCGCGCCTGTTCGACCTGCGCAGCGCGCCCGGCATGTCGCGCGACGAGCAGGTCACGACCCTGTACAAGGCGCCGGACGGGGTGCTGTGGGTGGGCGGCTCGACGGGCTTGCACCGCTTCGATCCGGCCTTGGGGCGTTTCTTCACCATGCGCTTTGCCGCCGGCGATCCGAACAGCGACACCATCCGCAATATCGTCAGCGACCGCAGCGGCATGCTGTGGGTCTCGACGCGGGGCGGCGTGCACCGCTTCGATCCCGTCAGCCGCCGTTTTACCACTTACCGCCACGATCCGGCCGACCCGAACAGCCTGTCCGACAACATGGTGCGGCCCGTGCTGGAAGACGGTAAGGGGCGGCTGTGGATAGGTTCCTTCCACGGCCTGGACTTGCTGGACCGCGCCAGCGGCCGCTTCCGCCATTTCCGCCACGACCCGCAAAACCCGCAGAGTCTGAGCCACGACGAAGTGCATTTCCTGCACGAGGACAAGCGCGGCGTGCTGTGGGTGGGCACGGCCAATGGCTTGAACCGCATGGACGTCGATGCGAAAGGAGAGATCCGCTTCCGGCGCTTCCTGCGCAAGGACGGCATGGCCGACGATGCCGTCGCCAGCATCCTCGGAGACGACAACGAGCAGCTGTGGCTGAGCACGAATAGCGGCATCACGCGGCTCGACATGCGCAGCGGCCTGTTTCGCAACTACGACAGCGCCGACGGCACGGTGGAAGGCTCGTACTTCGATGGCGCGGCCCTGCGCGCGTCGGACGGCACCATGTATTTCGGCGGCTTCAACGGCATGACGGCGTTCATGCCGCAGGATATCCACGACAACCGCGTGCCGCCGTTGGTGGCCGTCACGGAACTGCAGATATTCAACAAGCCGGTGGCCATCGGCCGCGGCGAGTTCGCGCATGTGCTCAAGACGGCCATCGACCATACGCGCGAGCTGGTGCTGACCAGCCGCGAAAGCGTCTTTTCGCTGGAATTCGCGGCCCTGCATTTCGCCGCGCCCCAGCGCAATATGTTCGCCTACCGGCTCGAAGGCTTCGACCAGGACTGGGTCATGACGGATGCGGGGCGGCGCTTTGCCACCTACACCAACCTCGATGCGGGCAACTATGTGTTTCGCGTCAAGGCGGCCAACAAGGATGGCGTGTGGAACGAGAGCGGCGCCACCCTGGCCATCACGATTTTGCCGCCGTTCTGGAAAACCTGGTGGTTCCGCACCCTGATGGCGGCGCTGCTGCTGGGTGCCGTGTATGGCGCCTACCGCCAGCGCGTGCGCACGCTGCGGCGCCAGCAGAACGAACTGGAAAAACTGGTCGGCGAACGCACGGCCGAGTTGCAGAGCAAGGAAATCGAAGTGCTGGCCCAGTCGGAAAAGCTGGCGCAGGTCAACAGCAGCCTGACGAAAAACGAGGAAAGCCTGCGCCAGGCCAAGCGCAAGGCCGAAGATGCGACGCGCCAGAAGTCGGAATTTTTGGCCAACATGAGCCACGAGATGCGCACGCCGCTGGCCGGTGTGATCGGCATGCTGGGCTTTGCCCTGCGCGACGAGCAGCTGCACGACGCCACGCGCGAGCAGATACTGCGCGGCCAGGCCAATGCCCAGTCGCTGCTGGTGATCATCAACGACTTGCTCGACTTTTCCAAGATCGAGGCGGGCAAGCTGAGTATCGAAAACATCGACTTCGCGCTCGGCGCGGCGATCGAGACGGTCGTGACGCTGTTCGAAGAGCAGGCGGCCGCGCGCAGCATCGGTTTCTCCATCGATTTCGCGCCCGACCTGCCGCCCTTCGTCGTGGGCGACCCGACCCGTTTGCGCCAGGTGCTGGTCAACCTGGTCGGCAATGCCTTCAAGTTCACCCAGCGCGGCGGCGTCAGCGTGTGCGTCGAGCGGGCCGGCGTGGCCAGCGGCAGGGGCGGGCGCAAGGTCAACCTGATCCGCTTTACCGTCAGCGACAGCGGCATCGGCATCGATGCCGATGCGATGGCACGCCTGTTCCAGAAGTTCGAGCAGGCCGACGCCAGCACCACGCGGCGCTACGGCGGCACGGGCCTGGGCCTGGCCATCTGCCGCCAGTTGGTCGAACTGATGGATGGCGAGATCGAAGTGGCCAGCACGCCGGGGCAGGGCAGCACGTTTGCCTTCACCTTGCCGCTGGCCGATGGCGTGGCGCCGCCGCTGGTGCCGCAGGTGGCGCTGGCGCCGCACAGCCACCAGCTGCGCGTGCTGTGCGCGGAAGATTTCCCCACCAACCAGATCATCATCCGCGTCATGCTCGAGGAACTGGGACACCGGGTCGACGTGGTCGCCAACGGCGTGCTGGCCGTGGCGGCCTGCGTGCATACGCGTTACGACCTGATCCTGATGGACGGGCGCATGCCGGAGATGGATGGCGCCACGGCGACGCGCCTGATCCGCGTGGGCGGCTGGCCCGACCAGCCCGTGCGTGACCAGGAACTGATGATCGTGGCCCTGACGGCGAACGCCAGTGAAGAAGACCGCAGCCGCTATCTGGGCGTCGGCATGGATGATTTTCTCAGCAAGCCGGTGGACGAGGCGGCGCTGCATGGCTTGCTGGCGCGCGCCATCGAGCGCCAGCTGCAGCGCGGTTTCATGTTGCCGCGCATGCCGTCGAACGCGCCGCGCGGCGTCGCGCGGGGGCAGGCCGAACTCGATGCCCTGTTCGGCATCGCGCCGGCAGTTCCTGTTCCGGCGCCTTCCCAGTCGATCCGCAGCGGCGAGCTGCAACGGCGCATCCGCGTCGCCTTTGTCGCCGACCTGGAAGGGCGCTTGCGCGAACTCGACGACGCCCTGGCGGCGCAGGACCGCGATAACGCCGGGCGCCTGCTGCACGGCTTGAAGGGCAGCGCTGCCTATCTCGATGAAACGCAGCTGCACATGCTGTGCACGGAAATGGAAGAGGCGGCGGATGGCGGGCGCTGGACGCAGGTGGCCCTGCATTTGCCGCAATTGCGCGCACTGTTGGCGCAAATAGCCGTTTCGGGTCAAGAAATGTAAAATAAGCAATGCCGGCCATCGGGCGCGCGGCGAAACTGGGTAGAATACGGCCAGGCACCTTGACGCTGCCGCCAATGGAGAAAGCAATGAAAGTACTGGTGGTTGACGATGATGTCGTGTCGCGCATGGTATTGATGCATCTGATCGACAGCTGCGGCGTGCACGATATCGTGGAAGCCGAAGATGGCGCGGCGGCGTGGGAGCAGCTTGAAGGCGGCTTGCGTCCTTCGCTGTGCTTCTGCGACTTGCGCATGCCGCGCCTGTCCGGCATGGAGCTGCTGCAGAAAATCCGCTCCGACAGCGCGCTCGACGCCATGCCGCTGGTGCTCGTCTCGTCGGCGAATGACCAGGACACGGTGCGCGACGCCGTGCAGGCCGGCGCCGCCGGCTACATCGTCAAACCCTTCCAGCCGGAGCAGGTGCGCCAGCATATCGACGCCTGTTTCGACGTCTCCGCCTTGCCGGCCGAGGCGCCGCGCGACACCTTGCAGCGGCTGGGCATCGACGGCGAACGCCTGCTGGCCTATCTGACGGGCTTCCAGGGGCAGATCGGCGCCGCCAGCGAACAGGTCGACGCCTTGCTGGCGTGCGGCGAACCGGCCCAGGCGCGCCAGCAGCTGGAACGGCTGCACCTCGGTTGCCGCACCTTGGGTTTGCATGGCGCGGAAGCGGGCATGAGCGCGCTGCTGCAATCGGCGGTGCTCGACGGCGACCAGATGCAAACGGCCCTGGCCGCACTGGCGCGCAGCGTGGCACAGCAGGCGCGTTTGCTGCAGCAACAGGACAGAGACGACTGAATCTGCTGTTTTTCGCTTGCCGGAAAAATACTTTAGGTTTAAAGTATCTGCTTCCGGGCCTTGTGCACGCGCCCGCTACCCGCCAGGATGAGCATGAGCAGCGACCCTTCGCCTACGACCGCATCTCCCCAGGACGACTTTGCGCGCACGCATTTGCCGCCGCGCACACTCTGGCCACAGCTGTGCCTTGATTTGCCCGAGCTCCAGTATCCGGCGCGCCTCAATTGCGTCGCCGTGCTGCTCGATGCGGCCGTGGCCAACGGCGGCGGCGAGCGTACCGCCATCCTGGCCGACGGCCAGCGCTGGAGCTACGCCGAGCTGGCGCGGCAAGTCGACCGCATCGCCCACGTGCTGCGCAGCGATTTACGCCTGATCCCCGGCAACCGCGTGCTGCTGCGCGGCGCGAATACTCCCATGATGGCGGCCTGCCTGCTCGCCGTGCTGAAAGCCGGCTGCATCGCCGTGCCCACCATGCCGCTGCTGCGCGCACGCGAACTGTCCACCATCCTGGCCAAGGCGGAAGTGAATGCCGTGCTGTGCGCGCAGGGCTTGCGCGCGGAACTCGATGGCGTGCCCGGCTTGCCGGCCATGCTGTGCTTTGGCGCTGTTGACACGGAACTGGAGCAGCGCATGGCGGCCCACGATGCGCCGTTTGCCGCGCACGACACGGCCGCCGAAGACGTCTGTCTGATCAGCTTTACCTCGGGCACGACGGGCATCCCCAAAGGTACCATGCACATGCACCGCGACTTGCTGGCCATCTGCGACTGCTTCCCCCGTTCCATGCTGCAGGTACGTGCCGGCGACATCTTCATCGGCACGCCGCCGCTGGCGTTCACCTTCGGCCTCGGCGGCTTGCTGCTGTTCCCCCTGCGCTTTGGCGCGGCCACCGTGCTGCTGGAAAAACTCACGCCCGACGGCCTGCTGCGCGCCATCGGCGCTTATGGCGCCACCATCTGCTTCACGGCGCCCACCTTTTACCGCCAGATGGCACCCCTGGCCGCGCAGCACGACTTGCGCAGCCTGCGCTTGTCCGTGTCGGCCGGCGAAGGGCTGCCGCTGGCCACGCGCGACGCGTGGCAGGCGGCGACCGGGCTGGCCATGACGGACGGCATCGGCGCGACCGAGATGCTGCACATCTTCATTTCCGCCACGGGCGAGGGCATACGCCGCGGCGCCATCGGCAAGGCCATTCCCGGCTACCAGGCGTGCATCGTCGACGATGCGGGCGTGCCGCAGCCGCCCGGCGTGACGGGCCGCCTGGCCGTGAAAGGCCCCACCGGTTGCCGCTACCTGTCCGACCCGCGCCAGCGCGATTACGTGCAGAATGGCTGGAACCTGACGGGCGACACCTTCGAGATGGATGCGGACGGCTATTTTTATTACCGCTCGCGCAGCGACGACATGATCGTCTCGGCCGGCTACAACATCGCCGGCCCGGAAGTGGAAGAGGCGCTGCTGCGCCACCCGGCCGTGGCCGAATGCGGCGTGGTCGGGCGCACCGATGCCGAGCGTGGCCAGATCGTCGAGGCGCACGTGGTGCTGAAAGACGGCAGCCAGGCCAGCGAATTGCTGGCGGCCGAACTGCAGGACTTCGTGCGCCAGCAGATCGCCCCGTATAAATATCCGCGCGCCATCCGCTTCCTGCCTTCCCTGCCGCGCACGGAAACGGGCAAGCTGCAGCGCTTCAAACTTCGCACGGACACCCCATGAATATTGTCTGCATCGGCGGCGGCCCCGCCGGCCTGTATTTCAGTCTGCTCATGAAAAAGCAGAACCCGGATCACCGCATCACCGTCATCGAGCGCAACCGCCCGTACGACACGTTTGGCTGGGGCGTCGTGTTTTCCGATCAGACCCTGGGCAACCTGGCCAACGCGGACGAGCCGACTGCGCGCGCCATCCTGCAGGCGTTCAACCACTGGGACGATATCGAGATCCACTTCAAGGGCGAGACCGTGCGCTCGGGCGGCCATGGCTTTTGCGGCATCGGCCGCAAGCGCCTGCTCAACATCCTGCAGGCGCGCTGCGAGGAGCTTGGCGTGCAGCTGGTGTTCGAGACGGAAGTGCAGGACGACCAGGCCATCGCGAAGCAGTACGGCGCCGACCTGGTGATCGCCAGCGACGGCTTGAACAGCCGCATCCGCACGCGCTATGCGGCCAGCTATCAGCCCGAGATCGACCAGCGCCATTGCCGCTTCGTCTGGCTTGGCACGCGCAAGAAATTCGAGGCGTTCACGTTTGCCTTCCGCCAGACGCCGCACGGCTGGTTCCAGGCGCATATCTATCAATACGATGGCGACACTTCCACCTTCATCGTCGAAACGCCCGAACACGTGTGGCGCGCCGCGGGATTGGACAGCATGAGCCAGGAAGAGGGCATCGCCTTTTGCGAAGCCCTGTTTGCCGAGGAACTCGACGGCCATGGTTTGCTGAGCAATTCGCCGCACTTGCGCGGCTCGGCGCAGTGGATCACCTTCCCCCGCATCGTTTGCCGGCAATGGGTGCATCACGAGGATGGCGTGCCCGTCGTGCTGATGGGCGACGCGGCCCACACGGCCCATTACTCGATCGGCTCGGGTACCAAGCTGGCGCTGGAAGACGCGATCGAGCTGGCGCGCTGCTTCGGCCAGCATGCCGAGACGGCTGCGGCGCTGGCCGCCTACCAGCAACTGCGCGCCATCGAGGTGCTGAAAATCCAGAGCGCGGCGCGCAATTCCATGGAGTGGTTTGAAAACGTCGAGCGCTACAGCGCCATGGAAGCGCCGCAGTTCGCCTATTCCATGCTCACGCGCAGCCAGCGCATTTCGCATGAAAACCTGCGCCTGCGCGACCCTGCGTATGTGGCCGATTATGAACAGTGGCTGGCGCGGCGCGCGGGCGAGCAGGCCGGTGTTGTGTTTCCGCAAGAACCTTTGCGGGAGATAGCCTTGCCGCCCATGCTTACACCGTTCCGCCTGCGCGGCGTGCTGCTGAAAAACCGCATCGCCGTCTCGCCCATGGCGCAGTACAGCGCCGTCGATGGCGTGGCGGGCGACTACCATTTGATGCACCTGGGAGCGCGCGCCATGGGCGGCGCGGGCCTCGTGTTTGCCGAGATGACGTGCGTGTCGGCCGATGCGCGCATCACGCCCGCCTGTCCCGGCATGTACAGCGAAGCGCACACGCAGGCCTGGCGGCGCATCGTCGATTTCGTGCATGCGAACAGCGATGCGAAGATCGCCCTGCAGCTGGGGCATGCGGGAGCGAAAGGTTCGACGCGGCCCATGTGGGACGGCATCGACTTGCCGCTCAGCGAGGGCAATTGGCCTTTGATCTCGGCCTCGGAACAGCAGTACCTGGCCGGTGTGTCGCAGGTGGCGCGTGCGGCCACGGAGAGCGACCTGGCGCGCATCGAGCAGGACTTCGTGCGCGCCACCCTGGCGGCGGCCGTCGCTGGTTTCGACTGGCTCGAACTGCATTGCGCGCATGGCTATCTGCTGTCGAGTTTTATCTCGCCGCTGACCAACCGCCGCACGGACGAGTATGGCGGCAGCCTGGAAAACCGCTGCCGCTATCCGCTGCGCGTGTTTCGCGCCATGCGCGCGGCCTGGCCGCAGGATAAACCGATGAGCGTGCGCATCTCGGCCCATGACTGGGTTGAAGGCGGCATCACGCCCGATGACGCGGTGCGCATCGCGCGCCTGTTCAAGCAGGCCGGCGCCGACCTGATCGACTGTTCCTCGGGCCAGGTCAGCAAGCTCGAACAACCCGTGTACGGACGCATGTTCCAGGCGCCGTTCGCCGACCGCGTGCGCAACGAGGCGGGCATCGCCAGCATGGCCGTCGGCTCGATCTTCGAAGCCGACCACGCCAACAGCATCATCGCCGCCGGGCGCGCCGACCTGTGCGCCGTGGGCCGGCCGCACCTGGCCAACCCCGCCTGGACGCTGACGGAAATGGCGCGCATCGGCTACAGCGGCGCCGGTGCTGCGTGGCCAAAACAGTACCGGCCTGGCCAGCAGCAGCTGGAACGCAATCTGCAGCGCGAACGCCAGCTGGCCGCCGCCAATACGGGCCTCACCCCGCAACAGGTGGCCGCGCGGCTGCTGGAAGGATGACATGAGCAAGGAACAACTGGATGGCGCATTGGCCGACAAACACGCGCTGGTGACGGGCGCCGGCAGCGGCATTGGCCTCGCTTGCGCGGGCGCCTTGCTGGACGCGGGCGCGAGGGTCACCCTGGCCGGGCGCGATGGCGCGCGGCTGGCGCGCGCGCACATGCAGCTGGAAGAGGCGGGCCACGCGGGCAGGGTCGCCATCTGCGTGCTCGACGTGGCCGTGGAAGCGTCCGTGCAGGCAGGGTTTGCGCAGGCGGCCGCGCATTTCGGCCGCGTCGATATCCTGGTCAATAACGCGGGGCAGGCGCATGCGGCGCCTTTCGGCAAGACGGATGCCGCCATCTGGCAGCAGATGCTGGCCGTGAACCTGACGGGCGTGTATCACTGCTGCCAGGCGGCCATGCCGGCCATGCTGGAAGCGGGCTGGGGGCGCATCGTCAACGTGGCGTCGACGGCAGGCCTGAAGGGCTACCGTTACGTCAGCGCCTATGTCGCCGCCAAGCATGGCGTGATCGGCCTGACGCGCGCGCTGGCGCTGGAAGTGGCGCCGCGCGGCGTCACCGTCAACGCCGTCTGTCCCGGCTACACGGAAACGGAGATGGTGGCGCAAGCCGTGCAAAACATCGTGCGCAAGACGGGGCGCGGCGAAGACGCGGCGCGCGCGGAACTGGCGGCTGGCAATCCGCAGCAGCGGCTGGTGCAGCCGCAGGAAGTGGCCGATGCGGTGGCGTGGCTATGCCTGCCCGCGTCGTCCGCCATGAATGGACAATCGATCGCCGTCGCCGGCGGCGAAGTCATGTAACTGAATGAAGACCATGGATAAAGAACCCGAAAATTTGCACGACGAACCCGTGCTGGACCTGGCCAGCCGGTTGACGCAGGACCACCACCAGTCGCTGAAATTGTGGCTGCGCATGCTCTCGTGCACGGTCAAGATTGAAAACGAGGTACGCACGCGCTTGCGCGCCACTTTCGGCATCACCTTGCCCCGTTTCGACTTGATGGCGCAGCTCGAGCGCTTTCCCGACGGTTTGCGCATGGGAGAACTGTCCAAGCGCATGATGGTCACGGGCGGCAATATCACGGGCATCACCGACCAGCTGGAGCAGGAAAAACTCGTGGTGCGCGTGGTCGATCCGAAGGACCGCCGCTCGTACAGCGTCAAGCTGACGCCAGCGGGCCGGCGCGCCTTCGACGAGATGGCGCGCGTGCACGAAGGCTGGATCGCGGAACTGCTGCACGGCGTGACGCCCGATGACAAAACCCAGTTGATCGACCTGCTGTCGCACATGAAGCAGCAGCTGAATGACACCTCGATAAAGGACTGACCATGCGCCATCTACCCGGCCAGCCGCAAGACCTGCCAGGCAACCGTGCCAGCCTGGCCCATTACGCCGCGCGGCATTTCTTGTTTTCCGTCGACGCAGGCGTTGCCACCTTGACCTTGCACCGGCCCGAGCGCAAGAATCCGCTCACTTTTGAATCGTATGCGGAGTTGCGCGAGCTGTTCCGCGCGCTGGCCCATGCGGACGACGTCAAGGCCGTCGTCATCACGGGCAGCGGCGGCAATTTCTGCTCGGGCGGCGACGTGCACGACATCATCGGCCCGCTGACGAAGCTCGACATGCCCGGCCTGCTGGCGTTTACCCGCATGACGGGCGACGTGGTAAAGGCCATGCGCGCCTGCCCGCAGCCCATCATCGCCGCCATCGACGGCATATGCGCGGGCGCCGGCGCCATGCTGGCGCTGGCTTCCGATATCCGCATCGGCACGGCGCGCAGCAAGACGGCATTCTTGTTTACCCGCGTGGGCCTGGCCGGCTGCGACATGGGCGCCTGCGCCTTGCTGCCGCGCGTGATCGGCCAGGGCCGCGCCGCCGAACTGCTGTACACGGGACGCTCCCTGGCCGGCGCCGAGGCCGAGCGCTGGGGCTGGCTCAACCGTCTCGTTGAGCCGGAGGAGCTGGCAGAGGCGGCGCAGCTGTTCGCCGCCGGTCTGGCCAGCGGCCCCACGTTCGCGCACGGCATGACGAAAAAAATGCTGCAGCAGGAGTGGAACATGGGCGTCGATGAAGCGATCGAGGCGGAAGCGCAGGCGCAGGCCATTTGCATGGCCACCAACGATTTCCACCGCGCCTATCACGCCTTCGTGGCGAAGGAAAAACCGCAGTTCGAGGGCGATTAATATGCAAAGTACACGCGACACCACTTACCTGGAATGGCCGTTTTTCGAGGCGCATCATGCACAGCTTGAGTCCGAACTCGACGCGTGGGCGGCGCAGCACCTGGGCGACGCGCACGGCGCCGATGTCGATGCGGCTTGCCGCGCGCTCGTGGCGCAACTGGGGCAGGGCGGCTGGCTTGCGCATGCTACGGGCACCGATGGCAAGATCGACACGCGCGCCATTTGCCTGATGCGCGAAACCCTGGCGCGCCACGATGGACTGGCCGATTTCGCCTTTGCCATGCAGGGACTCGGTTCGGGCGCCATCGGCCTGTTCGGCAGCTTGGACAACAAGGCGCGCTATCTGCCGGACGTGGCCAGCGGCAAGCGTATCGCCGCCTTTGCCCTGTCCGAGCCGCAGGCCGGCTCCGACGTGGCAGCCATGGCGTGCGCGGCGCGCCGCGACGGCGACGATTACGTGCTCGACGGCGAAAAGACGTGGATCTCGAACGGCGGCATCGCCGACTTTTACGTGGTGTTTGCCCGCACGGGCGAGGCGCCTGGTGCGCGCGGCATCAGCGCCTTCATCGTCGACGCCGACAATCCCGGGCTGGAAATCGCCGAACGCATCGCCGTGATCGCGCCGCATCCGCTGGCGCGCCTGCGTTTTGCCAATTGCCGCGTGCCGGTGTCGCAGCGTTTGGGCGAAGCGGGGCAGGGCTTCAAGGTGGCGATGGCGACACTCGATGTGTTCCGCACGTCGGTGGCCGCTGCCGCGCTGGGCTTTGCGCGCCGCGCGTTCGACGAAGCGCTGCGCCACGCGACAAAGCGCCAGATGTTTGGCCAGACCCTGGCGGACTTCCAGCTGACGCAGGCGAAATTGGCGCAGATGGCCACCGGTATCGATGCGGCCGCGCTGCTGACCTACCGCGCCGCCTGGCAGCGTGACCAGGGCCGCAAGGTGACGAAGGAAGCGGCCATGGCCAAGCTGACGGCCACGGAAACGGCGCAGCAGGTGATCGATGCGGCTGTGCAACTGTTCGGCGGCATGGGCGTCGTCAGCGGGCATCCGGTCGAGCGCCTGTACCGCGAAATCCGCGCTTTGCGCATCTACGAGGGCGCCAGCGAAGTACAGCAATTGATTATCGCGCGCGAATTGCTGCGCGAGGCGGCGGACGCATGAGTGACATGAATAACGAGGAAAACAATATGCAGGTTTTACAACCACCGGGGTGGGCCAGGCCGCGCGGCTATGCGAACGGCATCGCCGCCAGCGGCCGCACGGTGTACGTCAGCGGCATGATAGGCTGGGATGCGCAGGGGCAGTTCCATACGGACGACTTCGCGGGACAGGTGCGCCAGGCGCTGCAAAACGTCGTCGCCGTGCTGGCCGAGGCGGGCGCCTTGCCCGAACACATCGTGCGCATGAACTGGTATGTTCTGGACAAGAAGGAATATGTGGCGGCATATCCACAAATTGGCCTTGCCTACAGGGAAATCATCGGCAAGCATTTTCCGGCCATGACGGCCGTGCAGGTGGCGGGACTGATCGAGGACAGAGCGAAGGTCGAGATCGAGGTGACGGCGGTATTGCCGTGACGATGAGAACAGTTGCAATAAAGTAAATTGAAATTTCTTCGCAGTGATATAAAAAAGCCATCTTTCATGTTATATTCGCCATCCAGAGCGTTGATATGGTGGGGTGTCGCATGAAGCAGGAAAAAAACGGAAGTGGGAGCATGGTGGCCCGGCCCTTGGGCAAGCTGCTATTGGCGGCTTGCGGCCTGTGCCTGTATCTGGGCGGCACGACGGTGGCGTCGGCCGGCGGCGCGTCGCTGCTGACGCCTGGCTACCAGGCGACGCTGGAATCCTGGCTGGGCGAAGGGCGCCTGGCGCTGACGAACATCTACAGCAAGGCGGCGGGCGATACTTCGGCCGATTTCCACAAGGCATCCGACGGCAAGGGACGCACCTTTTCCGTGATGGAAGCGACGAACTCCCAGGGGCAAACCTGGCTGATCGGTGGCTACAACCCGCAAAGCTGGAATTCCTCGGAAAACTTCCACCAGACGCCAGGCGATGCCGAGCGCACGGGTTTCCTCTTCAATCTGACCAGCGGTGCCCTGCACCGGCAGATGCTGAGCGTGGAAAACAGCGAGTCGACGGGTTCCTACCAGACCTATAACGCGGCCAATACGGGCCCCACGTTCGGCCTGGGCCACGACCTGTACGTGCCGGAAGACCTGACGCACAACGGTTATTCATGGCTGTACAGCTATAGCGCCGACCCGACGCAGCCGCAGCAGCGCCTGAGCTTGCTTGACGGCAGCGTCTACGTGACACCCGACATCACCTATGGCGCCATCCAGATCTTTACTATCAGCGCCGTGCCGGAACCTGCCACCTATGGCCTGCTGCTGGCCGGGCTAGGCGTGCTGGTCGTGGTGCGGCGCGGCAGGCGTCCGGCCAGCCTGGCCTGAACGTTCCAGCGCGGGCAGCTTGCCCTGCGCGGCGAAAAAGCCGGGCCCGGTCGCGGCAGGGCCGGCCCTGACGGCTTGCCCTAGGGCAAACGATGCGGGCTGAACGGGATTCGCCGCTTGCCACGCTGTCAATGGCGTGCGCTTGTCTGTATAATGCCGCTGCGCGTGTCGCCATCGTACAATGGATAGTACAAGGTCCTCCTAAGACTTAAATGCAGGTTCGATTCCTGCTGGCGACACCACATTCCCACGCAACGCGCGCCGGTGGCCTGAGTTCATGCTGGCCGCAATGTACTGGTGGTGCCGAGTTGTCGGTACAATGCGTGCTTCATTCATCCAATCGGCAGCTGTTTGGCGCACCACGCGGTGTGCAGGGAACGGCGCCCGAACACCTTTACTCATTATGGCTGTCATTTCTCTTTCATCGGCGCAACTTGCGTTCGGTCACGTCGCGCTGCTCGATCACGCGGAATTTTCACTGGAAACCTCGGAACGGGTCGGCTTGATCGGCCGCAACGGCACGGGTAAATCCTCCTTGCTGAAAGTCATTTCGGGCAAGTTCAAGCTCGATGATGGCTTGTTGGTGATGCAGCAAGGCATCAAGATCGCTTATGTTGAGCAGGAACCGCAATTCGATCCTGAGATGTCCGTGTTCGATGCCGTCGCTTCCGGCATGGGCGAATCGCAGGCGTGGCTGAAGGAATACGATGCGCTGACGGGACAGTTTGGCCAGGGCAATGACGACGAACTGATGGAACGCATGCACGACATCCAGGTCAAACTCGATGCGGCCGATGCATGGAGCTTGCCGAACAAGGTGGAAACCGTACTCGACCGTTTGAACCTGACGGGCGACATGCTGATGAAAACCCTGTCCGGCGGGATGCAAAAGCGCGTGGCCCTGGCGCGCGCGCTGGTCTCGGCGCCGGACGTGCTGCTGCTCGATGAGCCGACCAACCATCTGGACTTCAGCTCCATCCTGTGGCTGGAAGGCTTGTTGCGCGATTTCAAGGGCAGCGTGCTGTTCATTACCCATGACCGCTCCTTCCTTGACAACGTCGCCACGCGCATCATCGAACTAGACCGCGGCCGTTTGCTGTCGTATCCGGGCAACTTCACGGCTTACCAGACCCGCAAGGCGGAGCAGCTGGAAATCGAGGAAGTGGAAAACGCCAAGTTCGACAAGTTCCTGGCGCAGGAAGAAGTGTGGATACGCAAGGGCGTCAAGGCCCGCCGCGTGCGTGACGAAGGCCGCGTGCGCCGTCTGGAAGCGCTGCGCCTGACGCGCAATGCGCGCCGCGAACAGCAGGGACAAGTCAAGCTGGACGTATCTGCCGGCGAACGCTCGGGCAAGATCGTGGCGGACCTGGAAAACGTCTCGAAGATCTATGGCGACAAGGTCATCGTCAAGGATTTCAGCGCCACCATCCTGCGCGGCGACAAGGTCGGCCTGATCGGCGCCAACGGCGCCGGCAAGACTACCTTGCTGAAAATGATCCTCGGTCAGGAAGAGTCGGACACGGGCAGCATCCGCCTCGGCACCAAGCTGCAAGTGGCGTATTTCGACCAGATGCGCACGCAGCTGAACGAAGAAGCGAACCTGATGGAAACCATCGCGCCGGGCAGCGACTGGGTCGAGATCAATGGCCAGCGCCGCCACGTGATGACCTACCTGAACGACTTCCTGTTCGCGCCGGAACGTGCCCGCTCGCCCGTCAAGTCGCTGTCTGGTGGCGAGCGCAACCGTTTGCTGCTGGCGCGCCTGTTCGCCAAGCCGGCCAACGTGCTGGTGCTCGATGAGCCGACCAATGACTTGGATATCGATACCCTGGAATTGCTGGAAGAGTTGCTGGAAGAATACACCGGCACCGTCTTCCTCGTCAGCCATGACCGTACCTTCCTCGACAACGTGGTCACGCAAGTGATCGTCGCCGAAGGCGAGGGCAAATGGCGCGAATTCGTCGGCGGCTACACGGACTGGGAGCGCGTGCGCACCTTGCCGATCGCCACGGCGCCCGCCAGCAAGCCGGCCGTGAAGGTCGAAGCTGCCGCCCCTGTTGCCAAGCAGAAAAAGCTCAGTTACAAGGAGCAGCGCGAACTGGAAGAGTTGCCGAAACTGATCGCCAAGCTGGAAGACGAGCAATCGGTACTGGCCGCCGAACTGTCGCATCCGGACTTCTACAAGAAGACGCCGGCCGAAGGCAAGCGCCTGAACGCACGCGTGGCCGAGATCGAAGGTGAACTGCTGGAAGCGTTGGAAAAGTGGGAGCAGATCGAGGCGCGCAGCAATGCCTGATTAGTTTCTTGTATCCTCTGTTGTAATTTAAGTTAGGATTACTTGCCACGGCAACGGTTCTGCTTGATATAATTATATAATTATATTTTTTACATCGGAGGATGCATGTTTGTTATCAAAAACACGCGCTCCGGACCACGGCGTCCGGCGCGTGGTTCCACCTCCGGTGCGCATCAGCATGTTTGACCGCGCCGCCTTGCCCCGGGTAGCGCCATTCCTCGCCTACCTCTCCTTTATCTTTATCGCCGACATGCTGGGCCGGGCGGGCTTTGCCGCGCAGGATCTGCGCTGGCTGTATGCCGTCAAGATCGGCGTTGTGCTGGGCATGTTGTTGTATTGGCGCCGCAGTTACACGGAACTGGCCTGGGTGCCATTGGGCGCGCGCGCGCTGGCCGTGGCGCTGGCGACCGGCGTTGTTGTTTTTCTGCTGTGGATCAACCTTGATGCAGGCTGGATGACGATCGGCAGTGCCGACGGCTTCGACCCCCGCAATGGCGGCCAGATCGAATGGAGCCTGGTCGTGCTGCGCATCGCCGGCGCGGCGCTGGTGGTGCCCGTAATGGAAGAGCTGTTCTGGCGCTCCTTCCTGCTGCGCTGGATCGATGCCCCTGACTTCCTCCGGTTCAATCCGCGCCTGGCCAGTGCCAAGGCCTTTGTTATCAGCGTGGTACTGTTCGGCTTTGAACACAATTTGTGGCTGGCCGGTATCGTTGCCGGCGCCGCATATAGTCTGCTGTACATGCGTAGCCAGAACCTGTGGTCGCCCATCCTCGCGCATGGCGTGACGAATGGCGTGCTGGGTATCTGGATTGTTTCCGGTGGACACTGGACTTACTGGTAATATTGCCAATCAACTGTTTGCTCTCTCAAAGACAATGCCCATGTTGAATTTTTTGCCCAAGAATACCCCCGCCGTGTCCTTTGTCCCTGCGCGCCGCGCCAGCCTGCGCTTGCGGCATCTGCCTGCCGCGCTGCTGGTGCTTGGCGGGGCGGCGGCCAGCCAGTCCGCCTTCGCGGCCTTCAATGACACGATTTCACCGTTCATCGCCACCTCGTATTCGTATGACGACAACCTGTTCCGCCTCGATGACAATGCCCCCGGCTTCCAGGGCCAGCGCTCGGACACGTCGCGGCAGGTGCAGGCGGGCTTCCTGTTCAACCGGCCCATCGGGCGGCAGGTATTGACGGGGCAGGCGAAATGGTCGCGCGTATATTTCGACCATTTCGACGAACTCGATTACAGCGGCAAGGATTATCTGGCCGACCTGGAGTGGCATATCGCCAACCACCTGGAGGGCCATGTGGGCGCCAGCTATTCGCAGACCCTGACGCCGTTCAGCGACGTGCGCAGCACCAACCGCAACCTGCGCGTGCTGCACCGCGAATATGCGAATGGCGGCTGGCGCTTCCATCCCAGCTGGCGCGTGCGCGGCGGTTTCACGCGCGAGCGCTATACCTATGACTCCGTGGCCTTGCGCTATGCCGACCGCACGGAAAATGCCACCGAGCTGGGCTTGGACTATCTGCCGTCCACCGACAGCCGCATCGGCCTGCAGCTGCGTCACCTGAAGGGCAGCTATCCCTACCGCAACAATATTACCGGTCTGGGGTTGGACACGGGTTACGAGCAGGACGAGGTGAAGGCCAATATCTACTGGCGCTTCAGCGCCATCACCCAGGTGCAGCTGCTGGGCGGCTGGGTCAAGCGCAAGAACCAGCTGTTCGCGGGCCGCGATTCGAGCGGCGCGAATGGCCGGGTGACGGTGTACTGGGCACCGCTGGGCAAGGTGCGTTTCACGGGCAGCGTCTGGCATGAATTTGCCGCCGTGGAAAGTTCGCTGATTACCAGCAGCCTGAACAATGGCGCCAGCGTCGGCGCCACCTGGGATGCCACCGCGAAAATCCGCGTCGATGCGCTGCTGCGCCGCGAAAAGCGCGACTTTTCGGCCGCGAGCGGGCTCGACCTGCCAGGCGACGTCAGCGATACGACGCGCACGGCCTCGCTGGGTGTCACCTACAATATCCGGCCGAATATCCAGCTGGGCCTGAACGCCTTCCGCGATTCGCGCACGGGTGCTCCCATTATCAATACAGGCAGCTACCGGGCCAAAGGTATTTCATTCAATGCCAGTGCGCAGTTCTGAAGAGTCCCATGACGGTTAACGATATTCCCCTGATTTCCTTTTTCCAGCGCGTCCTCGATCCGCTCATCATCATGGGCACGCTGTACTTGCTCTCGGTGCTGGGCGGCACGCCGTTTACCGGCTATTCGCTGGTGCTGATGATGCTGGCGTTCTTCATCTCGTCGTCCGTGTTCCAGTATGTCGACCCTTACCGTACCTGGCGCAGCGGGCGCATGCTCGCGTATGCGCGCGACGTGCTCGTCGGCTGGGCGGTGACGGTGCTGATCCTTGTCTTCCTGGGCTCGGCGACGGGCCTGGCTTTTCATTTCGACCGCGACCTGGTGCTGGGCTGGTTCCTGCTGACGCCGTTCGTGCTGCTGGCCAGCCACCTGGCGGCGCGCCGCCTGATCGCCGATCCGGGGCGTGGCAGCGAGGTGCGCTCGGTGGTGATCATCGGCGCCAATGACGCCAGCCTGAAGTTTGCCGCCACGGTGGAGCGCAATCCGAACCTGTTCATGCAGGTGTGCGGCTTCTTCGATGACCGCACCGATGACCGCTGGCCGGAAAAGATGCGCGAACCCATGCTGGGACGCATGTCCGATATTGCCGCGTATGTGCGCGCCCACAATATCAAGATGATATTCATCAGCCAGCCCATTTCGGCCCAGCCGCGCATCCGCAAGATGCTTGACGAATTGCAGGATACGACGGCTTCCGTATATTTCTTGCCAGACATTTATATCTTCGACCTGATGCAGGCGCGCTTCGACAGCGTGGGCGGCATGCCCGTGATCGCCATCCGCGAGTCGCCATTTACGGGCTTTAACAGCATGGTCAAGCGGGGCAGCGATATCGTGCTGGGACTGTTGATCCAGATCATGCTGCTGCCCGTTATGCTGGTCATCGCCATCGCCGTCAAGTCGACGTCGAAGGGGCCGGTGATTTTCCGCCAGCGCCGTTACGGTCTGTATGGCGAGGAAATCATTGTGTATAAATTCCGCTCGATGACCGTGAGCGAGGATGGCGCCGTGGTGACGCAGGCCACCAAGAACGACCAGCGCGTCACGCCCATCGGCGCCTTCCTGCGCCGCAGCTCTCTCGATGAATTACCGCAGTTTATCAACGTGCTGCAGGGGCGCATGAGCATCGTCGGACCCCGTCCCCATGCCGTCGCGCACAATGAGCAGTACCGCAAGCTGATCAAGGGCTATATGCTGCGGCACAAGGTCAAGCCGGGCATCACGGGATGGGCGCAGGTCAATGGCTTGCGCGGCGAGACGGAAACCCTGGACAAGATGGAGGCGCGCATCCATTTCGACCTCGATTACCTGCGCAACTGGTCGCTGTGGCTCGATTTGTGGATCATCTTGCGCACCGTCAAAGTTGTGTTGAAACGTGATAATGCGCACTAGGCGCCACACTCGTACAAACTCGATTGAATGTTTTGTTTGTCAAGGGGCGATAAGCGATAAAATGAGGCATGCCGGGCGCGCTCCGCGAACTTCCGCAAGGTAGCGCGCAGGCTGTATCTCCGTCATCCAGAAAACATGACAGTAACTGCTTGCTTGCCGCCCTGCGGCCTATTGCATCGTTAGTCACACGGCAAGAGCCGGCCGCCGGCGCCATGCCGTGGTTATGGCAGTCACAGAGAAAATAGTCAGGTAAATACATCGTTGATCACCGTGCGGCAGCAGCCGTTTTTTTGCGGGATATATGCTTTTTTTGAAACAATTTTCCCGTGAGAATAGTTGTATTTATGGACATTTAATGATATTTTAAGCAAATATTTCTGTTAGTACTATGCACACAGCGGTAGTTTATTTATAATATTGCAATGATGTTGTCATTTTGTGCAATGGACTGCCACCGGTTGGGTGCCAGGTTCGCTGTGCTGGTGGCGGAATGGCATGGCCTCCGCCTGGCAATTTTCCAATCCCCAAGGAGTAATTTTGAAGCATTTCGATATGGCAAGACTGACGGTTCCAAAACTTGGCGGGCCTAAACGCGTGCTGTGGGCCAGTGCCTTTCTCGTCATTGCAGCTGGCATGTCGGCATGCGGCGGGAGCAAGGAAAAGAAAGCCGGGCAGACGCTGGCCAGCGTGAATGGCGAAGAAATCACGGTGCTGCAACTTAATGAAGAGTTACAGCGCGCGAATGTGTCCGCCGTTCAGCAAGAAGCCGCCAGCAAGCAGTTGCTCGAATCGCTGATCGACCGCCAGTTGCTGCAAAGCGAAGCGGCGAAAGAAAAACTGGACCGCGAGCCGAAGGTGGTGCAAGCCATCGAACGGGCCAAGTCGCTGATCATTGCCCAGGCCTACATGCAAAAACGCGTCGGCACGATTACCCGTCCGACCAAGGCTGAAGTGGAAAAATACTTCACCAGCAATCCGCAGTTTTTCTCGCAGCGCAAGCAATTCGACATGCGTGAACTGATCATCGCCACGGCCGACATGAATGATGACCTGAAGGCAGCCATGGACAGCGCCAAGTCGCTTGAGGACGTAGCGGCATGGCTCGACACGCACAAGGTCAAGTATGGCCGTGCCCAGCTGTCGCGCACGAGCGCCGACCTGGCCCCTGAGCTGTCCGGCAAGCTGCTGAGCATGCCGAAAGGGCAGTTGTTCATTATCCGCGAAGGCGACCGCACCTTGCTGATCTCGCTGGCCGACGTCAAGGACAACCCCGTCACGCTGGACGCGGCATCGCCGCAAATTGAACAGTTCTTGTTTAACAAGAAGAGCAAGGAAGCGGCCGATGCGGAACTGGCGCGCCTGCGTGCGGCAGCGAAAATCGAGTACCTGAACAAGAGCGTCACGGGCAAGGATGCCAGCGCCGCCGCGTCGGCAGCCGCTTCCGCGCCAGCGCCGGCCGCTGCCGTGACACCGGCCGCGCCCGTCGTGGTCGCGCCAGCCGTGCCTGCCTCGGCGCCGACGGCGTCGAGCGAAGCCAATGACCGCGGCGTTGCTGGACTGAAGTGAAGCGCTGGCAAGACCATTTTCAACTGAAGCTTATCAATAGAATTGGGTAATAACATGAAACGACTTGCTCTCTGGATCATGGCCGCTGTCCTGGCTTGCAGTGCTGGCTTCGCATCGGCTGCTGATGTCTTGCTGGGGCCGGGTGACGTGCTGAAATTGTCCGTCTACGGCAGTCCCGACCTGGGACTGGAAACGCGCGTCAGCGAGGCCGGTGAAATCACCTTCCCCCTGATCGGTGCGGTGGCGGTGGGTGGCCTGTCCGTGGCCGCAGCGGAAAAGAAGATCGGCGGCCTGCTCGAAGGTGGCGGTTTTATCCGCAAGGCCCAGGTTAACATCATCGTTTCCGCGCTGCAAAGCCAGCAGGTATCGGTACTGGGCCAGGTCAACCGTCCCGGACGCTATCCGTTGGAAGGGCGCCGCAGCATGCTCGACGTGCTGGCTATGGCGGGTGGCCTGAGCGCGGATGGCGGCGACAGCGTGAGCCTGATCCGCAAGCGCAACGGCAAGACCACCAAGGAAAGCGTCGATATTGTCGATATGGTGCGCAGCGCCGACCTGAACCGCGACTACGACATGGCCGGCAACGACGTCATCTTTGTCGAACGCGCGCCGCGTTTCTACATCTACGGCGAAGTGCAGCGTCCGGGCGCCTTCCGCCTCGAGCGCTCCATGACGGTGCTGCAAGCGCTGTCCGTGGGCGGCGGTCTGACGCAGCGCGGCACCGAACGCGGCGTGCGCATCAAGCGCCGCGACGAGGCGGGCAAGCTGGAAGTCATTTCGGCCAAGCATGACGATCTGCTGCAAGTGGACGACGTCGTGTATGTGCAGGAAAGCCTGTTCTAACACCATGGCCAGCGGCATTCACCGGCTAGCCAGTATTTCTTTTTTTCACGGCATGGGAATCAATTCATGAGCTTTTCACAATTTTTATTGATCCTACGGGCGCGCCGCTGGATTTTGCTGCTGACCTTGCTGGTCACCGTCTCGGTGACCGTGGTCGTCAGCCTGTTGCTGCCCAAGACCTACAAGGCCACCAGCTCGCTGCTGCTCAACTACAAGGGCGTCGATCCGGTGACGGGCCTGACCATGCCGGGGCAGTTGCTGCCCGGTTACATGGCCACGCAGATCGATATCATCAGCAGCAAGAACGTGGCCCTGCATGTGGTCGATTCGCTGCGCCTGGCCGACAGTCCTGCCGTCGTGGCGCAGTTCAACGAAGCGACGGAAGGCAAGGGCAGCGTGCGCGACTGGCTGGCCGATCTGCTGCTGGCCAAGCTGGACATCGTGCCATCGCGCGAAAGCAGCGTGGTCGACATCAGCTTCAAGGGTGCCGATCCGCAATTCGTGGCGGCCGTGGCGAATGCTTTCGCCGACGAGTACCAGAAAATCAATATCCAGCTGAAGGTCGATCCCATGAAGAAGGCGTCCGCCTACTTCAGCGACCAGATCAAGCTGCTGCGCGACAACGTGGAAGTGGCGCAAAGCCGCCTCTCCAAATACCAGCAGGAGCACGGCATCGTCAGCATCGATAACCGCCTCGACGTGGAATCGAACCGCCTGAACGACCTGTCGGCGCAGCTGGTGGGTGCGCAGGGCCAGGCGATGGAAGCGACGTCGCGCCAGCGCATGGCGCAGGGCAGCAATGCCACCGAGTCGCCTGACGTGGCGGCCAATCCCCTGATCCAGAGCCTGAAGGTCAACCTGGGCAGTGCGGAATCGAAGTTTGCCGAAGTGTCGCAGCGCCTCAGCGTGAACCATCCGCAATACCAGAGCGCCAAGGCCGAAGTGGACAAGTTGCGCGCCGATCTGCAGGCACAGCTGCGTATCGCCTCGAACAGCGTGGGCAACAATGCACAGATCATGCAGCAGCGCGAAGGCGCGATCCGCGCCGCCCTGGCCGAGCAAAAGACCAAGGTGCTGGAACTGAACCGCACGCGCGATGAAATGGGCGTGCTGGCCAAGGACGTGGAAAGCGCGCAGCGCGCCTTCGACGTGGCGTCGCAGCGTTTCTCGCAGACCAAGATCGAAGGGCAGTCGGACCAGTCGGATATTTCCGTGTTGAATCCAGCCGTGCCGCCGATCAAGCCGGCAGGACCGAAGATCCTGGTGAACACCGTGCTGGCCGTGTTCCTGGGCGGCATGCTGGGCCTGGCGTTCAGCGTGCTGGCCGAGATGCTCAACCGCCGCGTGCGTTCCGAAGGCGATTTGCAGGATGTGCTGCAAGCGCCGGTGCTGGGCGTGATCAACTGGAATCCGCCGGCGAAAAAACGCCGCAGCTTCATGAATGCCTTTACTTTCCGCCGTTTGCGGGCCAACTAATTGATGGATACTCCCATGAACCACCCAGCGCTGAGCAATACCATACGTCCACAGGCCCGCGGCGGCGATTCCAGCATCGGTGGCTTGCTGTTGGAATCTGGCAAGATCACTCCTGAAAACGCCGAACGCGTACTGCGCATGCAAAAGGAACTGGGCATCCGCTTCGGCGAAGCAGCCCAGCGCCTGGGCCTGATCACGGAAGCGGATATCCAGCAAGTGCTGGCGCGCCAGTTCGACTATCCCTACCTGCAGCAGGGCCAGGGCAAGTATTCGGCCCGCCTGCTGGCCGCGTATCAACCGTTCAGCCCGCAGGTCGAAGTGCTGCGCGCCATTCGCAGCCAGCTGATGCTGCGCTGGTTCGCCCTTGGCCGCAAGTCGCTGGTGATCATGGGCGTCGACAGCGGCGATGGCGCCAGCTTGTTCGCGGCCAACCTGGCCGTGGTGTTTTCGCAGCTGGGCGAGCATACCCTGCTCGTTGATGCCAACCTGCGCACGCCGAGCCAGCACCAGATCTTCGACCTGAAGAACAAGCAGGGCCTGTCCGACGTGCTGGCGGGACGCGCCGACCTCGACGCCATCGCCAAGATCGACGAATTCGTCGACCTGCACATCCTCGAAGCGGGTACCTTGCCGCCGAATCCGCAGGAATTGCTCAGCCGCACCGCCTTCACGGACTTGAACGCGCGCCTGGAAAGCCACTTCGACGTGGTGCTCTACGACGCCGCTTCGCTGTCTGCAGGTTCCGATGCGCTGGCCATTGCCGCGCGCGCCGGTGGCGTGCTGCTGGTGACGCGCCGCAATGAAACCCTGGTGGCGGACTTGAACGCGGCCAGCGAGCAGCTGTCGCAAATCGGCGCGGACATCGTCGGCTCCGTGATGGTTGAATTCTGATGGCTGGTCTGGACACCGCTGCTGTGTTACCGCGGATTAAGAAGCTGGCGCCCGAGTGGCTGCCGATTGCGATAGGCTTCGTGTGCATGTTCGGATCGACTTTCTATGGCCTGTTTCACGGCGTGTGGGCCACGGAAGAGCAAGCCCACGGCCCCATTATCCTCGTCTTGTCGCTGTGGCTGATGGCCCGCCGCTGGAAGGACGTGCCTCCGGCCGCCGGCAGCGCGGCCGCCGGCTGGCCGGTGTTCATCGTCTCGCTGCTGCTGTATATCCTGGGCACTTCGCAGCAAATCGTCTCATTCGAGATCCTCTCGTTCATCTTCATGCTGGCCGCCCTGCTGCTGTTCAAGCGCGGCCCCGGCGCCTTGCGCGTGCTGTGGTTCCCCTTCTTTTTCATGCTGTTCATGGTGCCGCTGCCAAGCGCCGTGGTCAGCACGCTGACCATGCCGATGAAGCAGGCCGTCTCGTATGTTACCGAGCACCTGCTGTACTGGGCCGGCTATCCCATCGCGCGTACCGGGGTGATCCTGCAGATTGGCCAGTACCAGCTGTTGGTGGCCGATGCCTGCGCAGGCCTGCAGACCCTGCTGACGCTTGAATCGCTGGGCCTGTTCTACCTGAACGTGGTGCGCCATACCTCGGCCTTCCGCAACATCGGCCTGGCCCTGCTGATCGTACCGATCTCGTTTACGGCCAACGTCATCCGCGTCTGCGTGCTGACCTTGATTACCTATTATTTCGGCGACGCCGCAGGGCAGGGCTTCTTGCACGGTTTTGCCGGCATGGTCCTGTTCATCAGCGCGCTGGTACTCATCATTGGCGTGGATTCGCTGCTGCAGTGGCTGTCGCGTTCGCGCCGTCCGCCAGCGGCGCGGCCGCAGGGAGCAGGCGCATGAAACGAGCAATCTTGAGCAGTATCGTCCTGGGCGTACTGATGGCGGCCTCGGCAGGAACGGCGAAGCTGATCACGCCGACGCATTTCCTGGCCGACAAGCGCCCGCCGGTCGAGCTGAAGGCCCTGGTGCCGACACAGTTCGGCAACTGGCGCGAAGAGACGCAAGGCCACGCAAATGTGATCAACCCGAGCACCGAAGAAGCGCTGAAGGCGATCTACACGCAAACCCTGTCGCGCACTTATGTGAACAACGAAGGCTATCGGGTGATGCTGTCGATCGCCTACGGCGCCAACCAGAGCGACGGCATGCAGCTGCATTATCCGGAAGTGTGCTATCCGGCGCAGGGCTTCGAGCTGACGGGCAAGCAGGATGGCGTGCTGGCCACGCCGCAGGGCGATATCAAGGTCAAGCGCCTGCAGACGAATCTGTCGCGCGAACGCTACGAGCCGGTGACGTACTGGAGCACGGTCGGCGACGTGGTGGTGCGTAGCGGAAATGAAAAGAAAATCGCGGAAATGCGCTATCGCCTGGCCGGCGATATTCCGGACGGCCTGCTGTTCCGCGTGTCGTCGCTGGACACCGATACGCAGCGATCGTTTGCCATGCAGGAAGACTTTGTCAATGCCATGCTGAAGGTGCTGCCTGAGAATAGCCGGCGCCGGTTGATGGGCTTTGCCAATTAAGCGTGGCATATGTGGCGCCGTTGCCGGCGCCGGTGGAGCTGCTTTGCCAGCGTGCAGTCAAGGAGGAATGGTTGTCGAATTTCACGAGTTTACGGCGGTTAGCAGATAAAGGCAGGAAAATATGGTCGCGTCTCAGGGAACCGCTGCGCTCGATGCGCGACCTGGGCTTGGGAGCGCGTGCCGGTTTTCGCGGCGCCCGCAAGAGTGCCGCCTATCAGGCCGCTTACGAGATGCCGCAGCCGCTGGTGACTGTCTGCGTGGCAACCTACAACCGGGGCGTGCTGCTGACGCAGCGCTGCCTGCCGTCGCTGCTGGCGCAGGATTATCCGCACCTGCAGATCGTGGTGGTGGGTGATTGCTGCACCGATGACACGGCCGAACGGATTGCGGCGCTGAACGACCCGCGCATCGAGTTCGTCAATCTGAGCGAGCGGGGCGTGTACCCGACGGAGCCGCGCCAGCGCTGGATGGTGGCCGGCACCCTGGCGCTGAACCATGCCTTGTCGCTGGCGCGCGGCCAGTTCGTCACGCACCTCGACGATGACGACGAGCATGCGCCGGAGCGCATCAGCAAGCTGCTGGCGCTGGCGCGCAGCACGCGCGCCGACATCATCTGGCATCCCTTCGATTACGAACGGGTGCCTGATGAGTGGCATGTGAACCAGGCGCCGCATTTCGCGGTGAACAATGTGTCAACCTCGTCCGTGTTCTATCACCGCTGGCTGGCCTCGATTCCTTGGGATATCACGGCCTGGCGCTACGCGGAGCCGGGTGACTGGAACCGTTTTCGCAAGATCCGCTACCTCGGCGTGCGCGCCGTGCGCGCCCCCGACCGCTTGCTGAAACATTACCGCGAGCGCAACCAGAAGGCCTAGCCACCGTACGCCTTATATATAATTGTTGCTATTATGAAAAAAATCTTCGTTACCGAACCGTCCCTGCCGCCGCTCGATGAATTCATGCCCTATCTGCAAAAGATATGGGACAGCAAATGGCTGACCAATGCCGGCCCCTTCCACCAGGAACTGGAGCGGGAACTGGCCGAGTACCTGGGCGTCAAGCACCTGGCCCTGTTTACCAATGCGACCATCGCGCTGGTGACGGCGCTGCAGGCGTTGCGCATTTCCGGCGAGGTCATCACCACGCCGTATTCGTTTGTCGCCACTGCCCATTCCCTGCTGTGGAATGGCATCAAGCCTGTGTTTGTCGACATCGACCCGCAGACCTTTAACCTGGATGCGGCGAAGATCGAGGCGGCCATCACGCCGCAGACGACGGCGATTTTCCCCGTGCATGTGTACGGCACGCCGTGCAATGTGGAAGAGATCGAGCGCATCGCCGATACCTATGGCCTGAAGGTCATCTACGATGCCGCGCATGCGTTCGGCGTGCGCCACAAGGGCACCAGCGTGCTCAACTACGGTGACTTGTCGGTGCTGAGTTTCCATGCCACCAAGGTCTTCAATACCTTCGAGGGCGGCGCCATCATCTGTCCCGATGCCAAGACCAAGCAGCGCATCGACCACCTGAAAAACTTTGGCATCGTCGATGAGACGACCGTCGTCGCGCCTGGCATCAATGGCAAGATGAACGAGGTGCAGGCGGCATTCGGCTTGCTGCAGCTCAAGCACGTCGATCATGCTCTGGCGCGCCGCGCGCAGATCGCCGCCCGTTACCGCAGCAACCTGGCCACGGTGCCCGGCATTACGGTGCCGGCCGTAAACGATCCCGCGCAGCTCAACAACTCCTACTTCCCCGTCTTCGTGGAAGCGGATTTCCCGCTGCAGCGCGACGCTCTGTATACGTATCTGCAGACGCAGAACATCATGACGCGCCGCTATTTCTATCCACTGATCAGCGAATTCCCCATGTACCGCGGCTTGCCGTCGGCTGGCCGGCATTTGCTGCCGGTGGCCCACCATGTGGCGGACCGGGTGCTGTGCCTGCCGATTTTCCCGGATTTGCCGCTGGAACAAGTGGACCGCATCTGCGATATCCTGCGCACCTTGCCAGCGCAGTGACGCGCAGCAGCGGGAGCAGCATGTTTTCTTTTAATGCAGTCATGGCCGGCTGGTACCGTCCAGCCGCCCGCCAGGATCACGAGCATGACGCCGCCGGCCAATAATTTTAATCTGCTGCGCCTGCTGGCTGCCTGGCTGGTACTGTTTTCGCATAGTTATCACTTGAGCGCGCAGGGTGCGCGCGAGCCGCTGATGCTGCTGACGGATGGGCGCATGACCCTGGGCACGGTGGCCGTTGGCGTGTTCTTTTCCATCAGCGGCTACCTGATCACGGCGAGCGCGTATGCGCGCCCCGAACTGCGTTCGTTTCTCAGTGCGCGCGTGCGGCGCATCTTCCCCGCCCTGATCCTGGTGGTGGTGCTGACGGCGTTGTTGCTGGGACCGCTGGTCACGACCCTGGAGCTGGCCGACTACTACCGCGATGGCGAGACGTGGAGCTACATCGCGCGCAATATCACCATGTGGCATTTGCAATATGTCTTGCCGGGTGTGTTCACCGCCAATCCGTACGGGGCGGGCGTGAATGGTTCGCTGTGGACCCTGCCCATCGAGTTTTCGCTGTACCTGGCCGTGGGCGGCGGCGTGTGGCTATTGCGCCGCATCGGTCGCCTGGACTCTGTCGCCTTGCCCCTGCTGGCGATCGTGGCCGTGTGCGCGCTGTGCTGGTGGAAGGTGCTTGAAGGCAGCATGGCCGGGCCGATATTGCTGGTTCCCTATTTTTTGCTGGGTGCCGCCTATCGCCTGCTGCGCCGCCGCGTGCCCATGCATGGCGGCATCGCCGCCCTGCTGCTGGCCGTGTGGGGCGCCAGCGCGCTGGTGCCAGGGCCGCTGTTCTACCTGCTGGCCTGTGTGGCGATCAGTTATGCCACCTTGTGGCTGGGGCGCCACCCCGCGTGGGTGGCGCCCGTCAACCTGGAAAAGATCGGTGACTTGTCGTATGGGATTTATCTGTTTGCCTTTCCCGTGCAGCAAACGCTGCTGATGTACGGCTGGGCGACGACGCCGGTCGGCGTGTGCCTGCTGGCCAGCGCCATCGTGCTGCCCCTGGCGTGGTGCTGCTGGCATGCTGTCGAGCGCCATTTCGTGGTCATGCGCACCTCGGCCGTGCCGCCCGTCGACGTCGCCGCCGTGCAGGTGCGGCCTTGAGCGACTTGAAGCGGATAGTCGGCATGAGCGTGGCACGCGGCTACGGCATGGTGCTGTCGCTAGGCACCCTGTTCGTCTCGGCGCGCCTGCTGGGGCCGGATGGCCGCGGCGAGTTTGCCGCCGCCATGGCGTGGGCGGCGCTGTTTGCCACCTTGTTCCACCTGAGCCTGGGGCAAGCCCTGCAGCACCGCCTGCAGTCGGCCGACAGCAAGCCGGCGCTGGGCGCGCAGATGGGCACGCTGGGCGGCATGGCGCTGGGCCTGTCGCTGCTGGCGCTGGCGCTGGCGGCGCTGCTGTACGCGGGGACGGGAGGCGCGCTGTTCAAGGGATTGTCGCTGTTGCCATTGAGTATAGCCATGGCGTGCGTGCCCTTGCTGATCTGGGAGCAGTATGCCTCGAACATGCTGGCGGCCAGCGCCCAGACGGGTTTGCTGAATCGCGCCCAGTACTGGGGCCGCAGCATCGGTTTTCTGCTGTTCTTTTTGCTGGTGATGTACCTGGGCTGGGGCGTGCCGGGCGCGCTCGCCTCGCAGTTGCTGGGCCAGTTTTTCGTTGCCGCCCTGGTGGCCTGGCCGCTGTGGCAGCTGGCGGGCCGCTCGGCCAGCTGGGTGAAGAGCGAAGTGCGCCCCCTGATGAGCGCGGGCGCCATCATCCACCTGACGACGGTGAGCGCCTTCCTGCTGGACCAGGTGAGCATCTTGCTGATCAATCATGACCTGGGCAAGCGCGAAGTGGGGTTTTACCAGCTGGCGCAGCAGATGGTGGCCTTGCTGCTGATCGTGCCGCAGAGTGCGCTGATGGTGATTTATGGCGGCCTGGCGCGCGCCACGCCGGACGCCTTCTGGCCGCAGCAGCGCCGGCTGGCGAAAAAAGTGCTGCTGGCGGTGGCGGGCGTGTGTGTGGTGGCCTACCTGCTGGCGCCGCTGATGATTTCGCTGGTGGCCGGCCAGGCGTTCGCACCCAGCGCGGCGATGTTCCGCGCCTTGCTGCCGACGGTGCTGGGCATCAGCCTGGCGCTGCTGATGACGCCGCAATGGATAGGGCGGGGCATGCTGAAACTGAATACCGGCTTGACGATCGCAACGAGCATCGTCGTCGTGGCGGCCAGCTACTGGGCCATTCCCCGCTACGGGGTGGACGGTGCGATCAATGTGCGCCTGGCCGTGTATGCGGTATGGATACCGCTGGCGCAGGGCATTTTCTGGTGGTGGTGTAATCGTGGCGCACGCAACTACGCGGCGCTGCAAACAAGCAAGGGAGCACAATGATGGCAAGACAAAAACGCAGTTCCTTCCAGGGGAGTTTCTTACTGATGGGCATGCTGCTCATCGGGGCGGCGTTTTTGTGCCTGATCGCTGGCCTGATGGCGGCCGTGCTGTCGCCGGGCGCGCTGGTGCGCCTGCTGGCCTTGCCGATGGGCGTGATGGCGCTGATCGGCATGTGGGTCATGCCCAAGCGCAAGACCGCGCCCGATGCTTTGCTGAACGGCTTGCTGTTGCTGCTGGTGCTGTTCATCAACCTGTGGCCCGCCTACATCGTCTACCGCTTCGGTGGCTTGCCGTCGGTCAATCCGACCAAGCTGGCCTGGCTGTCGCTGCTGATGGTGGGCGGCTTTTGCATCCTGTCCTGCCGCGATCCCATGGAACGCCTGGTGCGGCGCTGCAAGGCGCATCCCTTCATGGTCTTCAGCGTGCTGTTCCTGTTTGCCTGGCGCGTGCTCAGCTCGGCAATGGGCGAACAGCCGATTTCGCAGGTGCTGTCGCTGGCCGTGGAAGTCATTACCTGCTACATCGCTTTCTTCGTCTTCCTGGCGATACTGCGCGATGAAAAGGATGTGTACCGCCTGCTGGGCCTGCTGATCCTCGTTGCCATCGTCCAGGCCCTGCTCGCTTCATATGAGGCGGCCGTGAAGCACACCCTGTTCGACCGCTTCATCGTGCTCAGCGCGGAAGATTCGGCAACCATGCTCGACACCGTGCGTGAAAAATTCCGCGACGGCCATTACCGGGCCCAGGGCACGTTCGAGCATCCGATGGTGCTGGCCGAATTCATGGCCATGATGGCGCCGCTGGCCGTGGCTGTGTTTCTCAGCAACCCGACGCGTCTGTTGCGCTGGGCCAGCGCGGCCTTCATTCCGCTGGCCTTCATCGTGATCCTGTCCTCGCGCAGCCGCGTCGGCGTCGTGGTGCTGGTGGCGGCTGTGCTGCTGGCCGGCGCCTTGCTGCTGCTGCCGCGCGGGCGCAACCTGGGGCAGGAAAAAGCCAATCTGTCGCTGCTGATGGCCATCCTGCTGCTGCCCGTGTTCCTGATCGTCGGCTATTTCGCCCTGCATGAGGTCACGGCCCTGGTGGTGGGCCGCAGCCAGGGCGAAATGAGCAGCACCATGTCGCGCGTGATGATGCTCGAGCGGGGCATGCCGCTGATTGCCGCCAATCCCTTCATGGGGTTCGGCAATGGCATCGGCGTGGTCAAGCTGGGCTTTTTCGATGGCGTACGCTACAACATCGATAACTATTGGCTGGGTATCGCACTCGATTCCGGCATACCCGGCTTGCTGGCCTTCCTGTCGATTTTCGGCAGCGGCGTGCTGCTGGGCCTGAAGATGTACAAGCAGCGGGCCGACGGCGCCGGTATGGCGGCCGGCTTCATGGCCATTGCCATCCTGATTTTGCTCGGCTGTAAAACCGTGCTGTCGATTTTTTCCGGCCTGACCCTCGGCTACCTGCTGCTGGCGGCGATTGTCGTGCTGGCCGAATCGCCTGAACAAGCCGCGCCGGAGGTGGAAAAAAAGGTGAAGCGCCCGGGCCGCACGCTGAAAGCGAAATAAATGCCAATACCGGAAAAGTCTCCCAAGGTCTGGATCGTCCTCGTCAACTGGAATGGCTGGCGTGACGCCGTCGAATGCCTGGAAAGCGTGCTGCGCCTCGATTATCCCGACTTCGGGGTGATCGTCTGCGACAACGCTTCCAGCGACGGCTCGATCGGCAAGCTGCGCGACTGGGCCGCCGGCACGCTGGCCTGGACGGCGCCCGCGGGTCCGCTGGCCCGGCTGACGACGCCGCCGGTGCCGAAGCCGGTGGCGTGCGAGCACGTGCGCGCGCCGGCCAGCTTCCGCCATGGCGACAGCGCCGCGCGCCTGCTGCTGGTCGAGACGGGAGGCAACCTGGGCTTTGCCGGCGGCAACAATGTCGGCATCCGCATCGCGCTCGACGACCCCGCCTGCGCCTATGTGTGGCTGCTGAATAACGACACGGTGGTCGAACCCGGCTGCCTGGCGGCGATGGTGCGGCGCGCCGGCATGGATGCCGAGACGGGCATCACGGGGTCCGTGAATTGCTTCTATGCCGACCCCGGGCGCGTGCAGGCCCTGGGCGGCGGGCATTTCTCGCCATGGCGCGTGGCCATTGACCTGCACGGCATCGGCATGCGCCGCGGCGACATCGATGCGGCGGCGGTGCAGCGCGCGCAGGCGCGGCTCGACTGGGTCAGCGGCGCTTCCATGCTGGTGTCGCGCCGCTTCCTGCAGGGTGTCGGCGAGATGGAAGAATCCTATTTCCTGTATTTCGAGGAAATCGACTGGGCCCTGCGCGCGCGCGGGCGTTTCCGCCAGGCGCTGGCGGAAGACGCCATCGTCTACCACAAGGCGGGTAGCTCGACCAAGGAGCAGCACGACAGCGACTTCGCCATCTATACCCAGTACCGCTCGCGCTTCAAGATGTACCGCAAGTTGCTGCCCCGCCTGCTTGTGCTGTGCCATGTGCGTACCGTGCGCGACATGCTGGTAGCGGCCATGCGGGGGCGCAAGGTGGCGTCGCGCGCCATGCTGCGCGCCATGCGCGACGACTTGTCCTGACACGCCCCGCCCGGTGCCCACCCGCATGCCTTGCCACCTTTTCCTTGCAGATTATCCATGCCAGCCACTGACCTGACTCCACGCGATGCCGCCGGCGCGCAGCAAGCGCCGCTGCTGACCATCATCATCAAGGCCCTCAATGAGGAACAGCATATCGAGGCCTGCCTGCGCTCGGCCCTGGCCGAATGCGAGGGCCTCGACGCGGAAGTGCTGCTGGTCGATTCGCTGTCGCGCGACCGCACGGTGGCGATCGCCAGGCAGTTTGGCGTGCGCATCGTGCAGTTCGTCTCGACCGACGACCGCAATTGCGGCGCGGCGCTGCAGCTCGGGTATCAGTATGCGCGCGGGCGCTACCTGTACGTGCTCGATGGTGACATGACCCTGGAGCCGGGCTTTATCGCCCAGGGCCTCGCGTACCTGGAAGCGCATCCCGGCGTGGCCGGCGTCGGCGGGCGCCTGATCGATACGGCGGTGCGCACCGTCGCCGACAAGATGCGCGTGCAGCAGTACGCCTCGCTGGCGCCGGCACGGGATGTGACGGTGCTGGGCGGCGGCGGCTTGTACCGTGGCGCTGCGATTGAGGCCGTCGGCTACCTGGCCAACCGCTGGCTGGCCGCCTTCGAGGAAGCGGAACTGGGTGCGCGCCTGCGCGCGGCCGGCTGGCGCCTGGTGCGCCTGGCGCTGCCCGCCGTGCGGCACTCGGGGCACAATGAAACGTCGCTGCAAATGATGCTGCGCCTGTGGCGCATCGGCCGCATCGAAGCGAGCGGCGTGTTCCTGCGCGCGGCGTTCGGCCACCGCTGGTTCAAGTATGCGGCGCGCACCTGCTGGTTTGTCTTTGCCGCTCCCGCCCTGTACCTGGCGGCCGGCTTGTTGGCGGGCGCGGCCGCGCTGGCCGGGGCCGCGTTCTGGCCGGCGCTGGGCGCGAGCGTGGCCGCCGTGTGGGGTGTCAGCCTGGGAATGTTGTTTTGGCGCAAAAAAGACTTGTGCGGGGCGTGCATCGCCATCCTGGCCTGGCACATGCATTCGGTGGGCGCGGCGCGGGGGTTTCTGCGCCCGGCCCGCGATCCGCAAATAGCCATTCCAGCATGCTTGTTAAGCGATCGGTAACGTGATAAGCAAAGTAACTTTCGGTGATTTGTAAGTTTCTTCTTGGAAAAACCATTTAAAGTCGCGCAAAATTTCCCCTGGTCCGCCTGATGCAGGCGCGGCCACTACTATATTGCAGCGTTTGGCGAGCCGCATTGCGTTTTGCCAGCCTTTTAATATATCTCCCGGCAATAAATAGTTCTCTGTATTTTCTTTATTTCACGCAATGAAAATAGGCAAAACTTACGCCGCGATCAGGTGTAATATCCACTCGCAAACGGGATTTTAGCGAGGATTTTGAATTAAATAGCAATATTTTCGTGGAAGTTAGAAATAAATGCAAGAATTTCTAGAATTTCCCAGTCATATTATTTTGTTATCTATATTAGTTACCCAGGGGGGATTATGAATTTCAATGTTGCATCAATTTTGCGTGGCGTCCTGTTACTGGGTTGCGGCATCGCTGCGCCCAGCTATGCCGATTGGGCGACCTCGCCATTGGCACGGGTGACACGTGCTGCTCCGGCGAATGCGCAGATCCAGGCACAGAATCCACCGAGCTTTTCCTGGGCCATGCATCCCAGCAATCCCGCCGCGTATGTACTGGAAATTCGCCGCACCGACCTGGCTGGCGCACCGCTGCAAACCTTTACCACGGACCGCACCTGGTATCTGCCGCTCGCCGCCCTGGCGCCCGGCGCCTATTCCTGGCGCGTGCGGCCGTCGACCACCACCGACTGGTCGACGGCACGGCCATTCTATGTCGATGCCAGCACTTCCAAGCCATTCCTCGTGCCCGATACCGCCGCCCTGAAGTCGCGCATCGCGCAGCGCGCGCATCCACGCGGCCTGGCCGCGGACATTGCCAAGGTTAAATGGAGTGCGGCCAAGCAGGCCGAACGCAACCCGGCCGTGAATGTGCTCGTCGGCCAGGTGCAATGGCGCGCCAAGAGCATTCCCATCTACAAGGATTCGGACTGGCCGTTGGTCACCTCGGGCGCCATGACGGCGGCTGGCAACGTGCAGGTGTCGCAGATCCGCTGGGCCATAGGCGACGTGACGCGCCAGCTGGAAGCGGCCGCCTTGCTGTGGCGCGTGACGGGCGACCGCCAGTACCTGAACGAAGCGGTGACGCGCGGCGGGCAGCTGGCGGCGCTGTCGCCCACCGGCCCGACCAGCCTGGCCAATTCCGACCAGGAAAACCGCCTGATTGCGCTGACGCTGGCCAAGGCCTTCGATTTCCTGGGCAGCGACCTGGACAGCGCATCGCGCACCAGCTGGCTGAAGGCGATCGAGGGACGCACCGCGCCCATCTATGATTCGCTGAAGGTGAGCAATGGCATCCTCGACCAGTATCCCTTCGATTCGCACGGCGTCGTGGCGCAAGGCTATGTGGCGCTGATTTCCGCGCTGACCCTGGGCGATATTCCCGCCGCCGAGAAGTGGTTTGATTTCTCGTTCCGCGCCTATGTGAATTCGATCTATATCTGGAGCGGCCCGGAAGGCGGCTTTGCGAACGGCACCAGCTATGGCCAGCACATGGCCCTGACGTCCCTGTTTGTCTGGCAGCCGCTGGCGAACGCCACCGGCGTGAACCTGTTCGAGAAACCGTGGAGCGCCGGCTTCCTGCGCATGTTCATGTACTTCCAGCCGCCAGGTTCGCCCACGCACGTGTTTGGCGACGAGCATGAGACGGCGCCGATCCCCACGGAGCTGAAAGGCTTTGCCTCGCGTCTCGCTTCGCCCGAAGCAGCATGGTATGTGCGCAACCTGGTGGGCGAGGAAGATGCGCTGACCCTGGCGCAAGCGCCATGGCCTCTGCCTGTGGCGTCCGTCACCACGGCAACGCCGCCGCCGAATTCGGCGCTGTTCTCCAGCATCGGCTGGGTGGCGATGCACAGCAGCCTGGCGCTGCGCGACCGCACCTCCGTGTACTTCAAATCGAGCCCGTATGGCTCCTTCAATCACAGCCATGCCGACCAGAACAGCATCGTGCTGGTGAGTGGCGGCCGGCCGCTGCTGACGGAATCCGGCTGGTACGACTGGTATGGTTCGCCGCTGTGGAATGACTGGTATCGCCAGACCAAGGCGCATAATGCGGTGACGTTTGACGGCGGCAAGGGACAGCTGGCCGTGGGCTTCGATACTTTGCTCAGCCGCAATGGCAAGATCATTTCCTTCGCCACCACGCCTGGACTCGACTATGCGGAAGGCGATGCCACGGCCGCTTTTGACGGTGCGCTGACGGCGAACAAGCGGCAACTCTGGTACCTGCGCGGCACTGACGTGCTGGTCGTGCGCGACACCCTGGCGTCGGCCACGGCGCGCGCGTTCGAATGGAACATGCATGCGATCGTGCCGATGACGGTGGCAACGGATGGCGGCGTCGTCATCCAGAATGCCGACCGCAATGTCTGCATCAGTTCCGTCACGGGCGACACCACCTTCGTCAAGAAGACGGGCGGCGCGCCGAAAACCGGCACGTACGAAGATCACGCCGCCTTCGTGAAAAAGCCCGCCACCAGCGCCGAGTTCCTGGTGGTGCTCGATGTGGGCTGCAAGAAGCCGAAAATCTCGCTGGTGCCAACGGCAACGGGCCGCAGCCTGACTGTCGGCACCTTCTCGATGGCCTTGCCAAAATAAGCAGTTGCATCTTCTGACGCGAACGGCGGCACCCCGGTGCCGCCGTTTTTTTTGGCTATGCCACCGCCAGATAGGGGAAACCCGTGAATTGCAGGCTGGCCCTGTGGGCTGACGCTACGCACCAGACCAGCAAGGAGCCGGCCAGGCAAGCAGCGCAGTGGAAAATCTTCATCACCCGACTCCCCCTATTGATCACGGCGTGGCGTGGCGACGCGTTGCCTGCCGGATTGTCCAGCCTGGCGCTGGATGGTCAATGCCCGGCGCATCCGGTCGCCGGAAACATTGTGGAAAGCAACGCCGGGCGATTTCCCGCACTTGGCGCTGCCATCGCCTTTTTTCCTCTGCCGCGAAGGCCTACCAGTTGTACGGCTTGTGCAAGCCGCTGCGGATGGCCAGCTTGCGCACGCTGCGCCTGGCGCGCAGCAGGGCGAACTTGAGGGCGCTGTCGGCCTGGCGCCAGCCGCGGTAGCTCCAGAAGGTATAGCTGTAGCGGTGGCCGGAATTGCCGTCGAGGCGGCCCGTGCTGGCGAACCAGGCGCGGTATTGCGCGTCATCCATGCCCGCAAACGGCGTGCGTTCGCGCAGCTGGGCGTCATCGCCTGCCGGTGCCGAGCCTTCGCGCGTCAGCCGTCCCTCTTGCGGGTGATAGCGCAGCCAGTGTGCCGTCACGCCGTCGTCCGCGACAGCCAGCACCAGCTGTTCGCAGACATACGGCGTCTTGTAGTGCAGCAGGCGGCCCCGGTATTGCGTCTGCGGCAGGATGGCGTTGCCCAGCGAATAGGCGATGGCGCCATGCCGGTAGCGTTCATAGCCTTGCACCACATGCGGATGATGGCCGATGACCAGGTCCGCGCCCGCATCGATCGCCTGACGCGCCCATTCGCGGTCGGCCGGCTGGGGAAAGCGCGCCAGTTCATAGCCCCAGTGCAGGAATGCCACCAGCTTGGCGGCCGGAAATTGCTGGCGCAAACGGGCCAGCATGGCGAGCGCCGCGGCAGGATCGAAGGGCATGGCGCTGTCCTGGCTGCCTTCCGTGCCCGGCTCCGGCAAGGCGGAGCAGGCGCCGAACAGGATGTACTGCGTGCCCGCCACCTGCAGCTCGCAATGCGGCAAGGCGCGCGTGCCGAAGGCGGCGATGCCGTTCGCGTCCAGCATCTGCCGCGTGTGCGCCAGTCCGCCCTTGTAGTCGGAGATATGGTTGTTGGCCAGGCCGCAGGCGTGCACATTGAGCTGGCGCAGGATGCCGGTGGCCGAGGCATCCGAATACAGGTTGAATTTGTAGTCATTATTGACCGCGCATTCCTGTGCGGGCCCGGCCAGCAGCGCGCCCTCGAGATTGACGACCATGGCCGCGCCATCGGCGAGTTCCCGCAGCGCTTGATAATCGAGGATGTCTGCTTGCGGCCAGGCAAGATCACCGGCGAACAGTAATGTCATGCTGAGACTTTCATGGTTGATCGTAGGCTGCCAGCAGCCGGCTGATCGCTTGTTCGGTGGAAAACAAATCCTGCGTGCGCGCCATGGCCGCGGTGGATGCCGCTTGCCAGCGCCCGCCGGCGCACCAGGTTTGCACGGCGTCGGCATAGTCGGCGGCGCTGGCGTCGAGGGGCAGAATTTGCCCGATGTCGCCGATCACGGAGCGGTTGAATCCATTCTCGGACGCCAGCGGCATGCAGCCCATGCCCATCGCTTCCGTCAGGGCGTTCGAATGGCCTTCGCCTTTGTGGCGCGTGGGAAACAGGAAAAAGTGCGCATTGCCGAATTCGGCCAGCACTTGCTCCGACGACAGGGCGCCGGGCCAGCGCACGGCGCAGTCGCCGTATTCCTCGCGCAATTGGGCCAGCAGGGCCGCCGGACCTGGGCCGGCCACCGTCAGGCTGCAGTCGACGCCCCGCTGCGCCAGCAGGCGTGTTGCCTCCAGCACCGTGCGTATGCCTTTTTCCAGCGTGATGCGTCCCGCATACACGAGGCGCACGGGACCCGTGCCGGGCGCGCCGAGCGTGCGCGCGGGCAGCTTGCCCGCGCTGATATGGTTGGGCAGGTAAAACGCCGGCTTGCCGGTGATTTGCCGGACGAAGTCCGCGTATTCCATGCCTTCGATCATGACGATGTCGGCCCGCCGCAGCAGGTGGCGGAACAGCCAGCGGTACAGCGCGCCATAGCGCGCGTAGTAGCGCAGCATGGAACCGGCGCGGATGTCGTACACGGTGCGCAGTCCCATGATGCGGGCGCGGCGCAGCAGCAGTATTTCAGGCAAGACAAATTGTTTGTACAGTCCCGTCAAATGCAGTAGCTGCCCTTGATGCTGCGGCAGCTCGCGCAGCAGGCTGGCAAAGCCCAGCACATATGCCGGCAGTTTTTTCCATGGCTTGCCGGTGGGCTGCGGGTAATACAGCTCGTCGACCGTGCGGCCCTGCCCGCGCAGCGCATCGATGCTGCGCCGGTTGCACGCCTCATAGCCGCCATTGGGCGCCTGTCCTGGCCGGGGGATGGGGCCGCAAAAGAGGATTTTTTTCATCATGCGTTCATCGCTCTGCTTAAAAAAGACGGCGGGGCGCCGCCGCGTCCTGGCCCTGCCGCTTCACCGGCGCGCTCCAGACCATTCCTGGGAAACCCATTTGTATTTGCCGCTAGGCATCAGGGGGATATCCTCGACCAAGTGGATGCTGACTGAGATCCTGTCACTGATATAGCGCTGGAAGTTGCTTTCCAGCGCCACCGTGTCGGCCTCCGCATAGCCTGCTTCCGGCACGATGCGCACGACCCAGGTGCCGGGTCCCGTTTGCGCGACCTGCGATTTGCGGATATGCGCCAGTCCCTTGAAGGCAAACGTCACGATGCTGGCGCTGACGGCGGTGCCTTCGCTGTCATACAGCTGGTCTTCCACCTTGCCCGAGGACAGTTCGATGCGCGCGGCGTGCCTGCCACAGGGGCACTCGCCCGGCAGCCAGCGCGCGCGGTCGCTGAGGCGGTAGCGCAGCAGGGGCATGACGTGATTGTGCAGGGTGGTGCCGACGACATGGCCGAAATCGCTGGTGGGCTGGTTGTCGTCGTCGAGAATTTCAACCAGGGAATACTCGGGCTGCACATGGTAATAGCCCGCTTCGCACTGGGCGGCGAAGGCGACGCGCTCGGCCATGCCATAGGTGTCGAACACACGGCAGCCGAAGGCGCGCTCGATCTGTTCGCGCTGCAGGGGGAACAGGGGTTCCGAGCCGGTGACGACGGCTGGCAGACGCAAAGCATGGCCGAGGCGCTCGGCGTGGCGCGCGAGGTCAAAGCAGGCCGACGGGTAGGCGCGCAGGATGGCGGGCTGGCTGGCGGCGATGGCGTCGAGTATGGCTTGCGCCGTGCTCGCGGATAAATGTCTTGTGGAAATAAACAACTGCTTGCCGAACGGGTCCTGATGCCAGTAGGGCGCTTGCCGCTGGCCTGGCGCGCAGACCTGGTCGCCACGCACCACGGCTTGCTGCGCGCCATGCGTGTAGCCGGCCCATTGCCATGCCTGCAGGTGGAAGGCTTCTTCCCACATGACCGAATCGAGGCTGCGGAAGACTTCCAGGGGCGTGCCCGAGGTGCCGCTGGTTTTTCCCGCCGGCCACCAGGGACGCCGTTTGCCCGCGCGCGGGTACAGGGTGGCGCGGCCGTTCAGCAAGTCCTGCTTGTCGAGCACGGGATAATGCGTGCGCAGCCAGACCAGCGGATCGGCATCGGCCGGCGGCAGGGCGATGGCGGCATAGCGCGGCAGCTGGCGCCGGGCGGCGGCCAGGGTGGCGCGCAGCAGCGTTGCCTGGCGCGCCAATTGCTGCGGTGCGCTGGCGTGTTCCCGCGCCTGCAGGCCGGCGGCGCGGCGCAGGACGAATGGATTACGTCTGATTAAATGGCGAAGCAGAAATAAGATGTTTTTACGGCCATTCGACAGCATAGATAGGCTTTTCAAGAAAAATCGTCATTGCCACGCCCTTGCATGCATGCAAGCATGCTGCGGCGCGGCCAGGCGTGGCTATTTGCTCATGTTAGCGTATTCGCCAGGTTTATTACGGTACTATTTATACAGTGCAATGCGGGTGTTTTTCGGCACACTGTTGCCGCCAGCATGCAGCGCGGCTGGCGCATGGGCGGTACGCATGTCCGCAGCGGCCCTGTCAGAGCCGCGTCACAGCCACATCATAGTTTATTTTCAATGTAATTGTCCAAATTACATTCTTGCAGAACGCGCGTGCCGCGCCGGCATTGCTCTGCAGCGCGCATGCTTCCACGGGGCGTGCCAGGTTTTTTTCGCGGCGGGCCCGGCACAAAAATGCTGCGCTGCGATTGACAAGCGTGGCAGCGAATGCAATCATTGTGTTGTTTTGATATTATTTTCTTTTGGCTGTGTTGCGTGGACAGCATGTATTTTGCGTAATACTGTGTCGCTGGCATGAATTGAATGGAATCCTGGAGGTTGTGGATGGATGTATTGCTGGACAAGGCAGTGGCGGCATGGTGCTTGCGTGACTGACGCCAGGGCGGCGATGACGGCGGCCCCGCGCAAGCGTGCCGGCCGCCTCAGATGGTTGTGGAACCGGCTGCGCTGCATGCCGCCGGGCGAACCGTTCTACCGTTTGCGCCAGGCGGGCATCGCGCGCCTGCTGCGCCATGGCTGGCTGGCCACGACGCCGCCGGCGGCGCTGGCCGGCGCTGGCGCCGCGCGGCCATACCGCGTGCCACGCCTGGACAATGCGGCCTCCTACCTGCGCGAAGCCGATGCCATCATGGCTGGCGAAGTGCTGCTGTTTGCCACCGCGCGCTTCCAGGTGGGTACCTTGCCGCGCTGGAATACCGATCCGCTGACGGGCGTGGCGGGACCTTCCGGTTTCAGCTTGGCGCTGGATATCACCGACCGCGCCAGCGTGGGCGACATCAAGCATGTGTGGGAACTGAGCCGGCATTTGCACCTGGTGCGTCTGGCGCAAGCGTGGGCGCTGAGTGGCGAGGCGCGCTACCGCGATGCGCTGGCGGCGCAGATCGATTCCTGGCTGGAACAATGTCCGCCGCTGCAGGGACCGAACTGGACCAGTTCCCTGGAGCTGGGCATCCGGCTGATCAACTGGAGCCTGATCTGGCACATCATGGGCGGCAGCGACGGCGCCCTGTTCCAGGGGCAGGCGGGCGAGCATTTGCGGCAGCGCTGGCTGGCGAGCATTTTTTCGCATTGCCAGTTCATTCACCGCCATCTGTCGCGCCATTCGTCGGCGAACAATCACCTGATCGGCGAGCTTGCCGGCCTGTACGTGGCCAGCCAGGCGTGGCCGTGCTGGCCGCACAGCGCTGGCTGGCGCGCGCAGGCGCGGCGCGAACTGGAGCAGCAGGCGCAGCGCCAGCACTCGGCTGATGGCGTCAACCGCGAACAGGCGTTTGCGTACCAGGTGTTTGCCGCCGAATTCCTGCTGCTGGCTGGCGTGAGCGGCGCGCGCGCCGGCACGCCGTTCAGCGATGCCTATTGGCGCGTGTTGCAGCGCGCCACGCATTTCCTGCGTGCCGTGCGCGACGTGGGCGGTCATGTGCCGATGGTGGGCGACGCCGACGACGGCATCGTCTTCCGGCTGGAACCGGCTGAGGCTATGGATGCGGGTGACCGGCCGTCCATGCTGCTGGCGCTGGGCGACGCCCTATGGGGTGGCCAGCCGCCGGCGCAGCATAGCGCCACGGCGCAATGGTTGCTCGGTGGCATGACCTTGCCGGCCATGCCAGCGCCGGATGGCGCGGCCGGCGCCTGGAACTTTGCCGACGGCGGCTACCTGCTGTTCGGCAGCGACTTCGGCCAGCCGGCGGAAATCAAGGGCATGCTCGATTGCGGCCCCCTCGGCTACCTGGGCATCGCCGCGCACGGGCATGCCGATGCGCTGGCGCTGACCTTGTCCGTGGCGGGCGAGGAATGCCTGATCGATCCCGGTACTTATTCGTACTGGCAGGATATCAAGTGGCGCGATTACTTCCGTGGCACGTCGGCGCACAATACCCTGCGCGTCGACGGGCAGGATCAGTCGGTGAGCGGCGGGCGCTTCATGTGGCTGCGCAAGGCGGCGGTGCGCATCCTGCAGATGCCGGTCGGCCCGGCCCAGTTTGCGTTTCGCGGCGCACACGACGGCTATGCGCGCCTGGCCGATCCCGTGCGCCATGTGCGCAGCGTGGAGTTCGACGCGGCGACGCGGCGTTTGCGCGTGCGCGACAGCGCCGAGGCGCGCCAGATGCACGCGCTGGAACAGTTCTGGCATTTCGCGCCCGGCCTGTCGGTGCGGCTGGAAGACGGCGTGCTGGTGGTGCGCGGCGCGCGCTTCCGCCTGGAAGGCCGTTTCGCGGGCACGGGCCTGCGCCTGCAACTGGCCAGCGCCAGCGAAGACCCGCCGCTGGGCTGGTATTCGCGCCACTACGAAGTCAAAGTTGCGTGTACTACCTTGTGCGTCGCGGTCGATGGCGGCGACATCGCGGCAGAATTTACGCTGGCATTATTTTAGTCCCTATTAACGTTGAAAGAACATACGATGCCTACCCTCTATCTGGTTGCCGGAGCGCGTCCCAATTTCATGAAGATCGCCCCCATCGTGCGGGCGCTGCAAGCCCACGGCGGACTGCGCTTCAAGATCATCCATACCGGTCAGCACTATGACCGCGACATGAACGAAGTGTTTTTCGAGGAACTGGGCATCCCCCAGCCCGACGTCTTCATGGGGGCCGGCGGCGGCAGCCATGCGCAGCAGACGGCCAGGATCATGCTGGCCTTCGAGGAGCTGTGCCAGGCCGAGCGGCCCGATGCCGTGCTGGTGGTGGGCGACGTGAATTCCACCCTGGCCTGCTCCATCGTGGCGAAGAAACTGAATATTCCTGTCGCACACGTCGAGGCGGGCTTGCGCAGCGGCGACATGGCCATGCCGGAAGAAATCAACCGCCTCGTCACGGACAGCATCAGCGACTGGTTCTTTGTCACGGAACCGAGCGCCCTCGAGCACCTGCGGCGCGAAGGCAAGCCCGATGACGCCGTGCATTATGTGGGCCACGTGATGGTCGACAACGTGCTGTACCAGGCGGAAAAGCTGGCTGCCAACGGCATCGGCGAAGGCGAGGGCGCAGCCTTCAAGGCGCGCCATGCGGGCGCCGGCCAGGGCTATGGCGTGGTGACGCTGCACCGTCCCAGCAATGTGGACAGCCAGGAAATGATGCAGGCCATCGGCGGCGCCTTGCGCAGCATCGCGCAGGACTTGCCGCTGATTTTCCCGGTGCACCCGCGCACCCGCGCCAACCTGGAAAAGTTCGGCATCGACATGGGGCCGAACGTGACGCTGGTGGGGCCGCAAGGCTACATGGCCTTCCTGAACCTGTGGAAAGACGCCAGCGTCGTGCTGACGGACAGCGGCGGGCTGCAGGAAGAAACCACGGCGCTGGGCGTGCCGTGCCTGACGATACGTGAAAACACCGAGCGCCCGATCACGGTGGACGAAGGCAGCAATGTGCTGGTGGGTACGGACCCCGCCCGTATCGTGGCCGAGGCCGGCAAGATCCTGCGCGGCGAGGGCAAGCGGGGGCAGCGTCCCCTGCTGTGGGATGGCAAGGCGGCCGAGCGCATCGTGGCCGTGCTGGCGGCGCAATTATCATGAGCGGCCGCATCACGATGATGGGCTGCCAGATCGACAATCTGTCGATGGAAGAAACCCTGCAGACGGTCGAAGGCTTCATCCAGTCCGGCAAGCCGCACCAGCATGTGGTGGTAAATGTCGACAAGCTGGTCAAGGCGGAGCGCGATGCCGAGCTGCGGCGCATTATCAACGAGTGCGCGCTGATCAATGTCGACGGCATGCCGGTGGTCTGGGCCTCGCGCCTGCTGGGCAAGCCATTGAAGGAGCGCGTCGCCGGCGTCGACCTGTTCGAAGCGCTGATGCGGCGCAGCGCCGCCAAGGGCTGGCGCGTGTACCTGCTGGGCGCGCGCGAGGAAGTCGTCAGCGAGGTCAAACGCCTGTATGAGATCAAGTATCCGGGCCTGGTGGTGGCCGGCTACCGCAATGGCTACTGGAGCGAGGCGGAAGAGCCTGGCGTCGTGGCGGACATCACGGCGGCGCGGGCAGACTTGCTGTTTGTTGCCATCAGCTCGCCGAAGAAAGAGCATTTCCTGGGCCAGTACCAGGGCCAGATGAAAATCCCCTTCGCCATGGGCGTGGGCGGCACCTTCGACGTGGCCGTGGGCCGCGTCAAGCGCGCGCCCGTGTGGATGCAGAAGTCGGGACTGGAATGGTTTTATCGTTTCTTGCAGGAACCGCGCCGCATGTTTCGGCGCTATTTTATCGAGGACATGGCGTTTTTCCGCCTGTTCCTGAAGGAAGCGCTGCGCCGCTGAGCGTCACCCGCCCCCAATGGTTACTCCCTTTTTAGATTGAAAGTATTGCTATGACTACTATTGCCGTGATTGGCCTCGGTTATGTCGGTTTGCCCCTCGTTGCCGAATTCGGCAAGCAGGGGCGCACCATCGGTTTTGATATCGTGCAGAGCAAGGTCGACAGCTGTCTGCGCGGTGTCGATCCTTCGCGCGAGCTGAGCAACGAGCAGATGGCGGCCGCCGTGCACGCCGAATATTCGTCCGACCCGGCCGTCCTGGCTGAAGCCGACATCATCATCGTTGCCGTGCCCACGCCCGTCGACGTGGCGCACAGCCCGGACTTCGGGCCGCTGATCGGCGCCAGCAAGAGCCTGGGCCAGCACATGAAGAAGGGTGTCATCGTGGTGTACGAGTCGACCGTCTATCCGGGCGCCACGGAAGAAATCTGCATTCCCGTGCTGGAGCAGGCCTCGGGCATGCAGTGGAAGCGCGACTTTTTCGTCGGCTATTCGCCCGAGCGCATCAATCCGGGCGACCGCAAGCACATGCTGACGAACGTGGTAAAAGTGGTCTCGGGCGACACGCCGCAAACGCTGGAGGCGGTGGCGGCCATGTACGAATCGATCGTCGAACCGGGTGTGCACCGCTGCTCCAGCATCAAGGCGGCCGAAGCGTGCAAGGTGATTGAAAATACCCAGCGCGACCTGAATATCGCGCTGATGAACGAGCTGGCCATCATCTTCGACAAGATCGGCATCGATACCTCCGAGGTGCTGACGGCGGCCGGCACGAAGTGGAATTTCCTGAAATTCAGTCCCGGGCTGGTGGGCGGCCATTGCATCGGCGTCGACCCCTACTATCTGACGCACAAGGCCGAGACCCTGGGCTACCACCCGCAGGTGATCCTGGCCGGCCGGCGCATCAACGACGGCATGGGCAAGTACATCGCCGAGCAGACCATCAAGAACATGATTGCCGCCGGCAGCTACATCAAGGGCGCGCGCGTGAACGTGCTGGGCCTGACGTTCAAGGAAGACTGCGCCGACCTGCGCAACTCCAAGGTGGGCGACGTGATCAACGAACTCAAGACCTATGGCGTGGAAGTGTTCGTGCACGACCCGTACGCGGATGCGGAAGAGGCGATGCACGAGTACGGCGTGCGCCTGTTCAGCTGGGATGAGTTGCCGCGCGCCGACGCCATCGTGGCGGCCGTGTCGCATCGCGCGCTGACGTCGCTGCCGGTGGAAGACTTCCAGCAAAAACTGATCAAGGGCGGCTGCTTCATCGACGTCAAGGCCTGTTTCAATGAAGCGGAACTGCGTGCCGCCGGCATCAAGGTCTGGCGCTTGTAGCACATGTTTGACCTGGAACAGGGAATGCCGCATTCCCTGTTTTTCCGCATGCTTCCCCGCGCTGTATCAAACGTGCTGAAGAGCACGTCTGTATAGTCGATCCGACAGTCTTTGCACAGGGGCAGCGCGGCCACCCTCATCCACGATGGAAAGCAAGCGATCATGAAAGCAATGATATTGGCGGCAGGCAAGGGAACGCGCGTGCAGCCCCTGACCTATGATTTGCCCAAGCCGATGATTCCTATCCTGGGCAAGCCCGTGATGGCTTACCTGGTCGAGCACCTGGCGCAGCATGGCGTGACCGATATCATGGTCAACGTCAGCTACCTGCATGAAAAGATCGAGGAGTATTTCGGCGAAGGCCACCAGTTTGGCGTGCAGATCGGCTATTCCTTCGAGGGCCATACAAATGACGCGGGCGAGGTCGTGCCGGTGCCGCTCGGCTCGGCTGGGGGCATGAAGAAGATCCAGGAGTTTGGCGGCTTCTTTGATGAAACCACGATCGTACTGTGCGGCGATGCCTTGATCGACCTCGACCTCAAGTCGGCCCTGCTCGAACACCGCCGCAAGGGCGCGCTGGCTTCCGTCATCACGCTGGAAGTGCCTTGGGACAAGGTGTCGAGCTATGGCGTGGTGGTCAGCGATGCCGATGGGCGCATCCAGGCCTTCCAGGAAAAACCGGCGCAGGCCGAGGCGCTGTCCAATTGCGTCAGTACCGGCATCTACCTGTTCGAGCCGGCGGTGCTGGACCTGATTCCCAGCGACCGGCCGTTCGATATCGGTGCGGAACTGTTCCCCCTGCTGGTGGAAAAGGGCTTGCCGTTCTATGCGCAAAAGCGCCACTACAACTGGATCGACATCGGCAGCGTCAAGGATTACTGGGAAGTGCTGCAAAGCGTGCTGATGGGGGAGGTGGCCCAGTTGCACGTACCCGGTATCCAGATTGCCGACGGCGTGTGGGTGGGCTTGAACACGCGCATCGACTGGAGCGGCGGAACGCGTATCGAAGGCCCCGTGTATATCGGTTCGGGCTGCCGCATCGACGCGGGCGCAAGCATTGTCGGCCCCACCTGGATCGGCCATGGCAGCCATGTCTGCGCGGGCGCCGAAGTGGTGCGCAGCGTGCTGTTCGAATACACGCGCGTGCTGCCTGACGTGTTGCTCGATGAAATGATCGTCTTCAAGGAATATTGCGTTGACCGCGCCGGCCGCATGCGCCACGTGTCGGAAGGCGACGCCAACGCCTGGGGCAATGCGCGCGACCGCCGCCGCCAGCGCCGCGCGAATGGCCCGCCGGCCCTGTATGCCACATAGCAGACCTTCGATGGAGTATCTCCATGAAAATCTATCCTGTCATTCTGTCCGGTGGCTCTGGCAGCCGCTTGTGGCCATTGTCGCGGGCGCTGTTGCCTAAGCAACTGTTACGTTTGGTGACGGACAAGACGATGTTGCAAGAGACGGCGCTGCGTGTGTACAGCCTGCCCGCGCGCGGTACTGGCGACAGGGCGCTGGCGCGGATCGAGGTCATGCCACCGATGGTCGTGTGCGGTAATGAACACCGTTTCATGGTGGCCGAGCAATTGCGCGAGATCGGTCTGGCGCCGCTGGGTATCCTGCTCGAACCGGTAGGGCGCAATACGGCGCCGGCGGTGGCGGTGGCGGCGCAGTACCTGCTGGCCTTCGACCCCGAGGCGCTGATGCTGGTCTTGCCGGCCGACCATGTCATCACGGATGTCGCCGCGTTCCACCTGGCGATCGCCGAGGCGGCGGCGCTGGCAGGCGCTGGCGCGCTGGCCACCTTCGGCATCGTGCCGACGGCGCCGGAAACGGGCTATGGCTACATTCGCAGCGGCGAGCCGGTCGGCACCGGCGGGGCCGGTTATCGCGTCGCACGGTTCGTGGAAAAGCCGGACCTGGAGACGGCACAGTCATTTGTCCTCTCGGGGAACTACTTGTGGAACAGCGGCATGTTCATGTTCCGCGCCGAGCGTTACCTGGGTGAACTGGGCCTGTTCCAGCCGGCCATGCTGGCCGCCTGTGAGGCGGCCGTGCGCCATAGCTACCGCGACCTCGGTTTCTGCTGCCTGGAAGAAAAGGCCTTTGCCGCCTGTGCCTCGGACTCGATCGATTACGCCGTCATGGAGCATACGGCCCACGCCGTGGTGCTGCCGGCCGCCATCGGCTGGAGCGATGTCGGTTCCTGGTCGGCCCTGTGGGAAGTGCAGCAGCGTGATGCCAGCGGCAACGTGGTGCGCGGCGATGTGTATCTCGATGACGTGCGCAATTGCCTGGTGCGTGCGGAAAGCCGCATGGTCGCCGTGCTGGGCCTGCAGGACCTGGTGGTGGTGGAGACGGACGACGCGGTGCTGATCGCGCACAAGGACCAGGTGCAGCGCGTCAAGCAGGTGGTGGAGCATTTGAAGCAGCAGGGACGCAGCGAATACCAGCAGCACCGCAAGGTCTACCGGCCATGGGGCAGTTATGAAGGCATCGACATCGGTGAGCGTTTCCAGGTCAAGCGCATCACCGTCAATCCGGGCGGTAAGCTATCGCTGCAGATGCACCATCACCGTGCCGAACACTGGGTGGTGGTCAGCGGCACGGCGCAAGTCACGTGCGGCGAGAAGGTGACCTTGCTGACGGAAAATGAGTCGACTTACATCCCCATCGGCATGACGCACCGGCTGGAAAACCCGGGCAAGTTGCCGCTGCACCTGATCGAAGTGCAGTCGGGCAGCTATCTGGGCGAAGACGATATCGTGCGGCTGGAGGATGTATATCAGCGCGTCTGATGGCCTGCCGGCCGAGATCCAAGAGTATAGAAACTATTGGCTCTCAGAATGATGCTATAAAGTAACTTTCCATTGGGTAATAGTTAACACATTTGATTGCTTTATGCTATGATTCTGCCTGGTTTGATTAGATAACTCATGCGGATGCAAGCGCGTCCGCACTCACGCTCGGTGGAATCGCATGACGAAAAATACGTATTCGGTGCTGGCGGCCCTGGCCTTTGCCGGTTCAGCCTTGTTCTCGCAGGCGGCAATGGCTGCGCCGGTCGACATCAGCTCCGTTCCTGGCGCCGTCAACCTGGCCGCGGGCGGTTCGCTGACCTTTGGCAACAAATTCAAAAACAATCAAAAAAGCAATTTTTTCAATGACTTGTTCACTTTCAACGTGACGCAGGCCAGCGATTTGAGCGTGATTCTGAGCGCGCGCAGCAGCAGCGCCTCGAATGGCCTGAACCTCACAGGTTTTGGCTTGTACAGCAGCGTCGGCAACACCTTGCTGTTGGGTGGCAACCAGTTGTTGACTGGTATCGATGACAAGTGGAGCTTGTCGTATGCCAACCTGGCCGCCGGCGCCTATTACCTGAAAGTCAGCGGCAACGTGGTCTCGCACACGGGCGCCGCCTTCAGCGCGAATGGCAGCCTGGTGTCGGCCGTGCCCGAGCCGGGCACGTATGCGATGCTGCTGGCAGGCCTGGGCTTGCTGGGCTTCGTGGCGCGCCGCCGCCAAAAGGGAGCCTGAGCGTTCTTCGCCGTTCCTGATCCCTTCCGCATCTTATCCCGCAGCCAGTGCGTACTGGCTGCAGCACTCTTGGTGAAAAGTATGAAAAAATTCCTGCAATCCCTGTTTGTGGCAGCCATGTTTGCCGGCAGCAGCCTGGCCGCCCACGCGGCGCCTGTTGACCTCAGCCACGCGGCGGTGGACCTGACGCAAGACCTGCTCGACTATTCGAGCAGCGAACTGCTGGGCTCGTTTGCTCTGGCACCGGGCCAGCTGGCCGGCGCGGGCAACAACTTTTTCAGCGACAAATTTACCTTCAGCGTGACGGGTTTGAACGACCTGAGCGCATTGGCGACGTCGCTCAAGCCCAGCATCAATTCGGGCCTGACTCTGACCGGCTTTAGCCTGGGCAATGCCAGCGGCATCCTGTTCCAAGGCGCCCTGGACCTGGTCAACTACACGGCGCAGGACCAGGCCTGGAGCCTGGCGTCCGGCGCCACGCCGCTGGCCGCCGGCAACTACTTCCTGCAGATCGACGGCTATGTGGCCGCGCCGACAGGTGGCAGCTACAGCGGCATCCTGGCCGTCACGCCAGTGCCTGAGCCGGAAACCTACGGCATGCTGCTGGCCGGCCTGGCTGTGCTCGGTTTCATGGCGCGCCGCCGCAAGCCGCAGGCTTGAAACGCATAGGCGACAAATAAAGACGGAGGCTGCGGCCTCCGTTTTTTTTGGGTGCGTGGCGACATGGCGCTATAATCGGCAGGCACAGCTGGCCGCTGCGGCCTGGCTGCCTCGATCGACTTACCTTCCGATACCGACCCTTGCATAAACTTCTCTCTTTTTCGCTGCTGCTGGCCGCCGGCATGGCACGCGCCGATGCGCCCGCCGTCGCACCGGGCCTGCAGCCGTCGCAACTGGCCATCGTCATCAATGATGCGGAACCGAACAGCGTGGAAGTGGGCGAGTATTACCGCCAGGCGCATGCCATTCCGGCCGCCAACGTGGTGCACGTGTCGATCCCGAACCGCCCCAAAAAGCTCAGCGTCGACCAGTTCGCGCAGCTCAAATCGCGCATCGATGCCCAGCTCAAGCCGGACATCCAGGCTGTGCTGATGGTGTGGAGCGCGCCGTACGCCGTCGAATGCAATTCCATCACTTCCGCCTTTACCTTGGGGTACGACGGCGGCCAATGCGTCAAGACCTGCGACGCGGGCAAGCCCAGTACGTATTTCAACAGCAATGTGGGCCAGCCGTTCACCCAGATGGGGCTGCGCCTGTCCATGCTCTTGCCCGTCGATTACGTGGAAGAAGCCAAGGCGGTGGTCGACCGTGGCACGGCCAGCGGCTTTTCCATTCCCGCCGCCGGCGCGTACTACCTGACGACCAGTGATGGCGCGCGCAACAGCCGTGCCAGCTTCTTCCCGCCGGCCGGCGTGATACGCCAGCGCAAGCTGACGATCCGCAATCTGAAGGCCGACACGCTGGAAGGGGCGAAGGACGTCATGGTCTACCAGACGGGCCTGGCCAAGGTGCCCAAGCTCGATACCTTGCGTTTCCTGCCTGGCGCTTTGGCCGACCACCTGACCTCGTTCGGCGGCGACCTGCAGGGCACGGCGCAAATGAGCAGCCAGCGCTGGCTGGAAGCGGGCGCGACGGCCAGTTACGGCACCGTCAGCGAACCGTGCAACCACTGGCAGAAATTTCCGAACCCAACCGTCCTGCTGCGACGTTACCTGACGGGAATGACGGCGCTGGAAGCGTACTGGGGCAGCGTCGCGTGGCCGGCCCAGGGACTCTTTATCGGCGATCCGCTGGCGGCACCGTATGCGGCGTTCCGGCGCTGAGGCAAGCGGCCATACGGATGCGTGGACGAAAAAAAAGGCTCTTGCGAGCCTTTTTTGATATGGTTGCCGCTTATGCCCTGGCCTGGCGCTTGCGGCGCGCGGCAAATGCCACGAGGCCGAGTCCGGCCAATACCATGGCATAGGTGTGGGGTTCCGGAATGGCCGGCAGTTCGGTGACGGTATCCTGGCGCCCTTGCAGGCCGCCAGCCGCACCGCCGCCGCCAATGCCGCCGCCGTTGCCGACGGCGCCGGGCAGGCTGGCGCCGCGCGTCAGCAGGCTGGTGTCGTCCGGTGTGGCCATGGCCATGCGGCCATAGGCGGGCGCCTGCGCGCCACCCCAGCCCAGCAGGCTGTTGTCTTGCGGCTGCGCAAATTCGTCAGTGGCAGCCAGCGACGTGCCCTGCGTCACGCGGGGCATGCCGCCACCGCCAGTGCGGCTGTTGCCCGATAATCCGCCGCCATTGCGCAGCGCATGCGTGCCATCGTCTTCATTCCACTGGTTGAAACTCTGGTCTTCCTTCTTGCGGCCAAATGCCTGATCGGCGCTGCTGCCATCGTTGGTCATGCTGTCCCTGCCGATGTCGCCGTTGATCAGGCGGCAATTGCTGCTCATGGCGTTCATGTCGCCATCATTGGCGCGCGCTTGCTGGCCGGACGACTCACTGGTCGCCGCGCAGCGTTTTTCATTGTTTTGGGCATTGCCCTGTGCCTTGCCTTGTGCCTGCGCCGCAGGGATCAATGCGAACATGGCGCTGGCAAGTAAGGCTAAATGTAAGGTAGGAGTGATTTTCATCGTAAGGCTCTCATAGGTCGCTTGTTCGCTGTCGCCGCACAGGCTTGCAGATACTGCCACAGCCTGCGGTGCGTGCTCTTGCTTGGCTAATTGCCGTTTACTACTTGCGGAAATTTACTTTCCGGCATTTTCATGGCGGGAGTCGTACTCGGCCGGACGAGGCGTGATTTGGGCCTCGTGGGGAACTGATATGGCTTGCCGCACAAACATCTGGAATGCGCCGACCGCCAGGGCTGCACCGCATGGTGCGCATGCACGGATCTCGTTTTCTGTTGCTGTGAAACTTTAATTGAATGTTGGAAATATACCATAAATGGCGTAACTGCTGGGAAAAACGGTGTTTTTTTGTTGCGTAAAAGACATAGACTCATGTTCTCAAGCTATCGTTTTGCTCCGTTCGGATGAATGCCATGTCATTAAGCTGTCATGGCAAAATGTTAATGTGGGAACATCAGTGGCGACACTGTTCTTGCCCTGGCGGCGGTTGCGGTTGCCCGCACCTTCCTCCAGCACTTTTTGCCAGCATCCTTATTCATCGAACAGGATCTTTTCATGTCCCCATCATTCCATGCGTGCACGCCACCCGGGCGCTTGACCATCCTGGCCGCTTTGCTGGCCAGCCTGTCCGTGCCGGCCCTGGCCGCTTCCGACCTCGTCATCAGCCAGGTGTACGGCGGTGGCGGCAATTCCGGGGCGCTGTACACCCACGATTTCATCGAGATTTTCAACCGCGGCGCGAGCCCGGTAAATGTGAATAACTGGAGTGTGCAATACGCCTCCGCCGCCGGTACGACCTGGGCCGTCACGGCCTTGCCGGCTATCGATTTGCAACCTGGCCAGTATTTGCTGGTCCAGCAAGCCAAGGGCGCAGGCGGTACGGCCGCGCTGCCGACGCCGGATGCGACGGGCGGCGCGGCCATGTCTGGCACGGCGGGCAAGGTGCTGCTGAGCAATGGCAAGACGGCGCAAACGGGCGCCAGCCCGACGGGTGCCGCCATCGTCGACCTGGTCGGTTTCGGCACGGCCAACGGTTTTGAAGGCGCCGTGGCGCCCGCACCATCGAATACCCTGTCGATTGCGCGCGCGAATGGAGGCTGCGGCGACACGGACGACAATAGCGCGGACTTCGCCACCGGCAGCGTGGCGCCACGCAATACGGCGTCGCCGCTGAATGTGTGCGGCGGCCCCGTCGTGCACCAGATTATTACCAGCTGCCCGGCCAACCTGGCCTTGGCCGTGGGCAATGGCGGCAGCGCCGTGCTGCGCGCGTCCGACGTCGATGGCGTCGTAAATGCGGCAAGTATGACGTCGCCGGCCGTGGCCGGCATCAGCCTGGCCAATTTCAGCGCGGCCGGCGTGGCGGGCGAGAGCGCCAGCGTGAACCTGCTGGTAGCCGCCGGCGTGCCGGTGGGCAATTACCCGGTCATCGTAAATTTCAGCAACGACCAGCAGCAGACGGCGTCGTGCAAGGTCGATGTGGCCGTGCAAGGCCTGGCCGCCATCAGCCACACGATCCCGCAAATCCAGGGCAGTGGTGCCAGCAGCCCGTACGCCAATTCCGTGCAGACGACCGAGGGCGTGGTGACCCTGAAAGTGGGCACCGGCTTCTTCATCCAGGATGCGGCCGGCGATGGCGACCCGTCTACGTCGGACGGCATCTTCGTGTACACGGGCGCGACGGCCACCACCGTGCAGCCGGGCGAACTGGTGCGCGTGACGGGCACGGTGGTCGAGTACACGCCATCGGGTGCGAAAAATTCCTATACGGAATTCAAGGACGTGACGGCCATCCTCACGCAAAGCGCGGGCCACAGCATCGTGCCGGCGAATGTTACTTTGCCGAACGAGAACCTGGCGGCTGTGGAAGGCATGCTCGTGCGCTTCACGCAACCGTTGACCGTGTCGCAAAATGCCTATCTGGGCGCGCGCGGCGAACTGAGCCTGTCGGCGGGGCGTCGCGAAGTGCCGACCAACCGTTATCCGGCCGGTTCCGCCGAGGCGCAAGCCTTGATCGCCGCCAATGCGAACAACCTGATCGTGCTCGATGACGGCATTTTCGTGGCGCCGCCAACGATACCGTACATCGGCCAGGACAACACCGTGCGCAGCGGCGACACGGTGGCCGACCTGACGGGCGTGGTGGACTTTGGCGCCATCGGCGGTGGCGGTGCCGCCTACAAATTGCAGCCGACGCAGACGCCGCAATTCTCGCGTGACAACCCGCGCACGGGCAGCCCGGAGCTGCCATCTGGCAACGTCAAGGTGGCCAGCGCCAATGTGCTGAATTTCTTTACGACCTTTACCAATGGCAACAATATCTTTGGCCAGACGGGGCAGGGCTGCACCGTGGGCACTTCGACCACCAGGAGCAATTGCCGCGGCGCCGACAACCTGGCCGAGTTCGTGCGCCAGCGCGACAAGATCGTCGCTGAACTGAAAGCCATCGACGCGGACGTGGTGGGCTTGATGGAAATCCAGAACAATGCTGAAACGGCCGTCACGTACCTGGTCGAACAACTGAACGCGGCCATCGGCGGCGTCACGTACGCCGTGGTGCCGAAACCGGCCGCCACGGGCACGGACGCCATCCGCGTGGCCATGATCTACAAGCCAGCCAAGCTGGGCCTGGTGGGCGGCGCCTTGTCGGACGCCAACGCCATCAACAACCGTCCGCCGATGGCGCAAACCTTCCGCGCCGGCAATGGCGAGAAATTCTCGCTGATCGTCAACCACCTGAAGTCGAAGGGCAGCTGCCCCTCGAGCGGACTGGACGCGGACCAGAACGATAGCCAGAGCTGCTGGAACGCCACCCGCGTGCAGCAAGCCCAGCGCCTGGTGGGCAGCTTCGTGCCGCAGGTGGCGGCCGCTGCCGGCGACGCGGACGTGCTGGTCATCGGCGACTTGAATTCGTATGGCGCGGAAGACCCGATCCAGGTCATCACGGGTGCCGGCTTCGTCAATGAACTCGAGCGTTTCGTGCGGCCGTCCGGCATGCCGTATTCGTACGTATTCGGCGGCCAGAGCGGCTACCTCGACCATGCCCTGGCCAGCGCCTCGCTGAGCCCGCAAGTGGCCGGCGTGGCCGAATGGCATGTGAATGCGGATGAGCCGGAAGTGATCGACTACAACATCGACTCTGCCAAGCCGCAAGACCTGTACAACGCCTTGCCGTACCGCGCGTCGGACCACGATCCTGTCGTCATCAGCCTGGACTTGCAGCCCGCCTACCGCGACATCACGGCCGGCGTGGCGCAAGCGAGCTCGGGCCTCACGTACAACCGCGTGACGCAAAAATACACGGGCACGTTCTCGTTCACCAACACGGGCACGAGCGCTTTGAGCGGCCCGTTCCAGGTGGTGTTCGGCGGCTTGCCTGCCGGCGTCAGCCTGGCCAATGCCACGGGCAGCCATGCGGGCGCCGCGTATGTCACGGTGAACGCCGCCAGCCTGGCGCCAGGCGCGACGGCCTCGTTTGCCGTCAGTTTCAGCAATCCGTCGAAAGTGACGATCACCTACTCGGCCAGCATTTTCGCCGGCAATTTCTAAGGACACCATCATGTTGACAACGACATTCAATCTCACCCTGCGCCGCGCCGTGCTGGCCGCCGTGCTGGCCGCCAGCTCCAGCCTGGCGCTGGCGGACCCGCTCGGCTACCGCGTGGAAATCGACACGAGCCAGTTCTCGGGCGCCGGTTTCCTCGACTTCGCCTTTATCGCCGGCAACAGCCCGGCGCCGGGCGCCAGCGCCGTACTCAGCAATTTCTCGGGCGCGTTCGGCGCACTGGAATCGATGGAAGGCAACGTCAGCGGCAGCTTGCCCGGCACCTTGACCTTCGGCAATAGCGGCGCCTACAACGACTGGTTTCACAACGTGACCCTGGGCGGCAAGTTCGGTTTCAATATCGTCTTTGGCGGCGACTTCCTGAACACGGCCGGCAATGCGGGCACGACCTTTGGCGTGGGCTTGCTCGACTCTACGGCCACGTCCTACCTGGGCAATGCGAATGGCAACCTCGTGCAATTCGAACTGACGCCGCTCAACGGCGGTTTGCCCGCCAGCATCGCCGGCAGCACATATGCGAGCATCGCGTCGATCTCGGCCGTGCCGGAAGCGTCGGAATGGATGATGCTGACAGGCGGTCTGGCGCTGATCGGTTTTGCTCTGCGCCGCCGGACCGTCACACGCGCCTAGTCTTTCCAGCCTGAACACAGCGCGCCTGCTGGCCGCTGTGTTTTTTCATCTATTTATTCGCAATAGCTATAAATCAGGAAACTAAATTGTATTAGTCAGCGTTTTACGCTTGATGCATAGTAAAAAACTTGTCGGGCAGTCTAGTATTTTCATGACTGCCGCCAACTTTTTTCGGGAGATGCATCGATGCCTGGCCATATCCTGGTGCTGGACCCTGCGCCCGCCATGCAGGCGCTGCTGGCGCACAACCTTGCGGGCGCCGGCTACCGGGTCAGCTGCGCCCTGGACGCGCGCGGCGCGCTGGCGCTGCTGGCGGCCGATCCACCCGACGTGCTGCTGCTGGAGTGGGAACTGCCCGATGCGTCCGGCATCGCGCTGCTGCGCCAAGTGCGCCAGGATGGCGTGCAGTGCGACTTGCCCATCATCATGATCAGCGCGCGCGACAGCGAACAGGACAAGGTGCTGGCGCTGGAAAGCGGCGCCGACGATTACCTGTGCAAGCCTGTCGGTCCCCGTGAAATGCTGGCCCGCGTGCATGCGCTGCTGCGCCGGCGCGCGCCATCAGCCTTGCGCGCAGGCGCAGGCACGGCCGGGGCTGCCGCCTTGCGGCTCGATCCGCACACCCTGCGTGTGACGGCCGGCAAGGTGCCCATCCACCTGGGCCGCGTGGAATTCAAACTGCTGCATTTCCTGATGGATCATCCGGGCAGGGTGCATAGCCGCGCGCAACTGCTGGACCAGGTGTGGGGCCATGCCGCCTACCTCGATGAACGCACGGTCGACGCCCACGTGGGACGCTTGCGCCACGCCTTGCAGCCGGGCGGCTGCGGCCACCGCATCGAAACCGTGCGCGGCAGCGGCTACCGCTATCTGGCTTCTGACGCCGCCGTGTGCACATGATGCTGCTGACGGGGAGGGAGCAGGAATACCTGCTGCACGCCATCCTCGGCGCGCATGGCATGGCCGTGCCCGGCGATTTCTTTTTGTGGAGCCAGGGGCCGCTGCAAACGCTGTTGCCGCACGACATATTGATGTGTGCGCGACTGGACGCCGACGGGGCCGTGCTGCGCAGCGAAGCCTGGCACAGCGCCGCGCCCGATCACGCGCAGCTGCGCGAGCGCCAGGGCCAGCTGGCCCACCTTGCGCTGGCCTGGCGCGCCGGTGGACAGAGGGCGGGCGTCATCGACGGCGTGCTGGTGCATGGCAGCGTGGGTGACGCCGGCGGCAGTTTTTTTGCCCTGTTCGCCGTGAAGCAGGCGGACGCGGCGCGCCAGGCGTATGCACTGGAATTGCTGCTGCCCTACCTGCACGTGCACTGGCTGGCGCTGCCAGGCAGCCAGCGTGTGCGTGCGACTGGCCCGGTTGCTGCACGCGCGGCCAGTGCGCGCGAGCTGGAAGTGCTGCATTGGGTGCGCGAGGGGAAAAGCAATGAGGAGGTGGGGCAAATCCTCGGCATCAGCGGTACTACCGTGAAAAGCCATTTGCAGCGCATCTACAAATTACTTGGCGTGAGCAACCGCATGCAAGCCGTGTCGCGCGGCATTGCGCTGCGCCTGCTCAGCCACTAGCGCTGATCCTGCGGCCGGGCCTGCATCTTTTCATTGCCATTGCCATCTTGCGTGTGTTCGATGCTGCCGGGCGATACCCGCGCCACGTCCGGGCTTGCTTGCAGGCGCGCCACTTCGGCCGGTGTCAGCATGGCGGCAAAGCCGTTGAAGGCCGCCGTGTAGCGGTATTGCACGGAGGCGTCGGGTACCAGCGCCAGCACGGCGCGCTGCTGCGCTTCCAGCTGGGCCGTGTAGCGCCGCGCGGCGTCGCTGTGCGTATCGAGCCCATGCACGCCGTCCGCTTGCGAGGCCAGCGGCGGGGCGCGCAATTGCACCAGATAGGACTGCCGCGCGGCAGCGGCCTGCGCCGCGACAGGCAGGGCATGGATGCTGGCCATGCCGGCCAGGATGGCAATGCAGAGGCGAAAGGTGGACATGCGCCGATTGTACGCGCGTCGCGCATAAAAAAGGCTATGTCACCATCAGATGTGGGAATGCGCCCAAAGTTGCTTTCAATAATGTTTCCGGTGAACGGATGCGCCCGGCGTCGAGTATCCAGCGCCATCCCAGGTAATTTGGCAGGTAGCGCGTCGCCACGCCATGAAACGGACCGAGCCATTGCCGCAGGCGGCTGTGATAGGCGTTGACGTTCTGCACGTGGGCGGCGCCCTGCACGCGGATGCCGGCGCGCAAGTTGACGGCCTGGTGGCTGATGCCAGCTTCCTGAGCAAAGGCCCGGTAGGCGGGATGACCATCGGTGACCAGTAGCACATCCTTGTCGATGAAGGGCAACAAACAGTGATGCAACTGCGCCTTCGTTAGCGCCCCTTTGCCCGTGACGAAGTCGAGGGTCTGGCCCGTACGGTCGCGCGCCACCAGGATGCAGACCTGTTCATTCGATATGCCGCGCTGGCGGGCATGGCCGCCCCGGCGGCGTGCCGGACGCGTCATGTTTCTGGATCCCTTTTCCGATTCCAGTACATACAGTTCGTCCGCTTCGGCAATGCCATGCAGACCATGCGGCCGGTCCGTCTTTGCCAGCGATAAAAACCGGTGACGCCAGCGAAACGAGGTGTTACGGTGCACACCTAGCTGTGACGCTGCCTTGCGCACGGAATCCGATGCCAGCAGGCAATCGGCATAGGCGAGCCACAACGATTTATGGCGCAAGCGGGCCAGCGGCGTGCCGGTGAGCGCATTGAAGGTGCGTCCGCACGGTACGCAGCGGTAGCGCTGCAGTCCGTGCGCATGACCATGCCGGTGCAGGTGCGCGGAGTCGCAGGCGGGACAGGCCAATCGCGGCTGCGCGACACTTTCCAGCAGCGCGACGGTCGCGTCGTGTGGCACATTGCCACGTAGCAGGGCAATGCCTGCTTGCCGCTGACGCTGACTCAACTGAGCAAACTGCGCAATCAAGGTGATCCATTCGGCTGGCCGCATGATCTGCTCCTGCAGGGTAAGTATGCAGAGTCAGACAACACAACCAAGGGAAGATTCCGGCATTTCCCTACTTGCCGATGACAGAGCCATAAAAAACGCGCCCCGCAGGGCGCGCCGTGTGACTGCCTGGAGCGATACCGTTACAGCTTGGCGTCCGCTCTCACGTTGCGCTGGCTGGGAACGGCCAGCGGCAACGGGTTGTTGGTCTCCACCGACAGCACGGTGGTGGACGCCGCCGCGTTGTTGCCATCAAGGAAGACTACGCCGCCCAGGTAGCGCTTGCCCGTTTCCAGCCCCGACCAGCTGACACCGGCCGTGGCGCTGCCGCCCACATACACCTTGGTCGGCAGGGTGGCTTTCAGGTTGCCGCCCTTGTCGGCTGTCGTGACGACGGCCGACGACAGGCCGAAGCCGGTCGAGACGCCATTCGCCAGTTCGTAGCCGATCACGCACACCTTGTAGTTGCCTGCCGCCGGGGTGGTCAAGGTAATGGCCTCGTTCGAGCCGGCCGTGGCCGAAGTGGCGACGGTCGCGCCGGCGCTGTTGAGCAGCAGCAGGTCGAGGTCGTTGCCGGCGCCTTCCGTGGTGTCGCGGTCGAAAATTTCGAAGCGCGCCACGACGGTGCTGGCGGGAATGCTGACATTGACGACGCGCACGCCGCTGCCGCCCGCCTTGCACGCGTCGGCCATCTGCGCCAGCGTTTCCATGCTGCCCGGCGCGGCCTGGCTGATGGTTTGCTCGCTGCGCGCCACTTCCTTCAAGCCGCCCGTCGCCGCGCCGACCTTGCCGGCAAAGCCGGTGGACAGGGTCAGCGAACGCAGGCCGCTGACCTTGTCGGCCTGCAGCAATGCCGGCGACTGCACCGCGCGGCCCGAGCGGGCCGTGACGGGGCTGCGTACCGTGTGCACGCCGTCGCTCCACACGAGGGCGCCATACTGCCAGGCATTGTCCGGCGCCGTCGTGCGCGCCAGGGTCACGGTGAAGGATTTGGTTTCGCCGGGGGCCAGCGCCAGGGTGGCGGGCACCACCGTCACGCTGTAGCCGCTGAGCGAGGCGCTGGCCGTGTAGGTGGCGCTGCTGCTGCCCACGTTGGTGACGCGGCGCGTCACCGTTTGCGTGCCCAGCACGTTGCCGATGGTGATGGACGGCATGTTCAGGTTGTAGCCGGCCAGGGTGCCGCCCGCGCATTCGGCTGTCATGCCGACGCCGCACATGTATTTCTTGTAGTCGGCCAGGCTGGCGTCATACACGAGGCCGGGATCGGTCGCCTTGTTCGGCGTCACATGGCCGGCGCCCTGGCCCCATGGCAGGATGCCGCGCGCGTCGCCGGCCTGGATGTCGGGCAAGGTGGCGCTGCCGGTCGTCATCAGGGCCGACTTGATGGCGGCAGGGCTCCAGTCCGGATGCTGCTGGCGCAGCAGGGCGGCCAGGCCGGCCACGTGCGGGCTGGCCATCGAGGTGCCTTGCAGGAAGATGTAGGCTTGCGCCGGCACCAGGCTGCCATCCTGCACGGCGTCGCGCTGGGCGCGCGACAGGGCAGGCGTGCCGCCGGCCAGGATGTCCACGCCAGGCGCGGTGACGTCCGGCTTGAGCAGGTTGGCGTCGTACAGGTTCGGGCCGCGCGACGAGAAGTCGGCCACGACGGGGGCGGCAGGGCCGTTGCCGTTGGTGACGAAGCGCGAGATGGCGGCCGTGGCCGTGCCCGTTTGCGCCTGGGCGTTGATCAGCGCGCCATCGGCGGCGCTCACGTGCACGGCCGGCAGGACGTGCGGGTCGGACACCAGGCCCACGCCCGTGTCGACCAGCACCATGCCGGCGCCGCCCGCTTCGAGCACGGCGACGCCCTTGTCGGTACGCGCCGTGGTGCCGCGCAGGCAGCTGACGACCTTGCCGGCGACCTTGGCCGGGTCCAGCAGGGCCACGCCGCCGTTGTCGCCGGCGCGGTAGCACAGGGCCAGCTTTTGCGCATCGGCGCCGGGCAAGCCCGCGTCTTGCGCGCGGATCAGGGTAGTGGCCGGCAGCGGGTTGTAGTTGAGCGAGGCGCCCGTGTAGCTGGCGCCGTTGCTCAAGGTTACCTTGGCCTGGTTGGCGCGGTTGTGCGTCGAGGCGGCCACGGTGGTGATCCATGGGCTGACGTGGGCTACGGTATTGGCCGGGCCCGCATTGCCGGCCGACGCGGCAACGAATACGCCCGCATTCGACGCGTGCAGGAAGGCTTGCTCGACCGGGTCGTTGACCGTGCCGCCGCCGCTGATCGAATAATTGATCACGTGTACGCCGTCCTGCACGGCTTTTTCAATCGCCGCCACGCTGTCGCCGCCGTAGCAGCCGTTCTTCGCGCCGGTCGGCTGGGTGGCCAGGTTGTACGACCAGCATACCTTGTAGACGGACAGGCGGGCGCGCGGCGCCACGCCGGAAATGGCGCCCAGCGGCGAGCCGTTCACGATCACGGGCACGCCCGCATTGCCGCCCGCGGTGGACGAGGTGTGCGTGCCGTGGCCGCCTTCGCCATTCGGGTCGCCGATGGAATCGCGCGGCGAGGTGAATTCGCTCCAGTGCTGGATCTTGTCCGTCTCGGTCAGGCGCACGGCGTTGAAGTATTGCGCGCCCAGCAATTTGTTGTTGCAGTGGTCTTGCGTAAAACCTTCGCCTGCCTGGCAGCTGCCTTTCCAGGCGGCCGGCGGCGCGCCATAGGCCAGGGTGGCGTTCGGGTCGAAGGTCGGGGCGCCGTTGGCGTCGACCTTGTCCGCATACGACAGGTTTTCCGGCCACACGCCGCCATCGACGATGCCGATGATGATGTCTTCGCCCGCATGCTGTTTGCCGCCCAGCTGGCTCCACAGGCCGCCCGGCTGATCCAGGCCCAGGAAGGTGGGCGTGTAGTTCGTTTGCAGGGCGCGCGGTTCGTCGGGGGCGATGCTGGCCACTTCGCCGCTCGCCTGCAGCTGGCGCACTTCGGCGTCGGTCAGCAGGGCGGAAAAGCCGTTGAGGACGATCTTGTACTGGTATTGCACGGGCGCGGCGGCGACGAGCGCTTGTACCCGGGCCTGTTTCTGTTCAAGGTAGTCGCCGTACAGCTGCACTTGCGTGCTGGCCAGGTCGAGGCGGCCGCCGGCGGCAGGCTGGGTGGCACCCAGGCCTTCCACCGAGCCGGTGTAGGAAGCGATCGGTTTGTCGGTCAGCTGCACGATGTAGGGGCGGCGCAGGTCGTCGGCGTGGGCCTGGAAGCTGAGGCTGGCAAACAGGCTCAGCACGGCGAGCGAAATGGGACGCAAGGCGGGACGGAATATCATGTAAGGGTTTCCTGTATCGGTATCGGAGTCAAAAAGAGGCGGCAATCAGGCTTGCTTGCTGCGGCGGCGTGCAGCGAATCCGACACCGGCCAGGCCCAGCAGCATCATCGCGTAGGTCGATGGCTCCGGTACCGAGGCGACGATATTGTCGAGCGCAAACTGGCCCTTGTTGCTCGTGAAGGCGTTGCAACTGCCGGCCGTGTTGCAAGTGAAGCCGAAGAAGGCCAGCGAGGCGAATTGCTGGCTGCCGAAGTTGGCGCTCGTGTTGTAGCGCTGGAACTGGAAGTTGCCGCCGATGGGGCCGCCCAGCTGGTAGGTTTCATAGATGGAAGAGCCGTTGGCGTAGAAGCCTTGCACGCGCAGCAAGCCAGCTACGGCCGGATAGGTGACGCCCTGGGCATAGCCGATGAAGCTGGCGTCGAAGCCCTGCAGGCTGACGCTGCCGCCCGGGTTCAGCGGGTCCAGGTAGACGATGCCGTCGTTGAGGGAGGCATAGTAATTGCTCGCATTGTTGGTCGGGCACGCCATGCCGCAGGCGGCCGGGTCCGTGCCGTCGAACACGGCGCCGACCAGGTCGCCATAACTGGCACCGGCGGCATTCGAAGCGCCCGTCAGCAGGAATTTGCTCAATTCCAGGGAGTCGCCATGGCCGACGAATTGGCTGTCGACGTTGTCAAAGTTGATCACGTCCGCGATGGCGGCGGGGGCCCAGGCGGCGGACAGGGCCAGGATGGCGGCGCCGGTCCACTGCTTGGCCGAGAAAGGACTTGCTGCGGCAGTTGCCTTCGAATGCACAATACGAGTCATGAATTTTCCCTTGGTGATTATGTAGGATGCAATATGTTTTGCGTCTGGGATGCTCTTTTCTGCGTGGACGGCTAAGACCAATACGTAGAAAATTAATTTTTACTATAGCAAAAGAGGCAATTTCATTGTTTGATATTCTTGCAAATTTAATTTGAAAGTTACAAATAATGAATGAATAAAATTCATCACTTACTATGATTTCGTAACCAGGAGTAGATAGTTTCCGCATTGAAAATAGTTGAGTTATTAAGCAGCCAGCCAAGCGCGCGCGGCGCCGTCGCGGTTTCGCGCACACTGGATGGTTTCCGCAGGAATTTGTTGTTCACAGAGCAAAGAAAAGATTGTATTAACCATAACCGGCATGGTAGGCTGATAAGCATCAGGCAAGCGCGTGTCGCCCGTGCGTGGCCATCCGCCGCGCGCAGCGACGCAATGGATTGAAGGTAGGCAATAAGGAGTTACCGGATGCATGCAGCACACAGGCAGAACCTTGCGGCAACGCGCCATGCGCGCGGCTTTACCTTGCTCGAATTGCTGGTTGTCATCGTGATCATCGGCTTGCTGGCGGCGTATGTCGGCCCCAAGTATTTCGCCCAGCTGGGCAAATCCGAAGTGACGGTGGCCAAGGCGCAGATCGAGGCGTTTGAAAAATCGCTCGACACCTACCGCCTCGACGTGGGGCGCTATCCCACCACGGAAGAAGGCCTGGCCGCACTGCTGGTGGCGCCGCCCGCCGCCGGCACGCGCTGGAATGGCCCTTACCTGAAAAAAGCCGTGCCGCTCGACCCATGGGGCCATGCCTATCAATACCGCGCGCCGGGCAGCAAGGGCGAATACGACATCGTCTCGATGGGCAAGGATGGCCAGCCGGGCGGCAGCGGCGAGAACGCCGACATCAGCTCGCAATAGCGCCAGCGCCATTCTTTTTCCTACGGACAAGCCATCATGCAGTTCGAAGTACGCGCGCTTTCCACGGACCAGGCCGTAACTACCTTGCAGACGTGCGTGATCGACGGCCGCGACGAAGCCGACGCGCGCCGCCAGGCCGAGGCGCGCGGCCTGTTTGTCAGTGCCATCCGCCCCGTGCGGGCCACGCCGTTCAGTGCCGCCGGGCGCCAGCGCGCGCGGGCCTTGCCCTTGCTGCTGTTCAGCCAGGAATTGCTGGCGCTGCTGCAAGCGGGACTGGGCATCGTCGAAGCGCTGGAAGCCTTGCTGGAAAAGGAAGCGTCGCCGGCCACGCGCAGCGTTCTCACGCGTCTGCTCGAAGGCTTGCGCGAAGGTAAACGCTTTTCCGCCGTGCTGGCGGAGCAGGCGGAACTGTTCCCTCCCTTGTACATCGGCATCGTCAAGGCGGCCGAGGGCACGAGCGACTTGCCGCGCGCGCTCTCGCGCTACATCGACTACCAGCAGCGCATCGATGCGGTGCGGTCCAAAATCGTCAGCGCCGCCATCTATCCCGCCATCCTGCTGGCCGTGGGCGGCGGCGTCAGCGCCTTCCTGATCAGCTATGTGGTGCCCCGTTTCGCCGAGGTTTACCAGGGCGCGGGCCGCAACCTGCCGTGGATGTCGCAAGTGATGCTCAGCTGGGGCCAGTTCGTCACCGAACATGGCCTGCTGCTGTTGCTGGGCCTGGCGCTGGCCGGCAGCATCGTTTTCACGGCCGTGCGGCGCGTGCTGCGCAACGGCGGCGTGGCGCGCCTGCTGGCGAAACTGCCCGGCATCGGCGAGCGCGTGCGCATCTATGAACTGTCGCGCCTGTACCTGACTCTGGGCATGCTGGCCGAGGGCGGCATCACCATCGTGCAGGCGATCGCCACCGTGCAGGCGATGGTCTCGCCTGGCATGCAGGCGTCCTTGCAACAGGCGCGCGGCGCCATCGAGGCGGGCCAGCCGCTGTCGTCCGCATTTGAGCAGCATCAATTGACGACGCCGATTTCCCTGCGCATGCTGCGCGTGGGCGAGCGCACGGGCGACATGGGCCCCATGCTGACGCAGTCGGCCGCCTTTTATGACGGCGAAATCAGCCGCTGGATCGACCGTTTTACGCGCACCTTCGAACCTTTGCTGATGGCCGCCATCGGCCTCGTCGTGGGCGCCATCGTGATCCTGCTGTACATGCCCATTTTTGACCTTGCCGGCGATATTTCATGAACCAGATTTCTTCCGTTCCCGCCGCCATCGACCCCGCGCTGCTGCAGCGCGCGCGCATCCTGAGCCGGCAATCGAAGCGCAGCCTGGTCGAGGAATTGCAGGAGCTGAGTGGCATCGAGGCGCGCGCCGTGGTGCGCGAACTGGCGCGCCCGTTCGGCCTGGACGTGCTGGAAACGGCCGACATGCTGGCCTTGTCTCCCGCCTTCGATGTGCTGCCCCTGTCGCAGGCGCTGGCGCGCCACAGCGTGCTGCTGCGCGCCGCCGGCGGCCAGCTGGTGGGCGTGATCGCCGACCCGTTCGACCTCGACCTGCAAACCTGGCTGAATGCGCGCGCCGGGCAGGGCGTCTTGGACGTGCGCCTGGCGCTGCAGGCCGACATCGGCGCCTACTTGTCGAAACAGGAAGAATCGGCGCGCGCCGTCGACAGCCTGCTGCCCGGCGCCGCCACCGACGCGCGGCGCGACGGCAAGACGGCCGCCGTGCTGTCGTTCGCCAGCGTGTCGGAAGCGGCCAGCCCCGCCGTCAAGCTGGTCAATTCGACCCTGTATGACGCGCTGAAGGCGGGCGCCTCGGACATCCACCTGGAAAGTACGGCCGGCGGCCTGGCCGTCAAATACCGCGTCGACGGCGTGCTCGATCACGCCACATCCGTCAACGGCATCGAAGTGGCGGAACACATCATCTCGCGCCTGAAAGTGCTGGCCGAACTCGATATCGCCGAGCGCCGCGTGCCGCAGGACGGCAGCTTTCGCGTCGAGTCGGGCGGGCGCGAAATCGATCTGCGCGTCTCCATCATGCCCAGCATCCATGGCGAGGACGCCGTCATCCGTATCCTCGACAAGCGCGCCATGATCGAAGCGTATGGCGCCCTGACTCTCGAAGCGCTGGGCTTTGACTCGCCATCGCTGGTCGCCCTGCGCGCGCTGGCGCAGGAAGCCTACGGCATGCTGCTCGTCACCGGTCCCACGGGTTCGGGCAAGACGACGACCCTGTACGCGGCACTGACGGAAATCCACAACGGGCGCGAAAAGATCATCACCATTGAAGACCCCGTCGAATACCAGCTGCCCGGCATTCTGCAAATTCCCGTCAATGAAAAGAAGGGGCTGACCTTTGCCAAGGGCTTGCGCTCCATCCTGCGCCACGACCCCGACAAGATTATGGTGGGCGAGATCCGCGACCGCGAGACGGCGGAAATCGCCGTGCAATCGGCCCTCACGGGCCATTTGGTGCTGACCACCGTGCATGCGAATAATGTGTTCGACGTGTTCGGCCGTTTTACGCATATGGGCATCGACCCGTATGCGTTCGTCTCGGCCCTGAACGGCATCTGGGCGCAGCGCCTGATCCGCACCAACTGCCCCCATTGCGCCACGGAGTACACGCCCGACGATGCCGAGCTGGCCAGCGTGGGCCTGGCGCGCGCCGACGTGGCCGACTATCAATTCAAGCAGGGCAAGGGTTGCGGCGACTGCCGCGGCACGGGCTACAAGGGGCGCCGTTCGATCGCCGAAATCCTTGTGCTGACCGATGAAATCCGCGAACTGATCGTCGATAAAAAACCGATCCGCCAGATCAAGGCGGCCGCGTATGCGAACGGCACGCGCAGCCTGCGCCTGGCGGCGCTGGAACTGGTCAAGCGGGGCGCCACCACCATCACGGAAATCAAGAGGGTCACCCTGCATGCGTAGAGGTCTTGGACAAGGATTGCGCCTGGGCGTAGCGGCGGGCAAGGTAAGCCTGTGGCGCAGCAACCGCTGGCGCGCGCCCGCGTGGACGCCGCTCGGTGAAGCCGCGCATGCGCCGGACGACGCGCCGCATGGCGACTTTGCCGCCCTGGGCCAGGCGCTGGAACAGATACTGCCGGCTGGCGAATACGCGGGCTGGCCCTTGTCCGTGGTGCTCGACGATGGACTGGCGCGCCTGTGGCAAGTGGACATGCCGCAGGGCGCCGCGCGCCTGGCCGATATCGAGGCGGCCGCCGCGCTGCGCTTCCAGTCGCTGTATGGCGATGCACCGGGCCTGTGGCACAGCAGCAGTGCCTGGGATGCGCGCGCGCCGTTTTTCTGCGCCGTGCCCCGTGCCTTGCTGGCGCAGCTGACGCGCGTGGCCGAAACACGCAAGCTGGCCCTGATTTTCATTACGCCGCAATTCGCGCGCCACTGGAACCGCTGGCACGGCGCCTTGAAACCGGGCGCCTGGTTTGGCCAATTGCAGGAGAGCGCCCTGACCCTGGGCGTGCGGCACGAAGGCCGCCTGCGCGCCGTGCGCGCGCTGCCCGTGCCGCCTGGCGCTGGCAGGGACTGGCTGGCGCAGACCTTGGCGCGCGAGGCGCTGCTGCAAGGTGTATCCGCACCGGCGCTGCTGCAGCTGTGCGGCGCGCCGCCGCCCGCATGGCTGATGCCGGCGAAAGAGTTCCACTGCCAGGTTTTTTCCGCGCCGGATGGCGAAAACGGCTTGTCGCCGGCCGCCCGGTTGGCGCATAGCGGAGGCGTGGCATGACGCGCCTCAATATCGATTTCGCGCCACCAAACTGGCGCCGCAGCCTGCACCGCGTGCCCGCGTGGGCGTGGTGCATCGGCGCGCTGGGCGTGGCGCTGGCCGTCACGGCGGCGTACAGCGGCAGCGCCGCGCTGCAGCGCCAGCAACTGCGCGAGGAGCAGTTACAGCGCGCGCAGCAGCGCGTGCTGGCCGCCACGCAGGGACCGGCGCCGGTGGTGTCCACGCCGATCGCGCCCGCGCAGGCGGCGGCCGTGAATGCGGCCATCCTGCAATTGAACCTGCCGTGGCGCGACTTGCAAGATGCGCTGGCCAGCGCCACGCCGCCCGCAGTCGCGCTGCTGGCGCTGGAGCCGGACGCGCGCAAGCGCGTGCTGAAGATCACGGCCGAAACGGGCAGCAGCGACGCCATGGTGGCCTACATCGCGCAATTGAAGCGGCAGGAGTTGTTCGGCACGCGCGTGCAGCTGCTGCGCCATGAAATCAATGCGCTTGATCCGAACAAACCGTTGCGCTTCCAGCTCGAAGCGCGCTGGGGTGCGCCATGATGGCCATCGACATCAATAGCTTGCGCCTGCGCGCGCAACTGCTGCTGCGCCGTTTGGGTGCGCCCGCCTGCCTGGCACTGGCTTTGCTCGCGCTGGGCATGGCCGCCTGGGTCTGGGCCTGGCAGCAGCGCGCCGTGGCGGCGCAGCTGGAAGCACGGCCCTTGCCGCAGCCAGCGCTGGCCGTGGTGGCCGCTGCGGCGGCGCCGGCGACGGCCAGCGAAAACCTGGCGCGCTTTTATGCCGTGCTGGGACAGCAGCGCCACGCGGAGCAGCAGGTCAAGCAGCTGTTCGACCTGGCCGCGAAAAACGGCTTGCTGCTGGCGCAGGGCGAATACAAGAGCGGCTACGACAAGGCCAGCCGGGTCGCCACCTACCAGGTGACCTTGCCGCTGAAGGGTAGTTATGCGGCCGTGTCGCAGTTCGCGCTGCAAGCGCTGCGCGCCGTCCCTTTCGCCTCGCTCGACGAACTGAGTTTTCGCCGCGAGCAGATCGCCGATACGGATCTCGAAGCGCGCTTGCGCATGACGTTTTATCTGACCGATATGCCTGGCGATGCGGGAGTGGCGCCATGACCCCGCGCCATTATCTGATGCTGGCCGGCGTGCTGGGCGCGGGCGCCTTGCTGCTGTTCGGCGAGCGCCAGCCCGTGGCCGACGTGGCCGAGGCGGTGGAGCGGGCCGTCGCGCCCGCGCGCCACGCCACCGCCAAGGCGCCAGCCGCGCAGCCGGCCATCCTGGCCCTGCTGCCGCGCAGCGAAGTGGCGGGCGAGGATGGCGACACCTTTGGCGGCGCCGGTGCTGTCTTCCAGAGCCAGAACTGGAATCCGCCGCCGCCGAAAATGGCGGTGACGGCCGCGCCGCCGCCTCCGCCCCCAATGGCGCCGCCGCTACCCTTCGTCTACTTGGGCAAGGCGGCCGCCGACGGCGCCTGGGAAGTGTTTCTGTCGCGCGCCGACAAGACGTATATCGTGCGCGCCAATACCGTCATCGATGGCGCCTACAAGGTCGTGACGATCGCGCCGCCCGTCATGACGCTCACTTATCTGCCGTTGAACCAGGTTCAGCAGCTCAACATTGGAGTTTCCGAGTGATGTCTCGTTCCTTTTCATCGGCGCTGTTGCTCTTGTTGCTGTCCGGCTGCGCAGGGCAGCAAGCCTACCGCGACGGGCGCGAGCTGATCGCGCAAGACCAGGTGCCGGCCGGCCTGCAAAAGCTGCAGGAAGCGCTGCGGCAAGACCCCGGCAATGCGCAATACCGCAGCGCCTATCTGCAGGCGCGCGAGCGGGCGACCGGTAGCCGCTTGCAGCAGGCCGAGCGCCAGGCGCAGGCGGGGCAGGGCGAGCTGGCGCGAGCCTCCTTCATGAGCGTGCTGGAAATCGATGCGCAGAACGAGCGGGCCAACAGCGGCTTGCGCGCGCTCGAACGCGAGCAGCGCCAGGGCAAGCTGCTGGCCGAAGCGCAGAAAGATATCGACGCCAAGCGCTACGACCCCGCGCGCCAGCGCCTGAACGCCATCCTGACCGAGCAGCCGAACCATGCGGGCGCACGCACGCTGCTGCGCGAGGTCGACGACAAAACGGCGCCGCCCGTGGTCGAATCGGGCCTGGCCAGGTCGTACAAGCAGCCGATCACGATCGAGTTTCGCGACGCGCCGTTAAAACAGGTGTTCGAGCTGATTGCGCGCCGCTCCGGCCTCAATTTCGTCTTCGACAAGGACGTCAAGGCGGACGCGAAAACCTCGATCTTCCTGAAAAACAGCACGGTGGAATCGGCCGTCTACTTCCTGCTGGTGACGAACCAGCTGGAGCAGCAGGTGATGGATGCGAACACGATCTTGATCTACCCGAACGTGGCGGCAAAATTGAAGGAGTACCAGGAAGTGCTGGTCAAGACTTTCTTCCTGGCGAACGCGGACGCGAAGCAGGTGGCCAACACGCTCAAGACCATTTTGAAGACGCGCGACGTGGTGGCCGATGAAAAGCTCAACCTCGTCATCGTGCGCGACACGCCCGAGGCGATCCGCCTGGCCGAGCGCCTGATCGCGCTGCAGGACGTGCCCGAGGCGGAAGTGGTGCTGGAACTGGAAATCCTCGAAGTCAAGCGCAGCCGCTTGATGGAGCTGGGCGTGGCCTGGCCATCAAGCCTGACCCTGACGCCGCTTTCCACCTCGGGCGGAATCGGCCTGACCATCAGCGACCTGAACAAGCTGAACCAGCGCACCATCGGCGTGAGCGACCTGTCCGTGACGGCCAACGCCAACAAGACGGACGGCGACGCGAACATCCTGGCCAACCCGCGCATCCGCGTGCGCAACCGGGAAAAGGCGAAGTTCGTCATCGGCGACAGGGTGCCCGTGGTGACCACCACGATTTCGCCGGGCACGGGCGGCTTCGCTTCCGAGTCGATCAGCTACCTGGACGTGGGCCTGACGGTGAACGCCGAGCCGACCATCTATTTGAACAACGAGGTGGGCATCCGCATCTCGCTCGAAGTGAGCAACCTGGGCGCGGCCACCACCACCCGCAGCGGCTCGACCCTGTACCAGATCGGCACGCGCCAGGCGTCGACCATGCTGCAACTGAAGGATGGCGAAAACCAGGTGCTGGCGGGCCTGCTCAACAATGAAGAGCGCAGCTCTGGCAACAAGGTGCCGGGCCTGGGCGACATCCCTGTGCTGGGGCGGCTGTTCGGCAGCAGCAAGGATGACAGCCAGAAGACGGAAATCGTGCTGTCGATCACGCCGCACCTGGTGCGCACGGTGCAGCGTCCGGAAGCGAAAGAGTCGGAATTCTCGGCCGGTACGGAAGGCAGCTTCCGCCGCCGTCCCGACATGGCGGCCAAGGCGCCCACGCAGATGCCGGGCACGGTGATCGTGCGTTCCGGCCCGTCGGCCGTCGGCATGCAGCCGGCGCCGGCTCAGCCGATGATGACACCGGGCGCTTTGCCGGCGCCGCTGCCGCAGACGGTGCCCGCGCCGGAAGTGGCGCCGTCGCCCGAGCCGGCCGCCTCTCCCTTGCCGATATCGTCGGGCCAGCCCGTACCGCTGCAGGCGGCGCCCTTGCCGCTGTCGTCGAGCCAGCCGGTACCGGTGAGCCCGCCGCCGCCCCCTGCCAAATGAGACTGGCGCATGCGCAGAGGGGGCAGGGCGGTTTTACCCTGATCGAGCTGCTGGTGACCCTGGCCATCCTGGGCGTGCTGGCCACCCTGGTGATCCCCGTCACGCAAGTGACGGTGCAGCGGCGCCAGGAGCAGGAATTGCGGCGCGCGCTGCGCGAGATCCGCCAGGGGATCGATGCGTATAAGCGTGCTGGCGACGAGGGGCGCATTGTGCGCGCGACAGACGCCAGCGGTTATCCGAAAAGTCTGGAGCTGCTGGTCGAGGGCGTGGCGGACCAGCGCAACCCGAAGCGCAGCAAGATGTTCTTTTTGCGCCGCTTGCCGCGCGACCCGTTCAATGGGGATGCTGGCCTTAGTGATGCGCAAACGTGGGGCAAGCGCAGCTACGCCAGCGAAGCGGCCGAACCGCGCGAGGGGGACGATGTCTATGATGTGTATTCCACGTCCGGCAAGATGGGCTTGAACAACGTGCCTTACCGTCTATGGTGAACCATGGCCGCTGAAAACACCCGAGTCCGCACACGCGGCTTTACCCTGATCGAATTGCTGGTGGTGCTAGGCATCGTGGCGCTGCTGCTGACCCTGGCCGTGCCCCGCTACTTTCCCAGCCTCGACAGGGCGAAGGAAACCGTGCTGGCGGACAACCTGCGCAATCTGCGCACGACCATCGACCAGTTCCACGGCGATACGGGCCGTTATCCCGATTCGCTGGAGCAACTGGTGGAAAAGAAATACCTGCGCGCCATGCCCATCGATCCCATCACGGACAGCGACAGCAGCTGGCTCATCGTGCCGCCGCCCGACGATACGCCGGGCCAGGTGTATGACGTGAAAAGCGGTGCGCCCGGCAAGGACCGCAGCGGTACGCCGTTTGCCGACTGGTAGCGGTCATGCACCGTCCTGCGCGCCGCCAGCGCGGTTTTACTTACCTGGGCCTGATTATCCTCGTGGCCATCCTGGGCCTCGTGGGAGCGGCCGGCCTGAAGATGGGTTCCTTGCTGCAGCGCCAGGCGGCCGAGCAGGAATTGCTCGACATTGGCGCGCAGTTTTCAGATGCCCTCTACAGCTATGCGGCCGCCACGCCGCCGGGCCAGCCGCAACAGCCGCCCAGCCTGGCCGCCTTGCTGCGCGATCCCCGTACGCCCCAGCTGCGCCGGCATTTGCGCAAGCTGTTTGTCGATCCCATCACGGGCCGCGCCGAGTGGGGCTTGCTGTACCAGCCGGGAAGCAATGGCATCATTGGCGTGCACAGCCTGTCGCAGGCGGCGCCATTAAAGGTCGGCAATTTCGAGGCCAGGTTCGCCGGCTTCGAAGGCAAGGCGCATTTCTCGGAATGGCGCTTCATGGTCGATGCCCGGGTGTCATCCGTGCCGTCCGCAGGACCGGCAGCTGTGCCGGCAAGTGATGAGACCGGCACCGCGCCCGCCTTGCCGGTGTCACCGTTGTTTTCTCGCCCTGTTACTCCACCGCAAGACCAACCGCCATCAGAGCCAATTGAGCAGCCTGAATCGCAAAATTCCGCTGAAAACACTGCCGAATAGGCGTTTTTACCTTAAAACGTGACAAAAATAAATGTATGCGTCGGTAACTATTTTTGTGCGGAAATTCGTCGATAACGGCAAATAGTTCATTTCGAAAATAGTTATCTCGGATGAAACTTCGATAAAATATTTATAAGTAATTCAATGCAATTATGCTACCATTCTGTTCAGTACTTCCGGTACTCAAATTATTGGTGGCCTGCGCATTGCAGCCATAAATTACTTTTTAAGGGATAAACTATGAAATTGAAATTTATCGCTGCAGGCATCATGGCAGCAGCATCGTTCAGCGCATCGGCAGGCGATCAGATCCTGGATATCACCCCTGACGGCAATGTTCACACCTTCAACGCCGTTGTTGGCGATGGCATTTTGTCCGGTGGCCTGGATGAGATCATCCTGAGCGGCCTCGGTGCTGGCACGTACAACATCGGCTTGTCGATTACCGGCCAGAAGCTGACGTTCAATGCGCTCACGTCGAATCTGAACAACCAGTTGGGCGAAGCCTTCTCGGCTGGCGGCCTGAAGTTCTTCGGCGTGGAATACAGTGGTGTTGGTCCATTCAAACTGCAACTGTTCGGCACCGCCTTGGCTGGCGCCAACTACACCGGCACTTACACGGTGTCCGCAGTGCCAGAACCAGCAACCTATGGCATGCTGCTGGGTGGCTTGGGTCTGCTGGGCTTCATGACCCGTCGCCGCGCCAAAAAAGCTGCCTAAGCTTTCGTTGTAATGAAAAAAACCCGCTTCGGCGGGTTTTTTTTCGTCTTGCGTCAGTTCGGCAAGACGCAGGCAACAACGTCCTGCGCAGCTTGTCACGCGTGGCGCTTGAAATCGCGGAAGCGGAAGCCAACTATAAAGAGAGTGGCAAAGTACGCCACGCCGCACAGGGCCACCACCAGGGCCAGCGCGCCGGCCCGCAGCAGCGGATGGGCTTGCATGGCAATCCAGTCGATGCGCACGGCACCCGCATACGCCACGCCGCCCATCACGATGAGTGCGGGCAGCAGGCGCAGGAAGAACTTGGCCCAGCCCGGTTTCGGCTGGTAGATGCCGCGCTTGCGCAAGCCCCAGTACAGGAAGCTGGCGTTCAGGCAGGCGCCCAGGCCGATCGACAGGGCCAGGCCGGCCACGGCGATATACGGCACGAACAGCAGATTCATCAGCTGCGTGGCGATCAGCACGCCGATGGCGATTTTCACGGGCGTACGGATGTCCTGGCGCGCATAGAAGGCGGGCGCCAGGGTCTTGACGAGGATGATGCCGATCAAGCCCAGGCTGTAGGCCACGAGCGGCTGCGTCGACATGGTCACGGATTCGGCCGTGAACTTGCCGTAGTGGAAGAGGGTGGCGATCAGCGGCGTGGCCAGGGTCGCCATGCCGACGGCGGCGGGCAGGGCCAGCAAAAAGGTCAGGCGCAAGCCCCAGTCCAGCAGGGCCGAGTATTCCGTCTTGTCGCCATCCACGTTCGCCTTCGACAGGCTGGGCAGCAAGATGGTGCCCAGGGCCACACCCAGCATGGCGGTGGGGAACTCCATCAGGCGGTCCGCATACGACAGCCAGGAAATGCTGCCCTCGGCAAGGCGCGACGCGATGCTCGTATTGATCATCAGGCTGATCTGCGCCGCCGAGACGGCGAACACGGCCGGTCCCATCTTCTTTAGCACGCGGCGCACGCCGCCGTCGGACAGGCCGATGGCGGGATTGATCGACAGGCGCGGCAGCATGCCGATCTTGATCAGCGCGGGAATCTGGATCGCCACCTGCAGCAGGCCGCCGGCGAACACGGCAATCGCCATGGCGTAGATCGGCTGTTTTAGATAGGACGCGAGGAATAGCGAGGCGGCGATGAAAGACAGGTTCAGCAGCACGGGCGTGAACGCGGGAATCTTGAATTCGCGCCAGGTATTCAAGATGCCGCCGGCCAGGGCCACGAAGGACATGCAAGTAATATAAGGGAACATCAAGCGCGTCATCCACACGGCCGCGTCAAAAGCGCCCGCATCCTTGGTCAGGCCCGTGGCGATCACATACACGAACCAGGGCGCGCCGATGATGCCGATGGCGGAAACGAGCAGGGTGGCCCAGACGAGCGTGGTGGCCACGTGGTCGGCCAGCTGCTTGCTCGCTTCCTGGCCGTGCTGGTTCTTGTATTCAGACAAGATCGGCACGAAGGCTTGCGAGAACGCCCCCTCGGCAAACAAGCGGCGCAACAGGTTGGGGATGCGGAAGGCAACAATGAAGGCGTCCGTGTAGGCGCCGGCGCCAAAGGCGCGCGCGAACAGGCTTTCGCGCAATAATCCGGTTACACGGGACAGCATGGTCATGCTGGAGATGGCGGCGAGGGTTTTAAGCAAGTTCATGGGGGCAGATTATAGCCGGGCGCGGTACCGTTAAACGGTTAAAATATGGTAACAATTGCCGCCGATTCGCCCTTGCCAGCCCCATTTTCACGTGTTTTTGGCGTGACACACGGTTTTTTGATTTGCTCCCGCTTGAAAATATCGCTATAATCGAAGGCTGTACAGAATTCTGTTACGCAGACACTAATGTTTGACAGGCACTGGTTTGGCACACATGGTTCGGCAGACGCACAGAACGCACCGGTTGGCAAACACTAATGTTTGCAAACGCACTTTGACCCTGTTTTAGGAAATTCCATGGCAAATACCGCACAAGCGCGCAAACGCGCTCGTCAAGCAGTTAAGCAAAACGCACACAATTCGTCCCAACGTTCGACCTTGCGCACGGCTATCAAAGCTGCTCGCAAAGCGATCCAGGGCGGCGACAAGGCAGCTGCTGCTGCAATCTTCCAAGCATCCGTGTCGACCATCGACCGTATCGCTGACAAGAAGATCATCCACAAAAACAAGGCAGCTCGCCATAAGAGCCGTCTGGCAGCTGCTTTGAAAGCACTGTCCGCTTAATATTCGCCAGCAGGCAAGCCACCACGGTGGCCTTGCCTGTGCCGGTACGCTGGCACTGGTTGAAAAGCAAAAACCCGCAGATTCGTTCTGGCGGGTTTTTTCGCGTTTTTTTGCCGTTTTTTGTACAGGTTTTTATGGCCGCGTTCGCCAGCGGCCCGCCGCGACGGCCTAGCGCGCCGCCGGCAAGTTGCCGATGCTCATGCCTGGCTTGATGTTCCTTTGCTTGAACCAGCCCAGATGCATTTCCAGCGCATAGCGCACGGGCACGGTCTTCGTGGAGCAATGGCTGTCGAGCGTGTGCGGCTGCATGTCTTCGATGTTGACGATCTTGCCGCTGGCATCGATAAAGGCCACCGACAGGGGCAGCGGCGTGTTTTTCATCCACATGCATTGCGTCGATGGGTTGCCAAAGACAAACAGCATGCCCGCATTGGCCGCCATCTTTTCACGGTACATCAAGCCCTGTTCGCGCTGCGCTTCCGTGGCGGCCACTTCCGCCTGGATCAAATGCATGCCGGCCGACAGTTGCAAGCTCTTTGTTTGCGCCTGGGCCATGCTGGCGCAGGACAACAGGGTGATGGACAGACTGAGACGGCGCAGGCAATTTTTCATGGGGCGGGGCGGTGGCGATCGAAGCGGCGATTAAGCCATGCTGGCGGCCGCCTGGTCAAGCATGCTGCCCGGCCGCATCGAAAGCGTGGGGTTACAGCAACATTCTCGCCGTCGTAACCCCGGGAACCGCGCTTATTTCACGGGCTTGCCTGCTTCAGCGGCCGGCTGCTTCGTCTTGCGCGCCTGGGGAATCAGGCGCGGCGCATCGGTTGCGGCCGATGCGTTGACGGAGGCGGACGCCGGCGGCACGGGCTTGCTGGCGTCGGTGGCGGCCGAGGCGTGGCTGGCTGCCGATGCGGGTGGCGGCTTGACGGCATCGGTCGCGGCGGAGGCATGCACCTGGGCGCCCGACTGGGCCAGTGCGGCGCTGGCAAGCAGGGAAGCGGCCAGGGTTAGTATTACTTTTTTCATCATCTTTCCTTTTCCGTCATGTTAAGGTCGGATGATTTTAATGCATTATCTAAAAATAAATAGTGCTTATTGGAAAATTTGGTACCGCCGCCGTTCTTTCTTGTGCTGCTTAGGCCTTGCCAATGTTCTCGGCCGGCACTTCGCACCATTCGCCGGGCATCAATGGATGGCTGGCCAGCGAGAACGGGCCGATGGCGCTGCGTACCAGGCGCAGGGTGGGCAGGCCGACGGCCGCCGTCATGCGCCGCACTTGGCGGTTTTTTCCTTCTTTCAAGGTGATCGCCAGCCACGAGGTCGGCTTGTCGGCACGTGCGCGGATCGGTGGATTGCGCGGCCACAGCCAGTCCGGCTCGGCGATGCGCACGGCCTTGCACTGCTTGGTGATGAAGTCGCCCAGGTCCAGCGGCGCCTGCAGGCGCGCCAGGCTGGCCGCATCGGGCACGCCGTCGACTTGCACCAGGTAGGTTTTCGCTTCCTTGCGGTCCGGGTGGCTGATTTCGTGCTGCAGGCGGCCGTCGTCCGTCAGCAGCAGCAAGCCTTCGCTGTCGGCGTCGAGCCGGCCGGCCGGGTAGATGCCGGGGATGGTGAGATGGTCGGCCAGGGTGGCGCGGCCCTCCTGCGGCGAAAACTGGCACAGGACCTGGAAAGGTTTATTGAAGAGGATGAGTGGCATGCTGGTAGGGGAATTGATGTAAACGATGGTGGCTGCTGGTCGGCGCCGCAAAAGCGTGGCGCCCTGTAAGATACTGGTGCATAATGTGAAATGTTAGTCTTATGTCTTATAGAAGACTATGACGATGCGCTTCTTTGGCGATGCGGATGGCCCGGGTGTTCTTTCCCTGCTAAAGTGCGTTGTTGCCGCCCTGTTCGGACTTGTTTTTGTAAACTCTGCACCCGCAGAGCGCGTCGCCGGCCTGTGTTGCCCGCCAGCGGTGTGTCCCACTTCGGAGATCACGATGTATCAACATATCACTGTACCTGCTGACGGCCAAAAAATCACCGTCAACGCCGATTTTTCGCTGAATGTACCAGATAATCCCATCGTTCCCTTCATTGAAGGCGATGGCACGGGCATCGATATCAGCCCGGTCATGATCAAGGTGATCGACGCTGCCGTGGCCAAGGCCTACGGCGGCGCACGCAAGATCAGCTGGATGGAAATCTACGCAGGCGAAAAATCGACGAATGTGTACGGCCCCGATGTGTGGCTGCCGGAAGAAACACTGGAAGTACTCAAAGATTACGTGGTTTCCATCAAGGGCCCGTTGACGACGCCCGTCGGCGGCGGCATCCGCTCGCTGAACGTGGCCTTGCGCCAGCAGCTCGATCTGTACGTCTGCCTGCGCCCCGTGCGCTACTTCACGGGCGTGCCATCGCCCGTGAAAGAGCCGGAAAAGACGGACATGGTGATTTTCCGCGAAAACTCGGAAGATATCTATGCCGGCATCGAATACCAGCAAGGCTCGCCCGAAGCCAAGAAATTGATGGATTTCCTCGTCAATGAAATGGGCGTGACGAAGATCCGCTTCCCGGCCACGTCGGGCCTGGGCATCAAGCCCGTCTCCATCGAAGGCACGGAGCGCCTCGTGCGCAAGGCCATCCAGTACGCGATCGACAATGACAAGCCATCCGTGACGATCGTGCACAAAGGTAACATCATGAAGTACACGGAAGGCGGCTTCCGCGACTGGGCGTATGCGCTGGCGCAAAAGGAATTCGGCGCCGAGCTGATCGATGGCGGTCCATGGTGCAAGTTCAAGAATCCGAAGACGGGCCGGGACATCATCGTCAAGGATTCCATCGCTGACGCGTTCCTGCAACAGATTTTGCTGCGTCCGGCCGAATACAGCGTCATCGCCACCCTGAATCTGAACGGCGATTACATTTCCGACGCGCTGGCGGCACAAGTGGGCGGCATCGGCATCGCGCCGGGCGCCAACCTGTCCGACTCCGTCGCCATGTTCGAAGCGACGCACGGCACGGCGCCGAAGTACGCGGGCAAGGATTACGTGAATCCCGGTTCGCTGATTTTGTCGGCGGAAATGATGCTGCGCCATATGGGCTGGCTGGAAGCGGCCGACCTGATCATTTCCTCGATGCAAAAGTCGATCGCCTCGAAGCGCGTCACCTACGATTTCGCCCGCCTGATGGAAGGCGCGACGCAAGTGTCGTGCTCCGGATTCGGCGACGTGATGATCGAGCACATGTAACTGGAGGGCAGGGTGCCGCGCACCCTGCAGGCGAAAAAAAACCCCGCTTCAAGGAAACGGGGTTTTTCACATCTGAGGGCCGGCGATGCTTAGGCTGCTTGGATGTTGGAAGCTTGCTTGCCTTTAGGGCCTTGCGTGACTTCGAATTGAACTTTTTGACCTTCTTTGAGGGTCTTGAAACCGTTCATGTTGATTGCGGAGAAATGAGCAAACAAATCTTCGCCGCCATCATCTGGAGTGATGAAGCCAAAACCTTTGGAATCATTGAACCACTTAACTGTACCTGTTGCCATAAAAAGAACTTTCAAAATTAAAACAAATCACACGAGCCATAAAAGCAAGAAGCTTCTTGCCCCCTCCTCGACGTCTCACTTCTTATCAAGCTGTACATTACTGCAACAGTCGATACAGCATTGTTGGCGGAATAAATACTGAAGTCAAGCGCTTTTCCATCGATATTGCCAAATTCTTCACGACAACCAAAAAAGCAACTCTTGATTTTGGCGGCAAGGTCGCCATCTGCGCACTATTAAGAAAACGCGTAAGATTGAAAACAATTGGAAAGGCGTAGATATTGCGCATGACAACCACTGTGAAAGCATTAGAATAAGCGTATGGCAACCAAGCACGACACAGAAACCCTGCTGGAGCGGCAAGTGCTGAAGCCGCCACCGCTCTACCAGGTGGCCTTGCTCAATGACGACTACACCCCGATGGAATTCGTGGTGGCCATCATTCAGGAGTATTTCAACAAGGACCGTGAAACGGCGACGCAAATCATGCTCAGTGTTCACCGCTACGGCAAAGGAGTGTGCGGCGTGTTCTCTAAAGATATAGCGTGTACCAAAGTGGAGTTCGTTTTAACGCATGCGCGCAAGGCGGGGCATCCCCTGCAGTGCGTGATGGAGGAAGTATGATTGCGCAGGAATTAGAAGTAAGTTTGCACATGGCGTTTGTCGAAGCTCGGCAGGCACGGCACGAATTCATCACGGTTGAGCATTTACTGCTGGCACTGCTGGACAATCCCTCCGCTGCCGAGGTGTTGCGTGCCTGCGCGGTCAATATAGAAGACCTGCGCAAGACCCTCACCAATTTCATCGGCGATAACACGCCGACCGTGCCTGGCACGGGCGAAGTCGACACCCAGCCGACGCTTGGTTTCCAGCGCGTGATTCAGCGCGCCATCATGCACGTCCAGTCCGCCTCGAACGGCAAGAAGGAAGTCACGGGCGCCAATGTGCTCGTGGCCATCTTCGGCGAAAAGGATTCGCATGCTGTTTACTACCTGCACCAGCAGGGCGTGACGCGCCTGGACGTGGTCAATTTCATCTCGCACGGCGTGCGCAAGGACCAGTCGACGGAAAGCGCGAAAGCCTCCGAAGGCGTGGAAGAAGCGCCCGTCGATGGCCAGCCGAAGGAAAGCCCGCTCGACCAGTTCACGCAAAACCTGAACAAGGCCGCTGCCGAAGGCAAGATCGATCCGCTGATCGGCCGCGAGGAAGAAGTCGACCGCGTGATCCAGATCCTGTGCCGCCGCCGCAAGAATAATCCGCTGCTCGTCGGCGAGGCGGGCGTGGGCAAGACGGCCATCGCCGAAGGCTTGGCTTACCGCATCACGCAAAGCGACGTGCCGGAAATCCTGCAGAATGCCGTCGTGTATTCGCTGGACATGGGCGCTTTGCTGGCCGGTACCAAATACCGCGGTGACTTCGAACAGCGTCTGAAAGCCGTGCTGAAGCAGTTGAAGGACAATCCGAACGGCATCCTGTTCATCGACGAGATCCACACCATCATCGGTGCGGGCTCGGCGTCGGGTGGCACGCTGGACGCGTCGAACCTGCTGAAACCGGCACTGGCCAACGGCCAGCTGAAGTGCATCGGCGCGACCACGTACACGGAATTCCGCGGCGTGTTCGAGAAAGACCATGCACTCTCCCGCCGTTTCCAGAAAGTGGACGTCAACGAGCCGACCGTCGAGCAAACCGTGCAAATCTTGCGCGGCCTCAAATCGCGCTTCGAAGAGCATCATGGCGTGAAATACTCGGCCTCGGCCCTGTCGACGGCGGCCGAACTGGCGGCGCGCTTCATCAACGACCGCCATCTGCCCGACAAGGCGATCGACGTCATCGATGAAGCGGGCGCGGCGCAGCGCATCTTGCCGAAGTCGAAGCAAAAGAAAACCATCGGCAAGGCCGAGATCGAGGACATCATCGCCAAGATCGCGCGCATTCCGCCGCAAACGGTCAACCAGGACGACCGCAGCAAGCTGCAGACGATCGACCGCGACTTGCGCAATGTCGTGTTCGGGCAAGATCCCGCCATCGACGCGCTGGCTTCGGCCATCAAGATGGCCCGTGCCGGCCTGGGCAAGACGGACAAGCCGATCGGCTCCTTCCTGTTCTCCGGCCCGACCGGCGTCGGCAAGACCGAGGTGGCCAAGCAACTGGCCTTCATCCTCGGTATCGAGCTGATCCGTTTCGACATGTCGGAATACATGGAACGCCACGCCGTCAGCCGACTGATCGGCGCGCCACCGGGTTACGTCGGTTTCGACCAGGGCGGCTTGTTGACGGAAGCGATCACCAAGAAGCCGCATGCGGTCTTGTTGCTCGATGAAATTGAAAAAGCCCATCCGGACATTTTCAATATCCTGCTGCAAGTCATGGATCACGGCACCCTGACGGACAACAATGGCCGCAAAGCCGACTTCCGCAACGTGATCATCATCATGACGACCAACGCGGGCGCGGAAAGCTTGCAAAAGACGTCGATCGGCTTCACCAACTCGAAGCAGGCGGGCGACGAGATGGCCGACATCAAGCGTATGTTCACGCCGGAGTTCCGCAACCGTATCGACGCGACCATCAGTTTCCGCGCGCTGGACCAGGAAATCATCCTGCGCGTGGTCGACAAGTTCCTCATGCAGCTGGAAGAGCAGTTGCACGAGAAAAAGGTCGAAGCCGTGTTTACCGAGAAGCTGCGTGCTTTCCTCGGCAAGAAAGGCTTCGATCCGCTGATGGGCGCGCGGCCGATGGCGCGCTTGATCCAGGACATGATCCGCAAGGCCCTGGCCGACGAGCTGCTGTTCGGCCGCCTGGTCACCGGTGGACGCGTCACCGTCGACCTCGACGACAAGGACCAGGTCTTGCTGGAATTCCCGGAACCGCCGGACGCGGCACCGACGGCTGCACCAGAAACGGTGGAAGTGGAATAAGGACACCGAACCAAACCTACTGCGCGTCGCGATTTGCGGCCTCCGATGCTCACTGTGCTCTTGCACAGTTCCGCTTCTCGGCCGCAATTCGCTGCCGCTCGCCACGGTTTTGTTCGGCGTTCAAAGCGTTTCTGCTCTTGTCGAAAAACCCGCCCACGCAAGTGGCGCGGGTTTTTTTACGTCTTTGTGGGCAATAAAGAAGGTTTTCTTTGGCCTCAGTTATGCCAGAATTGCTGTCCGGTATCGACATGATGTCCATGCCGTCTCATCGCCCTGACCGCTATCTGGATGCTCACATGAAAATTTCCCGCAATCTTGCCTTGCTCCTGTTGTCCGCCGGCCTGCTGGCTGACGCGGCCGCCGCCGCTCCTGCCGGCAGCTATTTCCGTTTTCCTGCCGTGCGCGGCGACACCGTCGTCTTCACGGCCGAAGGCGATTTGTGGAAAAGCAATCTGCGCGGCGGCGCGGCGCAGCGCCTGACCACGCATCCCGGCTATGAAACGAACGCGGCGATTTCGCGCGACGGCCAGTGGCTGGCGTTTTCCGCCGCCTACGAAGGGGCGCAGGAAGCGTACGTGATGCCGCTGGCGGGCGGCTTGCCGCGCCGCATTTCGTATGACAATGGCGGCGTGCTGGTGCTGGGCTGGACGGCGCAGGGCGAGGTGCTGGTCAGCACGCAAAATACGGATGGTCCCGCCTCGCGCCGCATCGTCGCCGCCATCGATCCCGTGAAACAGACGCGGCGCGTATTTCCCGTGGCCGACGCCAACGACGCCGTGCTCGATGACGCGGGCAAGACGCTGTTCTTCACGCGTTTCGGCCTGGCCATGACCAACGACAATGTGCGCAACTACCGCGGCGGCGCGCATGCCACCCTGTGGCGCTATGAGCTCGATGGCAAGGGCGAGGCCGTGCGCATGCATACGGAGCCTGCCGTGTCGGCCGGCAACAACAAGCGCCCCATGTGGTGGCAGGGCCGCGTCTATTACATCAGCGATGAGGGCGGCAGCGACAATCTGTGGAGCATGCTGCCCGATGGCTCCGACCGCCGCGCCTTGACGACCCATACGCAGTGGGATGTGCGCAATGCGCAGCTGGGCGATGGCAAGATCGTGTATCAATTGGGCGCCGATTTGCACGTGCTGGATCTGGCGGCAGGGACGGACTCGTCGCCATTGCCGATCAGCCTCGTGTCCGACTTCGACCAGCAGCGCGCGCGCCAGATCCGTTCACCACTGGACACCCTCTCCAATGTGCAGCTCTCGGGCAAGGATGAGCGCATCATCCTCACGGCGCGCGGCAAGGTCAGCATCGCCGGTACGGGCAGCCTGCGCCGGGTCGACATCGCCATTCCCGACGGGGCAAGGGCGCGCGACGCCGTCTTTTCCAGCGACGAGAAATCCGTCTTCGCCATCGTCGACACGAGCGGAGAGAATGAAATCTGGAAGTACGCCGCCGATGGCTCGGGCAAGGGCGAGCAGCTGACGACGCAGGGCGACAACCACCGCTGGAAACTGTATCCGTCGCCGGACGGGCGCTGGCTGGCCCACACGGATAAAAAGGGCCGCTTCTGGCTGCTGGACCTGGCGACCAGGGGCAATCAACTGATCGACGACGCGGGCAAGGCGGGCGTGGACAAGCACGACGAAGTGCAATGGTCGCCCGACAGCCGCAACCTGGCCATCGTGCGCGTGGCCAGCAACGAGCAGCGCGAGCAGATCGGCCTGTATAACCTCGCATCGAAACAGCTGCAGTTCGTCACCAGCGACCGCTATACCTCCGGTTCACCCGTGTTTTCGCCCGACGGAAAGTGGTTGTACTTCCTGTCGGCGCGCAATTTCCAGCTGGCCAATGGCTCGCCGTGGGGCGACCGCAACATGGGTCCCGTGTTCGACAAGCGCGTCGGCGTGTATGCGCTGGCGCTGCAGCCGGGTAACCGTTTCCCATTCCAGGCCGACGATGAGCTGAGCCGTCCTGGTGTCAAGCCGGCCGAGACAGACGATGAAAAGGCGGCCGAACAGGCAGCGGAAAAGGCATTGGAAAAGGCCGGCGGCAAGTCGGCCGTGAAAAAGGCGCCTGCCGCCTTGCCGGCCATCGTCAGCCAGGGCCTGGCCGAGCGTTTGTATGAAGTGCCGCTGGCGGCGGGCAACTACAGCGCGCTGGCCGCCGACGACAAACGCCTGTATTTCCTCGAGCGCGACAGCGGCGAGAACAAGTCCAGCCTGAAGACCTTAGCGATTGGCAATACCGGCTCCAAGCCGGAACTGCTGGTGGCCAATGTGCGCGAATTCGACCTGGCGCAGGATAAAAAGCATTTGTACTACAGGACAGCAACCAGCGCGGCAGCCACCGGCCCGGGCGAGATGCTGGTGATCGAGGCGGGCGCCAAGCTGCCGGCCGACCTGTCGAAAGCCAAGGTCAAGGTTGACGACTGGACGTTCGTGTCGAATCCGCGCCTGGAATGGAAGCAGATGTTCAACGATGCCTGGCGCTTGCACCGCGACTTCCTGTATGACGCGAAGATGCGGGGCGTGAACTGGAAGGCGGCGCGCGACAAATATGCGCCGCTGGTCGAGCGGGTCACGGACCGCGCCGAGCTCAATGATGTACTGGGCATGATGGTGGCCGAAGTGGGCGCCCTGCATTCGCAGATCCGTCCCGGCGAACTGCGCCGCACGGAGCAGGAAGGCACGCCGGCGGGCCTGGGCGCCGTGCTGGCGCGCACCAGCGAGGGCTACCGGGTCGAGCATGTCTACCGCAGCGAAGCGGAATTGCCGTCGGCGCGTGCACCGCTGTCGCGCCCCGACGTGGATGTGAAGGCGGGTGACGTGATTACGGCCGTCAACGGCAAGGACGTGCTGGCCGCGCGCGACATCAGCGATCTGCTGTTGAACCAGGCCGACAAGCAGGTGCTGCTGCAGGTCAAACGGAGCAAGGGTGCGCCGCGCGCCGTCATCGTCACGCCCGTCAACATGGCGAAACAGACGGCGCTGCGCTATGGCGACTGGGAATTGAGCCGCGCCGAGCAGGTGGCTGCCGCCTCGCAGGGACGCATCGGCTACCTGCACTTGCGCGCCATGGGCGCCAATGACATCGCCTCGTTCGCGCGCGATTTTTACGCCAACATCAACCGCGAAGGCTTGATCATCGACGTGCGGCGCAATAACGGCGGCAATATCGACAGCTGGATCATTGAAAAACTGCTGCGCAAGGCCTGGGCTTACTGGGCGCCGCCTGGCGTGCAGCCATCGTCGAACATGCAGAACACTTTCCGCGGCCATCTGGTGGTGCTGGTCGATGAACTCACGTATTCCGATGGCGAGACCTTCGCGGCGGGCATCAAGGCATTGAAACTGGCGCCGCTGGTGGGCAAGCGCACGGCCGGCGCGGGCGTCTGGCTCAGCGACAATACGCGCCTGGCCGACAACGGCATGGCGCGCGTGGCGGAAAATGGCCAGTTCGGCATCGATGGCCAGTGGCTGATCGAAGGCGTGGGCGTGGTGCCGGACGTGGAGGTGGAAAACCCGCCGCACGCCACCTTCAATGGCGCCGACCGCCAGCTGGAAGTGGCGCTCGACATGCTGGCGAAAAAGCTCAAGGAGCAGCCGCGACCCGCCTTCCAGGCGCAGCCTATCCCCGCGCTGAAGTAAGGCGGCTACAGGCCGCAGGCGGCCTTGAACTGCTGCGCGCGGCGGCGCGACACCTCGACCACGCTGCCGTCCTGCAGGTGCAGGTCGAGGCCATCGGCGGCGTTCGGCGCCAGCCGCGCCACCTGCGCCAGGTTGACGATCTGGCGCCGGTTGGCGCGCAGAAACAGGGCGGGATCGAGCTTTTCTTCCAGCTGGTTCAGAGTGCGCAGCATCAGCGGCCGCTGTGCGCCGAAATGCACGCGCGTGTAGTTGCCTTCCGATTCCAGCAGGCGGATATCGTCAAACGCGACGAACCAGCAGCGTTCCCCATCCTTGATGAAGACCTTGCGCGGCACGGACGGCGACACGGCTTGCGCCCGCGCGCCGGCGCGCGCCAGCGCCGTGGCCAGGCGCGCCGCCTGCACGGGTTTTTGCAGGTAATCGAGGGCGCTCACCTCGAACGCCTGCAGCGCGTACTGGTCGAAGGCCGTGCAAAAAATGACGTCGGGCGCCTCATCGAGCGCGGCCAGCAGGTCGAAACCGGAGCCGCCCGGCATCTGCACGTCGAGCAGCAGCAGGTCGGGGCGCAGCTTGCCGATCTGCGCGACGGCATCGGCCGCGCTGGCCGCCTCGCCGACGATCTCCACCGCGCCGTGCTGCACATGCGGCACCAGCAGCCGGCGCAGCTCGGCGCGCGCCAGGCGCTCGTCATCGACCAGCATTACCTTGAGCGGCGATCCGTTCATGGCGGCTCCGGCAGGTCGATGGTGGCGTACACCCAGCCCGCCTGCTGGCGCAAGGCCAGACTGGCGCGCTCGCCGCAGGCCAGCTGCAAGCGCTGGCGCGCATTGCGCAAGCCGATGCCGGTGGAGCCGGACGCGCCGCGCAGTTCGCCCGTGTTGGCCACCTCGATCTGCAGCATGTCCACGCCGGCGCCGCGCTGCGCCGCGATGCGGATGTCGCCGCCGTCGGCGCTCGCTTCGACGCCGTATTTGACGGCGTTTTCCACCAGCGTTTGCACGGCCATGGGCGGCACGCGCACGTGTTCCAGGGCGGGCGCGCTGATCTCGATCGCGAAGCTGACGCGCAGGCGCTCTTCGAAGCGTATCTGCTCGATGGCAAGGTAGGCGCGCACGGCGTCCAGTTCGGCCGCCAGCGGCACGGTGGCATGCTGGCCGGACTGCAGGGCGTGGCGCATCAGGCCCGCCAACTGGTCGATCATGTGCGCGGCCGCGTCGCGGTCTTCGAAAATCAGCGCGCGCACGCTATTGAGGCTGTTGAAGAAGAAATGCGGATTGACTTGCGCCTGCAGGGCGCGCAGTTCCGCTTCCCGCCCATGCAGCTGCAGGCGCAGGGTTTCCGCTTCCAGGTGGGCGGCGCGGCGCAGCGACAGCGCCGTGAAGTAAAACACCGTCCAGGTCAAAAATACCCCGAACCAGAACAGCAGGGCACCGGGCAGCCAGGCCAGGCCGCGCAGGACATCGGGCGGATACATGACGTGGAAGGCGGCCGTCACGCTGGCCGTCTGGATGGCGGCCAGCACGATCAGCGACGGCACGATGCGTGTCCAGCGCAGACCGTTCGCCGCCCAGCCGCGCCGCTGCAGGACGCCATGCCACAGGTGCGACAGCAGCAGCCCTCCCAGCGAGCCCCAGCAGGCAATCGCCACGACGATGCGCAGCTGCGAGGAGCCGCCATACACGCTGTTGAACAGGGCGAGCGCGCCCCAGCCGGCCAGCTGGAAGGTCCAGTACCAGTTGATCCTGGCCAGCAGCGGCGGCCGGTGCAAGGGTGCGTTCACCGCTTAGTCCAGGAACTGTTCGATGCGCGCAACCATCCAGTCCGGCTGGTCGTACATGATGAAGTGGCGCGCCGTGTCGGCCAGCGCGATCTGCACGCCGGGCAGCTGTGCATACTGCTGCTGGAAGGTCGCTTCGATAGCGGTGCGCGGCGCGTAATCCTTGTAGGCGATCCAGGTGCCCAGCACCAGGGTCGGCGATTTTATTTTCGCCACGTCCTGGCGCAGGTCGCTGGCCATCAGGGTGCCCATGGCGTTGATGACCGTTTCGCGGTCCGAGTGCTGGCCCCAGCCGATGATGCGCTCCACGTCGGCCGGCGCGCTGGCCATGCTGCTTACCGTGCGGCGCTGGCTGGCGGCGTAGGTGGCGCCATCCTGCGCGCGCATGGCCGCTTGCATCTGGCTTGACATGGCTTGCAGCTGCGGCGGCGTGATGGAGGGCAGCTGTGTCGCGCCCAGCGCCGGCAGCGAGTCGACGATCAGCAGCTTGCCCGTCTGCCGCGGATGGTCGATGGCCATTTTCAGGGCCAGGAAGCCGCCCAGGCTATGCCCGATGATGGCCGGCTGGCCCAGTTTTTTCGCCACGATGTAATCGGCCAGCTGTTGTTCCGCCTGCGCCAGCAGGTCGCCCTCGATGGACGGCACGCCGGCAAAGCCGGCCAGGGTCAGCACGTGGCATTGGCGTGCGGCTTGCGGGCCGCACAGGCGCGCCACCGTGCCTTGCCAGACTTCGCCCGACGACGCCAGGCCGGGAATCAGGATCACTGGGCGGCCCTGGCCCGTGACGTCGACCGTGAAGGCCGCAGGCGCGGCGGCCTGGCTGGCGCCCGCCAGCAGCACGCCGGCGAGCAGGATACATGTTTGCAGTGATCGTTTCATGGGGTACTCCTCCTTGACGACCATGCTAGCGGCGCCTGGGTTCGGCTGCCAGCGCCGCAGGATGAACGGCGGCAGGGCGGGATGAGTGGTTCATATCCACACATGCTGGTCCTGACAATGGTCGGGAAGGTAGGTCAGGTATTGCACCATGCGCGGCGCCGGGCCGCGGTTGGGCGTGGCGCAATGGGGCAGGGCCTGGTGCCAGATGATGAAATCGCCGGCCATGCCTTCGACGGGCACGGGCCGCAAGTTGTCGACGGCCCATTCGCGCGGCTGGCGGCCCGACGGCACTTGCCGCAGCCAGTCGGCCATGTGGTGCTGGAAGCCGGGCACGCAGTGAAAGGCGCCATGCTGCGCGGGACAGTCGCTCAGGTACAGCATGCCTTGCAGCTTGAAGGGAACCGGCTGTTGCAGGCTGACGTCCCAGTGCAGGGCACTGCCAGGAAAGCTGTGCTGCGGCGTTTCCGGCGGATTGAAACTCACCTTGTCGATGCTGGCGTAGATGCCGGTGCTGGTACCGGCGCTGGTGTCATATAGCTGCTGGCAGGCATGGCGGATGTGTGCGCTGTGGCGGTTTTCCTCGAGGGCCCGATGGTCGGAAAATTGCAGCATCAGGCCCCGCTTGCCCGGGTGCGGCCGGTACCACGATGCCGGATCATCGGGGCTGGCGCCCAGGTAGTTCCAGATGGCCGCCCGGGCAGCTGCACACTGCGCGCGCGGCACGGCGCCGCGCAGCACCAGATAGCCGTGCTCCTCGAAATGGCGCAGCTCGGCGGCGGACAGCACGTCCTGGTGGGGGCTGGCGGCGTGCGCCGGACGGATGCGCGTGCGGCCAGCCAGCCACGCCTGGAAGGCTTCCAGGGTAGGGCGGTGCTGGAACAGGAACTGCATGGCGTCTTCCATGGAAATGCCGCGCGCGTACAGCGCCTTGATGTCCCGGTGGTCGCGCGCCAGTCCCTGGTTGCCGCTCGCGCCACCATGTCCCGTGCAGCGCTGCCATAAATCGTGCAAGTGGGGCCAGTCGTCCATGGCGTTTTTGGTATGGTTGAAAAATCAGCCGGTGCGCAGGCGGCGCCACAGGGTGGTGCGGCTGATGCCGAGGTAATGGGCGGCGGCGTCGCGGCGCCCGCCGAAGCGTGCCAGCACGGCGCTGGCGCTTTCGACTTCCAGGCGAGGCGGCACGGTGGCGGCAGGCGCCGGCGGCAGCGCCGACGTGCCGGCAGCGCTGGCCAGTTCCGGCGCCACGCCCAGCACGAAGGCGGGCGTCAGCGCCTGCAGCGGTTCGGCGGCCAGGAACAGGGCCAGGCGCTCGGCCAGGTTGCGCAGTTCGCGCACGTTGCCGGGCCAGCCGTAGCGGCGCAGCAGCGGCGCGCAAGCCTGGATTTCCGCGTGCAGGTTGGGGTGCGGACGGGCGCCCAGCGCGGCCAGCGCATTTTTCAGCGACCATTCGGCCAGGCCGGGAATGTCGCTGGCGCGTTCGCGCAGGGCGGGCAAATGCAGGCGCAGCACGGCCAGGCGGTAGAACAGGTCGGCACGGAAGCGTCCTTCGCGGATGCGCTGCTCCAGGTCGCAGTGCGTGGCGCTGATGATGCGCACGTTGATGGCGATGGGCCGCGTGCCGCCCACGCGCACCACTTCGCGCTCTTCCAGCACGCGCAGCAGGCGCGTTTGCAGGGGCAGAGGCATTTCGCCGATTTCGTCGAGGAACAGGGTGCCGTGGTTGGCCGCTTCGAACAGTCCCGCATGGCCGCCCCGGCGCGCGCCCGTGAAGGCCCCGTCCTCGTGGCCGAACAGCTCCGATTCCAGCAATGACTCGGCGATGGCGCCGCAATTGATGGCGATGAAGGGCCTGTTGGCGCCCAGGCTGCGCGGGCTTTCGCGGTGGATCGCCTGCGCCACCAGTTCCTTGCCGCTGCCCGTCTCGCCCTGGATCAGCACCGTCGCCGGCGAACGCGCAAACAGCACCACCGACTGGCGCAGCGCTTCCATCGCTTCCGATTCGCCGCGCAAATCGTGCAGGCCGTGGCGCGCGCGCAAGGTATCGGCTACCACCGCGCGGCGCCCCCTGCTCGACTCGATCTGGGTCAGGCGCGCCAGTTCCAGCGCGTCGTCGAAGGCGCGCCGGATGGCCGTGGCCGAATACACGAAGACGGCGTCCAGCCCGGCTTCCTCGGCCAGATCGGTGACGAGGCCCGCGCCGACGACGGCTTTCACGCCTGCCGCCTTCAGTTCATTGATCTGCGCGCGCGCGTCTTCCTCGGTGGCATAGGTGCGCTGCGCGATCTGGAAGCCGAAGGTGGCGGCAAATTCGGCCAGTTCCGGCATCGGGTCCTGGTAGGTGACGACGCCGATGTGCGGCGAGATGCGCCGCGCGCGCGCCAGCGCCTGCATCACGTCGTAGCCGCTGGCCTTGGCGATGATGACGGGCACCGACAGCCGGCCTTTCAGGTAGGCGCCGTTCGAGCCGGCCGCGATGACGGCATCGCAGCGCTCGGTGGCCATGCGTTCGCGGATATGGCGAACGGCGTCGTCGAAGCCCAGGTTGATCGGTTCTATCGTCGCCAGGTCGTCATACTCGAGCGTGATGTCGCGGAACAGGTCGAACAGCCGCGAGACGGAGACGGTCCAGATGACGGGTTTGTCGCGGTGATCGAGCGGAGGTTGGGGAGGGCGGCGCATGCTTTATTCTAAACGATTTGTTTCATTTTTTTGCCATGCAACGGGGTTGCAACGAACGTGTTGCAAGTGGTCTGTGGCGTTTCAGATATTGCCAATGAGGAATATGAAAAAACCCCGGGAAACTGGTTTATGATCTGACAGCACCATGATGCTTGAGAGATTTTTTGCCCAGGCACATGTTTATCTCGTCCTTAACCGTCCCATGGTGTCCATGAACCGCGTACCGACCAGTCCCGATTTCATCGCCGATGCCTTGCAGTTGATCGCCTTGCCGGCTTGCGCCTGCGATGCCTGCGGCATGGTGGTGGCGGCGAATGGCGCCTTGACCGCCTTGCTGGGCAGGGATATAGCGGGCCGGCTGCTGGCCGACTGTTTTACGGACGCCTACCGCGCATCGAGCACCAGCATGCTGCGCGGCGCGCTCGGTGCGGCCGGGCGCGAGCGGCAGTGGGACAGCAGCCTGCAAGGGGTATCGGGCGCCATCGCCGTGCAGGTCTGGTCGAGGCCGCTGCTGGTGGACGACGGCTTGCCGGGCGCGACCCTCGTGTTTGCCGACATCCGCGTGCAGCAGCGCGACCAGCAAGCCTTGCGCAAGACCATGCTGGAACAGCAGGCCATCCTGGAAAGCGCGGCCGTCGGCATCATCTTTTCCAAGGGCGGCTTCATCGAGGAGTGCAATATCCGCGCCGCCGAGATGCTCGGCTATGCGCGCCATCAGCTGACGGGCATGCCGGGCGCGGTGCTGTACCGCTCCGCCGAGCATTGCCGTGCCCTGGGACTGGAAGCGGCGCCGCTGCTCTCGAAGGGCAAGCCATACCGCACGGAGCTGGAATTGCGGCGCCAGGATGGCAGCTTGTTCTGGAGCCGTTTGCACGGGCGCGCCGTCGATCCCCTCAATACGCATGACGGCACGGTCTGGATCATCGAAGATATCAGCGACCACCGGCGCGATGAAGACCAGCTGCGCCGCGCCATGCTGGAAATGCAGGCCGTGATGGACAACGCGCCGCTGGCCATCGGCTTCCAGCGCGACAAGGGCGTGCTGCGCTACAACCGGCGCTTCGCCGAATGCTTCGGCTTCGATGGCGACAGCGGCGTGGGCCTGGCCGTCGCCGACCTGTATCCGTCGCGCGCGGCCTACGAGAACGTCGTGCGGCAGGCCGCGCCCCTGCTGCGGCGCGGCCTGCCGTTCCAGGGCGAGATGGAAATGCGCCGCCGCGACGGTTCGACCTTCTGGGCGCTGGCCTACGGCTATGTGCTGAACCCGGAAAACCAGCCCGACCGCGCGCTGCGCGACACGATCTGGCTGTTCGATGACCGCAGCGCGCAGAAGGCGGCCGAGGAGGCGACGCGCCAGTTGATGCTCGAGCAGCAGGCCATCCTCGACAACGCCTCCGTCGGCATCCTGTTTTCGCGTTCGCGCCTGATCCTGCGCTGCAATCCCCGCTTCGCCGAAATGTTCGGCTACACGCAGGACGAGATGATCGGCCTGCCCGCCGCCGAACTGTTTCCCTCGCCCGCCGCCTACGAGCAGTTTGGCGTGCAGGCCACGCCGCTGCTGGGACAGGGCTTGCCGTACGAGCAGGACGAGTCGCTGTTCCGCCGCCGCGACGGCAGCCTGTTCTGGTGCCGCATCCGCGCCAAGGCCGTCGACCAGACGCACAGCGAGCAAGGCGCCATCTGGATCCTCGAAGACATCACGGCCAGCCGCCAGGCGCAGATGGAAGTGGCGGCCATCATGACGAATGCTTCGGTCAGCATCCTGTACACCAAGAACCGCCAGATCACGCGCTATAACCTGGGCTTTGCCGCGATGTTCGGCTACCGCGGCGACGAGGCGCTGGGCCTGCCCGGGCGCGCGCTGTACGTGTCGCAGCAATCGTACGATTTATTGGGCGCGGCCGCGTTTCCTTTCCTGTCCGTCGGCAAGCCGTTCCAGACGGAAGTGGAGATGATGCGCCGCGACGGCAGCACGCTGTGGGCGCAGCTGATCGCCTATGTCGTCAACCCGGACGACCCGGCCGCCGGCACCATCTGGATCATCGAGGACCGCACGGAAGCCAAGCGCGCCGAAGAATCCCTGCGCAACGCGCTGCTGGAAAACCAGGCCATCCTCGACAGCGCCGTGCTGGGCATCTCGGTGATAGAGGGCGGCTACAATTTGCGCGCCAACAGCAAGATGGAAGAGCTGTTCGGCTATGGGCCGGGCGAGATCAACGGCCTGTCCGTGCGGGCCCTGTATCCGGACGTGGCCGCGTGGAAGGTGGCGCGCGGCGAGACGGCGCGCGATTTTGAGGCGGGCAGGGTCCACATGTCGGAATACCAGCTGGTGCGCAAGGATGGCAGCCGCTTCTGGGCGCGCCTGTCCGGCCGGCCGTTCGATCTGGCGCATGCGCATGGGCGTTCCGTGTGGCTGGTCGACGACGTGACGGCGCGCCGTGAGGCGGCCGAGGCGGTGCGCCGCGCGCGCGACGAACTGGAACTGCGCGTGCAGGAACGCACGGCCGAACTGGCCGGCGCCAACCTGCTGCTGCAGGGCGAAATCGCCGAGCGGCGCCAGGCCGAGGCGCGCGTGCACCACATGGCTTACCACGACAACCTGACGGGCTTGCCGAACCGCGCGCTGCTGTCGGACCGGCTGGAACGGTCCATGCTGGCCTCGCAGCGCTCGGGACGCAAGCTGGCCGTGATGTTCATCGACCTCGATCGCTTCAAGACGATCAACGATTCGCTCGGTCACATGACGGGCGATTTGCTGCTCAAGGAAGTGGCCGCCCGGCTGTGCGGCGCCGTGCGCGCGAGCGACACGGTGGCGCGCCTGGGCGGCGACGAATTCGTCGTGCTGGTGCCGGGCATCCGCGGCGGCGACGAAGCGGCGCGCGTGGCCGAGAAAATCATCGAGGCGCTCACGCCCGCCTTTCCGCTCGACGGCCATGTGCTGCACGTGACGCCATCGATCGGCATCTGCGTGTATCCGGACGATGGCGGCGACGTCGACGCCCTGATGCGCCATGCCGATGCGGCCATGTACCACGCCAAGGGCAATGGCCGCAACAACTACCAGTTCTTCACGCAGACGATGAACCAGGCGGCGGCCCTGCATTTTGATCTGGAAAGCAGCTTGCGCACGGCGCTGGCGCTGCAGCAGTTCGAGCTGGTTTACCAGCCTGTCATCGATATCGCCACGCGCCGCCTGCACGGCATGGAAGTGCTGCTGCGCTGGCGCCGTCCCGGCCACGGCCTGGTGCTGCCGGACCGTTTCATTCCCATCATGGAGGAAAATGGCTTGATCGTGCCGGTGGGCGAATGGGTGATGCGCCAGGCCTGCGAGCAAAGCATGGCCTGGCAGCGCCAGGGCTTGCAGCCGGTGCCGCTGGCGGTGAATCTGTCGCCGCGCCAGTTCATGCACAAGGGCCTGGTGGCGGCGATTGGCGCCGTGGTGCGGGAAACGGGCATCGATCCGTCGCTGCTGGAATTCGAGATCACCGAGACGGCGCTGATGCAGCACGGCGAGCATACGCTGGAGATTCTACGGCAGATCAATGGCATGGGCCTGCGCCTGTCGATCGACGATTTCGGCACCGGCTATTCCAGCCTCGCTTACCTGAAGCGCTTCCCCGTGAAGAAGGTCAAGATCGACCGCGCCTTCATCAAGGACCTCGAGCACAGCGCGGAAGACCGCGCCATCGTGGCGGCCATCATCGCGCTGGCCGACAGCCTGCAATTGTCGGCCGTGGCCGAAGGCGTGGAAACGGAAGAACAGTTCGCGCTGCTGCAGGCGAACGGCTGCCGCTATGCGCAGGGTTATCTGTTTTCCGCGCCGGTACCGGCAGCGAATGCCCAATCGCTGCTGGAACGCTTGCCTGCTTAGTCGATAGTAGCCACCACCGGTGCATGGTCGGACGGCTGTTCCCACTTGCGTGGCACGCGGTCGATCACGCAAGCCTTGCAGCGGCCGGCCAGGGCGGGCGAGAGCAGGATGTGGTCGATGCGCAGGCCCTTGTTCAAGCGGAAGCCCAGCTGGCGGTAATCCCACCAGCTGAACGATTTGTCCGCCTGCTCGAACAGGCGGAAGGCGTCCGTCAGGCCGATGTCGAACAGGCGCTGCAGGGCGGCGCGTTCCTTGTCCGAGACCAGTACCTGGCCGGCCCAGGCGACGGGGTCGTGCACGTCGCGGTCGTCGGGCGCGATATTGTAGTCGCCGACGACGGCCAGCTGCGGGTGCTGCAGCGCTTCTTCGGCCAGCCAGTCGTGCAGGGCGGACAGCCAGCCCAGCTTGTATTCGTATTTGTCAGAATCGACGCTCTGGCCGTTCGGCACGTAGGCGCAGACGACGCGCACGCCTTTGACGGTGGCGGCCAGGATGCGCTGCTGCGCATCTTCATAGCGGGGGTTGTTCTTGACCACGTCGGTGATCGGCAGCTTCGACAGGATGGCCACGCCGTTGTAGGTTTTCTGGCCGCTGAAGACCACCTGATAGCCGGCCGCCTCGATCTCTGCGACGGGGAACTTGTCATCCGTGAGCTTGGTCTCTTGCAGGCACAGTATGTCGACCGGGTTGTCGGCCAGCCATTGCAGCACTTGCGGCAGGCGCACTTTGAGCGAGTTGACGTTCCAGGTGGCGAGTTTCATGGGAAAAATCCTTGCTTGAATAGGTGGCGATAGGCGCGAATCTTACCGCATGCGTGTCGATGGCGTCCTGTCGCGCTTGCCGGGCATGGCTTTATTTACTGGCAGGAAAAAAGGGGTGCCAATAAAGTATTTGTATTTAACCAATCGTGGCGCATGAATATTATGTTTTTGTGTATCATTGATCAACCCCTATGTTTGATTTGGCATAAGTGGCTGGCGCGGCAGGCTGCGTCTCGCCATGTAGCGCGACAAAGGTGTAAAGTTTCTCGCTAAAACGCGATAAAAACTACTAAAATGGCACAATGTAACAACTGTGTCATACGGCTTTGTTACAGCCCAGTTAAGAACCGAACAGGAAGCAGTTGTAATTAGTTGTAATTGCTATTCCGATTACATGACCACTGTGCCGGGGATGGAGTGTCAATTCCATTCCGGGCGCCGCCAGACTTGTTATATAAATTGCAGTACTGTATCTATGAGACTGTTTTGCGACATCAATAGATGGTACTATTTTGAAATGTTGCAGTTTTAATAGTGAGACTTGCGCGTAGCATTTGCAAAGGAAGAAAATGCGAACTGCATTTGAAGCGTGGGCGCAGCGTGACGGCCACATTGTGCGGCGAAGAGAAGACAAACCGGATGAGTACCTGATTTTCGAGACCCAGCGCCGCTGGGTTATCTGGCAGGCAGCTCTGACGCATGGCAAGACGGCTGCCAAGCCGCGCGTGAGCGCGGCCGAAAAGGCGGCGAAAGCCCAGCGCGCGCTGGAAATGTCCTCCGATGAAGCGACCGTGCGCAACAAGGTGCTCAATGAAGTGCTCGACGCCTTCAGCGGCGCCGATGGCGCGGCCGGCATGGAAGGCATACTGAAAGTGATCCAGGGCCTGAAGCAGAAGCAGAAGGCGCTGGCCGACGACAAGAGCGAAGATTCAACGGCTTGAGGGGATGGCGATGCGTTATCGGCACTACAAGGGCGGCATTTACGAACTGGTGTGCGAAGCCACGCTGGAAGCGGATCTGACGCCGATGATCGTCTATCGCGCCGAGGACGGTTCCATCTGGACCCGGCCGAAAGACGTGTTTTTTCAACTGATCGAAGTCGAAGGCGTCATGGTCCAGCGTTTCGCTCCCATCAACTGATGGCCGCCTGCGTGCGTGCCCGGGATTTTCTTCATGCGTAAATTGCTGCCTGCCGCTTTGGTGCTGGGCTTTGCCTGCGCTGCGGCACAGGCCGAAACCATCGGTTCGGTCGACACGGTGTTCAAGCTGATCGGCCCTGACCACAAGATCGTCGTCGAGGCGTATGACGATCCGCGCGTTGCCGGCGTCAGCTGCTATCTGTCGCGCGCCAAGACCGGGGGGCTGAAGGGTGCCGTCGGGCTGGCCGAAGACAAGGCCGATGCGTCCGTGGCCTGCCGCCAGGTGGGGCCGCTGCAATTCAAGGGCAAGCTGCCGCGCCAGGAAGAAGTGTTTACCGAGCGTGCCTCGATCTTCTTCAAGCATGTGCGCGTCGTGCGCATGGTCGACAGCAAGCGCAATGCGCTCGTCTACCTCGTGTATTCCGACCGCCTGATCGAGGGCAGTCCGAAAAACAGCGTCACCGCCGTCGCCGTGCCCGGCGACCAGCCGATTCCCGTCCGTTAAGCGAGCTACCCATGCGCGTCCCATCGTCTGCAGCCCTTGCCGCCAGGACGCTGGTGCTGTTTGGCCTGGGCGGCTGCGCCACCCTGACGGGCAACACCGAGCAGATGGTGCTGGTGCAAACCATCCAGGACAACCGCGAGCTGACCGGTGCCGGCTGCATCCTCAGCAATGACGTGGGCAAGTGGTTCGTCACCACGCCCGGGCGCATCACCATCCGCAAGAGCCAGGAACCGTTGAAGGTCGATTGCCGCAAGCATGGTTCGCCCGCCATCGCGACGGACGACCATATCGACCCCAAGCTCAATGGCAGCGTCTGGGGCAATGTCATCCTGACCCTGGGCGTCGGCTATTTCGTCGACCGCAACACGGGCGCCGGCTTCGACTACCCGTCGATTCTGACCATCGTCATGCAAGACCCCGCGCGCCTGGCGCCGCCCGCGCCCGTAGCCGTGAAGCCGCCGCCGGCCGCCGTGCCGGAAACGGTGGTGCAGCCCAAGGTAGCGCCATCGCCTTTGCCCAATCCCGTCGTCTACTGATTCAAATACACATAAAAAAGCCGCCATGGTCAGTGACCGTGGCGGCTGCGTCGTCTTGCCAGCAGCTTGGCGCTGCCGGCAAGGCGTCAACTTAGACCCGGTTGATCAGGAACGTCGTCAGCAGCGGTACTGGACGGCCGGTCGCGCCTTTTGCGCCGCCCGATTTCCATGCCGTGCCGGCGATGTCCAGATGCGCCCAGGTGTACTTCTTGGTGAAGTTTTCCAGGAAGGCCGCTGCCGTCACCGAACCGCCGCCTGGCGTGCCGATGTTGGCCAGGTCGGCGAAGTTCGACTTCAGCTGCTCGTTGTACGCCTCTTCGATCGGCATGCGCCATGCCGTGTCGCTCGACTGCTTGCCCGCTGCCAGCAGTTCATTGGCCAGCTGGTCATGCGCCGCATCGCTGCGCGTAAACAGGCCGCTGTTGTGGTGACCCAGGGCCACGACGCAAGCGCCCGTCAGGGTGGCGATATCGACGACGGCTGCCGGCTTGAAGCGTTCAGCGTAGGTCAGCGCGTCGCACAGCACCAGGCGGCCTTCGGCATCCGTGTTCAGCACTTCGATGGTCAGGCCGTTCATGGAGGTGACGATGTCGCCCGGCTTGGTGGCGCGGCCCGATGGCATGTTTTCGCACGCGGCGATGACGCCGATGACGTTCAGCTTCAGGTTCATTTCGCCGATGGCGCGGAAGGTGCCCAGCACGGAGGCGGCGCCGCACATGTCGTACTTCATTTCATCCATGCCAGGACCGGCCTTGATCGAAATGCCGCCCGTGTCGAAGGTGATGCCCTTGCCGACCAGGACGACCGGCGCATCCTTGGCCTTGCCGCCCATGTGCTTCAGGACGATGAATTTCGGCGGCTGCTCGCTGCCGTTGGTAACGGACAGGAAGCTGCCCATCTTCAGCGCTTCGAGCTGTTTGCGGTCCAGTACTTCGACTTCGAACTTGTAATCCTTGGCCAGCTGCTTGGCCGTGTTGGCCAGGTAGGTCGGGTTGGCGATGTTCGCAGGCAGGTCGCCCAGGTTGCGCGTCAGGTCGGAACCGTTGGCGATGGCGATGGCTTGCGCCAGCGCGCCGCGCGTGGCGCTTGTCGCTGGCGCTGCCAGGACGATCTTGCGCACGCCTGCCGGCGCCGGATCTTTTTTGCTTTTTTGCGAGTCGCAGCGGTATTCGCTGTCGTGGGCGGCTTGCACCACGCAACGGATTGCCCAATTTACGTCGCGCTCTTTCACTTCAGCCAGCGGTAGTGCGATAATGGCGTCCGCAGCGCCCAGCGAGCCGAAGGCCTTCAGTGCGGCTTGTACGCCGGTTGTGAAGCTTTTTTCGCTGACAGTGTCATCGCTGCCCATGCCTACCAGCAGAACACGTTCGGCGGCGACGCCATCGACTGCGCGCAGCAGCAAGGTGCTGCCAGGCTTGCCGCTGATGTCGCCGGACTTCAGCGCAGCGGAAATCGCACCTTTGCTGTCCAGCGATTTTGCCGCTGGCGACAGTTTTTTGTTTTCGAATACCGCAACCGCGATGCATCCGCTTTTGGCCGTGCCGAGGGTGCTCTTGGTATCGAATGCTTTTATGCTAAAGTCCATTTGGTTCTCCGTTTTCATTTTACTAGTAACGTGTTACTCAACTAACTGATCCGAATTATAAACTCCGAATGATCTTTCAACGCGCCCTTCGACGTGAATTGGCTAGTGCCGCCGGGGCCACCTTCACAGTTTTGTTCAGCATCCTGCTCACCTGGATGCTGATTGGTATTCTCGGCAAGGCGGCGGGCGGCAAGATCGCGTCGTCCGACGTCATGTCGCTGATGGTTTTTTCCGCCCTGATGCAGCTGCCCACCATCATCATCCTCACCGGATTCATTTCGGTGCTGATGGTCGTCACGCGCAGCTACAAGGAGTCGGAGATGGTCGTGTGGTTCGCCTCCGGCCTGAGCCTGTCGCGCTGGATCTGGCCCGTGCTCAGTTTCGGCTTGCCGCTGGTGCTGGCCACGGGCGTCCTGAGCCTGTACGCCACGCCGTGGGCGCAAAAGAAAAGCGATGAATATGTGGCGCGCTTTGAAAAGCGCGAAGACCTGCAGAAAGTCACGCCGGGCCAGTTCCGCGAATCGGCCGGCAGCAACCGCATCTTCTTCGTCGAGGGCGTCAGCGGCGAGAAGAACGTGGTGCAGAACGTCTTCGTCAATACCGTCGATGAAAAAGGCAGCGCGGTCGTCGTCGTCGCCAAGGAAGGCGTGATCAATACCGACGCCAAGGGCGAACGCTTCCTCGTGCTCAAGAGCGGCCGCCGCTACCAGGGCGTGCCGACGCAGGCGGACTTCCAGACCATGGAATTCGAACAGTACATCATGCGCATCGAGAGCAAGCAGCAGGAGATGGGCGCGGATCTGGGCGTGCGCGCCATGAGCACCATGGCGCTGGTCGAGGCGAACAACCAGTTCACCATGGCCGAATTGCTGTGGCGGGTCAGCGCGCCCCTGATCGGCCTGATGCTGATCCTGCTGGCCATTCCGCTGGGCTTTGTCAATCCGCGCGCCGGCAGTTCGGCCAATCTGATTATCGCGCTGCTGATTTTCTTTACGTACAGCAACCTGATCAAGGTCATCGAAGCGAGCGTGAAGCAGGGCCGCCTGACCTTCGGCCTGGCCTGGTGGCCGCTGCACCTGCTGGCGGCGCTGGCCGTGGTGCTGCTGTTTGCGTGGCGTCTGAATGTGAACCACCGCTATCATCCGCTGGTCCTGCTGGCGGCTTTCAAGCGCGCGCGCCGCGCCGGCAATACAAGTAAAGCGGTACCGAAATGAAGATTTTACAGCGCTATTTTGCGGTCTCGATATTCCAGGCGGTGCTGTTCGTGCTGCTGGCCTTTTTGGCACTGCAAGCCTTCATCGACCTGACGGGCGAGCTGCCCAAGGTGGGCCGCAATGGCTATACCATCCAGTATGCCTTCCTGTATGTGCTGGTGCTGGTACCGGGGCACGTGTACGAGGTGATGCCGATTGCGGCGCTGATCGGCACCATCTACACGATGGCGCAGTTTGCCGCCAGTTCCGAATTCACCATCATGCGCGCATCGAGCATGTCGACGGCGATGGCGGCCGGTTTCCTGTTCCGCATCGGTATCGTCTTCGTCGTCATTACCTTTATCTTCGGCGAGTTGATCACGCCACGCACGGAACCGCTGGCCGAACGCCTCAAGCTGACCTCGCGCGGCGCGGCCGTGTCGAGCGAGTTTCGCTCGGGCCTGTGGACCAAGGACATGGTCAAGAGCGATGGCTTGACGGGCACCGTCACCGGCTCGCGCTTTTTCAATGTGGGCGAAGCGCGTCCGGACGGCCAGCTGAAAAACGTCAAGCTGTATGAATTCGACACCGATATGCGCTTGCGTACCCTGACCGTGGCCAAGGGGGCGACGTACCAGGGCAATAATATCTGGCGCCTGACCGATGTGACGGAAACCTCGTTCTCGAACAGCGCGGCCACGTCCCCCGGCTTTGAGCCGAAGCTGGCGAACTACTACGGGCAGGAAACGAGCCTGGTGCGCACGGTGCAAAGCGCCAGCAAGGACATGATGTCGGAAGTGACGCCGAAGATACTGACGGTGTCGGCGTCCGATCCCGAGCGCATGTCGGCCAGCGAACTGGCCGTGTACACGCGCCACCTGGCCGAGAACAAGCAGGAAACCGAGCGTTTCCGCATCGCCTTCTGGAAAAAGCTGATCGATCCGCTGGCCATTTTCGTGCTGATGGCGCTGGCGCTGCCGTTCGCTTACATGCATACGCGCAGCGGCGGCATCAGCCTGAAGATCTTCATCGGCATCATGATCGGCGTGAGCTTCATGCTGGTCAACACCCTGTTCTCGCATCTTGGGCTGCTCAGCACCTGGCCGGCCTTCCTGACGGCGGTGGCGCCGAGTGCCCTGTACCTGCTGCTGGCGCTGGGTGCCCTGTGGTGGGTGGAGCGGCACTGATGGAGACGAACGTGAAACAGGCACTGATCTTGTTTGCCCATGGCGCGCGCGCCGCATCGTGGGCCGCGCCCTTCGAGCGCCTGCGCGACCTGACCCAGGCGCGCATGCCGAGCAGCAGCGTGCACCTGGCCTTCCTGGAACTGATGACGCCACGCCTGCCCGAACTGGTGGCGGCTCTGCTGGCCGAGCTGCCTGCCGGCGCCATCCTGGACGTCACCGTGGTGCCCGTGTTCCTGGGGCAGGGCGGGCATGTGCTGCGCGACTTGCCGCTGCTGCTGGAAGAATTGCGCCAGCAGCATCCGGCACTGCGCCTGAAGGTGGCCGAGGCGGTGGGCGAGAACGCCAGCGTGCTGGCCGCCATCGCTGATTACTGCGTGGCGGCGCCAGGTTCCAGCATTCTCCCTTGAGCGGCATCGACATCGTCTACCTGTGGGTAGACGGCGCCGATCCCGCCTGGCGCGCGCGCCGGCAGCGCGCCTATGCCGTTTGGGCGCAGGCGCATCCGGGCCAGCTGGCCCTGCACGGCAACGTGGCGGGGCGCTACCGCGACAACGGCGAACTGCGCTACAACCTGCGCGCGCTCGAGCGCTTCTTCCCCGGCCACGGCCATGTCTACCTGCTGACGGATCGGCAAGTGCCGGCCTGGCTGCGCGCCTCACCGCGCCTGACGGTGATCGACCATGCGAGCCTGATGCCTGATGCATCCTTGCCCGTGTTCGACTCCGGCCATATCGAATCGTATCTGCACCATATTCCGGGCCTGTCCGAACGCTTCCTTTACCTGAACGACGACGTATTTTTCGGCGCGCCGTTCGAGCCCGCGTTCTGGTTCGGGGAGGAAGGGGAGGGGCGTTTGAGTGTTTTCACGGAGAGCGAGCTGCAGGATGACCTGCACGATGATCTGCAGGACTTGCGCGCCGACGTGGCGGCGCCAGTCAACTGCGCTACGCTGTCGCGGCAATGGCTGTCGGCGCAGTATGCGGAATACCTGCATGAACCGCGCCTGTATGCGCATGCGCCGCGGCCCATGCTGAAAAGCGCGCTGCATGCACTGGAAGGGCTGGCGCCGGCCATGTTTGCCGGCGTGCGCGCAACGGTGTTCCGCTCGTGGCAGGTGCCGGCATTGCTGCCCGACCTGGTGCCGCGCTGGATGGTGCATCAGGGATTCGCGCGCTCGCGCATGCTCGACCCGTTGCATATCGCCAGCGGAGATGTGGCAGCGCCGCGGCAGCTTGAGGAGCTGGCGGCGCGTTTCGGCAGCTTGCCGTTTTTCTGTATCAACGACACCTGCGACGAGGCGGAGGACGACGACCCGCGCCTGCTGCGCGTGGCCGCTACCTTGCAGCGGCTGCTGCCGCTGCCATCTTCATTTGAAGGCGGTTAAGCCGATTTCTTCTTCGGCGCCAGGCTGATGCGGGCGGCGGCCGTGCTGTCGGACAGCGAAGCAAGGAACAGCAGCAGATAGGCGCCCAGTTCGAAGACTTCCTCGCCCAGCAGCGCGTAGGCGTCGGGCATGCCATGGAAGACCTTCTTGTCGAAGGGCCAGCCGGCGGCCATCAGCAAGCCGCCGATGGCCGTCAGGATGGTGATGCGCATGCTGAAAATCAGGCCCGCATGGGCAAACACCTTGCGCGCGCGCGGCGCGAAGAAGATCAGCAAGCGTATCAGGATCAGTAACTCCACCACGCGCAGGGCTTTTTCCAGCTGCGCCCACGCGGGCGCCGTGCCGAACTGGTCGATATCGAGTTCGCGCAGCAGGAAGCCGAACAGCAGCGCGCACAGGCCCGCATGCATGAGGAAGCGCAGGGACTGGCGGTCTGTCTCTTGCCAGGCGCGCACGCCGTGCACGGTGCAAGCGAGAGCCAGGAACAGCGCCTGCAGCCATTCCAGCAAATGGTTTTCGTCGTCGATATTCGGAAACACTGTCCACAGGGCGATGGAGGCGAGCATGCTTAACAGCACAGCGCTGGCGACGCCGACATTGCTGCGGCTGAGCGAAGTCATGGCTTCGCGCATGGAGGTGAAATTCATGTGTGGTCGTAAGGCTAAAGTTGCGCGGCGCGGTATTGCAGCCTGCGGGCGCAGCTTTTTTCGGGGAGATTGCCACGGTTCCCGTCAGCCGGGAGGCCGCATGGCAAGCGCTATGGCGGGGCGAAGCGTGAATTTATTGCTATCACGCAACAACTTCTCGAGAAAAGATGCGTGAGCATCGTATCATGTTTCCACGGAAGACGTCGGTTACTGACTTTAAAGTCGGTAAAATACGCTGTGTTTATTCAAGCATGGCGCGCGAGAACTGCGGCCGTTTCTTCGATGGCCTGGTGCGTGCGCGCGGCCATGGCGTCGCCCAGCATCACCAGCACGGGGCCGTGGTTGGCGTCGAGGCCATGCGCCAGCGCGCTCAGCGTCAGGCGCACGATGCGCTGGTCCGGGCGGCTGCAGTTTTCAATCACTACCACCGGGGTGTCGGCACGGCGGCCCTGGGCCAGCAGGCGCTGGGCCGTGGCGATCGCTTCGCGGCCGCCCATGTATTGCACCAAAGTATCGCAGTCGGGGATGCGCGTCTGGTCCGGCTCGCCCGGCGCCGTGCTGGAAGTAAAGAAGGCGACGCTGCGCGACACGCCCCGTTTGGTCAGCGGCTGCTGTGTAGCGGCCGCGGCCGCCAGGGCCGTGGTAATGCCGGGCACCACTTCGACGGCGATGCCCGCTTCTTCCAGCGCGCGCAATTCCTCGTCGGCGCGGCCGAACAGCATGGGGTCGCCCCCTTTCAGGCGCACGACGACGGCGTGCTTGCGCGCGTTGTCGACCAGTTGCTTGTTGATGAACGCTTGCGCCGTCGATAACTGGCCGCAGCGCTTGCCGACCAGAATCTTTTGCGCCTGCGGGCACAGCTCCAGCATCTCCTCGGTCACCAGTGCGTCGTGCAGCACGACGTCCGCTTGCGCCAGCAGGCGCGCGCCGCGCAAGGTCATCAGGTCTTGCGCGCCGGGACCGGCGCCGATCAGATAGACCTTGCCGGGGAGAGATGGGGAGCTGTTCATGTGGCTGCCTTTCCTGGACGATACGGGATTAGAGTCGAACCATGCCGGCCGCGACGGTCTGGTGGGTGACTTCATCGATCAGGATGAAGGCGCCGGTGGCGCGGATATCGGCATACGCGTCGGCAGCCAGCGCCTGCTGCACGTTCAGGCTGATGCGGGCGATGTCGTTCAGTTTCAAGCCTTCGGCCGGATGGCGCTGCTGCGTATTGATGTCGAGGATCGATTCGATCGCCGTCACCTTGGCCGCCGTCTGCTTGGTGCCGTGCTTAATCCAGTACTTGCGGCGCAAGTCCAGCGCGTCTTCCGACAGCCAGCACACGTCGGCCACCACTTGTTTCAGCAGGGTGGCAGGGCGCTCGCTGCTCGCCAGCAAGTCGCCGCGCGAGATATCGAGGTACTCATTGAGCAGCAGGGTCACGGACTGGCCCACCACGGCCGTTGGCAGCGAACCGTCCAGGGTGACGATATCTTTCACGGTTGCCGTCTGGCCCGATGGCTGGACCACGAGGGTGTCGCCGATGCTGACCTTGCCCGCCTCGATGCGGCCCATGTAGCCGCGGAAGTCGTTTGCTTCGTGGCCGTTGTGGCGCGCCACGAGCTGCACCGGGAAGCGGAAGGGCGTGTCGTGCGATTCGTCGTAGACGGACAGCGATTCGAGCAGCTCGATCAAAGTCGGGCCCGTGTACCAGCCCAGCTTGTTACCGCGCTCGACGACGTTGTCGCCGGTGAGTGCCGACAGCGGGATCGGTGTGATGTCCTTCAAGCCCAGCGACTGGGCAAATTCGCGGTAGGCGGCCACGATGCGGTTGTACACCGTTTCATCGTAGTCGACGAGGTCCATCTTGTTGACGGCCACGACCACGTGCTCGATCTGCAGCAAATGGGCAATCGTCGAGTGGCGTTTGGTCTGGATCAGCAATTCCACGCTGCCGTCGTCGCCCAGCTTCACTTTCGACACGTCGATCAGGATGATGACGGCGTCGGCGGTGGAAGCGCCCGTGACCATGTTGCGCGTGTATTGCTCGTGGCCCGGCGTGTCGGCGATGATGAACTTGCGTTTGGGCGTGGCAAAGTAGCGGTATGCCACGTCGATGGTGATGCCTTGCTCGCGTTCCGCTTCCAGGCCGTCCGTCAGCAAGGACAGGTCGACCGTGTCGCCCACCGTGCGCTTGTGCTTGGAGCGCGACATGGCGTCGAGCTGGTCGGCGAAGATGCCCTTGCTGTCGAACAGCAAACGGCCGATCAGCGTGCTCTTGCCGTCATCGACGGAACCGGCCGTGATGAAGCGCAGCATGCCGCGCTCCAGGCTGTCGGTGAGGTTGGTGTTCTGGATTGCTGCGTTCATTAGAAATACCCTGCTTTCTTGCGTTTTTCCATCGAGGCTTCGGAAGTCTGGTCATCCATGCGGGTGGCGCCCCGCTCCGTGATTTGCGTGATTGCCGTCTCGGCGATGATGGCATCGACCGTCGCCGCATCGGACGATACGGGGCAGGTGCACGAGATATCGCCCACCGTGCGGAAGCGCACGACTTGCGTTTCGACCGTTTCGCCTTCGCGCGGCGGCGTCAGATCCGTCAGCGGCACCAGCAAGCCGTTGCGCGGGATCACCTGGCGCTCGTGCGCGAAGTAAATTGGCGGCAATTCGAGTTGCTCGCGGGCGATGTATTGCCACACGTCCAGCTCGGTCCAGTTGGAGATCGGGAAGACGCGCATGTTTTCACCGGGATGGACGCGGGTGTTATACAGGTCCCACAGTTCCGGACGCTGGGCTTTCGGGTCCCAGGCGCCGAATTCGTCGCGGAACGAAAAGATGCGTTCCTTGGCGCGGGCCTTTTCTTCGTCGCGGCGGGCGCCGCCGATGCAGGCGTCAAAACCGTGTTCGGCGATGGTTTCCAGCAAGGTCACGGCCTGGGCCGCGTTACGTGAATCCGTGGCCGGGTTGCGCAGACGCACGGTGCCGCGCTTGATCGAGTCTTCCACGGAGCCGACGATCAGGCGTTCGCCCAATTCCGCCACTTTCTTGTCACGGAAAGTGATGACTTCCGGGAAGTTGTGGCCCGTGTCGATATGCACGAGGGGGAATGGAAACTTGCCTGGGCGGAAGGCTTTCTCGGCCAGGCGCAGCAGGACGACGGAATCCTTGCCGCCGGAAAACAGCAGCGCAGGGTTGGCCGATTCGGCCGCCACTTCGCGCATGATGTGGATGGCTTCCGATTCAAGGCTGTCGAGGTGACGCTGGTTCAAAATATTGCTCATATGGGTGCTTTCTTGTTCTGCTGAGTCTGTTGTGTCTGTTCAGGCTGCCACGGATTTGATGCGTATCAGTTTGCCGTCCACCATGTGCAGGCCGCATTCCTTGGAGTCGGGGTTTTCCCACCACCAGCGTCCGGCGCGCACATCTTCACCGGGCTGCACGGCGCGCGTGCACGGTTCGCAGCCGATCGACGGGTAACCCTGGTCGTGCAGCGCGTTGTACGGCACGTCGTTGGCGCGGATGTAGGCCCACACGTCTTCTTCCGACCAGTCCGCCAGCGGATTGAATTTCGTCATCGCGTGCGCCGCGTCGTCTTCCTGCACGTGCAATTCGGCGCGCGTGGTGGACTGCGCGCGGCGCTGTCCCGTGACCCAGGCCTTGTTGCCGGCCAGGGCGCGGCCCAGCGGCTCGACCTTGCGGATGCGGCAGCATTCGCGGCGCATCTCGACGCTGTTGTAGAACGCGTTCAGACCGTTCTGTTCCACGTAAACGGCCACGGCTTCCGGCTGCGGGCGGTACAAGGTGATGTCGTGGTCGTAGCGGGTTTTCACCTTGTCGAGCACGGCCAGGGTTTCCTGGTGCAAGCGGCCTGTTTCCAGGGAAAAGATGCCGATGGGCAGCTTCGCCTTGAGTATCATGTCGGTCAGCACCATGTCTTCGGCTGCCAGGCTGGACGCGAACACGGCCGGCGAAAAATCCGCAGCGATACGTGTCAGCGTTTGCTCGGTGGCGTCAATCAAAGAAATCAAATCGCTCATGATTGGTCCTCAGATGCCGGCCGCGTTGTCGAGGTCAGGATTCTGGCCTTCGCGCTGGTGGCGGCGGAACAGCGGCGATTTTTGATCCCACGACGCCTGGTAGGTTTCCGAAAAGACCGATAAACCTTTCAGGGCGTCATGGATGCTGCGGTCGGGGCGTGTCGCATACGCGTCAAAGCCGACCCGGTGCATGGAAAACAGCTGGTCGCGCAGCACGTCGCCAATCGCGCGCAATTCGCCCTGGAAACCGAGACGGGCGCGCAGGTTGAATGCGATGGAATAGCCGCGGCCATCCGTGAATTTCGGGAAGTCCACGCCGATGACGGGCAGTTGCGCCACGTCGGCCGCCAGTTCTTCCGGGCGCTCGTCGCTGGCCAGCCATACGCCGATGTCGGGCAGGCGGGCGGCCAGAGTTTCGCGCTGGGCTTGCCATACGAGCAGCGGCACGATGACCTTGCCGGCTGGCACGACGACCGTTTCCGGCGCGTCGTTTTCATCGAGGCGCAGCAAGCCCCAGGTATTCGGCACCACGGCGGCGTTCTTGATGATTTCTTCGCGTACTTCAAACATATTCGTCTTCTCCCACCAGGTTGCCGACCGTGATCGGCGTTGCATATACGTGTTCCTTGAACGGCGCCAGGCCCAGGCGCTGGGCCGTGTCGACGAAGCGCTCGCCTTCGTGGCGGTCGCGCACGTAGACGTGCAGCAGGCGGCCGATGACTTCAGGCATCTGCAGGGAAGAGAACGATGGTCCGATGATCTTGCCGATGGCCGCGTTGTTGCCTTGCGCGCCGCCTATCGACACTTGATACCATTCGCTGCCATCCTTGTCGACGCCGAGGATGCCGATGCTGCCCACGTGATGGTGGCCGCAGGCATTGATGCAGCCGGAAATATTCAGTTCGATCTCGCCGATGTCGTGCTGGAAGTCGATGCTGTCGAAACGTTCCGCGATGGCGGCAGCGATCGGCAGCGACTTGGCGTTCGCCAGCGAGCAGAAATCGCCACCGGGGCAGCAGATCATGTCCGTCAGCAAGCCGATGTTCGGCGTGGCCAGGCCATGGGCCTTGGCTTCCTGCCACAGTGCAAACAGTTTCGATTGCTCGACGTCGGCCAGCACCAGGTTTTGCTCATGCGTCACGCGCAGTTCGCCGAAGCTGTAGCGGTCGGCCAGGTCGGCCACGAAGTCGATCTGCTCGGCCGTCGCGTCGCCGGGCGGCACGCCCGTTTTCTTCAGGGACAGCACGACGGCCACATAGCCGGGGCGCTGGTGCGGCTTGACGTTGCGCGCCAGCCAGTTCACATAGGCCTTGTTGTCCGCGTGCTCGGCCTGGTAGTCGAGTTCCGGCAAGGTCAGGTAGGCAGGCGGATTGAAGAAGTCCGCCACGCGCTGCATTTCTTCGGCCGTCAGGGTTTCCGGACCGTCTTTCAAGTCGACCCATTCGGCTTCCACCTGGCGCGTGAACTCCTCCACGCCGATGGCTTTCAGCAAAATCTTGATGCGCGCCTTGTATTTGTTGTCGCGGCGGCCGTGCAAATTGTACACGCGCATGATGGCCTGGATGTAGGTCAGCAAATGCTGCCACGGCAGGAAGTCGCGCACGACGCTGCCCAGGATCGGCGTGCGGCCCATGCCGCCGCCGGCCATGACCTTGAAGCCCACTTCGCCAGCTTCGTTGCGCACGGCCGTCAAGCCGATATCGTGCACGGCGATGGCGGCGCGGTCTTCCTCGGCGCCATTGATGGCGACCTTGAATTTACGCGGCAAGGCGATGAACTCGGGGTGGAAGGTGCTCCACTGGCGCAATACTTCCGCGTACGGGCGCGGATCGATGATTTCATCGGCTGCGACGCCGGCGAACGGGTCCGATGTTGTATTGCGGATACAGTTGCCGGACGTCTGGATCGCGTGCATTTCCACGGAAGCGAGGTCCGTCAGGATATCGGGAGTCTGCTCCAGCTCGATCCAGTTGAACTGGATGTTCTGGCGCGTCGTGAAGTGGCCGTAGCCGCGGTCGTACTTGCGCGCGATGTGCGCGAACATGCGCATCTGCTTCGACGACAGCAAGCCGTACGGGACGGCGATGCGCAGCATGTAGGCGTGGCGTTGCATGTACAGGCCGTTTTGCAGGCGCAGCGGAATGAATTCCTCTTCCGTCAGTTCATTGGCGATACGGCGCGCAACCTGGTCTCGGTACTGGGCGATGCGTTCTTTGATGATGAGGTGGTCGTACTGATCGTAATGGTACATATCAATTCCTAAAAAAGCCGGGGTGCTGGAAGATTGCCTGGGATTATGTTCTTGATACTGCTCTTGTCACTTGTTCGGTAATTAATAGATTAGCTTCACTGCCACGCCGGTCAAGGTCATCGCCAGCAGCACTCGTAAAAACTTTTCCGGCACGGAGCGGGCGACCCAGGAACCGAGCGTGATGCCGGGCAGGGAGCCGACCAGCAAGGAGGCCAGCAATTCCCAGTGGATGGAACCGAGCCACCAGTGGCCCAGGGCGGCGATGGCCGTCAGGGGCACGGCATAGGCGATATCGGTACCCGCCACTTCGGCCGAGCTCATGCGTGGATACAGCATCACCAGCAGGGTCGCGCCGATGGCGCCGGCGCCGATCGACGAGACCGTTACCAGCACGCCCAGCACGGCGCCGGCAATAATGGTCGCGGCGGCAAGCTTGTTGCCTTGCAATTGTTTCTCGGGGTGCGCATTGATCCAGGCCAACATGCGGCCCTTGAAAATCAGTGCCACGACGGTCAGCAGCACGGAGCCGGCGATCGAGTAGCGGATGATCTGGCCGATTTCCGGCGACAAGGTGCCGAACGATTTGAGCGCCAGGGTCGCAAGGACGGCGGCGGGCAGGGCGCCGATACACAGGCGCTTGACGATATCCCAGCGGATGGTGCCGCGCAGGCGGTGCGTCAGCGTTCCCGCGCTCTTGGTGATCGAGGCGAACGCCAGGTCGGTACCGACGGCCACGGAAGGCGGTACGCCAAACAGCAGGGTTAACAGCGGCGTCATCAGCGAGCCGCCGCCCACGCCGGTCATTCCTACGAGTAATCCTACGGCAAATCCTGAGACTATATAAGACAAAGTCATGCTTGCACCCCCAAAGTACCCGCAATAGTAATAAACTTAGTGTTTATTCCAAACTACTAAGTACGCATTTGCTTATATGCGATATGCGTATATGCATGAACGCAAAATCATGGGTGGGGCGGAAACTCGGCAAATCACGGCAATCTAAGGCAAACCAGCAATGAATCTCCATCAACTGCGCTTCGTGCGCGAAGCGGTCCGGCAGAATTACAACCTGACGGACGCCGCCAAGGCCTTGTTTACGTCGCAACCGGGTGTATCGAAAGCCATCATCGAGCTGGAGGAAGAGCTGGGCGTGGATATTTTCACGCGCCATGGCAAGCGCATCCGCGGCTTGACGGAGCCGGGCCGCCTGGTGCTGGAGTCGGTCGAGCTGATCATGCAGGAAATCGACAGCATGAAGCGCATCGGCAAGGAATTCGCGGCGCAGGACAGCGGCAGCTTTACCATCGCCACCACGCACACGCAGGCGCGCTACACCTTGCCCAAGGTCGTGCAAGCCTTCATGCTGAAGTTCCCAAAGGTAAGATTGTCTTTGCTGCAAGGCAATCCTCGCCAGATCGCCGAGATGGTGCAGCGCGACCAGGCCGACCTGGCCATCGCCACGGAATCGATCGCGGCCATCGATGGCTTGATAACCTTGCCATGCTATCAATGGGAGCACGTAGTGGTGGTGCCCGTCGATCATCCGCTGCTCAAATCGAAGTCCGTGACCCTGGAAGAAATCGCCGCTTTCCCCCTGATTACCTATGACAGCGCGTTCGCCGGACGCAACAAGATCGACCACGCTTTCGTGCTGCGCGGCTTGAAACCGGACATCTTGCTGGAAGCCATCGATGCGGACGTGATCAAGACTTATGTCGAGTTGGGCATGGGGATTGGTATCATAGCGGGTATGGCCTTCGATGCCGAGCGCGACAAAGGCTTGCGCGCCATTCCTGTCGGCCATCTGTTCGGCATGAATGTGTCGCGCGTGGCCGTCAAGCAGGGCGCGTATTTGCGCAGCTATATCTATACCTTTATCGAGTTGCTGACGCCGACCCTGAACCGCAAGCTCATCGAGCAGGCGATGAGCGGTGATAAAGAGCACTACGAACTATAACAATGCATGAGGCCGGCCGGGCGAGGTGCCTGGCCAAGATTATTTAAGAAGAGAAGAAACAATGATTACCGATCAGCTTGCCAAATATTACGCCACCATCGCGCAGCAGTACGAGCGCGTCTATGACAAGCCCGAACGCCAGGAAGACCTGGAAGTGTTGCGCGACAAGGTCGCCGACGTGCTGGAAGGCCACACCGTGCTGGAACTGGCTTGCGGCACCGGCTACTGGACGGAAGTGGTCGCCGAGTCGGCCGAGTCCGTGCTGGCCACCGATATCAACGATGAAATGCTGGCGCTGGCCCAATCGCGCGGCTTGCCCGACAACGTCAGTTTCGCCAAGCTCGACGCCTTCAATTTGCCCGATGACTTGCTGGGCAAGTTCACGGCCGTGTTCGCCGGTTTCTGGTGGTCGCACGTCAAGCGCGAAGACCAGGACAAGTACCTGAAGCAATTGCGCACGAAACTGGGCAAGGACATCCTGCTGGTACTGATCGACAATTCCTATGTCGATGGCAGCAGCACCGTGATCGCGCGCACCGATCTGGAAGGCAATACCCACCAGTTCCGCACGACGGATGGGGGCGAGCGCTATGAAGTGCTGAAAAATTTCCCGTCAGATAGCCACCTGCGCAAGAAGTTTGCCCACTCGGCCCGCGAAATCCGCATGAAACGCCTGGAATACTACTGGCTGTTGAGCTGCCGCCTGAAGTAAGGCTGATCTGTCTATGCGGTAGGTCGGATTAGCCCGTAGGGCGTAATCCGACAGGCGTTGTCGAAGGCGCTAGTCGGATTACGCGTGGCCTTGCCCCGCTAATCCGACCTTGTATTATTCCCTTCATGCCGTTCGTGATATTGCGAACGGTATCGACCGCTGTCAAAATCTTGGTAGGCATATCAAGACCGGGTAACTGGATGCCGTATCCGCC
>NZ_JBNYXU010000008.1:0-37054 GCF_051380835.1 Janthinobacterium aestuarii
AAATGCCCACACTTATCGACTGTTAATTGTTAAAGAACTGTATTCGGTTACTGCTTTCGCGCTATCGACAAAGCGTTGTGTTTGTCAGCTGCGAAGAAGGAAGAGTATGAAGCGTTTGCAGCATTTCGTCAACCTTCTTTTTGACTACCCAGCCCCTGAAGGCCGCCCCTTTTGTGCCGCAAACTAGTGCGCCTCATCGGGGAGGCGAATCATATCAAAGACCGTCGAAGTTTGGCAAGCGCTTTTCAAGGAAAGCATGCATGCCTTCTTTTTGCGCAGGCGTACCGAAGGCGGCCTGGAACAAACGGCGCTCGTAGGCGACACCATCGGTCAAGGTGGTTTCAAAGGCGCGGTTGACACAATCCTTGATCATCATGGCAACCGAGGTCGGCATTGCGGCGATGGTCTTGGCGGCGGCCAGGGTTTCTTCCAGCAATTTGTCAGCCGGCACCACGCGCGACACGAGGCCGATACGTTCCGCCTCGGCAGCGTCGATGGTGCGCGCCGTCAGCAACAGATCCATGGCCTTGGCCTTGCCGATGGCGCGCGGCAAACGCTGCGTGCCGCCCGCGCCCGGGGTGACGCCGACCTTGATTTCCGGCTGGCCGAATTTGGCGCTGTCGGCGGCGATCAGGAAATCGCACATCATGGCCAGTTCGCAGCCGCCACCGAGCGCATAGCCGGCCACGGCGCCCACCACCGGTTTGCGCACGCGCAAGATATGCTCCCAGTTGCGGCTGATGTAGCCCTGGGTATAGGTATCCGGGTAGGTGTAATCGGCCATGGCGGCGATATCGGCGCCGGCGGCAAATGCTTTTTCGCTGCCCGTGAGGACGATGCAGCCGATATTCTCATCGGCGTCGAACTTCAGCAAGGCGTCGCCCAGCTCATTCATCATGTTCTCATTCAAGGCATTGAGCGCCTTGGGGCGGTTCAGGCGGATGACCGCCACTTTGTCCTGGATATCGATGATCAGGTCTTCGTATTGCATAGTGTCTCCTCTCGATGAACGGTGCAACGATTGTAGCGGCTAACGGCAGCGGCGCGGCAGGTGCGCTGCTATTATTGTGAGCCCGATCTTTTTTATCGAGCAGCATATTTTCTCCTCCCTCTTCCAGTACTGCGCCAGCTACCTGCGCGGCGACGGCAGCGCCGCCAGCGTCAATTTCCGCCGCCTGTGGTTCAGCAACGGCCTCAATTGCTTCGGCGCCCAGATCACCTCGCTGGCCCTGCCCCTGTGCGCGGTGCTCTTGCTGCATGCGACGCCGGAACAGATGGGCGTGCTGGTTGCGTTGCAGGCGCTGCCGTTCGCCCTCTTCGGCTTGCCCGTCGGCGTGCTGCTGGACCGGCGCAGCAAGCACCCGATCATGCTGTTCAGCGAAAGCATGTCGGGCCTGGCCCTGGCCAGCGTGGCTGTGGCTTACTGGTGCGGCGTGCTGTCGATGCCATGGTTATATATAGTGGGCTTCATCATCGGCACGGGCTTCGTCGTCGGGGGCGGCGCAGAGCAGGTGTTTCTGACTTTCCTCGTGGGCCGCGATGGTTTGATTGATGCGCAGTCGAAATTTGCCGCAACCGAATCAGCTTCGCGCCTGATCGGTCCCGGCCTGGCCGGCGTGCTGGTGCAAGTGCTGTCGGCGCCCGTCGCCATCCTGTGCACGGCGTGCGGCTATCTGATTTCGGTTTGCAATTTGCGCGCCATGAGCGTGCGCGACCCGCGTCCCGCACCGTCCGACAAGCACGCCTTGCGCGACATCGCCGACGGCTTGCTGTTCGTCTGGCGCGAACCGCTGCTGCGCGCGCTGGCCTGGGGGGCCGGCATCTGGCACTTCCTGTTTTACGCCAGCATGGCCTTGACGGTGCTGTTCGCCACGCGCGACCTGGGCATGAGCCCTGGCGTGCTGGGCATGACGCAGATGCTCGGTGGCGCCGGCGTCCTGCTCAGCGCCTTCATCGTCAAGCCGCTGACGCGCCGCTATGGCGCCGGCCGCACCATCCTGATCGGCCTGGCATCGACTTCGCTCTGTTTTGCCCTGACGCCCACGATACCCGCCGCGCTGTTCGGCAGCGCGGTCGCCAGCGCCGTGGCCTATGCCGTGCTGATGTTCTTTTTCGATTGCGGCGTGATGCTGTTCTTTATTCCCTACCTGGGCTTGCGCCAGAAAGTCACACCCGACCCCATGCTGGGCCGCATGACGTCGACCATGCGTTTCCTGACGGTGGCGACGGCGCCGCTGGGTGCGCTGGCCGCCGGCTGGGTAGCGGAACACTTTGGCGTGCGCAATGGCCTCGCTTGCATCGCGGCAGGCAGCATTGTGTTGACGGTCGCCATGGTGTGGGGCACGCCGCTGCGTAGCGTGCGCACCTGAAGCGGTGAACGGGAATACACTAGCAAAAGATTGCCTTGGCGACACTATTCATGCCAAAGCCTGTGAGGTTTGATTTATATCAAGGTTTTAATTGATGTAAATCCATAAGCTGTCTTACATCACTTGAGGAGCACGCTATGTTTAACACCATCTTATTTCCCACCGACGGCTCGCCGCTGTCCGACAAAGCCGCCGAGACCGCCCTCGCCTTCGCCCAACTGAACAAGGCCAAGCTGGTCGCCATCAGCGTGGTGCAGCCGTTTCCGTTCTCGCCGATGGCGGACGGCGGCATCGTGCTCGACGCCAGCCTGTATGAACAGCAGATGCAGGAAGCGTCCCAACGCGCCATCGACAAGATCGGCGAAGCTGCGCGCGCCGCCGGCGTACCTTTCGAAGGCGTGGTCGCCGTGTCGCCGAGCCCGCACGATGAAATCGTCAATGCGGCACAAACCTACCATTGCGACATCATCCTGATGGCCTCGCACGGCCGCAAGGGCTTGAACAAGCTGTTCGTGGGCAGCGAAACGCAAAAAGTGCTGGCGCATACTCACTTGCCAGTGATGGTCTTGCGCTAAGTCACACCACGAACTGCCCGGCGCCGCGAAAAACTCAGCGCGCCGGCGCCTGCTTCGGCAGCAACACCCACACGGCGCCGCTCTGCTTCATGCGGCCCGCATTCTCGGCCGCTTCCGCGCCAAAGCCAAAGAAGTAATCGACACGGATCGGCCCGCGAATGGCGCCGCCCGTATCCTGCGCCATCACCAGGCGCTGCATGGGAATCTCGCTATTGGCTTGCGTGGTGGACAGGAACACGGGCGCGCCCAGCGGCAAGAAACGCGAATCGATGGCCACCGAACGCTGCGGCGTCAATGGCACGCCCAGCGCCCCCTTCGGCCCCACTTTCGGGTCCGGCAAGCGCTCTTCCTTGAAGAAGACATAGCTGGGATTGGCGTTGAACAATTCATCCTTGCGCGTGGGATGGCCGGCAATCCACGCCTTGATGCCCTGCGCGGAGGCCTGGCTCAGGGTCAGCTCGCCCTTGTCGACCAGGTAGCGGCCGATCGATTTATACGGATGACCATTCTGGTCCGCGTACGCCACGCGCACGGTTTCCTGCGTATCGGTCAGCTGCACGCGGCCGGAGCCCTGCACCTGCAGGAAGAAGGCCTCGACTTCATCATCCACCCACAGCAATTCCTTGCCCGTGACGGACGTGGCGCGCTCGATGTCGGCGCGGGTCGCATACGGGATCACCTTCTTGCCGACCAGCTTGCCCCGCAAACGCATGTTCTTCAATTCCGGATACACGCCGGCCAAGTCCACCGAGACGAGGTCGTCAGGCACCTTGTACAGCGGTGTCTGGTATGGACCGCCCCGCTTGCGCGCCCCGTGGAGCAGCGGCTCGTAATAGCCGGTGACAAGGCCCGTGCTGGCGCCATCGGCGGTGATCACTTGATTCGGCACAAAGAAGGTCTCGAAGAACAGGCGGATGGCCTTGTCGCTGTCGGCATTGACCTGGCGCGCGATGGTGCACGATTCCTTCCAGTCCGGACGTTTGACCAGCACGCCGCAAGATGCCATGAAGGCGGGCCAGGCGGCGCGCATGTCGTCGCGGGCCCAGCCAGGCAAGGCGGCAAATTTGGCGGGCACGAAGGTGGGGGCCGCCGCATCCGCGGCATCCTTGGCCTCTGCCGGCTTGGCCGGAACCGGCTTGACGACGGTCGGCGCGATGGGTGGCGCCTTGCCGCTGGCAGCGGGTGGCGTGGGCGGCGTGGTACAGGCTGAGAGAGCAAGCGCGACGGCGCCGATTGAAACGGGTAGACTACCGCGTGTCAACAGACGGCGGGTAAATACTAAGCTGCGGGTAAATAACATAGGGGTGCGTATGTGGATCTTGATGATAGAGGCGCTGGTGGCGTTCTTCTTGCTGGCATTTATAGTCTGGTGGACCATGTATTCGGGTAAAAAACCCGCTCCACCGGCGCGCAAGCAGCTCGGCGAAGAACAGGACAGCAGCGAAAAACTGAAGTAAGGGGCGCAAGCCCCCGGCGTTGCGTCAATGCAGGGTGCGTGGCACCGACAGCACGAACTCGGGAATCGGCGCTTCAAACTGATGGCCATCTTCGGCCACGCAGAAATACTCGCCGTGCATCGAACCTTGCGGCGTGCCCAGCATGGTGCCGCTCGTGTATTCGAACTGTTCGCCCGGCTGCAGCAGCGGCTGGTGGCCGACGGCGCCCAGGCCGCGCACCTCTTCCACCTTGTTGTTCGCATCCGTGATGACCCAGTGGCGCGAAATCAGTTGCGCGCCAGCCGTGCCCGTGTTGACGACGCGGATCGTGTAGCTGAACACGTGCCGCCCCTGGTCCGGTGCCGATTGCTCGGGCAGATATTGCGTCTTGACCGTTACCGTAAATTCATAAGTCGCCATCGTCATTCCTATTCAGACATTGCCAGTCGTATTGTGTGTCGCGCGCGACGCCTACACCATCGCGCGATGCGTATTCTGTGTTTCACCGTACTTCAATGAGGCATGGTACCGGCGTCGAGCGTAAAATAGCGCATCTTCGCATTTTCTATCCTTTGGCTACTCCACCATGACTACATTCCGTATCGCTCCCAGCATCCTGTCCGCCGACTTTGCCCGCCTGGGCGAGGAAGTGCGCAACGTCGTTACCGCCGGCGCCGACATCATCCACTTCGACGTGATGGATAACCATTATGTGCCGAACCTGACCATCGGCCCGCTGGTGTGCGAAGCGATCCGCCCGCACGTGCAAGTGCCCATCGACGTGCACCTGATGGTCAAGCCTGTCGATCGCATTATCCCGGATTTCGCCAAGGCTGGCGCGAACATCATCACCTTTCACCCGGAAGCGTCGGATCACGTCGACCGTTCCTTGCAACTGATCCGCGACAATGGCTGCAAATCGGGCCTGGTATTCAACCCCGGCACACCGCTGCACTACCTGGAACACGTGATGGACAAGATCGACATCATCCTGATCATGTCCGTCAATCCAGGCTTCGGCGGCCAGTCCTTCATCCCGCAGGCGCTGAAGAAAATCGCCGAAGCGCGCCGCATGATCGACGAATCGGGCCGTGACATCATGCTGGAAGTCGATGGCGGCATCAAGATCGACAACATCGCCGCTGCCGCCGCTGCCGGCGCCGACACTTTCGTCGCCGGCTCGGCCATCTTCGGCAAGCCCGACTACAAAGCCGTCATCGACGCCATGCGCGCCGAACTGGCAACCGTCAAGGGCGCCTGATGCAAGCGGGCACGGTGAAAGACCACGTACTGGCCGGCGTGCGCGCCGCCATCATCGACCTCGATGGCACGATGCTCGACACCGTGCCCGATTTCCATGTCGCCATCAACGGCATGCGCGCCGAACTGGACCTGGCGCCCATCAGCGCCGACGCCATCAAACTGATGGTGGGCAAGGGCTCGGAAAATCTGATCCGCACCGTACTGGCGCTCGACTTCGACGCGGCCGGCGTGGAACAGCGATTCGAGCAGGCGATGGACGGCTACCAGCGCCACTACCTGGCCATCAACGGCCAGTTCAGCACCCTGTACCCGGACGTGGAAGCGGGACTGGCGGCGATGAAGGCGGCGGGACTGCGCTTGGCCTGCGTCACCAACAAGCCGATCGCCTTCGCCCTGCCCCTGCTGAGGCAGAAAAATCTCGACCAGTATTTCGAGATCGTCTACGGCGGCGATTCGCTGCCAAGGAAGAAGCCGGACCCGATGCCGCTGCTGCAAGTGTGTGCGGACTTCGACCTGGCGCCCGCCAAAGTGGTGGCCATCGGCGACTCCTCGAACGACGCGCAAGCGGCCAGGGCTGCGGCTTGCCCCGTATTGACCGTACCGTATGGCTACAATCACGGACACTCTATACACGATACCGATTCCGATGGTATAGTAAAGACACTGCTCGAAGCAGCCCGTTTTATTAGCATGCAAAACTAACCGGCATACTGACCAAACCCACCACCATATCGTGAACACGTTTCTCATCAAAAAACACAATGTCACCCAAACCGGCTCGATTGAGGCCTGGCTTTGGCGACGCTGGCAATCCTGGCAGGCTTAAGGGCCGAGCCGTTACGATTGCTGCCGGCTGCACCCGTATAGTTTGCGCATATTGCGCATGTTGCGTGCCCCGGCAAGTTTTTTGATAACCCACCGCAGGGTTTGTGCACCATGCACACGCATACCCTGACGGCATGGAGAGAAACATGACCGAACTCGAATTCAAATCGCTGTCACAGCAAGGCTACAACCGCATCCCCCTGATCGCCGAAGCGTTCGCCGACCTGGAAACGCCGCTCACCCTGTACCTGAAATTGGCACAGGCCCAGCAAGGCGGCAAGAACACCTTTTTGCTTGAATCCGTCGTCGGCGGCGAACGCTTCGGCCGCTATTCCTTCATCGGCCTGCCCGCCACGACCGTGTTGCGCAGCCATGGCAAGCGCACCGAAATCGTCAAGAACGGCGTCGTGATCGAAGAGCACGAAGGCAATCCGCTCGACTTTATCGAACAGTACCAGTCGCGCTTCAAGGTGGCCCTGCGCCCCGGCATGCCGCGCTTCTGCGGCGGCCTGGCCGGCTACTTCGGCTACGACACCGTGCGCCACATCGAGAAAAAACTGGCCGGCGGCGCGCCGAAAGATGACTTGAAGCTGCCCGACATCCAGCTGATGGTGACGGAAGAACTGGCCGTCATCGACAACCTGTCCGGCAAGCTCTACCTGATCGTCTACGCCGATACGACGCAGCCCGAATCGTTTTCGAAAGCGCAGCAGCGCCTGAAGGATTTGCGCATGATGCTGCGCCGCGGTGTCGATGCGCCCGTCACCAGCGCTTCCGTGCGCACGGAAACCATCCGCGACTTTTCCAAGGAAGACTACCTGAAGGCCGTCGCCAAGGCGCATGAATACGTGATGGCGGGCGACCTGATGCAGGTGCAGATCGGCCAGCGCATCCGCAAACCGTATGTCGACTCGCCGCTGACTTTGTACCGCGCCTTGCGTTCGCTCAACCCATCGCCGTATATGTACTTCTATAATTTCGGCGACATGCAGATCATCGGCGCCTCGCCCGAGATTTTGGTGCGCAACGAGAACACGGCCGACGGGGGCAAGAAAGTCACCCTGCGCCCCATCGCCGGCACGCGTCCGCGCGGCGCCACGCCGGAGCGAGACGCCGCGCTGTCGGCCGAGCTGCTGGCCGATCCGAAAGAAATCGCCGAGCACGTGATGCTGATCGACCTGGCGCGCAACGACATCGGCCGCATTGCGGAGACGGGCAGCGTGCACGTCACCGACCGCATGGTCATCGAAAAATACTCGCACGTGCAGCACATCGTCTCGAACGTGGAAGGCACCTTGAAGAAAGGCTTGTCGAACCTCGACGTGCTGCGCGCGACCTTCCCCGCCGGCACCCTGACGGGCGCGCCGAAAGTGCGCGCCATGGAAGTGATCGACGAACTGGAAATCACCAAGCGCGGCATCTACGGCGGCGCCTGCGGCTACCTGTCGTTTGGCGGCGAAATGGATGTGGCGATTGCGATCCGCACGGGCGTGGTCAAGGACGGCATGCTGTACGTGCAGGCCGCAGCCGGCATCGTCGCCGACTCCATTCCCGAAATGGAATGGCAGGAAACGGAAAACAAGGCGCGCGCCGTGCTGCGCGCCGCCGAACAAGTGCAAGATGGCCTGGATGGAGGGTTTTAAGATGCTGCTCATGATCGACAATTACGACTCCTTCACCTACAACATCGTGCAGTATTTCGGCGAATTGGGCGAAGACGTGCGGGTCTACCGCAACGATGAAATCACGATCGAACAGATCGAGGCGCTGAACCCGGACCGCATCTGCATCTCGCCTGGCCCGAAAGCGCCAAAGCAGGCGGGCATCTCGGTGGAAGTGCTCAAGCACTTCGCCGGTAAGAAGCCGATACTGGGCGTGTGCCTGGGCCACCAGGCCATCGGCGAAGCGTTTGGCGGTAAAGTCATCCGCGCCAAGCAAGTCATGCATGGCAAGACTTCCCTCATCGCGCATACGGGCGTGGGCGTCTTCAAGGACATCCCCAGCCCCTTCACAGTGATCCGCTACCACTCTTTGGCGATCGAACGCGCCTCGCTGCCTTCCTGCCTGGAAGTGACGGCGTGGACGGACGACGGCGAAATCATGGGCGTGCGTCACCGGGAATACGATATCGAGGGCGTGCAGTTCCACCCCGAATCGATCCTCTCGGAACACGGCCACGCCCTGCTGAAGAATTTTCTCGAGCGCTGATCCCATGCGCACGCCCTGGCGTGCCATCAGTGTCCTCCTGCGCCATCATTGAAGAAGGAAGCATCATGCCGATCACCCCACAAGAAGCCCTGCTGCGCTGCATCGAACACCGCGAGATCTTTCACGACGAAATGCTGTACCTGTTCCGCCAGATCATGTCCGGGGAGATGTCGCCCACCATGATCGCGGCCCTCACCATGGGCTTGCGCGTGAAAAAGGAAACCATCGGCGAAATCGCCGCCGCCGCGCAAGTGATGCGCGAGTTTTCCACCAAGGTGCCCATGGCCGACACCACCAACCTGCTCGACATCGTCGGCACGGGTGGCGACGGCGCGCACACGTTCAATATTTCCACCGCCTCGATGTTCGTGGCGGCGGCGGCCGGCGCGCGCGTGGCCAAGCACGGCGGGCGCAGCGTGTCGTCCTCGTCCGGCAGCGCCGACGTGCTGGACTCGCTGGGCGTCAACATCAACCTGCAGCCCGAGCAGATCGCCCAGTCGATCGCGCAAACGGGCATCGGTTTCATGTACGCGCCGAACCACCATGCGGCCATGAAGCATGCGGCGCCCGTGCGCCGCGAACTGGGCGTGCGCACGATTTTCAATATCCTGGGGCCGCTGACGAATCCGGCCGGCGCGCCGAACATCTTGATGGGCGTGTTCCACGCCGACCTGGTCGGCATCCAGGTGCGCGTGCTGCAGCGCCTGGGCGCGCAGCATGCGATCGTCGTGTATGGCCGCGACAATATGGATGAAGTGTCGCTCGGCGCGGCCACCATGGTCGGTGAACTGGTCAACGGCGAAATCCGCGAGTATGAAATTCATCCGGAAGACTTCGGCATGTCGATGATCGCCAGCCGCAACCTGAAAGTGGCCGATTCCACCGAATCGAAAGCGAAGATGATGGAAGCGCTGCGCGGCGAGCCCGGAGCTGCCGCCGACATCGTCGCCCTGAACGCGGGCACGGCGCTGTATGCAGCCGGCGTGGCCAGCTCGATCGAAGACGGCCTGGCGCGCGCGCGCACCGCCGTCAACTCGGGCGCCGCGCTGGCGAAACTCGACCAATTCGTGCAGGTGACGCAGCAGCTGGGCACCCCGGTGCAAGCGTAAGTCCTCCGCCCTCCTTTATAGAATAGCGACCATCATGTCCGACATACTCGATAAAATCCTGGCCGTAAAAGCCGATGAAGTGGCCAAGGCCAAAGCCCGCCGCAGCCTGGCCAGCCTGCGCAGTGACGTGGAAAGCGACAACGAACTGCGCGCCGGCCTGCGCGGCTTTGAAGCAAGCCTGCGCCAGCACATCGCCGCCGGCAAGCCCGGCATCATCGCTGAAGTCAAAAAAGCATCGCCGTCGAAAGGCGTGATCCGCGCCGACTTCCGCCCTGCCGACATCGCCGCCAGCTATGCCCAGCACGGCGCGGCTTGCCTGTCCGTGCTGACCGACGAGCAGTTCTTCCAAGGCTCCGTGGAGTATCTGCAGCAGGCGCGCGCCGCCTGCGCCATTCCCGTACTGCGCAAGGATTTCATGGTCGACATGTACCAGATCTATGAAGCACGCGCCATGGGCGCCGACTGCATCCTCCTGATCGTCGCGGCGCTCGACCATGGCCTGATGGCGGAGATGGAAGCGTGCGCCCACGAACTGGGCATGGGCGTGCTGATTGAAAGCCACGACGGCGAAGAACTGACGGCGGCGCTCAAGCTCAAGAGCGCGCTAATCGGCATCAACAACCGCAACCTGCGCACGTTCGAGACGTCGCTGGAAACGACACTCGGCCTGCTGCCGCGCATCCCGCAAGACAAATTGATCATCACGGAATCGGGCATCCACAGCACGGCCGACGTACAGCGCATGCGCGATGCGCACATCCACAGCTTCCTCGTGGGCGAAGCGTTCATGCGCGCGCCAGACCCCGGCGTGGAACTGGAGCGCCTGTTCAGTTAAACCATGGTAGGCTGGCAGCCATGAGACACGCGATCACCGTCCTTGCCGTCGCCGGCCTGCTGGCAGCCTGCCAAAGTACGCCGCCACCAGCTGTGAACGCACCCACGTCCACCCCCCCTCGCACGCCGGCCGCGATACAGCTGGCCGCCAGCATCGACGCCTACAAATCGCTGGTGGCGCAGCAGATCATGGCGGCCAACGCTGAATACACGTTCAGCGGGCGCTTGCCGCCCATGCTGCCCGCCATCGTCGTGCTCGACCTGAGCGTGGGCCCTGACGGCGAACTGAAAAGCGTGCACGTGCACCGTTCGCGCAACAGCGAAGCATCGGCCGCCGCGCTGGCCGCCGTGCGGCGCGTGCAAACCGGGTTTCCACCGGCCGGGCACCTGATGCGCCGCCACGCCCGGACCTTCGATTTTTCCGAAACCTTCCTGTTCAACGACCAGTACCGCTTCCAGCTGCGGACATTGTCCGGCCCTCAGTAACCGCGCAGGCATCGAGTTCGATGCGGTCGCGTCCCCGTTCCTTGGCCAGGTACAGGGCCGCATCGGCGCGCGACAGCAACTGTTCCAGCCCCTCCACCACCGATGCCTGGCAAGCGACGCCGATGCTGACCGTACACGGCGGCAGGCCCGCATGACTGGGCTCGTGCAGCAAGGCGCGGATGCGTTCGGCCACGCCCAGCGCGTTATGCGCCGGCATGTCCGGCATCAGCACGACGAACTCCTCGCCGCCGAAACGCGCCACACAATCCGATTCGCGCAAGGCGCTGCCGATGACGGCGGCCACGTGCGCCAGCACCTGGTCGCCCACCGCGTGACCGTAGCGGTCATTGATCAATTTGAAGTAATCGAGGTCAATGCTGAGCAGTGTCAGCGGCAAACGGCGGCGCCGCAGATTGTCTGTCTCGCGCGCATAGGCGTCGCCAAAGCCGCGCCGGTTCAGCACCTGCGTCAGCGGATCGTGGGTCGAGCGGCGCTCCAGTATCTGCTGCAGGCGGCGCGTGGCCACCGTCATGAAGCCCACCGTCAGCAGCAGCGCCATGAAATTGGCGACCGCCAGATAGATGCCGGCCGGCGTGCCGGCCACCATCAGGTTCACGCTGGCGCCGCCATGCAGCAAGGCCGACACGCCGCGCGCCAGTACCACGACGGCTTGCATCAGCATCAGCGCGCCAAAGAAAAAACTGGAAAAGTGGCGCTCGCCATGGCGCCACACCAGCTGCACCTGGCGCGCGTAAAACAGGAAGACCAGCAGGGAAAAGACCGCCACGCGCACCGAGAAATCGGGGCGCGCCAGCAGCCACCAGCTATTGCCGGCGATGGCCAGGGCAAGTATCAGCAGATAGGCGCGGCGGCTGGGCGCCAGGCCGAAGAATTTCTCCGTGCCCAGCATCGACAGGCCGATACCGGCCACCAGCGCCGCGTTGGCCACCATCATGGACAATGCCGGCGACAGCACCTCGCGGGTGCCGAACAACAGGGACGCGCACACCAGCAACAGCAGACCGGCCGCCCAATGCCCGAGGCCCTGCACCTCGCGCCGGAAGCTGCGATACACCGAGAACATGACGATGCTCATCGCCCCGCACATCAGGGTCGTCATCAGCATGATCGTTCGAGGATCGAGGGTTTGCACGTTGGGCGCGATCTAAAAGAAGCAGTTCGGCAATTTTAGTTTAGTTAAGGAAAAATTAGTTCATATACAGTAAATAATGACGGCAAGACACCAGTGCCGGCGGATACGCTGCATTGAGAAATTGCCGCTTGAAATAGAAAACCGGCCAGTAAAGGCCGGTCTTCTGTCCTACTGCATGAGCATCGGCATCATGCCGCGCTAGGGCGCTTCGGTCCCGTGGCTTTCTTTGGCGCCGGCAGCAGGGCCAGGCTGACGCCCGGCACGCGATCGCCCTGCAGCACGGTCGCGAACGTCATCAGCTCGTCGCGGCGGAACGCGTGAATAGCCACCTTGGCGCCGACGGCGTAGCGGCCCAGCAGGGTGTCCAGGTTGGAGCCCGTCACGCGCAAGCCATCGACGGCCACCAGCACGTCGCCCGCCGACAGGCCGGCTGCGTGGGCGGCACCGCCCTGGTGCACCTGCGCCAGTTTGGCGTCGTTGCCGTCGCGGCCCAGGTTGACGTCCAGGCTGGCTTTTTCCGCCTTGCGCGCGTCGCTGTATTTCACGCCGAACGGCGCCAGCAGGCGCGCCAGCGGCACATCGTCCGTACCGCGGATGTAGCGCTCGAAGAACGGCTTCATGCGCGTGCCGGAAATTTCATCGAACAGGGCTTCGACTTCGGCCGGCGTCACGCCGCGCGCTTTGCCCTTGTAGAAATCGCGGCCATAGCGCTGCCACAGCGCCTGCATCACGTCGTCCAGCGATTTCTCTCCATTTGTCTTGCTGCGGATCGTCAGGTCGAAGGCCAGCGCGATCAGCGAACCCTTGGTGTAGTAGCTGACGATGGCGTTCGGCGCGTTTTCATCCTGGCGGTAGTACTTGCCCCAGGCGTCGAAGCTGGAATCGGCCACGCTTTGCTTGGTGCGGCCGCTGCCACGCAAGACGCTGTTGACGGTTTTCCCGAGCAGCTTGAAATAGGCCGCTTCGTCGATCAGGCCCGCGCGCACCAGCATCAGGTCATCGTAATAGCTGGTAAAGCCTTCGAACAGCCACAGCAGCGGCGAATAGCTTTCCGCCTGCAGGTTGTACGGCGCAAAGGCGGCCGGCTTGATGCGCTTGACGTTCCAGGTGTGAAAGTACTCATGGCTGCACAGGCCCAGGAATTTCAGGTAGCCGTCGCCGATCTCGGTGCCGTTTGACGCCGTTGTCGGCAGGTCGGCGCGCGCGCAGATCAGCGCCGTCGAGGCGCGGTGTTCGAGGCCGCCGTAACCGTCGCCGACGGCCATGGTCATGAACACATAGCGGTCCATCGGCGCCTTCTTTGTCTTCGGCTCGAAGAAGGCGATCTGCGTTTCGCAGATGGCTTTCAGGTCGCGGCACAGACGGTCGAGGTCCAGGTTCGGTACCTTGCCCGTGACGACGATATCGTGCGGCACGCCATGCGCGGTAAAGGTGGCCAGCGCGAAGTCGCCCATTTCCACCGGGTGGTCGATCAATTCATCATAGTTGGCTGCCTGGTAGCTGCCGAAACCATAGCGCTGCGCCTTGAGTTCCGGCAGGGTGGTGGCCACTCGCCAGGTCTTGCAGGCCGCATCCTTGGGCTGCACGATGCGCACTTCATGGGCGTCAGATTCCTGGCCCAGCACGCGCAGGAACACGCTGGTGCCGTTGAAGAAGCCGTGATTCTGGTCCAGGTGAGCGGCGCGCACGGACAAATCCCAGGCATACACGTCGTATTCGACCGTCAACGGGCCCTTGCACGGCGCGGCTTGCCACGAGTGCTTGTCCAATTTGGTCAACGCCACGGCCTTGCCCTCGGACTCGGCGCGGATGCTGACGATGTTGCGCGAAAATTCACGGATCATGTAGCTGCCCGGGATCCAGGCCGGCAAGGACAGGACCTGGCCGATGGCGGCCGGCGACTTGACCGTCAACGTCACCCTGAACATGTGGCCTGCCAGATCAAGCGCGGCGATGCTGTAGATGATGCCGGCGGCCGGTGCGGCTTTCGCCTTGGTTTTCGCAACGGCTTTGCTTGTGGCATTGCCGGAGGCTTTTGCGGTGATTTTTTTAATCGGTGCTTTCTTCATGTTTTCCTCGTGTTTGGCATGGATATTCTACAATCGCCCGGGCGCGCCATGCACCGGCGACAAATCGTCAGGTGTATCAATATCGCGCAAGATACCGCCGTCGTCCACTGTCACTTCGCATACGGCATGGCTGTTGACGATGCTGCGCGCGCCCTGATCGCCATCGAGCGCCAGCAGCAGCGGCAGGTGATAGGCGCCAAACGCGACAGGATTGCCGCGCCGTCCCTCGAACACGGGCACGGCGATGCGCGCGCCATCGTCTATGGCTTGCGACAAGGCCGCGATTGTAGCCGCTTCCACGTAGGGCATGTCGCCCAGGGCGATCAGCCAGCCCGGCGCACCGCGCACGTAATCGATGGCGCAGGTGAGCGAGGCGGCCATGCCCGTGTCGGCGTCATGGCAGACGCGCACTTCGCAGCCCAGCGCGCCGAGCACGCGCGCCACCTGCGTGTCGTCGGCGCGCACCACGGCCAGCACGCGCGGCAAGGCCGCTAGCATGGCTTTTGCTGCCGCCACCACCACCGGCAAGCCCGTGTGCGGGCCTTCGGCCAGCGGCTGCAATAATTTATTCTGTACGCCGGAAGGGTCGAACCTGCGTCCCCTTCCGGCTGCCAGCAAGATGCCGACCGTACTCAAAAGACCACTGCCGTCATGCGGCCGCCAGGTCGAACGGCAGCTTGCGCAGGCGCTTGCCCGTCAGGGAGAACAGCGCATTGGCAAACGCAGGCGCCAATGGCGGCACGCCCGGCTCGCCCATACCCGTCGGCGCGTCGCCCGACGGCACCAGATGCACCTCGATCACCGGCATGTCGGGCATGCGCGGCACCGGGTAGTCGCCGAAATTCTGCTGCTCCACCACGCCATCCTTGAGCGTGATGGCCGCGCCGGGGATGGTCATGCCCAGCGCCATCAGCGCGGCGCCCTGCACTTGCGCCTCGATCGTCAAGGGGTTGACGGCCAGGTTGCAATGCACGCCCGCCCATACCTGGTGCAGCTTGGGCGCGCCTTCCACCACCGAGGCCGTCACCACGTAGGCGACGACGGAATTGAACGACTCGTGCATGGCCACGCCCCAGGCTTGCCCCTTCGGCAGCTTCTTCTTGCCATAGCCGGACTTGGCCACGGCCAGATCCAGCGCGGCGATGTGGCGCGTATGCTTGGCATCGATCAGCTGCTTGCGGTAGGCGACGGGGTCCATCTTCGCCACGTGCGCCGCCTCGTCGATCAGGGTTTCCATGACGAAGGCCGTGTGCGTCGAGCCGACGGAGCGCCACCACAGCACGGGCACGTTCGCCTTGGCCGTGTGCACGGACAGCTTCATCGGCAGGGTGTACGGCTCGCCCATGCCTTCGACCATGGTACCGTCGACGCCATTTTTCACCATGAAGGCTTCGAACGGCGTGCCAGCCATGATGGACTGGCCCACGATGGTGTGGTCCCAGGCGAGGATCTTGCCCTTGGCGTCGAGGCCGATCTGCGCGCGGTGTACATGTGACGGCCGGTAGTAGCCGCCCTTGATGTCGTCTTCGCGGCTCCACATCAATTTCAACGGGCCGCTCTTGCCCTCCGCGCGGTACGCCTTGGCGACGTTGACGGCTTCGACCACGTAGTCGGACGAGGGCACGGCGCGCCGGCCAAAGCCGCCGCCTGCCATCATCGTGTGCAGGGTCACCTGCTCCGGTTTCAGGCCGGAAGTGGCCGCAATCGCCGCCTGGTCGCCCGTCTGGAATTGCGAACCGACCCACATCGTGCATTTGTCCGCTTGCAGGTCCACGACGCAGTTGAGCGGCTCCATCGGCGCGTGCGCCAGGTAGGGGAATTCGTAGACGGCTTCGATCTTCTTCGGCGCCTTGGCCAGCTTGCCTATGTCGGCAGGCCTGGCGACGGTGCCCGGCGTTTTCGCCAGCGCCTTGAAGGCGGCCAGCTGCTTGTCGCTGCTGACCTTTTCGACGGCGCTCGTATCCCACTCGATCACCAGCGCGTCGCGCCCCTGCTTGGCGGGCCAGTAGCCGTCGGCGATGACGGCCACGCCGCTGCCGCCACGGTCGGTCTTCACTTCCAGCACGTCCAGCACGCCCTTGATGGCTTTCGCCTTGCTGGCGTCGAATTTCGCCACCTTGGCGCCAAACACGGGCGGACGCGCCACCATGGCCACTTTCGCTCCGGGCGGCTTGAAGTCGATGCCGAACTGCTGCTTGCCCGTCGACTTGGCGGCCGCGTCCAGGCGTTTCACGGGTTTGCCGATGATGGAAAATTCGCGCGGGTCTTTCAGTTTGACGGTGGTGGGCACGGGCTGGCGCATGGCCGCGTCGGCAAACTCGCCGTAGGTCGCCTTTTGTCCGCCGGGCCCATACAGCACACCCTTGGCGGCGCGCACCTGGTCGGGATTGACCTTCCACTGTGCGGCAGCGGCGCCCACCAGCATGGCGCGCGCCTTGGCGCCGATTTCGCGGTACTGCGTAAACGAGTGGGCGATGCTGCCCGAGCCGCCCGTCATCTGCATGCCGTAGGCGGCATCCTTGTACTGCTCGCCGGCCGGCGCCAGCGCGCCGTGCACCAGGCTCCAGTCGGCGTCGAGTTCCTCGGCGATCAGCATGGGCAAGCTCGTTTGCACGCCCTGGCCAAATTCCAGCCGGTTCACCTGCACCGTCACCGTGTTATCGGGGGCGATGTGCAAAAAGGCGTTCGGTGCATACACGGGCTTGGCGGGAGCGGCATCGGCCGCCTGCGCCAGCTTGCCTGCGCCCGGCAGGAAAAAGCCCAGCATCAAGCCGCCGCCAGCCACCGCGCCGGCTTTCATGAAACCGCGCCGCGACACGCCATCGGCCGCGCCAACCACAGCCACCGGCGCCGATGCCAGCGCCGCGCCCAGGGTCACCCCGCCATGCTGCAATGCTTCCTGATTCAACCATTCGATACGCATGCCGTTCTCCTCAGGCCAGGGTCTTGGCCGCGTCCTTGATGGCCGCGCGGATCCGTTGATAGGTGCCGCAGCGGCAGATATTGCCGCTCATGGCGCCATCGATGTCGGCATCGCTGGGCGCCTTGTTGGTGCGCAGCAGCGCCGTCGCGCTCATCACCTGGCCGCTCTGACAGTAGCCGCATTGCGGCACGTCGTGGCGTACCCATGCCGCCTGCACGGCCTTGCCCACCTGGTCGTTTTCCATCGCTTCGATGGTGGTGATCTTTTGCGCGCCCACCGAGGAAATCGGCGTGATGCACGAGCGTATCGGCTGGCCGTCGAGGTGCACCGTGCAGGCGCCGCACAGGGCCGCGCCGCAACCGAACTTGGTGCCCGTCATGTTCAGGTTATCGCGCAGCGCCCACAGGATGGGCGTGGAGGGATCGGCGTCGACTTGCGTGTCGCGTCCGTTGATATTCAAGGTAATCATCTGCTGCTTCCCCTTTTTTGGATTGTTATGGCGTCTACGAACAACACTTGATGATACGACAGCGAAAAAAAACGCAAAAAAAAGCGCGCCTTGCGAGGGCGCGCCGTCCAGCCTTCCTGGCGACAGCCCGGATTACTTAATGGTCGAGAATTTCTGTTCCAGCGTTTTCGCATCGACCGCGCCCGGAATGCGGCTGCCGTCGGCAAAGAAGATGGCTGGCGTGCCCGAGACGCGCAGCTGCTGGCCCAGGGCCAGGATTTTTTCATGCGGGTTGGCGCAAGTGGCGGCGACCGTGGCTGGCGCCTTGCCGTTCAACATCCAGTCATCCCAGGCCTTGTTGCGGTCCGGCGCGCACCACACATTGCGCGACTTGACGATCGAATCGGGCGACAGGATGTTGTACATGAAGGTGTAGACAGTGACGTTGTCGATTTCCTTGAGCGCGTTCTGGCGGAAGCGCTTGCAATAACCGCAGTTCGGATCTTCGAACACGGCGATCACGCGCTTGCCATTGCCCTTGACGGTTTTCATGGCCGAATCGAGCGGCAGATCGGAGAACTTGATGCGGTTGACTTCGTCCAGGCGCACCTTGGTGAGATCCTGCGACGTCTTGGCGTCAAAGACGTGGCCAACGAACAGGTATTGCGCGCTCTTGTCCGTGTACAGGATGTCGCCACCCGTGCGCACTTCGTACAGGCCCCCGTACGGCGTTTCCTTGACCGAATCGACCTTGGCGCCTTCGCCCAGGCGCGGCTCGATCAGCTTTTTGATGTTCGCTTCCGTCGGCGTTTCCGCGCCAGCGCACGACATCATCAGGCCCGAGGCCATCAGCAAGGCGATTTTGCTCATGCTTCTGTTCATTGTTATCACTATCACTTCTCCACTTGAAACGCCCGGCGAAACTGTCAGGGGGCCCGGCGCCGTTATCTCTTTAATAAAACGAGCGCCGCAGACGAGCTGCGGCGACCTTGAATTTTCACTAATGCCATTATCCGGCGATATCTTAAGATACGCTGATATTTACTGATGTCCCAATGCGTGCGAAATCATTTTGCGCTTCAGGGCAGGTAATTTATCCAGCAAGTTTAATCCCAAATTGCGAACCACGCGCAACGGTTCCAGATCGGCGCCAAATAATCGCGCCAGGCCATCGGTGGCCAGCTGCATCAGCAGCACGTCTTCCTTGCGCGCGCGCGCATAGCGGGCCAGCACGCGTTCGTCGCCGATGCCGCGGTGCGCTTCGCGTTCGCTGATCGTCTTGACCAGCTGCGCCACGTCGGCAAAGCCCAGGTTCATGCCGTGGCCAGCCATCGGGTGCACTACGTGGGCGGCGTCGCCCACCAGGGCCACGCGCGGCGCCACCATGGCGTGCGGGCGCATCAGGGTCAAGGGAAACGCGCGCACCAGCTCCGGCTGCAAAGGCGTGAGCTTGCCCAACTTGTCCTGGCAGTATGCGGCAAGGCGCGCGGCCAGAGCATCGGCCGGTTCGGCCATCAAGGTATCGGCCAGCGCATCGGGCGCCGACCAGACGAGAGAGACGCGCTCGCCCGGCAGCGGCAGCAGCGCGACGATGCCTTCGCTGCCCGTAAACCACTGGTGCGCCGCGCCATGGTGCGGCTTTTCGCAGGCGAAGTTGCTGACCACGCCGCGCTGTCCATAAGAGCGGTAATCGAGGCCGATGTCGCACTGGCCCCGCACCCACGACTGGGCGCCGTCCGCGCCCACCACCAGCGCGCAGGTGATGGTGTCGCCGCCATCGAGGTGCACGATGGCCGAGTCGTTCGTCCATTCCAGACGGCTGGCGCGGCCCTGCAGCACGCTGACGTTCGGCGCGAATTTCAGGGCGGCGTCCAGCGCCTGGCCCAGGTTGCGGTCTTCGATGATCCACGCCAGGCTGCCCACATGGGCGCCATAGGCGTCGAAACCGAGCCCTCCCGCCTGCGCGCCATCGCCGTTGACCAGCATGGCGTCGACGGGCGCCACCCTGTCGGCCTCCAGAGCGCCCCACACCTTCAGCGACGACAGCAAGTCGTGCGCCGTGTGATTGAGCGCATACACGCGCACGTCCCAGCTGGCTTCGACCGGCTTGGCGGCCGAAGGGGATGCGGTCACCGGCGGACTCGCCGGAGATAACAGGGTGACGCTTTGTCCTGCCTGGGCAAACGCCAGCGCCGTGGTTTTCGCGATGGCGCCGTTGCCGACGATGCAAACGTCGCTGTGGCTGTGCATGAAGCGCCGCATGGTGGGGGGAGTGGGACTGTTCATGCGGCCATTATAGCGTTTGCCCCAGCTGTTTCAGATAGTCCGGAAGTACAGAACGCGTGCCTCAGATCAAGCGGCGCCATGAAAGGCGGGCAGTACATGGTCCGCAATCTCCTGCATCGTCTCGGCCAACGGGCGGCGCTTCTGCCGCAGTTCCAGGCCGATACTGAAACCGCCCTGCCCCAGCCTCATCATGGCGCCCATCTCAGTCCCACTGCGGCGCCAGACCGTCCGGGTTGGCCAGGCGCTCGCCCCGCTCCAGGGTGGCCATCTGCGCCATCTCGTCCGGCGACAGGGTGATGCGCTGGAAATGCAGGTTCGCTTCCAGGTTGGCGCGTTTGGTCGACGACGGAATCACGGCAAAGCCCTGCTGCAGCGACCAGCTCAGCGCCACTTGCGCCGGCGTCACGCCGTGCCTGGCGGCGATGGCCGCGATCACGGGGTCCGCCATCACCTTGCCATACGCGAGCGGCATGTAGGCCGTGATGTGGATGCCCTGGCTGCGCGCGAAATCGATGACCTTGCGGTTTTGCAGGAACGGATGGATCTCGACCTGCTGCGTGGCGATTTCCGATGCGCCCACCGTATCGATGGCTTGTCGCAGTTGCGCGTTGGTGAAATTCGATACGCCGATGGCCTTGGTCAGCCCCTGCGCCTTCGCCTCCGCCAGCGCCGCCATGTAGTCGGCCACGGGAATGGCGTCGTTCGGCGACGGCCAGTGGATCAGGGTCAGGTCCAATTGTTCCAACCGCAGCTTGTGCAGGCTGTCCTTCAGGCTGGAAATCAGCTTGTCGCGCTGCAGATTGTCGATCCAGATCTTGGTGGTGACGAACAGCGCGTCGCGCGGGACGGCGCTGGCGGCGATCGCCTGGCCCACTTCGGCTTCGTTGCCGTAGATTTGCGCCGTGTCGATATGGCGGTAGCCGACGTCCAGACCCGTGGTGACGGAATCGATGACGACCTGGCCCTGCAGGCGGAAGGTGCCCAGGCCGATTTCAGGGATGGTGGTGTGTTGGGTAGTCGTATTCATGCGGCAGTCCTCTCAAGTCAGTAACGATGAGCACACTATGCGCCCTTCTTTTGTTGAGAAAAATACCGTTTATATCAAATCATATTTGATCTACAGGCAAGTAATATGATGCCCATGCAGGAAATCCGGGAAAAGTCGTCGAAGGCTCTTGCATTCCCGTTTTGGTCTGCTATAATTCGCCACCTTGGCCTGGTAGCTCAGTCGGTAGAGCAGAGGATTGAAAATCCTTGTGTCGGTGGTTCGATTCCGCCCCGGGCCACCAAGAATTAGTTTCACGTTCAAAAACGCCACCTTCGGGTGGCGTTTTTGTTTGTGGCGCCGTCACATCCTCTCGCAGCTCATCATCCGGCACCAATGCGCAAGGCGCCACCATTCCGGACACAGGAATTTTCCCCACGGGAACATGTTGATATTAAGCAAAGATTAACGTCCGTATCAAGGAAGAGGAACGTGAAACAATGCTTATTACTGGCTGTTGCCAGTGCCCTTGCCAGTACCGGGATGGCGCAGCCTGCGCAAGTCGCAGCACAGGTGACAACGTCTTCAAGCGCCACGCAGCTGGAACCTCGGCGCGCAATCCCACTCAGGCCATGGGAAAAAAGGCTGGCAGCGTCGACGTTTTCCATGCAGATGCTGGCAAGCGGCCGCATTGATCCCGACTACCCCGGCTTGCCGCTTGGCCTCGCCGTGACCGCAATACAAAAATTCGTGGCCGACAAAAAAGGGGAATTCGAATCGACGGCTGATTATCAGCGTAGAAAGACCGCTGCCCTGGATGAAAAAATCATCGGCAACTCAAGCTTGAATGACTGGTTTGCCTTGGTGACCCCGGTCAAAAATAACGAACAATCTTCAAATGCCATCAGCTACGAATTCAATGCGAATACGGGAAAAGTAAAGCTCTTTGTCTTGCCTTGCTCTTTTGAGCTGAATGGCATCGGCGCTCCTGACTACGACCTCAACAAACTGCGATACAAGGGCCTGGATCAATTTGAATTGAGTTCCAAACTGAAATCAAAAGGTCCGTACAAGGGGCCTGGCAGCTATCGCGCAAAATACCCCATCGAAGAAACCGACACGGCAAGGCTGGGCATTGCAGTCAATCGCATCCCGTTCCGGGATTTTCAGCGTGACAATTTCCAATCTAACAAGAAACCTGTAATCCAGTTGACGATGGAAAATGCCGTCGCGGAAAAAGAGCTACCCGCCTTGAAGGCGCTGCTCGTGATGAAAGTGGCGGCGCCTTACCTGGTCTATAATTTCTACCGGTCCGAGTTTACTCCGGACAGAACGGACATGAAAACAATACAAAGCATTTACCTTGCCGGCAATATGGCCGGCATTATTTTTTACTCCGGCATTACCGGCGACATTCTGGGACGATTCCCCGCAGGATTTGGCCTGCCTGTCGCACCGAATTAATGCAAAAAAAGCCAACCCGAAGGTTGGCGTTCTCAAATCACGCAAGGCGGCCGCCTGCGGCCAGCCACATCGCTTTTACCACATCAAATCATCCGGAATCTGGAACGCCGCGTACGGATCGTCCTCGTCCACTTCCGTGCTGGCCTGCTTGACGCGCACGACGATGGCGGGGTCGCGTTCGGCGATCTTGTCGGCGATGATGCGCGGCACCAGTTCCACGGCGCCGCCCAGGCAGACGATCACCAGACGGCCCGCCACCAGATGGGCTTGCACGGCCGCCGTCACGTAGATGCGCTCGATCTTGTTGTTGAACGTGAAGTTATACGGCACGTCGCCGTTGTTGCCCTTGCTCTGGCGGTTCTTTTGCACCATTTGCGCGATCTGCGCCACGATGGCTTTCTGGTTGGCGGCCGCGTCGCGCTGGGCGTTCAGTTCGCGCGCACGTTCCGCGTTCTTGCGCTGCGTCTCGAGCGCGGCCAGGCGCACTTCATCGACGCTTTGCGTGCCGCTTTTGCGCTCGTCCTTTTTTTGCTTGCTCTTGTCCTGGTTGGCCAGCTTGACCTTCTTCTTGTCGACCAGGCCGGCCTTTAAAAACTGCTCTTGCAACGAGACCATAACTACTCCGTATTGAGGGTGCGCCGGCCAAGGCAGCGGCATCGGCCGGTGGAAAGTCGCTAGCATAGCAAAAAACAGGGGCGCTGCCGCCGCAACATGGCTGCCCGGGCCAGCCGGCAGGCGCCTTGTGCCTGTCAGTAACAAAAAGACACACTCGAGTGGAAATTTTGTTGATAAATGTCATATAGTTAGTTACGTTCTGCATACCGGCATTGCCTGCCGCTTGCATGTCCCCTTCCACTGACTGCGCCTAAAGGATTTACCATGAAACAATTCATCGCCCTCTGCATCGCCGCCGCGTTTGCCAGCACCGCCTTTGCCGCCGCACCGGAAGCGGCGCCCGTCGCCAAGACGGCCCAACAGTCAAAAATGACCACCTGCAATGCGGATGCCGCCGGCAAGAAAGGCGATGAGCGCAAGGCCTTTATGAAGGAATGCCTGAGCGCCAAGCCCGCGCCGGCCATGACGCAGCAAAACAAGATGAAGGCGTGCAATGTCGACGCCAAGGACATGAAGGGCGATGCCCGCAAGGCTTTCATGAAGGAATGCCTGAGCGCGCCGAAGAAATAAGCGCCTCGCCTGCCTGTCCCACAACGCCAGCATCATGCTGGCGTTTTTTATGGCTCTGTCATCGGCAAGTAGGGGAGATTCCGGAATCTTCCTGTGGCTGAGCTGTCTGACTCTGCATATCAATCACACAGAGAGCAGATCATGCGGCCAGCCGAATGGAAGAGCTTTATCGCGCAACTTTCGCAGTTGAGCCAACGCCAGCGGCAGGCTGGCATTGCCCTGCTGCATGGCAACGCGCCGCACGACGCGACCGTCGCGCTGCTGGAAAGTGTGGCGCAGCCGCGTTTGGCTTGTCCCGTCTGCCACTCGGCGCACTTGCACCGGCACGGCCATGCGCACGGTTTGCAGCGCTACCGTTGCGTCCCTTGCGGACGTACCTTCAATGCCCTGACGGACACCCCGCTGGCCCGCTTGCGCCACAAGGCGCTATGGCTCGCCTATGCCGATTGCCTGCTAGCATCGGATTCCGTGCGCAAGGCGGCGTTACAACTGGGCGTGCACCGCAACACCACGTTTCGCTGGCGCCACCGATTTTTATCGTTGGCAAAGACGGACCGGCCGCATGGTCTGCACGGCATCGCCGAGGCCGACGAGTTATACGTGCAGGAATCGGAAAAGGGGGCTAAAAAAATGACGCGTCCGGCGCGCCGCCGGGGCGGCCACGCGCACCGACGAGGTATTTCCAATGAACAGGTCTGCATCCTGGTGGCGCGCGACCGCACGGGACAGACCCTCGATTTTGTCACGGGCAAAGGAGCATTGACGAAGGCGCAGTTGCATCACTGCTTGTTGCCCTTCATCGACAAGGACGTGCTGCTCGTCACCGACGGCCATGCGGCCTACCGGGCTTTTGCTCGGGAAGCGGGCATCAGCCACCAGGCCGTCAACTTGCGCGCCGGCATCCGCGTACAGGGCGCCGCCCACGTGCAAAACGTCAACGCATATCACAGCCGTTTGCGTCAATGGCTGGGGCCGTTTCACGGCGTGGCGACGCGCTACCTGCCGAACTATCTGGGATGGCGCTGGATACTCGACGCCAAGCGCATCCGCTCACCGGAAACATTATTGAAAGCAACTTTGGGCGCATTCCCACATCTGACGGTGACATAGCCTTTTTTATTGCGCTGCGTAAGCCTGCATGAGCCGGTCGAGGAAGATAAACAGCTGGCCGTTCATCGCTTGCCAGTCGTGGGCGCGCAGGGTCGCTGGCTGCTGCACGAAGCGGTGCGACGTGAGCGTGGCCAGTTCTGTTTCTGACGCGGCGATCAGCAGCTCGACCACTTCCGGCGTGAACTCCATATGGCACTGGAAGCCGTACACCAGATTGCCGTATTCGACGATCTGGCGCGGGCAGCCTTCGCTATAGGCGATGATCTTCGCGTTGCCGGTCAGGCCCGGCATGTCGCTGTGCCAATGCCCCGTTTCCAGGACGTCGCCAAAATGGGCGAACTTGTCGTTCGCCTTTCCGTCTGCCGTCAGCATGATGGGGAACTTGCCGATTTCCTTTTCAGGGCTGTGCGCATGGCGCGCTCCCAGGGCCGCGCCGATCAGCTGCGCGCCCAGGCAAACGCCGACGACGGCCTTGCCCGCCGCGGCACAGGCGGCTATTAGGGCCTGTTCGGCTGCGGCGTCGAAATGCGGGCATTCCTCGCGCGTCGTCGACGGCGACTGCGGCCCGCCCATGACGACCAGCAGGTCGATGTCCGCGATGGAAGGGGGCAGCGGCTCATGGGCATAAACACGGGAATACGTGGCCTCGTGGCCGCGCTCGCGCACCCAAGTCTCATAGGCGCCCGGCGCCTCGAATGCTTCATGCACGACGAAATGGACTTTCATGATGTTCCCTTTCTGTGGCGATAAATTAAAACACTATGGCCGGCCCAGCACCTGGGCCAGCACGCCGGCGAACGCCTGCGCGCCCGTTTCATCGATGGTCGACACGGTGATCCGCAATCCCTGCGCCGGCGCCTGCACGCCGAAGGCTTCGCCGCCGCGCACCAGCCAGCCATGCCGGGCCAGCGCCGGCACGGCGACTTGGCTGCTGTCCGGCAGCGGCAGCCACAGGTTCAGGCCATCGGCGGGGCTGGCGCACACCAGGCCTCGCGCCGCCAGCGCCGCCACCGCCATGTCGCGGCGGCGCGCATAGTCTGCGCGGGCCAGGACCACCTGCGCGGACACGTCGGGCGACGACAGACAGGCGCTCACGGCATCCTGCAAAAGATGGCTGACCCAGTTCGTGCCGGGCGCCAGTCGCAAGCGCAAACGCTGTGCCGTCTGCCCGTCGCTGGCGACAACGGCCAGGCGCAGGTCGGGACCGAAGATCTTCGATACGGAACGGACCAGCGCCCAGCGCCGGGCCGTCGGGGGAATCACGTCCTGGTAGTCGGCGGCGGACAGCAGCGAGAAATGGTCGTCGACGATGACCAGCACGTGCGGGTAGGCGGCTAGTACCGCGCGCAGCTGATCCGCACGCGCCGCGCTCAGGCTGCAGCCGGTGGGATTGTGCGCGCGCGGCGTCACGATGACGGCTTGCGCGCCTTGCGCCAGCGCCCGTTCCAGCGCCTCGGCCTGCATGCCCTCGGCATCGACCGCCACGCCGACGGCGTGCAGGCCGGCGATGCGCAAGGTGTTGATGCTGCTGACGAAGCACGGATCTTCCACTGCCACCTTGTCGCCCGCGGCCAAGTACGCCCCCAAGAGGCGCTCCACCGCATCGACCGCCCCATTCGTCACGGTGATGTCGTGCTCCCCGGGGCAATCGCCGGCCAGCCAGCGCCGCGCCAGCACTTCCAGTTCCGGGTCCACTGTGGCTTCGCCATACAGGCGCGGGCGGTATGGCTTGCGCGCCAGGGCCGCGCCGACATCGGGCAGCCAGGCCAGGTTCGGATTGCCGCCGCCCAGGTCGGCCAGCGGCGAGCCGGGCAGCAAGCCTTCCTGCTCGCCGGGATCGCGCTGCGCGCGGATGGCCGTGCCCAAACGCCCTTGCGTGACCGCGATCCCGGCCGTCACCAGGCGCCTGTAGGCCAATGACACGGTATTGCGGTTGACGCCCAGGGTCGCGGCCAGCTCGCGCACGGTCGGCAGCTCCTGGCCCGGCAGCAATTCCCCCTCCTGCGTCAGCGCGCGGATGCTGTCGAACAGTTCCGCGGCGGTTTTTCCGGCAATCTTCACGATAGTCTCAGACATGATATATTTTGGCATAGGACAATAATACATCACTGCGGCGACTCCTGCCGCTAATAAGGCAAATACAAGGCTGACACATGCACAACGACACTCCCCTGCTCACTCCCACCATGCATGAGCGGCATGGGCGCTGGCCGCAAGCCGTGTCGGTGGACGACTTCCGCCGCAACCTGGCGGCAGTGCATGCGCGCATGGCGGCCGCCTGCCAGCGGGTCGGGCGCGATCCGGCCGGCGTGCGCCTGCTGCCCGTCAGCAAGACCAAGCCCGAAACGAGCCTGCGCCTGGCCTACGCCGCCGGTTGCCGCATGCTGGGAGAAAACAAGCCGCAGGAGGCGGGCCGCAAATGGGAAGCGATGGGGGATCTGGCCGACCTGCAATGGTCGGTGATCGGCCATTTGCAGACCAACAAGGCCAAGCTGGTGGCGCGCTTTGCCAGCGAATTCCAGGCACTCGACAGCCTGCGCGTGGCCGAGGTGCTGGAACGGCGACTGCAAGCGGAAGGGCGCGGACTCGACGTGTTCGTGCAAGTAAACACCTCGGGAGAAGCCAGCAAGTACGGCTTGCCGCCGGACGAAGTGGCCGCTTTCCTGCGCCAGCTGTCCGCCTTCCCGGCGCTGCGCGTGCGCGGACTCATGACATTGGCGCTGTTGTCGGCGGAAGCCGTGCGCGTGCGCCGCTGCTTCGTGCTGCTGCGCGAACTGCGCGACCGGCTGCGCCAGGACGTCCCCGCTGGCATCAGCCTCGACGAGCTGTCGATGGGCATGTCCGGCGATTATGAAATCGCCATTGAGGAAGGCGCCACCGTCGTGCGCGTCGGCCAGGCCATCTTCGGCGCGCGGGACACGCCGGATAGCCACTACTGGCCGGCAGCGGAAGGTGGTCGCGCCGTCAATCATGCCGAATGATCAAGATGACATGCTGGAAGATACCGCGTAATATTTTTACCATACTGCCCAGCTCGGCAGCACAGCTCCCTGGGGAAAGGACGGCAGCGTGGCCGCGTCAAACGATCTCGCGCACTGGCGCGGACAGATTTTTGCGCGCCTGCTGCAGGCGGTGCTGCTGCTGGGCATCGTCACTGCCATCCCCAGCGCCCTCCTGGCCGCGCGCGAAGCTATCTGGTCCATAGTAGCCCTCGACTTGCTGGCCATCGGCTGGATCGGCCTCATCTGGCATCTGCGCGCCATGCCCTACCGCTGGCGCGTGTGGCAATTCCTCATCGTCGCCTATCTGGTGGGCGTGGGCCTGCTGATGAAAATCGGCCCCGTCAGCCAGATCTACATGATGCTCATGCCCGTGCTGGCGGCCCTGCTGCTGGGCATGCGGCCAGCTTTGTCGACCCTGGCGCTGACGTCGCTGACCATCTTTCTGCTCGGCCTGCATCCCGACGTGGAGCTGCAATTGCGCGGCGTGCCCGATTCGCCCGTGCTGCGCGCGCTGATCGTGGCCCTGAACTTCCTGTTCATCGCCGCCGTGCTGACCCTGTCGTGCGCCTTCCTGCTGCGCCACCTGGAGCGCAGCAGCCAGGCCCTGTCGCAGCTGAACGCCGATCTGCGCTTGACGGCCACGGCGCTGGCCCGCCTGAACGACATGGTGATGATCGCCGAAGTGAGCGATGCCCTGCCTAACCTCGATCTCGGCGCGGGTACGATGCCCGCCACGCGCATCATCTTCGTCAACGACGCCTTCGAGCGCAGCAGCGGCTATGCGCGCGCCGACGTGCTGGGCCGCAGCCTGCTGTTCCAGCAAGGCCCCGCCACCGATGCGGACGAACTGGCGCGCGTCGCCGCCGCCATGGCCCGCGCCCAGCCGGCACGGGCGGAATTGCTGAATTACAACAAGGCCGGCAAGGCCTACTGGGTCGAAGCGGAACTGGTGCCGTTCACGGATGCGGACGGCAGGCAGACGCACTGGGTGGCCGTCGAGCGCGAAATCGACGAGCGCAAGAAATCGGAAGCGGACATCCACCGCCTGGCCTTCTATGACGTGCTGACGGGCCTGCCCAACCGGCGCCTGCTGATGGACCGCATCGGCCACTTGCTGGCCGCCGCGCCGCGCAACCATACCATCAGCGCGCTGATGTTCATCGACCTCGACCACTTCAAGCACATCAACGACGCGCGCGGCCACGCCACGGGCGACGCGCTGCTGCGCCTGGCCGGCGAACGGCTGGCGCAGCTGATGCGCAAGGCCGACACGGTGGCGCGCATCGGCGGCGATGAATTCGTCGTGCTGCTGGCGCACCTGGCCGATGACCTGGACAGCGCCGCCCGCGCGGCGGCCCAGGTGGCCGAGAAAATCCGCGCCGCCATCGCGCGCGACTTCGAAATCGGCGCGCAGTCCTATCATTGCAGCGCCAGCATCGGCGTGACCCTGCTGCCGAAAATGGCGCAGCAGGCGCACGACCTGCTGCGCGAAGCGGACATCGCCATGTACCGCGCCAAGGCGGAAGGGCGCAACGGCATCGCCTTCTTTGAAGCGGCCATGCAGGCGGGCGTGGAGCGCCGTCTGACCCTGGAACGGGCGCTGGCGCGCGCCCTCGATGACCATGTGTTATGCATGCACGTGCAGCCGCAGGTCGATCGCCACGGCCGGGTCACGGGCGCCGAATTGCTGATGCGCTGGCCGCAGGCGGATGGCAGCCATATCGCGCCGGACATCTTCATTCCCATCGCCGAGGAATCGGGGCTGATCGTCAAGCTCGGCCACTGGGCCCTGCGCGAAGCGTGCCGCGCCGCCAGGGTGCTGGCGCAGGAGGGATCGCCCGTCGCCCTGTCCGTGAACGTCAGCCCGGCCCAGTTCCGCCAGCCCGATTTCGCTTCCCGCGTGCAGGCCGCGCTGGCCGAACACGGCACGCCGGCCGGCGCCCTGATCCTGGAATTGACGGAGGGTTTGCTGATCGACCAGCGCGACGCCTCGCTGGCGCGCATGCGCGAACTGGCGGAACTGGGCATCCGCTTTTCCATCGACGATTTCGGCACCGGTTATTCCAGCCTCGCCTACCTGACCTCGATGCCGCTGTACGAACTCAAAATCGACAAGCGCTTCATCGACGACACGCCGCACGATGCGCGCGGCACGGCCATCGTGCAAGCGATACTGGCCATGGCGCGCCACCTGGGCTTGCGCGTCGTGGCCGAGGGCGTGGAAACGCCGGAGCAGGCCGACTTCCTCATCGCCCACGATTGCGACGGCTTGCAGGGCTTCCTGTATGCGCGGCCGATGCCGCTCGCCGACTTTCTCGCCTGGCTGGCCCGGCATCAAGCTTAGCTTTCCGACATTTCCTGCACGCAACTCCTCCGCTAGAATACCGGCCTCATAGCCTGTACCTTCACCATCCCCTTTGATTAAAGTGATCCCCGATGCGTCTGGTTCTTCCCCTGCTGCCGCTCCTGCTGCTCTCTCTGCTGCCCGCCGCGCATGCGGCCCCCTCATCCACCGCCACCGCGCCCACGCCGATCACGCTGGACCAGGCCATGGCCGATCCCGACTGGATCGGTACACCCGTCGAAGCGGCATGGTGGGGCTGGAATGGTCAGCTCTATTACAAGCAAAAACGCCTCGGTTCGCCCCTGCGCGACACGTTTCAAGTCTCCGGCGCGAATGCCAAGCTCAATAGCGGCAAGAAGGTCGACGATGCGCAGCTGGCCAATCTCGATGGCCAGCAAATGGTCGTCAACCGGGCCGGCACGCGCGCCATCCTGCTGCGCAACGGCGACTTGTTCGAGCGCGACCTGAAAAACGGCGCCCTGACGCAGATTACGCGCGGCGTGACGGCCATCAGCGACCCGCAATATTCCAGCGATGGCGGCGGCGTGCAATACCGCAGCGGCACGGACTGGTTCAGCTGGAACCGCGCGGAGCGCCTGAGCGCCCCCGTGGCCCTGCTGCGCGCGGCCAAGGACCCGGACGCCAAGCCGGAAGCGGACGCCCTGCGCGAGCTGCAACTGCGCCTGATCGTCAACCTGGCGCGCCAGAAGGAAGACCGCGACGCGAGCCGCGAACGCCGCCGCGAAGAGCGCCGCCTGGACGCCACGCGCGCGCCGGAACCGATCTACCTGGGCGAAAAAGTGACGATTTCCGGCAGCGCCCTGTCGCCGGACGGTCGCTGGCTGCTGTTCGTCACGCAAGACAAGGCCGCCGAAAAAGGCAAGCTGGGCAAACTGGCCCGCTACGTCACGGAAACGGGCTATCCGGAAGCGGACGACGAGCGCACGCGCGTGGGCCGCAACATGCCGATCGCGCAAAGCCTGAAACTGGCGGACCTGCGCACGGGCCAGGTGCGCGAGATCGGTTTCGACAGCCTGCCCGGCATCGCCGTGGATCCGCTGGCCGAGCTGCGCGCCGAACAGAAGCTGCCGCCATTGAAGGGCAACCGCCCCGTGCGCATCGATGCGCAGCGCGACGGCATCGCCTGGACCGATGACGGCAGCAAGGCCGCCGTACGCATCCGCGCCATCGACAACAAGGACGGCTGGCTCGCCAACGTCGACCTGACCAACGGTACCCTCGTGCCCGTGCACCGCATCAGCGATACGGCCTGGGTCAACCGCCGCGCCGAGGAATTCGGCTGGCTGCCAGACAACACCACCTTGTGGTATCTGTCCGAGGAAAGCGGCTACGCCCACCTGTACACGAAACAGGGCGCGGCCCCGGCGCGCGCGCTGACCAGCGGCCAGTGGGAAGTGAGCGCCGTCGAATGGAGCCGCGACGGCAAGAACGCCTATTTTATGTGCAACCGGCAGGCGCCAGGCACGTATGAAGTGTGCGCCAGCACGGCCAGGGATGGCGGCGCGCGCGAAGTCACCAGTTTGAAAGGCGTGGAAAACTTCGGCCTGTCGCCCGACAACGGCAAGCTGCTGCTGCGCTATTCGACCAGCTATATGCCGGCCCAGCTGGCCACCGTTTCTATCTCCGGCGGCAAGGCGACTATCCTCACCGATACGCGCAGCGACGCCTTCAAGGCACGCAACTGGGTCATGCCGGAACTGGTGCAAGTGCCGTCCACGCATGGCGCGGCGCCGATCTGGGCCAAGCTGTACCGGCCAAAACAGCTGGAAGCGGGCAAGCGCTATCCGATCGTCATGTTCGCGCACGGCGCCGGCTACCTGCAGAATGTGACCGCGCGCTATCCCGTCTACTTCCGCGAACAGATGTTCCACAACCTGCTGGTCGAGCAAGGCTACATCGTGCTCGACGTCGACTACCGCGCCTCGCTCGGCTACGGCAGCGCCTGGCGCACGGCCATCTACCGCCAGATGGGCCACCCGGAACTGGAAGATTTTGTCGACGGCGCCAACTGGCTGGCGCAGCAGCACCAGGGCGACATCCGGAACGTGGGCATCTATGGCGGCAGCTATGGCGGCTTCATGAGCCTGATGGCCCTGATGCGCGCGCCGGACATCTTCAAGTCGGGCGCCGCCCTGCGTCCCGTGACGGACTGGACGACCTACAACCATGAGTACACGGCGAATATTCTGAACACGCCGGACGTCGATCCGCAAGCGTATAAAATCTCGTCGCCGATTGAATACGCGGACAAGCTGACGGGCAACCTGCTGATCGCCCACGGCATGATCGACGACAACGTGTTTTACCAGGATTCCGTGCGCCTGTCGCAGCGCCTGATCGAGCTGAAAAAGGATAACTGGGAAATGGCCAGCTACCCGATGGAGCGCCACGGCTTCGTGCAGCCGGAAGCGTGGTATGACGAGTACCGCCGCATCTATCAGTTGTTCCAGCGTACGTTGAAGTAAGCGATATCAGAATGTCGGATTACGCGGCGACGCCGCTAATCCGACCTACCCGCTCCAGCGTAGAGAGTAGGTCGGATTAGCCCGCAAGGGCGTAATCCGACACCACACCCACCACAATCACTCAATCAAACGGCACCGGCCGCGGCGTCGTGTCGCTCGATGGCGGCAAGATCGGCAGCACCATGTGCGGCTGCTTGCCCGTCAGGGTTTTCAGGAAGGCCACCAGTTTGGCGTTTTCGTCGGGTGTAAAGGTGCGGCCCAACTGCAAGCGGCCCATCACGTCGACGGCCTGCGTCAGGGTCGCCGCTTCGCCATCGTGGAAGTACGGATACGTCAGCTCCACGTTGCGCAGGGTCGGTACCTTGAAATTGAAGCGGTCCGCATCTTTGCCCGTCACGGCCGAGCGCCCTTCTGCCGTCATCGCCGTTTTATACGGTTCCACCACGCCCATCTTCTGGAAAGTATTGCCGCCCACGGCGGGGCCGTTATGACAGGCGATGCAGCCGCTCGATTTGAACAGCTGGTAGCCGGCCAGCTCGTCTTTCGTCAGCGCGCTTTTCTTGCCCGACAGCCATTGATCGAAGCGGGAACCGGGCGTCACCAGCACCTCTTCAAAGGCGGCGATGGCGTGCGTGACTTGCTCGATGGTCAGCTTGTCCTGGCCAAACACTTGCCTGAACTCGGCGCGGTAGGCGGGAATCGAGGCCAGCACGTCGATTGCCAGCTCGTGCGTAAAAGCCATCTCGCCGGGATTGGCGATGGGGCCGCCCGCCTGCTCCTGCAAATCCTTGGCGCGGCCATCCCAGAATTGCGCCACGTTCATGCTGGCATTGAGCACGGTGGGCGAATTGATGGGCCCGCGCTGCCAGTTGTGGCCGATCGAGGTCTTGATATTGTCCGTACCGCCCATGCTCAGGTTATGGCAGCTGTTGCAGGAAATAAAGCCCGAGCGCGACAGGCGCGGATCGAAAAACAGTTTCTTGCCCAGCTCGACCATCGCTGGATTGGCCACCTTGGCGGCGGTAATCGGCTGGATCGGTTCCTTGCTGGCGGCGTGCAGCACGCCGCTGAAAGCGAGGCTGGCGATAAAGAGGAAAGGTGAGATGGTGCGGCGCATATGAGCTCCTTAAGCATTCCCGAATCGGCGGCGCGCGCCGGCGCGGGAATGCAGCGCGCCGGCCCGGTCGCCACCCGTACATCGCTGATTGGATGTTGATTTATATTAACTTTTACGGGTTTACAATGGAAATGACCGGGATCAAGGTTCTGGCCAAGTGCGAATCGTGCTTGCCATTTACGCAAGCGTGGCACATGATGAAGGCATGAAAACGCCTACCTACTCCGCCCTGTTGCGCGCCACGTGCGCCAGCTTCCTGCTGCTGGCCGCCAGTGCCTGCGGCAGTGCCCCCACGCAAGATGATGCGCCGCCCGCCCCCGGCAATGCCGGCTTGCTGGCGCAAATCCAGGCGGAAGTGGGCACCGCCGCCTGCGATTCCACCCAGCAATGTCAGACCATCGCGATCGGCGCCAAGGCTTGCGGCGGCCCCGAGGCCTACCTGGCCTGGTCCAGCAAGGGCAATGACGGCAAGAAACTCAAGGCACTGGCCCAGGCGCAAGCCGAGGCCAGCCGAAAGCAGCAGCAAGCGGACGGCATGATGTCGACCTGCTCCATCGTCACGGACCCGGGCGCCACCTGCGAAGCGGGACGCTGCGTGCTGCAAAAGAGCGCCATGGGCGGCAACGCCGCCATGTAATGAAATGATTCGGCGACACGTCAGGACTGCAATTGCAGGGTCTTGACGATCTTGCTCTCCACCCTCTCGCCCGCGCCCGAGGTGGTGTTCTTGCTCTCCTTGCGCAGCAACAATAAATGGTCGCCGCTGACGCCATACTGGCGCGTCTCGTCCGACTTTTGCGTAAAGCTGACGACGACAAAGGCGCGCCCGCTCACGTCAAAGTGGAAATGGCTGGCCAGCGGCGTGCCGTCCGCGGCGATCCACACCTCGATACCGCCTTCGAACTTCTTCACATACTTGCGGTCTTTCTCAGGCACCTTGTCGAGCGATAAAGTAAAGCTGAGCAGACGCGCCGGCTTGCCCTTGTAGCTATCCATCTTTTCACTGCTGAAGACAGCTTCCTCGATCTCGCGCGACAGGGCGTCCGCCGCCGACACCATGGAACGCAGCTCCGTCGCCTTCATTTCTCCCAGCGCAAAGCCGATCGGCGTCTTGACCTTCGGATCTTTCACCCTGGCGCGCTGCTCGGCCTCCACTTTCGCCAGCAAATCCTTGCCGTAGAGCACTTGCAAGCCCGCCGGCCCGCCTTCGACGGTGACTGTCGCCTGGCCGCTATCCTCTTCCGCCGCCCTGCCCTCGCCCTCGCGGCGCCAGCTTTTCGATTCCACCTGCGCCTTGATCGGCATCTGGCCCTGCAAGCGGGCCAGCGCCGCATGCAGATCGGCCAGCCCGTCGGCCCGCGCCGCGCCGCAAAACAAACTGAACAAGCCCGCCACCGCCAAGCCCTGCACTCCAATACGTCGCTGCATCGCCACATCCCTTCGGGTCATACAAGGATGCCAAAACACCATGTTTTGGCCATCTGTTGCATTTGAACACAGCCAGCTCTGGTCAGGTGGAAAGTCTTTCTGCTATAATTCGCCGCCTTGGCCTGGTAGCTCAGTCGGTAGAGCAGAGGATTGAAAATCCTTGTGTCGGTGGTTCGATTCCGCCCCGGGCCACCAAGAATTCAGCAGTGCATAGCAAAAAGCCAACCTTCGGGTTGGCTTTTTTGTTTGCTGAATTGCTCGCATCCAGCCTGTCGCCAGTCACGCTGCAAGCCGCGCTGCGCTGCGCGCCGCTTGAAAAAATCCATCCCTCACTCCCTTCAGGTGCATCGCCTTCAATTTCAAAGCATGAACTATTGCTTAAAGATATATAATTTCCGTTAACAGGCTGACTGACTCCGGCAAGAACTTGGCCGTTTGAGCGTGACGCCACATGGCATCACTTTAAAAATTAAAAATGGATAGATTCGATGAAGACTTTGGCAATTATGCTTGGTTCGTGCATGCTCGTTGCATGCGGCGGCGGTGGTAGCGGCTCCTCACCGGCCCCTGCTAGCCCGGCAGAGTTAACCGTCAACGGCACTGCCGCAACGGGGAAAGCAATTGCTGGCGCCATGATTACTGCCAAATGCCAGACGGGCACAGGCAACGCCACGACGCTGGCCGACGGCAGCTACAGCCTTGCCGCCGCCGGTGGCCAACTGCCGTGCCTGCTCCAGATCACCGATCCGGCTGATGGCTCCAAATTGCACACGCTCGTGCTGGGAAGCGGCAACACCGCCACTGCCAACATCACGCCACTGACCGAAATGCTGACGGCGCGGGTATTGGGGAACGAACCCGCGGTCTTCTTCGCCGCTTTTGACTCCGCTATTGCCGGCAGCAAGATCAATAGCACTGCGGTGAAAGCAGCGCAGGCTGACGTGGCTGCGGTACTGAGCGGTGTCGTCGACACGAACCCGCTCGCTGATTTCCTTTCCACGCCCTTGAAAGCGGCGACGCAAGGCAACCCGGCCGGCGGCGATGCGCAGGACAGGCTTCTCGATGCGCTCAGAATAAAAATCAATGCCGCCCTGCTTACCCAGGTCGTGACCGCGCTGGCCAAGATCAGCAATCCAGACACCATCAAGCAAGTCATCGCCGATATTGCCGCAGTCCCCCCTGTCGCCCAGGCAGGGCCGGCACAAAGCGTGGTGACGGGCACTGTCGTTACCCTCGATGGCAGCGCCAGCTCGGCCGATGCCGGCCGTACACTCAGCTATGCGTGGACCCTGCAATCCAAACCGGCAGGCAGCACGGCAAGCTTGTTGTCGCCGACCTCCGCCAGACCCACTTTTACGGCGGATGTGGCTGGCACCTATGTTGCCAGCGTCATCGTCAACGACGGCAAGGTCAGCAGCAACGCCGCGGCGGTCAGCATCACGGCCAGTGTAGCCAATGCGGTGCCGGTTGCGAATGCAGGCTACGCGCAAAATGTCTTGTCCGGCAGCGTGGTCGAACTCGATGGCAGCGCCAGCTCGGATGCCAATGGCGATGTGTTGACGTTTGCCTGGATGCTGACGGAAAAACCGGCGAACAGTACGGCCACCTTGTCCTCTGTCAGCGCAGCCAGGACCAGCTTTACCGCCGATGCCTCCGGCTTGTATGTCGCCAAACTCATCGTCAACGATGGCAAAGCGAACAGTGCGGACGCAACTGTTACTGTCACCGCCAGCGCCGTCGACAACTCCGGCCCCAACGTTTCTGCCATCACTGTCACCCCCGCCATCGTTGACGTCTCGCAGACAAGTCAACAGGTGACGGCCACCGTCAGCGTGACCGATGCCACCGGCGTCAATCTTAACGCCCTGCCCGCCCCCCATTGGTACAACGTCGCCGACATCGGCGGCACCCGCATCAACAGCCAATGGAAACTGGCGTCCGGCGACGCG
>NZ_JBNYXU010000008.1:37154-288518 GCF_051380835.1 Janthinobacterium aestuarii
AAGCATGCCACCTTCAGTTCGACGGTGACGATCCCCGCAGGCGCCAAAGCGGGCGAATGGCTGGTCGGCTCGCTCGCCTTCCGTGACGTATTAGACTATACGAGTACAAATGGCGGCTACAGCCAGGGTTTCACCGTGCAAAGCAATGGGCTCAGCGACACGTCAGGGCCCACCGTTTCTGCCATCACTGTCACCCCCGCCATCGTTGACGTCTCGCAGACAAGTCAACAGGTGACGGCCACCGTCAGCGTGACAGATGCCACCGGCGTCAATCTCAACGCCCTGCCCGCCCCCTATTGGTACAACATCGCCGACAACGGCGGCACCCGCATCAACAGCCAATGGAAACTGGCGTCCGGCGACGCGAAGCATGCCACCTTCAGTTCGACGGTGACGATCCCCGCAGGCGCCAAAGCGGGCGAATGGCTGGTCGGCTCGCTCGCCTTCCGTGACGTATTAGACTATACGAGTACAAATGGCGGCCACGACAGGAGTTTCACCGTTAAATAAGCGCATCAGGCAGCGCCAGGCTCCAAGTCACGGTGCTGCCGATCCCAGCTGAACAGCCACAGCCAACCTTCGGGTTGGCTTTTTGTTTTCCTTTGCACAAAACCTCCCCCACCCCGCCGCTGTGTACGCAAACGAACGGACTGCAGCAGCCCAAGAGCCCATGCTGCAGGCAGACCACATCCCTTCCCGCCGCCAGCCTCCTGCGCGACACGGCGCAACGGCCATCTGGTCAGCTCTCCCCGCCACACCGCCATGCGAAACTCGCGCCCGACGCCGTCGAGCCGTTCCGTACATAACGGCACACTGCCAAAGGATGCATCATGAAAACTACCCTGATATTGCTCGCGCTCGCCTCTACCCTTGCCTTGACCGCTTGCCAGCGCGAAGCACCACCCGCGCCTACCGTCGTGCAAGTCGTTCCCGGCCCTGTCGGCGCGCCTGGTCCTGCCGGCGCGACGGGTGCCACTGGCGCTGAAGCCCCTGCCGGCGCGACCGGTGCCACCGGCGCCACGGGCCAGACCGGCGACAGCGGCATGCAAGGCGACGATGGCGCCAAGGGCGACGCTGGTGCTGCCGGCGATGAAGGCGCCAAAGGCGACACGGGCGCCAAGGGCAAACAGGGCGATACGGTGATTGTCGTTCCACAACATTAATACGCTTCACGCCTGACACCACAACGCTAACCCCTGCGGTTGGCGTTGTGCGTATGCGCTGTACCGCACAGTAACATTCGCCATCTCGGCCTATCCTGTTGTCATATAACAGGGAGATATCGCATGCTGACGATCATACTGGTGGCGGCCCCGCTGGGCCTGGTTGTACTGTTCGCGCCCGGCCCCGTGCGCCGCGCCCTGCTTGCCCCGCACCTGTTGGCCCTGTTCAAGCGCATTTTGCCGACGATGTCCGACACGGAGCGCGACGCGCTCGAGGCCGGTACCACGTGGTGGGATGCGGACCTGTTTTCCGGCCAGCCCGACTGGCCCAAACTGCTGGCGTATGGACGCGCCTCGCTCACGGCTGAAGAGCGCCACTTTCTTGAGCACGACGTCGAGCGGCTGTGCGAACTGGTCGATGACTGGGAAACGCAGCAACAACTGGACTTGCCGCCGGCGGCCTGGGACTACCTAAAAAGCCAGGGCTTCCTCGGCATGATTATCCCGAAGCAATATGGCGGCAAGCAATTCTCCGCCTACATGCACTCGCAAGTGGTGATGAAGCTGTCGAGCCGCTGCTCGGCGCTGGCCGTGACCGTGATGGTGCCCAATTCGCTGGGACCGGCCGAACTGCTGCTGCACTACGGCACAGAAGAACAGAAAAACCATTATCTGCCGCGCCTGGCCAACGGCACCGAAATTCCCTGCTTCGCGCTGACCAGCCCATACGCGGGTTCCGATGCGGCCGCCATTCCCGACCTGGGCGTGGTCTGCATGGGTATGCATGAAGGGCGTCCTACCCTGGGTTTCCGCCTCACGTGGAACAAGCGCTACATCACCCTGGCGCCCGTGGCGACCTTGCTGGGGCTGGCATTCCAGACCAGCGACCCCGATCATCTGCTGTCCAGCAACGATGCACCGGGGATCACTTGCGCCCTGATTCCCGCCAGCCACGACGGCGTCGTGATCGGCCGCCGCCACCGCCCGTTGAACGCCGTCTTCCAGAACGGCCCCACGTCGGGCAACGATGTGTTCATTCCCATCGACTGGGTCATCGGCGGCCAGGCGCAGGTGGGCAAGGGATGGCGCATGCTGATGGAATGCCTGGCGGCCGGGCGCGCCATTTCGTTGCCCTCGTCCAGCGTGGGCATGGGCAAGATGGCCGTGCGCGGCACCGGCGCGTATGCGGCCGTGCGGCGCCAGTTCAACATGCCGATCGGCAAATTCGAGGGGGTGCAGGAAGCGCTGGCCCGCATGGGCGCCAACCTGTACCTGATGGATGCGGCCCGCACCCTGGCCGCGCATGCCGTCGACCTGGGCGAAAAGCCGGCCGTCATTTCCGCCATCGTCAAATACCACGTCACGGAACGGGGCCGCGCGCTCGTCAACGACGGCATGGATATTCTCGGCGGCAAAGGCATCTGCATCGGCCCCAACAATTTCCTCGCCAGCGCCTATCAGCAAATCCCCATCGCCATCACGGTCGAAGGGGCCAACATCCTCACGCGCAGCCTGATCATCTTCGGCCAGGGCGCCATCCGCGCGCATCCATATGTGCTCAGGGAAATGGCCGCCGTCAGCGAAGGCGACGGCCGCAAGGCCTTGCGCGATTTCGACTCGGCCTTCTTTGGCCACGTCGGCTTTGTGCTGGGCAACCTGGCCAGGGGCTTGTGGTACGGACTGGGCGGCGCGCACATGGCGGCCGTGCCCGATGCCGGCGCGCCTGTACTGACGCCCTACTACCGCGCCCTGACGCGGCTGTCGACGGCGTTTGCCGTCATGACGGATATGTCGATGTTCGTGCTCGGTGGCGAACTCAAGCGCCGCGAGCGGCTGTCCGCCCGCTTGGGCGACGTGCTGGCGCAGCTGTACCTGGCGTCGTCCGTGCTGAAGCGCTACGAGGATGATGGCCGGCCCGAGGCCGACCTGCCTTACGTGCACTGGTCGCTGCAAGATGCGCTGGTCAAGGCGCAGCAGGGCTTGACGGGCGTGCTCGACAATTTCCCCGCGCGCGTGCTGGCCGTGCTGCTGCGCACCTTGCTGTTCCCGTTTGGCCTGCCCCACCGTCCGCCATCCGACGAACTGGGCAGCGCGGTGGCGCTGGCCCTGCAAACGCCGGGCGCCGACCGCGAACGCCTGCTGGCCGACGGCTATGTCGCCAGCGAGGACAGCCAAGGCAGCGATCCCGTGGCCTGCGCCGAACGGGCCCTGGCCCTGCTGCCCGACATCCTGCACATCGAAAAACGCCTGAAAGACACGCCCGCAGGCGCGGCCCTGCGGCACCTGCCGCAAAGCCTGTCCGCCATGCAGCAGTGGCTGGCCGCAGCCAAGGCGAAGGGCTCGGTCAGCTGCCAGGAGCACAATACCTTGCTCGACTATGCGCGCCTGGTCGACGGCTTGATACAGGTCGACGATTTTGCGCCCGCCGCAGTGCATGAAATGCAGGGTTCCTATCCCCGCGATGATGCAGAATTGCTTGACGCCAGCGACAAGCCCAGCACGAGCGGCACCAGCGCCGCGTACACAACAATCACCGACAACCAGACCGCGCCCGGCCAGTACGCCCTGACGCCAAAATAAATGCTGGAAAACACCAGCGGACACAGCACGGAAGCCAGGCTCACGGCCGAGGCCAGCACACCCTGAAACTGGCCTTGCCGATCCCCGGCAACCTGGCGCGTAGCCAGCGACTGCAGGGCCGGCGCGCCGATGCCGCCCAAGGCGAACACGGGCATGATGGCGAAGATCATCCAGCTCCGGGTGGCAAACGCCATGACGGTCAATGCCACGCAGGCGCAAGCTACACCCGCCAGGATGGTAGCGCGCTCACCCAGCAGTTTCACGGCAGGGCCGGGCAAGAAGGCTTGCGCCAGCGCCTGGCATACGCCAAAGGCGCCCAGCGACAGGCCGATCCACAATCCATTCCACGCGAACGCATCGTGACCCCACAAGGCCCAGCACACGCCATACACTTCGCCGGCCGCGCTGAAGGTAAAGAAGATGACGGTGATCGGCAGCAAGCTTTTCTCAGAGAAGACCCAGCGCAAGAAACGCAAGGGATTCAATGCCGCCAGGTCGACTTTTTCGCCTGTCGGCCGACGTAGGGTTGGACGTGACTCAGGCAAGGTAAAAAACGCCAGCAGCAGGTTACAACCGTTCAGCACGGCCGCCGCCATGAACGGCAGGCGCAGCCCGTCATCGCCCAGCGCGCCGCCCAGCACGGGACCGATGATGAAGCCGGCGCCGAACATGGCGTTGAGCAAGCCGAAGCGGCGCGCCCGTGTCGCCTCGGGCGAAATGTCGGCGATGTAAGCGGTGGCCACGGAAACATTGGCACTGGTCAGGCCCGCGATGGCACGCCCCAGCAGCAGCATCCACAGGCTCGGCGCGAAGGCGAGGAACAGATAATTGACGGCAGCGCCGCCCAAGGAAAGCAGCAGCACGGGACGCCGACCCAGGCGGTCGCTCAGCGCTCCGAGCACGGGCGCAAAGATGAATTGCATCAGTGCATACAGGGCCGTCATGATGCCAATATACGGCGCCACATTATCGGCATGCGTGACGTCGCGTAGCAGCGCCGGCAGGATGGGAAAGATCAGGCCGATACCGGCGGCGTCGAGCAAGACAGTGGCAAAGATGACAGGCAGCGCCGCCACAGGAAGGGATTCTTTCATAGCTCAATCCAAATATGTACTCAGTACATAAATAGTACGCCCGGTCCAGCCGCGCCATCAAGCATTATCTGTACTCAGTACACTTAGTGTATGATCGTGGCAACATGACGATTCCTTCCGACCTCCGCTCCCGCAAACGCATTGCCACCCGGCAAGCCATCTCGAACGCCGCCACGCGTTTGTTTTTCGTGCGTGGCTTCGAGCAGGTGACGGTGGACGAAATCGCGGCGGCCGCCAGCGTAGGACGCATGACAGTGTTCAACCATTTCCCGCGCAAGGAAGACATGTTCTTCGACCGCGAGGAAGAGGGACGCGAGCTGCTGCGCGCCGCCTTGCGCCAGCGCGACCCAGCCATTGCTCCCATCGAAACTTTGCGCCTGCTGGCGCACCGGCTGGTGCTTGAAGACAGTCCCTACATCACGTTTTCCGCCGCCGGCCAGGGCTTCATTGCCACCATCGAAGCCAGCGACACCTTGAAAGCGCGGGCGCGGGCGATCCGCGACGAGCTGGCGCAAGTGGTCGCGCATGCGCTGACGGAATGCACGGGGTGCGATGACGGCGACCCCCTTGCCCAACTGGCGGCCAGCCTGCTGCTGGCCACCTGGAGCACCGCCCTCATCGAAGCGCACCGTGCCTTCGCGCAGCATGGCGATGCGCAGCTGGCCAAGACCGGCTTTCTGTCCCTGGTGGACCAGGGACACATGGGTTTGAACGCCGCCATGGCGGGCACGCCTTACGTCTGAGCACCTTGCGGCGAATGCCAATCCCTTGATCCAAGGCAATGCAATATGCGGCCAGCCAGCATAAGATCGCCGGCTTTGCCCATCCTCCATGCGCCACGCTCCCGAACTCCTCCTGCCTGCAGGCTCCCTGGCCAAGATGCATGCCGCCTTCGACTATGGCGCTGACGCCGTCTACGCGGGCCAGCCGCGCTACAGCTTGCGCGTGCGCAATAACGATTTTTCGACCTTGCAAGCCTTGCAGGAGGGCATCGATGGCGCGCATGCGCGCGGCAAGCAGTTCTTTGTCGCCAGCAATATCTTCGCCCACAACGCCAAGCTGAAAACGTATTTGCGCGACATGGAACCAGTGATCGTCATGCGCCCCGACGCGCTGATCATGGCCGACCCGGGCCTGATCATGATGGTGCGCGACAAGTGGCCGGAGATTCCCGTGCACCTGTCCGTGCAGGCGAATGCCGTCAACTGGGCCGATGTCAAATTCTGGCACCGCATGGGTTTGACGCGCGTGATTTTGTCGCGCGAACTGTCGCTCGACGAGATCGAGGAAATCCGCCAGCGCTGCCCGGAAATGGAGCTCGAGGTATTCGTCCACGGCGCCCTGTGCATCGCCTATTCGGGCCGCTGCCTGCTGTCCGGCTATTTCAACCACCGCGACCCGAACCAGGGCACGTGCACGAATTCCTGCCGCTGGGATTACAAGGTGAAAAATGCGTCCGAAGACGCCAGCGGCGACCTGGGCGGCATTCAGGTGGTGCCGCTGGAATTTCACCAGGCGCTGGCCGAGGCCGACAACAATGCGTTTTCCGCCCTGCACCAGCAGCCGCGCCACCCGCTGGCCGACCAGCCCTACCTGATTGAAGAAGCCCAGCGCCCGGGCCAGCTGATGCCGATACTCGAAGACGAGCACGGCACCTACATCATGAATTCGAAGGACTTGCGCGCCGTCGAGCATATCGAGCGCCTGGTGAAAATCGGCGTCGATTCGCTGAAGGTCGAGGGCCGCACCAAGTCGCTGTACTACGCGGCGCGCACGGCGCAAGTCTACCGCCAGGCCATCGATGACGCCGTCGCGGGCCGCCCCTTCGACATTGGCCTGCTGGGCCAGCTGCAAGGCCTGGCCAACCGCGGCTACACGGACGGTTTTTACCAGCGCCACCATACCCAGGCGCACCAGAACTACATGCGCGGCGCGTCCGAGGCGGATCGCAGCCAGTACGTGGGCGACGTGCTGGGCGTGGCGGACGGCTGGGCCAGGGTGGAAGTAAAAAACCGCTTCGCCGTGGGCGACCGGATCGAAGCCGTGCATCCGGGCGGCAACCGCGATTTCACCATAGCACGCATGCTCAGCGATGACGGCAGCGAGATCCAGGTGGCGCCCGGCAGCGGCCACTTCGTGCGCATCGAACTCGACGGCGCTCTCGACAAGGCTTTGCTGGCGCGCTATTTGTAACCGCCAGTCTGGTGCGCGGGGTGATGAACCAGTATATAAGTGTTTGATTCGACAAGTGAAAATTTCCGCATCGCCGCCTAAACAATTTGTTTAGGCTTCAACATTGCTATACGATACGGCCACCCTGCGCCCGGGGCCGTTATCGGAACCCGGTGCGTCCCTGACACGTTCACCGGAATCCCCGATGCCACCTGCCACACCCGCCCTGATCACCAATGACGCCGTCGTCCTCGGCCTGCTCGCCATGACCCTGGGAGCCGTCTTCTGGAGCGCTTCCCGCCCCGACGGCTTCTGGAAAAAGTTCTACACGTATATCCCGTCGCTGCTGATGTGCTATTTGATCCCGGCGTTGCTGAACACCTTCGGCATCATCGACGGCAACGCGTCCGGCCTGTACGCCGTGGCGCGCGATTACCTTCTGCCCAGCGCGCTGGTCCTGCTGTGCGTGGCCATCGATTTCGGCGGCATCATCCGCCTCGGCCCCAAAGCCATCATCATGTTCCTGACGGGCACCCTGGGCGTGATGCTGGGCGCCCTCGTGTCGTTCGAAGCCTTGCGTTTGATTCACCCGGAAACCGTGGCCGGCGACACGTGGCGCGGCATGACCACCGTGGCCGGCTCGTGGATAGGCGGCGGCGCCAACCAGGCGGCCATGAAGGAAGTGTTTGAAGTGGATGCGACCTTGTTTGGCCAGTTCGTCGCCGTCGACGTGCTGGTGGCCAACGTCTGGACGGCCGTGCTGCTGTTCCTGGCCGGCCGCGCGGGTGCCTTCGACCGCTGGACCGGTGCCGATTTGACGGCCATCAATGCGCTCAAGGACAGCATCGAAAGCTACCGTACGCAGCACGCGCGCATCGCCAACCTGACCGACATCATGATCATCCTCGGCGTGGGCCTGGGCGTGACGGGCCTGTCGCATTTCCTCGCCGGCCCCATCATCAGCTGGATCAACACCCTGCCCGCCGCATGGCGCCTGCAGGATTACAGCCTGACGTCGAACTTCTTCTGGATCGTCGTGCTCGCCACCACCTTCGGCCTGCTGCTCAGCTTTACCAAGGCACGCAGCCTGGAAGGCGCGGGCGCCTCGACCATCGGCTCGGCCATGCTGTACGTGCTGGTGGCAACCATCGGCATGCACATGGACCTGGGCGCCCTGCTCGACAAGCCATTTTTGTTCCTGCTGGGCCTGATCTGGATCGCCGTGCATGGCGGCCTGATGCTGCTCGTCGCCAAGCTGATCCGCGCGCCCCTGTTCTTCATGGCCGTGGGATCGCAAGCGAACATCGGCGGCGCCGCCTCGGCTCCCGTCATCGCCAGCGCCTTCCACCCGGCCCTGGCCCCCGTCGGCGTGCTGCTGGCCGTGCTCGGCTATGCGCTGGGCACCTATGGCGCCTACATCACGGGCTTGATCCTGCGCGGCATGGCGGGGTGATCCCTGTCCTGGCTTGACGAGCCAGGCACGCAAGAATGACGACAACGCCAGCCTTCGGGCTGGCGTTGTCGTTTACGGCTCGCATCGGCCACAGTGCCCCAAAAAATCCCCACAATGTAGCAGAAACCCCTCAAAACCAAATTTCCGCACCATTTTTGTGCGAAATCTGCGATGATAGTTGCCCAAATAACCGATTACCTCCATGGAATTCTGATGAAATACGCATCTGCTCACGAGTATGTCCAGCATGTCGCCGCACGCAATCCAGGTCAACCCGAGTTTCTGCAAGCCGTCACCGAAGTCATGGAGAGCTTGTGGCCGTTCCTGGAACAGCACCCGAAATACGCGGAACAAGGCTTGCTGGAACGCTTGATCGAGCCCGAGCGCGTGGTGATGTTCCGCGTGTCGTGGGTCGATGATCACGGGCAAGTGCAAGTCAATCGCGGCTACCGCATCCAGCACAGCATGGCCATCGGGCCGTACAAGGGCGGCATCCGCTTCCACCCTTCCGTGACCTTGTCCGTGCTGAAATTCCTCGCCTTCGAGCAGACGTTCAAGAATGCGCTGACGACCTTGCCGATGGGCGGCGGCAAGGGCGGCTCCGATTTCGATCCGAAGGGCAAGAGCCCGGGCGAAGTGATGCGCTTCTGCCAGGCCTTCGTGAGCGAACTGTTCCGCCACGTGGGTTCGGACACGGACGTGCCGGCCGGCGACATCGGTGTGGGCGGGCGTGAAGTGGGCTATATGGCCGGCATGATGAAAAAGCTCAGCAACCGCGCCGACTGCGTGTTTACGGGCAAGGGCGCCAGCTTCGGCGGCTCGCTGATGCGGCCGGAAGCGACGGGCTACGGCACCGTGTACTTTGCGCAGGAAATGCTGAAAACGCGGGGCCGCTCGTTCGAAGGCATGCGCGTGTCCGTGTCCGGTTCGGGCAACGTGGCGCAGTACGCGGTCGAAAAAGCCATGGCCATGGGCGCGAAAGTCATCACCGTCTCCGATTCGAGCGGCACCGTCATCGACGAGGCAGGCTTTACGCCGGAAAAGCTGGCCATCCTGATGGAGGTCAAGAACCATTTGTATGGCCGGGTCAGCGATTACGCCGCGCGCACGGGCGTACGCTTCCAGTCGGGCGTGTCGCCATGGCATGTGCCGGTCGACATCGCCCTGCCCTGCGCCACGCAAAATGAACTGAACATCGACGATGCGCGCACCTTGATCGCCAATGGCGTGCAGTGCGTGGCCGAAGGCGCCAACATGCCCACCACCATCGAGGCAGCGAAAGCCTTCGAAGCGGCCGGCGTGCTGTACGCGCCGGGCAAGGCCAGCAATGCGGGCGGCGTGGCCACGTCCGGCCTGGAAATGAGCCAGAACGCGGCCAGAATTTCCTGGCCGCGCGAAGAAGTCGATGCGCGTTTGCTGCAGATCATGCAAGGCATCCACGCCGCGTGCAAGCAATACGGCACGCGCGCCGATGGCACGGTCAGCTATGTCGATGGCGCCAATATCGCCGGTTTCGTGAAAGTGGCCGATGCGATGCTGGCACAGGGCGTGATTTAATCATCGGCCAACGGTGGTGTCGGATTACGGCGCCTTGCGCCTAATCCGACCTACGCCGACCTACGACATTTCCGGTTTCATCAAGCTCTTGCGGCTGATGGTCCGGCCCGACACCATGAACTCGCCGTTGCCGCGGTAATGTAACGTTTCGGGCAGCTTGGGCGAGGTGGCCACGTGGGCTTTCACGCACTCGAAGATGAAGAAGCCGCCTTTCGGATTGCCCGCCACCTGGGCCAGCTTGCATTCGAAGTTGGCGTAGCACTCGGCGATCAGGGGCGCGCCCACCAGCTCGGCGGGCTGGGCCGTCAAGCCGAAGGCCGTGAACTTGTCCGTATCTTCGCCGCTGCAATTGCCGATGGCGACGACCTGGTCGACCATGTCGGCCGTGGGCAGGTTGATCACGCATTCCATGCTGCGCTTGATCATTTCATAGCTGTGGTTCGCGTCGGAAATAAAGCAGCCCAGCAACGATGGCGTAAATTCCATCAGCATGTGCCAGGCCATGGTCATGACGTCGCTTTCGCCCTGCCACGTTGAACTGACGAGCACCACCGGCCCCGGTTCGAGAAAGCGCCGGATATCGGCGACGGGATAATCTTCTTTGTGGTAATTTTTCATCTGCTCTCCAGGACGCGGTACGCCATAGCATAGACCAACGGCGCCTTGCCGGGCGCGCGGCTGGCCGGCGGCGCCGTGTCGTCCGCACCGCGATTTGTGCCGTTCGTCGCAAATTTCTCCCCAATCGAGATGTTGCACAATAGAATACACTGATCAACTACTCAAGGAAACCGCCATGCGTCCTCTGTTCCTGTTGTCAGTCCTGTCCCTCGCCTGCCTCTCCACCCTCGCGCATGCCGACGAGCAAACCCGCACGGTAGCCGCCTTCAACGCCATCGACATCCGCGGCCCCATCAGCATCGAAGTGGAATCGGGCAAGGAGCAAAGCCTGCTGCTGCGCGGCGACCAGAAATTCCTCAGCGGCGTGATCACGGAAGTGGTCGATGGCGAGCTGAAAATCTCGATGAAGGACAAGGACATCAAGAAAACGGAGGGCGACCCGCGCGTCATCATCGCCATGCCCACCTTGCGCAAGCTGATCGCGGAAGGCGCGGGCGAGAAGATATTGACCAAGCTCAACGGTCCAAGAGTCGACATCAGCTACAAGGGCGCGGGCCGCCTGGCCGCCGATGGCCAGGTCGACTGGCTGCGCCTGAAGGCGCAAGGCGTGGGCGAAGTCGATACGAAAGCCTTGCTGGCGAAAAACGTCGACGTGAATTTCGAAGGCATCGGCTCCGTCAAGGTATATTCCTCGGGCGAACTGAACGCCGTGGTGCGCGGCATGGGCGAACTGACGTATTACGGCAAGCCGAAGATCGTGCACAAATCGATCGCCGGCATCGGCAGCGTCAACGCCGCCAAGTAAGCCGGCCTGCCGTGCGCCACGATGGTGGCGTTTAATCGACACTGTCTGGAACGGTCGCGGCAACGCCTTGACCTCCCGGGAGAGTTGCGATGCCAGAAGGACCTTCTATCGTCATCTTGTGCGAACAGGCTGCTTCCTTTGCCGGCAAGACGATCGCGCGGGCCAGCGGCAACTGCAAAAAAATCGATCTTGCGCAACTGCAGGGGCAGCCGCTGCTGGCGCTGCGCAGCTGGGGCAAGCACTTCCTGCTGCAGTTGCCGCACAGTGCGCTACGCATCCATTTTCTATTGTTCGGCAGCTACCGCATCAACGAACGCAAGGATACGCCACCGCGGCTGCAGCTGGAATTTGACGATGGCAGCGAACTCAATTTCTATGCCTGCTCCATCAAGCCCCTGGATGCCGATCTCGATACCCTCTATGACTGGCGCGGCGACGTGATGAATCCCGCCTGGGATGGGGCGCGCGCTCGCAAGAAGCTGCGCGCGCGGCCCGACTTGCTGGCATGCGACGCCTTGCTGGACCAGGATATCTTTGCCGGCGTGGGCAATATCATCAAGAACGAGGTGCTGTTCCGCATCCGCGTCCACCCGCTCTCGCCAGTCGGCGCTCTGCCCGCGCCCAAGTTGCGCATGCTGGTGGAACAGGCGCGCCAGTACAGCTTTGATTTTCTCGGCTGGAAAAAAGCGGGCACTCTGAAGGCGCACTGGCTGGCGCATGCCAAAAAGACCTGTCCACGCTGCCATATTCCACTGCACAAAGCCGTCCTGGGCAAGAGCCAGCGGCGCAGTTTTTTCTGTCTTCGCTGCCAAAAACAATATGGCGCGATTGAAGATGCAAGCAGGCTATGATCAGGGCACAAGCCCCATCAAATTCACCACCGGAGACCACATGACCGCAATACATGACACGGCAGCACCGCTGGTGCTGCGCGAAGAGCAAAATGGCCTCGTCACCTTGCGCCTGAACCGCCCGCTGCAATTCAATGCCCTGTCCGAAGGCATGCTGGCGGCGCTGCAGGAAGCGCTGGACGCCATCGCGCAGCAGCCGCATGTGCGCTGCGTGGTGCTGGCTGCCGAAGGCAAGGCTTTTTGCGCGGGCCACGATTTGCGGCAGATGCAGGCTACGCGCCAGCTTGCGTATTATCAAACCCTGTTCGCGCAATGCTCGCGCGTCATGCAAGCCATTCAAACCTTGCCCGTGCCCGTGATTGCCCGCGTGCATGGCATCGCTACGGCGGCCGGCTGCCAGCTGGTGGCCAGCTGCGACCTGGCCGTGGCGGGCGCATCCGCCCGTTTTGCCGTGTCCGGCATCAACGTGGGCCTGTTCTGCGCCACGCCGTCCGTGGCCCTGTCGCGTAATGTGTCGCCCAAGCGGGCCTTCGACATGCTGGTGACGGGCCGCTTCATCGACGCCGACACGGCCGCCGACTGGGGCTTGATCAACGAGACCGTGGCCGACGCGGCGCTCGACGAAGCCGTGGCGCGCCTGGCGCGGCAGATCATGGCGAAAAGCCCGACGGCCATCCGCTACGGCAAGGCCATGTTCTACCGGCAGCGCCAGCTGCCGCTGGACGAGGCGTATGCGTATGCGGGCGACGTGATGGCGCGCAACATGATGGAAGAGGATGCGGACGAAGGCGTCACCGCCTTTTTAGAAAAACGGCCGCCCGGCTGGGCGACCGTCAAGTAGCTTAACGCTGTTCTTTCATCTGCTGCTGCACGGACAAGCTCAAGGTCCCCAGGTCTTCCTTGCCCAGCATCGGCAATTGCGCCAGCAGGTTGGCCAGGGCCGAGCTGCCCGTCACGTCCAGCTCGGACGATTGCACCAGCACCGTGCCGGCGCCCGTGAAGTCGATCTGCTTTTCCTCGCCCGACAGGGTAAAACCCGTGAGCGCGCCGGCGGCCGAGGCCCAGCCCTGCACGTGGGCGTAATCGTAGTGATACGAGGGGCTGGGGCAATCGGCCCATCCCAGCACGGCCTGCTCGTCCACCCGGCACGGCAACTCGAGGAAATGCACGGGGCCGTTCGACGAGGCGATCACTTTACCGGTGCCTATCATCGTCAGGTAGCCGGGCAAGGTCGATTCCTGGCAAATCACATCCTTCGTAAAACCCAGCAGGTTTTTCGCGCGGATGGTCATGTTGGCGTTGTCCAGGTCGTAGCACGCCAGGTCGTTGCCGTTGTCGCCCAAAATCAATTGGCCTTGCCCTTGCGCCACGACAAAGTGGTGGATGTATTTCGGCGCATTGAAGGCATTGCGTACGATCAGGTCGAGCACGCTGCTGCCCATGGCTTCGAAGCGCAGTTCGCCATAGAAGGCGATCATCTTGCCCTTGCGAATGAATATCTGTTCCTTGACGTCGATGACATACGAAAAACGGTTCAGGTTATCGTTCTTCGGCAAGGTATCGGGAGTGTAAATCGTCATGGCTTACCTTTCGCTCGCTTGGATGTAGACCGTGCCCTGGCCCGTGAACTTCACCTGGTACGATTCGCCGGACGCCTGGCCGACGAAAGTTTTCCAGTTCAAGTCCGTGACGATGGTCGAGCTCAGCTGCCCCGTGTGGCCGATATACGCCTGCGGGTCGACAAAGACGGGCACGTCCGGCGTGACGGGCAAGCCGATGGCGTTACCGTCGGACAAAATCGCCACATCGCCCGTGCCTTGCAAGGTGGTGGTAAACAAGCCCTGGCCCGAGGCCATGCCGCGCACCACGCCCTGCACGCCGCCTTGGTTGCCGAGGAACATGGTGCCGGCCGTCAGGCGCGCATCGAAGGCCAGCAGGGAATCGCTTTCCACGTAAAACGTTTCGCCGCGCACGGGGACGATGGTGACGAACAGGCCGCCCTGCGCATAAAACACGCTGCCCGTGCCACGCGCCGACATCATGGCGTAGCCTTCGTTCGTGACGGCGCGCATGGCCAGGCTTTGCACGCCCTGGCCGGCCAGGAAAGAGCGGCTGAACGCCACGTCGCCCTGGTACGACACCATGGCGCCCTTGCGCGCGAACACTTCTTCATTGCCGAGTTTGACCTCAAGCATCTTTTCATTGATCTGCTGATAGACAGGCATCGCGGGTCCTCGCTAACTTAACGTTCGGCGGGCTGGATGAACACCACGCCCTGGCCTGTGAATTTGTGCTGGTACGATTCGCCCGAGCTCTGGCCGATCATCGTGCGCCAGTTGACGTCGAAAACGAATTCCTGGCGGATGTCGCCCTTGAATCCGACGAAAGCGTCCGGGTCCACGCGCAGCGGATGCGCGGGCGTCACTTCCAGCATGATCAGGTTGCCGCGCGAAATGACGGCCAGGTTGCCGTTGCCTTCGACGGTGGTGGAAAACAGGCCCTGGCCCGAACTGGCGCCGCGCAGGCCCGCAAAGCTGGTGCCCGTCTTCAGGCTCGTGTCGTAGGCCAGCAGGCTGCTGCTTTCGATGGTCAGCTTTTCGCCGGCCAGCGCCATGACGGTGATCTCGGCCGCATTCTGCGCGAAAAACACCGTGCCCGTGCCAGAGGCCTGCATCACCTGCATGCCTTCGTTCGTCACCTTGCGCTTGAGCGCGCCGAAGAGGCCCTCGCCGCCGAGCAGGGACTTTTCAAATTTGATGGCGCCCGTATAGGCGACCATCGCGCCGGCAATCGCCAGCACTTTTTCATCCTGCAGGCGCACTTCCAGCAGGCGGTCGGTATTGGTGCGGAAACTGGTCACGCGCGACTCCCCAAGAATGCCAGGCCACAAAGCCTTGGCTAGCCGACAAGATACCGGGGGCGTTACCTCCATGCAAGTGCTATTCATCCCGAACGGGGGTCTCCGTTAAAAAAAAAGCGTGCCCGGAGGCACGCCTTGCGCTTACATCTGCAACGGTTTACTCGGCCAGCACCGGCTTGGCGCCGCGCGCGTTCTGGAACAGCGGCACGGGATCATTGGTATTGACCTCGACCACCGTCACGCCCTGCACCACGCCAGCTACCTGGTAGCCGACGGCGCCCAGGTGGCGCTTGCCTTCGGCCAGGTTGGACCAGCTCAGCGATACAGACGCCGTGCCGCCCACGTAGGCCGTGCCCGGCATCAGCGCCTTGAAAATGCCGTTGTTCAAGCCCGGCGCCAGCACCCACGACGACAAGGCGTAGTCGGCCTGGCCGTTTTGCGGCGCAAAACCGATCATGCACACCTTGTAGGTACCGGCGGCGGGTAGGCGCAGTTCCACCTGCTCATTGGAACTTTCATTGCCGCTGCTGCCGACCAGCACATTGGCGGCGTTGTAGACCTCCATGTCCAGGTCGGTATTCGCGCCGCCCGTCGTTTCCGAGTCGTAGGTGGCAAAGCGCGCCGCCAGGGTGCCGGCCGGAATCACCACGTTGTGCACGTTCACGCCCGTGGCGCCACCGGCCTTGCAGGCAGCCGATGCGGCAGCGCCCGTCACCGCCTGGCCGATCGTGCGCGTCTGGCGCACGGCTTCGACGAGACCCGACTTGACGCCGACCAGCGCGCCCGTGAAGCCCGTGCCCAGGGTCAGCACCTTGCTGCCCGTGGCCGCTTCGCTGCTGACCAGCGGAATGGCGGCCAGCGACGTGCCGCGCGCCGTCAGCGGGCTGCGCACCGTGTGCGTGCCATCCGTCCAGCTGAGGGCGCCGTAGGTCCAGGTATTGGCCGGCGCCGTGGTGCGCGTCAGCTTGACCTGGTACTGGCCCTTGGCGCCAGGCGCCAGGCTCAAACTCGTTGGCGTCACCGCCACCGTGTAGCCGGGCAGGCTGGCCGAGACGTTATAGACGGCGCTGCTGGCGCCCACGTTGGTCACCGTGCGCGTCAGCACTTGCGTGCCCAGCACGTTGGCCGCCGTCAGCGACGCCAGGTTCAGGTTGTAGGCAGGAATGGTGCCGACGGCCTGGCACGTGGCGGGACTGTAGACCTTCAGGTTCAGGCCGCACAAGAAGCGCGCATAGTCGATTTCCGACACGTCGTACACGAGGCCGGGATCGGCCGCGCTGTTCGGCGCGATGTGGCCGGCGCCCTGGCCCCACGGCAGCTGGCCCGAGTTCTTCGCCGTGGCATCCCACGACACGGAACCGTTCAAGCCATCGGGATAGGTGCTGAAGGCCGTCGTCATCAGCGCCGACTTGATGGCCGCGGGCGACCAGCTCGGATGCTGCTGCTTGAGCAGCGCCGCCACGCCGGCCACGTGCGGGCTGGCCATCGAAGTGCCGGAATAGAAATCCCACTCGGCCACTGGCGCCACACCACCGGCCGCCACGGCATCGCGCTGCGCCGGGGTCAGGTCGGCCGTCACGCCGGCGAGGATGTTGGTGCCGGGCGCCGAGAGATCCGGTTTCAGGATGTTCGCATTGGCCACGTTCGGTCCGCGCGAGGAACGGTCGCTGACGATCGGCGCCTGCACCGTCGTGTCGGGGATGGTATGGATTTCGCCCAATGCCGCCGTGCCGTCCGGAGTGGACGCCATGAATGCCTTCAGCGCATCGCCCTGTGCCTGCGCCAGGTGCACGGTCGACAGCGTGTGCGCCTGGTTGATGATGGTGTTGGCGCCGCCAGCCACGTTGGCGATGACCACGCCCGCCGCGCCCGCCGTCCTGGCATTCGCGCTCTTGTTGACCAACACGTTGCCGCCACGGTCGCACACGAGTATCTTGCCCGCCACTTTTACCGGGTCGAGATAAGCGGACGTGGCATCGGCCCCGCCGAAGCAGCGCAGCAAATTGAGGTCCGTCGGCAGCACGCCGGCCAGGCCCGCATCGCGCGAGCGGATCAGCGGCAGGGCCGGCGTCTTCGCATTGCTCGATGCGCCTTCCAGCCTGGTGCCGTTGCTGAGGATGACATTGCCCGCGTACAGGCGGTTGTGGGTGGAATTGGCGACCGTCGCCAGCCAAGGGCTGATGTGAGAGACGGGCGCCGGCACGTCGGGTGCCGGCGTGGATGGGCCGGAATTGCCGCCCGACGTGGCGACAAACACGCCGGCCGCGGCCGCACCGAGGAAGGCGACTTCCGTCGGCTCGTCGAAGGCGCCGCCGCCCGCGTTCGGGCCGATGGAGAAGTTGATGACGTTGACGCCATCCTTGACGGCCTGATCGATGGCGGCCACGCTGTCGGCCGTGGCGCAACCGTTGCGGCCCGTCGATGCGGCCGTCCAGCACACTTTATAGGCGGCGATGCGGGCGCGCGGTGCCATGCCCGATGCCTTGCCCAGCGACACGCCGTTCGAGGTGGCCAAGGCGCCATTGTTGCCGCCGGCCGTGGACGCCGTATGCGTGCCATGGCCGCCGTGCCCCGTCAGGCCGGCGACGGAATCGCGCGGCGAACGGAATTCCGTCCAGTGCAGCGCCGCCGTGGAGGCGCGGTAGTAGCGCGCGCCGATCAGTTTGTTGTTGCAATTCTCGGCGCTAAAACCTTCGCCCGTCTGACAAGTGCCCTGCCAGCTGGCCGGCGGCGCGCCGTACACGACGTTGCTGCCACTGTGGCTGGGCACGCCGTTCTCGTCGAGGCGGTCGGCAAAAGCCGTGTTCTCGGGCCAGATGCCGCTGTCGACGATGCCGATGATGATGTCTTCGCCCGCGTGCGTCTTGCCGCCCAGTTGTTCCCACAGGCCGCCCGGCTTGTCCAGACCCAGGAAGGTGGGCGTGTAGCTGGTGTCGAGCTGCAGGATGGAGTCGGCGCTGATGCTGGCCACGCCGCTGTTTTTCTTCAGGGCCCGCACTTCATCGTCCGTCAGCAAGGCGGAAAAGCCGTTGAAGACGACGCTGTACTGGTGCGTGATTTCCGCCGCGCTGACGGTGCCGGCCACGGCGGCCTGCTTGGTGTCGAGGTAGCTCAGGTAGGCCTGCACATCGGCGGCGCCCACGTTGATGCGTGCGCCCGGGGCCGGCTTGGTGGCGGCCAGGCCGTCGACCTGGCCCGTGTAGGTGGCGGCCGGCTTGTCGACCAGCTGCACGATGTAGGAACGGCGTTCCTGCGCCTGCGCCGCTTGCGCCAGGCTGGCGGCCAGCAGGAGGATAGCGAGTGAAACGGGACGTAATTTCATCTCATGCTCCTTGCACGGTGAACGCGGCGAACTTGCCGCTGCGGCGGCGCGACAGCATGCCGATGGCGCCCAGGCCGGCCAGCAACAGCATGTAGGTCGACGGTTCCGGCACGGCGCTGATGTTGATATTGTCGAGCGCAAACTGGCCCTGGTTAAAGGCGGGGAAATCGATGGAATTGCTGCACGCGCCCGTATCGTTGAAGATACACGCGTTGAAGGTCAGGCCCGTAAACGCATAGTTGCTGAAGCCGCCCAGCAGGGAAGCGCCCTGGAAATGGTAGTTGCCATCGCTGCCCTGGCCCGGGAACGCCAGCGAGGTGCTGACCACCTGGCCGTTGCTGAGGGTGCCGCTCAGCTGCAGCTGGCCCCACTGCATGTTGGGCAAGCCGGATACGGGCGCGATGAAGGAATAGTCGAAACCGGCCAGGCTGAACGCCTGGTGGTCGGCACGCGCGAAATTCACGCCGCCATCGTTGAGGATGGCCAAGTAGTTGCCGGTGCCGCCCTGCGGGCAGGCGGCGATATCGCACGACGAACCCGCGCGCCCATCGAGGATGGCGCCCACGCCGCTGACGCCGCCGCCGGTCGCCGTGGTCGGGTCGGCCAGGAACAGCAGGTTGTAGCTCGACGTATTGAGCGTCTGGCCGCTTTCATACACGTCGGGACGCAAATTATCGAAGGTCAGGACATCGGCCATGGCCGGCGCCGAGGCCAGGACGGACAAGGTGGCCAGCGCGGCCAGGATGGTGGCGCGACCGCGGGTAGCGGGCGGATGGGCAGTGGCGGGCGATACCCGCGCATGTGATGGACGATTCATTCTATTCCCTTGTTTGTTGTGGATAGATAGGTCGGCAGGTCTGGCGCCCGCTTTCAGCTTTTTCACAAAAGTGTCAACAAATATAGCAAATCGCATAAAACAAATAACATATTTTTAATATCATTTATTTATTTTTTATCTAACTCTGCGATACTTTGTTTTGTTTTATCTATGAAAGCTTGAGGAATCTCAACGTTACATTGGAACAACAATGCCTCACACTGCAGACGTGTGCGCCAGCATGCCGGCACGACTTCAGATAAGCTCGAAAACCGCGCCCGCCGCGCCATAGCACCACCCGTCACATCGCGGTACACCTGTTCCATCCTGGAACACTTGTCTCTCCCCTGCGCGCCCGGCCACAGCCCCTGCGCCGATGGCATGAAGCTTGCTCAACGAAGAGATCGACCGTGCACAGGGAGCTGCATCATGGAACACTACCAACTGGCCGGCAACGGCCGCTCAGGCACGCGGCCGGCCCGGCACCTCCTCATGTGCTGCGCGCTCGCGCTGGCTTTTTTCCTGCTGGCAGCCAGGCTGGACCTGGCCGAACGGCTGACCTACGCGCTGTGGCGCCACGACCACTGGCAACTCGATGAACTGGCTCTGAGCCTGTTGTTGCTGGCGCTGGTCCTGGCCGGCTTTGCCGTGCGGCGCGGGCGCCAGGTGGCGCTGCTGCTGGCACAAAACCGCGCCCTCACGCAGCGCCTGCTGCGCGCGCAGGAAGAGGAGCGCTGCGCGCTGGCGCGCGAGCTGCACGATGAAGTGGGACAAGACTGCACGGCCATCCGCGCCGCCGCCAGCTACATCCTGCGCGCGCGCGATGGCGACCAGGCGAACGTGCAGGCGTGCGCCGCCAGCATCGCCCGCTCGTCGGAAGCGCTGCATGCGATGGTGCGCACCATGCTGCGCCGGCTGCGCCCGCCCGTGCTCGACAGCCTGGGCCTGGCGCCGGCCCTGCAGGCGCTGTGCGACAGCTGGGCCCAGCAGCACGGCATCGCTTGCCATTTCGCGCCGCACGCCATCCCCGCCAACCTCGACGACAGCACGGCCACCGCCATCTACCGCCTGGTGCAGGAAGGCTTGACGAACGTGGCGCGCCACGCGGGCGCCGACCACGCCACGGTGGAATTGCGCGCCGATGCGCACGGCTTGCTGCACCTGGCCATCGAAGACAATGGCCAGGGTTTATGCCCGGATAAAACGCTGGCAGATGGCTTCGGCATGCTGGGCATGCGCGAAAGAGTGGCCGGCCTGCGCGGCCATATCCGCTGGATCAGCGCGCTGGGCAACGGCTTGCGCATCGAAGTGGCGATGCCGCTGGCGGCCGGTGCGGCATGAACGCGGCCATGACACCGATCCGCGTGATGCTGGTCGACGACCACCCGGTGGTGCGCACCGGTTACCGGCGCCTGCTGGAACAGGGTGGCGACATCGCCGTCGTGGCCGAGGCGGGCAATGGCGAAACGGCGTATGGCTTGCATCTGGAACACGCGCCCGACGTCTGCGTGACGGATTTGTCCATGCCCGGCATCGGCGGCCTGGAATTGCTGCGCAAGCTGATCGCCCGCGACGCCGGCGCCCGCGTGCTCGTGTTCAGCATGCACGACACGCCGCAGCTGATCGCCCGCGCGTTTGAGGGCGGCGCCTGCGGCTTCGTCAGCAAACAGGCCGACCCGGAACACCTGGTCGATGCCGTGCGCGCGGCCCACGCGGGCCGGCGCTACCTCGATCCGCACAGCGCGCCGGGCCTGCTGCAAGGTACTGCCCGCATGGAAGCGGAGCGCTTGAGCAGCCTGAGCCAGCGCGAATTCGAAATCTTCCGCCTGCTGGCCGAAGGCCGCAGCGCCGCCGACTGCGCCCGCCTGCTGCACGTGAGCAGCAAGACGGTGGCCAACCACCAAACCTCCATCAAGGAAAAGCTCGACGTGCCCGGCCCCGCCGCCCTCGTCCATCTTGCCCTGCGCAACGGGGTCATTGAGCATATCCACCCTTAAAACACGTAGCGCAAGCCCACATTCACGCTGCGCGGGGTGCCGGCCGCATAGAAGGTCGCGTTGACCATCGGATACTCGCCGTTCACGGCCGGTAGTGGCCGGGCAGCAAAATTGCCGTTGGCGTCGAAACCCGTCGCGCCCAGCTGGGCCGCCGTCGCATAGTGTCGGTCGAACAGGTTGTTGACCTGGGCGAATACGCTCAGTTGCCGTGTCAGCTGGTATTTGCCGTTCAGTTCCACCACGGCGTAGCCGCCGCTCTTGCCCGCGCCCAGGTACGCTGGCCCGCCTGGCTGGTGCGCATTGTTTTCATTGCCGCGCGCATAGGAGCTCGACACGGCCGTCATGGCCAGGCCCACCGTCCAGTCGCGTCCGCCCTGAACCTCCACGTGCGCCTTCAGGATATGGCTCGGTGTGAGCGGAATCCGGTTGCCTGGCATGATGGCGATATTGCCTTCGAGGCCAGGCGCCTCCGCGTCGCTGCTGCTGTTGGCACTGCCGTTGACGGTTTCCCGGCTTTGGTACGTCGCCTGCAGCCACGTGTAGTTAACGCCGAAGTCCAGCGCGCCCGCCTTGCCGTCGAGCGCCAGCTCCATGCCCTGGTGGCGCGTCTTGCCGAAATTCTTGAAGTAGCCGAAACCGGCCTGGTTGTCGGCCACGAACAGGATATCGTCGTGGTTTTCCGCGCGGAACACGCCCGCGCTCCAGCGTGCCACCTCGCCCCATTGGCCGCGCACGCCCGCTTCCCACGTCTTCGTCACCACCTGTTTCAAGGGCGGGTCGCCAGCCATGGCGTTGGGCAGGCGGCATGGATTGTCCGGGTCGGCGCAACCGAGTTCGATGGCCGTCGGCATGCGGCTGCCTTCGTTGTAGCCGAGGTAGGCGCTCACGCCCTTGACTGGCGCATAGGCCAGGCCGATGGCGGGATTGAAGCGGCTGAAACGGTGGTCGCCGTCGAGCGAGCCGCTGCCGCCGCCCGGCGTGATGGCGTCGCGGTTGCGCACCGTGCTGCGGTTGTAGCGGCCGGAGATGGTCAGGGTCAAGTCTTGACTGAACGCGATGCTGTCGCTCGCATACACGCTCCAGGTGCGCATGCGCCCGCTCAAGTCGACGCGGTTATCGACGGGCGTGCCGTCATCGTCGATCTGTGTGCCGTCGGCAAAGAAATCGACGGGCGTGATGCCGCGGTCCGGGTTCAGATAGCCGAACTGGCTCGTCTGGCGGAAGGTGGCGTGGCTGGCATCGAAGGCGGCGCCGGCCGTGACGGCGTGGCGCGCGCCCGCCACATCGGCCAGCGCGGTTAACTGGCCTGAAAAACCATAGTTTTCCTGCTCGGTATGGCTGCGGTTGATCATGCCGTTGCATTTTTCGGCCGGCTCGTCATTCAACAGCACGTTGGCTATGCAGCGCCATTTCGGGAAAGGCGTATTGGACGCATTTGCCCCGCTGGCGGGAAAGCCCGTGTAGCCGGCCGCCGCCAGAGCAGCGCGCTCGGCCGCTCCGGGCTGGTAGATGGACTGGTCGAGCGACTCGTCGTTCAGGTCGCCGTTGTAGGTGTGCGTATCGATCTTGCGGTAGTAGACATTGCCGGACAAGAGCAAGGCAGCGCTGGCCTGGTGCTTGCCCGTCAGGTTCAGCAGGGTCGACCTGTTTTCCGTCAAGTCGGGCTTGGTGTAGACGCTGCGGTAATCGCGCGCCAGCATGCGCTGTTCCTGCAAGCCATTGCCCGTCAGCGCATTGTCCGCGTGGGCGAGCGTGACGGCGATATCGGTGCGCGCATCGCTCCAGCCCAGCTTGCCGAATACCTGGCGCACGTCGGATGGCGAATCGTCGCGCCAGCCCACTTCCTTGAAACGGTTGCCCGTCACATACCAGTGCCAGCCCTGCGCATTGCTGCCGCCATGTTCGACCTCGACGGCGCGACGTTGATCGGAACCCAGGCGCGCCTCGACGGCGGTGCCGGGGTGGCTCTTGCCATCCTTGGTCTGCAAGGCCAGCGCGCCGCCCAGGGTATTCAAGCCGAACAGGGGATTCGAGCCGGGCATCAGGGTCAGCGATTTGATCGCCATGCGCGGGATCAAGTCCCAGCTGACGACGTCGCCAAACGGCTGGTTCAGCCGCATGCCATCGAGATACACGGACAATCCCTGCGGCGTGCCCAGCAGGGGCGAGGCCGTGTAGCCGCGGTAGCTGACGTCGGGCTGGAATGGGTTGTTCTGCACTTCGTTCACATACACGCTGCCCAGGTTGCGGCGCAGGAAGGCGGAAATATCGAGCGCGCCGCTGGAGGCGATCTGCTGCGCGCTGGCCATCTGCACGGGCGCGGCCAAAGTATCGCGCGGCTGCTCCACGGTGGGCAGCGGCATGCTGCCCGTGATGATGACGGTGGGCAAGTCGCCCGAGGCGGCCAGGTTCGCGGCCAGGCTGGCGGCAGCAGGTTCGGCAGCCTGCGCCTGGCACAGCGCCAAGGCCGTCGCAGCCAATAAAGTCAGTTTCATGCGGGTCCCCGTTTTTATCATGGTTTTTATGTCTGTCCAGTATCGGACAGCCACCATCGATGAACTAGGGAAAAACTCCCGTCGTGCGGGCAGGCTATCGCTGCAACGGCAAATAGCTCTGCTTGAGCTGGCGCAGCACGAAACTCGATTTGCTGTGGCGGATGCCGGGGATTTTGTATAAACGCTCGCGCAGCAGCCGTTCATAGTCGCGCGTGTCGCTCACGGCAATGCGCAGGTAGTAGTCGTAGTCGCCGGAGACGAGGAACGCTTCGAGCACTTCCGGGATCATGGCCAGCGCGTGGCCGAATTCGAACAGGGCCTGGTCGGAATGGTCGTCCAGGGTCACTTGCACGATGACGGTGTCGGCCAGCCCCACCTTGGCCGCGTTGACGTTGACCGTATAGCCTTCGATGACGCCATCGTCCTCCATGCGCTTGATGCGCGCCCAGCATGGCGACGAGGTCAGGCCCACCTTGGCGCTCAGCTCGTGCAGACTGATACGGGCATCCTGCTGCAGGGCCGTCAGGATGGCGAGGTCGAATTTGTCGAGCTTCATTTTGCAATTTCCCATGTTTACAGCAAATTTTGCTGATCAAGGCATTTTATACGAGAAAACCAGCAGCCTTTTCTGCCGGGGCAAGCAGAAAATAGACACATGAAACCCGATCCCGCTCCCCTCCTCGCTCCCGCCCACGATCTTGCGCCGCGCAACGGCGCCAGTACCCTGATCGACACCCTGCTGGCCCTGGGCGTCGATACGGTCTTCGGCTATCCCGGCGGCGCCGTGCTGCCCCTGTACGATGCGCTGCACGCGCAACCGCGCTTGCGCCACGTGCTCGTGCGGCACGAACAGGCGGCCGTGCACGCGGCCGAGGGTTATGCACGCAGCACGGGGCGGCCCGGCGTCGTCTTCGTCACGTCCGGCCCCGGCATGAGCAATACCACCACGGGCTTGCTCGACGCCCTGTGCGATTCGATTCCCGTCATCTGCATCAGCGGCCAGGTGGCCACCACCAGCATCGGCACGAACGCCTTCCAGGAATGCGACGCGCTGGGCATCTCGCGCCCCGTCACCAAGTGGAACCGGCAAATCCGCACGGCCGACAAGACGGCCGCCGTCGTGCACGAAGCGTACGCGCAAGCCACGCAGGGCCGGCCTGGTCCCGTGCTGATCGATTTTCCCAAGGATATGCAATTGGCGCCCGTTGCGGACAACACGTCGCTGCTGCCCGCCGCCAACGTCCCCGCCCCCTTGCCCGACGCGGCCGATATCGATCAGGCCGCCAGCCTGATCGCCAACGCGCGCCAGCCCGTGTTCTATGGCGGCGGAGGCCTTATCAATTCCGGTCTCGATGCCTGCGCCGCGTTCCAGCAACTGGTGAAACTGGCGGCCGCGCCATGCACCCTGACCCTGCTGGGACTGGGCGCCTTTCCCGCCTCGCACCCTGCCTTCCTCGGCATGCTGGGCATGCACGGCACCCTGGAAGCGAACCTGGCCATGCACCACGCGGACCTGATCGTCTGCGTGGGCGCCCGCTTCGACGACCGGGTGACTGGCAGGCTGGATGCCTTCTGCCCCGGCGCGAAAATCATCCACGTCGATATCGACCCGACGTCGATCGGCAAGGTGGTGCGCGCCGACGTGGCCCTGCGCGGCGATTGCGCACCCGTGCTGACCGCCCTGCTGGCGCAGCTGCGCGGGCGCTTGCTGGCGGACCGTCAGCCATGGTGGCAGCGCATCGACGGCTGGCGCGCGCAGGACAGCCTGACGTTCGACGACACGCCGGACGTGATCGCCCCGCAGGCGCTGATGCGCCGGCTGCAGGCGGCCCTGGACGGACAGGACGCCATCGTGTCCACCGACGTAGGCCAGCACCAGATGTGGGCCGCGCAGCATATGCGCTTCGAGCAGCCGCGCCGCTGGCTCACCTCGGGCGGCGCCGGCACCATGGGTTATGGCTTGCCGGCCGCCATCGGCGCGCAGATCGCCCATCCGGGCAAGCGCGTCGTGTGCGTCAGCGGCGACGCGTCGATTTTGATGAATATCCAGGAACTGGCCACGGCCGTGCAGCACCGTCTGCCCGTGAAAGTGGTGCTGTTGAACAACGGCTATATGGGCATGGTGCGCCAGTGGCAGGAACTCATCCATGGCGGGCGCTACAGCCACAACTACACGGAGGCGCTGCCCGATTTCGTCGCCCTGGCCCGCGCCTTCGGCTGGCAGGCACATACGGTGAGCCGGCGCGAAGACCTCGACGCCGCGCTGGCGGCCTGCCTGGCATCCGAAGGCCCGTATTTCCTCGACGTGCGCGTGCATGGCGAAGAAAATTGTTTCCCCATGATGGCGCCCGGCGCGGGGCACCATGAAGTGACCCTGTCCAAGGGACAGGTGTACAGCGAGCGGTAATCCGGCATGACCACCACCGGCCACGCCAACGATGTTGTCCGATTACGGTCCTCCGGACCTCGGCGGCCCCACCTAATCCGACGCCCATATTCGGTAGGCATCACCACTCGCCACCACGGGTAGGTCGGATTAGCGGCGGTACGCCGCGTAATCCGACATCACCACCGGCCGGATTACGCCCATATCCTATAGATCCAATAACTTTCATCTTCGCGGCTGGCGCGTGCCAGTTCGGTGGGGCTCAGGCCGGTGATGGCGCGCACTTCGCGGCACAGGTGGGCCTGGTCGGCGTAGCCGCCCTCGGCGGCGATATCGGTCCATGAAGCATTGCCTTGCAGCATGGCCTCGCGTGCGTCGAGAAAAGACTGTTCCGCGCGGCGCATGCGGCGCAGGGCGCGCATGGGCTGGCCGGCCCAGGCCTTGATGCGGCGCTCGATGTTGCGCGCGCCACTGGCCAGGCCCGTCGAGGCCGCCTGTACGCCCAGGCGGCGCACCCAGTCCTGGATGGCGCCGGCCGGATGGTCGCCGCTCTTGCGCGCCAGCGCCCAGCGCGGCGCCAGGAATGCTTCCACCAGCGCGATGCGCGCTGCATCGTCGGGCGCGGCCAGCACGGCGTCGGACAAGGCCAGCCAGTCGGCGTCGAACAGCGGTTCCAGCGGGCGCACCTGGTCGAACAGGGCCGCCATATCGATGCCCGTCAGCGCATGCAGGGCGGCCGGATACAGCATCACCATGAACGAGTGCACGGGGCCGGGGTTGTAGCTGATCAGCGGATAGCCGCGCGGCCCGCTGAACAGGGCGGGCGGCATGCGCACGTGCAGCAGGTCGGGGCCGGGCGCGGCCGCCTCGACGTCGCCCGCGACCGTCCACAGCAGGCAGCACATGGGCGTGGCGGGAAAGCGGTTCAGGCGCTGCGCGGGCGGCAGCGGCGCGCAATGCGTGGTGTCGCGCACGAGGAAGGCGCGCACGCAGGAAGCGAGCGCGGTGCGCGGCGCGATCAAGCGGGTCAGAGGCGTGGGGGCGGCAGGCATGGCGACGATTGTACCGGCATTTTTCGGCGCCGCGCGCGTATGCGTTCATGTCGTATTCGTTCAAGACGCGCGCCCGCAAGCGAGCTAGAGTCTAGCCATCGTTCCCACGACAACAGGAGCTTTCCATGCAGCCACTCGACCACGCCGCCGCACCCGCCACCACTCTGCGCCAGATCCGCCAGTTGCCGGGGCCATTCGCCTTGCCCATCATCGGCAACGCCATGCAAGTGCGGCTGCCGCGCATCCACCGCGACGTGGAAGGCTGGGTACGCCGCTATGGGCCTTTCATGCGTGCCTGGTTCGGCCGCACTCTGGTGCTGGTGGTGGCCGACAGCGAGGCTGTTGCCGCCGTGCTGCGCGACCGCCCCGATGGTTTCCGCCGCCCCCTCAGCAGCTACATCGTCTCGGAGGAAATGGGTGGTAATCCCGGCGTCTTCCTGGCCGAAGGCAGCGAGTGGCGCAACCAGCGCCGCATGGTGATGGCCGGCATGGCGCCAGGCGCCATCAAGGCGTATTTTCCCGCGCTGGTGACGGTGGCGCGGCGTCTGCAGCGGCGCTGGCATCTGGCCGCCACGCAAGGCCAGGCCATTGCCCTTGATGGCGACCTGAAGCGCTACACGGTCGACATCATCGCCGGCCTGGCCTTCGGCACGGAAGTCAACACGCTCGAATCGGGCGAGGACGTGATCCAGCGCCACCTGGACGCCATCCTGCCAGCCGTGGCGCGGCGCAGCCTGTCGATGCTGCCGTACTGGCGCTACGTCAAGCTGCCCGTCGACCGGCGCCTGGACCGCGACGTGGCGGCGCTGGACGTGGCCGTGGCGCAACTGGTGCGGCAGGCGCGCGAACGCATGGAACAAGACCCCGCGCGGCGCGTGCGCCCGCCCAACCTGCTCGAAGCCATGATCGCCGCCGCAGACGAACCCGGCAGCGGCGTGAACGACCGCGCCGTGGCCGGCAATGTGCTGACCATGCTGCTGGCCGGCGAAGACACGACGGCCAACACGATTTCCTGGATCATCTACCTGTTGCAGCGCCATCCGCACAGCCTGGCCAAGGCGCGCGAGGAAGTGCGGCGCCTGGCGCCCGACGTGGCACAGTTCACCGTGGCGCAAATGGATAGCCTCGACTACCTGGGCGCCTGCGCCAGCGAAGCCATGCGCTTGAAACCGGTGGCGCCCTACATTCCGCTCGAAGCGCTGCGCGACACGGTGGTGGGCGACGTGGCCGTGCCCGCCGGCAGCATGCTGTGGTGCGTGATGCGCCACGACAGCGTGTCCGATACGCACTTTCCCGACGCACAAGCGTTCCAGCCCGAACGCTGGCTGGCCGAAAGCGGCGAGGCGAACAACAAGCGCGCCGCCATGCCTTTCGGTGCCGGCTTGCGCACGTGCCCGGGCCGCTACCTGGCCTTGCTGGAAATCAAGATCGCCATGGCCATGCTGCTGGGCAGCTTCGACATCGCCGGCGTCGACACGCCCGATGGCGGCGAGGCGCAGGAACTGATGGGTTTCGTGATGTCGCCCATCGGCCTGACGATGCGCCTGGCGCGGCCGCAGTGATACCATGGGGGAAGTCCCATACATTCGACCTTCCCATGACCATCCGCCTGGAATCGCCGCAGCAAGCCGACGTGCAAACCCTGATCGCCGAGCTTGACGCCTATCAACAGACCCTGTATCCGGCCGAGTGCGTCTACTCGCTGGACCTGGCGTCCGTGCCGCCTGATACCCTGCTGTTTGCCGTCGCCCGCGATGCGGCAGGCGCGGCGCGGGCCTGCGGCGCCATCGTCGTCACGCCCGATTTCGGCGAGGTCAAGCGCATGTACGTGCACCCTGACAGCCGCGGCCTGGGCCTGGCCAAGCGCCTGCTGGCCCTGCTGGAAGAGCAGGCGCTGGCGCGCGGCTGCCGCTTGCTGACCTTGGAGACGGGCATCCACCAGCCCGAAGCCATCGCCCTGTACGCGCGCCACGGCTACCAGCGGCGCGGGCCGTACGGCGACTATCCTGACGATCCATTCAGTGTTTTCATGGAAAAACCGCTGCAGGTGGCCGCATGAACGCGCCTGCCGACAGCCTGTTTGACATCCGTGCGCGCCTGCGCGCCTTTGCCGACGAGCGCGACTGGGACCAGTTCCATACGCCGAAAAACCTGGCCATGGCCCTGTCCGTCGAAGTGGCGGAACTGGCCGAGCACTACCAGTGGCTGTCCACGGGCGCGGACGCCGAGCTGGACGAGGTCAAGCGCACGGGCATCCGCCACGAACTGGCCGACGTACTGATGTATCTGGTGCGCCTGGCCGACAAGAGCGGCGTCGACCTATACGCGGCCGTGCTGGAAAAAATGGAACTCAATGCGCAGAAATACCCGGCGCAGCAAGTGCGCGGCGACGCGCGCAAATATAGCGAGTACTGAGCGAATACCGAGACAGCCACCCGTGCGTGGCTGCCGCGCAAAAAAGCGTAGCATCCAGCCATGCGCATCCCTATTCCCCTGCTGCTTGCCTGCCTGCTCCCTGGCCCGGTTGCCCTGGCGCAAACCGCGCCCGTGCCGCAGGTGAAAGTGGACGCCACGCGCGATCCCGTCGATAAGTCGTACCGCAAGATGCTGCAGGGCGTGGACCGCTTCGAGCGCGACCGTGCGCTGGCGCCGCAAGCGAGCCTGCGCTTTCGCCTGCTGCCGCGCCAGCCCGGCGTGGACATGACGGGCGTGCAGCTGCGCATCGCCGGCGACACCGTCAGCATCCCGTTACCCTTGGCAGAGGACAACAGCTTTGCCCCCGTGCGCCATGCGCAAGCGGTGCGCGAAGACGCCGTGCTGATCGCCAACCGCAAGGCCACCACCATGAGCTGGCGCGCGCAAGTCATCACGCCCGGCTTGCCGCCCGGCACGCGGCGCCTGGGCGACCTGCGCCTGGAATGCCGCGCCGGCATGGATTCCGGGCTGATCTCGAACGACCCGCAAATCATCGCCTGGCTGTCCAGCATGCTCTACAGCACGGACAAGGTGTGTTCCGAGCCGGACGGTAATTACCTGTTCTTCACGGACCGTCCCCTGTTCGGCGTGACCCTCGTGCATGGCGAGCGCCGCCTGGCATTGCCGTTCAGGATGCTGTACGCGGGCGGCGAGCAGACGCCCGCCTCGCTACCCTATTGCGATTGCCAGGTCTTGCTTGACCGCACGTATTACGCGCCCTTGTGGGATGCCAGCTGGCCCGACGACACCCTGCTGGAATTTACTTACATGGACGAGGTGGCGCCATGAAATGGCTGGGTGTCTTCGCGTTGGTACTGCTGGCCGCCTGCTCCGGCACGCGCGCCTTGCAGGCAAGCAAGAACGTGCCTTACGCTACCTTGGAACAGACGGTGCAACCAGGCAGCAGCACGCGCGAACAGGTGCGCGCGGCGCTGGGAGAAAGCACGTCCATCCGTTTCGACAGCGGCAATGAAGTATGGATGTACACCTACCCGGCCGCCTCGGGCGCACAGGGGGAATACGTGATTCTGTTTGGCGGGGATGGGGTGGTGCGGAAGGTGCGTAGCGGAGAGGTGTACCGGATACCGAAGTAAATCCCGCCAGAGGTGCGCTGGCGGGAAATTGTCTTAGCGTGCCTTCAGCAAGGCCCGCGACGCCACGCCCGCGCCCACGCTGCGTCCCACGCCAGCCGTCTTGCGCTTGGGCGAGGCCTTCAATTTGAAGATGCCGATCGACTGGGCCACGCTGTCGGTGCGTTGCGCCAGGCTGGTGGCGGCGGCCGCCGCCTGCTCCACCAGCGCCGCATTCTGCTGCGTGATGCCATCCATGTGGATGACGGCCTGGTTGACTTGCCCGATGCCCTGGTTCTGCTCGCGCGTGGTCGAGGAAATCTCGTCCATCACTTCCGTCACGCGGGCTACCGAGGCGATCACCTCCGTCATGGTGGCGCCCGCATTGCTGGTCAGCACGCTGCCCGCGTTCACGGTGGCGATCGAATGGTCGATCAGGTTTTTCACTTCTTTCGCCGCTGTTGCCGAGCGCTGCGCCAGGCTGCGCACTTCGCCGGCGACGACGGCGAAACCGCGGCCGTGTTCGCCCGCGCGGGCCGCTTCCACGGCCGCGTTCAAGGCGAGGATGTTCGTCTGGAAGGCGATGCCGTCGATGAGGCCAATGATGTCGAGAATCTTGCGCGACGAGGTGCTGATCTCGTCCATCGTGGTCACCACTTCGCTGACGATGGTGCCGCCCTTGGCCGCGACGGTCGACGCCTGCGCCGCCAGGTCGTTGGCCGTGGCCACGTGGTCGGCACTGTTTTGCACGGTCGACGTCAGTTCTTCCATGCTGGCCGCCGTCTGCTCGAGGCTGGACGCCTGCGATTCCGTGCGGCTGGACAAATCCATATTGCCGGTGGCGATCTCGGCCGTGGTGACGCGGATATCCTCGAAGTTGGCGCGCACGTCGCCGATGATGCTGTGCAGGTTGATATTCGTCTGGCGCAAGGCCGCCATCAATTGGCCCATGTCGTCGTCACGCACCTTGTCGATGACGCCCGTCAAGTCGCCGCCAGCCATCTTGCGCGCCACCGTGATGGCCTCGCCCAGCGGTGCGACGAGGGAATTGTGCAGGTGGGCCCAGAAATACAGCATCAGCGCCACGGCCGCGGCGGCAGCGCCGCTGAGCCAGCTGCGCGTGGCCGTGCTCGTGTCGCCATCGATATTCCACACGGCGCAGCCGAGAATGGCCAGCACCACGCCGAAGACGATGCAATGCAGGGCCAGGTCTTGCGACAGGGTCAGCTTGCGCCACTCGGCCAGCTTGGCAGCCCAGCCCTGGCGCACGACGCGGCCATTGCGGATCGCCAGCTTGGCGCTATTGCCGTCTTTGAAACTTTTATACAGGGCTGCCGCTTCGTTGATCTGCTCGCGCGTGGGCTTGGTGCGCACGGACATATAGCCGATCGGGCGGCCGTTTTCGATGACGGGCGTGATATTGGCGAAGACCCAGTAGAAATCGCCATTCTTGCAGCGGTTCTTGACCATGCCGGTCCATGGCATGCCCGTCTTGATGGTGTCCCACAGGTCGGCAAACGCTTCGGCCGGCATATCGGGATGACGCAGGATATTCTGTGGCGCACCCAGCAGTTCCATTTCTGAAAAACCGCTGACTTCAATGAAATACTGATTGGCGTAATTGATGTTCCCCTGTAAATCCGTTGTGGAAACAATCGTCATGCCTTCATTTAATACGTATTCATTTTGCGTGATAGGCGTATTGACCCGCATCGTCGCTCCTCTATTTTTCTCAACTAGCATAACAAAATCATAAAAACAATATACCACATCAAGCACCCATGATATATCGCCCCGGCGACAGCGACACTGGTCAAATAATTTAATAAAAGCTAATTCATTTATGTTTTAGAATTTACTTTGATTCAACTTGATTGGTTTTATTGAATGTAAAATTCAAATTGCGCGCAGAGAGAATAATTAATAAAAAATTATTTGTTGGCGCGACAGGTAATAAATACGGCGTATGCGTCGATAAAAAGGCACAAGAGAACTAGCACAATGGTCGGAGCATGGCGACGTCTGCTGCCAACCATAACGCGGCAACAATATTCATTTCTTGAGGGAAAATAAAAACTGGCGCGAATGCGCCAGTGGGGGATGTGTCTCCAATCCGCGACACAGGCGCCGAAGCGCCCGTGGGGATGGCTTACTTGTAGGTCTTACGGGGAGGCGACTTCGGACGCGGTGGCGCCGGTTTGCGCTCCGTCGTGCCGTCATCGAGGCTGATGCGCAGCTTCTGGCCCGAAACGACGACCGATTTCAGGTGGTCGAGGATTTCCGGCGGCATGCCTTCCGGCAAGTCCAGCACGCTGAAGTTGTCAAAGATATCGATACGGCCGATATGCTTGGCTTCCAGGTTCGCTTCGTTGGCGATGGCGCCGACGATGTTGCTTGGCGTCACGGCGTGCTCGCGGCCCACTTCGATGCGGTAGGCCGTCACGCCTGGGCGTGGACGTTCCTTCTTCGGCGCGCGCGGCGCAGGGGCTGCATCGCCCGCATCCGCAGGCGCATCCTTGAACGCTGGCGCCGACTTGGCGGCGAACGGTTTGCGCGGCGCGGCTGGCGGTGCCAGGTCCGGCGCGTCGCCGTCGCGGCTGATGCGCAACTGCTGGCCCGCGACCCACACGGTTTTCAGCTGGTCCAGCAATTCTTTCGGCATGCTGTCCGGCAAGTCCAGGACGCTGTAGTCGTCATAGATTTCGATGCGGCCGATGTTTTTCGAATCGATGCCCGCTTCGTTGGCGATGGCGCCCACGATATTGCCTGGTTTCACGCCATGCTGATGACCAACTTCAATGCGGAAGGTCTGCATGCCGGCGTCGGCTGGACGTTGAATGCGTTCCTTTTTCGGGAAGGCCGGACGTTCGCTGCGCTCGTTGCGGTCGAAGCGGTCATTACGTTCGAAACGGTCATTGCGCTCAGGGCGGTCAAAACGGTCCTGGCGCACTGGACGGTCGTCTTGCCACGTGGCTTGCTCGCGCGCCTTGTTCTTGTCCAGCAACAAAGGCACATTGCCACGCGCCATCTTCGCCAAGGCGGCGGCGATTTCGATGGCGGGAATGTTTTGCTCTCGCTCGAAATCCTCGATCAGCGACTGGAACTGTTCCAGTTCGCCCAGGGCCAGGGTTTCGCTGATCTGTTCCTTGAACTTGGCGATACGCACGTCGTTGACGGCCTGGATCGTTGGCAGTTCCAGCATGCCGATCGGCTGGCGGGTCGAGCGTTCGATGGCTTTCAACAAGTTCTTTTCACGCGGGGTGATGAACAAAATCGCTTCGCCGCTGCGGCCGGCGCGGCCCGTGCGGCCGATGCGGTGGGTATAGCTTTCCGGATCGTGCGGCACGTCGTAGTTGACGACGTGGCTGATGCGCTCGACGTCCAGGCCGCGGGCGGCCACGTCGGTTGCCACGAGGATGTCGATCTTGCCGTCTTTCAACTGCTGGATCGTGCGCTCGCGCTGGGCTTGCTGGATGTCGCCATTGATGGCGGCAGCCGAGAAGCCACGGGCTTGCAGCTTGCCGGCCAGCTCTTCCGTGCCCAGCTTGGTGCGGGCGAAGATGATCATGCCGTCAAACGCTTCCGCTTCCAGGATGCGGGTCAGCGCGTCGAGCTTGTGCATGCCCGACACCAGCCAGTAGCGCTGGCGGATGTTGTCAGCCGTGCCCGTCTTGGCGGCAACCGTCACTTCGGCCGGGTTCACCAGGTAGGTCGTGGCGATGCGCTTGATGACGGAAGGCATGGTGGCCGAGAAAAGGGCCGTTTGATGGCCTTCCGGCGTTTCTTGCAAGATGCGTTCGACGTCGTCGATAAAGCCCATGCGCAGCATTTCATCGGCTTCGTCGAGCACCAGGGTTTTCAGCTTGGACAGGTCGAGCGAACCCTTGTCCAGGTGATCGATGACGCGGCCGGGCGTGCCGACGACGACGTGCACGCCGCGACGCAAAGCCGACAGCTGCGGGCCGTAGCTTTGGCCGCCATAGATCGGCAGCACGTGGAAGCCGGGAATGTGAGCGGCGTACACCTGGAATGCTTCGGCGACCTGGATGGCCAGTTCGCGCGTCGGTGCCAGGACCAGGGCTTGGGGTGAGCTTTGTTTCAGATCGATGCGCGACAGGATCGGCAAGGCGAAGGCGGCGGTTTTACCCGTGCCCGTTTGCGCCTGGCCCAGCACGTCGCGGTTCGCGAGCAATAATGGAATCGTGGCCGCCTGGATAGGCGACGGTGTTTCGTAACCGACATCCTTGAGCGCGCGAATCAGCGGCTCGCTCAGGTTAAGGTCGGAAAATAAGGAAATTGGTGTATCAGACATGAAATCACTCACAAGTTCGCTCGAATCGCCCAATGCGAAAGAGTGTATCCGCTAGTTTACTCTTTACTGGACCTTACCGGGTGGAACGGGGCGGCAGAACGCCATTTTTTGCAGTCTAAAACGCAGAAAAATCGGCGATCCGCACGCAATTGGTGCAAAAACCAAGCAATATTATGTGTTTTGCAATGAATATGCCGGTTTTACAAGTGTGCCTCGATATTGCTTGCCGCATCGACCGAGTGGCGCAAAAATTCCAGCAAGTCCTCGTTCAGCCTGTCCTTGTGCGTCGTCGCCAGGCCGTGCGGCGCGCCCGCATACACGAGCAGCTTGCTGCCGATGATGAGTTCGGCAGTGCGCCGCGCCGAGGCGGCGATCGGCACGATCTGGTCGTCGTCGCCATGGATCACCAGGGTCGGCACGTCGAACTTGGCCAGGTCAGCCGTAAAATCCGTCTCGGAAAATTGCTTGATGCACAGGTAGGATGCCGGCATGCCCGCCTGCATGCCTTGCCGCCAGAAACCGTCGCGCACGCCCTGCGAGGGTTTCGCATCGGACCGGTTGTAGCCATAGAAGGCTTCGCTCAAATCCTGGAAAAACTGGCTGCGGTCGGCCTGCACGCCGGCGCGGATGGCGTCAAATGTGGACAGGGGCAAGCCCAGCGGGTTTTCCGCAGTTTGCAGCATCAGCGGCGGCACGGCGCCCACCAGCACGGCGCCGGCCAGGCGCTCGGTGCCATGGCGGCCGATGTAGCGCGCCACTTCGCCGCCGCCCGTCGAGTGGCCGACGAGGGTGGCGCCCGTCAAATCCAGCGCGTCGATCAGGGCGGCCAGATCGTCAGCATAGGTATCCATGTCGTTGCCATCGAACGGCTGGCTCGAGCGGCCATGGCCGCGCCGGTCATGCGCGATGACGCGGTAGCCGCGCGAGGCCAGATAAAACATCTGATCTTCCCACGCGTCGGACGACAATGGCCAGCCATGGCTGAAGACGACGGGCGGGCCGCTGCCCCAGTCCTTGTAGTGGATCAATGTGCCGTCGGCGGTACGCAGGGTATTGCTCGATTGCAAGTTCGTGGCAGTCATGGAACGCTCCTTGTCGGTGGACGAGCAGCCATTGTGGCCGCAATCGGCCCGCGCGCGCCGCGCGCTACGCCAGGGCATTGCGGTAGAGTAAGATTGTCGCTGCTTTGCTTTCCCGTATTCACTTTTGGAGTCGTCATGCGCTTTCCCCTCGTCCTCGCCGCCAGCCTGTTCAGCACGGCCGCCCTCGCCCAACCGCTCGTGGCCGAAGCGCCCCTGCGCGCCCACCTGTCCTTCCTGGCCGACGATTTACTGGAAGGACGCGGCACGGGCCAGCGCGGCGGCGACCTGGCCGTGCGCTACTTGGAAACGCAGGCGGCCGTAGCCGGCCTGCAACCGTTGAAGGATGGCAGCTACCGCCAGGCGCTGACCATCGTCGGCAGCAAGGCCTTGCCATCGAGCAAGGTGTCCTTTAGCGCGGGCGGCAAGACCTTGTCTCCCGCCTTCGGCAAGGACATCGTCTTTGGCGCGGCAAATGGCCAGCAAAAAGTGGCGTTCGATGCGCCCGTCGTGTTCGCCGGCTACGGCATCCGCGCGCCAGAAGAAAACTGGGACGATTTCAAGGGCGTCGACCTGAAGGGCAAGCTCGTCATCATGATGGTCAACGACCCGCAAGCGACGGCTGCCGAACCGCAGCGCTTCGCCGGCAAGTCGCTGACCTACTATGGCCGCTGGGTCTACAAGTACGAGGAAGCGCTGCGCCAGGGTGCCGCCGGTGTGCTGCTGATCCACACGACCGCGTCGGCTTCGTATCCGTGGTCGGTACCGGCCAACGGTTTCGGCCATGAACGCTTCAACCTGGCCGGTGCGGGCAATGCGATGGAAGGCTGGCTGCAGGAAGACATGGCGCGCACGCTGTTCCAGGCCGGCGGACAGGACCTGGACGCCTTGCGCGCGCAGGCGGAAACGCGCGAGTTCCGCCCCGTGGCCCTGAACGCCACGGTCAAGGTGGCGCTCGACAGCCAGGTGCGCAGCATCGAGCAATTCAATGTGGCCGGCATCGTGCCGGGCACGGACCCGAAACTCAAGGACGAGGCCGTCATTTACTCGGCCCACTGGGACCACCTGGGCAAGGATGACGAAGGCAGCCAGCGCGCTGGCCAGAGCGACCACATCTACAACGGCGCCATCGACAACGCCTCGGGCGCGGCCGCCTTGCTGGCCATGGCGCAAGTGGCCGTGAAACAGCCGGCGCGCCGCACGCAGATCTTCCTGTGGCCGGCCGGCGAAGAAACGGGCATGCTGGGCAGCACGGCCTACACGCGCGCGCCCCTGTGGCCGCTGGCCAAGACGGCCGCCGACCTGAACCTCGACAGCATGAATTTTGTCGGCAAGACGCACGACATCGGCGTGGCCGGCGCCGAACGCAGCAGCCTGTACGCGAGCGCCGCCAAGGTCGCCAAGCGCATGGGCCTGCGCCTGGCGCCGACCATCCCCGACCTGTCCGGCGCGTTTTACCGGGCCGACCATTTTGCCTTCGCCAAGGCTGGCGTACCCGCCTTCAACGTGGGTTCGGCCGTGTTTTCCGGCGACGGCTCGTTCGACTTCGTCCAGGAGCCGACAGCGTCGGGCGAGCGTCTGGTGGCCTTTAAAAAGGACTATCACCAGGTGACGGACGAGTACAACCCGTCATGGGATTTGTCGGGAATGGTGCAGCAGGCGCAATTCACCCTGAACCTCGGCTATGAAGTGGCGAATAACAAGAATTTGCCTGTGTGGAACAAGGGCGAGGCGTCTGGAAAGGTCAAGCGCTAGGTATCATGAAAAACACCGGCCTGTGCCGGTGTTTTTACAAGAGTGCTAACCACAATGCCGTAGGTCGGATTAGCGGCACAGCCGCGTAATCCGACACCGCCGCCTTGGCAACAATATTGTCGGATTACGCGAGGCGAGGCCTCGCTAATCCGACCTGCGCGGCGATGAATTGGCGGATCACAGGGATTTGCCAACATGGACATGGGGTTGAGTCCCGTAGGTCGGATTAGCGGCGCAGCCGCGTAATCCGACAACATTGTTAGCGCCGGTGGGAATGCCGGATTGCGCGGTTTCAGATTGCCATGATGCGTTTTAAATCAACGAATGCCGTTTCATACAGATGCTGGAACGCGCCGATCATGACCTCTTCCACGCCTTCGGCCGCGTCGAACTCGCTCGACCATTGCGCCACGCATTCATTCGCGCCTGGCTCGCCCGTGACGCGCAACGTGGAACGGTAGTTCTTGACGGGGATCGGGCCCGAGACGATGGTGTAGCTGTAGCTCTTGTCCGCTTCGCTGTAGCTTTGCAGCCGTTCGGCGATGATGGCGCCGTCCGTGGTTTTCAGGCGGCGTACGCGGCCGCCGTGTTCGGACAGGCTGGTCTTGATCGAACTCGACCATTCAGCCAGCGACTGGAAGCCGCCGATAAAATCCCACACTCGTTCGGCGCTTGCCGCCAATGTTACAGAAACAATTACTTGGGCCATCTTTAATTCGGTTCCTCATCCAGGTTTGCCGGGCGCCGCGCCCGGCCGGCCGGAGTTGCCCGGCACAGCCGCTATTTTAGCGCCCATGCCGCTTTGCTGCTGAGCAAACTATGGCAACTGGCCAGCCTGGGATGGCTGTCTTACAGGTTTTCCGCCAGGAAAATCAACGAATTGCCATGCGCCTGGGCGGCGGCGCGCTGCTGGTAGCTGTCGCGGTGGGTGCAGTTGAAACCGTGCTCGGCGCCCGGGTAGATATGGATTTCCACGTCTTGCCGGTCTTCGAAGCGCTCGGCGATCTTTTGCACGGCTTCCGGCGGGATATGGCTGTCCTGGCCGCCGAAATGCATGAGCAGCGGCACCTTGATCTGGTCGGCCAGGTCCAGCTTGTTCTGGATGCCGCCGCCGTAATAGGCGATGGCCACATCGACGAGACCGGCCGCGGCCGCCTGATACGACAGCCGGCCGCCGAAGCAGTAGCCGACCGAGGCCAGCTTGCCCGTCACTTCCGGGCGCGCGCGCAGGACGGCGATGGTGGCGGCGATATCGGCGTCGGCCTGCGGATTGTCGGTGGCCTGCATCAGCTCGACGGCGCGCTTCCAGCCGTCCGCGTCATAACCCAGTTCGATGTGCGCGCCGGCGCGCCAGAACAGGTCGGGTACCAGCACCACGTAGCCATCGGCCGCATACTGGTCGGCCACGGCGCGGATGTGCTCGTTGACGCCGAAAATTTCCTGCAACAGGATGATGGCGGGGCCCTTGCCCACGTGCGGCACGGCCAGGTAAGCCTGGAAGCTGCCGTCCGGGCCGGCGATATCGATCCACTGCGAAGTTGTGCTCATAGAAAACTCCAGTCTGAGGTTGGGAGGAATGCCACAGCCAGCCATGTTACTGGTTTTTCGCGCTGTCTGCGCCTGCCCTTGGTACAGGCTAATACATCTCGCGCAGGTAAATCACGGGGCCCGATTTGAAGACGCCAAAGACGACGGTGCCGATGGTGCTGGCCAGGTAGGGATGGCTGCCCACGGAAACGTCCACGCTGCCGGCCTTGCCGGCACCGGGCGCCAGCAATGTCAGGAAATTGGTTTGCGGCAATACGCCTTGGACGACGGTGTATGTCCGGTCATCAACGGCCAGCTTGGCGCAGTCCAGCGTTTTCTTGCAATTGGCCAGCACCACATCCGGCTTCTTGATCGCACTGATGCTGTCGAGCAGATTCGTGACCCACTTCGTCCCATTCCAGTACTGGACTTGCACGGCCAGCCTGACTGGCAGCAATTCGGAGCCATAGCCGTGGGGCACCATCCATTGCCCCGACAGCACGGTCATCCGTGCCTCGTTCTGTATCAATGGCGAGATTGAGCTGACGACGGCACCGCCGGGATAGGTGCTGCTGGCGCGCAAGCGCACGTCGGTAGGTGCCACCTTCAGCGGCACGCCGGCCTTGCCCGGAAAACGGTAGGCGACCATGGGCAGGGCAACGCCGAGGGTAAATTTCGCGGGCGCCACGCCGGTGACGGTGGTTTGCGCCTTGCTGCCGTCGGTAAGCCGGCTGCTGCTATCGGGGGTACTCGGCGGAAAGGAAATCGTGCCCGTGGCCGCATCGAGACCTTCGAGCAGCACGGGCGCCAGGACGCTCGGGACACGGTCGTCATAGTTTTTGGTCGGCATCCCGCCCAAGGCGCGCGCCGTCACGCGCACGCCTATCGCTTGCCCCGAATACGCGTAGCGGCCTGTCGCCCCATCGTTGGCGCAGGTGAGCGGCGACGCGCACGGCGTGGCGATGCCGGCGGGAGCGCCGGTCTTCACCAGTTCCGTAATGAAGTGGTGCGGAATGAACTGCACCTCCCCGCTCACGCCCGATGCCTTGGGCAAGGCCGGCACAGCAAGGTTGGCATCCAGGTAGCCGTTGGGGTTGGCCAAATTGAAGGCGATGGTGATGGTTCCCACTTCCGGCCAGTTCATGTCGCTGCTGACAACGCGGCCATTCGTAAAGACCACGCCACCCTGCATGGCCGGCTTGGCTGGTGTGTCCGGCGCGGCGATCTCACTGGTCGTCGGCCTGACCAGGCTGGCCAGTGTCGGCAGCGCCGTCTCCGCCGGATTTTCATTGCCGAAGTTCGGCGTCACGGCGCCCGCGCTATTGAGCGCGCGCATGCTGACCGCCACTGCCGCGCCTGCGCGCTGGGGGCTGGTCATGACGGGGACGCTGAACGCGGCGGGCACGACGGTAACATTACCGATGCCCGTCATGCTCAAGCCGGCGTCGCCGGTTGTGGCCGACCCCGTATAGGTGGCCTTCAAATTCAGTTGCCCCACGTCCGCATACGACATGACGGCGGTGGCGACGCCCTGGTCGTTGAACGCCAGGTTGACGTTCGCGCCCGCCGTACTGCAGGCGCTGGTGCTGTTCGATGCCAGTGGCACGAACGCCCCAGTTCCCTGCACGAAAACAGGCAGGGTGCCGCTGGCGGGATTGCCATAGCTGCAAGCGAGATTCAGGGTCTTGCTGGTATTTTTGAACAGGGGCACGCAAGCTTGCGAGGTCGAACTGGGAGGCGCCTGCACGGCGCTGATGCCGAACGCCTTCTGCGTGCCAGAAACATGATTGACGGGAATAACCGTCAAGCCTGTCGCCGCAAAGCTCATGTCGCAGCTGCTGCTGTTGTCCGAAGCACGCTTGCATACGAGCGCGCCCGTGGTGCCGGGCACGCTCGTCAGGCTCAGGGTGGCCGTGCCGACCGTGTACTGGCGCACGCTGGCCGTTGCCACGCCGGTGTTGCCTATCTGCGTCGCCGTGCCGCCAGGACTGACAGTGACATTCACGCCGTTCGTGTACCTGGCGCCGCAGGCGGCATCCGCGCATGCCGTCACCGTCACAGTCTGTGGCGCGCACGTCAGGGCATTGCCCGCATGCTCGATCTGGAAATGGTGAGGCCCCGCCTGCGTGCCCGGCCCGCATTTCGGCCCCATCGGTTCATTGAAGGCCCAGCCGCTGTTGTTCGTCACGCAGCTGCACGGATTGGACGGTGTATAGGTTTTGCAGGTGATGGTTTGCTGCACCCGGCCCTGCCAGCCCAGGGTGATGTGATCGACCTTGGCGTTGCCCGTGATATAGGCGTTGGACGAGTCGAGCGTTACCTCGCCAGCGTCCACATTGCCCTTGATGCCATTGCCGGAGGCGATCGACAAGGAATTGCTTGCCTCCACGTCGCCGGTGACGAGCAGGCCGGACGCTTTCAGGTCGATCGTCGGCGATTTCAGGTTGCCCGTCACCTGGCTGCCGGAGCCGATGGTCAGCGAAGTGGTCGCCGTGATATCGCCCTGGATGCGGGTACTGGCGGCCAGGATATTGACGATGGTGCCGCTGATCGGCCCGTTGATGACCGAACCCGAGGCGATTTCCACCGGGCCCTTGGCGCTGATCTTGCCCGTCACCGTGACATTGTTCGAGCCCATCTTGATGCTGGTGGCGAAGATATTCGCCGTAATCGTCTGTTCCTGCGCGCCCAGGAAGAAAGTGCCGCCCTCGGCCGTCAAGCTCCCTCCCGTCACCTTCAGGTTCGGCGGATTGATATCCTTGATATCGAGATTGCCCTTGACCGTCAGCGCGGCGTTGCCGCTCATCGTCAAGCCCTGGTTATAGCTCATCGACAAGGAACTGTTGACCGTCACGCCATACGCGCTGCCGATGACGATGACGTCGGTAGAACCGAGCGCCAGCGACGAGCATGTGTATTGCAAGCCATCCTGGCTCAGGCTACAGCCGCTGACGGCGCCACCATTGAAGTTAAGCGTGGCCGCGTGGGCAAGGGATGAGCCCAACAGCAAAGTCAGGGCGGCAAAAATGTGGAGTAAGCGCACGATATTCAGGAATCCGATGGGTGGGGAGCCAGCGGGCGCGCCGATTATTTCATGCTAACCTACGCCATCGCTGTTGTTGCATTATGGCAGTATTTATCCCCCTCGCGCATATCGCATGATCAAGCAAAGCCCCAAAGAATTCCCCCTGCGCACCGTCGATATCATCGTCTACCCCGGCTTCAAGGCGCTCGAAGCCATCGGCGCCATGAAGGTGTTTGACTACGCCAACACCCATCTGCGCCTGCGCAAGCTGCCCGGCGGCTACGACGTGCGCATCGCCTCGACGGCCATCGGCCCGGTCGAATCGGACACCCTGATGTCGCTGCACGCCAGCAAGGCGCTCGACGCCAGCCGCTTGCCCGACCTGGCCGTCATCGTCGGCTGCCATCACGTCGAGCAAGTCTTGCAGGACATCCCCGCCCTCGCCGCCTGGGTGGCCGAAGCGGCGCCCCGCATCGATACCCTGGCGGCCCTGTGCACGGGCTGCTTCTTCCTGGCCGAAGCGGGCGTGCTCGACGGCAAGAGCGCGGCCACGCACTGGAGCGCCGTGGACAGCCTGCGCCAGCGCTATCCATTGATACAGGTCAATGCCGATGCGATTTTCGTGCGGGAAGGGAAATTCTGGACGTCGGCAGGCGTGACGGCCGGCATCGACCTGGCGCTGGCCCTGGTGGAAGACGATTTCAGCCGCGATATCGCGCTGGAAGTGGCGCGCGACCTGGTCGTGTATTTGAAGCGGCCCGGCGGCCAGTCGCAGTTTTCCGTGCACCTGTCGAGCCAGATGACGACGCATCCGACCATCCGCCAGTTGCAGGGTTGGATCATGGAACATCTTGCCGAAGAGCTCACCGTGCCGCTGCTGGCGGCCAGGCTGGCCATGAGCGAGCGCAATTTTACGCGCGTGTTTCAGCGCGAAACGGGCACCAGCCCCACGGAATTCATCGACACGGCCCGCTTCGAAGTGGCGCGCCGTTTACTGGAAGACAATGTGTCTTCCTTAAAACAGGTGGCCGTGCAGGCGGGCTTGCATAGCGAGGACAGGCTGCGCCGCCTGTTCCAAAAGAAACTCGCCATCACGCCGCGCGACTACCGCGAGCGCTTTTCCAGCACGGCGCGCTAGGAGGTCAGCGCGGCTTGCCGTGACGCACATGGCGCGTGGCCAGCTGGCGGCTCTGCCGGGCCAGCGGCGTAAACAGTAGTGCGCACAGCAAATACGTGGCCAGCAGCGCCAGCCAGATGGCGGGCGTGGCCAAGATGGCGGCATTGCTCCACCACAAGGCCAGCAGAGAAGACAGGGCCGCGCCAAGGAAGACGGGCAGCATGCGGCGCAAGGTCGCGAGATAGGCAGTGGCAAACATGGACGGCTCCCAAAGCAAGGCGGATGTCTTCACACTAGCAGGGGCAGACGGCGAAGTACAGCGTGCCGTCCTGCCCCGTCCGTCATGTGTTGCGCAATGAGTACAGTCAGATAAAATTAATACAACACGACGGAACGGATCGATTCGCCGCTCTTCATCAGGTCGAAGCCCTCATTGATGCGTTCGAGCGGCAAGCGGTGCGTGATCAGGTCATCAATGTTGAGCTTGCCTTCCATATACCAGTCGACGATCTTCGGCACGTCCGTGCGTCCCCGCGCGCCACCGAAGGCCGAACCGCGCCATTCGCGCCCCGTCACCAGCTGGAATGGACGGGTCGAAATTTCCTGGCCCGCCGCCGCGACACCGATGATGAAGGACTTGCCCCAGCCCTTGTGCGTGCATTCGAGCGCCTGGCGCATCAGGGTCGTGTTGCCCACGCATTCGAAACTGTAGTCGGCGCCGCCGTCCGTCAGTTGCACGATGGCGTCGACGACGTTTTCCACTTCGTTCGGGTTGATAAAATGCGTCATGCCGAACTTGCGCGCGATGGCCTGGCGCGCCGGGTTGATGTCAATACCGATGATCTTGTCAGCGCCGACCATTTTCGCCGCCTGGATCACGTTCAGGCCGATGCCGCCCAGGCCGAACACGGCCACGTTGGCGCCCGCCTCCACCTTGGCCGAGAACAGGACGGCGCCCACGCCCGTCGTCACGCCGCAGCCGATGTAGCACACCTTGTCGAATGGCGCGTCGGAACGGATTTTTGCCAGGGCGATTTCCGGCACGACGATGTAGTTCGAGAACGTGGACGTGCCCATGTAGTGGAACAGCGGCTGGCCATTGAGCGAGAAGCGGCTGGTGGCGTCCGGCATCAGGCCGCGGCCTTGCGTGGAACGGATGGCCTGGCACAGATTCGTCTTTTGCGACAGGCAGAACTTGCACTGGCGGCATTCCGGCGTGTACAGGGGAATGACGTGATCGTCCTTTTTCAGGGTCGTCACGCCAGGGCCCACGTCGACGACGACGCCGGCGCCTTCATGGCCGAGGATGGCGGGGAATATGCCTTCCGGATCGGCGCCGGACAGGGTGTAGTAATCGGTATGGCAAATGCCCGTGGCTTTCAGCTCGACCAGCACTTCGCCGGCGCGCGGGCCGGCCAGGTCGACTTCTTCGATGGTCAGCGGGGCGCCCGCCTTCCAGGCAATCGCGGCTTTGGTTTTCATGTGTGTCATTCCTGCTCGGTTTCAGATGCGCCATTATCGGGCGCCGGTGGGCGCGGTGGCACAGCGGCCCCCGCGCTTGTCTGAAAACGCGGCGCATTTGTCCGATGGCGCCGCACGGTGCAGCAGCGCACGGAAGCGCGGCGCGCGCGGGGCGTATGCTGGCGCCAGTGCGATGTCTGTTTGCGCCAGCTCAACCTACCCATTGCAAAGACGCGCATTCTTGGCACAGGCTACCCGATTGAGCCACCGTTGCGCCGTTCCCGCAGGAGACTGACATGCGCGATTTCCTTCCCCGCTTTCCCCGGCCCTGGCTGGCCCTGCTGCTGGCATGCTGCCTGGTCCTGCTAGCCGCCTGTGGCGGCGGTGGCGACGACGACCCCGCGCCCGGCCCCACCACAGGCGGCCTGGCGGTCAGCATCGGCGGCTTGCCGGCCGGCGTGGCGGGCGCCGTCACGGTCACGGGACCTGCGTCCTACAGCAAAACATTGACGGCAAGCACCACCTTGACGGACTTGGCCCCCGGCGCCTATACGCTCAACGCCGCCGGCGTGGCGCAAGGCACGGGGACCTTGACGCCCACGCCCGTCACGCAGCAGGTACAAGTCAATGCGGGGGCGACGGCCAGCGCCAGCATCCAGTATGCGGCGGCCACGCCGCTGGCCTTGGGACTGCAGGAGGTGGCCAGCGGCTTGAGCATGCCCATCTTCCTCACGGCGCCGCCCGGCGACAGCCGTTTGTTCATCCTCGAACGGGCCGGCCGCATCCGCGTGGTACAAAATGGCAATCTGCTGACCACGCCCTACCTCGACATCAGCGCCCTGACCACCACCAGCGGCGAGCGGGGTTTGCTGTCGATGGCCTTCCATCCGCAGTACGCCAGCAATGGCTATTTCTTCCTGTATTACACCAACCTGGCAGGCGATATCGTCATCGAGCGCCGGCAGGTCTGGGCCGGCAACGCCAACGTGGCCGATCCCCTGTCCGCGCTGACCATCCTGACAATTCCCCACCCCACGTTCAGCAACCACTATGGCGGCCTGCTCAGCTTTGGGCCGGACGGCTATCTGTATGCGGGCACGGGCGATGGCGGCGGCGCGGGCGACCCGCCACGCAACGCGCAAAACACGAATGTACTGCTGGGCAAGCTGCTGCGCCTGGACGTCAACGCCAGCAGCGCCGCCCAGCCGTACGCCATTCCGCCGGGCAACCCGTTTGCCACGGCAGGCGGGCGTCCTGAAATCTGGGCCTACGGCTTGCGCAACCCGTGGCGCTATGCCTTCGACGTGCCAGCCCAGCTGCTGTACATCGCCGACGTGGGCCAGGCCAACCTGGAAGAAGTCGACGTGCGCCCCGTGGGTCAGGCGGGCAACAACTATGGCTGGAACACCATGGAAGGCACGCAGTGCTACAACAGCACCAGCTGCAACCAGGCGGGGCTGGTCTTGCCCGCCATCACGTACAACAACGATACGGCCAACGGCTGCTCAATCACGGGCGGCTATGTGTACCGGGGAGCGGACCTGCCGGAACTGGCGGGGCAATACCTGTATTCGGATTACTGCAGCGCCTGGCTGAAAAGTTTCAGCTACAGCAATGGCACGGCATCGGCCGTGAAAGACTGGGGCATCACGAACGTGGGCAACATCCTGTCGTTCGGCCAGGATGCGCAAAACGAGCTGTACATGCTGAGCGGCACGGGCAAGGTGTACAAGATTGTACGTAAATAAGCGTACGCAAAAAGGTGGACCAATAAGCATGAGCAAGCAGTCATGGCGGCGCACGCCTGAGGCCGCGTTTTTCGACGGAGCGCGGGGAACCGGCTAGAATTGGCATTTCCGCCGTGCCCTGCGCACCAGCCCAAGAGAACACCATGGCCCGTTTGAAACTTGAATTTCCCGAAGACCAGTACTGCTATTCCTCGCAACTGACGGTACGCACGACGGACATCAACGCCGGCAACCATCTCGGCAACGATTCCATGATTTCCATGATTTCCGAGGCGCGCGCCCGCTTCCTGTTCGAATATGGCGTGCGCGACATCGAAGCGGACGGCACCGGCATCATCGTCACCGACCTGGCCACCACCTACCGCGCCGAAGCCCATGCGCGCGACCAACTGCTGTTCGAAGTCGGGGTCATGGATTTCAACAAGTATGGCGGCGACATCACCTTCCGCATCACGCGCCCGCGCGACAACACCCTGATCGCGATGGCCAAGTCCGGCTTTGTCTTCTTCAACTACAAGCGCAGCCAGGTCGTGCCCATGCCGGAAGAGTTCGGCAGCAAGTTCCCGCAGGTGAACTGGATCGATTGACAGCAGCTCAAGGCCGCCATGCTCCAGGAAGATAATTAATTCCGGAGCGGCATGCAATTACCGGATAAGAGCAGGACTGTGCCTCACTCTGGCCTTGTTGGGCGCCTTGCCGTGCGCCCTGGCCGCGCCGCAAACCGTCATCCTGGTGGTGCTGTGTTGCCATGACGCCGTCATGCGCACGCCGCGCACGCACTTCCCGACCGACTTTGCCGGCCTGACCATCGGCGTCAACACGGGTTCATCGAGAAGATGAATGCCGCCCTGCTCGCCATGCGGCAGAACGGCGAGCAGGCGCGCATCGAAGGATGCTTACCTCCGCTGACTCACTACTTGCGCGCGTGGCGCTTCAGTTTGACGCCAAAGGTATCGGAAAACCAGTCGTCGATCATCAGCTTTTCATAGCGCAACTTTTCATTGCTGAAGTAAGGATTGATGCGGCTCAGGTACGACATATCGGACAGGGCCGCATTGCCGCTGCTGATGACCTTGCCATCCTGTTCCAGCACATACTGCAAGCGCATGCGCGGCCAGTCGACCCGGCCATTCATGACGCGGATATCATGGCCGGCACGCAGGGAGGGATTCTCACGTCCCGCCAGATCCACATCCGTGACGTCGATTTTCAAGGTCCGCCCGGACGGCAGCGTCGTACCCAGCTTCTCAAAATGCCGGGTCAGCTCCTTCAGTACGTCTTCCCGTTCTTGCGGGTCGAACGGCACATCGGTGAATTGATCCGGTTTGCTGAAATGCACTTCGGTTCCTGCCCAAGCCGCGCTGCTGGCCAGCAAGGCCAGGCCGGCAATCAGGGCGCGCGTTATCTTCTTTTTCATGATGTAATCCTTTCAGGAAAAATGTGGGTGGCGCATGAGCCACTTTTGATCCGCTTCACTATACCCCCATGCGCCGCCGTTCAAAGCGAAATTCATACCTTGTTACCTTTTCCTACGGCAACTTTGACAAGACCGGCCGCAGACTTTTTTGCAGATTCATTGGCAATATTAATTAAAACAAAGTATTGTCTTGAAAATATAGTTGCCTAAGCGATAAAGTATAGATAGTGTCGGCAGTGCGGATGTAAAGTGCTTTTTTAGCACGTGTGTTGCATGATTTTAGTCAATTGTTCTTGCTTATTGTTAATACTTAGCTGTCAGTCTACAATCGACAAAATGCGCCCGAAAAACGCGCAACGCCGGTAGTGGCGCACAGGAATTCCTGGCGCGGGCGTCTCAGCATTGCGTCAGTTATGCCTTTTAGCGGAACTTGCCCTTATGTCATTTTTGTCTTCAGCATCGCCCAAGTTACCTCCCTGGAAAGTCCTGCTCGTCGACGATGAACCCGACATCCACGACATCACCAAACTGACGCTGAGCCGTTTCCGCCTCGAAGGCCGCGCCCTGAGCTTCGTGCACGCGTACAGCGGCGCCGAAGCCAAGCAGGTGCTGGCGCGCGAAGAAGGCATCGCGCTCATCTTCCTCGACGTGGTGATGGAACGCGAAGACAGCGGCCTGGAAGTGGCGCGCTGGATGCGCGAAGATTTGGGCAACCAGTTTACGCGCATCGTGCTGCGCACTGGGCAGCCGGGACAGGCGCCGGAAGAACGCGTGATCGTCAACTACGACATCAACGACTACAAGGAAAAGACGGAACTGGACCGCACCAAGCTGTTCACCACCACCTTTGCCGCCCTGCGCGCCTACCGCGACATCATGAAGGTGGAAGAAGCGCGCCAAGCCCAGCTCCATTACCGCGAAGGCCTCGAGCGCGTCATCGCCGCCTCGGCGCACATCTTCAAGCAGCGCAACTTGCGCGACTTTGCCAGCGGCCTGCTGCAGCAAGTCGTCGCCCTGCTGCGCCTGGAAACGAGCATGCTGCTGCGCCTGCGCGGCGCCAGCGCCATCTCGGGCGAACAAGACTATGAAATCCTCGCGCAGATCGGCGACACGGACGATGGCATTCTCAGCCCGTCCCTGCTGTCGCAGCTGGACGACGCCAAGAGCAATAAAATTTCGCGCCTGCACGGCGACACCTATGTCGGCTATTTCCCGAACAGCAGCGGCAAGGCCTCGCTGCTGGTCTTGAAAGGCGTGGAAGAAATCTCCGACCTCGACGCGCAATTGCTGGAAGTATTCTGCTCGGGCGTGGCGATCGCCTTCGACAACATCCTGCTGACGCAGGAAATCACCGATACCCAGGCCGAGCTGATCCTGCGCCTGGGCGACGTGGTCGAATCGCGCTCGCACGAAGGCGGCAACCACGTGCGCCGCATGGCCGAAGTGTGCCAGCTGCTGGCGCAGGCGTCCGGCATGTCGGAAGAGGAAACCATGGTGCTGCGCCACGCGGCACCCATGCACGACATCGGCAAGATTTCCACGCCCGACGCCGTGCTGCTCAAACCGGGCAAGCTCGATGCGGTCGAATGGGAAATCATGAAGCAGCATCCGACGGTGGGCATGTCCATCCTCGACGGCTCGCAGCGCCCGCTCCTGAAGGCAGCGGCCGTGATCGCCCACCAGCACCATGAAAAATTCGACGGCAGCGGCTACCCGCAAGGTCTCGTCGGCGAAAACATCCACAAATACGCGCGCATCGCCGCCGTCGCCGACGTCTTCGACGCCCTCATGCACAAGCGCTGCTACAAGGATGCCTGGCCCCTGGAGCGCGTGGTCAGCTACCTGCGCGAAGTGAGCGGCAGCCACCTCGATCCGCAGTATGTGGAGTTGCTGATTGAGAATCTGGATGAAGCGCTGGCGTTGAATCAGCGTTTCCCGGATTAGCATGCGTACGTCGGATTACGCGGCTGCGCCGCTAATCCGACCTACGTGGCTCCAGCGGAAAACGGATTTTGTAGTGTAGTCCCATGCCGGGCGCACTCACCACCTTCACCGTCCCTCCCAGCGGTCCCGTCACCAGGTTATACAGGATATGCGCACCAAGTCCGCTGCCGCCGGAACCCCGCTTCGTCGTGAAGAAGGGGTCGAACAGCTGGCCCAGGGTGGCGCTGTCCATGCCCATGCCGTCGTCGCTGTAGTCGAGTTCCAGCATGTCGCCAGCCGTCCGCACGCCGATCTTGATCTTGCCCGGCTCGCCTTCGGCAAAGCCGTGCACCAGTGAATTGACCACCATGTTCGTGACGATCTGCGAGACGGCGCCCGGATAGCTGCGCAGCTGCACCTCGGGCGCGCAGTCGATCTCCACCTTGACCGGCTTGCCTTTCAGCTTGGGCTGCAGCGACAGCAGGACTTCATCGAGGTATTTGCGCAAGTTAAAGCTGCGCAATTCGTCCGACGACTGGTCCACGGCCACCTGCTTGAAGCTGCGCACCAGCGCCGCGGCGCGCTGCGTGTTCGTCGTCATGATGCGCAGGGTCTGGTCAATGATGTCGAAGAATTGCCGCAAACCGTCCTCGTCGAGCTGGCCGCCTTCGAGGTCTTCGCGCGTCAGTTTCAATTCCTGCACCAGGTGGCTGGTGGCCGTGACGCAAATGCCCAGCGGCGTATTGATTTCATGCGCCACGCCCGCCACCAGGCGCCCCAGGGATGCCAGCTTTTCCTGGCGCACCAGTTCCGACTGCGCTTCCTGCAAAGCGCTCAGGGCGCTGTTCAAGGCCGCGTTCTGTTCTTCCAGCGCTTCCTTGGCCTGGCGCATGGCGCTGTCGGCCTGGATGCGGGCCATCGCCACGGCCACGTGGCTGGCCATGAAAGCCAGCACATCGAGTTCCGCCTGGCCATACACGACGGATTCGTCATAGCTTTGCACGATGATCACGCCATATTTCCGGTCGCCCAGCAGCATGGGCGCCCCCATCCAGCTGGCGATGCCGACATTGCCCAGCGGCTCGTCCATCTCGCCGCTGGCCACCAGCGCCGCATAGCTGCTGGCGTCCAGCAGGCAAGCCTTGCGCCGCGCCAGCACGTACGAACTCATGCCGATGCCGTAATGAAAGCGTTTCACGGGCGCCTGCGCATCCTTCTCGTCGACGAAGTACGGGATCGTGATGTCCTTGTTGTCCGGGTGGTACAGGGCGATCAGGAAATTCTTGGCCGTCACCAGCTCGCTGATGATGGCGTGCAGGCGCGCATACAGGGTCGTCGCGTCGGCCGCCTGCGCCGACAGGTTGGCGATTTCATACAGCGCATGCTGGAGGTTTTCCGCGCGGCGCCGCTCGGCCACCTCGTGCGCCAGCAGGGCCGTGCGCTCCTGCACCGCCTTTTCCAGCCGGTCCATGCTTTGCATGCCTTGCAGGGCGCTCGACACGTGGGTGGCGATCAGCGCGAACAGGGCCTGGTCTTCCAGGCTGAAGCGGTGCTGCGCGTCATAGCTCTGGATGACGATGGCGCCCAGCACCTGATGCTGCTGGTCCAGCAGCGGGCAGCCTATCCAGTGCTCGGCCGCCGTGCCGCCGCCCCAGGCGCCACCGCCGATGGCGCGCATGGCGTCGTCGTCGGCCGTCATCACCAGCTGCTTGCGGTTGACGATGACCCATGCCGTGGGCGACTGCGCGGCGCTGGCCAGGCGTACGCCCTCGTCCGGATCGGGCGCGGCATCGAATTCATCGACAAAATACGGAAAGCGCACGAGGCCGTCGTCATGGTCGCTGAGCGCCACGTAAAAGTTCGCCGCATACATGATGCGCCCCAGTGCCGCATGCACCGCCTGCAGGAATTCGCTGATATCGCTGCAGGTACTCGAGCGCTGCCCGATCTCCAGCAACACGGTTTGAACGGCTTCCAGACGGCTGAGGCGGCTTTCCATGGGTGACTATGTACCTTGTGCAAGTATATGTTCTGAAAATCAATATTATCAGTTCAGCCCGGCCTTGGCACGGCATAAAACGGAGAATCTTGCCTTGAGGCAGAGCAACGCACGCCACGCGCACATTTGCCACGCTGGCAATACAGTGGCAGACTAGGCCCCTTCCTACAGACCAGACCGTCCTCATGACCGCCACGCTACGCGCCTCGCTTCGTCCCTATACCCTCGCCGGCCTGCTGGCCTTTGCCGCGCTGGGCATGCCGCCGCTGTGCGCCGCGCCAGCCAAGGCGCCGGCGGCGGAAACGGCCGATGGCGGACGCTATTTCGGCCCCCTCGTCGCGGGCAAGATGCATGGCCAGGGCCGGCTCGAGTACGCGAGCGGCGCGTTTTACGAAGGCGGTTTCGCGCGCGGCGTGTTTTCCGGCCAGGGCAAGCTGCGCCAGGCGTCCGGCGTCGAATACACGGGCGCCTTCCGCCAGGGCGCCTTCGATGGCATCGGCCGCTACACCTCGCCCAAGGGCGAGATTTATGCGGGCAACTTCGTCAAGGGCAGCTTCGAGGGACAAGGCCGCTTCCAGGGCGCCGACGGCGCCACCTTCGAAGGCCATTTCAAGCACTGGCGCCCGCACGGCGTCGGCAAACTGACCGACACGGACGGCACCGTCTTCGAAGGCGACTTCGTCCAGGGCCAGGTGCAGGGCAAGGCCAAGGTCACCACCAGCGACGGCATCCACTACGAAGGCGAGCTGAAAGACTGGAAATTCGAAGGCGAAGGCGTGCTGCGCACGGCCGACGGCGACGAGTACCGGGGCGGCTTCAAGAATGGCCAGTTCGACGGCAAGGGCGTGCTGCGCTACGCCGTGGCGCAGGCGGACGGCCGGCGCGAAGACAGCGGCAACTGGACGGAAGGCCAGCTGGACGACCCTGCCCTGGACAAGCTCACACGCGACAATATCGAACTGGCCCTGTACAACCAGCGCAACCTGCTCGACGGCGCCCTGGCCCGCATCGCACCGCGCGATGCGGCAAAGAAAATTAATCTGTATCTGCTGGGCGTGGCCGGCGATGGCGCGCAGGAAGTGTTCCACCGCGAAACGGCCTTCGTGCAGCGCCAGTTCGACCGCGATTACGGCACCGTGGGCCGTTCATTGATGCTCGTCAACAGCCGCAACACGGTGGCCCAGCAGCCGATGGCCACGCGCACCAGCATCGCCGCCAGCCTCGACGCGCTGGGCGCGAAGATGGACAAGGCCAACGACATCCTGTTCCTGTTCCTCACCAGCCACGGCTCGCCCGAGCACGAACTGGCGCTGGCGCAAAACGGCATGGACTTGCACAGCCTGCCCGCGCAAGAGCTGGCATCCATGCTCAAGCACAGCGGCATCCGCTGGAAAGTCATCGTGATCTCGGCCTGCTATGCGGGCGGCTTCATTGCGCCCTTAAAAGATGACAATACCCTCATCATCACGGCCGCGCGCAGCGACCGGACCTCGTTCGGCTGCGACGACCAGAACGATTTTACGTATTTCAGCGAAGCGTATTTCAAGGAAGCCTTGCCAAAGAGCGCCGGCTTTTCCGAAGCGTTCGACAAGGCCAAAGTACTGGTGCAGGCGCGCGAAGCGGCCGATTTCCGCGAAGGCGGCATGGAAGCGGAAGAGCATTCCGAGCCGCAGCTGTTTCAGGGCAAGGCCATCGCCGCGCAGTTGAAGGCGTGGCGCGCCCAGCCGCGCTGACATGGGCACGGCCTTCTTTCTTTCTGTACAATAGCCGTCACCATGCGCCGATTCTTCCTCATTTTTCTGCTGTTCGTGCTTCCGCTCCAGATGTCCTGGGCCGCGGCGAGCGCGTATTGCCTGCACGAGGAAGGCAAGGCGGCGCAGCACCTGGGCCACCACAGCCACCAGCACAAGGCCGAGTCCGATGCGGACAAGCAGCCCGCCAGTGACAAAAAAGGCCAGCCGCACAGCGACTGCAACGTCTGCCATGGCATCGGCCATGCATGGCTGCCGGCCGGCTCCAGCCTGCCCATCGGCGACACGGCCTCCGTCAACGCGGACACTTCCCCCTTCTTTTACGCTTCCCACATCCCGGACGCTCCCAAGCGCCCAGACTGGTCGTCGGCCATCTAGGCCGACGGGACGTCCCTTTTTACTGATCACAACGCACGCCTGATTGACCAGGGCGCTAGCCTGTGCGTCCCGTCGAATTCTTTTCCATACTTTGGAGAATTCGATGTACCGATCCATTTATCTATTATTACTCTCCGCGGGCCTGCTGGCCGGCAACTTTGCCCACGCGCAATCCAGCGTGGAACCTGCCGCTCCGCTGACCCTGCCCGCCGCGCTGCTAATCGCCGAGGGCGGCAACGCCACCCTGTCGGCTGCTCGCCACGAATTGGCGGCGCAAGGCGGCGCCCTGCAGCAGGCACGCGCCCTGCCCAATCCGGAACTGCAAACCGTGATGGAAGACACGCGGCGCGCCTCGCGCAGCACCACCGTGCAACTGAACCAGCTCATAGAACTGGGCGGCAAGCGCGGGGCGCGCGCCGCCGTCGCCCAGCGCGGCGAAGACCTGGCGCAAGCGGGCCTGTCACTGCAGCAGGCGGAAACCCGCGCCGCCGTGACTTCCGCCTTTGTCGACGTGCTGGCGGCCCAGGAAGGCTTGCGCCTGGCCGACAGCGCGCAAGCGCTGGCCGCCCGCGCCAGCGACATCACGGCGCGCCGGGTGACGGCAGGCAAGGCCTCGCCCGTCGAGGAAACCCGCGCCCGCGTGGCTGAAGCGAGCATGCGGCTGGAACTGAACCTGGCCCGCAGCACCCTGGCCAGCGCCCGCAAGCGCCTGGCCGCCCTGTGGGGCAACCCCACGCCCCGCTTTACCTCGGCCGAGGGACGCCTGGAAACCTTGCCGGAGCTGCCCCCGGCAAGCGAACTGGCGGCGCGCCTGGCCCAGGCGCCCGCCGTGCGCCAGGCCAGCAGCGCGCTGGCGCAGCGGCAAGCCATGCTGGACGTGGAACAGCGGCGCGCGACGCCCGACGTCACGCTGAGTATCGGCATGAAGCGCTCGGAAGAGCTGGGCCGCAACCAGGCCATCATCGGCCTGGCCTTGCCGCTACCGCTGTTCGACCGCAATGCCGGCAACAAGCTCGACGCCCTGCGCCGCAGCGACAAGGCCAGCGACGAGCTGGCCGCCGCCCGCATCGCCGTGCAAACAGCCGTGGCAGCCGCCACCGAACGCCTGGCGACGGCCCGGCTCGACGTGGAAAGCTTGCGCCAGGACATCTTGCCTGGCGCGCAAAGCGCCTATGACGCGGCCAGCAAGGGCTTTGAGTTCGGCAAGTTCGCCTTCCTCGACGTACTCGATGCCCAGCGCACCTTGCTGCAAGCCAAAAACCAATACCTGCGCGCGCTGACGGAAGCGCAGCACGCCGCCGCCGACATCGAGCGCCTGCTGGGCACACCAGCTCCCTTGTAAGGAATACCATCCATGAACATCACACTCAAAAAGCAGACGATCGCCATCGCTTCCATCGCGGCCGCCGGCATCGTGCTGGCAATCCTCATCCTCGGTACCGGCAAGTCCAACGCCCCGCCGGCCCCTGCCGTCAAGGCGGAAGCACATGCTGAAAAGAAAGACGAACATGGCCACGAAGAAGTGGAAGGCAAGCTGGAATTGACGGCGGCGCAAAGCAAGGCCGCTGGCGTCGTCATCGCCACGGCCGCGCCCGGCCGCATTAAGACGACGGTGGCCCTGCCCGGTGAAATCCGGTTCAATGAAGACCGTACGGCCCACGTCGTGCCGCGCCTGGCCGGCGTGGTGGAAGCCGTGCAGGCGGACCTGGGCCAGCTGGTGAAAAAGGGGCAAGTGCTGGCCGTCATCGCCAGTACGGAATTGTCGGAACAGCGCAGCGCGCTGCTGTCGGCGCAGCGGCGCTTGTCGCTGGCCCGCTCCACGTATGAGCGCGAGGAAAAACTGTGGCGCGAGAAAATTTCGGCCGAACAGGATTACCTGCAGGCGCAGCAGGCGTGGCGCGAGGCGGAAATCGCCGTGCAGAATGCGCAGCAAAAGCTCAGCGCGCTGGGCGCCAGCGGTATCAGCAAAGGTCCGCTGAACCGCTACGACATCCGCGCGCCGTTCGACGGCATGGTGCTGGAAAAACATATCACCCTGGGCGAAGCCGTCAAGGAAGACGCGAACATCTTCGTCATTTCCGACCTGTCGACCGTGTGGGCGGAAATCGCCGTGCCGGCGAAAGACCTGGCCACCGTGCGCATGGGAGGCAAGGCGGAGGTGAAAGCCAGTGCCTTCGACGCCAGCGCGCAGGGCACGATCACCTACGTGGGCGCCTTGCTGGGCGAACAGACGCGCACGGCCAAGGCACGCATCAGCTTGCTGAACCCGGACATGGCGTGGCGCCCGGGCCTGTTCGTCACGGTGGAAGTGGTGTCCGGCGAAGCGGACGCGCCCGTCACCGTGCACAGCACGGCCATCCAGACGGCGGAAGACAAGCCCGTCGTCTTCGTGCAAGTCAAGGATGGCTACCAGGCCACGCCCGTGGTACTCGGCCGCAGCGATGGCACATTGACGCACATCAAGCAGGGGCTGGCCGCCGGCACGCCGTATGCGGCGCAAGGCAGTTTTGTCCTGAAGTCCGAGCTGGGCAAGGACTCCGCCGGCCACGAACACTGATCACGTCAAAGCTAAGGAAACCATCATGTTTGAACGCTTGATCCGCTTCGCCATCGACCAGCGCTGGCTGGTGATGCTGGCCGTGGCTGCCATGGCCGGCCTGGGCATCTACAGCTATCAAAAGCTGCCCATCGACGCCGTGCCCGACATCACCAATGTACAGGTGCAAATCAATACCCAGTCCGCCGGCTATTCGCCGCTGGAAACCGAGCAGCGCGTCACCTTCCCCATCGAGACGGCCATGGCCGGCTTGCCGAATCTGGAACAGACGCGCTCGCTATCGCGCTACGGCCTGTCGCAAGTGACCGTGATCTTCAAGGATGGCACGGACATCTATTTCGCGCGCCAGATGATCAACGAGCGCTTGCAGGAAGCCAAAGAAAGTCTGCCGTCCGGCATCACGCCCAAGATGGGCCCCGTCTCCACAGGCCTCGGCGAAATCTACCTGTGGACGGTGGAAACGCAGGACGGCGCGAAAAAGCCGGATGGCACGCCGTACACGCCGACGGACTTGCGCGAAATCCAGGACTGGATCATCAAGCCGCAGTTGCGCAACGTCACGGGCGTCACGGAAATCAATGCCATCGGCGGCTACGCCAAGCAATACCAGGTGGCGCCGTACCCGGAAAAACTGGCTGCCTACGGCATCAGCCTGCAAGACGTGGTGACGGCGCTCGAGCGCAACAACAGCAACGTGGGCGCCGGGTATATCGAAAAACAGGGCGAGCAACTGCTGATACGCGCGCCGGGCCAGGTGGCGTCCAAAAGCGACATCGGCAACATCGTCGTCGCCAACGTGCAGGGCGTGGCGATTCGCATCCGCGACGTGGGCGACGTGGTGCTGGGGCGCGAGCTGCGCACGGGCGCGGCCACGGAAAACGGCCGCGAAGTGGTGCTCGGCACCGTCTTCATGCTGATCGGGCAGAACAGCCGCGCCGTCTCGCAAGCCGTCGATAAAAAGATGGTGGAGATCAACCGCAGCCTGCCGAAAGGCGTGCACGCCGTCACCGTGTATGACCGCACGGTGCTGGTCGACAAGGCCATCAATACGGTGAAGAAAAACCTGCTGGAAGGCGCGGTATTGGTGATCGCCATTTTGTTCCTGTTCCTCGGCAATATCCGTGCGGCCGTCATCACGGCCATGGTGATTCCGCTGGCCATGCTGTTCACGTTTACGGGCATGGTGCAATACCACGTGAGCGCGAACCTGATGAGCCTGGGCGCGCTGGACTTCGGCATCATCATCGATGGCGCCGTCGTGATCGTGGAAAACTGCGTGCGCCGCCTGGCCCATGCGCAGCAGAAACTGGGACGGCCGCTTACCTTGCAGGAACGTTTTCAGGAAGTGTTTGCCGCATCGCAAGAGGCACGCCGCCCCCTGCTGTACGGCCAGCTGATCATCATGGTCGTGTACCTGCCCATCTTCGCGCTGACGGGCGTGGAAGGCCGCATGTTTACGCCGATGGCGCTGACGGTGGTCATCGCCCTGCTGGGCGCCATGCTGCTGTCGATCACCTTTATCCCGGCCGCCGTGGCGCTGTTCATCGGCGACAAGGTGGCGGAAAAGGAAAACGCCATCATGCGCGCCGCCAAGCGCTGGTATGCACCGCTGCTGGACAAGGTCATGCGCAACACGCCTGTCGTGCTGACGGGCGCGGCCGTGGCCGTAGTGCTGTCGGGCTTGCTTGCAACACGTATGGGCAGCGAATTCGTGCCCAGCCTGAACGAGGGCGACATCGCCATCCAGACCCTGCGCATTCCCGGCACCAGCTTGAGCCAGTCGCTGGCCATGCAGCAGCAGCTGGAAAGCAAGCTCATGGCAAACCACAAGGAAATCGCGCGCGTGTTCGCCCGCACGGGGACGGCCGAGATCGCGTCCGACCCCATGCCGCCGAATATTTCCGACGGCTACATCATGCTCAAGCCCCGCGACCAGTGGCCGGAACCGGGAAAATCGCGCGAGCGCTTGCTGGCGGAAATCGAAGCGACGGCCACCAGTTTACCGGGCAACAACTACGAGTTTTCCCAGCCGATCCAGCTGCGCTTCAATGAACTGATTTCCGGCGTGCGCAGCGACGTGGCCGTCAAACTGTTCGGTGATGACATGGCCGTGCTCGACAGTACGGCCGCGAAGATCGCCGGCGTGCTGGACAAGATTCCCGGTGCGACGGAAGTGAAGGTCGAGCAGACGACGGGGCTACCGATGCTGACGGTGCAGATCGACCGCGAGCAGACGGCCCGCTACGGCCTCAACATTGCCGACGTACAAGCGGCGATCGCCACGGCCATCGGCGGGCAAGAGGCCGGCACCCTGTTCCAGGGCGACCGCCGCTTCGACATCGTCGTGCGCCTGCCCGACAGCCTGCGCAGCGACCTGGAGCAGCTGAAACGCCTGCCCATCGCCTTGCCGCTGGGTGCAGCGGCGGAAGGCCGTGCCCGCTTCATTCCGCTCGGTGAAGTAGCCAGCCTGCAAGTAGCGCCGGGGCCGAACCAGATCAGCCGCGAAGACGGCAAGCGCCGCATCGTCATCAGCGCGAATGTGCGCGGGCGCGATATCGGCTCGTTTGTCGCCGACGCCACGCAGCAATTGCAAGCGCAAGTGGCCATTCCCGCCGGCTACTGGACCAGCTGGGGCGGCCAGTTCGAGCAGCTGCAGTCGGCCACGAAACGCCTGGAACTGGTGGTGCCCGTGGCGCTGGCCCTCGTGTTCGTCTTGCTGTTCGCCATGTTCGGCAACGTGAAGGATGGCTTGCTGGTGTTCAGCGGCATCCCGTTCGCCTTGACGGGCGGCATCGTCGCCCTGTGGCTGCGCGACATACCCATGTCGATCTCGGCGGCGGTCGGCTTCATCGCCCTGTCCGGCGTGGCCGTGCTGAACGGCCTCGTGATGATCGCCTACATCCGCCAGCTGCGCGAACAGGACATGCCCTTGCAGGATGCCATACGGGAAGGCGCGATCACGCGGCTGCGGCCCGTGCTGATGACGGCGCTGGTGGCGTCGCTGGGTTTCGTGCCGATGGCGATCGCCACGGGCACGGGCGCCGAAGTGCAGCGTCCGCTGGCCACCGTGGTGATCGGCGGCATCCTGTCGTCGACAGCCTTGACATTGCTGGTGCTGCCGCTGTTGTACCGGCTCGCGTATGCCGCAAGAGGTAGGTCGGATTCGTAATCCGACACATTGTTGGCTCTGGCGGCGTCGGATTACGGCCTTTCAGGCCTAATCCGACCTACGCCTGCCGCTGCTGTACCGGCTCGCGTATCGCAGAAAAAAAGAGGAGGTAGGTCGGATTAGCGTGGCCGAAGGGCACGCGTAATCCGACACATTGTTGACGCCGGGGGTGGCATTGGATTACGGGCGGCGGTAGCCGCCCTCGATCCAGTTCGCCGCTGACGTGGCGTTGAACTTGAACGCAGCCGAGGTGCGCACCTTGGCAATCTGTTCGCCATCGGCGTCGTAGGCGCTCAGCTCCGCGTACGGGTGGTCTTCGTCGGGGACGATGTCGAACATCACCTTGACTTGCCCCTCGTCGGTGGCGACGAACAGGTTCTTGTGCAATTGCGCATGCAGCTGCTGCTCGTGGCGGCGCAGCACTTCCGACGCCGTCTTGACCAGGGTATTGAACGCGTTGACGTCGAGCGGCTTCGGGTTTTTCTTGTCGCGGCCCATGGTCCACGGGCCCACCAGCGCCGGCTCCGGTTCACCATCCTTGATCATGGCCACGGCCCAGCCTTCGTCTTCCTCGTTCTTGATCACCCTCGCCGTCCAGCCATTGCCTACCCACAGGCGCGGCTCCTGGATCGGGGCGTCATTGTCCTGCTCGGCTGCTTCGTCGGAAAAGTCGGGGAAATCGGTACTCATGGCGGTGCTCGTGATGGAAGGTCGGGGCTAGCATGATAGTCGAAAACGCCCGCCCGTGCCGCGTTCCCGGCGGCATGGGTGAGCGTTCAACACTTCCGTCCGGCATCTTCCCACGCGACTGTCAGCACATGGACATGGCAGGCCGGTTGGGCCAGGTCAGCGGCGGGCCCGGCGGCACCCAGCGCGGGTCGATGGCCGGCAGCGGCGCATGGTAATTAAACGGATTGATGATGATCGGCGGTATCGCCGATGGCGCACCGACGGGCTCGGCGCAGGACTGCGTGGCGCTACGCTGGCGCGTGATTCGATGGTCAGGGGGGGATAGCGATTGATCCCCGGTATCTGCAAACAAAAGCATGTTGCCCTCCTTGCGAGAGTGAGGTATTCAGTATAGGACGGCTTGCGCACATTACAAGAAAAGAAATCTTGTTCCAGATCAGCGTTTTCTGGCCTCCAGCGCCTTCCATACCGTGAAAATGACGGCCTGTCGCACGCCGCTGGCGGCAAGCCGGGCGCGCCCCTACAGTGTGACCATGCAACACCCCATCACCCACACTGCGAGGCTCACCATGAAAAAACTGCTCACCTTCGTCCTCCTCGTCATGCTCGCCTGCCTGTTCCTCGACAAGATCGGCGGCAGCGACATGCACATGCAGTTCAACGGCGACGATGTCGACGGTCCGCTCGAGTGGCTGTTCGGCCTCGTGTTTGCCGGCGGCGGCTTGCTGATCGCCGCCATTGCGGTGGTGTGCGCCACCATCGTGGCAGGCGTGGTGCTGGCAGGCGTGGGCGTGGTGCTGATCGCCGCCGTGGTCCTGTGCGTGGTGCTGGCGCTCGCGCTGAGCACGCCCGTGCTGCTGCCGCTGCTGATACCCGTCGCCATCGTCTGGCTGATCGTCAGCCGCAACCGCAAGCAGGCGCAAGCGCGTCAGCACAGTCTGTAATCACTGCGCCATAAACTTGCTGAGCACGCCGTCGCCGCCGCCATCATTCTGTTCGATGCGGTTGCGTCCGCCCCGCTTGGCACGGTACAGCGCCTCGTCGGCGCGCGCCAGCACGGCGTCGCAATCGGCATCGGTGCCGGCCATGGCGGCCATGCCGATGCTCACCGTGATGGTGATCACCGTGCCGCCATCGATGGTCAGCGAACTTTCCGCCACGCGCCGGCGCAGCCGTTCGGCAAACACGGCGGCGGCGCTCAGATTCGTGCCCGGCAACAAGATGGCAAATTCCTCGCCGCCCACGCGGCCCGGCACGTCGACCTTGCGCAGCGCCTGGCACATCAGCGCGCCCAGGTGGCGCAGCACGGCATCGCCCACGGCATGGCCATACTCGTCGTTGACGCGCTTGAAATGATCGATGTCGAGCATCAGCACGCTGGCGCAGCTGGCCAGTTCGCGCTGCAATCGGGCATGCTCGTTTTCCAGCGACGCCATGAAGTGGCGCCGGTTCGGCAAGCCGGTCAGGAAATCCGTGGTGGCCAGCTGCAGCAGTTCCGCGTTCATGCGCTTGCGCTCCGTGATATCGAGCGAAGACACCATGACGAAATCGAGGCTGTCCGCATGGCCGGGCATCACCAGCAAGCTCAACTCATTTTGCCGCGCCGCGCCATCGAGACGCACGAAGCTGCTTTCGCACTCGTACAGGTGGGCGCCGTCAGCCAGCGCCAGCAGCGCAGCGCCGAAATGAGGCAAGGCGCTATCGTCGAAATTCTGCGCCAGGCTCAGCGCGCCGCGGCGCTGGTCGTCCTCGTTGGCGCGCACCTGCGCCAGCGCGGCGCCGTTCGCGTCGATGATGCGCACCAGCCCCGCCAGCCGCCGCAGCGCATCCGGATTGGCCTGGAAGTGGGTGCCCAGGTCGCGCACGCCCGCTTGCTCGATAGCATCGAGCGCGGCGCGCACGGCCGACCAGTCCTGTTCCCACAAGGCCACGGGCGCATGGTCGTACAGGCTGCGGAAACGCGCTTCGCCGGCGCGCAGGGCCAGCGCCACCTGCGCCTGTTCGATGGCCATGCCGGCCAGGTGCGCCGCCTCGCTCAGCCGCGCCAGATGGGCCGCGCCCGGCAGGGTCGGCTGGCGGTGATACGCCATCAGCACACCGAGCAGCTTGCCCGAGCCGCCACGCACAGGCTCGGCCCAGCACGATTGCAGCTGGGCCCGCCATGCCAGTTCCATCGTTTCCTGCGCACCGGCATGCAGGTCGCCGACGATCACGCGCTGGCCGTCGCGCACGGCTTGCGCGGCGATGCCATGCACGCCCTGCAGGGTGTCGAGGTCATGGCCATGGCTGGACAGGTTGAAAAACGCGGGCAAGCTCGGCGCCGCGCCCAGCACCAGGCGGTGGCGGCTTTCGTCGAGCAGCAAGATGCTGCACAACATGGCAGGATGGTCGGCTTGCACGCTCAGCACCACACTTTCCAGCACCCGTTCCAGCGGCGCACCCGTGGCCAGCATTTCCAGCACTTGCCGCCGCGTGTGCTCGCGCCGTTCCACCTGGCTACGCTCGCTGATATCGCGGAAAGTCCACAAGCGCGCCTGCTCATTGCCCAGCTGCATGCTGCGCACATATTGTTCGACCACCCGTCCATCGCGCAGATGCAGCACGTCACGCCGCTCGCGGTGGCCGTGCGGCGCGTGGGCGCGTGCACCGAGGAAAGGCGCCGCCTGCTCGAGCTGGCTTTCCACATGGCGCACGAGCGCCGTGCCATCAGCTTGCCAGTCGAGCGCGTCGGGCACTTGCCACAGGTCGCGGAAGCGCCGGTTCGACGTGAAGATGCGGCCGTTGACGTTGTCGACCAGAATGCCGTCGATGGTCGAATCGAGGATGCTGCGCAGCATGGCCTGGCTGCGCTGCGCCGCCTCGGCCATCGCCAGCACGCTCGCCTGCCCCTGCTCCAGCTGGCCGGTCAGCTCGCTCGAGCGCGCCAGCGCCGCCTGGGCGCGGGCGCGGCCCGCCGCCAGCAGCCAGGCGGCCAGCGCCAGCACGATGCTGGCCAGCCCCCCCGTCCAGGCCACCAGACGGGGCCGCGCCAGCAGCTCGCCATCGAAGCCCGGCATGGCGCGCACGCGCAAGGTCCAGGGGCGGCCGGCGACGGTGATGACTTGCCGCGACACGCGGCTGTCCGACGCGGCAGATGAAAAGCCGCCCGGCAAGCTGTCGTACATCAGGACCGCCTCGGCCAGTTGCGCGCCGTCATAGATTTCCAGGTCCAGCTGGCGCGCCGCCTCGCCGCCCACGCCCGCCATCAGGTCGCCCATGCGGAACGGCGCAAACACCCAGGCGCGCAAGGCGGCGCGCCGCTGTTCCACGCTCGCATGCAGCATGCCGTTGTCATACACGGGCAGCACGACGAGGAAGCCATGCGCCTGGGCGCTGCCGCTATCTTGCACCAGGTGAATCTTGCCCGTCATGGCGGCCCGCCCCGTATCGCGCGCCTGCTCGAGCGCGGCGCGGCGCACGGGTTCGGACCAGAGGTCATAGCCGAAGGCCAGCAAGTTGCTGTCGATTAAAGGTTCCAGATAGGTGATGGGCGCATGCCAGGCACGCTGGCCGTGCGGACGCACGGCATAGCCAGGATAGCCTTCCGCGCGCACGCTGGCCTCGTGCCGCGCCAGGGCGGCGCCGGGCAACAGCGGCAGGAAGCCGATGCCGTGGATGCCGGGAAAGTGACGGTCCACCTGCTGCACCGACAGATAGGCATGGAATTCGCGGCGCGTGACTTCCTGCGAACTGGCATACAGTCCCTGCACCCCGTGCAGCACCTGGATATAGGTCTGCATGCGGCCGGCGATGTTGCCCACCAGTTCGCGCACGCGGAAATCGAAATCGGCCTGCACCTGCTGTTCGCTGGCATCATGGGCATTGCGCCAGGCGCCATACGTCAACCCCAGACACAGCGCCAGCACCAGCGCGGCCAACGCGCGCGGTCCCACCCAGTGCGACACTGGCTTGGCAAACCACGACGAAGACGCGCGTGTAGACATGACAGGCTGACAGGCAGGACGGACATCAAACCATTTCACGGCCAGCAACATGGCTGGCAGCGGGCTGTACAACTACCATCGGTAGTCGATGAGAATGATAGTACGTTACAGCGGGCGCCCTTGCAATGCTGAATATTGTATTAAAAAGAGCACATATTTCGTGAACGCAATGATGTGTACTCCAGGAAAATTCGATGCCATGAAAACCATCGCCCGACACTGGTATGATCGCCCCGCAATCCATCACCGAGGAGCCGCGTTTGCAGCAAGATAGCTGGCAGGGAACACTCTGGCTGGCGCCGGACTTTGCCATCTTGCATGGCGCAGCGGGCGCCACGGACAGTCACGCCCATTATGCGCACCAGCTGATGCTGAGCACGCGAGCGCCTTTCACGGCCGAGCTCGACGGCATCGTCCACACGGCGCGGTACTTGCTGGTCGACAGCCTGCGCCCGCACGCCATCATCGCCGCGCCGGACCCCATGCTGACCATCTATGCGGAGCCGCAGCGCCTGGGTGGCGCGGCCCTGCTGGCGGCGGCCGCCAGCGCCGGCGTACCCAGCCTCGACAGCCTGGCCGCCGCGCTGCAGGCGCAGCCGCGCGAGCGCTTGTCCGATCCCCGTCTGCTGCGGGCGCTGGACAAGGTCGATGCGCTGCTGTCCGGCAAGGTCAGCGCCGCCGCCGTGGCCGAGGCCGCGCATTTGTCGCTGAGCCAGCTGGAGCGCCTGTTCAGCGCCCAGCTGGGCTTGCCCGTGCGGCGCCTGGTGCTGTGGCGCCGCTTGCGCCTGGCCATCCGTTTTATATTGCTCGGCAGTACCCTGACGCAGGCGGCCCACGGTGCCGGCTTTGCCGATGCCGCGCATTTTTCGCGCACCATGCGCAGCCTGTTCGGCGTACGCGCCGACCGCAGCTTGCGCCAGCTCGACGTCAAGCTGCTCGATTGACGGCACGATTGAGCGCCTGCTGCAAGCCGGCCGGCAGCTCGGGCGCGCGCACGCCCTCTTCCGAGCGGAACGGTTCCAGCAGTTGCGGTCCATAGGCGACGGGATAATCGGGACGGCTGCCGATGCCCAGGTCTTCACCCCGCATGCGGTAGCCGGGCGCGTCGAAGGCCGTGCCCAATAGGCGGTCCCAGCACGTAAAGAACAAGCCGAAATTCACGTCGCCGGCCGTGCCGTACTTCATGTGGTGAAAACGGTGCAAGGGCGCCCAGGCGAATACGTGGCGCAGCGGCCCCATGCGCATGTCGACATTCGCGTGCTGCAGCAACAGCTGGATCGCCACGGCAAACGCCAGCACGGCCATGACCTTCTCCGGTATGCCCAGCAGCAGCAAGGGCAGCATGCCGCCCGCCGCTTCGAGCAGCAGATGCAGCGGATGTTTCATCCAGCCGTTGAAACCGTACATGCGCTGCACGCTGTGGTGCACGGCATGCAATTTCCACAAAAAATAATAGCGGTGGCTCAGGTAATGCACGAGCGTGATGCCGCAGTCGGCAATCAGGATTGCCAGCAGCAGCTGCGCCCAGAACGGCAACTGGACTGGCCAGAATGGACCCAGCGCCAGGTGCCCGGCCAGCAGGGGAAAGGCCGCCAGGCCCAGCAAGTAGAGCGCTTCATTGACGAGCGCATGCAGCGTATCGCGCCAGCCGTCGCCGTGACCGTCGTTCCACGCGCCGTCATACGGCAGATAGCGTTCGGCAAGAAAGGAAGTGAGCAGGGCCAGCAGCAGCAAGGGCGGCAAGGCCCAGAGGGAGTAGTGGCACGCCGCGATCAGGCAAGCGGCGGCGCCGATGAAGCCGGCCCAGAACACGGGGCCGTACAGCGCGGCAAAGAGGGATTTCATGGCAAGACGCTCCTGTGGCAAAAACCACAGCATGGCTGGCCTCCCCGCCGCGCCGCTTGAAGAAACGGCGCAACCTGTTACTTCAGGGCTTTTCTCGCAGCGTATTGCTGGTAGCCATTCGCGCGCAGGGCGCAGGCGGGGCAAGTGCCGCAGCCATAACCCCAGTCGTGCAGCTCGCCACGTTCGCCCAGGTAGCACGTATGCGTGCCACTGCGGATCAGGTCGACCAGCGGCTGGCCGCCGAGGTCTTCCGCCAGGTCCCAGCTTTGCGCCTTGTCCAGCCACATCAGCGGCGTTTCCAGCTTCAAGCGCGTGTTCATGCCCAGGTTCAGGGCCACTTGCAGCGCCTTCATCGTATCGTCGCGGCAATCCGGGTAGCCGGAGAAATCCGTCTCGCACATGCCGCCCACTAGCACCGTCAAGCCGCGGCGGTAGGCCACGGTGGCGGCCACGGTCATGAACAGCAAGTTGCGGCCAGGAACAAAGGTGTTTGGCAAGCCGTTTTCCTGCATGACGATCTCGACGTTCTGCGTCATGGCCGTATCGGAAATGGCGGAAATGAGCGACAGGTCGATCATGTGATCCTGGCCCAGGCGGCTGTCCCACTCGGGCGACTGCTGGCGCATCTGTTCCAGTACGCCTGGGCGCACGGTCAGCTCGATCGCGTGGCGCTGGCCATAATCAAAGCCGATGGTTTCCACGCGGCTATAGTGTTTCAAGGCCCAGGCCAGGCAGGTGGTGGAATCTTGCCCACCGCTAAAGAGCACCAGTGCGGAGTCCGTTGCTAGCATAATTTCTTTCTTTTCAGTTTTATTCTGTCCAATAGTGCGCGGAAAAACATGATTCCCTGCGCAAAAAATACTTATTCGTCCGCCATCAGTTTACCTATTCCGGTAACATGCAGTCAGCATTTACTTATCTGGAGCACCATGTTTTCTGCACGACCCATACGGCATACGGCTGCCGGCAAGGCGATACGACCACGAATTTTGGCACAAGTAGTGGCAAAAGTAATGGGGCAACTGACACTGGCGGCGGCCGGTGGTGTCGTATTGCTGTTTCCTGCCGCCCATGCCGCCGCACAGGAGGCCACGCAAGATGCTGCTCCAGAGAGCGCCAGCGCCACCGAAGCGGCGCCGACCCCGCTGCAGTACGAGGTCAAGGTCAACGCGCCCGGCGACCTCGATGAGTTGCTCGAAAAAAACCTGGACCTGGAACGCTTCCGCGGCAACCCGCGCATGGACCGCGAGCAATTGCGGCGCCTCGTACGCGCTACGCCCGAGGAAGCCAAAAACCTCATCGCCACGGCCGGCTACTATACGCCCGTCGTCACGGTGCGCGTCGATACGACGGGCGCCAAGCCCGTCGTCATCGTCGACGTCGACCCGGGCCAGCCCGCGACCATCGACAAGGTCGAGCTGGAATTGCGCGGCTTCGATCCCACGCCGCCGCTGGCCGCCAGCGAGCCTTACGATACGGAAGCCCTGAAGCGCAGCTGGGCCCTGAAGACGGGCAGCGTGTTTCGCCAGTCCGATTGGGAAGCGGCCAAGCGCGCGCTGCTGCGCGAAGTGGTGCAGACGCGCTACCCGCGCGCCCAGCTGGTCGACACGCAAGCCGTGGTCGACCCGGAAACGCACAAGGTCTCGCTGCTGGTGGTGCTCGACAGCGGCCCCGAGCTGCGCTTCGGCGAGCTGCGCATCGAAGGCTTGAAGCGCTACGACGCCAGCATCATCCGCAACCTCGACAAGATCCGTCCGGGCGATTACTACAGCGAATCGGCGCTGCAATCGTTCCAGGCGCGCCTGCAGGACACGGGCTACTTTGCCAGCGTGGAAGTGAGCGCCGACATGAGCAGCATCCTCAGCGAGCAGATCGAGGCGGGCCAGGAAAGCCAGCAAGCCGATGCCGCCGGCGCCACGCCCGAGGCCAAGCCTGCCAACCGCGGTCCCGCACCGCAGCTGCCGCTGGTCGTGCGCGTGACGGAAAACAAGCAGCAGAACGTCAGCGCCGGTCTCGGTTTCAGTACGAACACGGGCAATCGCGCACAGCTCAACTATGACAACCTGAATGTGTGGGGCACGCGCTTCAAGAGCGCCCTCACGATGGAAACGAAGAAACAGGCGGCGCACGCCAATTTTTACTTTCCAACGACCGAGCGTGGCTACAACGACAGCGCGGGCGCTTCGTTCGAGCGCAGCGACATTTCCAATGAAATCACGGCTGTGACGACCATCTCGGCCAAGCGCAACTGGGGCGGCACCAACCTCGAGCGCAGCCTGACGTTCGAGTTCCTCAGCGAAAACAAAACCATCGTGGGCCTGGAACAGACGCGCAGCAAGAGCTTGCCGCTGACCTATGCCATCACCAAGCGCAGCCTCGACAGCCTGCTGTTCCCCACCAAGGGCTACGTCATCAACGCCCAGGTGGGTGGCGCCCTGCTGCCCGTGCTGACGGACGAACGCTTCGTGCGCGTGGCCGGCAAGGCCGTGTATTACCGTCCGCTCGGTGAAAAGGGCGAGCTGATCGTGCGCGGCGAAATGGGCGCGCTGGGCTCGAAGGAAAAACGCGGCGTGCCGGCCGTCTACCTGTTCCGCGCGGGCGGCGACCAGTCGGTGCGCGGCTATGCCTACCAGGAACTGGGCGTCAAAGAAGGCGACGCCACCGTCGGCGGGCGCTACATGCTCACCGGCAGCGCCGAATACCAGTACTGGTTCAAGCCGAAGTGGGCCATCGCCGCCTTCTATGACGCCGGCAACGCGGCCGACACCGTGAAAGAGGCCATGACGCCGAAATCGGGCTACGGCCTGGGCGGGCGCTACAAGAGCCCCGTCGGTCCCATCAATGTCGACGTGGCATATGGCCACGCCGTCCACGCCTACCGTTTGCACTTCTCTCTGGGATTCACTTTCTGATGTCCGATATGACTACCGAATCCCCCGGCGCCGTCCCTCCGCCGCCGGCCAAAAAACCGCGTCGGGCGATGCGCTACGTACTGATCGCCGTCGCCAGCCTGGCCGTGCTGCTGGGCGGCGCCTTCTGGTTCCTGGGCCGCGAATCGACCTTGCAGATGCTGGTGCAAAAAGTGGCCAGCGCCAGCGGCGGCGAGATCGAAGTGTCGGGCGTCTCCGGCTCGCTGTACAACCGCATGCACCTGGGCCGCGTCAGCTACCGCAGCAAGACGCAGCACATCACGGCCGACAATATCGACATCAACTGGTCGCCGTTCCAGTTCTTTTCGGAAGGCATTGCCATCAGCGAACTGCATGTGGCCAGCCTGTCCGTGGAAAGCACGGCGCCGTCCGAAGAACCGTCGACCATGCCCACCAGCCTGGCCGCGCCGTTCAGGATCGGCATTGCCGACGCGCGCCTGGACAAGGTGACCCTGGTCAGCCCGGGTGGCAACACGGTGTTTGAAAAAATCCATTTCACCCTGTCGGGCGACAAGTCGCAATGGCAGCTGGAAGACGCCTCGGCCCTGACGCCGTTCGGCCAGGCCACGGCCAGCGCGACGATAGCCGCCACGCAGCCGTTCAAACTGTCGGGCAAGGCCGGCTTGACGCAGCTCAACCCCGCCGCCGGCGAAAAACCGGCTGCCCTCGCCTTGCAGCTGGGCGGCGACTTGAACGTGCTGAACGTGACAGCTAAGGGCAACGCGGGTGCGGCCACGGCCGACGCCCGACTGGCGCTGGCGCCGTTCGATCCCGTCATCATCCTGCGCTCGGCCAGCATCCGTGGCCGCAACATCAATCCGGGCAAGTTCGACGCCACCTTGCCGCAGGCGGACCTGAGCCTGGAACTCGACGCCGCCATCGACACGCGGCCCAATGCACAAACCGTGTCGGGCAAGCTGGCCATCCTCAACCACGCCACGCCGGGCCCCATCGACCAGCAAAAGCTGCCGCTGCGCCAGTTCGAGGCGCGCCTGGGCGGCACCCTGACGGCCACGACCCTGGAGTCGGCCATCATCGATTTCGGCAACGCGGGCAAATTCACCGGTAGCGGCAAGCTTAACCGCGACGCGGCCGACGCGCCCATCGGCAATGCGCAATTGACCTTGCACACGGACAAGATCGACTTGCAGCATATTTACAGCAGCATCAACAGCACGAAGATCGTCGGCGACATCGTGCTCGACAGCGACGGCAAGACGCAGACCCTGCGTGCCAAACTCGGCGAAGCCAAGCTGCGCCTGGACGTGGAAGCGACCCTGGCCGACTCGCTCGTGCAATTGCGCAAGGCGACCTTGCAAGCGGGCAAAAGCAGCGTGAATGCGACGGGTCAGATCAGCCTGAAGGATGAGCAGCCGTTCAAGGCCGTGGCCAGCACCAGCCGTCTCAATCCCGCCGACTTCGGCGCCTTCCCTGTAGCCGACCTGAACCTCGACGTGCGCGCGAATGGCCACGTGGCACCAACATGGCTGGCGAATGCGGACTTCACCGTGCGCCCCAGCAAGCTGCTCGACCAACCCCTGTCCGGCAAGGGCAAGCTGACGGCCGACGCGGCCCATTTCAGCGGCATCGACGTGCAATTGGCACTGGGCAAAAACAACGTGGCAGCCAAGGGCAACTTTGGCGGCGCTGGCGAAAAACTCAACTGGAACGTCGATGCGCGCCAGCTGTCCGCCCTGCAAGGCGACTTGCTGGGCACGGTGCTGGCCAGCGGCGTGGTGCAGGGCACCATGCAGCAGCCGCGCACGAGCTTTGTTGCCGATGCGAAGGGCCTGGGCCTAACCAGCGGCAAGCGCCCTGCGCCCGACAGCGCCATCCACGCCAGCGGCGAAGTAGGCTTGACGGGAGCCAAGCAGCAAGCGGAATTGAAAATGACGGGCTCCCTGCAAAAGATCAACCCGGCCGTGTTTGGCGCATCGCTGCCGAACGGCAATGTCAATGCGGATTTCAACGGCAGCGGCCGCTTGACGAGCGACTGGCAAGTGGCCCTCAACCTGGCCCTGCGCGAATCGACCTTGCAAAACGCACCGCTGGCCGGCTACGCCAAGCTGTCGGCCAATGCCAAGCGCATCGACAGCGTGGATACGGAATTGCGCCTGGGACCGAACAGCCTGCTGGCCAAGGGCGCGCTCGGCGGCGCCACGGACCAGCTGACGTGGAAACTCGATGCGCCGCAACTGTCGACTTTGGGCCCCCGCTTTGCCGGCGTGCTGCATGCGGCCGGTTCCGTCTCGGGCAGGATGGACGCGCCCGCAGCCCAGCTGACCCTGGATGGCAAGGACCTGACCTTCTTTGGCGACCAGCAATTAAAAGCCGTGAAAGGCAGCGCCAGCGTGGGCGCCGGCCAGGGAGCGCTCGACCCCATGGTCAGCAGCCTGGAAATCACGGGCTACAGCACGCCCACCTTCAAGCTGGCCAGCGCCCGCCTGGGCACGACGGGCACACGCGGCAGCCATACGGTGAGCCTGGCGGCGCGCAATGACGATTTCGACGCCACCGTGCAAGTGCGCGGCAGCCAGAGCGGCGCCAGCTGGACGGGCACCATCGACAGCCTGCAAAACAAGGGCCGCTATGCGCTCGTGCTGCAAGCGCCCGTGCCCGTGAAAGTGGCAGGCCCTGCCGGCAGCGGCGTGGCGGGCCTGGGCCAACCGGAACAGATCAGCGTGGGCAACACCGTCATCAAACTGCCGGCAGGCAGCATCACCATGCAAAGCCTCGTCAAGAACGGTCCCCGCTGGACCAGTTCCGGCCAGGCGGCCGGCGTGGCGCTGACGTATCTGGCGCAAGTGGTCCCTGCGCTGCAAGCCAATGCGCGCAGCGACCTGACCCTGGGCGCGCAATGGTCGCTCGACATGCAGGTGCCGACGGTCAAGCAAAAAGATCCCTCTTTGGCCGGCATGCTGCACATCTACCGCGAAAAAGGCGACGTGACGGTGGGCGTGGAACAGCCGCTGGCGCTGGGCTTGCGCACGCTCGATGCGCGAGTGGACGTGGCCAACCAGCAGCTGCGCCTGGCCGTGAAACTCGACGGCGCGCGCGCGGGCCAGAGCGACATCAATGCCACCGTGCAAATGCTGGGCGGGCGCATCAGCAACGACAGCGCCCTCTCGCTGACGGGCACCACCAATATCGATTCGCTGGCGTGGCTGGCGCCACTGACGGGCCAGCCTGGCCTGGAGCTGGGCGGCGCCCTGAAGGTGGCCCTGTCCGGCAGCGGCACCATCGGCGCGCCGCAATTGAATGGCGACATCAACGGCAGCAAGCTGCTCGTCAACTGGGCCGACCAGGGCTTGAAATTGCGCAATGGCGTGCTGCAAGCCAAGCTGGCCGGCGATCAACTGCAACTGCAGCGCCTGAGCTTTGACGGCGGCGATGGCAAGGTGCAGGCAGATGGCTGGGTACGCTTTGCGAATGGCGAGGCAAGCCTGGAACTGAAACTGCTGGCCGACCGCCTGCAGGCGCTGTCCCGCCCCGACCGTACCCTGGTCCTGTCGGGCAACAGCACCCTGGTGCGCAACGACAAGCGTTTCAGCTTCGAGGGCAAGTTCAAGGCCAACCGCGCGCTGATCGAACTGGCGCCGCAAGACACGCCGACGCAAAGCAGCGACGTGGTGGTGCTGGGCAAGGAAGTCAAGGGCAGCAAGGAAGCACCGTCGCTGCCCCTGAATATCGACCTCGAGTTCGACCTGGGCAATGCCTTCCACTTGCGCGGCATGGGCATCGACGCGGATCTGGCGGGCAATGTGCGCGCGCGTGTCATCAACCGCGCCGCGCCGCGCGTGACGGGCAGCATCAAGGTCACCAGCGGCCAGTACGCGGCCTACGGGCAGAAGCTGTCGATCGAGCGGGGCTTGATCGCCTTCACGGGTGCCTACGACAACCCGTCGCTGAATATCCTGGCCGTGCGCAAGCGTCCCGAAGGCGAAGCCTTGTCGGAAACGAACGTGGAAGCGGGCGTGGAAGTGCGCGGTACGGCCCAGGCGCCGACGGCCAAGCTGGTGTCCACGCCGAGCGTGTCGGACAGCGACAAGCTGGCCTGGCTGATCCTCGGCCACGGCGCGGAAACGGCGGCCGGCGATGAAATGGCCCTCCTGACGACGGCGGCCGGCGCCCTCTTCGGCGGCTCCGGCGGCGGCTTGCAAGGCAAGCTGGCCAATTCGCTGGGCCTCGACGAAGTGGGACTGTCACAGGCGAAGGGGCTGGAAAGCACGGTCGTCACCGTCGGCAAACGGCTATCCTCGCGCGCCTACCTGACGTTCGAGCAAGGCACGAGCACGGCGACGAGCCTGGTCAAGCTGCGCTACAAACTGAACCGCCGCATCACCCTGCAATTCCAGACGGGCACGAACAATGCGCTGGACGTGTTGTATACGTGGGCGTTTGATTAGATTGGCCGTGGACAGCGGCCCGGGTGCCAACGCTGTTGTCGGATTACGCGGGGCGTTGCCCCGCTAATCCGACAACATTGTTGGCCAAGGTCTCAAACACAGCATCAGCAAAAAACAAAGGGCGCCTCGGCGCCCTTTTTCATCAATACTGCAAACAGCTTACTCAGCCACGTCGAGCCCCCGCTCGATCATGCCTTCGACGTAGGCGCGCAGGTACTGTTCCAGTGCGGGACCGGACAGTACGTTGGCCGTCAGCGCGCCGTGCGGCGAGCCTTTCAGCACGCCGTCGTGGTACACGCGCGCAATCCAGGCCACGTCCGCGCCCTGGGTGTAATCGAGTTCATAGTCGAACGATTCTCCGCTGACTTTGCGTGTGTAGACTTCCTTGACAATTGCCATCTAAAACAGCCTTTCTTGACGAGATTAACTGGGGTGCGGGTGCGGCACGGGATCGTCCTGCGGCACAGGATGCACGGGCCCCGGCTGGCGCCCGGGCGCTTCCTGCGGCTCCGGCGCCGGCATGGGTTCATCGACGGGCGCCGGGTCGGGCGCGCGGTGGGTATGGATGACTGACATGGCTGGCCTCCCTGCGGGCAAAGGAAGACCATACCACGAGATGCGCGCCGCTGCCCATATTTGCCTGCCGGCCTCGCGTCCGCGGCCAAAGCATGATGTGACAGGGCATAGTGCGTTCATGCCATGTAAATGTCAACCAGCAACTTTTGCTGTTTGACAAGCATCGCCGCCCGTCCCCATCTGGCTTACAATCGCTGTTTTACCCGCACCCGAATGTCTACATGGAAACCACTACCCTCGCCCTGCTGTTCCTGGTCCCGCTGCTGGTCTGGCGCATTTATTCGCGCTTGAAGAAACTGGTGGCGCGCCAGAAGTCGCAGCTGTGGCGCCACTGGAGCGTGGCGATCGTCTTTCCCGCGCTGCTGCTGTTCCTGGCGACGACGACGAAATTCGAGCTGTTGCCCCTGTCCAGCCTGGGCGCAGGCGCGCTGGCCGGTGGCTGGCTCGGCGTGCTGGGCTTGAAGCTGACGCGCTTCGAACAGGTCGGCAAAGACTTTTTCTTTACCCAGCACCGCTACCTGGGCCTGGCCGTCACGATGCTGTTCATCGCCCGTCTGCTGTACCGCGGCATGGAAATCTACCTGAACACGCGCCTGGACGTGCCCGTACCGCCGCCGCCATTCGGCCAGAGTCCGCTGACCATGGCCGCCTACGGCCTCGTCGTCGGCTACTACGCCGTGTATGCGTGGGGCCTCGTGCGCTGGCGCCAGCGCAACAAGCCACTGCAGGCATCCGAGTAAGTCACATCAGTCAATAGTACTGGCACAGGCCAGTACACGTCGTCACCGACAGCGCCAGGCGTATCGCCGCCAGCGCCGGCGCCAGGGCAGGATCGAGATCCTTGTCCGCATCGGCCAGGCTGGTCAGCAAACGCTCGCGCAAGGGCGGCGCCATCAAATTGGCATTCGCCGCGGCGTGCTGCGCCGCCGCTTCCAGCATCCGCTTCTTTTGCGCCACGTTCCAGAACGGCACTTGCACGAACTGCACCACGTTCACAAACATGGTGCTCGATCCCTTGCTGAAGGCGCGGGCGCGCATACGCTCTGCACTGCTCACTTCCTGCATGGGCTGGCTGCTGAACTCCTTTTCCATCAAGCCAATCAAATGCGCATGGCAATGCATGCCAAAGGCGAACAAGGCGGCCATTTCATCGCCGTAATCGGCCAGGTTCTGCGTCACTTGTTCCCTGCGCGCCTGCTGCAATTCGGCGCCGGACAACGGCAGCGGCCGCGTGAGGCCAAATTGGTAATAGGACTTGCCCAGATTGGTGCTCCGTTCGCACAGGGCCACGCTCTGGTTGACGTCCTGCAGCGCCGCGACGGGCGCCCGGAACAGACGCGGGCCATCGGCGATATGGGCAAACAGCTGCGCCACGCCAGGGTCGCCCAGGCGCGGCAAGCCGCTTTGCGGCGTGGCCTTGGCCATCAGCGCTTCCAGCTGGCCGCTTGCTTGCTGGAAATCGCTGTAGCTGTCGGCCCAGGCGGCGGGTGCCACGAGGGCGGAGGAAAGGCAGAACAAACGGCCGAGGCGACGCAGCGGCATGGAAATGGACAGGGACAGGGACATGAGATCAGGAAAACACTATTAGATAGCTGCCAATTATAGGCAATCTGTATCCACAGTGCATTTAATTGCTTTTACGCCAGTATTTCTTAAGCGATGACGGTGACGCGCGGCCAGCGCGCCGCATAATTTTTGCTGGCCAGGCGCTGCGCATAGCCGTCTTCGCTGATGCGCACGGGGTTGCGCCGCACCACCATGGCGAACAGCTCATCGAGGCCATGCGGCGCGATGATGCCGATCTCGCCGTCAGGCTGCAGATGGATGCCAACCGAAGTGGCAAACTCGGGCCAGGAAGCGATGGCGTCGTCGAGCGACAACAGCGGTGGCACGGCGTAGCCAAAGTAATCTTCAAACCACAGGTGCACCCGGGCCTGGTTGCACACTTCCCACGGCACGCCGGGCAGCACGGTTTCCAGGCGCTGGCGCAACTGCGTTTCACTTTCCGGATGCACATCGTGCGCATCGAAATACGCCACGTCGATGTCGCTCAATGCCGACGGTTGCGCGTAGCCGTGCAAGGCGTCCCACACGAGGTTGCGCACGGCGCCGGCACCGATGCAGCAGTGGGGCAAGCCCAGCTGCGCCACGGCGTGCAGGGCTTGCATGCACCACGGCGTGGCGCGGGCGATGGCGCGCAGGCGCGCGGCCAGTGCTTCCTGCGTGCTCACGCGCTTACGGCCGGATCCGTGGCGCCACGCCGTCGTGGTCGCCCGCGCTTTCGACATTGCCGAAGTACACGTCGAGATCCTGCTTCGGATGGAAGTTGCGCAGCTTGACTTGCAAGGTGGTGGGGTTGATTTTCGTGAACGTGCCGGGGAAGCACAGGCTGACCAGCTCGTCCGGCTTGCCCTTGATCAGGTTCAAGGTAAAGTCTTCGATGCCATTCTTCCACGTGTTGCCGGTCGTCAGAATGTACGACACCCAGACAGCATTGACGAAGCCGCTTTCGCCCTGCTTGGCCGCCAGGCGGTTCCACGTCTTGTAGAAGGCCTTGTCGCCGCAGTATTTCTTTTCAAATGTATCGCCATCGCCCAGGTAAGACGCCCCCGGACCGGCCGCGACGAACGGCGCATATTGATGGCGCACGCGCACGACTTTGCCGGCGGAGAATTTCTGCTGCCACAGGTAGATGACTTTGACGGTCCAGGCCGGCACCCATTCTTCGTCATACAGCTGGGCCAGCAAGCCTTCGCGGATCATGATCTTGCTCTGCGCGGCCGTCAGCGGCGCCACCTTCTTGTCGAACGGCGTGTGCGAGGGGAAATAGGCAATTTGCGCATCCGACAGACCCAGCTGGCGCAAGCGGGCCGTCACGTCCTCGGCGTCGAGCTTGGCGACGAAGGTCGTTTGATAGTCCTTGCGCTTGCCATCGACGTCGACGGTGAACTGCTGCGGCTGGCCGTAATACGTAGGCGAGCCATGGTAGCCGGACGAGTATTCGGGCAGCGGGAAGAAGATGGTCTCTTCCACATCCTTGGCCGACTCGTTGAGGAACTCGTACTCGACCTTGATCAAGTCCGTGCTCACGCTGAGCACTTCCTTTTTCATGGCCACGGCATCCGTCTTGCCGAACAGGATGCCGCCCGCGCTGACGGAACCGATGCCGTCGTTGGCCACGGCCGTGGCTGCCAATGCCAGCGACAGGGCCGTGGCCAGAACAAGCTTGCGCATGATCATCACACCACCTTGCCCGGTGCCGGATCGACCCGGCGCTGCAACACGAAAATCGGTTGCGCCCATTGGGTATCCTTTTTCTTCTTGCTGGTGATCAAAGTGAGCTCCGACGGATCGTAGACGTCCGTGTTGTGCGTCAACGGCGTCGTCATCAGGTATTGCGCTTCCGTATTCTTCAGGAATTCGCCGACCAGCTGAATGTTGCGGATATCCAAATGGGCAAACGGTTCGTCGATGAAGACGAAGCCGCCGGAACCGTCTTCCGATTTCAGCAGGCCGATCAACAATACCAGCGACTTCATCACCTGCTGGCCGCCCGACGCTTCGCCATCGTTCATGCCGATGACGCCCTTGCCGTCGAACTTGAAGCGCACGTGCAAGCCCGCCTGCGACAGTTGCACGTCGTCGTTCTCCAGGCGCACGGGGTCGGCATGGACTTCGATGCCGGCCAGTTCGCCCAGCTCCTTGATGTTCTTGCTGTAAGTCTTGATGGTGTAGCGCAAGCGCTCCATGTAGGCGCCGCGGGCATTGCCCGTCGCTTCGATAGCGCGGTTGTTCTGGTAGCGGCGCTCGTCCGTTTCCGACTGGCGGCCGTGCAGCTGATCCGACAGGCGGTGATGCTGGTCGATGACGGTCGCGTCCAGTTCCCAGTCGTCGCGCGCCAGGCTGTTTTGCAGGCTGGCCACGCGCAAATCGACCTGGTGCGCATTCTGGTGTTCGGCCACGAGCGCCGCGCGGCGCGCGGGACGACGCCAGCTTTTCGGCAAGTGGCGCCACGCATGGCGCAGGGCCAGCAAAGCACGCGCATGCTCGGCGCGCTGTTCTATCTGCTTCTTGTAGCCGAGGCGCGAACCGGCTTCCGCTTCCGACAAGGCCAGGCGCGCGTTTTGCCACACCGTATCGGCACGCGTGCGCGCCACGGTGGCGTTCTTCGTCAGGTTCTGCAGCTCGCCCAGGCGGCCGCCCACTTCCAGGCGCTCTTCCTTGAGCGGCTTCGAATTGCGCAGCGCTTCGGCGAATTCTTCCTGGCGTGCACTCAGTTCCTTGGCCGCGTCGACGCCGGCGATGCGCGCTTTCAAGGCACCCACTTCCGCCGCCAGCTTCGAGATCGCCAGGGTGAGCGTGTCTTCCTGGCCTTCCAGGCCCGGCAAGGAGCGCAGCAGCGCTTCCAGACGGCCGCTGCGGCCAGCCTGGCCGAAGCGGTAGCGCGATGCTTCGACGAACAGCGAGCGTCCGCCGCGGCGTTCGCGGTGGTAGGCCTCGGGCGTGATCCACTCTTCGTGGTTGCCCAATTTAAAGCCTGCTTCGACGGAATCGACGCGCGAAATGCGCGACAGCTGCTCGATCAGCCAGCTGGGTACGGGCGCGGAAAATTTCACCACGGCCAGCAAGCTCTCGTCTTTCGCCACGGGCGCCGTGACCAGGTCGGGCACGATGAAGTGGCGGTAGCGTTCCTTCTCGGCCAGACGGTAAGCGGCGGCCGCATCCTTGGCCTTGTCGAGCAAGACGACCGAGGCGTAACCGCCCAGCACGCCTTCGACGGCGCCCTGCCAGCGGCTGTCCGTCACTTCGACGATGTCCGACAGCATCGCGTGGGGAATGCCTGCGTCGCGCAGCGCGCGGCGCATGCCGCGCACATTGTCCGGCTCCGGCATGGCCGTCTTGCCTTGCAATGCTGCAATCGTCGCCTGCTCGCCCGCGATGCGCGCCGACAGGGCGTCGCGCTGCTGGCGCTGGCGCAGCAGTTCCGCTTCCTTCTGTTCCAGCTGGGCTGCCACTTCGGCGATGTCGCTGCCCGAATCGGCGGCCAGCTTCTGCAGGCGATCCTTCTGTTCCAGCAGGCTGTCCAGCGGTTTCAGCTTGGCATTGATCAGTGACAAGCGGCTCTGCAGGCCGATCGATTCCTGCTCCAGCAGGGTCTCGTTCATCTGCGCGTCGGACAGGGCCTTCGCTTGCGCGGCCAGCGCATTGCGTTTATCGGTCAGCTGCTGGTCCGCTTGGGCCATCGGCTTGCGCGCATCGCGCAACTGCCGGCTGGCGATGGCCGCTTTTTCGCGCGCCTCGTGGTATTGCAGGCTGGGCAGTACTTCTTCCAGCAGGTTGCGGCGCTCTTTATGCAGCCCTTCCCACTGGTGGTAATTGGCCACGCGCAGGCGCAAGCCTTCCAGGTTGGTTTTCGACGCTTCCAGTTCCGTCTCGAAACGTTTCAGCTCTACTTCCGTGTCGCGCTGATGGCGCTTGGCTTCGTCGTAGGCGTCCAGCACTTCCTTGTCGCCAAACACCTGGAAGACCAGATCGAGCAGCTGGCGCGGCGCATATTCGCACAATTTGTCCGTCTCGCCCTGCTCCAGCGCCAGCACTTTCGACATGGCCGGCGACAGGCCAGCATTGGCCAGGCGCTTGCGGTAGTTTTCCACGCCGAGCCAGTCGTTGGCATCCGTGATGTCTTCGATCTGCACATTGCCCGGACGCATCAGATACTGACGCTTCCAGTCGCCGCCATTTTTCTGGATCTGGCAAAACAGGGTCACTTCATCGTCGCTGAAGAAGCCGGAACTGCGGAACGGGCGGTTCGACAGCTGCTTGCCCACGTTCTTGTTGTCGACCACGGCGCGCAGCCAGGCCGTCTGCTGGCCCGAGTGGCGCGCATAGTGTTTATACGTGCGGCCCATCGAGCAGTCGAGGCCGAACAAGGTGCGCAAGGCGTCGAGCAAGGTGGTCTTGCCCGAACCGTTCTGGCCCGCGATGGTGATGATCTTCGCGTCGAGCGGAATATTCTTGATGCGCTGCCAGTAATCCCAGTGCACCAGTTCAAGTGATTTGATATGAAACATGGGCGCTTTCAGTGAGGAAGGTCGGACGCGGGCTCGTCGCCGGCGTCAGGCAGGTCGCCGATGTCGGCGGACAAATCAGCGGACAAGTCAGCATCGAGGTCGACGGCCACCAGGCGCGCCGGCGCCCGCTTGAATACGTCGGCCAGGGCGCCGTTGATGATGCGCTCTTTCAAGACGTCCGTATCCATCATCAGGTCCAGCAACGGACCTTCCAGAATGAAATCGCCGCGCCGCTCGATGAAGCCCAGCTTGGCCAGGGTGCCCAGGTTCATGTCCATGCGCGTCTTCTTGCCCAGCTTGTCGCCGAAGTCCGACAGCAGCGCCTTGTAGGAAATGCCGATCGACGCATCTTCCGCGCGGGGCAGCGGCTTTTCCGTGCCGAACATATCGTTCTGGTCGTCGTCCGCGTGCTGGTGCGTTTCCTGGCGTTCGCGCTTGGGCAGGATGATCTGCGCCCACAGCACCACCAGCAAGGCCACGCCATCGCGCGCCAGGCCGAAATTATTGTTTTGCCACACGTCGCGCGCGCCGAAGATCTTCGGCTCGATGGTGCGCGTCAGTGCCAACGTCACGTGGTCGGCATACACGTTGTCGAGCAGCTTCAAGCCGCAGGCCAGCAGGCGCGCATCGATCTCGGCGCGGAACAGCTCGTCGGACAGCACGCGCTTGACGAGCTTGTCGTCGCGGCGCAGGGTTTGATGCGTGAGCAGGCGCGCAATCAGGATTTGGGAATCGTCATTCATCGGCGGTGCCGCTATCTAAATCAAGTGAAACATTCAGTGAAAGCGAGGCGATCGACATGGCCGCCACGTGGGGGTCGGTCAGTTGGACCATCTCGTCGGTCGGTGTAAAGGTAATCGGCAGGCGGGCCAGTTCGGCCGTCGAGCCTTGCAAGCTCGCTTCGGACACGTCGCCCAGCAGCGGCAGCATCGAGGCGCGGTACGACGCGACGGCAAAGCTGGCAGGCAGCAGCGAGTCCTGCACGGGCACCGATTTCGGCCCCTCTTCGCCGATGCTGGGGAAATTGCCCAGGCTGGCGAAGTTCGACAGGCGGTCCAACAGGTCATCGAGTTCAAGCTGCATGGCGGGTCCGTCGCTGATGGTGGTGGGCGCATCCTCTCCGCTGGGCAGGCCCGTGTTGGTAATGCCTGCCGCCCGTTCGGACAGCAGTTCCGTTTCGGCAACGTCGATCATCTCGGCCGGCGTGGAGAACAGCGGCACGACGGGCTGATCGATGGCGCCTTCGGCCAGGCTGGCCAGGTCGTCATGCAGCAGCAACCAGCGCTTGATGTCCGTGGTCGACAGGCCGGACTGGCCCAGGTGCACGCGTTGGCGCTCGATCTGGTTCAGTGCGCGCGAAAACATGCCTTGCATGTTGAGCAATTTACTTTGCGCGCGGCCGATCGCCTGCGCCGCCTTGTGCGTGGCGCTGTCCGCGTTTTCATCGGACGTGATGGCCACGAGAATCTCGGAACCCTTCTCGACCCAGTCGCACGCCATGTTCCACTTTGCCTGCGCCGTGCGCAGCCGGAATTCGGAACCGGAAGCAATGGCGTCGGAGAATTCCTCCGTCAAGTCCACCAGGCGCCCCAGCAAATGCTGGAGTTGTTCAACCGATACGCCGCCGACGGCTTGCGCGCCCGCCACCTGCGACAGCAAAAAGCCCATTTCCGCTTCGTCTTCCGTCTGGCCCAAGCCCAGCAAGCTGTCGATGGCGGACAGCACGTTGCGCGCCATCGGCGTGACGCGGTACACGCCCTGCTGCGCATCCCAGGCCAGCAACTGATTCGAGCGCAGGCGCAGCAAGACCGTTTCCAGACTTTCCGGCAACAGATAGGCCAGTTTCGTATTGATATCGGCGCGCGTATAGGCGGACGTGGCCGCATCGGACGCCAGTTCGCGCAACACGAGCAGACGCACCAGCACGCCATCGAAACCGCCGTGAAACAGAGCCGTAAATACTTGCAGCAGGGGCTGCGCCCGCTTCAAGTGAAAAACTTGCTCGATTTCATCGGCCGAAATATTGGGCTGGAAATGCGCCTGCAAGGAATCGTGATGCTCTTGCTCTGTCTGATTTGCATCCGTAGCCACGGCTGCACTTGCCATTATATCAATCATTCTTTTCCGGATGAGTGTTCAGCGGGCGGCGCAGCGGGCTAACGCAGCGCTGCGGGGCGGGGGCGTCAGTATATCAGTTCTGACATGCAATTTAGCGCGTGGGAGGGCAGCCAGCGGGCAGTCAGGTCGCCGAGTGTTGTATTGAGGGAAACCCCAACGGCGAAGGGCCGGGGTCGGACCCTCAGGGTCCGCCCCCGGTTTCTGCATCGGGGTTATTAGCAAGCACTTACTTCTGGATAATCTTTTGCAAGGTTTGCTCCACGTAATCACCGTCTTCATCGGCGAACGTCACCTTCACGGGATACCATTCCAGCGACGGCGCCAGCCACAGGTCCACTTGCTGGCCTTTCTTGTCCGGCGGCGGCGCCTTGGTCAGGTGCACGGCCTCCACCAGACCCTGGCCGGTGGCGACGGTCTCCTGCTTGACGACCTTGAAGGTCCATGGCTCGGCGTCGCGGCGGCCGGCAACGAAGAAGCTCCATTCCGAACCGGGCGTAAATTTCTCGGGCGCGGCGCGCGCTATGCTGACCAGTTGCCAGACGGTGCTGTTGCGGTCCTGCTCGCCGCCTTTCAGCGGATAGCTGTCGTCGCCTTCGCTGAAGACGATGGTCTTGCTGTCGCGCTTGAAGGTGGTCGTGGCCGCTTCCTTGCGGAAACGTTTTTCCACGAACTGGGCCGGCGCCAGGCCGAAATCGTCGATCGCGCCTTCGCTGCGCTGCTCGAGGATCTTGCCGAACAGGGCGGCCTTGGTTTCAGCCAGCAGCGAGTACTTGCCATCGCCGGCGCGCCAGTTGCTGACCGATTCGCCGGACAGCGCAATGCCGCGCTGCCTGGCCTTGATCGAATACACGAGGTCGGCCGACGGCGCCAGCTTGTACGGGCGCTTGATGACGGGGTGGTCCACGGGCTCGTCCGCCGCCATGGCGGGACTCAGGGTGGCGGCCAGCAGACTGGCGATCAGAACGCGCTTCAAATTTATCAAAGTAGTCATCTATTTTCCTGTAGCGTCATTGACGCGAATTTGGGTCACGGTTTGCGTGGTCAGCGCCCCGTTCGCTTCGGTATTGCGTATTTGTACCGGATACCATTGCATGGACGGCGCCAGCCAGATATCGAGCTGCGACGAATACGTGCCGGGCTTCGGCGGCCGGCGCAAATGCCAGGTTACCAGGCGGCCCATCTTGGTCTCCAGTTCCTCCTCGCCCACCAGCTGGAAACGGAAGACGGTCGCTTCCTTTTCCTCGCCGACGAGGATATCGATATTGCCCGCCAGCTGGTTGACGTCCGCGCGGCCGATGGCGGCCAGCTGGAATGGCACGGTGGCCTTGTCTTGCGTCCCCTCCTGCCATGGCACTGTAGCCGTCGTGGCCGAAAACGTGATGGCCTTGGCGTCGCGGTTGAAATGCGTGGCCGTTTGCGCGCGGCCCTTGCGTTTTTCCGTGGCCGTGACGGGCACGATGCTGCCGTCATCGATCAGGCCCTCGCTGGTCAGCACCAGCAGATTGATGCGCGTGATCAGCATGCTCAAGCCCACTTCCAGTTTCAGCTGGTACGTGTCGCCGCGGTTGTCCCACGCCATGGCGGCCACGCCCTGCCACTTGGTGCCGTCCGCATCGCGCCGGTCCACGTGCAGGTCGAACTGGGCCGAGGCAGGCGCATTCGTCTTGTAGCGCCGCGCCTGCTCGACGGGCGGTGGCGGCGGCGCGCTGGCCGGCACGGGCGCGGCCGCCACAGCCGGTGCGGGCGCCGTGATGACCGGGACAGCCACGGCGGCAGGCTCGGTCGTGGCAGGTCCTTCCGGCACGTCGCTGGCGGGCGCAGTCAACTGCGGCGCTTCGCTCGACGGCAGTTCCGTCGTCGGCGGCGGCGGCGGCAAGCGGGGCTCGGGCAAGGGCTGCAGCTTCGGCGGCGGCGGAGGCGGCGCCACCGGCACGGGCTTGGGTGGCTCGGCGATCAGCGCCATGCTGACCACCTGCGCATGATCCTGCCCCAGCGGCACCATGCTGGCACGCGAGGTGAGCCATTCCAGTGCCACGTAGTGCAGTGCGCCGATGATCGCGACAAAAATGACGGTGCGGCGGCGCGGTGGTGAAAAGAAGGAGTCAGGCATCATAGGCCGTAGTGTACCGCCTTCCCCCCACTTCCTGCTTCTTGCCCGTGCTCAACTCCTACTGTTTTATGTAAGAAAATGTTGGCGGCTTTGCGTCAGTAGCAAGCTGATATCTGCTACGCTAGGCACATCCACCTACCAGGAGATTTCGCATGGCAAACCCGCAAATGCCCCAAATGCCGGGCGCAGCAGTTGTGACCGACACCCTCGACTTCGTCAAGAACCTGTGGGGCAGCATGAGCGTGCCCGGCATGGGCGTGCCCGGCATCACGGCGCCCACCATGTCGGTGGAAGAGCTGGACAAGAAAATCAATGACTTGAAAGCCGTCGAAGCCTGGCTGAACCTCAATACCAGCATGCTGCGCGGCAGTATCCAGGCACTGGAAGTGCAGCGCGGCACCATCGCCACCCTGAAATCGATGGGCGCGTCCCTGGCGGCGGCCATCACCCAGCCCGGCGCCAGCGAGAAATCCGTGTTTGAATCCGTGCCCTACGCTTCCGCGTTTTTCCAGCAAGCGGCGCCAGCGCCTGAACCGAAACCGGCGCCTGCGCCCGCACCCGCGCCCGAACCGGCCGCAGCGGCGCCCAACGATGCCGGCAGCCAGGCGGCAGCCCAGCTGGCCAATCCAAGTGCCTGGTGGAATTTGTTACAAGATCAGTTCAAGCAGGCCGTGTCGACAGCGATGTCGCCCGATGCTGCCAGTTTTGGCGGTGGAGCGGCTGGAGCGGCGGCCAAGCCGGCGGCCGGCAAATCCGCCAAGCCGGCAGAAGCAGGCACGGCAGCCAAGGCCAAGGCCCCGCTGCGCAAGGCGCCGGCAAAGCGCGCGGCACCCAAGTCGAAAGCACCAGGCAAGGCCTGATGTTTCAAGCTGGCGATATGATCAGGCGATACGATGAATGCGGATCGCCTCGATCTGATTGTCGGCTTGGCGTTTTACGTCACCGATCGTGATCAGGCCTTCGTCGGCCAGCGCCTTGGCGTGCTCGTACGAAGACTGGAATGTTTCCAGCGTGTCTCCCTTGGCGGCGACCGGGCGTACCCAGGCAACGGCGCCGACTTTCATTTTTTTGTATACTTCATTGACCACATCACGCATAGTTTCTTCCTTATTGTTGTAGAGCAACTCAAGCGCAGGCGAACCCACGCTGGCCCCTAGTTTATCATCCGGCACGCTCACGCACGACTTTTCCCCCTTTTTCCGGCGCCGGCGGCGCTTTTTCCGCTACCACGACGGCCTCTTCCGGTGCGGGCGGCGTCAGCTGCACCAGTTGCTCCATCAATTGCGCGAAGCGCTGCTGGCCTGGTGCAATTTTGTCCACATACAACAACACTTCCATGGCTTCGGCCGCCAATTCCGCCTGGTAGCCGCGCTGCTCCAGGAACGAGACGATGATTTGCGCGGAATTGAACAGGATGCGCAGATTGTTCGGCAGCTTTTCGCGCGCCGTACGCATCCAGGCCACCGCTTCGTTGAGCTTGTCCGTCTTCCACAGCAGCACGCCCTTGTTCATCAAGTCCGACGCTTCCTTGCGCGAGGCGATGATCAGGCTCGTGCCCTCGTCGCCCATCTTCGCCTTGTCGAAGATCTTTTGCACCTCGTCCTGCACCACCTGGTTGTCGTGGTTGTTCTTCACCACATAGCACAGCAGGCCGGCCGGCGCATCCTTGACGCCGACGGCAAACAGCAGGGTCGCCAGTTCCATGCAAATGCTTTTCTCGGGCCGCGCCGGGTCTTCGAGCAGCATGGCTTCCAGTTCATCGCCGCACTTGCGCGCGCGCCGGTAGTCGCCCGTTTCGTGGTGCACCATGCCTTCCGTGATCTTCGCGCGCAGCCCGATCTGCTCGGGCGAGAATTCGCGCTGCGCCAGCAGCAGCCATTGCAGCGCCTCCTTGGCATCCTTTTTGAGGCCGCACACGCGCGCCAGGCCCAGGTAGGCATCCGGCGTTTTCATAACGGAAAACTCGCCGATAGAGATGCATTTGCGAAAAGCCTTTTCCGCCATGCTGACATTGCCGACTTTCAGGGCCGCCAGTCCCAGGTTGCGCTGGCGCGGCACGGAATTGGGCGACAGGCGCGCCGCCTTTTCCAGCACCCCGCACGCTTCCTCGTGCTGGCCCATCAGCTGGTAGGCGACGGCCATCTGGTCATAGGCATCGATGTAGTACTTGTTTTCGACGATCACGCCCTGGAAAATCTGCCGCGCCGCCTCGTGCTCGCCGTTGTTCATGCGGATCTTGCCCAGGCCCGCCTTGGCCCAGCTGTAATCACGGTCGGCCAGCACTTTTTCGTACACGGCGCGGGCCTTTTCCGGCTCGCCGCTTTTCAGCAGCAACGACGCCTTCATGCGCAGCAATTCCAGCTCGTGCAGCTTGTTGACTTCGATCTGCGCGTCGCACAATTTGGCCGCGCGCAAATAATCTTTTTCCATGCAGGCCTGGTCGATTTCACGAAACACCTGCTTCTTGTGCCACACGCGGTTCAAGCGCGTCAGCAGCACGCCTTCCGTGATCGGCTTGATCAGATACGCGTCGGGCTGGTGCTCGGCCGCGCCCATCACGGATTCCACGCTTTTCTCGGCCGACACCATCAGCCAGACGCTGGACGGCGCCGTCAGGTTGCGCACGCGCGTCTCTTCCAGCACTTGCTGGCCGTTCTTGCCTTCGCCCAGGTTGTAATCGCACAGCACCACGTCGTAGCGCGTCTTGGCCAGCAGCTTCATGGCTTCACCGCCGCTGGCTGCCTGGTCGATATGACGCGCGCCCAGATTGCGCAACGATTCGCGCAGCAAGATGCGGATGCCGATGAAGTCATCGACCAGCAGATAATGTTTGTCGGCCCAGTCGGTGCTGCCCGCTTCGGCGGCCGTGGCGTGGCTGTCTGTCGTCATGGAGTCCTCGTTCAGGGCAGGCGCAGGATGAAACAGCCGCCGCCCAGGGCGCCGCCATTTTCCAGGGCGATGCTGCCGCTGCTGCCCCGGTGCTTGTGCATCTTTGCCACTTCGCTGGAAAAATACAGGCCCAGGCCCGTGCTGTTGGTAGAAAAATTCACGCCGGCCGCCATGCCATCCATGGCCGCGCTGCCTGCGTCGAGCAAGGCCTGCGTATAGCCGTCGCCATTGTCTTCCACGCGCAGCTCGAGCATGCCGCCGTGCTCCCGCACGGACAGGCGGATCGTGTCTTTCGTGTAGCGGATGGCGTTATTGATCGCATGCGCGAGCACGCCGATGACCAGGTCTTCATCGAGGGTCCAGATCAGCTCCGGCGGGCAGGCCGTCTCCAGGGCGATGCCTTTCGACGCCAGCAGGATCTTTTCCTGGTCCACCACCTGGTCGACCACCTGGCTCACCAGCTGCGGCTGCACGTCGAACGGGTAGCCGGGCTTGCCCACTTCCTTGTACAGGGCCAGCAGCTGAATCAGGTTATCGTTGAGACGCTTGGTCTGGTACAGCATCTGCGCCATCTGCAGGTAGGCGGGGTCGGCCTGGGGGGGTGTTTTCGCCTGCTCGGCCGCCAGCAGCGACTCCAGAGTGCCGCTGACCACGCTGATCGAGTTTTTCATGTCGTGCACGGTCGATGCCAGGAACAGGAAAAGCTCGGGCGAGCTGTGTTGATCTTCCACCGGATATCTCCTTGGGCCGCAGCTTCAATATTGCCAAGGATAAATTATACCGCCAGCCTGCGGACGCCAGCCAGCCGCGCGCAAAGTCCGTGACATGACGCAACAATGCCGCCCCCGCTTGCGCAGGGGCGGCATCAGCTTGACAAGCAGGCAAGATCAGCGGCGCGCGCCCGCCAGGCGTTTGACCACGACGATCATGCGGTCGATTTCCTCATACGTGTTGTAGAAGGCAAACGACGGCCGCACGGTCGCTTCCACGCCGAAGCGGCGCAGGATCGGCTGGGCGCAATGGTGGCCCGAGCGCACGGCGATGCCCTCGTCGTTCAGCGCGCGCCCCACTTCCGCCGGCTCGTAGCCGGCCAGCACGAACGAGGCCACGCTGGCCTTGTCGAGCGCCGTGCCGATCAGGCGCACGCCGGGAATCGATTGCAGCTGGTGCGTCGCGTATTCCAGCAGCGCGTGCTCGTAAGCGGCGATGTTTTCCAGGCCGATGCGCTGCACGTAATCGATGGCCGCGCCCAGGCCCACGGCATCGGCGATATTGCCCGTGCCCGCCTCGAAACGGTTCGGCACGCCCTGGTAGACGGTGCGCTCGAACGTGACGTCGGCGATCATGTTGCCGCCGCCCTGCCATGGCGGCAATTGCTCGAGCAAGTCCGCCCTGCCATACACGGCGCCGATCCCCGTCGGGCCAAATACCTTGTGGCCCGAGAAGACATAGAAATCGGCGCCCAGCGCCTGCACGTCCACGCGCAAATGCGACACGGCTTGCGCCCCGTCGACCAGCACGCGCACGCCGGCCGCATGCGCCAGCGCGATGATCTGCGCCACGGGCGTCACGGTGCCCAATGCATTCGACACCTGCGTCACGGACACGAGCCTGGTGCGGCCGTTGAGCAACTTGCGGAATTCATCGAGGATGACCTGCCCGCTGTCGTCGACGGGAATCACGCGCAGGGTCGCGCCCTTTTCCGCCGCCAGCTGCTGCCACGGCACGATGTTGGCGTGGTGCTCGAGCTGCGAGACGATGATCTCGTCGCCGCTGCCGATGTATTTGCGGCCAAAGGTATTGGCGACCAGATTGATGCCCTCGGTGGCGCCCCGCACGAAAATGATCTCGTTAGGCGAAGCCGCGCCGAGGAAATTGGCCACCTTGGCGCGCGCGGCCTCGTACGCGTCGCTGGCACGCGCCGCCAATGCGTGCGCCGCGCGGTGGATGTTCGAATTCTCGTGCGCATAAAAATACGACACGCGGTCGATCACCGACTGCGGCTTGTGCGTGGTGGCCGCATTGTCGAACCAGGCCAGCGGCTTGCCGTTGACCCGCTCGGCCAGCACGGGAAAATCGCGCCGCACGGCATGCACGTCGAATGGCGCCGGCGGCTGGTGTTGACCGGGCTTCGTCGCCGAGGGCAGCTCGGTCTGGAAATAGAACACGGGCTGGCTGTTAGCCGGCGATACGGACAGCTGGCGCGCGGGTGCCTGCTGCGGCGCGGCCTGTCCCAGCCCCTGCTGCGCCAGGCCATCGAGCTTGCCGTCCGACGCCGGATAGCCATGCGCGCCGCCGACAAAATAGTAGGGCGACGGCGCACCGAGGGAGGACGCACGCGGCGTGGGAATCGATGCGGGCGCCGGCGCAATCGGAGCTTCCAGCGGCGCCGTCACGGGCGGCACTTGCGCCGTCGCCACGCCGGGGGCGATGGCGGCGAAGGAAGGGCCGGGCTGCGGCGGCGGACGGTTCGCATAGCGGGGCGCCGCATCGAGCACGCTGCCGGAACCGCCGAGGCTGGGCGACTTGTCCGAGGCGGGGGCCAACCCCGGCAAGCGGGCAAAGAATTCACCGGCCAGGCGGTTCAAGGTCGCTTCGTCGGGTAAGAACGGGACGACAGGCAAGCCCGCCGCGCCATCACTTGTAGGTGTCTGGGTAGTCATGGTATTTACCGATCTCCACGTCTTCCAGTACGGCCAGCGCATCGTCGGTCAGCACGGCCAGCGAGCAATACAGCGAAATCAGATAGGACGAAATCGCGTGGCGGTTGATGCCCATGAAGCGCACGGACAGGCCCGGGCTTTGCTCGCCCGCCAGGCCAGGCTGGAACAGGCCGATCACGCCCTGGCGCTGTTCGCCCGCGCGCAGCAAAATGATCTTCGTCTTGCCGTCTTCGATCGGTAGTTTGTCCGATGGCACCAGCGGCACGCCGCGCCACGTGAGGAACTGGGAACCGAACAGGCTGACCGTCGGCGGCGGCACGCCGCGGCGCGTGCATTCGCGGCCAAAGGCGGCAATGGCCAGCGGGTGGGCGAGGAAGAAGCCCGGCTCCTTCCACACTTTCGTCAGCAGTTCGTCGAGGTCGTCCGGCGTCGGTGCGCCCGTCAGGGTAAAGATGCGCTGGTCGTCATGTACGCTGGCCAGCAGTCCGTAATCGGGATTGTTGATCAACTCGCTTTCCTGGCGTTCCTTGATCGTCTCGATGGTCAGGCGCAGCTGCTCCTTGATCTGGTCGTGCGGGCTGCTGTACAGGTCCGATACGCGCGTGTGCACGTCGAGCACCGTGCTGACGGCATTGAGAAAATACTCGCGCGGCTGGTCGTCGTAGTCGACGAAGGTTTGCGGCAGTTCCGACTCGTCGCGCTGCGAGCAGGCGACGCGCACGTCCTTCGGGTTTTTTACGCGATTGAGGCGGTAGATACCCGCTTCCACGGGCAGCCATTGCAGCAGGTGCACGAGCCAGCGCGGCGTGATCGTGGATAACTGGGGGACGCTCTTGCTTGCATTGGCCAGCTGGCGCGCGGCGTTATCGCCCAGCGCGAACTGGTTCTCTGTTGCTTCTGCCATGACTACTCCTGATGAGAAAAGTGAATATGCTTATCCGAAAAACGAATAAAGTATCGAGCGTCTCCCCATTCTTCTCAACATGCTATCGCCATCAACGCGACGTTTAATCGATCCGCTTTAATCCACCAATTCCGGCTCGCAGCGCGCCATCAATCCGGCCAGGCCGATGCCCAGCGCGCCGGCCAGCTTTTCCACCGTCAGCAGCGACGGCGTGGCGGCACCCCGTTCGATTTCGCCGATGAACGAACGGTTCAAATCGGCCGCTTCGGCCAGGCGCTCCTGCGACCAGCCATGCCCTTCGCGCAACTGGCGCACGGCCAGTCCAAACTGTTTGATCAACATGCTGTCCTCATGGGTGGTGGGCAAAGGCGGGGTGGGATGGCGCCGGCGGCTCCGGTGCCTCTTGCTGGTTGTGCGCTTGCGTGACATGGCTGCCTGGCGCCACGCTGCGGGTCAGCCAGACATTGCCGCCGATGACGGAACCCTGGCCGATGGTCACGCGCCCGAGGATCGTCGCGCCCGCATAAATGACCACGTCGTCCTGCACGATGGGATGGCGCGCCAGTCCCTTTTCCAGCACGCCGTCGGCGCCGGCGGGAAAGCGCTTGGCGCCCAAGGTGACGGCTTGATAAATGCGCACCCGCTCGCCGATGATGGCCGTCTCGCCGATCACCACGCCCGTGCCATGGTCGATGAAAAAGCTGCTGCCGATGATGGCGCCCGGGTGGATGTCGATGCCCGTCTGCGAATGAGCTACTTCGGCGATGATGCGCGCCACCAGCGGCGCGCCGAGCGCATACAAGGTGTGGGCGAGGCGGTAATGGATGATGGCCAGGATGCCCGGATAGCACAGCAGCACTTCATCGACGCTGTGCGCGGCCGGGTCGCCATGGAAGGCGGCCGCCACGTCCGTGTCGAGCTGGGCGCGGATGCGCGGCAGTGCGCGGGCGAAGCGTTGCACGATCGCCAGCGCCTGCTGTTCGATGGACACCGTCTGCTGCAAGCCGTGCTGGCGCGCGTGGTAGCTGAGTTCGCGCCGCACCTGTTCGTGCAAGCCCGTGAGGGTCGTGTCGAGCGTGTGGCCGACAAAAAAATCTTCGCTGTCCTGCTGCAGGTCGAGGGGGCCCAGGCGCATCGGGAACAGGGCCGCGCACAGGGCGCCGACGATGTCGCGCAAATGCTGGCGCGACGGGAATTCGCGCGCGCCGCACTCCTGATTGCTGGCCAATCCTTCGCGCCACTGCTCGCGCACGGCGCGCAATTCATCGACGATCTGGCGCAGTTCCCATTGCGGCTGCGCGGCAAGGGAGGCAGGGGGAATGGCTCGCTGGTTCATGGTGGTCCCGGGAAGAAAATTAATCTTGCAGCCAGGGTAGCGCATGCCAGCGCCAGCCACCGCTGTGGCCACGCTGCTGCTGCTCGTCGAGGTCGCCCTCGAAGCCTTGCGCGATATTGAAGACGTGCGTGAAACCGGCCTTGGCGGCCGCTTCGGCGGCCGCGGCCGAGCGCTTGCCGCTGCGGCACAGCAGCACCACGACGGCATCCTTGCCGCCCACCTTCGCTTCCAGTTCGCGCGTAAAGCGGGGATTGCGGTTCATGGCCGTGCCGGTCGCCCACGCCACGTGCAGCGAGGCGGGCACGTAGCCGACGAAAGTGCGTTCTTCATGCGTGCGCACGTCGACCAGCGCGGCTTTGCCGGCCTGCACCAGCTGCCATGCATCCTGCGCGCTGAAGATGCCCGCATACGGCAAGCCCTGCGCCTGCGCCTGGGTACGCGCCAGATTGAGCACTTCGTCAAACGCCGCCTCGCCGTGCGCGGCGCGGGGATCGAAAATCAGTTCTGCAGCAGCCATCTTTCCACCTCTTTATTCCGTCGTCAAAAACCAGCACGAGTCCACTGTAGCGAACTTATGTTGTTCGGAAAACAAATTAAAAAGAGTTTGGAAAGCTGAAAAACGTATATGGTGTCAGACCCGCCGGGTCTGACACCAGCTCTCACTTGATCTGCCGCACCGCTTAAATAGCGCGGCGCCGTTCGCGCAATAAAAACCGCGCAGGATCCAGGGCCTCTGCCAGTTGGCGTTCCAGCGGCAGCGGCTCCCCCTCCAGCTGGCACGCCAGTAGCTCGGCCGCCAGCGGCGCCCAGATCAGGCCGCGCGAGGCGTAACCGAGCAAGCCATGCAGGCCGGGCCAGCGCGGCACGTCGCGCAGGCGCTCGCAGCGGCCCGGTACGCCGGGGTCGGGCAAGGCACCTACCAGCGGCAGGCGGTCCGGCGCCACGCAGCGAAATCCCGTGCGGCCGGCCAGCGGCGCGTCGAACGGGGCGACACCAAGGATGTCGGCGATCTTCGCGATATTGTCTTCCTGGCTCGATAGGCGCAAGCGGGCGTCCGCGTCCGCATCGTAACTGGCGCCCACGCACACGATGCCCTCGTGCGCCGGCGTCATGTAGGCTTCGCGGCAGACGACGAACGGCAACGGTGGCAAGCTGGCTTCGGCCAGGTGCGTGACCTGGCCGCGCACGGCGTCCAGCGGCAAGCCGGCCGCCTGCTCAAAATCGATGGCACCCGTGCCTGCCGCCAGGATGACGTTGGGCGCGGCCGCGATCAGGGTGCCGTCCGCATCGCGCACCAGCCATTCCTGGTCGCCACGCTCCAGGCCCAGGGCGCTGCTGGAAAAGTGCCGTGTGAGCAAACTGCCACAGGCGTCGAGCATGGTGGCACAGACGGAGGACGGACGCGCCCAGCCGCCCTGTTCGAACCACCAGGCGCCATCGGGCGCCGGCGCGCCCAGCATGGCGGTCGCCTCGGGCGCTTCCAGCCAGCGGGCGAATTCGCGCGGATACAGGCCACTGGCGGCGATCTGCCGCTGCACCCGCGCATGCGCGCCGTCGCGCGCCAGTTGCAGCACGCCGCATTGGGCGCCGTCAAAAGCGGCACCGATACCGCCCAGGTCTTTCCAGCGGTTCAGCGAATACAGGTAGGCGGCGCGCACGAGGCGCGTGGCGATATTGTCGTCCTTCGACATCAGGGGCATGAAGATGCCGGCCAGGTTGCCCGAGGCCTCGCTGGCCGGCTGCGCGTGGCGTTCGATCAGGGTCACCTTCCAGCCGCGCGCGGCCAGCCGCTCGCAGGCGGTCGCACCGGCCACGCCCGCGCCGATGACGATGGCGCGCCGCTCGGGCACCACCGCGCTCACGGATTCTCCGCGCCGCGCATAAAACATGGCGCGCAAACGGCTCTCGTCGAAGACAAAACCATGCTTTTGCAGGGCCATGCGCTGCGCCTCGTCCAGGTGCACGGCTTGCAGGCGGGCGCCATCGGCCATCAGGCGCGCCAGCACCGGCGTGGCTGGCGGCACCCAGGCCAGGTGCACTTCATCGACGCGCGCCGACAATTGCGCCAGGCAGGCGTCGGGCTCGCCGATCAGCACATCGAGCGTGACGAGGCCATCGTGCGACACCATGCGGTGCAAGCCCGGCACCCAGGGCGGCCATTGCGCACGCCACTGCTCGGGCAAGTGGCGTGCATCGACGGGACGCGGCGCCAGCGCGATGTAATGCAGGCGGCGCCCGCCATGCGCCGCACAGACAGCGCTCAAGCGGGCGCCGTCGAAATCCGTGTCGAGCAGGACGAGCGCGCGGTGCATCAGCGCCCCGCGCGGCAAAAGCAGGTGGGCGCATGGTCATTGACCATGCCGATGCCCTGCATGTAGGCGTAGATGATGGTCGAGCCGACGAACTTGAAGCCCAGCTTGAGCAAGTCTTTCGACAGTTTGTCGGACAGGGCCGTCTTGGCGGGAAATGCGCCCGGCTGCCAGCTGTTGACGATGGGCTGGCCATCGACATATGCCCACAAAAAACTGTCCAGGGTCTGCCCTTGTGCGCGCAGGCGCAAATAGGCTTGCGCATTCGTGATGGCGGCCGCCACCTTCAGGCGGTTGCGCACGATGCCGGGGTCCGCCAGCAGCTGCGCCACCTTGTCCGGGCCATACGCGGCGATCTTTTCCGCGTCCCAGTCATCGAACGCGGCGCGGTAGGTGTCGCGTTTGTTGAGGATGGTTTCCCAGCTCAGGCCAGCCTGCGCGCCTTCCAGGTTCAGCATCTCGAACAGCCGTCGCTCGTCGTGGCAGGGCACGCCCCACTCCGTATCGTGGTAATCGAGATAGCGGGGATTGGCCGGGTTGGCCCAGGAGCAGCGGATGGTGGTCATGGTCGTGTTCTTCATGTGCAGGCAAGTGCCAGTATAGTTTATCGGCCGCGCAGGATGCGTCCCAGTTCCTGCACGCCGTGCTGTATCTCGGTGGGGGGAATGGCCGCAAAGCCCAACAGCAGCCCTGGTGGAGTGGCGCACTCGGGCCCTGCCGCCGGATCGGCATAGTGGCCCAGCGGACGCAACTCGATGCCCCGTTCCAGCCCTGCACGCGCGACGCTTTCTTCATCGTGGCTGGCGCGAAAATACGCGCACAGTTCCAGGCCGCTGTCGGCCGGGCCGCACGCGAGCTGGTCGCCCAGTTCGCGCGCGATGCCGCGCACCAGCAAGTCGCGCCGTTCGGCATTGCTGTCGCGCGTGCGGCGGATATGGCGGCCAAAGTGGCCCTCGGCGATGAAGTCGGCCAGCGCCATCTGCGGCACAATGGCCGTGTGCCGGTCCATCACGGCCTTGGCCTGCACCAGCGCCTCGGCCAGCGCGGGCGGCGCCACCATATAGCCGAGGCGCAGGCCAGGAAACAGCACTTTCGACAGGGTGCCGACATACACCACACAGCCGGCCCGGTCCAGGCTTTGCAGCGAAGCCAATGGCGCGCCCGCGTAGCGGTATTCGCTGTCGTAATCGTCTTCCACCAACCAGGCTTTGTTGTGCGCGGCCCAGGCCAGCAAGGCCAGGCGGCGGGGCAAGCTCATGCTCACGCCCAGCGGCATCTGGTGCGATGGCGTCACGTACGCCAGCTTCGCCTGCGGACAGTGCGCTATGCCATACGCCACGTCCAGTCCCTGCGCATCGACGGGAACGGGAAACACGCGCGCGCCGGCCGCGCGCAGCGGGCCGCTGGCGCCCCGGTAGCCGGGCGACTCCATCCAGGCAGCGTCGCCGGGCGCCAGCAGGATGGTCGACAGCAGGAACAGCGCCTGCTGCGAACCGGAGGTGATGACGATTTGCTGCGGCGTGCACTGGACGCCGCGCGACGCTTTCAGATACACGCACAGCAGCTCGCGCAGCGGCAGGTAGCCGGCCGGATCGCTGTAGCCGAAATGGTGGTCGGGCCTGCGCCAGCGCCGCGCTTCCAGGCGATTCCACACGTCGAACGGGAAATGGTCGATACGCGGCATGCCGACGCGGAAGGCCCGCAGCGGGCCACGGTGATATGCCACCTGGCGCATGGCCGTCACCACGCCCTGACCGCGCGCCGACAGGGGCCGCAGCAGGCCGGGCGCTTCCATCTTGGCGGGCGGCGCGGCCATCGGGACCTCGACGCTGACGAAGGTGCCGCGCCCCACAGCGCCATCGAGGTAGCCTTCGGCCGTCAGAAGCGCATACGCATTGAGCACCGTCTGGCGCGACACGGCCAGCAGGCGGCAAAAGTCGCGCGTGGGCGGCAGCTGCATGCCGGGACTCATGCGGCCATTGAGGATGGCGGCCTTGATGGCCGCATACAGCTGGCGGAACAGCGGCTCGCTGGCGCCGCGCTGCAGCGGCAAGGTGGCGATGATCTGGTGCAGGTGGGAAGCTGGCATGGCGGCACTCTTGAATTGGCAGCTTCAATATAGCACTTATTGGCTGTTTTAAATAGCCAAGACTGGCGCTAAGATGGCGCATTCCCCTCTACTCTTGCGGAGCACCCATGCATCAGTTTTTCGCCACCGTGGCCTGGCAGCGCGACGGCCAGGATTTCGCCGGCCAGCGCTACAGCCGCGGCCATGAATGGCAGTTCGACGGCGGCCTGACGGTAGCCGCCTCGTCGTCGCCCCTGTCCGTGCCGCTGCCCATGTCGGTGGCGGCAAATATCGATCCGGAAGAAGCGCTGGTGGCCGCCACGTCGAGCTGCCACATGCTGTTCTTCCTGTCGCTGGCAGCGCAGCGCGGCTACGTCATCGACGATTACCGCGACGACGCCGTCGGGCAACTGGGCAAGAATGCACAAGGCCGCCTGGCCATGACGCGCATCGTGCTGCGTCCGCGCATCGCGTTTGCGGGAACGCCGCCCTCGCCCGAGGCGCTGGCCGCCCTGCACCACGACGCGCACGAGCGCTGCTACATCGCCAATTCGCTGACGGCCGAGGTGGTCGTGGAAGGAGCCGCCTGAATGTACACGCCCGCCAGCTTTCGCGAAGAGCGCCTCGACGTGCTGCATGGCTTGATCGACGCGCATCCGCTGGGCGCGCTGGTGCGCCACGATACCGATGGCTTGTGCGCCGACCACCTGCCGTTCGAGATCGCCGCGCCCACGCTTGACGCCCCATTCGGCATCCTGCGCGCTCACGTGGCGCGCGCCAATCCGCTGTGGCGCGCCGCCGGCGGGAACGATGAATGCATGGTGATTTTCCAGGGCCCGCACGCCTACATCACGCCCGCCTGGTATGCGGAAAAGCAGCGCAGCGGCAAGGAGGTGCCGACCTTCAATTACGCGGTCGTGCACGCCCACGGTCCCCTGCGCGCCATCGACGACGCGGCGTGGCTGCTGGGGTTGGTGGATCGGCTGACGGCACGCCATGAGGCAGATCAAGCCGCACCATGGCGGGTGAGCGATGCACCGGCCGCCTATATCGAGAAACTCCTGAAAGTCATCGTCGGCATCGAAATCCCCCTTACGCGCATCACGGGCAAATGGAAGCTGGGGCAGAACCGCAGCATGCAGGACCAGGCCACCATGGCGCGCGAACTGGCCGCCGGCACCCAGCCCGGTGCGGCGCAGGCACTCGGCGCGCTGATCGCCGCCAACGTCACGCCAGCCAGCTGACGGCCGCCGAAAACGTCAAAAACGACAGCGCCGTCGACACTAAAATGATGCGGGCGATGCGCGCAGTATTTGCCCCGAAGCGCTCCGACAGCAGCGAGACGTTGCTGGCGCTGGGCAGGCAAGCCACCAGCACCATGCAGGTCAGCGCGAATGGATCGAGCGGCGCGCCCAGCGCGATGGACGCGTGGCCGATACCCCACACCAGCAGCGGATGCAGCAGCAGTTTTTTCAGCGCCACGGGCACATACTCGCCCAGCGGCGCCGGATCGGCCGTGCTCATTTGCGAACGGGCCAGCACGGCGCCGATGGTAAACAGGGCGACCGGCGAGGCGGCGTCGGCCAGCAGGCCCACCGTCTGCATCAATGGCTTGGGCAAGGCCAGTTCCAGCCACGACGACATGGCGCCCAGCACGATCGCCCACGGCATCGGGTTGCCCAGCATGCCCTTCATGGCGTTGGCGACGGCGGCGCGGCTGCCGTGCGCGCCGCCGCTGCCGATGCGCGACAGCGCGATGCACAGCGAGCTGGTAATGAGCATGTCGACGATGATGGTGACGATGACGGGGCCCGAGGACCGGGGGCCCAGCAGGGTCAACAGCAGGGGCACGCCCATGAAACCCGTATTCGGGAAGGCCGCCACCAGCGCGCCGAAGGCGGCGTTGTTCCAGTCGATGCGGTGGCTCAGGGTCATGGCCGTCGTGACGCCCACCATGATCAGTGCGCACAGCAGGTACACGCCGAACACGCTGGCGTCGAGCAGCTGCGCGATGGGCGTGGCGGCGCCGAAACGGTACAGCATGCACGGCAGCGCGAAGTACAGGACAAAACTGTTCAAGCCGCCGATAGCGGCCAGCGGCAGCAGCGTGCGCCGCACGGCCAGGTAGCCGCACAGTACCAGGGCGAAGAAGGGAAAGGTGATGGCGAGGATGGTCAGCATGAAGCGCCATTGTAGCGCGGTGCTGCGGCAGGCCGCCGGGCGCAAAAAAAGGCCGCTCGCGCGGCCCAAGGAGGTTTCGGAGAAAGCGCGGGTGGCGGCTATGGCTTCAGCTGGGCGCGGATCTCGCCGGCCGGGTAGGCGGCGCTGTGCACGTTCACGTACAGGTTGCCGGCCTGGTAGCTCACATACTGGGGCGGCGTCAGCATGGCGCCGGCCGGCACGGCAAACATGCCTTCGGCCGTTTTCACCAGGGGCACGATGACGGGGCCGTTGGCGCCGGCCGGCGCTTCATGGATATGCGCGACGGTGGCCACCATGCCCGTGTAGCGCACGCCGCCGGTGACGCTGCGGTCATCGGCGACGCGGATATTGCCGCTGCCGCTGGCCGTGCTGGTATTGGCCGGCACTTCCTGCGCGCCCGTCAAGGTGACGTCCTGGCTGCCCGGATGGTGCGGGCCATGGGAACAGGCGCCCAGCAGGGCAGCCAGCGCCAGCACGGTGGCGGCGCGGCAAGCGTGTTGCGGCAATGTAGTCATCGCAGTACTCCTTCAACGGACATCGGGTCACGGATGGCGCCTCACCCTGCACAGCCGGGCCTGCGCCGCACTTGCATTGCATAGTGCGACGGTAACGCCTTGCCGTGCAGTCCGTCTTGCTTTGCGCCAAACCTGGTGCGCGCCTGCCAGCGCGTCTCAGGCCAGGTGCCCTTCCGCCACCCAGCCGCGGTTGGCGGCCGGCGCCTTCGGTTTGGGCGCGATGCCGCTGCTTTTTTCCGCGTCGAGGATGATGCTGCGCATGCTGTCGCTGGCGGCAGGTCCTGGCGCGAACGCGTAATACTCGTCATTGATGGGCAAGCCCGTCGTGGCGTCGACCAGCACCGGATCGGCGGCCAGGCCCGTATCGCGGCTGGCGATGACGAGGCTGGCGCCTTCCGGCGCAAAGTTTTCATTGCCCCAGGCGATAAACGCCAGCAAGACGGGCTTGAAGGCGCGTCCGGACTTGGTCAGCACGTAGTCGTAGCGGGGTGGCTTGGCGCAATACAGGCGGCGCGTCATCAAGCCGCCTTCCACCAGGTCGGCCAGGCGGCGCGTCAGGATGGTCGGGGCGATCTTGAGGCTTTTTTCAAATTCGTCGAAGCGCGTCTTGCCATAAAACGCTTCGCGCAGGATGAGGATGCTCCACCATTCGCCCACCTTGCCCAGGCTGCGCGCAATCGGGCAAGGCAAATTATTAAAGTTGGTATGTTTCATGACCATCTCCTCACATTGATTCAACACAACAATCGAAAAAAATTTCAGTTGCAACACGGAAACTTAGTTACTATCATTTTGAAAGTGAGGTGCTTGCCCCTGCGGCGGGCTGAAAATACACGAAAACTCACACTTTCCTTGTTCAAGTACAATCATGGCTGGTTCTGCTCTCCCAATCCCGGTGCGAAAAACGGTGCCAGCCACGCCTTCCGGCGCTGCTGCCCACGCCCGTTTTTCACTCGATGCGTTCACGATGCCCCCTATGAAGCTTGCCGTACTGCCTGCCCTGCTCGCCCTGTCCCTTTGCCAGACCACCACCGCCGGTACCGCCTCTTCCGCAACGCTGCAGGCCACCTTCGTCGTGCAGGAAGCGTGCACCATCGTTTCGCAGCGCAACATCACCCAGGTACGCTGCCAGCACAACACGCCTTATCTGCTGCACCAGCAGGCGACGCCATCGGGCGCCGGCCTCGTTACCGTCACGTTCTAAAAATAAATCGTTGCCGTCACCGTGTCCTTGTAGTCGCCGGGGCGCGGCGACACCTGCGCCGGCACGCGGCCGTAAATCGTCAGCGGCACGCTGGCGCCCGTGCCCGTGCCCGTCACCATGCTCGTGCCTGCCGTGCCATCACCCCAGGGCGCACCATCGAGCGTGGATGACAGCAGGTAACTGACCTTGTCCGTCGTTAAGAGGTTTTTCATTTGCCGGTTGGCCACATTGGCCGCCACGCTGCCGCCGTTCAGGGCAATCTGGTAGGCGTTGTTATTCACGCAGCGCACGGACAAGGTGCTGGTGCTGCGCAAGTTGCCCGTCAGGATGGAGGCGTTGGCGAATGCCATCGGGCTGGCCGCGATGGTGCAGTCGTTGACGGCCGTGGCACTCACCGTGAAACCGAAGCTGCCGCTGGTGGCCGTGCAACCCTGCAGGTTGACGAGGCCATACGTCGTGTAGGTGTAGGTGCCCACGCCGGCAAAGCTCGACGCATAGACGGTATTGGCGTTGGCGACCGTGGGCACGGCGGCCAGGGCCGTACCGGCAGGAATCTTCGCGTACACGGTAAAGGTGGTGGAATACGTGCCGGGCGGGGCCAGCAAGCCGGCCGACAGGGTCATGCCGAAGGTCGATGGCGCGCCTGTCACGCCGGCGCCCCCCCAGATTTTTGCCGTCGCATATGAACTGTCCACGTACACGTTGTACTCCATGCGGTTGCTGCCATTGCCCAGCTTGCGCGGCAGGGCCGAGGTGGAATTCGTGCCCAGCCCCAGCGAGATGCACACTTGCGCATTGGGCGTAAGTAACTGTCCCAGGTTCAGCGACGAAAACAGGCAGCTGAAGGTGCCTGTTGCCTGCGCCACGTAGTCGGTGCCGGAAATCGGGCTGACGGAGCCAAAATTGATATTCGTCATGCTGACCGTGCAGGTATCGGCCGCCTGCGCCACACTACCCCAGGCGCAGCCCAGCAGCAAGGTCAGCCATGGCAGCAGGCGGCGCATCAGCGGCCTCCCCCGGCGGCAACGGCCGCGCAACGCAATGGCCCGATCAAGGGCAAGCCGCCTGCGGCCGGACGCACATACGCAAAGCCGACCGTGCACGCGCTGTCGCCCTCGCCGACGTGCAACTGATTCTGTTCGCGCAGGTCGTCGACGAAAATGATGCCGTCAAAGCCCACGACCGTCTGCCTGCCGCTTTGTACATGCAGCACGGGCAAGCCCGTGGCCAGCGGCTTGCCATCGGCGCCCTGCACGATGACGGTGGCGGCGCTGTAGCGTTCGACGGGAAACGCCGCCAGCACGCCGGCCAGGTGCTGCGGCACAACCGTCATATTGGTCACGGGTACGCGCGCGTCGACGTCGAGTTCATCCGTGGCGATGCTGATCTGGTTATTCCCATAGGGATTCAAATTCGGCACCAGCAGATAGCCGCTCCTGCCCGTCACGCCGATCTGGCGATTTTCATGCAGCACAGGAATATTGCCCACGCCGCCAGTGGAGACCAGCGCAAAACCGTTGCCCACCTGGCGCGCCGTCTCGACATGGCCATCCATCAGCACCAGCGCGCCAGCCGCGCCCAGCGAGGAAGCATTGCCCATGCTGCTGCTTTGCGTGCGCGCGCTCACGCGGCCGTCGTTGCCCAGGTATTCCACTTGCGCTTGCCGGTAGGTATTGCCGCCCACCGTGCCAGCTTGCAAGTTCCAGCCGAAGCCGCCGCCAAAGTCCGCCGCGCGCTGCGCGCTGACGCTGCGGCCGCTCTCGCCGTTTTGCCGGCTGGCGCTCGTGCTGATGGACAGATTATTGTCGAAAGCCATGCTCAGGCCGACATAAAATCCCCGCTTCTCGCGTTGCCGCAAATCCTGGAACAGACTGGCGTTCAGGAACAGGCCGTGAAACAGGGTGGCCGAATAGCCCACGGTGGCCAGCTTCGATGGCGGCGCGCCCGGTGTGCGGTAGCTGATATAGCTGCTGCTGATGCTGCTACCCGCCGGCAAAGGCAGGCTGACGGTAAAGCGGTCCGCCGCGCGCACCACGGGGCTGCCGTCGCGCGAGGCCAGGTCGCCAAAGCCGGCGCTCGCGCGCACGCTTTGCACGTCGACGCTGAAGCGTGGCCCCATGTACTGGTAGCCGGCGCCCAGCTGCGCGCCACGGCTGCGGCCGGCGCTGGCCGACAACGATCCGCTGAGCACGCCCGCCTGACCCAGCCGCACCAGAGCACCCGCCCCCGCCTGATACAGGCCGGCAGCCAGTTCCGCATGTCCTTCGATGGTGAAGCTGTCGCTGACGCCATGGCGGACGGAAGCGCTGGCAACGAGCTGCCGCTCATAGCCGAACAGGCGGCGGCCATAGTCGCGCCGCACGGCGCCCGCCTCGACCGAATAATCGCTCAAGCCGGCAGCCAGCATGCGCGTATCGACATACAGGGGCAGCACGGTCGTCACGCTGCGCCCCAGGGCATCGCGCGTGATGATGGTGGCTTGTCCGGCACCATTGATGCCGGCCACCTGGTTCAGCACGAACGGACCGCTGGGCACGCTGGCAGCATATTGCTGCACGCCATTGACGTACAGGCTCAGCGACGAAGGCACGAGCGCCGTGCCGTCGAAGGAGGCGACGGGAAAAGTCAGCAGGTCGGGGCGCAGCTGGAAATTCTTGCGCCACTGCAGACCACCGACGCGCACGACGCGGCTCCAGCTGAGCGAGGAGGAAATCAGGTCGCCCACTTGCCACGTCTGCAGGGTCTCGGGGTCGGCGTGGCTCCAGAACGTGTCAAAACGCATGTATTTGCGCTGGTCCGATCCCAGGTTCAAAGTGCCGGTGTTGCTGAACACGCCGCTGTCATTGAAATAGCGCAAGTCGTTGAAGATGGCGGCGCGCCGCGTCCGGCCCAGTTCCGCATAGGCTTCGTAATTGAGGACGGCGCCGGGCGTGACGCGCGACGGCGGCGTCTGCGGGGCCAGGCGCGCGTTGATGCGGTACGGCGAACGCAAGTCGTCCGCCACCTGCAGCGACACGCTCTGGCGCGCCGCATCATAGTCATAGCTGAGTCCGGGAATCGCATCGAGCGCCACGTCGGTCTGACCGGGTGCGAGCAGGCGCGCCGGGTCCAGCCCCAGCTGCTGCAAGTTCGCCACACTGCTGCGCAAGCCTTTGCCCACCTGGGTAAAGCGCAAGATCAGCCCGGTTGATTCAGCATTCACAGTCACCTCCAGATACAGTTCGTTCGGCGCCATCGGATCGCTCGGCAAGCTGGCCGGTCCCGGATCGGCGCCCGTCTCGGCGGCCGATCCATCGGCCCTGGCCACCGGTGCCATGGCCAGCAACAGCAACAGCAAGGATGCCAGTGCGCGTCTCATGGTTTAACCCGGTTCGCGGCAAGCCCGCCCGCCATGGCGGCCCGGTTCAAGGTGTCGAATTCGTGGCAACGAGCGCCTTTGCGTTCACGTTTGCCGCAATACTCAACGGTCCATCCAGTTCGGCCTCCCTGGCGACGGGCAGGCGCCAGACGCGCATGCGTGCCGCCAGGACATAACCAAACAGCCCCTTGCTGATGACAAATTCCTTGCCCGCTTGGTTCGTCAACGTCATCGCACCGATCTGCGCATGGAAGTTGCCGCTGTTCTTGACACGCAACATCCACTCGCCCCGCTCGCGAAACACTTGCCAGTCGAGTATTTCCTTGCCCGGCGCACCGGCCGGCAGCACGAACACGGGCACCGAATAGCGCAGGCGGATATCGATGCCGCTGCGGCCCGCCCCATCTTCGCGGCTGACTTCATCGATGAGCACGCGATACGTCTTTTCCTGCGCCACGGGGCCAGCCTGGGCACGCACGAGGCGGATGGTCTGCCGGCTGTTGGCGGCGATTTCCACGATCGGCGGACTGGCCACCAGTTCCTGCGTCGGCGCCAAGGTTTCCTCGCCATCGCGCTGCTCCCAGGCGAACACCCGCACCTGTCCATAGATGGGCTGGTCGCCGAGGTTTTGCAAATTGATGCCCGCTGCATTCTGTGGGGCGCGCAAATTGAGCGTCACCGGCGAAATCTGCAGATTGGCGCCCTGAACGCCAGCGGCGCAGCAGGCCAGCAGCGCCAGCACGCTTTTCATCAGGGAAACAGCAGCGGCCTTCACGCGGCGCCTGGCTTAAAAGTAAACGGTGGCCGTGATAGTCGACTTGTAGGTATCGGGCGCCGGCGTCGCCTGCGGCGGAATATTGCCGTACACCGTGATCGGCTGCGATGAGCCGTTGCCGGTGCCGCCGACGGTATCCGTGCCTTGGGTATCGCCCCACAAGGTGCTGCCGGCCGCCTGGTACAGATTGAATTGCACCGTACCCGTATTGCCGCCCGTGCCGCTCATGTAGCGCGTGGTGCCGCTCGAGCCGCTGCCCGAGCCGGCCGTCAAGCCCACGTTATACAGCGTGGTGTTGGTGCAGGTGACGTTCACGGTCGTATTGACGTTCACGGCAGTAGCCAGTACACCCTGACTTTGGCCAAAGTCGAGATTGGCCGCCGCGATGGTGCAATTGGCGATGATTTTCAGGGTAACGTCAAAGGTGGTGGTGGCGCTGCCATTCAAATACACGGCGGCGTCGGCGCCACGCGGCAGGAGCGCCGTGGCGGCAACAGCCACGCTGGCGGCAACGACAAGGCGGGGAAAAATAACTCGCAACATGATACCTCCTGATGATGGAACATCATTAATGAGCCCACCAATATGAAGGGCATCGAGGATAGTCACGGTATTGCCGGCGTTTTCTCGGGCACGCAAACCAGGACGACAAAATACTTGTGCCAAGAGTCAGGAACCCGGGGACTCCGGCATTTTTTGCGGCATTGGCAAAACAGATTTTTTGGCAATCCACATTGCTTAAAATCAATGCATGAGCGAAGTATTGGCGATCTGGGAAATCCTCGCTTCTTCTGGCGGAGAAACATCTTTTGAAACACGAGAAAAGCAGAAAAAAAAGAAAAAGCAGGGCATAATAAGCAACAACTTGCTATTTGGTTAAGTCTTCCATGCCATGCCATTGACCAGCGAAACCATCAGAAAGAACATCTTGATCGTGGATGATTCCGCGTTCGAGCAGCGCATGCTGATGGAACTGCTCAGCGAGCAGCCCTATCGATTCAGCATCGCTTTCAATGGCTACCAGGGCTACCAGCTGGCACTGGCCACGCATCCCGACCTGATCCTGCTCGACGTGCGCATGCCTGAAATGGATGGCTACACGGCGTGCCGTTTGCTCAAGGCCAATCCCGAAACGGAACAGATACCCGTGATCTTTCTCAGCGGCGCCGATGCCGCCAAGGAGCGCATCATGGGCTTGCAGGTGGGCGGCGTCGACTACATTTCAAAGCCGTTCACGCCGGCAGAACTGGCCGCGCGCATCCATATCCACCTGGGTTTGATGCGTAAAAGCAACAGTACCTTGCCAGCAACGACACCGATCAGCGACAAGCTGCAGCATCCGGACCTCGTGTTCGTCAACGCCGTCAAACAACTGATCCTCGACAACCTGGGCAGCCTGCCGAACCTGTCCGAAATCGCCCGCAGCGTGGGCACCTACCGCGAAAAGCTAACCCTGATGTTCCGCGAGCAGACGGGCATGACGGTCTTCGCCTTCATCCGCGAAGCGCGCATCGCCCGCGGCGTGGAACTGCTGCAGCAGACCGAGATCGACGTGCAGGATATCGCCCTGCTGATCGGCTTTCACAACGCAGGCAACTTCGCCACGGCCTTCCGCGAACGCATGGGCGTCACGCCCAGCGCCTACCGCCAGCGCCTGCAGGAGCAGACGGGGCAGCGGCAGGCAACGGCCGGTTAGAACTTGTAGTTCAGCTTGAGCGAGGCGAAACGTCCGCGCGGGTCGGCTTGCGTATAGTCGAAGCCCGAGGCAGAGTAATCCCACGGCGCGCGCTTGTTGGCCAGGTTTTGCACGATGAAGGTGACGTTCGCCGCTGGCGTGACTTGCCAGCTGGTGGTCACGTCAAACGTGCTGAAGGCGGCCACGGATTCATCAAGATGCGTGTTTTGCGCATAGCTGCCCACGTAGTTCCAGGTGAGCGTGGACGACCACTTGCCCTGCTCCCACGTGGCCGAGGTGACGCCGCGCCATTTCGGAATCGAACCGAAATAATTGGTGCCGGCGCCATCGGTGAGCGGCGCGCCGTCGGACAGCGGTTCGGCAAAGCGCAGCACGCGGCTCAACTGGCCGGCCAGGGTCAGCTTGCCCCAGTCCTTGTCGACGAAGCGCTGGCGCAGGTCGAGGTCGATACCGGACACTTCGCGCTGCCCCTGGTTGCGGTACTGGCGGTACAGGGTCGTGATGCGGCCATCGGCATCGCGCGTGATCTTCTGCGGCGCCGACGCTTCGTTGGCGAGAGTGGTGGTGGCGCTTTCCGTGCCGATCACGCCATCCTGCTTGATGCGGTAATAATCGAGGCCGATGCTCGAACTGCTGGTCGGCGATACCACCACGCCCAGGTTCAGGTTATTCGACCGCTCGGGGCGCAGCTTCGGATTGGCGATGGTCATCACCGTCACGCCGCGCGACTGCGTGGGCGTAATCGGGTCGCGCGGATCGATCACGCCGGTATAGCTGACGGCCGTGCTGTCGGTGATTTCCGGCAGCGACGGCGCGCGGAAGCCGCGCGACACGGTACCGCGCACCAGCAGCCACGGTGCCGCCTGGTAGCGCGCGCTGGCTTTCGGCGAAAACGCATTGCCGAAATCGCTGTAATGGTCGGCGCGGCCCGCCAGGTTGACGGACAGGTCTTTTACGACGGGCACGTTGAATTCGGCAAACAGGGCCGACACGCTGCGCGAACCGTTGATGATGTTGATGGCCGGACGCAGCTCCGTGCCCGACAGCACGGCCGTCGAGGTTTGCGAATCCATCTTTTCGCGGCGCCACTGCGCGCCGGCGGCAAAGCCCAGCGGACCGGCAGGCAATTGCCACAGGTCTTTCGCGGCCGAAAAATCGACGGTGTCGAGAGTCGACTCGGCCGGACGCAGGGTCGACAGGCGCAGACGGTTGCGCACGGCTTCGCTGTTTTGCGACTGGTCGAAGAAGTTATAGCTGCCGTCGGCCAGCACCTTCTGGAATTCGTAGCGGTTGACGAAGTTCTGCACGGTTTCTTCCAGCTTGCTGCTCGAGTGGCCCACGGCCGCATCCCAGTCCCAGCCCGCCAGCGTGCCTTTGATGCCCGCCAGCGCGCGGTAGAAGGTGACCTTGTCCTGCTTCAGCCTCGGTCCCAGGTCGAACAGGGTGGCCGTGAACGGCAGGGGCGTGGTGCCCGGATTGTTCGGGTGGCCGATCGGCAGCACGACGGGAATGGTGTCGAGCGCCTGGGTGGCGTTGTTCCACACGCGCGTGGCATTGTTGACGGTGAGCGGCGCGCTGAAGGTCTGATCGGCGCGCGAATAACTGTGCAGCAAGTCGACGTACGCTTCCGTGTCTGCGTTCAGTTTGAAGGTGGCGCGCGCGGCCGTGTGCACGCGCTCGATGCCGGGGATCAGGGTTTTATACGGCGACGGGTTATACGCGAGCACTTGCCCCGTCTTGCCGGGGGTGATGTCGCCATAATTGACCAGCTGCAGCGGTGCGCGCACGCCGCCCAGGGTCCGCGTCGGATCGCTGCCCGCATAATTGGTGGCTACCCAGCCCAGCGCGCCACGCTGCTGATTGCGGAAGTCCGCATCGCGCATCCACGCCACGTCGCTTTGCTGCAGCTTGTCGCGCTGCTGCGCGTCGATCGAGAAGACCAGGCTGTAGCCGTCTTCCTCGAGCTTGCCGAACCCCGTCTGCAGCGCCGCGCTCTTTTCATGCTGGCCCGTGCCTTCGGTCGAGCCGCCCCACTGCGCCGTGATGTCCGTGCCCGTAAACTCCTTGTACAGGATGATGTTGACAACGCCGGCCACGGCATCGGAACCGTAGATCGACGAGGCGCCATCCTTGAGTACCTCGATGCGCTGCACGGCCGCCATCGGCAGGCTGTTCAGATCGACAAAGGTTTCCTGCAGGTTTTGCGCCGTCGCATAGCTGGCCACGCGCTTGCCGTTCACCAGGATCAGGGTATTTTTCTGGCCGATGCCGCGCAGCGACAGGCCCGAGGTGCCGGCCGAGAAACTGCCCGTATATTGTTCGTTGTAGCTGTTGCCGCTGTTGGCCGAGATGGCGCGCAGCACGTCCGACACGCTGGTCTTGCCGCTGGCTTTCAATTCCTTGGCCGTGATGACCTGCACGGCGCTGGCGCCCTCCTTTTCGCTGACGCGGATATTCGATCCGGTGACGTTGACGCGCAGCATGTCGTCCTCGGCATGGGCGATGGTGGAGACGGCGGGAAAGGCGGCGGCGATGGCAAGACTGATGGCGAGTGGTTTGAACATGGTTTCCTCTTATTGGGATTGCAGCCTTTTTCAGATAAAAAAGGCCGAGCAGGGGCACGCGGACCGGGTGGTCAGCGGGCAAACGACAACGAAATGTATGGGTGACTTACAACGCCTAACAAAACCGTAGCGAGCGGAAGTAAGTTGCGATCGAGAAGCGCAACTGTACGAAGGTACAGTGAGCATCGCAGGCCGCAAATTACGACGCGCAGCAGATTTTGATAGGCGTTCTTAGAGGATGCGTGGACGAGCACGCATCGGCATCCACTGCGCCATGCATTGCATGGTCAGCTGGTGCCGGGCGGCGTAAAAACAGGCAGAAAGGGTAAAACGCAACATAAAAGACACCGGTAAGCGGGGAAAGGCCACTATATCCCGGTGTCTTTATGGGGTGAACGAATTAAAAATTGAATGTATATACGATTTGGATCTAAGGACTTGGTTTTTGGCAATATCACGCGTCGGCCATCGCCGGCGGTGCGGCCGCCGCGCGGCGTGCCTGCACGCTCCACCAGTACCAGGAAATGACGGCGTTGACCCAGTAGGCCGCATACAGCACGGCCGTCAGGTGCAGGCCACGGCTGTAGTAAAGCGGCACGGCCACCGTGTTGACCAGCAGCCAAAAGGCCCACGTCTCGATGCGCCGGCTCATCAGCAGAAATTGCGCGATGATGCTAAATACCAACACCGCCGAATCGATGAACGGCGCGTAGGCATTCGTGAAGCGGTGCAGCAACATGCCGTAGATCGCCACGGAAGCGATGCCGGCCGGGACTATCCAGGCCAGGCTGCGCCAGCCCGTGCGCGTGATCGGCAAGGGCTGGCCGCCGGCGCCGCGCCGCCATTGCAGCCAGCCGATGACGCAGGTGACGATGAAAAACAGCTGCAGCATCACGTCGGCATACAGGTTAACCTGGAAAAACAGCACGGCAAACAGCACGCAGCCAACGATGCCGATCCACCAGGAATGAATGTTGTTACGGCCAGCCAGGACGATGGAAACAGTCATCAAGACATTGGCGGCAATCTCGAGCGGGGGAGTCAAGCGGATTTCCTTTGGGTGAAGACACGCCGCCACTATAGCCCATTTGATATCCGCAACCCGCCAGGTCACCAGCTTCGCGCAGCTCGCGCGCGGCAAGTCCACCCTGCTGGCGCCCAAGGTGGGCTGGTATGGGGCAGACCATGCGGCGGCCCGTCCGGCCCTGGAAAAAGACGGCCGCCTGAATACCTTCGGCGGCTTCCGGCAAGGCATCCTCATGCTCGACGCGGGTCCCGCCGACCTGGCGCGCCTGAACGCCGCCATCACGCGCCTGGAGCAGCGCGGCGTGCTGGTGGCGATACGCAGCAATTATGAACGCCGTAGCGGCGGTCAGCCCTTCGATGCCGCCTCGAGGATTTCCAGCTTCGTTTCGCGGCCATTCTTTTGCACGCCCTGCGCCTTGTCATAGCTTTCGATCAGGGCGCGGTATGGCGGCACGATGTGGTCGGTCATGATGGCGGCGAATTCCATCGCGTCGGCGCGGTTCCAGGTGCTCATCACTTCAGCCAGCACGGCATACGTGTCGATCGGCACGGCGCCCGCCTGCGTCACGCGCGCCATGGTGATGTCGGTGGCCATCTTCGACCAGTTGCCCGAGGCGTCGATGATGGCAAACACCTTGTAGCCGGCCGCCAGCGCGCTGATGGTGGGAAAAGCCATGCACACGCTGGTGAGCGTGCCGGCGATCAGCAGGGTCTTGCGGCCCGTCTTCTCGATGGCATCGACCCAGGCCGGATTGTCCCAGGCATTGATCTGGCCCGTGCGCGGGATGTAGACGGCTTCCGGGTTGAAATGGTGGATTTCCGGGATCAAGGGGCCGTTCGGGCCGTCGGGCACGGACGCGGTGGTCAACGTCGGCATCTTGGCCAGGCGCGACAGCTTGGCCAGCGCCGTGACGTGGCCGCGCAGCACGTGCTGCTCGATGTCGCGCACCAGCTGGAACAAGCCGCTCTGGTGGTCGATCAACAGCATGACGGCGTCGTCGGGATCGATCATGGGTGGCAAACCTTGGAAGTTGGCGGGGGTGCTCATGGTGGTCTCCTGAAAAACCGTGCCGCGGGATGCGGCACGGGTACTACACAAATTCACTGCACAAATTACTTCGCGATGCGGGCGAAGCGGCCGCTGTTGAAATCCTCGAACGCCTGCGCGATTTCCGCTTCGGTGTTCATGACGAAGGGGCCATGGCCGACGATGGGCTCATCGATCGGCTCGCCACTGAGCAGCAGCACCACGGCATCGTTGTTCGCCTCGACGGTGATGCTGTCGCCGTCGCGCTCGAACAGCGCCATCTGCGCTTCGCGCACCACGCTCTCGCCGTTGACCAGCACCGTGCCATGCAGGACGATCAGCGCCGTGCTCCAGCCGCGGGTCACGGGCAGTTCCGTCAGCTTGCCCTGCCCCAGGCGCACATCCCACACCTGCATCGGCGAGAACGTGCGGGCCGGGCCATGCTGGCCAGCGAAATCGCCGGCGATCACGCGCACGGAACCTGCATCGTCGGGCAGCGCCAGCGTGGGTATCGTGTCGCTGGTAATGGCCTGGTAGCCGGGCGCCGTCATCTTGTTTTTCGCCGGCAGGTTCACCCACAGCTGCACCATTTCCAGGGTGCCGCCCGACTGCGTGAAGGCAGGCGAGTGAAACTCTTCATGCAGGATGCCGGCGCCGGCCGTCATCCACTGCACGTCGCCGGGGCCGATCACGCCGCCCTGGCCCGTCGAATCGCGGTGCGCCACTTCGCCCTTGTAGACGATGGTCACCGTTTCAAAGCCGCGGTGCGGGTGCGAGCCGACGCCGGGCGGACGGCTGCCGGGTGCAAATTCGGCGGGGCCGGCATAGTCGAGCAGCAGGAACGGGCTCAGCTGCTTGCCATGGCCGTTATACGAAAACATCGAGCGCACGGGGAAACCATCGCCTACCCAGTGCTGGCGCGGTGCGCTGTAGATACCTGTGACTTTGTTCATCTCGATCTCCTGTTGAGGTTTGCATTACGCTGGAGACAGAATACGCTTGCAACGATGAAGCGGGTAGACGGTAAAATAGGCCATCAGCGTTCCAAAAATAGAACGACCAAGGAGGCGGCATGCAGGACCTGAACGATTTGTACTACTTTGTGCAGGTGGGCGACCATGGCGGCTTTGCGCCGGCCGGGCGCGCGCTGGGCATACCGAAATCCAAACTGAGCCGGCGCATCGCGCTGCTGGAAGAGCGCCTGGGCGCACGCCTGCTGCAGCGGACGACGCGGCATTTTTCCGTCACCGACGTGGGACAGACGTTTTACGAGCATTGCAAGGCGATGCTGGTGGAAGCGGAGGCGGCGCAGGAAGCGATCGAACTGACGCGCGCCGCGCCGCGCGGCACGGTGCGCCTGTCCTGCCCCATCGCCCTGCTGCAATCGCTGGTCGCGCCCATGCTGGCCGGTTTCATGCGCGCGCATCCGCAGGTGACTCTGTTATTGGAAGCGAGCAACCGACGCGTCGACCTGGTGGCCGAGGGCATCGACGTGGCCATCCGCGTGCGTCCGCCGCCGCTGCCCGACAGCGACCTGGTGCTGCGCGTGCTGGCCGAACGGGGCCAGTGCATGGTGGGCAGCCCCTTGCTGTTCGCCGGTGCACCGCTGCCGAAGGCGCCGGCCGACCTGGCCGACTGGCCCAGCCTGGCCCTGGGCATGCCGCAACAGCACTACCAGTGGGATTTGCATGGCCCCAATGGGGCGCGCGCCCAGCTGCGCCATACGCCGCGCTTCGTCACGGGCGACATGCTGACCCTGCGCGACGCGGCCGTGGCCGGCGTGGGCGTGGTGCAGCTGCCGACCATGATGATCACCGAGCAGGTGGCCAATGGCAGCCTGCTGCAGTTGATGGAGCAATGGCGGCCGCAGCGCGAAATCATCCACGCCGTGTTTCCCTCGCGGCGCGGCCTGCTGCCGGCCGTGCGCGCACTGATCGACTACCTGGCGCACAGCTTCGCCGCACTGCCGGAAGAATGAGGGTTTTCAGGTACGATGGCGTACCCTCCCATCACCTGGATACCGCATGCGTTTATTGATTTTGTCGGACCTGCACCACGAGCTATGGCGCGATGAAGCGCCGCAGGGCGACCTCGCGCTCAGCTGCCCCGACGCCGTCATCCTGGCCGGCGACATCGACACGGGCACCCGCGCCGTCGCCTGGGCCGCCAGCGCATTCGCGGGCCTGCCCGTGCTGTACGTACATGGCAACCACGAAGGCTACGGCCACCATCTGGACAAGGTGCGCCAGGAGCTGCGCGCGGCCTGCGCCGCCACGCCCAACGTGCATTTTCTCGATGCCGGCACCCACGTCATCGCCGACCAGGCTGGCAAACAAGTGCGCTTCCTGGGCGCCACCCTGTGGACGGATTTCCGTCTGCTGGGCGACGACACGCGGCAAGCGGCCATGCGCGACGCGGAAGCCGTCATGAACGATTACAAGCGCATCCGTCTGGCCGGCATGGGCTTTCGCAAGCTGCGCGCTGCCGACACGGCCATGTTCCACGCACAGCAAAAAGCGTGGCTGGCGCGCGAACTGGCGCAGCCGTTCGACGGACGCACTGTCGTCATCAGCCACATGGCGCCGTCGCTGCTGTCGGTCGACGATGCCTACGGCAGCGAGGGATGTTCGCCTGCCTACGCTTCGCGCCTGGACGACCTGGCCGCGCAGGCGGACCTGTGGGTGCATGGCCATCTCCACATCTCGCGCGACTACCGCATCGGCCACTGCCGCGTCGTATCGAACCCGTGCGGCTACAGGACGCGCAGCGGCACGCCGCAAAATCCCGATTTTGATCCGAACTTCATCGTCGAACTGCCGGTCCGCTAATCGTCAGCTTTGAGGCGGCCCGCCAGCATTTGCTGCAGGCGGTGCTTGCCGGCCCGGCGCGCCGCGCGCGGCGACGCCTCCGACTGGTGCGCGCCGGCGCCGCCGCGCAGTTTCGCTGCCGCCACCAGCGGGTTGCGCGGCTTGGACGTGGCTTTCACTTTGATTTTCATATGCTCTCCTTTCAACCCTTGATGCAGACGACCTGGCGCAAGGTATGCACCACCTCCACCAAGTCGCTCTGGTGCGCCATCACGGCATCGATATTTTTATAGGCGGCCGGAATCTCGTCGACCACGCCGCCATCCTTGCGGCATTCGATACCGGCAGTCTGCTCAGCCAGATCGAAGCGGTCGTAGCGGCGCTTCGCCTCGCTGCGGCTCATGCTGCGCCCCGCTCCGTGCGAGCAGGAACACAACGACTCCGGATTGCCCTTGCCGCGCACGATGAAGCTGCGCGCGCCCATGCTGCCGGGGATGATGCCCAGCTCCCCCTGCCGCGCCGAAATGGCGCCCTTGCGCGTCACGTACAAGTCGGCATTGCCATGCGTTTCGCGCGCGATGTAGTTGTGGTGGCAGTTGATGGCCTCTCCGTCGAGCTGGAACGGCGGCGCAAACTTCGCCAGCACGTCGAGCACGCGGCGCATCATTTCGCTGCGGTTGAGCAGAGCGTAATCCTGCGCCCAGTCCACCGCTTCCACATAGTCGTCGAACACCGTGGAGCCTGCACTCAGATAGGCCAGGTCCGCGTCCGGCAACTGCAGCTGGTGGCGCCGCATATCCTTCTGCGCGGCGGCGATGAAGTATCGGCCGATGGCGTTGCCGATGCCGCGCGAGCCCGAATGCAGCATGATCCACACGCGCTGTTCCTCGTCGAGGCAGATCTCGATGAAATGGTTGCCGCCGCCGAGGGTGCCGGCCTGGCATATCCACGTGCGTTCGAACTGGCGCAGCATCTTGGCGATGCCGCGGTGGCGCTCGACGATGTGCTCCAGGCGGCCGGCAAGGGGGCGCGCGGCGCGTGCATGGCGCGAACCCTGTACGCGGCTCCAGTCGTGCTGCTCGAAACCGACGGGCACGTCCGCTTCGATGGCGCTGCGCAGGCGCGCCAGATTGTCGGGCAAGTCGCTGGCCGTCAGGGTGGTGCGCACGGCGTTCATGCCGCAGCCGATGTCCACGCCCACGGCGGCCGGAATGATGGCGCCGCGCGTGGGGATCACGCTGCCGACGGTGGCGCCGATGCCGGCATGCACGTCGGGCATGGCCGCCACATATGGATGGACGATGGGCAGGCTGGCGATATTGTGCAGCTGGCGCAATGCCTGCGCGTCGATATCGTCGGTAAAAATATGCACGGGCACATGGGCGCCGCGCAGTGTCTGATGAATGGGCATAACGGTGTTCCTGATGTCTGCGTTATGCCGGGGTCCTGGTAAACCAAAAAACCCCGGCGAGTTTCCTCACCGGGGTTTTCAAGGACACCGGCTCGGGATCGGCAAGATGCCGATGGCCCCGAGCGTCATGCGCGGGGCTAGTGGAGGTACGACTTGCTGCCAGCCTGCTCGAACATGGGTATCCTTTCTTTTGTTGGATTAATCTGCACTGCGGACGATGATTCTGCACCGGATGCTGCAGTGCGTCAACCGCTTTTCATGGCGAACGCGCCAACGTTGTTATTTTGTCGCAGCCGCTTTTTCCTTGGCGATGCGCGCATCGAGCTTCGCTTCATTTTTGGCCGCGTAGCTGCTGCACGCCTGCGTATCGATGAAGGGATTCGGCGTGACGCCCTCCAGCAGTTGCGTCAGCTTGCGGTCGCCGCCGGAATGGTCGGGGTGAGCCGAGATCAGGATGTCGCACGGCAGTTTGGCGAAGTCGTGCATGACCTGGCGGAAGGCCGGCGTCAGGTCCGCATGGCGCTCATCGCCCAGGTAGTGAAAATCATCGGCCGCCACCGGCGTGAGGCTGGCGCCGAACACCACGTTCAGGCAGTCCTGACGCTCCGCATCCTCGCACGAGACCCAGGTCCAGCTGGTGCTGCCCGGCGTATGACCAGGCGTGTAGCGCGCCGTGACGGTCACCTCGCCCAGCTGCAGGGTTTCGCCATCGGCGATTTCGCGCACATTCTCCACGGCCGGCATGGGGTCGATTTCACCCGCTTGCGGATCCATGGCGAGCACCGAGCCCGCGCGCAGCGCCTGCGCACCGAGCGGGCTGGCGACCACTTGCGCGCCGCTGTCGCGGGCCAAGGCGGCGATGCCGCCCGAATGGTCGAAATGCGCTTCCGTATTCAGGATGAACTTGATGTCTTCCAGGCGAAAACCCAGCTCGAGGATATGCTCCTTGATGGCGGCCACCGATTGCGGCAACGCGCCATCGATGAGGATCAATCCCTCGCGCGTATCGATCAGCACCACGCTCAGGCCACCCACGCCCACATAATACGTGTCGCCATGGATGCGCGCCGGCTGCTGCGGGCGGTTCCACTGCGCCGCATAGAGCGAAGCAATCGGCTGCGTCAAGGGATCGATGGCGGGCGTTTCCGCATGTGCGGCAAACGGCAGCGCCATGGTGGCCAGCGCGATGCTGAGCAAGGTCTTGGGAAGGAAGAAAGGCGGCATGCGGCTCCAGTAATGAGTGTGCGGTAATCGATGCTACAGGGTAACGTCGCTACCCTCGCGCGGTCAAGCAGACGGACGCGGCGACTTGCGCTACGATGGAGGCCCAGTCACTGCTCCCCTATCGCCATGCGTCTGCTGATCCTGTCCGACCTGCACCTGGAAGTCTGGGGTGACGACACCCCCGCCATCGACCTTGCCGCCTGCCGACCCGACGTGGTGATCCTGGCCGGCGACATCGACACGGGCAGCAACGCCATCGCCTGGGCCGCGCGGACCTTCGGCGCCCTGCCCGTGCTGTACGTGCACGGCAATCACGAGGGCTATGGCCACCAACTGGAACACATGCAGGACGCCGTGCGCGACGCCTGCGCCAGCGCGAACGCGCAGGGCGCGAACATCCGCCTGCTCGACGGCGACGCCGTGACGCTCGACGGCGTGCACTTCCTCGGCGTCACGCTGTGGACGGATTTCCTGCTGTTCGGCGCCGAGCGCCGGGACGAAGCCTTGAGCGCGGCGCAAGCCTACATGCCCGACTACAAGCGCATCAGCACGGGCGGCGATACGCCGCGCCTGCTGTGCGCCACTGACACAGCGCTGCTGCACGCGCAGCACAAGACCTGGCTAGCCGAGCAACTGGCGCAACCGTTCGCTGGCAAGACCGTCGTCATCACGCACATGGCGCCATCGATGCTGTCGGTGGAAGAGCAATACGCGGCCAACCTGGGCTCGCCCGCGTTCGCCTCGCAGCTCGATGAACTGGTGGCGCAGGCGGACCTGTGGGTGCATGGCCACATGCACGCCTCGCTCGACTACCAGATAGGCGAGTGCCGCGTCGTGTGCAACCCCTGTGGCTACAAGCGCCCCGACGGCACGCCGGAAAATGAACGCTACGATCCCGGCTTTATCGTCGATATCGCCAGCGCGGGCTAATTTTTCCGATAGCGCAGCTGCACCACGCCGCTGGGCAGCTGGCGCGTGCCATCCAGGCGCCAGTCGCTGCGCGGCAAGTCGTCCTCGAACAGGCGCACGCCCTTACCCAGCACCACGGGCAGCACGGACAAGGTCAGGCTGTCGATGACGCCTTCGCGCAAACCGGCGCGGATAACGGCGCCGCCATCGAGATACACGTGGCGGCAACCCTCCCCCGCCAGCGCCGCCAGCACGTCCCGCACGCTGCCTTCGCGGCGCTGTTCGCCATGGCGCGGCGCGAAGCCGCGGTGGCTCAATACCTCCACGCGCTTGCCCGCATATGGCCACGGTTCGAACCCCAGCACGGCGTCATACGTGGTGCGGCCGATCAGCAAGGTATCGACCTGCTCCATCAATGCCGTGTAGCCGGTGGTATCGGGCGAGTCGGGCGCCAGTTCGGCCAGCCAGGACAGGTCGCCGTTTTCTCCCGCGATGCAGCCATCGAGGCTGATGCCGAGAAAAACGCTGACGAAAGGTTTTTGCATGGGTGCTCCTTGATTTAATTCTACAGTGTAGAATTATGCCCATGAAAACCCAAAAACTTCAAGCCACGGAATCTCCCGTGCGCCGCGCCGGGCGTCCGCACCGCACCAAGCCCGCGTTGGACAACGCCAGCATTCTGCAGGCTGCCCTGGCCCTGCTGGAAGAAAAAGGTGACGCGTTTTCCATGCGCGCGCTGGCGCACAGCCTGGGCGTCGATGCCATGGCCCTGTATCACTACTACGCGGGAAAAGAGGAATTGCTGCTGGCCTTGATGGCGCAGCGTTTTGCCGCGCTCGACCCGCAGCAGCCGCCATTTACGCAACGCCAGGGGCCGCAGCGGCGTGTGCTCGCGCTGTGCGCGCTGTACCTGGAACTGGTCAGCGCCACGCCGTATTTCGTGCGCCTGATGGCGCGCGGGCTGGTGGAGCAAGCCGACGTGGCCGAGCGATTTACGGCGCTGTTCGAATTGGCCGTCGATGGCCTCGCGCTGAACAAGAAAACCCGGCTGCGCGGGCGCGACGCGCTCGTCGATTTCCTTCACGGCTATGCGCTGGCGGGCAGGCCGGCCAGCGAAATCACCTGGCACGCCTCGGTCGGCCTGATCCTGGCGGGCATGGCCGCCGGACGCACTACGGTGTGACGACGAGCGGCCGAACGCACTACCCGGGTATCAGCCCAGCAGCTTGAGCAGCGCCTGCGCGGCCGCTTCCGACGACGCCGGATTCTGGCCCGTGACCAGCAAGCCATCGGTGACGGCGTACGGCTGCCAGTCGCCCAGTTTCGAGTAGACGCCGCCGTTTTGCTTGAGCATGTCCTCGACAAGGAAAGGCACGATGGCCGTCAAGCCGACGGCGTCTTCCTCGGTATTCGTAAAGCCCGTCACCTGCTTGCCGCGCACCAGCGGCGTGCCGTCAGCTGCCTTTACGTGGCGCAGCACGCCGGGCGCGTGGCAGACGGCGGCGACGGGCTTGCCGGCGGCGATCATCTGCTCGATCAGCGCGATCGAGTGCGGGTCTTCGGCCAGGTCCCACAGCGGGCCATGGCCGCCCGGGTAAAACACGGCATCGAAGTCCCCCGCCTTCACGTCGGCCAGCTTGCCCGTGTTGGCCAGCACGGCTTGCGCATCGGCGTCCTGCTTGAAGCGGCGCGTGGCGTCCGTTTGCGAATCCGGCTCGTCGCTTTTCGGGTCCAGCGGCGGCTGGCCGCCGTTGGGCGAGACCACGGTCAGCTTGGCGCCCGCTTCTTGCAAGGCATAGTAGGGCGCGGCAAATTCTTCCAGCCAGAAACCGGTTTTCTTGCCGGTATTACCGAGTTGGTCGTGCGAGGTCAGTACCATCAGGATGTTCATGTTGTGTCCTTTATGTCAGGGTTACAGTGCTGCTTCGAGGATACCGCGGCTGCGCGCGAGGTCGATATCGCGGTGTTCGCCGAGGGAGGTCATGCCATGTGCTTCCAATTGTTTCAGTACCGCTTCCACCGCTTCCTGGCCCAGCTGATAGGCCGACAAACGCGTCGGAATGCCCAGGCCTTCAAAGAAGGCGCGCGTGCGGGCGATGGCGGTATCGATGCGCTCGTCGTCGCTGCCGCTGGTGATGTTCCAGACACGTTCACCATACTGTAGCAATTTGCCGCGTTTCTGCTCGCGCTGTACGTCCAGCAGGGCCGGCAGCACCAGGGCCAGGGTGCGTGCATGGTCGATGTCGTACAGGGCCGTCAGTTCGTGGCCGATCATGTGGGTGGCCCAGTCCTGCGGCACGCCCGCGCCGATCAAGCCATTCAGGGCCAGGGTGGCGGTCCACATCAGGTTGGCGCGGGTGGCGTAATCGTCGGGCGAAGCGACCGCCTGCGGCGCGATCTCGACGAGCGTCTGCAGCAAGCCTTCGGCAAAGCGGTCCTGCACCTTCGCCTGCACCGGATAGGTCAGATACTGTTCCGTGGTGTGGACAAAGGCGTCGACCAGGCCATTGGCTACCTGCGTGGCCGGCAAGGTGAAGGTCTTGCTCGGATCGAGCACGGAAAACTGCGGGTACAGCAGCGGGTTGCGAAAACTCAGCTTGTCATGCGTGGCTTTTTTCGTCACCACGCCGCCGCTGTTCATTTCCGCCCCAGTGGCTGGCAAGGTCAGCACCGTGCCGAACGGCAGGGCGCGCTGCACATTGGCGCCACCGCGCTCGGCGATTTCCCACGGCTCGCCGTCGTACAGGGCGGCTGCGGCAACGAACTTGGTGCCATCGATCACGGAGCCGCCACCGACGGCCAGCAGGAAGTCAACTTTCTCGCTGCGCACTTGGGCGACGGCGCGCATCAGGGTTTCATAGCTGGGATTGGGTTCGATGCCGCCAAACTCCTGCACGCTGCGCTGGCCCAGCGCAAGAGCAGCTCGCACTTCGGCCAGGGTGCCCGTCTTTTCCGCGCTGGCGCCGCCGTACAAAATCAGCACGCGCGCATCGTGCGGCACCAGGGCGGACAATTTGCTGACGGTGTCGGCGCCGAACACGATCTTCGTCGGGTTATGGAATTCAAAATTCTTCATGCTGCTGCTCCTTTATTATTAGACTGGTCGTCTATAACGCAATTCAAAAAAACGCGGACGTCTGTCATCCGCGTACTTGACACTCGCTTACTGGTCCGGCGGCAGCTGCAACATGGCCAGGGTCGCACGCCACGCTGTTTGCAAGGCGCTGGCGTCGCGCCGCAGCTTGGTCAGCATGGCCGCGCCCAGCCACAGCTGGTATAAGGTGGCGGCCATCTGGGCCGGGTCGGCCACCGTTGGCAGCGTATCGTCCACCCTGCCCCGCGCGATGGCTAGGGCCAGCCTTGCGATGATGCGGTGGGTGCCGTCGAGTAGCGCCACGCGCATCGGCTCCGACATGTCGGCCACTTCGCTGCTCAGCTTGACCACCAGGCAGCGGCAGTCGCAACCGCTGCCGTCGAGGCTTTCGCTGGTCCAGCTGGCCCAGTACGCCATCAGCGCCTGCGCCGCGCTCTGGCCGGGCCGGCCCAGCACGCGCTCCATTTCGTCCAGGTAGCCGGTGACGTAATCTTCCAGCATCGCCTCGCCAAACAACTCCTTGGACTTGAAGTAATGGTAGAACGAGCCCTTGGGCACGTCGGCGGCCGACAGGATCTCGTTCAGCCCCACCCCGGCAAAACCCTTGCGCGTGATGATGGCCTTGCCCTGGTCGATAATGTGCTGGCGCACATCGGTGTATTCAGCTTTCATGCGAGGCATTGTAGCACAATTAGACCAGTCGTCTAGCTCGAATTAAGCCCAGAAGAAAAATCTGGGGTCAGATCCTCAAGGCCGCTAACGCAGAGGCTTGCGCTATCGGGCGCGGGGGGCTGACCCCGGCAGTCAGCCAGTCAGCTTAGGCAAACTTCTTGAAATCCGGCTTGCGCTTTTCAAAGAAGGCCGTAAACGCTTCCTTCGCTTCGGCGCCGCCCAGCATGGCGCTGAACAGTTTGTTTTCCTCGGCGATGGCGGCCTTCATCGGCTCCATGCGGCTTTGCTTCATCAAGCGCTTGGTAGCGCGGATCGAGGCGGCTGGCAACGCTACCAGCTTGGCCGCCTGGCCTTGCGCATACGTCATCAAGTCGTACAGGGGCACGACTTTCGAGACCAGGCCCATTTCCAGCGCTTCGCTGGCCGGGAACGCTTCGCCCAGCATCAGCTTTTCCGCCGCGCGCGGGTAGCCGGCCAGTTGCGTGAGCAGCAGGCTGGAGCCGAACTCCGGGCACAGGCCCAGTTGCGTGAACGGCATCGAGAAGCTGGCATTGTCGGCCGCGTAGACGAGGTCGCAATGCATCAGCAAGGTGGTGCCGATGCCGATGGCCGGGCCGGAAACAGCCGCCACCACGGGCTTGCTGCTGCCGTACAGGGCGCGCATGAACTGGAACACGGGGCGGTCATGGTCGAGCGAGCCATCCTTCGGGCGCGCCGTCTTCATGAAGTCATCGAGGTCGTTGCCGGCCGTGAAAATCTCGCGCTTGCCGCAGATCAGGATGGCGCGCACTTCATCATCGGTCTCGGCCGCCACCAGCGCATCGGCCAGGGTCTGGTACATGGCGCCCGTGATCGCATTCTTGCGTTCCAGGCGGTTGAATTCCAGGGTCAGAATGCCCTCGCTCTTGCTGCACAAAATATCCATGTCGTCTCCAAAAAGATAAAGGGCGCCGGGGTAATCCCGCAGCGCCCTGTTTTATTGCTTTAGCCAGCCAAACTTATACGCGTTCAAAAATTCCTGCCGCGCCCATGCCGGCACCCACGCACATCGTGACCATGCCGTACTTCTGCTTGGTGCGCTGCAGTGCGTGGATCACGGTGGCGGCGCGGATGGCGCCGGTGGCGCCCAGCGGGTGGCCCAGGGCGATCGCGCCGCCCATCGGGTTGACCTTCGATGGGTCCAGGCCCAGGTCGCCGATAACGGCCAGGGCTTGCGCGGCAAACGCTTCGTTCAGCTCGATCCAGTCCAGCTGGTCTTGCGTGATGCCGGCGGCGGCGCAGGCTGCGGGAATCGCGAATTTCGGACCGATGCCCATGATTTCCGGTGGTACGCCACGCACGGCGAACGACGAGAATTTCGCCAGTGGGGTCAGGTTGTGCTCGCGCAGGATTTTTTCGCTGACGATCAACAGCGCGCCGGCGCCGTCGGACATCTGCGAGCTGTTGGCGGCCGTGACGGAACCCTTGGCGGCGAACACAGGCTTCAGCTTGGCCAGCGACTCCATCGACGAATCGGCGCGCGCGCCTTCGTCGGTGTCGACGGTGCGGCGCGTTACATCGACCTGGCCGGTGGCCAGGTTCGGCGTGCGCGTGATGATTTCCACTGGCGTCGTTTCGGCCTTGAAGAAGCCGGCTTGCTGCGCGGCGATGGCGCGGCGGTGCGATTCAACGGAGAACGCGTCCTGCTGTTCGCGCGACACTTTCCATTGCTGCGCCACTTTTTCGGCCGTCAGGCCCATGCCGTAAGCCATGCCGATGTTCTCGTCGCTGAACATGTCCAGGTTCATCGATGGGTGGTGGCCCATCATCGGCACCATCGACATCGATTCGATGCCGCCGGCGATCATGACGTCGGCTTCGCCCACGCGAATGCGGTCGGCCGCCATGGCAATCGCCGTGATGCCCGAAGCGCAATAACGGTTGACGGTGACGCCGCCGACGGTTTTCGGCAAGCCGGCCAGCAGCACCGAGTTACGCGCGATATTGAAGCCCTGCTCCGCTTCCGGGAACGAGCAGCCGATGATGGCGTCTGTGATCAATGCAGGGTCGAGGCCAGGCGCTTGCGCCAGGGCCGATTGCAGCACGCGCACCAGCAGGTCGTCCGGGCGGGTGTTCTTGAACATGCCACGCGGCGCCTTGCCGATCGGGGTGCGGGTTGCAGAGACGATGTACGCGTCTTGAAGTTGTTTGCTCATTTTATGCTTTCAAAGATGTTGAACGAGGTTCGTGTTCTGTCGAATGTCCGGGATGCTGGCCTATCGCTTCTGCGACAAATACCAGTCCACCGTCACCTGTGCCGCCAGCGTGCCTTCGGAGTCGAAAATATCGACTTCCACAGGAAACGCCACCTTGCCATCCTGCGCCAGCTGCGCCTTCAAGGCAGCCAGGTCGCCCGGTACCCGGCCTTCGGCGCGCGTCGCGCCCCGGGCCACCTTCTGGTACTGGATGCGCGACTCCTTGGCCACCGGACGCAAGCCCAGTATCAGCTCGGCGAAGCCGCCAGCCATGGCCGCGCCGGAAGCCGTTTCGGCCAGGGTAAACAAGGCGCCCGCATGCTGCGTGCCCAGGTGATTATTCAGTTTTGGATCTTCCGGCATCGACACCTTCGAGGTGCCGGTGCCGATGTCGTCGATGCTGATCCCCAGCAGCCGCACGAAGGGCAAGGTGTCCATCATCTGTTGTTTGATACGGTCATACACCATGCTTGGCCTCACGCGCAGCAATACTTTAAAAATAATGGACAGGATCGCCATCGACGTCAGGCTTAGTTGCGTACCGGCTTACCGGTTTGCATCATGCCCATGATCCGTTCCTGGGTTTTCGGATGGTTCAACAGCTCCAGGAATGCCTTGCGTTCCATATCCAGCAGCCACTGTTCGCTGACGAAGCTGCCCTGGTCCACGTCGCCGCCCGATACGATCTCGGCGATCATCTCGCCCAGCTTGAAATCGTGCGCCGAAATAAAGCCGCCGTCGCGCATATTGACCAGCTGCGCCTTGATGGTGCCCCAGCCGTAACGGCCCGTGACCTGGATCAGCGATGGGAGCGCTGGACGGAAGCCCGCGTCGAACATCGCGCGCGCTTCGACCTTGGCCACGTGCAGCAGCTCGTAGGCGTTGAACACGATGACGTCGTCTTCCTTCAGGTAGCCCATCTTCTTCGCTTCCAGCGCCGATTTCGACACGTTGGCGGTGGCCGCATTGGTGAAGCCCGTCTTCAGGAATTGCAGGATATCGTTACCCTTGGCTTCCTTGTAGGCGCGCTGCGCCGCTTCCTTCAAGCCGCCGCCGGCAGGAATCAGGCCTACGCCCACTTCCACCAGGCCGATGTACGACTCGATCGAGGCCACGCGCTTCGATGCGTGCAGGGCCAGTTCGCAACCGCCGCCCAGCGCCAGGCCAGCGACCGCGGCGATCACCGGCACGTTCGCGTATTTCAGCGACATGAAGGTGTTCTGCAGTTCGGCGATGATCGGATCGACGGCTTTCACGCCGCCTTGCATGAACGCCGGCAGTGCCGATTGCAGGTCGGCGCCGGCCGAGAAGGCACCGCCTTCGGCTGCGTCGGCGTGCCAGATCACCAGGCCCTTGAAATTCTTCTCGGCTTCGGCCAGCGCCAGTTTCAGGCCATTGATCACGCCTTCGCCGATCACGTGCATCTTGGTCTTGAACGAGATGATCAGGACATCGTCGCCCGTATGCCAGACGCGCACGGATTCGTCTTCGAAGACGGTGGTGCCGGCGGTCTTGCCGTCGATGGCGCCGCTGCCCAGGACGGGCGCGCGGAATGGCTGGCGGTCATATACGGACAGGGTCGAACGCGGCACGAAGCTGTTCGACACGGCGGAGTACGAACCTTCCGGCGTATGCACGCCGCCTTTTTCAGCGACCGGACCTTCGAAGACCCAGGCTGGCAACGGTGCATTGCACAGCGCGTGGCCGGCGTCGATGTCTTCCTTGACCCAGTTGGCCACTTGCAGCCAGTTCGATGCCTGCCACGTTTCAAACGGACCGACGTTCCAGCCGAAGCCCCAGCGCATGGCGAAGTCGATGTCGCGCGCATTGTCGGCCACGGTGTCGAGGTGGATGGCGATGTAGTGGAAAGCGTCGCGGAAGATCGCCCACAGGAACTGGCCTTGCGGGTTCGTCGATTCGCGCAGCGCCTTCATCTTCTTGACCGGATCCTTTTCTTTCAGGATGCGGGCGATGATGTCGGCAGCCTTGGCGCCGCCGGCCACGTATTCACCGGTGGCAAAGTCCAGGCGTTGAATTTCCTTGCCGACCTTCTTGTAGAAGCCTGCGCCGCTCTTCTGGCCCAGCGCGCCTTTTTCCACCAGCTTGGCCAGCACTTCCGGCGTCTTGTAGACGGCGGCGAACGGATCGTTCGGCAGGTAGTCCTGCATGGTCTTGATCACATGGCCCATGGTGTCCAGGCCGACCACGTCCGCCGTGCGGAAAGTGCCCGACTTGGCGCGGCCCAGCTTGGCGCCCGTCAAATCATCGACGACGTCCACGGACAGGCCGAATTTTTCAGCTTCGTGCACGATGGCCAGGATGCCGAACACGCCCACGCGGTTGGCGATGAAGTTCGGCGTATCCTTGGCGCGAACCACGCCCTTGCCCAGGGTGGTGGTCAAAAAGCCTTCCAGCTGGTCGCTGATTTCAGGCTTGGTGAACTCGGTCGGGATGATTTCGACCAGGTGCATATAGCGCGGCGGGTTGAAGAAGTGCACGCCGCAGTAGCGCGATTTCAGGTCGGCATCGAAGCCTTCGGCCAGCTTGGTGATCGACAGGCCCGAGGTGTTCGAGGCGAAGATCGCGTTCGGGCCGATGTGCGGGGCCACCTTCTGGTACAGGTCGTGTTTCCAGTCCATGCGCTCGGCGATGGCTTCGATGATCAGGTCGCAACCAGCCAGCAGGTCCAGGTTGTCTTCGTAGTTGGCGACCTGGATCAGCGCCGCGTCGTCCTTGTTGCCCAGCGGGGCAGGCGACAGCTTTTTCAGGTTCTCGATGGCGCGCAGCACGATGCCATTCTTTGGACCTTCCTTCGCCGGCAGGTCGAACAGCACGACCGGCACTTTCGCGTTGATGCAATGGGCGGCGATCTGCGCGCCCATCACGCCGGCGCCGAGGACGGCTACTTTTTTAACGATGAAATTGGTCATATTTTCCTCAAGTCTTAGAACAGGTCTGCGTCGAGTGCCATCAGGTTGGCCGAACCGGAACGCGCCTGACGGATCAGGGTTGCCGTTTCAGGCTGCAAGCGGGCGAAGTAGAAACGTGCGGTAGCCAGTTTGGCGGTGTAGAACTTGTCGCCGCTGGATTCTTTTTCGAGGGCGATCTTGGCCATCTGCGCGAACAGGTAGCTGTAGATCATGTGGCCGACGACGCGCAGGTAAGGCACGCATGCCGCGCCCACTTCGTCAGGATTCTGGAAGGCCTTCATGCCGATTTCCATGGTCAGCTTGGTGACTTTGTCGCCCAGGTCGCCCAGTGGCGTGACGAATTCGCTCATCGCTTCATCGGTGCCGTTGTCTTCGACGAAAGCCTTGATCTTTTCGCCGAACTTGCGCAGCTTGGCGCCGTTGTCGCCGAGGATCTTGCGGCCCAGCAGGTCCAGCGACTGGATCGTGTTCGTGCCTTCGTAGATCATGTTGATGCGCGCGTCGCGCACATACTGCTCCATGCCCCATTCCGAGATGTAGCCGTGGCCGCCGAACACTTGCATCGCGTCCGAGGTGGCGATCCAGGCGTTGTCGGTAATGAAGGCCTTGATGACAGGGGTCAGCAGCGCCACTTCGTCGGCCGCTTCCTTGCGCACGTCGGCGTCGGGGTGGTGCAGTTCGCGGTCGATCTGCAGCGCCACGTACGAGGTGAAAGCGCGCGCGCCTTCGGCGTAGGCTTTACCCGTCAGCAGCATGCGGCGCACGTCAGGGTGCACGATGATGCGGTCGGCCGGCAGTTCCGGGTTCTTGATGCCGGACAGCGAACGCATTTGCGTGCGGTCCTTGGCGTAGATCAGCGCGTTCTGGTAAGCGATTTCCGTCAGGCCCAGCGACTGCATGCCCACGCCCAGGCGGGCCGCGTTCATGAAGACGAACATGGCGTTGAGACCCTTGTTCGGCTGGCCGATGATCCAGCCTTTCGCGCCGTCCAGGTTCATCTGGCAAGTCGAATTGCCGTGGATGCCCATTTTTTCTTCGATGGCGCCGCAGGTGATCGGATTGCGCTCGCCGACCGTGCCATCCGCGTTCGGCAGGAATTTCGGCACCAGGAACAGCGAGATGCCTTTCGAGCCTTCCGGCGCGTCCGGCACGCGGGCCAGCACCAGGTGCAGGATGTTTTCCGCCATGTCGTGCTCGCCGGCCGAGATGAAGATCTTGTTGCCGGTGATGGTCCAGGAACCGTCCGCCTCAGGCAGCGCTTTCGAGCGCAGCAGGCCCAGGTCGGTGCCGCAGTGCGGTTCGGTCAGGCACATGGTGCCCGTCCATTCGCCCGACACCAGTTTCGGCAGGTAGACTTCCTTCTGGTGGTCGGTGCCGTGTTCCTTCAGGCATTCGTAGGCGCCGTGCGACAGGCCAGGGTACATGGACCAGGCCTGGTTCGACGAGTTCAGCATTTCATAGAAGGAATTGTTCAGCACGACAGGCAAGCCCTGGCCGCCGTATTCCGGATCGCAAGCCAAGGCCGCCCAGCCGCCTTCGACGTACTGCTTGTAGGCTTCTTTAAAGCCTTTCGGCGTGGTCACGCTTTTCGTGACGGGGTCATGGTGGCAGCCTTCGCGGTCGCCGGAGTGGTTCAGCGGGAACAATACTTCGGAGGTAAATTTGCCGCCCTCTTCCAGCACCTGGTTGATGATGTCGGCGTCGACGTCGGCGTACGACGGCATTTGCTTCAGTTCTTCTTCCACTTGCAGGAACTCATGCAGAACGAATTGCATATCCCGGATTGGCGCGACGTATTGACCCATAATTTTCTCCTGAAGACGATTAGCTAAAATGTTGTACTTGTAGTGCGTGTGCGTTGTTGCGGATACTGCCTGACGGCTTATTTGCTTGTGACGGAATTCTGGTACGACGCCAGCAGGCGGATAAAGCCCGCTTGCGCCCGTTCGATGCTGCCCGGCACGCGCAGGAAGCGCGCGTCGTGATGCAGGGCCAGGATCAGGCCATACATCTCGTACACCAGCTGCTGCGCGTCCGTGTCCACTTTCAGGTCGCCCGTGGCGATCGATTGCTCGACACAACGCAGCAGCGCGCCCTGCCAGGCCCGCACCATGGCCACGAGGGCCTCGCGGATGGGACCGGGACGGTCGTCATACTCGACGGCACCGCTGATATAGATGCAGCCGGAAGCGATTTCCACGCTGACCCGCTTGACCCAGCGCGCAAACATCGATTGCAGGCGCTGGATGCCGCGTGGTTCTTTCATACTGGGGAAAAAGACTTCTTGCTCAAAACGATAGTGGTAGAGCTTCAGCACTTCCATCTGCAAGTCTTCGCGCGAGCCAAAGTGGGCAAACACACCCGACTTGCTCATGTTCATTTTGTCCGCAAGCAGCCCGATGGTCAGGCCTTCCAGGCCGTCACGGCTGGACAAGTCCAGCGCCACGTCGAGGATGGCTGCACGGGTCAGTTCGCCCTTGCGCATGAATTTGACTGAAGTATTCAAGAGGTCCGTTCTCAAAGTGAGGTTGCCGATCTGGCGGACGGAAGCGAGGGTAAAAAAAGCACGCCTCGAAAAAATCCGAACGCTCGTACTATTATCCAGTACCACGTAAAAGTCAAACGGGAACTTTAGAGCCGGTGTTCTATTGGTGCGGCGCAGCATTTTTTGGCCGCGTGTTTGTAGCGATTTCAGGCAGGCAAAAGCGTCGCGCGCCCTTGCCGCCTGGGTACAAGCGCGCCTCAGTCGAGGTCGCCTGCCCTGCTCAATTGACGGCGGTCGCGCTTGGTCGGCCGCCCCTTGATGGTGCTGCCTGGTTCGCGGAACAGCTTGCGGTCCTCGGCCAGCTGCTCGCGGCGGGCGATGCTGGCCGGCGTTTCCGCATACAGCAGGCGCGCCACGGGCGCCGCGCCGCGCTTGTCGGACAGGCCCAGCACAGCCACTTCCCACGTCTCCGCGCCATTGTCGATGGCCAGCTCGTCGCCCACGCGCACGCTGCGCGCCGGTTTCACGCGCTCGCCGCCCACTTTAACCTTGCCCGTGTCGACGGCTTCGCTGGCCAGCGAGCGCGTCTTGAAGAAGCGCGCCGCCCACAGCCATTTGTCCAGCCTTACCGTTGTCATCTCGCTCATGCGTACTTGCCTACTGAAAAAATGCGCATCACCAGCCGGTACGCGAGGAACGCGGCTTCATAGCCGATGCGCCGGAAGCGGCCGATGTGCTTGAAATCGTCCTGGTGAATGACGATGCCGTCGGCCACGCCCTGCTCGATATGCTGGCGCAAGCTTTGCGCGAAGGCCACGTCCTTGATCACCACATTCGCTTCCTGGTTCAGGAACAGGCTCAGCGCGTCAATATTGCTGGAGCCCACCGTCGCCCAGTCGTCGTCGACGACGGCCACCTTGGCGTGCAATTGCGTCTTGCGGTATTCGACGATTTTCACCCCGGCGGCCAGCAGTTTCGGATAAAACGAGTGCGCCACGGCATCCTGCATGCGGAACTCGCCCACGCCGATCAACAGCACCACGTCGACGCCCCGCTGGGCCGCCTGGGCCAGGGCGTGGCGCAGCTTGTGTCCGGGTGCGAAATACGGGTTGGCCAGCATCACGCTTTTACGCGCCTGGCCCAGCGCCTGCAGGTAGGCGCGCTGGATGGTGCGGCGGTTGCGCAGGTTGTCGCGCACGACAAAGCCGGCCACGACGGGATTTTTCGCCAGCTCCTTGCTGACGACGCGCATCTTGCGGTACAGCTTGATACGCCGCACCAAATTCATCTTGCCCAATCGCGCCCACTGCGCCTGCACTTCTTCATGGATGGCGTCGACCAGCGGCCCCTTCACTTGCACAGCGAAATCCCAGCGCGGCGCTTCCAGGCTGATGTTGTGGTCGTAGTCGCAAAACATGTCGTCGTTGATATTGATGCCGCCCACGAGGGCGATCTCGCCATCGGCCACGCAAATCTTGCGGTGCGTGCGTGTGATGCCGCGCCGGAACCACGGGTTGAAGATGCGGTGGTGAACGCCGGCCGCTTCCAGCTGCGCATGCATGGCATTGACGCGGCGGTTGCCCGTGCCGAACCAGTCCGTGATCATGCACACGAGCACGCCGCGCGCGGCGGCACGCTTGAGCGCGTCGAGCACCAGCGTGCCCGTCGCGTCATCGGCAAAGATATACGTTTCGAAATAGACTTCCGAGCGCGCACCGTCGATGGCCTGGACCAGCGCAGGAAAGTAATCGGTGCCACAATACAGCAGCTTGATGTCGTTGTGGGCGATGAAATTGACTGTACGCATGCCGGCAGTCTACGCGAGTTTCAAGGCGGCAACGATCGGTGCATGGTCCGACAGTTTTGCCCACAGGGTGCCGTGCATCACTTGCGCGCCTTCCACATGGAAACCGCGCACATAGATGCGGTCCAGGCGGAACCACGGCAAGGCGGCGGGAAAGGTGCGCGCCGGCACGGGCGTGGGGGTCTTGCTCTGGCGCCGCGCCAGGGTGCGCACCAGGTCGCCCAGGGCCGAGTTCGACGCGCGCTGGTCGAATACTTCGACCACGCCCAGCGCATTGCGCAGCTTGTCGCTGAGCGTGTTGCGCCAGTCGTTGAAATCGCCGGCAATGATGACGGGCTCGCCATCCGGCGCCGATTCCATCACGGCGTCGATCAGCGCCTGCGTCTGGCGGCCCCGTCCCGACTCGAACAGGCCCAGGTGAACGACATAGCAGTGCACGTCGGCCTGCGGCGTCTTGAGCACGCAATGCAGGATGCCGCGCTGCTCGTAGGCATGGTCGGAGACGTCGTGGTTGGTTTGCGAGGCGATGGGGAACTTGCTGAGCAAGGCGTTGCCATGGTGACCGTGATCGTACACGGCATTCATGCCATACGCGGAATGGTGCTCGGCGCCGGCAAAGAACTCGTGCTGCGACGCTTCCGGCCAATGCTTGTGGCCGTTTTTCTCGGCGCCATAGCGGGCCGCATTGCGGTCATGCTTGCCTTGCACTTCCTGCAAAAAGACGACATCGGCATGGAACAGGGCGATCGCCTGTTTTAAAGCATGCACGCGGGGCAAGCCCCGCACGGAGGAGACGCCCTTGTGGATATTATAAGTTGCTACGCGGATTTTCATGCATTGATTCTACTCCCAGACAGGCCCCGCGCGGCGCCTGCGTAGGTGCGCGTGCGCACCTAAACTGACACAATCACGAACGCAATCAGGCCAGCATGCGTCCCACGCCCGCCGTCACGCTGACGAGCAGCGCGGTGATGCCTGCCGCCCAGACGATCTTGACCAGCAACGGCGCGCCGCGCCAGGCCACCGTGCGCTTGCCCTTGGCAAACGCGCCCGGATGCAGCAGCCAGCCGATGGCCATCAGCGGCATGCCGATCGGTGGCGTACGGCCAGGCACGGTGGAGCTAAACAGCAGGAAGATGAAGCACAGGCAAAAAACGATGCCCAGGGTGCCCAGCAGTTTTTGCTGCGCAGTCAAATGTAACCAGTTCAACATGGAATGCCTTCTAGGGAAATCAGGTGGGACGCGCCAGGCCCGTCATGGCCGGCAATTGCAGAATCGCTTCCGCGTTGGACGACGAGAAACAACGGTCGGCCGCCGCCAGGTACGGCAGCCACGCATACTGCAAGTGTTCGCGCGGGCTCAGGGTGATGGCGATATCGCGCGGCACTTGCACGCTGAACACGTGTTCCGTGTTGCGCGTCACGCCGGGCGCATAGCGGTGGCGCCAGATCGGATAGATTTCGTACACGTTCGACAAGTTCCAGTCGCGCAGCACGATATCGTGTCCATCGGCAACGATGCCGGTTTCCTCGAACAGTTCGCGCGCGGCCGTCTGCAGCAGCGGTTCGTCGACGGCATCGACGGAACCCGTCACCGATTGCCAGAAACCGGGCTGGCCCGCGCGTTCGATGAGCAAGACGTCAAGGTCAGCCGTATGAATGACGACCAGCACGGAAACAGGGATTTTATAAGTCATATCAACAATGAAAAAGGCGCCACGACAGCGCCTTTTGGGGTCAGACCCGGCGGGACTCGGCGTCCCCGTCTGACCCCAGCCTCGACTAATGCTTAACCTGCCACTTTTGGCTCGGCGCTGCGCAAACGGATGTGCAGTTCGCGCAGTTGCTTCTCGTCCACTTCCGACGGCGCATGCGTCAGCAAGTCTTGCGCGCGCTGGGTTTTCGGGAAGGCGATCACGTCGCGGATCGATTCGGAACCCGTCATCATGGTCACGATACGGTCCAGGCCGAATGCCAGGCCGCCATGCGGTGGCGCGCCGTATTGCAGGGCGTCGAGCAGGAAGCCGAACTTCAGCTGCGCTTCTTCGGCATCGATCTTCAGTGCGCGGAACACTTTCGACTGCACTTCTTCGCGGTGGATACGAATCGAACCGCCGCCCAGTTCCCAGCCGTTCAAGACCATGTCGTAGGCCTTGGCGATACAGGCGCCCGGATCGCTTTCCAGCATGTCTTCATGGCCGTCTTTCGGCGCCGTGAATGGATGGTGGGTTGCCGTCCAGCGGTCCGCTTCTTCATCATGCTCGAACATCGGGAAGTCGACCACCCACAATGGCTTCCACACGTCTTCGAACAGGCCGGCTTTCTTGCCGAATTCGCTATGACCGATTTTCACGCGCAGCGCGCCGATGGCGTCGTTGACGACCTTGGCCTTGTCCGCGCCGAAGAAGATGAGGTCGCCGTCTTGCGCACCGGTCTGTTCGAGGATCGTGGCCAGCACGTCGGCAGGCAGGAACTTGACGATCGGCGACTGCAATCCTTCAGGACCCTTGGCTTTCTCGTTGACCTTGATGTAGGCCAGGCCCTTGGCGCCGTAGATGGCGACGAACTGGGTGTAGGCATCGATTTCCGAACGGGGCATGCTGCCGCCTTGCGGTACGCGCAGGGCAACCACGCGGCCGCCTTTCATGTTGGCGGCGCCGTTGAAGACCTTGAACTCGACCGACTTCATGACTTCCGTCAAATCCGTGAAGGCCAGCTTGACGCGCATGTCCGGCTTGTCGGAACCGTACAGGCCCATCGCTTCGGCGAAATCCATCACCGGGAACGGGTTCGGCAGGTCGATGTCCAGGGTGTTCTTGAAGACGACACGGATCATGTCTTCGAACAGGTCGCGGATTTCCTGTTCCGTCAAGAACGAGGTTTCGCAGTCGATCTGCGTGAATTCAGGCTGGCGGTCAGCGCGCAGGTCTTCGTCGCGGAAGCATTTGGTGATCTGGTAGTAACGGTCGAAGTTGGCAACCATCAACAGTTGCTTGAACAACTGTGGCGATTGCGGCAAGGCGAAGAAGCTGCCCGCGTTCACGCGCGACGGCACCAGGTAATCGCGCGCGCCTTCTGGCGTCGACTTGGTCAGCATCGGCGTTTCGATGTCGATGAAGCCCAGCGCGTCGAGGTACTTGCGCACTTCCATCGTCACTTTGTAACGCAGGCGCAGGTTGTTCTGCATTTGCGGGCGGCGCAGGTCCAGAACGCGGTGCGTCAAACGCGTCGTTTCCGACAGGTTGTCGTCGTCCAGCTGGAACGGCACGGGCACGGAAGGGTTCAGCACTTCCAGCTCCGAGCAGACCACTTCGATCTTGCCCGACTTCAGGTTGTTATTGACCGTGCCTTCGATACGGTTGGTCACGACGCCCGTCACGCGCAGGCAGAATTCGTTGCGCACGGCTTCGGCGACCTTGAACATTTCCGCTTGTTCCGGGTTGCAGACGATTTGCACCAGGCCTTCACGGTCGCGCAAGTCGATGAAAATCAGGCTGCCGTGGTCGCGGCGGCGATGTACCCAGCCGCACAGGCTGACGGTTTGTCCCAGCATGGCTTCGGTAACGAGGCCGCAGTATTCAGTACGCATAGACATAAAATTCTCAGTTCAGGTTAGTGAGTGTTCAATCCGGCCACGTCCCGCATGGGACGCCTGCCTTTATTCTTTGGCTGCCGGGGCCGGTACAGCAACAACTTCCGCAGGCGCCACCACGCCCATCGAGACGATATATTTGAGCGCCGCATCGACGCTCATGTCGAGTTCGACGACATCGCTGCGCTTCATCATCAGGAAAAAGCCCGATGTCGGGTTCGGCGTCGTCGGCACATACACGCTGACAAAGTCGCCCACCAGGTGGTTCGCCGCATCGCCGCCCGGCACGCCCGTCAGGAAAGCGATGGTCCAGGAGTTCTGGTGCGGATATGGCACCAGCACAGCCTTGCGGAACGCATTGCCCGACGGGGAAAACAGGGTATCCGACACTTGTTTGACGCTCGAATACAGGGAATTGACGATGGGTATGCGTTGCAGCAATTTTTCCCACAGCTTCACCACGTAATTGCCGACCAGGTTATTCGTCAGCAAGCCCGTGAAGAACACGATCAGTACCGTCAATACCGTGCCCAGGCCGGGAATGGTGCTCAGCGCGGGAACCTTGTGACCGAACCAGACGCTGGGCTGCGTACTGCCGGGCACCAGCAACAGCGACTGGTCCATCGTGCTGATCACCAGATTCAGGACCCAGGCCGTAATGGCCAGGGGCACCAAAATCAGTAATCCGGTAATAAAGTATTTACGCATCAGTTTCTCGGTAATGGATCGTATCGGCGCGGCGCGCTCTCAGTCCGCTTTCGGCGCGGTTGCAGCCGGGGCGGGCGCAGGTGCGGCAGCAGGCGCGCTCTCGGCGGCCGGGGCAGGCTTGGCGTTATCGGCCGGGCCCGTCGGAATGGCCGTGGTGGGCGCCGTGCCGCCGCGGAAATCGGTCGCGTACCAGCCGGTGCCCTTCAATTGGAAACCGGCGGCCGTCAATTGTTTCTTGAAACTGGGCTTGCCGCACGACAGGCACACCGTCAGTACTGGATCGGAGATCTTTTGCAAGACGTCCTTGGCAAAACCACACTCGTCACAACGGTAAGCGTAAATCGGCATCTCTACTCCGAGAAAATCATCAAAAACCCTGAATTATAAAGCTTTTCCTTTGCCCCCAACGGAAATTGACCGGTCCGCCTCAGTCCGCCCGGCGGCGCCAGCTCATCCAGCGCTCCTTGCCGGCGAAGACGGCGATGGAATCGTCGACGGCTTCATCGGCCAGGCAGTCGAAATGCGCGGCCAGCAATTCCTGCAGTTTCTCCCGTGATATACCAAATGGCGGTCCCTTGGCATTGTCGTCAAAGAAAAAGTAACCGGCCAGCATGGCGCCCGGCGCCAGCAGTTGCGCCCAGCGGGCCGCCACTTGCGGCCACATGGCGCGCGGCATGGCGCACAAAAAGGCCCGTTCATAGATCAGGTCGAGCGGTGCGACAGGTTCCCAGGCAAAGAAATCGGCTTCCACCACCTGCCCTGCCCGTTCGCCGACGACGGCGCGCGCGGCGGCCACGGCAGCCGGCGAAAAGTCGATGGCCGTGGCATCCCAACCGTGATCGAGCATGAAGACCAGTTCATAGGCCGAGCCGCAGCCGGGAATCAGGCAGCGCAGCGGCGCCGGGCTGCCGGCCACGCAGCTGCGCAGGCGCGTCGGCACGCCGCCGTGGTCCCAGGGCGTAAATTGCTTTTCGAAACGCTCGTCCCAGAAGGCGGGCGAGAGCGGATCGCGGGTATTGAAGTCAGCCATCACTTACGTCCTCAGCCTTTAAAACGGCAGTTGATGCCAGCGCATGAATACTTGCAAGCCCAGCGCGCCGAGGGCGAAGGCGCCCACGAAGTACACGATAAAACTCAGCAAGCGGTTCGTCTGGCGTTGCTCCGCCAGCAAGGTTTTCATCAGTTCCACATCGTTTTCACGCGGCTCGCCATGCACGGTCAAGGCCTGGTGCAGCAAGCGCGGCAGTTGCGGGAAGATGTGCGCATAACGGGGCGCCTCGGCGCGCAGGCGCTCCATGAAGCCTTGCGGGCCCACCTGGTTGCTCATCCATTTTTCCAGGTAGGGCTTGGCCGTTTGCCACAGGTCCAGTTCCGGATCCAGCTGGCGGCCCAGGCCTTCGATATTGAGCAGGGTCTTTTGCAACAGCACCAGTTGCGGCTGCACTTCCACGTTGAAGCGGCGCGAGGTCTGGAACAAACGCAGCAACACTTGCCCAAAAGAAATATCTTTCAGCGGACGGTCGAAGATCGGCTCGCAACAGGCGCGCACGGCCGCTTCCAGCTCATCGACGCGCGTGTCCTTCGGCGCCCAGCCCGATTCGATGTGCGCTTCGGCCACGCGCTTGTAGTCGCGGCGGAAAAAGGCGAGGAAGTTTTGCGAGAGATAATCCTTGTCGTAGTCGTTCAACGTTCCGACGATGCCGAAGTCGAGCGCGATGTAGCGGCCGAACGATTCAGGCGCGATCGACACGAGAATATTGCCCGGGTGCATGTCCGCATGGAAAAAGCCGTCGCGGAACACTTGCGTGAAGAAAATTTCCACGCCATCGCTGGACAGTTTGCGCAAATCCACGCCGGCCGCCACCAGGCGCTCCGTCTGCGACACGGGAATGCCGACCATGCGCTCCATGACGATGACGCTGCTGGAGCAATAATCCCAGTGCATTTCCGGCACCAGCAGCAAGTCCGAGGTGGCGAAGTTGCGGCGCAGCTGGCTGGCATTGGCCGCCTCGCGCATCAGGTCCAGCTCGTCGTGCAGGTATTTGTCGAATTCGCCCACGACTTCCTTGGGTTTCAAACGTTTGCTGTCGGCCCACAGGCGGCTGGTCCAGTCGGCGGCGATATGCATCAGGGCAACGTCCTCGTCGATCAGCTTTTTCATGCCCGGACGCAAGACCTTCACGGCCACTTCGCGGCCGTCCTTCAGGGTGGCGAAGTGCACCTGGGCAATCGAGGCGGACGCCACCGGTTCGCGCTCGAAGTGGGCAAACAACTGATCCGGGTGTGCGCCGAGCGACTTGGTGATTTGCGCGATGGCCAAGTCGGAATCGAAAGGCGGCACCCGGTCTTGCAGGCGCGCCAGTTCTTCGGCGATGTCGAGCGGCATCAGGTCGCGCCGGGTCGACAGCACCTGGCCGAATTTGACGAAAATCGGGCCCAGCTCTTCCAGCGCCAGGCGCAGGCGCAAGCCCCGTGGCGACGACAGGTCGCGCCAGAAAATCAGGGTGTCGATCAATTTGGCGGTGCGGGGAACTTGCAGACCAGAAATCGCTATCTCATCCAGACCGTACTTGATGGAAACACGGATGATTTTAAACAGGCGCAGGAATTTCAATATCATGTAGACAAATCCGGTGAGGAAGACTGCGGCTGGACGGCGGCGGCCGCCTTTTCCAGCCGGGCAAGGCGCTTGGCCAGGCGTTCGACGTCATCGCGCACGCGCGTCACGCCAGCGGAATACTCTTGCAAGGTAGAAGGACGAATCAGCATGGGCTGTTCGTCGAGAAAATATTCGGCCACGTTTTCCGCCAGCTTTTGCTGGCCCGTGCGCACAAAGGCGGCCGCATCCTTCGCGCCGGCAACGAGGCGCGTAGCCAGCATGGGCCCGACGACCTTTTCCAGGTCGTGCTCGGCTTCCCAGCGCAAGCCCTTGCTCAATTGCGAAATCGCATTGGCAAACTCGGCATCGCCTTCGATCTTGACGTAGGAAAACGCCCGCTCGCGGTTTTGCAGAATCAGCGGCACGTCGCGCAATTTCACGCGGATGGTGACGTTGGCCGGCGTGTCGGCCGGCGCCGCTTCCAGCATGCCGGCGCTGTCGACGCGCAGGCGCAGGGCCACGGCGCCCGTGTCGATGCAAGCCAGCTTGCCGGCATGCACGGCCAGTTGCTGGCGCGCCCACGGCTCTTGCGCCAGCAAGTGGTTGATGGTCGCAATGACAGGCGTCATCAGGGAAAGGTCGGAAAGTGGTGCCATCTATATACAGCGCGTCAGGCGCGCCCCTAAAAAGAAAAACCGCCCGTAAAACAACATGGGCGGTTTCGATCTTACCAGTTCAGCAGGCAATATCTGTTAAGCATCATGCATTCCGCATGGACTTAAGCCAATATTCAGCAAGTTTTTGCAATTAATTCAATTGCTGGATGCCTGCCAAAACCCAGCCGCTATTGCCGCTGACGGGTTTCGACATATTCCACACTTCCGCGAACGGTTCCGCCGCGGCGCCCGGCGCCGAACGGATCAGGCCCGTAAACTTCACGCTGGCCAGGTAATCGTTGACGCTCGTCTCGATACCCAGCAGTTCGGCATCAATGGTGACAACATCGGTAAAGTCTGGCTGCGCACCCCGTTCCTGGATTTGCATGCGCAGTTCCGCATACACTTCCGGCGACGTGAATTCGCGGATATCGTTGACGTCGGCCTTGTCCCAGGCCGCTTGCAGGCGAATGAAATTGCTTTTCGCGTGGCGCAGGAAGGCATCCTTGTCGAAGTCGCTTGGCACGCCCCATGGCGCGGCAGCCGGCACCGGTTTGTCCAGGCCTACGCCGGACGAGACAGGCTGTAGCGGCGGCAGCGGTGGAATGCGCGAACCGATGTCAGGCACGTTGGCTGGCGCAGGCTGGTTGCCGAAGCCGGCGAACGGCGCATTGCCGCTGCTGTTGCCAGCACGCTTGCCGCGCACCATGCGGTAGATGAAGAAGACCACGCCGGCCAGCAAAGCCACCATCAGCAAGGTGCTGATCATGCTGGCCAGGGCGCCGCCCAGGCCGAAGTGCGACAGCAGCGCGCCCAGGCCCAGACCCAGCAAGGCGCCGCCCAGCAAGCCCTTCCAGCGGCTCGGTGCCTTGGCGGCAGGCGCTGGCGCAGGAGCCGGCGCCGGTTGCGCCTGGCGTGGCGTGGCAGCCGGTGCCGGCGCTGGGGCCGGTGCGGGCGCCTGGCGGCTCACGTTCTGCGACTGACGACCTATCGAACGGCCACCGCCCATGGGACGGGCCAGCGCCTCGCCCAGCATGGATACCGTGGTCGCGGCCAGCATCATGCCGACCATAAATTTCTTCAATTTCATTCCATCTCCTAAAATCACCAACGTTGATGCATTACATCTTGATACCGGTGTGCAAAGCGGCAATGCCTGCCGTCAAATTGTAGTACTGCACGCGCTCCAGGCCCGCCGTTTCCATCATGGTCTTCAGGGTTTCCTGGTCCGGATGCATGCGGATCGATTCTGCCAAGTAACGATAGCTTTCCGCGTCGCCGGCGATTTTCTGCCCGAACCACGGCAAGACCGAGAACGAATACAGGTCGTACGGCTTTTGCAGGGGAGCGGCCACCTTGGAAAACTCCAGCACCAGCAGCTTGCCGCCCGGTTTCAGCACGCGGCGCATTTCCGCCAGCGCCACATCCTTGTGCGTCATGTTGCGCAGGCCAAAGGCCACGCTGACACGGTCGAAATAGTTATCGGGGAATGGCAGTTTTTCCGCGTCACACAACATGGTGGGGGTCAGCAAGCCGCGATTCAAGAGGCGGTCGCGGCCCACGCGCAACATCGATTCATTGATATCGGTCAGCCAGACTTCGCCGGTAGGGCCCGCCTGCTTGGCGAATGCCTTCGACAGGTCGCCCGTGCCGCCGGCGATGTCGAGCACCTTGAAACCGGGGCGCACGCCCGCATTGGCAATGGTGAACGTCTTCCACAGACGGTGCAGCCCGCCCGACATCAAGTCGTTCATCACGTCGTATTTGGCAGCGACGGAATGGAACACCTTGGCGACTTCGCGCACTTTGTCGTCTTCTGCAACTGTTTTGTATCCGAAATGGGTCGTATTGGTCATGGTAGGCAGTCTGTTTGAACTTGGGAGCATTATACAAGCGGCAGGCGCATTTCCCCGTGACGCCGGAGAAGGTATTGCCTTTCCACTGCATTCGAAGCCAGCATTGCCGCCCGGGCATATGCCGCCAGCGCCTCCAGCCGGTCGCCCTGGCGGCGCAGCAAGTCGGCCCGGGCCGCATGCAGATAATGCGATAGCGCCAGGCTGGGCACGGCTTCCAGGCGATCGAGCCACACCAGCCCGTGTGCGGTGCCATGCGCCATGGAGCAGGCGATCACGGCATTGAGCAAGATCAACGGTTCCGGCTTGTGCCGCAGCAAGGCGCCGTACAGGGCGCTGATCTGGCGCCAGTCCGTCTGGCTGGCCGTGGGCGCTTTGGCGTGCAAGGCGGCAATGGCCGCCTGCAGCTGATATGGCCCTGGCGCGCACGCCGGCAAGGCCAGTTCCAGCACGGCCAGACCCTCGGCAATCAGGTCGTCATCCCACAGACCGCGGTCCTGCTCTTCCAGGGTCAGCAGATAGCCTTCAGGCGACAGCCGGGCAAGGCCGCGCGACGCCTGCAGCAGCATCAGGGCCAATACACCCTGCACTTCGGGCTGGCCCGGCTGCAGGCTGTCGAGCAGACGCCCCAGGCGCAGCGCCTCGGCGCACAGGTCCGCGCGCAGCAGGGTGTCGCCGCCGCTGGCGCAATAGCCTTCGCTGAACACCAGGTAAATCACGTGCAGCACCTGCGCCAGCCGTTGCTGCAATTCTTGCTCCGGCGGCAACTCGAAGGGAATGCGCGCTTCCGCGATCTTGCGCTTGGCGCGCAATAGCCGCTGCGACAGGGCCGCTTCCGCCACGCTGAAGGCGCGCGCGATCTCGCACGTGGACAGCCCACACAGGGTGCGCAGGGCCAGCGCCACCTGCGCCTCGGGTGCCAGCGCAGGATGGCAGCAGATGAACAGCAGGCGCAGGCGATCGTCCTCGATGGGCGGCGCTTCCACCGCCACGGCCGCAGTCAGGCTGGCTAGCTGGGCCTCGGCATCGCTGACGCTCTTGCCCGCCCGGCGCACGTGATCGAGGCCCGCATTGCGCGCCACGGAACTGAGCCAGGCGGCGGGATTATCAGGGATGCCCGTGCGCGGCCACAGTTCCAGCGCCTTGCGGCACGCTTCCTGCAACACATCTTCCGCCAGGCCCAGGTCGCCGAAACGCCGCATCAGGCCGGCCAGCACCCTGCCCCTTTCCTGGCGAAAGACGTGTTCGACGGCCGCAATGGCCTCGCCGGCCATGCTCAAGCCGTCACGGGCCGCACTTCGATGGTGCCCAGCGAAGCGGCCGGACAACGCCCGGCCCAGACCAGCGCCTCGTCCAGATTGGCGCAGGCTAGCAGATAGTAGCCGCCCAGCTGTTCCTTGGTTTCCGCGAACGGCCCATCCGTGATGACGGGTTTGCCATTGCGCACCCGCACACTGGTGGCACTGCCCACGGGCGCCAGTTCGGCGCCCCCGCGCAGCACGCCGGCCGCCTCCAGCGCGTGCGTATAGCTGGCAAAGTCGGCCATCAGGCTGGCCATCTGCTCGTCCGGCATGGCGGCATAGCGCGCCTCGTCGGCGTAGATCAGGATCAGGTATTCCATAGTCTCTTCTCCAAAAGAAAAATGCCCGCAAGCGCGGGCATTCATACGACGAATGGATATGCGGCAATCCGACAAGCTTACCGCATTATTTTTGGCTATGTCACCATTAGATGTGGGAAGGTGCCCAGCGTTGCCTTCAATAACGTTTCAGGGGAGCGAATGCGCCTGGCGTCGAGTATCCAGCGCCATCCCAGGTAGTTCGACAGATAGCGTGTCGCCACGCCGTGAAACGGCCCCAGCCATTGACGCAAACGGCTGTGATAGGCGTTGACGTTCTGCACGTGGGCGGCGCCCTGCACGCGGATGCCGGCGCGCAGGTTGACGGCCACGTGGCTAATACCCGCTTCCCTGGCGAAGGCCCGATAGGCTGCATGACCATCGGTGACCAGCAGCACATCCTTGTCGATGACGGGTAACAAACAGTGGTGCAACTGCGCCTTGGTTAGCGCTCCTTTTCCCGTGACGAAATCGAGGGTCTGTCCCGTGCGGTCGCGCGCCACCAGGATGCAGACCTGTTCGTTCGATATGCCGCGTTTATGGGCATGGCCGCCCCGGCGGCGGGGCGGACGCGTCATGTTTCTGGATCCCTTTTCCGATGCCAGCAGATATAACTCGTCGGCCTCGGCGATCCCGTGCAGACCATGCGGCCGGTCCGTCTTTGCCAGCGATAAAAACCGGTGACGCCAGCGAAACGAGGTGTTACGGTGCACGCCCAGTTGGCGCGCGGCCTTGCGCACGGAATCCGATGCCAGCAGACAATCGGCGTAATCGAGCCACAGCGATTTATGGCGCAAGCGCGCCAGTGGCGTGCCGGTGAGTGCATTGAAGGTGCGGCCGCAGGGCACGCAACGGTAGCGCTGCAGTCCGTGCGCATGACCATGCCGGTGCAGGTGCGCCCAGCCGCAGGCGGGACAGGCCAATCGCGGCTGCGCCACATTTTCCAGCAGCGCGACGGTCGCGTCGTGTGGCGCGTTGCCATGCAGCAGGGCAATGCCTGCCTGCCGCTGGCGTCTGCTCAAGTGAGCAAACTGCGCAATCAAGGTGATCCATTCAGCTGGCCGCATGATCTGCTCCCTGCGTGATTGATATGCAGAGTCAGACAGCACTGCCAAGGGAAAATTCCGGCATTCCCCTACTTGCCGATGACAGAGCCTTATTTTTTACCCTAGTGTTTGTGACCGCAGCTCGGTCCGTGGACGTGGCCGGAAGATTGCTTGACCGTCATGTCCGCCTTGGCGTCGCGGCCGCTGTCGCCGGGATAGCCGGCTGCCGCCAGCTGGTCCAGGTAGGCTTGCCACAGCTTGTCTTTTTCCGCGCCCAGCTTGTACAAGTAGGCCCAGGTGTACAGGCCGGAATTGTGGCCATCGCTGAAGGTCGGCTGCACGGCGTAGTTGCCGACCGGCTCCAGGCCCGTGATGCCGACCAGGCGCTTGCCTAATTGCAAGGTTTCCTGGCCCTTGCCATGGCCCTGCACTTCGGCCGACGGCGAGTACACGCGCAGGTATTCGAACGGCAGCGCAAATTCGCTGCCATCGTCAAAAGCCACGTCGAGCACGCGCGACTGGTTGTGCACGGTCAAGCCGGTGGGTTGCGGTGTTGCTGCTTTTTCAGTCATGACGATACTTTATGCGGATAAACGTTGAATGATGGCGTCGCGCAAGGCCGGCAGCAGCGCGCGGCGCGCGGCCAGCACCGCGTGTGCCGTCTCGCGTTGGACCACGGCCCAGCTGGGGTTCGGGAAATGCGCGTCGTCGCGGTAGCGGGGAATCACGTGCCAGTGCACGTGCGGCGTCATGTTGCCGAAACTGGCCACGTTGACCTTTTCCGGTTGCATCACTTCACGCACGGCCAGCTCGACTTGCCACACGACTTCCATGACGTAGTTGCGCTCGCCAGGCGTCAAATCCGTCATTTCCTTCACGTGCTTGTTCCAGATCACGCGGCAAAAGCCGGGATAGGCGGCGTCATCGACGGCCACGACGGACAGGCGCTCGCTGCGCCACAGCAAGGCTTCACAGCCCTGCTTGTTGGCAAAGCCGTCCAGCAGCGTGCACAGATCGCAACTCGTGGACATTACACCAACACCCGTTCAATGCCGCCGTCATTGGCGCGTTTCACGTAATCCGGCATCCAGTTCTCTCCCAGCAAGTGTTTGGCGATCTCGACGACGATGTAGTCGGCCGTCGTGCCCGAATCGTCATTGTAGCGCGAGAGTCCTTGCAGGCACGACGGGCAGCTGGTGAGGATTTTCACGTCGCCCGTGAAACCGTCGCCGCGCAGCTTGTCCGCGCCCTTGACCATCTCTTCTTCCTTGCGGAAACGCACTTGCGTGGAAATGTCGGGACGCGTGACGGCCAGGGAACCCGATTCACCGCAGCAACGGTCATTCTTCTCGATCTTCACGTTATCTACCGTGCTAATCAGGGAGTTGATGGTCTTGCCCGATTCCTGCAGCTTCATCGGATTGTGGCATGGCTCGTGGTACATATAACGGGTGCCGTTGACGCCTTCCAGCTTCACCTGTTTTTCCAGCAGATACTCATGGATATCCATGATGCGGCAGCCGGGGAAAATCTTCTCGAACTGGTACGTTGCCAGCTGGTCGTAACAGGTGCCGCACGACACGAGCACCGTCTTGATGTCCAGGTAATTGAGCGTGTTGGCCATGCGGTGGAACAGGACGCGGTTGTCCGTCATCATCTTCTCGGCCTTGTCGAACTCGCCCGCGCCCCGCTGCGGATAACCGCAGCACAGGTAGCCCGGCGGCAAGACCGTCTGCACGCCCACTTCCCACAGCATCGCTTGCGTGGCCAGGCCCACTTGCGAGAACAAACGTTCCGAACCGCAACCGGGGAAGTAGAACACGGCTTCCGTATCGGCCGTCGTCGTCTTCGGATTGCGGATGATCGGGATGACCTTGTCGTCTTCGATGTCGAGCAGCGCGCGCGCCGATTTCTTCGGCAGGTTGCCCGGCATTTTCTTGTTGATGAAGTGGATCACCTGCGCCTTGACGGGCGGCTTGCCCGTCGATGGCGGCGGTGCCTTGGTTTGCTTCTTGGCAAATTTCTTCAGCAAATCGTGGCCCAGGCGCTGCGCCTTGTAACCCCAGCCGATCATGACCTTGCGCGTGGCGTTGATGGTCACGGGATCGGTTGCGTTGAGGAACATCATCGTGGCCTTGGTGCCCGGATTGAAGCTCTTCTTGTCCATCTTGCGCAGCAGATTGCGCATGTTCATCGACACGTCGCCGAAGTCGATGTTCACAGGGCAAGGCGTCACGCATTTATGGCAGACCGTGCAATGGTCGGCCACGTCCTCGAACTCTTCCCAATGCTTGATGGAAATACCGCGGCGCGTCTGCTCTTCGTACAGGAAGGCTTCGATCAGGGACGAGGTCGCCAAGATCTTGTCGCGCGGCGAGTACAGCAAGTTGGCGCGCGGCACGTGGGTCGAGCACACGGGCTTGCACTTGCCGCATCGCAAGCAATCCTTGACGCTGTCGGCGATGGCGCCGATATCGCTTTGCTGCATGATCAAGGATTCATGGCCCATCAGACCGAACGATGGCGTATAGGCATTGCGCAAGTCGGCGCCCATGCCCGGCAGATTCAGCAGTTTGCCCTTGTTGAAACGGCCTTCCGGATCGATGCGCTGCTTGTAGCTGCGGAAGTCGCCGATTTCTTCTTCCGTCAGGAATTCCAGCTTGGTAATGCCGATGCCGTGCTCGCCGGAAATGACGCCGTTCAGCGAGCGGGCCAAAATCATGATGCGGCCCACGGCTTCGTGGGCATCCTGCAGCATTTCGTAATTGTCCGAGTTGACGGGCAAGTTCGTGTGCACGTTGCCGTCGCCCGCATGCATGTGCAGCGCGACGAACACGCGGCTACGCAGGATGCGCGCGTGAATCGCGGTGGCCTCGTCGAGGATCAGTTTGAACGCGGCGCCATTGAAAATCTGGCGCAGCTGGGCGCGGATTTCCTGCTTCCACGTGATACGCACGGTGCGGTCCTGCACCACGTCGAACAGGGTGGCGTTCGGTTGCGTTTCCAGGCGCGCATCGAACACGGGCAGCAAGCGCTCCATGCCCAGTTCGGCCAATTCACCCTTCGCGTCGACCAGCGGACGGTCCAGCTGGGCCAGCAGATAGGTCCAGCGTGCCGTGACTTGCGCCAGCAACTGCTGCGCCTGCTCGGCGCGGTCGCCCAGCATTTCAGCATCGTCCACGCGGTCGTCGGACGCATCGTCGCTCTTACCGATTGGCAAGTTACCCTTGGCAAAGAACGCGCTCAAGGCGTCGGCCAGTTGCAGCTTGTTCTTGATCGACAGTTCGATATTGATGCGCTCGATGCCATCCGTGTATTCGCCCATGCGGTTCAGGGGAATGACGACGTCTTCATTGATCTTGAACGCATTCGTGTGCTTGGCGATCGCGGCCGTGCGGGCACGGTCGAGCCAGAATTTCTTGCGCGCTTCCGGGCTGACGGCCACAAAACCTTCACCCACACGGGTGTTGGCGATGCGTACCACTTCCGACGCCGCTTGCGCGACGGCGTTTTCATCGTCGCCGACGATGTCGCCAAACAGGGCCATCTTCGGCAACACGCCCCGCTTCGACTTGGTGGCGTAGCCGACGGCGCGCAGGTAGCGCTCGTCCAGGTGTTCCAGACCCGCCAGACGGATGCTCGTGTATTGCTCGCCCTTGGCCGGCAAGCCGTCGAGGTAATCCTTGATTTCCACGATCGACGGGATCGCATCGCGCGCCTGGCCAAAGAATTCCAGGCAGACGGTGCGGGCGAATTTCGGCATCTTGTGCAAAATCCAGCGCGCCGACGTGATCAGACCGTCGCAACCCTCTTTCTGGATGCCCGGCAAGCCGGCGAGGAATTTATCGGTGACGTCCTTGCCCAGCCCCTCCTTGCGGAACTTGCGGCCAGGAATTTCCAGGATTTCCGTCTTGAAAGGCGCGTTCGGTTTTGTCGCGTCGCGCGTGCTCGGGTGGCGCCACTCCAGCTGGAAGCGTGCCAGCGCGATATCGTGGATCTTGCCCAGATTATGGTCGAGACGCGTGACGTCGAGCCAGTCGCCGTTCGGGTCGACCATGCGCCACGAAGCCAGGTTGTCGAGCGCCGTGCCCCACAGCACGGCTTTCTTGCCGCCCGCATTCATGGCGACGTTGCCGCCGATACAAGAAGCGTGGGCCGAGGTCGGGTCGACGGCAAACACGAAACCGGCCTTTTCCGCCGCTTCCGATACTTTGTTCGTGATCACGCCCGCGCCCGAATTGATCGTCGCGTATTCATGCGTCAGGCCCGGCAAGACCGTCATTTCCACGGCGCCCAGGGTGATGAGTTTTTCCGTGTTGATGACGGCCGACATCGGCGTCAGCGGAATCGCGCCGCCCGTGTAGCCGGTGCCGCCGCCGCGCGGGATGATGGTCAGCCCCAGCTCGATACAGCCTTTGACGAGGCCGGCCATTTCCTCTTCCGTGTCGGGCGTGAGCACGACGAACGGGTATTCCACCCTCCAGTCGGTGGCGTCCGTCACGTGCGACACGCGCGTCATGCCGTCGAAGCGCACATTGTGTTTTTCCGTGTAGCGGCCCAGCACCTTGACCGTGCGCTTGCGCAAGTCGTAGGTCTTGCGGAATTCGTCGCCAAAGTCGGCCACGGCCTTGCTGGCCGCCTTCAGCAGCAGCTCCACGTTGGCGCTGCGTGCCTTGGCCACTTCCGGCGCTTCGCCTGCCGCCAGCGCGTCGCCGCCGGCCGCATCGATGCTCAGGCGGCGCTTGTCGACTTCGGCCAGGCGGTGATGCAAGGCATCGATCAAGCCCTGGCGGCGCTTCGGATTGTCGAGCAAGTCATCCTGCAAATACGGATTGCGGCGCACGACCCAGATATCGCCCAGCACCTCGTACAGCATGCGGGCCGAACGGCCCGTCTGGCGGGCGCCGCGCAGCTCGTCGAGCAGGCGCCAGGAGTCCTCCCCCAACAGGCGTATGACGATCTCGCGATCGGAAAACGACGTGTAGTTATACGGGATTTCGCGCAGCCGGCTTGCTGCGGGACCATTCGGCGTTTCTGCCAGTAAAGCTTGGATTTGTGCGGGAGCGTTCATGGAGTGTGGTGACGATATAGACTGGACCCTAAAGGGCCATTTTATCTTATTGCGCCGCACCATGCGGGAACAGCCTTATGCCGCCCAAGGTTTAAGCACCTGATCCGTCATCATAGAAAATATGGAAAAGCCTTCCTTTACTTGAATAAAAAACCGGCTTCAAGGATTTTTTGACGCAAAAATGCCAAGAATCGGACGCCACTGCAAACTATCGAACTGCCCAAAATGGGGCAAATCGGCGTTGCAGGCAGACCCGTTCAGGCCAGCATCTGGCCGATCCGGTGCCATACGCCATCGGGCACGTACAGCAGCAAGCCGGTCATGGTCAGGTAGCGCGCGCATTTGCCGACGGCCATGTAGGCGACGCTGGGCCAGAACGGCAGCTTGAGCCAGCCCGCCAGGGTGCACAGGGGGTCGCCCACGAGGGGCAGCCAGGCCAGCAGCATGGTCTTGGCGCCATAGCGGGCCAGCCAGCGGAACCAGCGCGTGTCGCGCTCCTTGGCAAACGCCTGCTTGGCCCGGTAGCCGAGCCAGTAGTCGACGATACCGCCCAGGGTATTGCCCAGGGTGGCGACGCCGATGGCGGCCCAGAACAGCGCGGGATTGGCCTTGATGACGGCAAACACGGCCGGCTCCGAGCCGAGCGGCAACAAGGTGGCGGAAATAAAGCTGATCAGAAAGACCGATGTCAGCCCGACTTCCGGTGCGGCGATCAACTGCAGCAGCCAGGCGATTGCGGATTCGATCATGGAACACTTCACGATGCAGTAAGGCTCTCCATTATAATGAAGAGCAGCCTGGGCGCCGCACACATCGCGCCGGCCGGCAAAGGCATACCCGCCCGTAGTTCCACAGAGCATTATTGTCGCCAGGCTATCCGCCGCCGCGCCGCCGCTATCGACAGACACGCTCCAGACCCTTTCTGGCCCAGAATCACTTGCTTGCAGACTATGAACATCGACTACCTCAAGAAAATCCTGACCGCCCGCGTCTATGACGTCGCCACCGAAACGCCGCTGGAACTGGCCCCTGCCCTGTCGCAGCGCCTGAACAACCAGATTTACTTCAAGCGCGAAGACATGCAAAGCGTGTTCAGTTTCAAGATTCGTGGCGCCTACAACAAGATGTCCAAACTCAGCGAAGCGGAACGCAAGCGCGGCGTGATTTGCGCCTCGGCCGGCAATCATGCCCAGGGCGTGGCCCTGTCCGCCGCGCGCATGGGGTGCCGTGCCGTCATCGTCATGCCGACCACCACGCCGCTGGTAAAGGTCGAGGCGGTCAAGGGACGGGGCGGCGTGAACGTGGAAGTGGTGCTGCACGGCGAGTCGTACACGGATGCCTACAACCATGCGCTGACCCTGGAAAAGGAGCAGAAGCTGACCTTCGTGCACCCGTTCGACGATCCGGACGTGATCGCCGGCCAGGGTACGATCGGCATGGAAATCCTGCGCCAGCACGCCGGCCCCATCCACGCCATCTTCGCCCCTATCGGCGGCGGTGGCTTGATCGCCGGCATTGCCGCCTACGTGAAACAGATTCGCCCCGACATCAAGATCATCGGCGTGCAAAGCGTCGATTCGAACGCCATGGCCCGCTCGATGAAGGCCGGCGAACGCGTGACCCTGAACGACGTGGGCCTGTTTGCCGACGGCACGGCCGTGCGCCTGGCTGGCGAGGAAACCTTCCGCCTCGTGCAGGCATATGTCGATGAAATCATCACGGTCGACACGGACGCCATCTGCGCCGCCATCAAGGATGTGTTTACGGATACGCGCAGCATTCTGGAACCGTCCGGCGCGCTGGCCGTGGCCGGCGCCAAGGCCTATGTGGAGCGGGCCAGCCTGACCAAGCACCCCGTCAACAACGAAGCCCTGATCACCATCGCCAGCGGCGCGAACATGAATTTCGACCGGCTGCGTTTCGTCGCGGAACGGGCTGAACTGGGCGAATTTCGCGAAGCCGTGTTTGCCGTCACCATGCGCGAACAGCGGGGCAGCTTCAAGCGTTTCTGCTCGCTCATCGGCGCGCGCAACGTGACGGAATTCAATTACCGCATCAGCGATGAAAAAGCCGCGCACGTATTCGTCGGCATCCAGATTGCCGACCGGCATGAGTCGAGCGTGCTGGCGAAAACCTTCGAGGAACACGAATTCAAGACCCTGGACCTGACCCACGACGAGCTGGCCAAGTCGCACATCCGCCACCTGGTGGGCGGCAAGAGCCGGCTGGCCCAGGACGAGCTGCTGTACCGCTTCGAATTCCCCGAGCGCCCGGGCGCGCTGATGCGTTTCCTCGACAGCATGGCGCCGAACTGGAATATTTCCCTATGCCATTACCGCAGCCAGGGCGGCGACGTGGGCCGCATCCTGATCGGCCTGCAAGTGCCTCCCGATGAGATGGGCGAGTTTGCCCGCTTCCTCGATACCCTCGGGTACCGTTACTGGGATGAGAGCAGCAATCCCGTCTACAAACTGTTCCTCGGCTAAATGGCGGAATTCACCCCGGTATTGGTACTGGGGTGAAATAGGCTACCATGCGTCCTTGACTGAATTCACGCCACACGACCATGACCACCACCAACGATCTCGCCGGACAATCTCCCCTGGGCAAAAGCTCCGCCTACCGCACCGATTACGCGCCGGAATTGCTGTTTCCGATTCCGCGCCAGGGCAAGCGCGACGAGCTGGAGCTGCACGGCACACTGCCGTTCTTTGGCCTCGATATCTGGAATGCCTACGAACTGTCGTGGCTGAACCAGCGCGGCAAGCCGCAGGTGGCCATCGCCAAGGTCAGCGCGCCGGCCGATTCGCCGAACATCATCGAGTCGAAATCGTTCAAGCTGTACCTGAACTCGTTCAACCAGACCAAACTGGACAGCCCCGAAGCGCTGCTGGCCCTGCTCAAGCAGGATTTATCGAACGGTTTCGGCGCGCCCGTGCAAGTGGAACTGACCTTGCAGGAAGATTTCGGCAAGCTGAAAATGGGCGAGTTCGACGGCGTGCTGCTCGACCGCCTGGACCTGGAAATCACGCAATACACGCCTTCGCCGCTGCTGCTGAAAGCTGCCCTGAATGAAGCGCCCGTGGAAGAAAAACTCGTTTCGCACTTGCTCAAATCAAATTGTCTGGTGACGGGCCAGCCCGACTGGGGCAGCGTGCAGATCGACTATGCGGGGCCGCAGATCGACCAGGAAAGCCTGTTGCGCTACCTGATCGGTTTCCGCGAGCACAATGAATTCCACGAGCAATGCGTGGAGCGCATCTTTGTCGATATCTTGCGTCAGTGCAAGCCGCAAAAACTGTCCGTGTATGCGCGCTACACGCGCCGCGGCGGCCTCGATATCAATCCATGGCGCAGCAACTTCAGCACGGGAGCGATGCCGGGCAATCTGCGCAACGCGCGCCAGTAACACGCACAACACCGCAAAACCATGCCAACAGGAATGTTGGCTGTGTTTTAAAACAACGTTGCAGTAGTGCCGCAGAGCATGTCACAGACGCTGAAAAATTGGAAAATCGGCATTCGGCGGCGGAAAAACCGGCGCGCCGCGTGTTTTTAATCAGGAAATAGCCGATACACGCCGATGTTATTTTTTTGCTAAAATGATGGTCACGTGGGCTGTAGCGCCCACTGCGCCCGTAGCGGGCGTATACTGTTGAGAATTGGCGTTACAGGCCGCCGAAACAGGCCTATAATTCGGCTCGCAAGCCCTCTGCGCATTGCACCATTTCATTGAGTGTCATGACTAATCTTAGCAAAATACTATCCCTCGAAAACGTCCTGCTGGATCTGGAAGTCTCCAGTAAAAAGCGCGCCTTCGAGCAAGCCGGCCTGATCTTCGAAAACAATTACGGCATCGCCCGCTCTACCGTTTCGGACAATCTGTTTGCCCGCGAACGCCTGGGCTCGACGGGTCTGGGCCATGGCGTGGCCGTGCCGCATGGCAGAGTCAAGGGCAGTAAAACCTTGAAATCGCCGCTGGGCGCCTTTGTGCGCCTGGCCGAGCCGATTCCCTTCGAATCGCCCGATGGCAAGCCCGTCAATCTGCTGTTTTTCCTGCTGATTCCCGATCATGTCACCCAGCAACATCTGGAAATCCTGTCGGAAATCGCCGAAATGTTTTCCGACGATGCCTTCCGCACGGCGCTGGCCACGGATCCGGAACCGAAATCCGTGCACTCGCGCATCGTCAATTGGCAACCCAGTCTGCAAGCGGCGGGTTAAACTTCAGGTATTCCTCCACTCCTGAAGAAGACTGCCATGTTGCAAACGCCGCTGACGATACAACGCCTGTACGACGACAATCGTGAAAGTCTGCAACTGGGCTGGTTCGCCGGCTTCCCCGGCGGCGAGCGCCTGATCTCGGGCGACGTCTCGTCGGCCGCCGACCAGGTGGGCCACTTGAACCTGATCCATCCGGGCCGCATCCAGGTCTTCGGCCACCAGGAAATCAATTACTATCAGCGCCTGAAGGTCAATACGCGCACCCACGTGATCGGCGAGCTGATCGCCGGCGGTCCGCCCGCGCTGATCATCGCGCAGGGGCTGGAAACGCCGCCCGACATCCTCGCCATTTGCGACGAGCAAAACATTCCCCTGTTCTCCACCCCGCTGCCGGCCGCGCAAGTGATCGACTTTCTGCGCGTCTACCTGTCCAAAAAACTGGCGCAGCGCATCATCATGCATGGCGTGTTCATGGACGTGCTGGGCGTGGGCGTGCTGATCACGGGCGATTCTGGCCTGGGCAAGAGCGAGCTGGGGCTGGAACTGATCTCGCGCAGCCACGGCCTGGTGGCAGACGACGCCGTCGAATTCTCGCGCATCGCGCCGAACATGATCGAAGGGCGCTGCCCGCCCCTGCTGCAAAACCTGCTGGAAGTGCGGGGCCTGGGCTTACTCGACATCAAGGCCATCTTTGGCGAAACGGCCGTGCGCCGCAAGATGCGCTTGAAACTGATCGTGCACCTCGTGCGCCGCAACGCGCTGGAAGAAGAAGTCGAGCGCCTGCCTTTCCTGTTCCCCACGGAAGACGTGCTGGGCTTGCCCGTGCGCAAGGTCGTCATCCCCGTCGCCGCCGGCCGCAACATCGCCGTGCTGCTGGAAGCGGCCGTGCGCAATACGATTTTGCAGCTGCGCGGCATCGATACCTTGCAGGAGTTCATGGAAAGACAAAGACTCGCAATGAGCGGGGATTAGCCACGTAGGTCGGATTAGCGGGGCAAGGCCCCGCGTAATCCGACGACATTGTTAGCGGGTGTCGGCAGGAGCCCTCGCTTGCAAGCGAGGACCGTTACGCAGGCACGCAGCCATGCTGCATGAATTCCCTGCTGCACCGCTTTGCGCTAAGCCGACCTACGAAATACACATATGAAATTGCAATAATTTGTAAAGATAATTGCCTTGGAGCAGAGTACCGATCTTTATTGTATGATCGGGCTATGCATATCGTCCTTATCACCGGAATATCCGGCTCCGGTAAATCCGTCGCGCTCAATGTGCTGGAAGATACCGGCTACTATTGTGTCGACAACCTGCCACCGGCCTTGCTGCCCAGCCTGGTGCAAACCCTGCTCGACGAAGGTACACCGCAACTGGCCGTCGCCGTCGATGCGCGCAGCGCCGAGTCGCTCGTCAGCTTGCCGCATAATGTGGCGCTGCTGCGCGACCAGGGGCACGACGTCAAGGTCATGTTTTTGACGGCCACCACGCATTCGCTGGTGGCGCGCTTCTCGGAAACGCGGCGCAGCCATCCGTTGTCGCATGAATTGCGCCCGAACCAGAATCCGGCCAGCCGCCGCACACTGATCGAGTGCATCTCGGAAGAGCGCGAACGCCTGTCGGCCATCGAACAGCTGGGCCACGTGATCGACACGTCGGAGCTGAGCGCCAACAAATTACGCGCCTGGATCAAGGATATCGTCGCGTCCGAACGCGCGCCGCTGACCCTGTTCTTCGAATCGTTCGCCTTCAAGCTGGGCGTGCCGCTGGACGCCGATTTCGTCTTCGACGTGCGGGCCTTGCCGAACCCGTATTACGACCTGGCGCTGCGCCCGCTCGACGGCCGCGACGCGCCCGTGATCGCCTTCCTCGACGCGCAGCCGAGCGCGCTGGAACTGCTGGCCGACATCCGCACCTTCATCGAGAAATGGCTGCCGTCATTCAAGTCCGACAACCGCAGCTACCTGACGGTGGCCCTAGGCTGCACGGGCGGCCAGCACCGCTCCGTGTACATGGCGGAACGGCTGGCGCAATACTTCGGCCCGAATGAACGGGTGGTCCTGCGCCACCGCGAACGTAGCTAGTTAATTCAGGTGGCGCAGCGGATGCGCTGACGCCGGCCAGACGGGTGCGAAGAAGCGCGCCACCATGGCCGCGTCGACCTCGTCCAGGCTTGATGGATTCCAGCGCGGCGCATTGTCCTTGTCGACCACCAGCGCGCGCACGCCCTCGAGCACTTCGCCATGCTCGAAATTATGGCGCACCACCGTGCGCTCCAGACGCAGACAATCGGCCACGCCCAAGTGAGCCCCCCGCTGCAGCAATTCCAGAGTCACCGACATCATCAAGGGTGAGCGCAGGCGCATGGCCGCCAAAGCCTTGCCGGCGAACGCGCTGTCGTCCTGCGCCAGCGAAGCCATGATGGCCGCCACGGAGCCCGCACCGAAATGGCGGTCCAGCGCCGCGCGCGCCGCCGCCAGCGAGGAAACGCCTGCCTGTGCCTGGAATGGCGCCGCCAGCGCCTTGATGGCCACCGGCAAGGCCTCGCCCGGCGTCGACTCGAACAGGGCCAGCAGCGCCCCCGTCTGCGCCTCGGGCAGGTAGACATCGGCCAGGTCCGTGTACAGGGCGTCGGCCGCGCTGATCGTCAAGCCCGTCAAGCCCAGGTACAGGCCCAGCTGGCCGGCCAGGCGGGACAGGAAATAGCTGCCGCCCACATCGGGAAACAAACCAATATTGACTTCAGGCATGGCCATGCGCGTGCGGCCCGTGACGATGCGCAAGCGGTTGCCGGGCCCGGCTTGCGCCACGCCCATGCCGCCGCCCATCACCACGCCATCCATCACGGCGATATACGGTTTCGGATAGAAATGAATCACATGATTTAACGCGTATTCTTCTGTAAAGAAATCTTCCAGCAAGGCGCTGCCGCCTTGCGGCGTGGCCAGGCCCGCATCGTAAAAGAAACGGATGTCGCCGCCTGCGCACAGGGCTTTCTCGCTGCTCGAGCGGATCACCACGGCGTCGACCTGCGGATCGTCGCGCCAGGCCAGCAGGGCCGCGCTCAGGGCGCGCACCATCTCCAGCGACAGGGAATTCAAGGCCTTCGGACGGTCGAGCACGATATGCCCCGTGCGGTTGCGGATGGAAGTCTGGACGAAGTCGCTCATGGCAGGCGTGAAAGAAGTGAAAGTACAAACATTCTAGCGCCTGCGCGAAGGAACATTGCGTTCAAAAGGTAGGGGCGCAAAAAAGGGCGCAATGTGCGCCCTTAGTTGATCACAACCGGTTGAAAGTCGCGGGCCGCTTAGGCGGGGGCGAATTCTTCTTCCGAGCTGTCTGGCAGATGCTTGATCGCCTCTTTACCGTGCCCTTGCACTTTGGTTTTGTATTTCATCACTTGCCTATCGAGCTTGTCGATCAGGGCATCGATCGCGGCATACAGGTCTTGTGCCAGGCTTTCCACATAGACTGTTTTGCCACTTAAACGCAGGTTGACTTCGGCCTTTTGACGTTTTTCTTTCTCTTTGAGGTTATCCACGGTCAGAATCACGGCGATATCGATAACTTGATCGAAATGACGTTTCACGCGCTCCAGCTTCGTTTGTACGTATTCACGGATGGCTGGTGTCACTTCGAGATGATGTCCGCTGATGGTGAGATTCATACACACTCCTAAAGATGATCGGGTTCGTGCGGTCCATCCTATCCGGCCCGCAGAGGAACCGAAAAAAACTTACAAACACTTACGCAGGCTCACTGGCGGAATTTTCAACGCTTCCCGGTATTTGGCAACAGTACGTCGCGCAATCACCATGCCTTGTTCCCCCAGCATGTCCGCAATCTTACTGTCGGATAAAGGATTTTTAGGGTCTTCTGCTCCTGTCAGTTGCACGATCAATGCCCGTATCGCCGTCGATGACGCTTCGCCCCCCGCTTCGGTGGCGACGTGGCTACCAAAGAAATATTTCAACTCGAACATGCCGTGCGGGGTCAGCATGTACTTTTGAGTTGTTACCCGCGAGATAGTACTCTCGTGTAAACCCAGTGTATCAGCTATTTCACGGAGCACAAGGGGGCGCATGGCAACGGCTCCGTGCGAGAAAAAGTTCTTTTGTCTTTCTACTATCGCCTGTGCGACGCGCAGGATCGTGTCGAAACGCTGGCGCATATTCTTGATCAGCCACTTGGCTTCCTGCAACTGTGCGCCCATGGCGCCCTCGCCCTTGCCCTGCTTGAGCAAGTTGGCATACATGGCATTGACGCGCAGGCGCGGCATGACGTCGTTGTTCAGGGTCACTTGCCAGCCATTGCGCGCGCGCTTGACGACGACGTCGGGCACCACGTAATCGGACACGTCCGATGCGAATACGGCGCCCGGATGCGGATTGCACTGGCGAATTACCGTCTGCGCTTCGCGCAAGTCTTCATCGTCGCAGTCGAGGGCTTTTTTCAACTTGTTGAAATCGCGCTGGGCAAACCAGGCCAGGTGCTTTTCCACGATGACGAGGGCCATGCGCCGCGTCACCATGGCGATGTGCGGCAAGCGCTTGATCTGCAGCGCCAGGCATTCGGACGCATTGCGCGCGCCCACGCCGGGCGGATCGAAACTTTGCAGCAGCGACAAGGCCGTGCGCATCTCGTCGGCATCGATTTCCAGCTCTTCCGGCAGACGCGCCAGGATGTCGTCGAGCGTCTCTTCCAGATAGCCATTGTCGTCGAGCGCGTCGATGATCAGCTCGACCAGCGCGCGGTCGCGCAACTCGAGCACCGTCACGCGCATCTGCTCCATCAGGTGTTCGCGCAAGGTGCAGTGATGGGCCTCGAGTTGCGGGCGCGAATCTTCATCGTCGGGCGCCTTGCCCCGGCTCGCCTCGCTCCAGTCGCTGTCGCCGCCATCCGCCGCGGCCGGGCCCTCGCCCGCCTCGCCGTCAAAGGTTTCCGCTTCGGCCGGCGCGGCAGGCGCCTCCTGGCCTGGCGGCTGGGGCGGCGCTTCGGCCGGCGCGGCCGTGGAGCTCAAGGCCCCGTCGGACAGCAGGCGCAGCGAACGGTCGAGCGGATCGTCGAGGCGCTCGAGCAAGGGATTGTCCGTCAGCAGTTGCTCGAGCTCCTGGTGCAATTCCAGGGTCGACAATTGCAACAGGCGTATCGATTGCTGCAACTGCGGCGTCAGTGCCAGGTGCTGCGAAGTGCGCAGCTGCAATGATTGTTTCATTGGCTTACATGCGGAAGTGTTCGCCCAGATAGACCCGGCGTACCGACTCGTTCGCGATAATGTCGTCGGGGCGTCCCGACGCCAGTACCGAGCCCTGGTTGATGATGTAGGCACGGTCGCAAATACCCAGCGTCTCGCGCACATTATGATCGGTGATCAACACGCCGATATTGCGCTCCTTCAAGAAGCGCACAATGCGCTGGATCTCGATCACGGCGATCGGATCGACGCCGGCGAACGGTTCATCGAGCAGCACGAAACGGGGATCGGTGGCCAGCGCGCGGGCGATTTCCACGCGGCGGCGCTCGCCGCCCGACAGGGACAGGGCCTGGTTCTCGCGCAGCTTTTCAATCTGCAAATCGGCCAGCAGTTTATCCAGGCGCTCCTCGATCTCGGCCTTCTTCAAAGGACGGCCTTCGACGGTCTGGATTTCCAGCACGGCGCGGATATTGTCTTCCACCGTCAGCTTGCGGAAGACGGACGCTTCCTGCGGCAGATAGGACAAGCCCATCTGCGCGCGGCGGTGGATCGGCAGGCTGGAAATGTCCACGCCGCTGATGTCGATGCTGCCGCCGTCCGACGGCACCAGGCCGACGATCATGTAGAACGAGGTGGTCTTGCCGGCGCCGTTCGGGCCCAGCAAACCCACCACTTCGCCGCATTCGACTTGCAGCGAGACATCATGCACGACTTGCCGCTTGCCATAGGTTTTTTGCAGACCGCGAACGATCAGGGTGCTGCCGCAACGAGTATTGTCCATTATTTCTTTCCTGGCGCAGGCGTGGCCGGCGCTTTCTCCGCTTGGGGCGCCTTGGTCTTCGGCTGGATCACCATGCGCACGCTGCCGCCATCGGAGGTGCTGGTGCCGCTGTCGGAATTTTCCATCTTGAATACTTCCTGGCGGCTGTCATACGAGATGAAGGCGCCATTGGCCACGTCGGTCACTTTCGTGCCTTCCAGGCGCGTCAGCTTGGCTTTGGAAAACAGTTTCACCACTTCCGTCTTGTTGTCGTATTCCACGCGCTCCGCCTCGCCTTCGACCCACAGGTCGCCCGCGCCATCGCGCTTCTGGCGGAAGGTGGCCAGCTTGCCGGGATCGGCCCAGAAGGTAATGAACTGGTAGCCTTGCGGGTCTTCCGTGATCAGGGCCCGGCCCGCCTTCATGGTCAGGGTGCCCTTGACCAGCACGACGTCGCCCGTCAGGGTACGCACTTGCTTGACGTCATCGACGTGGCCGCTACGTGCCGTGATGACGGCTTCCTTCTCGGAATCGGCCTTCTCGGCATGCGCCACGCCCATGATGGCCAGCGAAAATACGGTCAACAGCAAGATATTCTTCATAGTAGGGTTTCCTTGTTTCATTCTGTCATTGTGCCGCCGCGGCCGGGCGCGGTTTCGGCGGGAGGACCATGCGCAGCGCATTCTGCACTTCCACCACGCCGGTGGCGTTATTGGCCTTCATGCCGATGCCATTGAGGCGCGAGGTGCCCGTCAGGATATCGACAGGCACGTCCGTTTCCATTCTTTCCTCGTCCGGAAACACCGTCAGCGCCTCCGTCCTGACTGTCAGGTTCTGCGCCTTCGGACTGGCCGCGCGGTCGATCACGACCTTGCGGTGCAGTTGCAGCCGGGTATTGTCCTGGTCGATATGCGCCAGTTCCGCATTCATGTTCAACGGCGGCATGCCGGGCGTGAGCTTGCGCACGAAGGGCTGGTCGATATCGGACGAATCGTCCAGCGGATAATGCGTGAGCTTGTTGCCCGACACGATATAGCTGGGCTTACCCGTCAGATCCATGCGCACCAGACTGAAATTGGTGATGAAATAGTCGGGCTCATCCAGATGCTTGCTGGCCTTGATATCCTGGCTATTCTTGTTCATCACTTCGAGCAGCCAAAAGCTGGCCAGCGCGACAACAACCGCGCCCAGCAGGGTAAAAATCGTGCGCCAGCGATGGGCGCCTCCTGGCTTACGCATAGGGTTTCACTCTTTCAAATATCACTGGCGGCAAGGTGCGCCTCACTCCAGGAACGGCGCCATGACGCGCGCATAGTTGTCCTGGGCGCGCAGCAGGAATTCGCAGATTTCGCGCACCGCGCCGCGGCCGCCGCCGGCCTGCGTCACATGGTGCGCCAGGTCCTGCGCTTCCGGACGCCCGCCCGGCACGCTGACGGCAAAGCCCACGCGTTTCAGGATGGGCGCATCGATGACGTCGTCGCCGATATAGCCGCATTGCTCTTCCGTCAAGCCCGTCAGCGCCAGCAGTTCGCGAAACGGCGTCAGCTTGTCGTGTCCGCCCTGGTGCACATGGGTAATGCCCAGGTCTTGCGCGCGGCGTGCCGTAATGGCCGAGCGGCGCGCGCTGATGATGGCCGTCTGCACGCCCGATTCCTGCAGCAGCTTGATGCCCAGGCCATCATACACATTAAACGTTTTCATCATCTCGCCGTCCGGGCCGAAATGCAGGCTGCCGTCGGTGAGCACGCCATCGACGTCAAAGATCATCAGTTTGACCTTGGCCGCGCGCGCCAGGTTGTCCGCTACGCTGTCCATCAGATCACCTTCGCTTGCGTCAGATCATGGATATGCAGGGCGCCCACCAGCTTGCCGTCGGCATCGACGACCAGCATCTGGTTGATGCGGAACTGCTCCATCACGGCCACGGCATCGACGGCCAGGCGTTCGGGCGCGATGCTGCGCGGCTGCGCATGCATGACGTCGCGGATCGCCACTTGCGTGAAATCCTGCACGCGCTCGAACATGCGGCGCAAGTCGCCATCCGTAAACACGCCCACGGGGCGGTTGTCCGCATCGACGATGGCCGTCATGCCCATGCCCTTCTTCGTCATTTCTTCCAGCGCCTGCAGCAAGGATGCCTCTACCGGCACTTTCGGCACCCGTTCGCCGCTGCGCATGACGTCATGCACGTGCGTGAGCAGGCGGCGGCCCAGGGCGCCGCCAGGGTGCGAGCGGGCGAAATCTTCCTCCTTGAAGCCGCGCAAGTCGAGCAAGGCCACGGCGATCGCGTCGCCCAGGGCCAGGGTGACGGTGGTGCTGGCCGTCGGCGCCAGGTTCAGCGGACAGGCTTCTTTCTCAACAGAAATATCCAGGTGCACATCGGCCAGCTGGGCCAGGCTGGAATTCGGTTTGCCCGTCATGGAAATCAGTACGCCGCCCATGCGCTTGACGACGGGCATGATGGCCATCAGCTCGGACGATTCGCCCGAATACGATATGGCAATAAAGGCATCGTCCGAGGTAACCATGCCCAGGTCGCCATGGGCCGCTTCGGCCGGATGCACGAACAGGGCCGGCGTGCCGGTGGAAGCGAGGGTGGCGGCAATCTTGCGCGCGATATGGCCGGACTTGCCGATGCCGGAGACGACGACTCTTCCTTTGCATTGCAGCAACAGCGCCACGGCGCGGCCCACGCTGTCGTCCGTAGCCAGGCGCGCGTGCAGCGCAACGATGGCGTCGGACTCGATCTGCAAGGTGGTGCGGGCCAGCGCGACAGCGCGCTCGGTCGTCGCTTGCATGTCAATTCGATCAAAAGCTTTCAGCATTGTTTTTTCATGGGTTACACTCATGCCCAAAGTATAAACGAATTAGGAAAGCAAAAAACTTGCCAGTCACAACAAACAACGATTTCCATTGACCGTACCGGGCAACCCATGTTTTCCTCGCTTGAACTGACCCTGATGTTACTCGGCAGCGCCGTGCTGGGCGTGGTCGCTTTCAGAATGTTGCATTTGCCGCCCATGCTGGGCTACCTGGCCGTTGGCATCGTCATCGGCCCCCACGCGCTGGGCCTGGCAGCGGAAAACGAAGCCAGCCACACTTTGGCCGAGTTCGGCGTCGTCTTCCTGATGTTTTCCATCGGACTTGAGTTTTCTCTGCCCAAGTTCCTCGCCATGCGGCGCATCGTCTTCGGCCTTGGCATGGCGCAGGTGGTCACCACCATCATCGCCACCGTCGTCTTCGGCTGGTTCGTCGGGCGCTACCTGTCCGCCTACATCCACCTGAGCTGGCAAGCCGCGTTCGCCCTGGGCGGCGCGCTGGCCATGTCGTCGACGGCCATCGTCTCGAAAATGCTCACGGAGCGGCTCGAACTTGAAAGCGAACACGGGCGCAAGATCATCGGCATTTTGCTGTTCCAGGATCTGGCCGTCGTGCCGCTGCTGATCCTCATTCCTGCCCTCACCCGCGATTCGGACAACCTGGCCGAAACCCTGGCCTGGGCCGGCGGCAAGGCCCTGGTCGTACTGATCTTGCTGCTGTTCATCGGCCAGAAGATGGTGCGCGGTTGGCTGACCATCGTCGCCAAGCGCCGCTCGCAAGAGCTGTTCATGCTCAACCTGCTCCTGATCACCCTGGGCGCGGCCTGGATCACGGAACGGGCCGGGCTGTCGCTGGCCCTGGGCGCGTTTGTTGCCGGCATGCTCATTTCCGAGACGGAATTCAAGCACCAGGTGGAAGAGGATATCAAACCCTTCCGCGACGTACTGCTGGGCCTGTTCTTCATCACCGTCGGCATGCTGCTCAATATCCGCGTGGTGCTCGATAACTGGTGGCTGGTGCTGCTCTTGCTGTGCGGTCCCGTGCTGCTGAAATTCGCCCTGATCGCGGGCCTGGCGCGGCTGTTCGGGTCCAGCAATGGCGTGGCCCTGCGCACGGGACTGGGACTGGCGCAGGCGGGCGAGTTCGGCTTCGTGCTGCTGAACCTGGCTGGCGGCATCAAGCTGATGGACCCGTTCGTCGTACAGGTGGTGCTGGCCTCGATGGTGCTGTCGATGCTGGTGGCGCCCTTCCTCATCGCCAAGTCGGACGCTATCGTCATGAAACTGGCGGCCAACGACTGGATGATGCAATCGCTGGCGCTGACCAGGATCGCCACGCGTACCATGGCATCGCAGAAACACGTGCTGATCGCCGGCTTCGGGCGCAGCGGGCAAAGCCTGGCAACCCTGCTGGCAGAGGAAAAGATCGAATACCACGCGCTGGACCTGGACCCGGAACGGGTGCAGGATGCGCAGCTGGCCGGGGCCAACGTGTCATATGGCGACGCGGGCCGGCGCGAAAGCTTGGTGGCGGCCGGCATCTACCGGGCCAGCGCCGTCGTGATCACGTATGCCAACACGCCCTCGGCACTGAAGTTATTGCACCTGCTTAACGAAATGGCGCCGACCTTGCCCGTCATCGTGCGCAGCCACGACGATACCGACCTCGACCAGTTGAAGAAGGCAGGCGCGGCCGAAGTGGTGCCGGAATTGATGGAAGGCAGCCTGATGCTCGCTTCGCATGCCTTGATCATGATGGGCGTGCCCTTGCGCCGCGTGGTGCACCGGGTGCAGGCGGCGCGCGAGGAACGCTATGCCTCGCTGCGCGGCTATTTCCACGGTTCCAGCGACGCGGGCGACGATGCCGAGCTCGAACGCCTGCATACGGTTACCGTCAGCGAAGACGCGCATTGCGTGGGACTGCCCTTGAGTGCGGTCGACGTGGCCGGCTGCGGCGCGTTTGTGACGGCCATCCGCCGCGGCCGCGGCCGCCTAGACGTTACGCCCGAGACGCAGCTGGCCAGCGGCGACGTGGTGGTGTTGCGCGGCACGGCCGACGCCGTGGCCAAAGCCGAGACCTTGCTGTTGAAATAATCAGTCGCGCTGCGCCGACCAGCTGACGACCTTGTTGCGGCCATCGGCCTTGGCCTGGTACAGGGCCTGGTCGGCGTGCGCCACCAGTTGCTGCGCCACCGTTTCAATCGGCAGCAGCGCCGCGTCCGCTTCCAGGCTGGCCACGCCGATCGACACGCTAACCCCCGCCTGCGCGCTGCCCGGCAAGTCGAACATGGTGCCGGCGATGCTGGCGCGGATGCGTTCGGCCACGAAGGTCGCGCTGTCGAGATCGGCATCGATCAGCAGCACGACGAATTCCTCGCCGCCGAAGCGGCCCAACGCATCGGAGCGGCGCAATTCCGTGCGGATGCGCGTGGCCACCTCGCGCAGCACTTCATCGCCGCCCTGGTGGCCATGCGTGTCATTGACCAGCTTGAAATGGTCGATGTCGATATACATGCATGAAATACAATAATTCTGGCGCCGCGCGCGGGCAATTTCTTCCAGCAAGCGGCGGTCGATATAGCGCCGGTTGTAGACACCCGTCAGGGAATCGGTCAAGCCGATGTATTTGAGCATTTCATTGCTGATCACGTTTTCCAGGCAAATGGCGATGATGGACGCCATGTGCTTGATGAAATCCGTGCCCAGCGCGGGCGTAAAGCGCGTCACATCGCTGCTGGCCAGGTTCAGGCTGCCAATCAGGCGCTTGTTGCGCAGCAAGGGCACCAGCGCCACGCTGCGCAGCGCGTCGATCTGCGGAAAACGCGGGCCATGCACGGCAGCATCGAAGGCACCGAGCAGCGGCGATGGCGGCAAGGCCGCTTCGCCCTCGGCCACGGGCTTTGGTGCGGCAAAACCCAGCTCGGCCACGGCATGCACGAACAGCAACTGCGGGAAGGCGCTGAAATCGACGCCGAGCTTTTCCATCACCAGCACGATATCGTCATCCTCGTCGAGCAGGCTCAAAGTGACACCGTCGAGGTCGGAAATCACGGGCAAGGTGCGGAAGATGGTGCCGATCAATTCAGGAAACGTGGACGCGCTGACGATTTCCAGGTCGAACGCCTGGTGGCGGCACATGATGTCATGGTTGCGCTCGGCCTGTTCCAGCAGGAAAGCCATGCGTGCGCGCAAGGCCTGGTTTTCGGCTTCGAGGCTGGCAATGCGCGGGTCCGGCGGTATTGCTTGATTCATAGAAACCTTAAACCCTTGTATGCGGGCGCCATGCTTAAAATGCCAGTTCGAAACCGATGTCCTGCCCCACCACGATACGCTCATCGCCGCCTTCGGTGACGATGGCGTTCATGCCGAAGCAGATGGCGCCGTCGAGCTCGGGCTTGGCGCGATAGCCATGCATGACGTCGAGCGGGTCGGGTCCGGGCACGCCCGTGGCCTGGTCCACCGACGGAATCGGGCAGCGCGAGCACGGCTTGACGGGTTTCAATGTAGTCGCGCCGAATTGCAGGAAGTCGGCGTAGTCTTCCTCGAAGGCGCCGATATCGCCGATGACGAGGTTGGGGCGGAAGCGGTTCATCGGCAGCGCTTCGCGGCCGGCGGCGCGCAGCTTGTCATTCACGTCGGCCAGCGAAGCGGCGCCGGCGATCAGCACCGGGTAGCCATCGGCAAACATGGTCGAGGCGGCCACGCCATCGGTCCATTTGGTGCTGGTGGCGCGCACCACGTCCGGGTGAAAACGCGCCAGGCGGCACGGCACGCCGATGGCGTTGGAAAACCAGGTGGCCGTGACGTCGTCGCAATCGTAGGCGCGCACGCAATCGTCCCACACCTGCACGTCGAGCATGGGCGCCAGTTGCGGATGCGGCAAGCCCAGCTCGATTTCCAGGCGCAGCATGCCCGGTGCGCGCAATTCCAGGGTGGTGGCCTTGATGGACGGCACGATCAGCGCCATGCGCGGATGCTCGCGCTGGGTCAGAAAGCGACCCTGCTCATCGACCACCATCCATTCGCGGTCGAACACGTGCTCGCTCATCAGCCCTGAACGCGTCAGGACCGCCTCGCGCAAATGGATGCCAGCGCACGATTTGATGGGATACAGAATGATGTCGGACAGGATGGCCATGAACCGGAGACAGTGTTGCTGCTTCTGTCAGGAAATTATTCAGAAGCGAAGTATGGCAGCAAAGCGGGCAAGCGTAAATCAGCCAAGTCCAGCCGATGAGGCTGGCTTGGCGCGGAAATGATCAATACGTGTAGAAAATACGCTGGATTTCTTGTGTGCTATTCGTTTTGGTCAGGGCCAGCATCAGCAGGATGCGGGCTTTTTGCGGGTTCAGGGTGTCGGAGACGACACTATCGAGTTCGTCGTCATTGGCTTCGCCATTGCGCGCCACGATGCCCTGGCCGACTCGGCTCGAACGCACGATCAGCACACCCTTCTGGCGCGCTTCCACCAGAGCCGGCTTCATTTGCGCGGCCACGCTGCCATCGCCCACGCCAGCGTGGATGATGCCCTTGGCGCCAGCGGCGATGAAGGCGTCCATGCCGACACGGTTCATGTTGGCGTAACCGTAAACGATGTCCACTTGCGGCAGAACATCGAGCTTGCTGATGTCAAATTCCGATTCCAGCGTGTGCTTGCGCGTCGACTGGCGGTAGAAGAAAGGCTTGCTGCCCTGGATGTAGCCAAGCATGCCCAGTTCCGGCGACTTGAAGGTATCCGTCGTCGAGGTGTTGGTTTTGCTCACTTCGCGCGCGGCGTTGATCTGGTCGTTCAAGGCCACCAGGACGCCCTTGCCCACGGCTTCCTTGCTACCGGCCAGCAACACGGCGTTGTACAGGTTGATCGGTCCGTCAGCCGAGATGGCCGTCGATGGACGCATGGCGCCCACCACCACGACCGGCTTGTGGCTTTTCACGGTCAGGTTCAGGAAATACGCGGTTTCCTCGATGGTGTCGGTGCCGTGCGTGACGACCACGCCATCGACATCGTTCGAGGCCAGCAGCACGTTGATGCGCTTGGCCAGGGTCAGCCAGTGGCTGTTGCCCATGCTTTCACTGGCGATCTGAAACACTTGCTCGCCTTTTACGTTTGCCACTTTCTTCAGTTCCGGCACGGCCGCGATCAGGCGTTCGACGCCCACGGTGGCCGAGGTGTAGCCGACGGTGGTGGTGCTGTCGGCGCCGCTGCCGGCGATGGTGCCGCCCGTTGCCAGGATCACCACGTTCGGCAATTTGACGGCCGCTTGCTGCGCACGCGCAGGCGAGGCCGCGACAAAGCCCATCAGCAAGGTAGCCAGCATCAGCTGTGCACAAGAATGAAATTTACGTGAAAACATGGTGCTCCTGTTCGGTGATGTGTCAAAGATAACAAAGTCGTGTGCAAATTATATGTCATCAGTGCTACAAAAAAGCCCCGATTCACGCGTTCAGCGCAAACGTGCGCCCCTTCCCATGCGCTACAGTGGCGCCATGTCCACACTCCTGTCCTTCCGGTCTTGCCTCGTCCTGCCGTTCGTCCTGATGGCGCTGGGCGCCTGCGCCACGCAAATCGAACTGCGCACGGCGGCGCAGCAGGAGCAGTACGCGCGGGAAGCGGCCAGCCAGGGCGACTGGGCGCAAGCCATGCGCAACTACGCGGACGCCGCCGGCAATGCCGAACTGGGCCATGGCGATCTCGCTTGGCAGGCGCGGTTGCACCACGAGGCCGGGCGCGCCGCCAGCGCCGCCTGCCGCGACGACGCGGCCGCCTTTCATTTCCGCCGCGCCATCGCGCTGGCAAAGCAGACCCGTACATCGAGCGCCCTCAGCGACAAGGCGCTGGAGTCGCTACAGGCCGGCAAACCTTGCACAGTCCTTCGATGAACACCGCCCGCACCTTGCTGGCCGCCTGCGCCTTCTTCGCCGCCATGGCGCCGGCGCAAGCCGCCGAAGCACCGCTCCCATTATGGGAAGCGGGCGTATTTGGCGGCACAGCCGTCACGCCCGCCTATCCCGGCGCCAGCGAACGCTCGACGCGCAGCCTGGCCCTGCCCTATCTGGTTTATCGCGGGAAAGTGTTGCGCGCCGACCGCTCGGGCGTGGGCGCGCGCCTGCTCGATACGGACCGCCTCGACTTCGATATCGGTTTTGCCCTGTCCTTGCCGGCCCGCTCCAGCGACGTGCCGGCCCGGCGCGGCATGCCCGACCTGGGCACCTTGGTGGAATTTGGCCCGCGCCTGAAAATCAAGCTGGCCGAGCCGACGCAGCACAGCCGCCTGGGCCTGGAACTGCCGTTGCGCGCCGTCATCGAAGCGCGTGGCGGCCTGCGCCGCAAGGGCGCCACGTTCGAGCCGCGTTTCGTGTATGGACTGCAAGGCGAGCAGCAGGCATGGCATGTGGACGCCAGCCTGGGCGCCGTACTGGGCAATGCCGCCATCAATGATTATTTTTATGGCGTCAGCCCCGCGTTTTCCACCGCTCAGCGGCCAGCGTATGCGGCAAAAAGCGGGCTGATGCTCACGCGGCTGGGTCTGGGCGGTTCGTACCGGCTGCACCGGGACTGGCGCGCCTTTGCCTTTCTGCGCTACGACAGCTACACAGGCGCAGCCAACCGCGCCAGCCCCCTGCTGCGCCGGAACAGCGGCACCTCGGCCGGCATCGGACTGATGTGGACGTGGCGGCGCTCGGACAGCCTGGCGCGGGGTGCGGACGAGTAACGGCAAGACGGCTTAAAACTCCGTCGTGGCCGACAGCATGACCGTGCGCGGCGCGCCCAGGCCCAGGCTGGTCCATTGCGGCAGTGCCCAATACGCCTTGTTGCCGACGTTCGTCACGCTGGCGCGCACGGTCAACGGCCGGCCCGCCGCCTTCGTCGCATAGCGGGCGCCCAGATCAAACACGGTACGGCCCGGCACGGACATCGAATTGTCGGCATTGATGTATTGCTTCGATGCCACCGTCGCATTCGCCGTCAGGGTCACGCCGGGGATGGCCGGTGTATCCCATTCGACACCGAGCTTGGCTTGCAGCTTGGGCACGCCCGTTGCCTGCTTGCCCTGGTTGGCGCCGCCCGGCGTCTTGCTCAAGACCGGGTCGACATACGCCACGCCGCCCATCAGGCGCACGTCGCGCAGGGGCGAACCGAAGAAGCCCCAGTCGAGGCCGCGGTTGCGCTGTTCGCCGCCAAAGGAAAAGATATTGCTGACGGGATCGACATAGCTGCTGGGCCGCTTGATTTCATACATGCTGACCGTATGCGCGAACTCGCCCAGGTCGACCTTGAAGCCAAGCTCCGCCTGCTTCGACTTGTACGGCGCAAAGACCTCGCCCGAGTTGGCCGCGGTCAACGGCGCCGTGGCGCCCTGGCTCAAGCCTTCGATGTAATTGCCATACAGGGAAATCGTCTGGCTCGCCTTGACCAGCAGGGCGACGGCCGGCGTGGTGGCGCCTTCGTCATAGCGCGAGGTGCGCGCGCCCGTCTTGATGTTGAAGTTATCGCTGAGCACTTCCTGGCGGCGCAAGCCTACCGTCAGCTGCACCTTGTCTTGCGCAAAAGAAAGCGTGTCGACCAGGCCGATACTGGCCAGGCGGAGTTCCGCCTTGGAAATTTGCGGTGCCTCGAAGCGCGTCGCCGGCCCCCAGACGGGGTTATAGATATTCGTGATCCAGTCTTTTGCCAGGGTATTTCTGCGCCCGTACTGCTTGTCCGTGTGGTGATAATACGTGGCGTTGACGGCCCATTGATGGCCGATATCGCCCGTGCGCAGCTTGCCCCGCAAGCCCGCTTCCGCCGACTGCTTTTCCACATCAAAACCCAGGTCGGCAAGATTGGTGCGGTAGTCGCCAGCCGTGTTGAACACCTGGATCAGGTACGCGCCCGTCGACTGGTAGTCGGCCCGGCTGGCGCCCACGGCGGCATACGCCATCATTTGCCCGTTCAGGTCCAGCTCGCCGCGCAGCATGGCGCCCTTGTCCTTGGTATCGTAGAACGCCCAGTTGGGATTCAATAAGGTTTCCGCTTTCGGCGGACGCGGCACGGGCAAGCCGGGGGCCAGGTTGACGCCCCGGTTCAAGCCATCGGCGCGGTCCTCGCTGTGGTACAGGTCGGCGGACAGGCGGGCACCGTTGCCACGCCAGTCCAGGCCCACGGAAACGAGCTTGGTCTTCTTTTTCTGATGATCGATGGCGCCGTCGCCATCGCGGTAGACGCCGTTGACGCGGATGCCGAACTGTTTATGCTCGCCGAACCGCTGCCCCAGGTCCACATGGCCGCCCCATTGCGCGTCCGACATATACGACGCCGTCACGCGCGCCAGCGGCGTATCACCCGCGCGCTTGGGCACGAGGTTGATGCTGCCGCCTACCGAGCCGCCCGGTGGCATGCCATTGAGCAATGCCGACGGTCCCTTCAGCACCTCGATGCGCTCGAACATTTCAGGCGAGGTGCGGTAGTAGGGCGAGATGCCGTACAGGCCGCCAAACGCGACGTCGCCGATATTCGAGCTGAAGCCCCGTATCGAATAGTTCTCGCCGATGATGCCCGTCATGCCGCTGCTGAAGACGGTGGGATCGGTGGCGGAAATCACATCGGTGATGTCGCGCGCCTGCCGGTCTTCGATGAATTTATCCGTATAGCTGATGGTGTTGAACGGGGTTTCCATGAAATCCTTGTCGCCCAGGAATCCCACGCGGCCGCCGGACGCTACTTGCCCACCGGCATAAGCATCCGTCACCGTGTTGCCCTTGCCCCACACCGTCACGGCCGGCATGGTCGCGGCGGCCTCGGCGGCGGCGCTGTGCGCCGCTTCGCGGCGTACCGTATAGCTGCCATTGCCCTCGCGCACGGCTTGCAAGCCGTGGCCGCGCAGCAATTCGTAAAAACCCTCGGGCACGCTGTAGCTGCCGGACAGGCCAGCGCTGTTCTTGCCTTGCAGCAGGCTAGCCTCGACCGTCAATTCCACGCCCGCCTCGGCGGCGAAAATGTTGAGCGCTGATCCCAGCGCACCGGCCGGCACGCTAAACGCTTGCCGGGCCGGGCCCGTCCCCGCTTGCGCGTAGGCTGACGGGGCCGCCACGCCCAGCGCCCCCACGGTCAAGCCCGTGATGAGCGCCAGTTGCACGGCGGTGGCGATGCGGCTCAGATTCAAGGCGGGAAGGTGGCGCGTTGCCAGGCGGTGTCTCATACAGTAAATCCTTTCAGATGGGATGATTGCTTGTTCTCACCCTATCTCCCGAACGAAAAGGCAAAACCCTCAATCTAAATAAATACGAATCATTACGAAAATATTATTGATAACCTTTGAGCACGTCGTCGATCACCCGTTTCAGCGACGTCACGCTGGCCGCCGTGATGTACCAGGCGTCCGCATCGACGAAGACGACGCGGCCGTTCTTCCAGGCCTTGGTCTGGCGCAGCAGCGGATTGGCCATCTGTTCGGTCGTCATAACGGGACGGTGTTCCATCACGGCCGTACGATCGACAACATAGATGATGTCGGGGTTGGCTTGCTGGATGAATTCGCTGGAAATGGGCTGGCCATGCAAGCCCGCTTCGATGGCCGAACTGGCGGGTTTCACGCCCAGCGCATCAAAGACAAAACCGTAGCGCGACTGCACGCCAAATGAGCTGAAGGCGCCATTGTTGTGCAGCACGATGAGCGCTTTCTCGGGACGGTCCTGGGTCACCTTGCGCGCGTCCGCCATCTTGGCGTCAAGCTCCTGCGCTTTCCGGTTGGCGAGGTCTTCCTTGCCGAAGATCCGTCCCAGCGTCAGCAAGTGCTGCTTGACCACCTCGATATGCTTGCTTTCGCTGTTCTGGTAATCCACGTCGAAATGCAAGGTGGGCGCGATCTGGCTCAGTTCCTTGTAATGGTTGGCCTGGATCGACGTCATCAGCACCAGATCGGGCTGGAGCGCGTGGATATGCTCGAGATTGGGTTGCACGATGGCGCCCAGGTCGCGGATGTTCGCGTCGTCCTTGTAGCGCGTGAGGAAATGCGGCACGTAATCCTTCACCATGCCGGCCACCGGCACGCCCAACTGGTCGAGGAAATCGACTTCGTTCATGTCGAGCACGGCCACGCGCTGGGGACGATGTTTGATCACCGTCGTGCCCAGCTTGTGCACAACGGTGACGGGAGTAAATGCCTGCTCCGACGCGGAAGCGGCAGGCGCAGGCGGCGCCGTGGCCACCTTGTCGGTGCAGCCTTGCAGGGCGGCCATGGCGGCGAGCAGCACGGCCAGCGCGCAGCGGGATTTGTTCCAGATCATCTCAAGCTCCTGTGGGGGTAAAGTAATTGCAGACGCAGCCGCGCTCATTGCGCACGATGTGAAAATCGATGCCGTACAGCGCCCGCAAGCGTGCCTCGGTGACGACCTCGTCGGCAGGGCCGGAAAAGCGCACGGCGCCACCCTGCATGGCAACGATGTGGTCGGAATAATTGGCGGCGAAATTGATGTCGTGGATCACCAGGATCACGGTGCGGCCCTGCTCGTCGCACAGGCGGCGCAACGCGCGCATGATCTGCACGGCGTGTTGCATGTCGAGATTGTTGAGCGGCTCGTCGAGCAGCAAAATATCGGTCTGCTGGGCGATCGTCATCGCCAGGAAGGCCATCTGGCGCTGGCCGCCGCTCAGCTCATCGACGTTGGCAAGGCGCAGATTGTCCAGCGACAAAAAGGCGATGGCCTCGTCGATGGCTTGCTGGTCCTGCCGCGTCAAGTTACCCCGGCTGTAGGGAAAGCGGCCGAAGGCGACCAGCTCTTCCACCGTCAGGCGCAAATGAAAATCGGGTGACTGGCGCAGGGTGGCCACTAGTTTCGCATAGTCCTGGATCTTGATGGCCGCGATGCTGCGCCCGTCTATCGCAATCTCGCCGCCATCCGCTTCCTGCAAGCACGCGATGAGCATCAGCAAGGTGGTCTTGCCGGCGCCATTCGGGCCGATCAAGGATGTCACTTTCCCCTTGGGAAACTGCACGCTGACGTTGTCCAGTACACGCTTGGCGCCGTAGCTTTTTTCAATATGGTTGACGTGGATCATGCGGTACCCCGGGTGCGGACCATAAGCGCGAGGAAATACGCGCCACATACGAGGTTGACGAGGATGCCAACCGTGGTCCGGTAGTTGAAAACGTGCTCGACCAGCAGTTGGGCGGCCAGGAAGATGACGATGGCGATGGCGCAGCCCAGCGGCAAAGTGGCGCGGTGACGCCCCGTGCGGGCCAGGGCGTACGTTGTGTTCGCCACAAAGATACCCATGAAGGCCGTGGGGCCCAGCAGACTGGTCGACACGGCCACCAGCACGGCGATCAGCGCCAGCTGCCGCCGCACCATGCGCCGGTAATCGATGCCGAGCGAGATCGCCTGTTCGCGCCCCAGCGCCAGCACGTCGAGCGCCGGCAAAGTTTTCACGACAGCCACGCAGGCGGCGCCTGCCAGCAGTGCCGAGTACAGCAATTGCAACGGCTGCGCCTTGTTGAACGAAGCCTGGCTGAAGCCTTGCAAGATGGCAAATTCACCGGGGCTGATGCGCAGCTGGATGAACTGGGTAAACGTGCCGATCACCATCGTCAGCACAAAACCCAGCAGCAGCAGAAAATACACGTTGTTCTTGCCATCACGAAACAGCCAATAGTGGATGGCCCAGGAATACGCGAGCATCAGCGCAATCGACACGACAAAATTGCCGTTCTGTCCCAGCAGCACCACGCTGTGCATGCCCATCGCGAGGATCAGCAGCGATTGCAGCAGCAGGTACACGGCTTCATAACCCATGATGGCCGGCGTCAGTATCCGGTTGCCGGCGATGGTCTGGAAAACAATCGACGACACGGCTACGCAGACGCCGCCGATGGCGATGGCGGCCAGCCGCGACAGGCGCTTGGGGATGACGTAAGCGAAGTCGAGATTGGCGCCGAGGAAGAGGAAAACCACGGCTAAAGCAAACACGGCCAGCCACAGCGTCCGCTGGTTCAAACTGCGCCTCATCGCTGCCCCCGGATGATCAAGATGAGGAACAGCAGGCCGCCCACGCCACCGGCCGTCAGGCCGATCGGCACCTCGAATGGATAGATCAGCAATCGCCCGGCGATGTCGCAGGCCAGCAGCAGCGAGGCACCGCACAGGGCGACGATGGGCAGGGTGCGCTCCAGCCTGTCGCCATAGCGCAAGGCCACCAGATTCGGGATGGCCAGTCCGACGAACGGAATGGCCCCCACCGTGATCACCGTGGCCGCTACCGTGACGGCCACCAGCATCAGGCCCAGCGCCACCGTGCCCGCATAATTCAAACCCAGGCTGGTAGCCATGCCCTCGCCCATGCCCAGCACGGTAAAACGCTGCGCGTACAAATACGTGAGGGCAACGATGGGCAAGATCAGATAAATGATTTCATAGTTGCCCTGCACGATGCGCGAAAAATCGCCGAGCAGCCAGCCCTGCATGCTTTGCAGGATGTTGTTGCGGTAGGCATAAAACTCGGCCACGGCGCTGAGCACGCCGCCATACACGAGGCCGATCACGGGCACCAGAATCGTGTTCTTGAAGCGGATGCGGCGGATCAGGGCCACGTACAGTACGCTGGCGGCCAGGCAGAAGGCCAGCGCGAACGCCATCTTGCCGGCCGTGCCCGCTACCGGCGCCACGGTCAGCGCAACGAGGATGCCCAGCTTGGCCGCGTCGAGGCCGCCCGACGTGGCCGGCTCGACGAATTTGTTGCGCACGATGTGCTGCAGGATGACGCCGCACACGGACAGGCCCACGCCCGTCAGCACCAGCGCCGCCAAACGGGGCAGCCGGCTGGCCGTCAGGGTCAGCCAAGCATCGGCAGACAGCGCGCCGGACGATGACAACAGTTGTGCCCACTCCATCTGCCTGGCGCCGACCAGCAAGGAGGCGCAGCACAGCAGCACGAAAAGGAAAAGCAGACGCGCGTGTGTCAAATGCCGGACTCCGTTCCAGCCGGGAGCGCAGGCGCGGCGATGCGCCAGCCCTTGGCTGCCTGGCGCTGTGCCAGGAAGTGCGCATACAGGCCTCCCTGCGCGCGCAAGATGGCTGGCGCACCCTGCTCGCCCAGGGTGCCGCCATCGAGCACGACAATCTGGTCGGCCATGGCCACCGTCGACAGCTGGTGCGCGATGACGATCAGCATGCGCTTGCCGCGCAGCCGCGCCAGCGCTTCGGCGATGGCGGCCTGGTTTTCCGCGTCGAGCGCGGCCGTCGCCTCGTCGACCAGCAGAATCGGTGCATCCTTGACCAGCGCGCGCGCGATGGCGATGCGCTGGCGTTCGCCGCCGGACAGGCGCGCGCCGCCCTCGCCCACCAGGGTATCGAGCCCCTGCGGCAAGCGGGCGATGATCTCGGCCACGCCAGCCTGGCGCGCCGCTTCCAGCACCTCGGCATCGGTCGCCTCCGGTTTGCCGATGCGGATGTTGTCGCCGATGCTGCCCTGGAACAGATAACTGTCCTGGAAGATCTGGCTGATCTGGCCGGCCAATTGCTCGCTGGACATGTCGCGCACATCGACACCACCCACCAGCACCGTGCCTGCACTGGCGTCAAAGAAGCGCGCAATCAGGCGTACCAGGGTCGTCTTGCCGGAGCCGGAAGCGCCGATCAGTGCCGTCATGCTGCCCGGCGCAATCTGTAGGTTGATGTCCGTCAAGACGTCGGGCTGGTCCGGCGCATAGCGGAAGTGCACGCCACGCAATTCGACCGAAGCATCGCGCGGCGCTTGCGGCTTGTGTGCTTCCGGCAGAGGCTGCACGGCGAAAATATCGCGCGCAGCGTCCAGCGGGCCGCGCGCGCCGCGCAGCACTTCGCCATAGCTGGCCACTTCCTGCAGCGGGTCGACAAAGCGCACCACCAGCAGCAATGCCACGATGACGGTGATGGCGTCTGCCACCGCTACCGTACCGAGCAGGCTCGCGGCAACCGCCAGCAAGGCGGCGAAGATAGCTTGCACGGTCCAGGCGTTCAGCACCGAAGACAGCGCCGACAGGTAAATGAGACGCGTGCCCGCGTGGCGCTGTGTGTCGATGGCTTGCTGCAGGAAACGCGTGCCGCCGTCAGCTGCACCACCGAATGCGCGCAGCACCGATTGCGCTTGCGCAAACTCCACAAGGCGCTGGCTGGTCTGGGCAAAATGATGGTGGTAGGCGTCGTCGGCGCGCTGGCCCAAGTGCGCCGTGAGCCGCAAGGCGCCGGCCAGCAGGGGCAGCGCCAGCAGCGCGATCACGCCCAGCTGCCAATGCAGCGCAAACAGCGCGGCCAGCAAGACCACGGGCGTGACGGCGCCGCAAATCACAGGCGTGAGCACGTGGGCCGGCAGCTGCGCGACATTCATCATGCCTTGCGTGATGACGTGCCCCAGCTTCGCCGTATTCTCCGGCGTAAACCAGCCGACGGGCAGGCGCGCCACGTGGTCTCCCAAGCGCTGGCGCGCCCCTTGCAAGACCGTCACGCCCACGCGCACGCCCGCTTTCTCCACCTGGCGCCGCCAGGCCCAGCAAGCGACCAGCCCGGCCAGCAGCACGATCAGCCACAGGGCCGCGCCGCCCGTATCGCCGGCCAGCAGCCGGCCCAGAGCCAATACCAGCGCCGTGATCGTCAGTCCGCTCAGCACGCCATACGCGAGCGCCATGGCGCAATAGCGGCGGAACACGGGCGCATCATCGCCCAGCAGTTGAATAAACGTTTTCAGCATGGGAGCACCGCATCTTCCCGGGAATCTTGATAGCCGCCCAGCGCCCATAGTTGCGCATAGCGGCCCTGGTGGGCGAGCAAGCCGGCATGGCTGCCCTGCTCGGCGATGGCGCCGTTCTCGACAACGACGATATTGTCGGCATGCATGACCGTGTCGAGCCGGTGCGCAATCACCAGCAGGGTGCGGCCGTGGGCGAAGCGCGACAGCGCATCCTGGATCGCCACTTCGTTTTCCGCGTCGGCCGCGGCCGTCGCCTCGTCGAGCACCAGCACGGATGGATCGAGCAGCACGGCACGGGCGATGCTGACGCGCTGCAGCTCGCCGCCGGACAGCTGCGCATCCTCGCCGATAACGGAATCGTAGCCGCGCGGCAAGGCCAGAATGCACGCGTGGATATTCGCCAGGCGCGCCGCCTCTTCGATCTCGTGCGTGCTGGCCGATGGGCGGCCCAGCGCGATGTTCTCGCGCACGCTGGCGTGGATCAATCGCACTTCCTGCAGCACGAAACCGATGCGCCGGTACAGCTCGGGCGTGGCGATGTGCCGCAGGTCGACGCCGCCGAGCGTGATGCGCCCTTCTGTCGGGTCGAAAAAGCGCAGCAGCAGCCGCGCCAGCGTCGACTTGCCGGAACCGGAAGCGCCGACGATGGCCGTCACCGTGCCGGGCAGTAAAGTCAGCGTGATGTCCGACAGCACCTTGTTCTGCCCATCGTAGGCATAGCCCACGCCTTCCATGCGAATCTCGGTACCAACTGGTAACTGTTGCTGGCCTGGCGCCGGGTGCGCCAGCACGGGCGTATCGAGCAAGGCTTGCACGCGCCGGGCCGCGCCCGTGGCATTGTTGAGGTCATGCGTGAGGTAGTGTAGCAACAGCATCGGTGCGGAAATGCCGGGCGCCACCAGGGCGAACGGCAGGATATCGACGGGCGCCATCGCTTCCAGCGCCACGAACACGGTGCCGGCGAGCACCACCACGCCCAGCACGGCAACGGGCGCGATCAGCGCATTGGCATTCGCCATAGAGCCAACCAGGGGGCGCGTAAACGCGGCAAACGCCTCGGCAAAAGCGTCGACGGCGGCGCGGTAACTGCCGTGCGCACGTCCCGTGGCACCAAACGCCTTGACCACGGGGAAGCCGTTGACGAATTCCACCACGGCATTGTTAATGCGCCCCATGCCGGCGACAAATTGCTCCATATTGCCGCCACTAGCCTTCATGGCGCGGCCGAAGAACAGGAAAAAGCCGGGAAATGGCAGGATGGTGACGAGGGCCAGGCGCCAGTCCATGGCGAACAAGTAAATGACGGAGATGGCGATGGCGCCCACGGCGCGTCCCGTCGTCGTATAAAAGTGCGCGGTGAGGCTGTGCAGGGTATTGATATCGTCCTGCATCGCCTGCTTGACCTCCCCCGAGGCACGGCTGGTGAACCAGCCCAGCGGCACCTGCCCCAGGCGCTGCATGGCTTGCAGGCGCAATTGATGGGTGAGGCGGTTGTCGGCCAGGTGCGCGGCCAGCTCGCCCAGCGTGATCAAGGCCATGCCGGCAAACAGGCAGGCGACGCTGGCGAGAATGGTGGGCCAGATGCCAAGCTGCGTGGCCGCAGGGGCCAGGGCGATGCTGGCGATGTGCGCGATGCCGGCCAGCGGCACCAGGGTCAGCATGGAACCCGTGCCGGCCAGCACGGCGGCGGCGATCAAGCGCCCGCGGATAGGCTGCAGTATCCGGCTGATAGGGCCGGCCTGGCTGCTGTGGCTACTCATGGGAAAAACGGGAAAAAGCGTGCATAAGTTCAATGGATAAGGGTGGCTCTCACCCTATATCCCGAACGAGAATGCAAAACCCTCAATCGGGTCCGCGAAATTATCAGGCAGCGGCCTGGACGGTCACCCAGTAGCGCGTGCGCGCAACGATTTGCACGGGCAAGGCCAGCGCCAGGTTGTGCAGCGCGCGGTCCGTGTCGCGCAAGGAGAACACGCCGTTGACGGTGAGGCTGGCCACGGCCGGGTCGCAGCGCAGCAGGCCGGGACGGTAGCGGGCCAGTTCCGCAAGCAGCTCATCGAGGCGCATGTTGTCGGCCACCAGCACTCCTTTGGTCCAGGCCGCGGCGCTGGCGGACGCGGGTGCGCCAGACTGCACGATGTCGGCCGAGTAGACGGCGCCCTGGCCCGTGTCGATGCGCACGGGACGGCCCGGCGCATGCGCGAGGCGCACCTCGACGGCGCCCTCGAAGACGGCCACGCGCGACGTGTATTCGTCTTGGCGTAAAGTAAAACGCGTGCCCAGCGCCTGCACCGTGCCGTGGCGGCCCTGCACGCGGAAAGGCCGCTGGGCCGGATCGGGATCGTGCGCCGTCGTGACGAGGATTTCGCCGCTGCGCAGTATCAGCAAGCGCTCGCTGGCATCGAAGCGCACATCGATGGCGGAAGCGGAAGCGAGCATCACGCGCGTGCCATCCGGCAAGGTAATCTCGCGGATCTCGCCCGTGGCCGTGCCATGCCCTGCCGTGGCCACTTGCCAGGCATCCGTGCCGCGCAGCATGTAGGCCATGCCGCCCACGGGCAGCAGCACGGCCAGCAGTTTCAGGGTACGGCGGCGGTTCAGGTAAGCGGCTGGCGCCGGTTCTCGCAGCACATGCCGGGCCGCATCGCGCGGCACGCTGTGCAGCTTGCCCTCGAACGCCTGCAAACGCTGCCAGGCGATGGCGTGGTGCGGATGGGCGGCGCACCAGCGGGCACAGGCAGCCCGGTCTTCGTCGCTGGCATCATCGGACCACAGGCGCGCCATCCATTGGGCCGCCTGCTGCACGATGGCCGGTGCAATCACCACATCCATGGTTCAGGCGCCTTGGGCGTGCATGGCCTGGTAGCAGGCCAGCAGACCGGCGGCGATGTATTTTTCGACGGACGAGACGGACACCTGCAATTCGGTGGCGATGTCGCGGTAGCTCAGGCCATCGAGTTTGCACAGCAACAAGGCCTTGCGTGCCTTGGCGGGCAGCTGGTGCAGCACCGCGTCGATTTCCGTCAGCGCCTCGATCACCAGCGCGCGCTCTTCCTCGGACGGCGCCAGCGCTTCAGGCACCAGGGCCAGCACTTCCAGGTAGGCGGCCTCGATCTGGCGGCGGCGGTACAGGTCGATGACCATGCCATTGGCGATCTGCGTCAGGTGGCGGCGCGACTCCCCGGCCGGCGGCACCCTGCCCGTCTTCATCAGGTGCAGGTACACGTCATGCGCTAGGTCGGCCGCATCGAAGGCATTGCCGAGTTTACGGCGCAGCAAGCCACGCAGCCAGTGATGGTGGTCGGTGTACAGACTGCTGACTTGCTGCTGAAGCGCTAACTCGGCGGTGCTCACGATACCCTTCCTGTCGCCAACGGCCGGCAAGAACAGGCGCATCGGATTATAAATGAGAATTATTCTCATTATATAGTGAAAAACAGGACGGCCGCAACCATATGACGCGCCCGCTGGGCCATCCGGGCAATAAAAAACCCTGCAAATCAATGACTTGCAGGGTTCGTAGTGACTCCGTACGGGAGCGGGTCGGGATTTTAGACGTTGAACAGGAAGTTCAGCACGTCGCCATCCTTGACCACGTATTCCTTGCCTTCGGCGCGCATCTTGCCCGCTTCCTTGGCGCCAGCTTCGCCCTTGTAGGCGATGAAGTCGTCATAGGCGATGGTTTGTGCGCGGATGAAGCCGCGTTCGAAGTCGGTGTGGATCACGCCGGCCGCTTGCGGCGCCGTGGCGCCCACAGGGACGGTCCACGCGCGCACTTCCTTCACGCCTGCCGTGAAGTAGGTTTGCAGGCCCAGCAACTTGTAGCCGGCGCGGATCAGACGGTCCAGACCTGGCTCTTCCATGCCCATGTCAGCCAGGAAAGCGCCCTTGTCGGCATCGTCCAGATCGGCGATTTCCGCTTCCAGCGCGGCGCAGATGGCGACGATAGGCGCGTTTTGCGATTGCGCATAGGCCGTCAGCTGATCCAGCAGCGGGTTGTCCGTGAAGCCCGAATCGGACACGTTGGCCACGAACATGGCCGGCTTGGCCGTGATCAGGCACAGCGGCTTGATCAGTTCCATTTCGTCCGCGTCCAGGCCCATGGCGCGCACGGGCTTGGCATCGTTCAGGTAAGGCATCATGCGTTCCATGATGGCCAGCAGCTTGGCCGCGTCCTTGTCGCCGGAACGGGCTTTCTTGTTTTCGCGGTGGATGGCTTTTTCCACGGTGCCCATGTCGGCCAGCGCCAGTTCGGTCTGGATGACTTCGATATCGTCGAGCGGGTTGATCTTGCCGGCCACGTGGATGACGTTGTCATCTTCGAAGCAGCGCACGACGTTGACGATGGCGTCCGTTTCGCGGATGTGCGACAGGAACTGGTTGCCCAGACCCTCGCCCTTCGATGCGCCTGCCACCAGGCCGGCGATGTCGACGAATTCCACGATGGCGTTGACCATGCGTTCCGGCTTGACGATCTCGGCCAGCGCAGCCATGCGCGGATCCGGCACTTCGACGACGCCGACGTTCGGCTCGATGGTGCAGAACGGATAGTTTTCAGCCGGGATGCCGGCTTTCGTCAGTGCATTGAACAGGGTGGACTTGCCGACGTTCGGCAAGCCGACGATACCGCATTGGAGACTCATGGAAAACCTTTAAATAATCAATATTGCCGGCAAGCGGCTGGTGCAAAACGGCCGTTGCGGGCGTTTTCTGGATAATCTTGCAGTATTAATGCTCGTAAGGGTCAATTGTACCTCTATGCACCCTACTCTTCAAAAAAACCGCCCTCTGTGCCGCTAACTGCCGCCATCCCCGTCGTCCGGCTGCGACGCATCGAATTCCAGGATGTCGCCGGGCTGGCATTCGAGCATTTCGCAAATTTTCGACAGGGTATCGAAACGCACGCCGCGCACCTTGCCCGATTTTAAGAGGGACAAATTCTGTTCCGTGATGCCGATGAAGGCGGCCAGTTCCTTCGATTTCACTTTTTTCCTGGCCAGTACCAGGTCGAGACGCACGACGATACCCATCAGATGAACCCGCTGTTTTCATCGGCCAGGCGCTGGCCTTCATGGAGTATTTGCGCCAGCGCAAAGAACACGGAACACAGCAGCAAGGTCCACAGGTCGCCGCCCGTGATGTCGATGACCAGGCGCAACTGGCCCGGCCCCTCTTCCAGCAAGCCGAACAGCATGCCGCGCACGGTGGGTTCCAGCAAAGTCAACACAGTTCCCAGCAGCAAGCCGCCGGCGAAACGGCGAAAGTGCCGCGCCACCTGCGGCGTAAAGAACACGCCCTGCTCGAACTGGCGCAAGACCGCGGCCAGCTGGCGCACGGCGTCGCCCAGAACGCACAAGGCCGGCAAGGCCAGCGCCAGGCCCAGTCCCCGCTGCCACAAGGGCATGGCGGCCAGGCGCTCGAATGGCTGGCTCTGCAATTGCAGCAACAGTTCATACATGCCGGCGCCGCCGACGGCTCCCCGCACGGCCGGCGCGGGCGCCAGCCAGCCCAGCACCGTCAGCAGCAGGTACAGCACAAAGAATCCCGAAACGCCGTAGCGCACGCGCCGGCTCAGCGCTGCGGGCGCCGTCTGATTTTTTTTCATATTTAAAAGTATACGAATGCGGCTAGTGTCGTTAGAATAAATTATCGTAAAACAATAATTAAATCATGTTTTGCGACCATTTTAACATGTTCGCCCCCCCCCTATAGACTGGAGACACCATGAAAACCCTGCTTGCCTCGCTCGTTTGCAGCACCGCCTTTTTGCTCAGCGGCGCCGCCCGCGCCCATGATTTGAACGCCATGCTGCAGCAGGCGCTGGCAGACAAGAGCGTGCCGGCCATGGCCATACTCGTGATCCGCGACGGCAAGATCGATGCGCAGGCGCAAGCTGGCGTGCGCGCCAATGATGGCCACGATGCCGTGCGCGCCGATGATGTGTGGAATATCGGCTCCGACGGCAAGGCCATGACGGTGTCCCTGATCGCGCGGCTGGTGGAACGGGGCGTGCTGTCGTGGGATGCGCCGCTGTCGCGCATGCTGCCCGCGCTGGCTGGCGGCATGCGCGCCGAGTACCGCGACGTCAACCTGATGGATCTGCTGTCGCACCGCGCCGGCCTGCCGCCCAATCCCGACGAGGCGTGGATCAATTCCACCTACGCGGACACGCGCGCCTTGCCGCTGCTGCGCCAGGAATACGCGCAGCGCGCGCTGGCCGACGCGCCGGTGGCCACGCCGCGCGGCGAATCGCACTACTCGAACAGCGGCGCCATGATCGCCGCCGCCATTGCCGAGCGGGCCACGGGCAAGACGTATGAGGAACTGATGCAGGCCGAAGTGTTCGGCCCGCTGGGCATGCGGGCCGCGTTCGGCCCCACCGTGCGCGGGCAAAATCTGGGGCATCAGGAGAACAAGCCGATTGCCGGCTTGATGGCCAGCAATCCGCTGATGATGGCGCCCGATGGAGAGATTCACCTGAGCATGGCTGACTGGGCCAAGTTTGCGCTCGATCAACTGCACGGCGAACAAGGCAAGGGCAAGCTGCTGAAACGGGAAACGTATATCTTGCTGCACACGGCGCAGGGCGACACGAATGCGGCCCTGGGCTGGGGCGTGATGCATTTCCCACCGCAAGCGCCGCAGCGTGTGCTCACCCACCTGGGCTCGAACGGCTACTGGCACGCGCTGATCGCGCTGGCGCCCGGCAGCGGCGACGGCTTGCTGATCGCCGCCAACGCGGGCGAGGGCAGCAGCGCCCAAGCCAGCCAGCAGCAGATGGCGAAAACCATCATGGCCGGCTTCGGCCAGGCAGGAAAATAACTAGGCGGTATGCAGTTTCATGGTCGCGGCCTCGAACTTGCCTTCGACGATCTGCGGCATCACCTGCAAGGATTTGTCGATCGCTTGCTCGATCAGCTCCTGGTCTTCGCGGCGCGGGCGGTGCAGCACGAAGTCGGCCACCTGCTGCTGCAGGCTCAGGGTGCGCGGGTGGCCGATGCCCAGGCGCAAGCGCCAGTAATCCTGCGTGCCCAGCGCGGCCGTGATGTCTTTCAAGCCATTGTGGCCACCGGCCGATCCGCCTTTTTTCAGGCGCGCGATGCCGGGCATCAGATCGAGTTCGTCGTGCACGACCAGCACTTCATCGGCGGCGATCTTGAAGAAGCGCGCCAGCGCGCCCACGGACTGGCCCGAGCGGTTCATGAAGGTCAGCGGTTCGAGCAGCCAGACTTCGTTGCCGCCGATGGAGGTCTTGGCCAGCATGGCGTTATAGCGCGAGTCGCGCTGCAAGCGCGTGCCGGGCAGGCTGTTGGCAAGATTGTCCACCAGCCAGAAGCCGGCATTGTGGCGGGTTTGTTCGTATTCGGGTCCCGGGTTGCCGAGGCCGACGATCAGGCGTATGGGCATGGCTGTGTCTGCAATGTAAAAGAAAGCATTATCGGTGAAAACAGGCAGAAAAAAACCCGCGCGGCGAACCTGGCGGGTTTTTCCTTGCGACTACCGCATTGCTGCGGCGGCAAAATTACTTCTTGTCAGCAACAACTTCAGCAGCAGCGGCTTCAGCAGCAACGTGGCCAGCCGGTACCGAAGCGGTAGCGATGGTCAGGTTGGCGCCGTGGGTGACTGCGGTCACGCCAGCTGGCAGAACCAGGTCGCCAACGTGCAGCGAGTGACCGACGTCGATGTTCGACAGGTCAACGTTGATGAATTCTGGCAGTTGGCCTGGCAGGCACGAAACTTCGATTTCGTTGGCTACGTGGCTGATGGTCGCGCCGTGCAGTTTGACTGCTGGGGAAACGTCAGCGTTGACGAAGTGCAGCGCCACTTTCACGTGGATAGCTTGCTTAGCGTCAACGCGCTGGAAGTCAGCGTGCAGAACCAGTTGTTTGTATGCGTGGACTTGGAAGTCGCGCAACAGAACTTGCTGGGAAACGCCGTCGATTTCCAGATCCAGGATCGACGAGTGGAACACTTCTTTTTTCAACGCGTGGTACAGGGCGTTGTGATCCAGCGAGATCAGCACAGGGGCTTCAGCGCCACCGTAGACGATACCAGGGGTTTGGCCGGAAATGCGCAGGCGGCGGCTCGCTCCGGAACCTTGCAATTCGCGTTTAAATGCGATAACTTTCATGTGAAACTCCAAGAAGAACAAGGCTTGCGCCTTGTGTTATGAGGATGCCCGCGACCAGGAATCCTCGGAAATGGGGTGCAAAACACCCCGAAAATTAAAACACTGCGGCGCAACAGGCAAAAAGCCGGTCGCGCCGCAGGCATTACGTCTGTTACTGCTGATCGAATCAGTCGATGAACAGCGAGATGACGGAGTCACCCTTGATGATGCGTTTGAACGTCTCGGCCAGCAGCGGCGCGCACGTCAATTGACGGATCTTGCCGCAGGCCAGGGCCGCTTCGGACAGGGGGATCGTATCGGTCACGACCAGCTCATCGAGTGGCGAGGCCGAAATACGGTCGATCGCCGGGCCCGACAGCACCGCGTGCGTGCAATACGCCACGACTTTTTTCGCGCCGCGCTCTTTGAGCACTTCGGCAGCCTTGGTCAAGGTGCCTGCCGTGTCGACCATGTCATCCATGATCACGCAGTTGCGGCCTTCGACTTCACCGATGATGTTCATCACTTCGGACACGTTCGCTTTTGGACGACGCTTGTCGATGATGGCCAGGTCGCAGCCCAGGCGTTTTGCCAGGGCGCGCGCACGTACCACACCGCCGACGTCCGGCGACACCACCAACAGATCCTGGTAGTTTTTCTTTTGCAGGTCGCCCAGCAAAATTGGCGAAGCGTAAATATTGTCGACTGGAATATCGAAGAAACCTTGAATCTGGTCAGCGTGCAAGTCCATGATCAGGACGCGCTCGACACCGGCTTCTTCCAGCATGTTCGCCACCACCTTGGCCGAAATCGCCACACGCGCGGAGCGTGGACGACGGTCTTGGCGGGCGTAGCCGAAGTAAGGAATCGCGGCGGTGATGCGGCCAGCGGAAGCACGTTTCAAGGCATCAACCATCAGCATGATTTCCATCAGGCTGTCGTTGGTTGGAGCACAGGTGGATTGCAAAACAAAAACGTCCTTGCCGCGTACGTTTTCGTTAATCTCGACCATTACTTCGCCGTCGGAGAATTTCGAAACGTTTGCTTTACCGAGAGGGATGCCGAGGTTTTTTGCGACCCCCTCTGCCAACGCTGGATTCGCGTTGCCGGTAAAAACCATCAGGTTTTCGTAAGCCATGGGAGTCCCAAGAGGTGATATAGAAGTCTTGAAAAGCACTAACCGGGCATAGGCCCGGTCAGTCATGTTTAGAATATGCCGCGTGGCGGCACATCTGCTTTTTCCCGTACTGGACGCCAACTTCGCATCGACAGACTACGGTGAAAGTGTGGCAGGGGAAGAAGGATTCGAACCTTCGCATGCTGGAATCAAAATCCAGTGCCTTAACCAGCTTGGCGATTCCCCTACGTTACTGACTGCTTGCCGTCATGTTGGCCAGTATTATACCGACTATTTGACGCTAAGCAAAATCTTTTTTTGCTGCCTACTTTGCTTTACAACATCGTGAGCATCGGGTGGCGATTCAGCGCTTTTGCCTTCCAGGCGATCCAGACTGGTGGCACATTGCTGAGCACCGCATCCGCTTCTTCCTGACTGCCAAACGCACTGAACACACAAGCACCGGAGCCAGTCATCCTGGCCTCACCGTAAGCACTCAGCCATTCTACCGCATCTGCTACCGGCTTGAAAAGACTGCATGCCACTTGCTGTAGATCATTCTTACCAAACCCGCCCGCATCGTTTCCTTCTGCGAGGTACCTGGAAAAGTCCGCTATTGTGACGGATTCGGTATTTCTCGTCAAGCCTTCCGCGCAAAAAATTGCGGCGGTCGGCACTTGCACGCCAGGCTCGATCACGACATACCAGCACTCGGGCGTGGCGACGGGCTGCAAAGCCTCGCCCACACCTTCGGCAAAGGCATTCTCGCCAAAGATGAAAAACGGGATGTCGGCGCCCAGGGGCAAGCCCAGCGCCATCAATTCCTCGCGGCTCAAACCCGCCTGCCACAGGCGGTTCAAGGCCATCAGGGCCGTCGCCGCGTCGGACGAACCGCCACCGAGGCCCCCGCCCATGGGCAGCACCTTGTCGATGGCGATATCGACGCCGCGCGGCAAGGCGCCCGTGCGGCGCAGCACTTCGGCCTGCAGCAGTGTCGCGGCGCGGACGATCAGGTCGTGCTCCTCCGGCACGCCGGCGAGCGCCGTCACGCGGCGGATCGCCGTGTCGTCGCGCAGCGCGAAGTGCAGGGTGTCGCCATGGTCGAGCAACTGGAACACCGTCTGCAGCAGATGGTAGCCGTCGGCACGGCGGCCGTTGACGTGCAAAAAGAGGTTCAGCTTGGCCGGGGCCGGGCAGTTATTCAGGGTAGTCAACGTCATTGTGCTTGAGCCGATGGAGCGGGATCGAGCACGATGCGCAGCGAGACGGCATCGGCCTGCGCGCTGGCATTGCGTTCGGCATCGATACGCCGCGGTTGGGGCAAGGCGCCCGGTGTATTGTCGGCCGCATTTTGCCCTACTTCTTGCCACGACACATAGCGCAAGCGCCAGCCGTCCTTGGTCGTCACGCTGTCGTTGGCCGGCGAAGCGACGAAACGCTTGCCGTCGGCACCCACAGCATGGCCTTGCAGCCAGTCGCGCAAGCCCGACACGGGCAAGGACCAGCCCAGCATCTGCGCGCTCAGGGCATCGACATCGGGCGCGCTGCGCGGCGCCTTGCCGCTTTGCGTCAACACGGCTTGCTGCGGCGTGACGGCGATCGTCGCCAGCGTGCTGCCGACGGGCGAATACAGGGTCACGTCCGTGCGCTGCGCCGTCTGCTGCCAGTTGAAATTGACGGTGGCCGATTCCGGTTTGTCATCCTTCTGGTACACGACGTTCAGGCGGCCCGTCAGTTCGACTTGGTCGCGGTAGGGCGCGACAGTTTGACCGGATGGCGCGGCGCCGGACGAGAATGGGGAAGTCAGGGTCGAGCAGGCCGAGAGGGACAGGCAGACGAGCGTGAGAGGGAGGAGTTTTTTCAACATGGGCACAAGGAAAAACCAGCGCCATGGCGCTGGTTTTATAGTTTAGTTAATCGATTCAATCACAAACTGACATTCAAGCGCGCCAGCGTACTTTTCAGCGCATCGTTTTTCGGGTCCTTGCTTTGGGCCTCGCGCCACAGCTTTTGCGCTTCGGCCTTGTCGCCCTTCTGCCACAGCACTTCGCCCAGGTGGACGGCGATTTCCGGATCGCTGCGCACGGCATAGGCGCGGCGCAGCGCGTTTTCCGCAGCGGCCAGGTTACCCATGCGGAATTGCACCCAGCCCATGCTGTCCATGATGAATGGATCGCCGGGCGCCATCTGCAACGCTTTCTCGATCAGCGCATGGGCTTCCTCGAGGCGCAGGCCCCGTTCGGCCAGCGAATAACCGAGCGCGTTGTACGCGTGCTGGTTGTCGGGCGCCAGCGCCATCACGCGGCGCAGGCTCGCTTCCATCAGCTCGAACTTGTCCAGGCGCTCGGCCAGCAAGGCGTAGTCGTACAGCAGTTCCGGATTGTCGGGAAAACGCAGCAAGGCGTTTTCCATCACCGTGTACGCGCTTTGCACGTAGCCGGCGTCGCGCAGGAATTGCGCATCGACCAGCAGCACCTGCGCCTGGCTTGCCGGATCGTCCGTTTCAATTTCCGTCAGCGCCTTGCGCGCCGCATCGAGATTGCCGCCGCGGGCGATCAGCTGGGCGCGCCGCAAGCGCGCCTCGACATAGCCGCCCGACGCGCTGTTGTCGACCTTGTCCAGCCAGGCGATGGCGCCGGCCGTGTCGCCGCGCGTCTCGGCGATCTGCGACAGTATCATCAGGGCCTTGAACGGATCGCGCGTGTCGCCAGGATTTTTCTCCAGCACGGCCAGGAAGCGCTTGAAGTACTGCTCCGCGCCCTTGGTGTCTTCCAGCTGCAGCGCCACGATGCCGAGCGCGTACAGGCCGCCCACGTTATCGGGCTGGCTTTTCAGCAGCAGCAGGAATTGCTCGCGCGCCGGCTCCAGCTGCTTCTGCTCGACCAGCAGGCGCGCATACGCGCCGCGCACTTCGACGGCGTCCGGATTCTTTTGCAGGAACGTGGCCAGCACCTTGTTTGCCGCCTCAGGTTCGCCCGTCACCTGCGCCAGGGTCAGCGCGGCCAGTTCGGAGTTCGGCTTGATGGCCAGCGCCTTGTTCGCTTCGCCGATGGCGCGCTCACGCTCGCCGAGCGACAAGGCGCCCTGCGCCAGCACCAGGTGCGCTTCGAACATGTCCAGGTAAGGCTGCACCAGGCGCGTCACCATCGAATAGGCATACAGCTTGTCATTCGAGCGCGACAAAATCTGCTGCATCTGGAACAGGGCCACGCCCCGTGCGCCCTGCGGCGCATTGGCAAGGCGCTCGGCGAAGATCGGTTCCGCTTCTTCGATCTTGTCCGTCAGGACGACGAAGCCGAGGAAGAACTGCGTCGCCTCGTCCGAGTCGGGCGCCAGCTCGCGCCACAGGCGGATGGCCGCCAGCGCTTCGCTGCCCTGCTTGGCGGCCAGCGCCATTTCGGAAGCGCGGCGCGCCAGGCGCGGGTCGCGCGTCTGCTGCGCCGCCACCATCATCGTCACGTACGGCCCTTGCCACTGGCCGCTCTTGAATTCCATTTCTGCGCGGGTCAGCTTGTACAGCAAGTCGCTGCTCAATTCGACCTTGGGCAAGCCATCCGCCTTGGCGTCCGCCTTGGACTCGGCGCCCTCTTCCTGCGGTGCGGCGGGCGCGGACGCAGCGGGGCTGGCCGCGACATCGGCAGGGGCGACAGGCGTCTGTGCCATGGCATGCGTGGCCATCAGGGCGGACAAGGTTACAATGGCGAAAGCGTTTTTCAAAGGCTGATCCTGGCTAAACGGCAAAGTTTGATTCTACGCCCAACGCGGCTATCGCGTACTTCACGTATGTAACGAAATATATACGTCGTGCCGGCGTAGCCTGCCAAGGCCAGCCCTCGGCCGGCAAGCCGCCTGTTTTTTACCCGGTTTTCAACCATTCGAGCCCTATGCCAGAATTGCCAGAAGTCGAAGTCACACGGCGCGGTGTCGCGCCCCACCTCGAAGGGCGCGCCGTGCGCTCCGTCGTGCTGCGCCGCGACGGCTTGCGCTGGCCCTTCCCCCCTGCCCTGGGCGAACAATTGTCGGGGCAAACCATCGGCCTGACGGGGCGGCGCGGCAAATACCTGCTGATCCACTTCCGCCACGGCACTCTGATCATCCACCTGGGCATGTCGGGCCATTTGCGCGTGCTGCCGACGGGGACGGAAGCGCAAAAGCACGACCATTTCGACCTCGTCGTGGAAGACGCCGACGGCGGCAGCCAGGTACTGCGCATGACGGATCCGCGCCGCTTCGGCGCCGTGCTGTGGCACGACGAGGCCGACGGCCCGCTGGACGGCCACGCGCTGCTGCGGGGACTCGGCACGGAACCGCTGGAAGGCGGCTTCACGGGCCAGCTGCTGTTCGAAAAAACGCGCAACAAGGGCACCAACATCAAGCAGGTGCTGATGGCGGGCGACATCGTCGTCGGCGTGGGCAATATTTATTGTTCCGAAAGCCTGTTCCGCGCGGGGATCAACCCGAAGACGCCAGCGCGGCGCATCGGCCTGGCCCGATATGAGAAACTGGCGCAAGCGATCCGCGACGTACTGGCCGAAGCCATCGTGCAAGGCGGCAGCACCCTGCGCGACTTCATCGGCGTGAACGGCCAGTCCGGCTACTTCCAGCAGACGTATTTCACGTACAACCGCGCGGGCAAGCCCTGCCGCGTGTGCGGCGCGACTATCCGCCAGATCGTGCAAGGACAGCGTTCCACGTTCTACTGCGTGAATTGTCAAAAGTAAGTCATCGGTAAAGGGAGTCAGATGGTCAGAGACCTGGAACAATACAGCGCATGGCGGCAGGACGTGCAGGCCGCCTTGCAGGCATACCGGCAAGCCGCCAGCGCGGCAGGCCTGGTCGACGGCGCCTCCGCGCTGCGCCTGGCGCGCTGTGGTTCCCGTCTGCTCGATGACCGTTTATCTGTCGCCTTCGTGGCGGAATTCTCGCGCGGCAAATCCGAGCTGATCAACGCCATCTTCTTTGCCGGCTACGGCCAGCGCATCCTGCCATCGGGCGCGGGACGTACCACCATGTGTCCCACCGAGCTGCTGTACGACGCGGCCTGGCCGCCATCGATCCGGCTGCTGCCCATCGAGACGCGCGCGCAGAACCTGTCGACCAGCGACTACCGCGACCTGCCCGCCGCCTGGACCGTCCTGCCCCTGAATATAGAGGCGGGCGGCGACATGCAGGAAGCGATCCGCCAGGTCAGCCTGACGAAAAAAGTCAGCGTCGAGGAAGCGGCGCGCTACGGCCTGTACGACGCCGACGACGCGGATGCTCCCGCCATGCTCGACGAGGACGGCCAGGTGGAAATCTCCATGTGGCGCCACGCCATCATCAACTTCCCCCATCCGCTGCTGAAACAGGGCCTGGTGATCCTCGACACGCCGGGCTTGAACGCCATCGGCACGGAACCGGAACTGACCCTGAACCTGATCCCGAATGCGCACGCGGTGCTGTTCATCCTGGCGGCCGACACGGGCGTCACGCGCAGCGATATCGAGGTATGGCGCAACCATATCGGCGCGGGTGCGGGGCGCCTGGTGGTGCTCAACAAGATCGACAGCATGTGGGACGAATTGCGCGGCGATGCCGAGGTGGCGCAGGCGATCGAACGCCAGCAGGCCAGCGTGGCGCATCTGTTGACACTGGACGCGAGCCAGGTGTTCCCCGTCTCCGCGCAAAAGGCTCTGGTGGGCAAGATCAACGACGATGCGGCGCTGCTGGAAAAGAGCCGATTGCTGCCGCTGGAGACGGCCCTGTTCGAGGAGCTGATCCCCGCGCGCAAGGACATCATCCGGCGCCAGCTGGCATTCGACCTGGACGCCATCGAGGCGGCGCAGCAGGTGCAGGCGGCGGCCCGCGCGCGCGGCATCGCCGAGCAGCTGCACGAGCTGCACAGCCTGCGCGGCAAGAACCAGAGCGTGATCGCCCACATGATGCGGCGCATCGATATCGAGAAGAAGGAATTCGACAGCAGCCTGTTCAAGCTGCAGGCGACGCGCGCCGTGTTTACCCGCCTGTCGACGGAACTCTATACGAGCCTGGGCATGGACATCGTGCGCGACGATATCGACGGCGTGCGCGCGGCCATGCAACGCAGCCGCTTTTTCACGGGCCTGCGCGAAGCCGTGCGCCAGTATTTCGAGCGCATCGCCAGCAACCTGGACCGCTCGGAAGGCAAGACGGCCGAGATCACGGAAATGATGAACGTGATGTACCGCAAATTCGCCTCCGAACATGGCCTGGCGCTGGCCTTGCCGATGCCGTTTTCGCTGGCCCGCTACCGCCAGGAGATCGCCGACATCGAAGCCGTCTACCATAAGCAGTTCGGCACGGCGACCCTGCTCACCACCAGCCGCGTCGTGCTGATGGAAAAATTCTTCGACACCATCGCCTCGCGCGTGCGCCGCAGTTTCACCAACGCCAATGACGACGCCAGCGCCTGGCTGAAAGTCATCATGGCGCCGCTCGAAGCGCAGATCGTCGAGTACAAGGAACAGCTGAAACTGCGCTTCGCCTCGATCCAGCGCATCCATGACGCCACGGGCAGCCTGGAACAGAAAATCGCCGGCTTCGAGGCCAGCCTGGCGGCACTCGAACGCGACAAGGCGCAGCTGGCGCAATTACTTGCCACTTTGCGCGCGGCCAGCGCAACATAGACAACAGAACACTGGAATCCTGCATGAAACGTTTGCTGCACCCGCTCTCGCCCGCCACGGGCATGGCACCTTTTGAAGATTATGTCGACCCGACTTTTTCCGCCACCGTCATCGCCTGGCAAAAGCAGCATGGCCGCCACGCGCTGCCCTGGCAAAACACGCGTGATGCCTACCTGATCTGGCTGTCCGAAATCATGCTGCAGCAAACGCAGGTCACCGCCGTCCTCGGCTACTACGCGCGCTTCCTCGAACGCTTCCCCACCCTGCGCGACCTCGCTAGCGCGCCCGTCGAAGACGTGATGGCGCAGTGGAGCGGCCTAGGCTACTACACGCGGGCGCGCAACCTGCACAAGTGCGCGCAGCGCGTGGTGGCCGAATACGACGGCGTGTTCCCCAGCGACCCGGCCCTGCTGGCCGACCTGCCCGGCATCGGCCGCTCGACGGCCGCCGCCATCTCCGCGTTTTCCAGCGGCACGCGCGCTGCCATCATGGATGGCAACGTCAAGCGCGTGTTCGCGCGCACGTTTGGCATCGATGCCTATCCCGGCGAAAAACGGGTCGAGGAAGCCATGTGGCGCCGCGCCGAAACGCTGCTGCCTGAAACCGGTATCGAAGCCTATACGCAGGGCTTGATGGACTTCGGCGCCACCCTGTGCACGCGCAGCAGCCCCGATTGCGGCCGCTGCCCCTTGCAGCCGCGCTGCGTGGCCTACGCCACCGGCCGCACCAAGGATCTGCCGGTGCGCAAACCGAAGAAAACCAGCCCGGAAAAACACGCCGTCATGCTCGTCATCATCGACGATGGCCAGGTGCTGCTGGAGCAGCGTCCCGGCTCGGGCATCTGGGGCGGCTTGCTGTCCCTGCCCGAACTCGATGGCCACGTGCTGGCCGGCGAGGACTGTCCGCGCGACATCGACCAGGATGCGCTGGCGCGCGCCGTGGCGCCTTTCGGCGAAATCGAATCGCAGGAACGGCTGCTGCCCATCGTCCACGTCTTCACCCACTACAAGCTGCACATCGTCCCCTGCCGCATCACCGTGGCACGCCGTCTGGCGCTGGCCGGGGAAGCGACGCACGTCTGGTACGACGGCGCGAAAATCGCGGACGCGCCGCTGCCCGCCCCCATCAAGAAACTGCTGCTGGACCTGTTCGGCGATGCGCGTTCGGCGCAGCGCAGCATGTTCTAGTGCGCAGGCTTGCCGTACTGGCGCTGGCGATCCTGTTCTCGCCAGTGCAGGCCGACACGGCGCTGCCGGAAGTCAGAATAGGCGTACTCGCCTACAAGGGCGGCGACGCCGTGCAGCAGGACTGGTCGTACGTGACGCGCCACCTGCAGGCCAGCATTCCAGGCATCCGTTTCATCCTGGCCGACTACGACCAGGCGGGCCTGACGCGCGCCGTGCAATCGCAAGCGATCGCCTTCGCCATCACCAGCAGCGGCCACTACGTGGCGCTCGAACACAGCGACGGCGCCAGCCGCATCGCCACCCTGGAATCGCCATGGACGGACTCGCCGCGCCAGGCCATCGGCTCGGCCATCGTCGTGCGCAGCGCATCACCGCTGCATGACCTGGCCGACCTGGCGGGCAAGAACGTGATGGCCGTGGCGCCCGACGCTTTTGGCGGCTACCAGATCGCCGCGCGCGAACTGCGCGAAGCGGGCATCGATCCCACGCACGATTTTGCCAGCCTGCGCTACAGCGGCTTTCCCTCGCAGCAGATCGTCGACGCCGTGCGGTCCGGCCGCATGGATGCGGGCATCGTGCGCACTTGCCTGCTCGAACAGATGGTGACACGCGGCGAAGTACGCGCCGAGGAATTGCGCGTGATCACGACGCGCCCGATTCCCGGTTTTCGCTGCGCCAGCTCGTCGCGGCTGTATCCGGACTGGCCCTTCGTGGCCCTGCGCCAGACGCCGCCCGCGCTGGCGAAAAAAGTGGCGCAAGCCCTGCTGGCCATGCCGCGCACCGGTGAAGGCTACAGCTGGACGGTACCCAGCGATTACCAGATCGTCGATGAACTGTTCCGCGACTTGCGCATCGGCCCCTACGCCTATCTGGACAAGCTGACGTTCGAGACGGCGCTGCGCCGCTACTGGGGCTGGATGCTGCTGGTGCTGGCCCTGCTGGTCGCCTGGGCCGTGCACACGGTGCGCGTGGAATACCTGGTCAGCCGGCGCACGGAGCAATTGCGCGCGGCCCAGCACCAGCAGCGCGCGCTGGAAGAACAGGCGCGCCAGCGCCAGGCCACGCTCGACCACACGGCGCGCCTGGCGATCCTGGGCGAAATGGCCAGCGCCATCGCGCACGAATTGAACCAGCCGCTGGCGGCCATCGGCAATTTCGCGCGCGGCATGGCGCGCCGCATCACGGCCGGCCGGCTCGACGCGGCGCCCCTGCTCGACGGCGCGCAGGAAATCGCCACGCAAAGCGAGCGCGCGGGTGCCATCATCCGCCACATCCGCGCGATGGCGCAAAAGCGTCCCGCGCACAGCACGGCTTTCGCCCTGGCCGGCGCCGTCGAGCAAGCAGTATCGCTGTTCAGCGCGGCCCACCCGCACGCCCATATCAGCTGGACCCACGAAGGCAGCAATCTCAAGGCGCACGTGCTGGCCGACCCGCAGCAAGTGCAGCAGGTGCTGCTCAATCTGCTGAAAAATGCGCTCGATGCGCAGGTGGAAAACGGCAATCCGCAGCATCCGATCGGCGTGCTGCTGCACCGTGAAAACGGCGCGTGCACGGTGGCCGTGCGCGACGCGGGCTGCGGCCTGCCTGCGGCGCAGATGGCGCGATTGTTCGAACCGTTCTTTACCACCAAGGCCGAAGGCCTGGGACTGGGCATGTCGCTCAGCAAAAGCATCATCGAATCGTTCGGCGGCAGCCTGTCGGCCCACGCCAACGCCGATGCGCCAGGCTTGACGGTCTGGTTCCGTCTGCCCGAAGATACCGGTATGGAAGCGCACAAGGAAATACAAAAGGAAACACCATGAATGAAAGCGATGCGATCATCTTTGTCGTCGACGACGACGCCGCCATGCGCCGCTCGCTGGCCTATCTGTTCGATTCGGCCGGCTGGCAAGTGCAGACGTTCGAGTCGGCGCGCGATTTCCTGCAGCGCTACGAAGGCCATGCGCCCGGCTGCTTGCTGCTCGACGTGCGCATGCCTTTGATGAGCGGGCTGGAACTGCAACAGGAACTGGTGCGCCATGCCGTCGCGCTGCCCGTGATTTTCCTCAGCGGCCACGGCGACCTGGCCATGGCCGTGCAAACGATGAAGGCAGGCGCCTGCGATTTTCTGGAAAAACCATGCAAGGACCAGGTGCTGCTGGACGCCGTCTCGCGCGCCGTGGCCCGCAGCGTGGAAGAAAGCCGCAGCGCCGCCAGCACAAATACGGCACAGGCAGCATTGGCGACATTGACGGCGCGCGAGCGCGAAGTGGCGCTGCTGATGGCCGAAGGCAAAGCGTCGAAAGTCATCGCCCGCGAACTGGGCATCAGCGACAAGACGGTGCAGGTGCACCGCCATAACACGATGGAAAAACTGGGACTGCATTCAGCAGCCGAGGTGGCCCGGCTGCTGATGGCGGGTGGGGAAATTTAACCGGGGTCAGACCCGCCGGGTCTGACCCCGGCCGTTACTACCTTGGGGTAAAAGGTTCGAGCCTGCTTCTCAACGAATAATCCGCGCCGGCAGCCCCTGCCGCACCGCCGTGCCCGAAACGGGATCGACAAACACGTTCTTGTCGCCGCGGCTCGGATCCGTCAAGCCCAGGTCGTTCAGATTGATGCCGGCGCCGATGGCCGGTTCGTCGGGCTGGCGCGACTTGCCAATGCGGTGGGCGCGCGCACCGTGCTCCTTGTGGCCAAAACCGTGTTCGATGGCGATCACGCCGCGCTGCACGCCATGGCGCAGCATCACCGTGGCCCTGGCCTTGCCGCCCGGCGTTTCCAGGTAAATCACGTCGCCATTTTGCAGCTTCAAGCGGGCCGCATCGTCAGGGTGCACGGCGACCGGGTTGTCCGGATGGATGCCGCGCAAGCGCCGCGCGCCGATGCTGTACGAGTTTTGCAACGCCGATTTAAAGCTGATCAGTTCGAACGGCCATTCGCTGGCCGGATAGGCCTTGCGCACGGGCGTGCCATCGGCAAACGCCGCCACTCGCCACGCGGGCGTGCCGGGAAAACGCTTGCCGCTCAAGCTGTTCTTGCTCACGCCCAGGCCCTCGTTGTACAGCATCATCGGTTTCAGGTAACGGTGCGTGGACCAGTCCTGCGGATACGGCGATTCGTCGGTCACGGGTGCAGGTACTCCCGGCGCCTTGGCGTTCGCGGGCGGCGGCAGGCGCAGGCCGAACATCTCGCCATAGCTCTGGTAGCGCCCTCCCCGCGCCAGCATGAAGGCCACCTTGCGCCATTCTTCCGGCTTCAGGGTACGTTCCAGCTCGGAACGGATGCGCACCACGCCGGACAGGTCGATATCGTCGTCGCTCGCGTCAGGCACGGACGTTTTTCCTTGCCAGGCGATGTTGGCGCCACCGCGCAGATACCAGTCTTCCGCCCGCTGCAGGGGGAAGCGCTGGCCATCCATGTCTTGCAAGGCGTCCGGGCCGAAGCCGGGCAAGGCCATCGTTTTTGCCAGCGCGATGAAGAACGATTCCATGCAGATGGTCTGGCCGTCCGGCGTTTTCTGCACGCGCGGTTCGACCACGGGCCAGCGCGCCGTGCTCATTTTGACGGGCATGCCGCCCCAGGCACCGGCCCAGCCCCAGCTTTCATACAGCAAAGTATCGGGCAGCAGGTAGTCGGCAAACGCCGAGCTTTCATTGATGAAGGGGTCGATGGCGACGATCAGGGGAATCTTCTTCGGATCGGCCAGCTCCTTGCCGATCTGCGCGCGCAAGCCCGTGATGCCGTAGACGGGATTGCAGCTCCACAGTATCAGCGCCTTCAAGGTATACGGATAGCCGTTCATGGCGCTGGTCAGCCATTCTGTGGCCAGCGCGGGCGCGTTCGGATACCACGGCGCCTTGGCCGGATACGCCTTGCCCGCTTCTTTCTTCAGCTTGAATTCCGAGGTTTTTTCATACGGGACATTGCGCCCGATCGGCATGCCGGCCGCCTTGATCTCGCCGTCGAAACTCTCGAGGTTGTAGCGCGGACCGGGTCCCGCATCCTTGAAGCTGCCGCCATTGACGAGGGTGCCGCCCTTGCGGTTCAAATTGCCGATCAGGGTATTGAGCATGACCAACGCATACGCGTTGTAAAAGCCGGCACCCGACATCATGCCGCCATGCGCATTGACGGCCGCGCGCTTGCCGTGGCTGGTCAGTTCCTGCGCCAGCCCTTCGATGATGTCGCGCGCCATGCCGCAGGCGGCCGCGTAGTCATCCATGCTATGGCGCTGCGCTTCCTCGTTAAGCATCGTCATCGCTGTCTTCAGGTGCAGCGGCGCGCCGGCCACGTCCAGCGGGCCATCGAAGAATAGCCGTCCCTCGCCCTTGGCCGCATTGTGCGGCACGATGGCTTGCGTGACGGCGTCGATCACGCAGAAGGCGTCACCATCCTTGTAGCGCTCTTCTTCCGCCAGTTCCACCGCACCGATGTCCGACGCGCGCAGGTAGCGGCCATCGCGCGGATGGCCCTTTTCGTTGATGATCAAATGCGTGGCGTTGCACCAGGCGGCCTCGCCCGCCGCTTCCGCCACCTTCAGGTTCGGCTGCACGAGGAAGTTACGGTCATAGCGTTCGTGCTCGATGATCCAGCGGATCATGGCCATGGCCAGCGCGCCGTCCGTACCCGGCTTGATCGGCACCCAGCGGCTGCGGTCGCCCGCGGCCAGGCTGTCGGCATTCGTCAGCACGGGGTCGACGACGACGTAGCTGAATTCGCGCTTGCCCGAACGGGCCTTGGCGATCAGGGTGCCCTGGCGCTTGAACGGGTTGCCCGCATTGCCCGGCGCCGTGCCGACGAAAATGCAGAACTCCGTGTTTTCCAGGTCCACTTTCGCATGCGGCATTTTCTTCATGTCGCCGAACATGGCGCCCGAGCCGCTGCGGTAGGCGCCGCCGCAATACGAGCCGTGGTTGACCAGGTTCAGACTGCCGTACGACTGCTTGAAAAAGCGCGTGCCGAACGCCAGGCGGCCATCGTCCGTGCTGCACATCAGGCCCACCTGATTGACTTGCGGGCCCAGTTCCGGCTGCGCCGGATCGATCGGTTTTTCCAGCTCGCGCAAGGCGCGCAGCCCCTGCACATGGCCTTCGCCAAACAGGTCGCCGCCTTCCGTCACTTCCTTGACCAATTGATCAAAGGCGATCGGCTCCCACTGGCCGCCGCCGCGCGGCCCTACGCGCTTCATGGGCGCCAGCACGCGGAACGGCGACTCCATCTGTTCCAGCACGCCGTTGCCGCGACCGCAAGCCGTCGAGCGGCCTTTCAAGCCCTTTTCCTGGAAGCGCGACAGCGACACAAAGCTGTCGCGTATCGACGTTTGATATGGCAGCGCCGGATCGGCCGACAGGGGGCTGTACGGATTACCGGCCACGCGCAAGACTTTGCCGCTTTTTTTATCGAGGCGCACGCGCACGCCGCAAAACGTGGTGCAGCCCATGCACATGGTGTAGCTGACCTGCTGGTCAGGATTGACGGTCAGCTTGCCCGTGGCCGTGTCGACGGAAAACTCGGGCGGCAGCGAATTGCCGTGCAGTTTCTGCACAGGTTTATCGTTACCCAGCGCGTGGTCGACCATGCGGCCGGCCGTGGTGGAAAAGCTGGCGGCAAACGCGGCCAGGCCGCCGCCGATGGCGCCATAGCGCAGCAGCTTGCGGCGCTTTTCATTGTCGTCTTCAGGGTCATCGTTACGGTCGTCGTTGTTTGTGCGTTCGTTCATTTCTAACTCCTCAGTGCGTGGCCATGGCGGGACGGTTGCGTGCAGCGACGACGCGTCCGGCCCATGGCAAAAATTCCAGCATCAGCAACAGCAGCGCAATCCACAGGCCGGCCGTGCCGATAATCCCCATCAAGCCGTCGTTCCCCATCGGCAGGTGGTAGTCGTACAGGCCGGCGCCCGTTTTCGGGATCGTCTGGCCGCCGATGAAAATCGTCCAGCGCATCATCCATGCGCTATGCAGCGCGATCAGGCCGTTGACCAGGCCACTGCTGGCAGGGCGCCAGATGGCCAGGGCCATCGGCACGATGGACGACAGCACGGCCCAGACAGCCGTGAACTGCCATTGCGGCATGCCCGCCACCTGGGTAAATGCCATACTGTGGCTGGCGCTCACGCCGGAGAGACTGACGAACAGCCAGCCGCCGCCCAGTGCCAGCACCAGCGCCAGCGACAGGGCCAGCGCGCGGTTCAGCGATACTTCCAGCGCCTTGTCGCGGCCCGGCAGGAAGCGGTTGAACAGCAGCGCCAGGCCCACCGCTCCGACAAAGGCTGTGGCCGCAAATTGCGCCGGCAGGAAGGGCGTGAACCACAGGGGACGGGCACGCACCACCATCACTTCCATCCCCGTGTACAAGCCCACGGCAAAGGCGGCCAGCAAGGTGCAAGCGGCGGCGATGCGGATGGCGCGCAGGGAAGCGGCGCCACCGCGCCCCAGCAGGCGATAGGCAAAGGCGAGGCGGTCCTGGCACTGCCCCCGCGTGGCAAAATCCACGCGCAGCGCCAGCCACGCGTACAGCATCAGGCAACCCAGATACTGGGGAATAAAGAACGAGCCCCACGACATCCACGATTGCGGCTGGAAGTAGATATAGAAATGGTAGAAGCGGCCCGGCCCATGCAGGTCGGCCAGCAGCGCCACGGGCGCCGTCATGCCGCACACGAGGGACGCCAGCAGCGCGATGCGCCCCAGGCGTTCATACGCCTTGCGGCCGAAGACGAAGTACGGCAAGGTCAGCATGAAGCTGCCGTAACTGAGGCCGATGAGGAAAAAATACTGCACCGCCCACGGCAGCCATGCCGCTTCGCGCGTGACGTTGACAATTTCGGTGATGTGGCTGTCCATGGTTTATTTCCCGTGTTTGCTCGGTTGCCAAAGAGTCGCTTCGCCTTCGACGTGGCCGGCGAAGCGCGTGTCCAGTCCCAAATAAAACACGTGGGGCTGGGTGCCCTGCTCGGGTTTCAGTACCTTCACCTTGTTCTCGGTGAGCAGCTGGTGCACCAGGCTTTCCGGGTCATTGAGGTCGCCGAAGATGCGCGCGCCGCCCACGCAGGTTTCCACGCAGGCCGGCAGCAAGCCTTCGTCGACGCGGTGTGCGCAGAACGTGCATTTGTCGGCCTTGCCCGTCTCGTGGTTGATGAAGCGCGCGTCGTACGGACACGCTTGCACGCAATAGGCGCAGCCCACGCAGCGGTCGCCATCGACGACGACGACGCCATCCTTGCGCTGGAAGGTGGCGCCCACGGGACAGACGGGAATGCAGGGAGGATTGGCGCAGTGGTTGCACAGGCGCGGCAGCATGTAGGTGCCGCAGCGGTTCTCTTCCTTGACTTCATAGGTCGAGACGACGGTGCGGAAGCTGTTTTCCGGCACGGCGTTTTCCATGATGCAGGAGACCGTGCAAGCCTGGCAGCCGATGCACTTCTGCACATCGACCACCATCGCCCAGCGCTGGCCGCCTTCGCCCTTGGTGGCCGCCTTGCTTGGCAGCGGCGCGATGGCCGCCCCGATGGTTACGGCTGGCAAGGCGCGCAAGAAACTGCGGCGCGATTCAATCATGACACTCTCCTTGACGATGGGCGGCAAGCCCTTGTTGACTTGCTGCCATGATAGAAAAGAAGGCGCTGCGGGGGTATTGGGGTGATCGTGCGGGGACCTAGATGATCATGCCAATTGACAGGATCGACAATGCGGAGTAGGTCGGATTAGCGGGGCCGCCGAGGCGCGCCAGCGCGTAATCCGACAACATTGTTGGCATGAAGTGTCGTGGTATCGCGCAGACATGTCGGATTACGCTGCGCTAATCCGACCTACCTCAGATTCCCCATGACCGCTTGCATTGGTAGGTCGGGCTAGCCGGCACGGCGTAACCCGACACGCAGCGTCGCGCGGGCAGGTCAGTGCCCGCAGTGACCGTTACAGCTCGTCGAGCGAATACAACCGGCGATGCTCGCGGATCGCGTAGCGGTCCGTCATGCCGGCGATGTAGTCGGCGATCTTGCGCGCCTGCTGCGTGACGTCGCCATCCTTGAGCTGATAGTCGGGCGGCAGCAGGGCCGGTTCGGCCATGAAGCTGTCGTACAGATCGCGCACGATGCGGCTGGCCTTTACGCGCATGCGGTTGACCTGGTAGTGGCGGTACAGATTGGCCCGTAAAAAGCGTTTCAGTTCCGTCGCGTCCTTGCGCATGGCGTCCGAAAAACGGATCAGCGGGGCACTGGCGCGCACTTCGTTCACATCACGCGGCGCGGCATCGGCAATCAGGCCGGTCGAGGTGACGATCAGATCGTCGGCCAGGGCCGTGATCAGGCGGCGCAGGGTTTCATAGATGGCGCGCCGGCCCGACAGGCCGGGGAACGCCTGCTGCACGTCGCGCCACAGGCGGCCGAAGAATTCCACCTCTTCCAGCTGGGCGATGGTGATCAGGCCGGAACGCAGACCGTCGTCGATATCGTGGCTGTTGTAGGCGATTTCATCGGCCAGGTTGGTCAGCTGCGCTTCCAGGGTCGGTTGCGTGCGGTCGATGAAGCGCTGCGCCACGGGACCCAGTTCGCGCGCATGCGTCAGCGAGCAGTGTTTCAGGATGCCTTCGCGCGTCTCGAACATCAGGTTCAAGCCATCGAAGGCGCCGTAGTGCTCTTCCAGCGTGTCGACCACGCGCAGGCTTTGCAGGTTGTGCTCGAAGCCGCCATGCTCCTGCATGCATTCGTTGAGCACGTCCTGGCCCACGTGGCCGAACGGCGTGTGGCCCAGGTCATGCGCGAGCGCGATGGCTTCGACCAGGTCTTCATTGAGGCGCAGGTTGCGCGCGATCGAGCGCCCGACCTGCGCCACTTCCAGGCTGTGCGTCAGGCGCGTGCGGAACAGGTCTCCCTCGTGGTTGAGGAAAACCTGCGTCTTGTATTCGAGGCGGCGGAAGGCCGAGGAGTGGATGATGCGGTCACGGTCGCGCTGGAACTGGCTGCGCGAGGCGTGCGGCGCCTCGGCAAAGCGACGTCCCTGCCCCTGTGCCGAATGGGCTGCATAGGGAGCGAGGAAGTCTTCGGGCAGCATGTTATTGCACTCCGGCGGCCAGGGTGGCCAGCACCAGCTCATGCGGCGCGGACGTGATGTTCGGGCTGCCCAGCGGTTGCAAGAGGATGAACTTGATGGCGCCGCCCTCGTTCTTCTTGTCCACTTCCATCAGTTCCAGCCAGCGCTCGACACCGAGGTCCGGCGCCTTGACGGGCAGGCCGGCGGCGGCGACGAGCTTGCGCACGCGCTCGACGGCTGCCTGGTCGATATAGCCCATGCGGCACGACAGGTCGGCCGCCATCACCATGCCGCAGCCGACGGCTTCGCCGTGCAGCCAGTGGCCGTAACCCAGGCCGGCCTCGATGGCGTGGCCGAAGGTATGGCCGAAATTCAGGATGGCGCGCAAGCCGCCTTCGCGTTCGTCCTGGCGCACCACGTCGGCCTTGATTTCGCACGAGCGGGCGATCGCATACGCGAGGGCGCCCTTGTCGCGCGCCATCAGCTTGGCCATGTTCGCCTCGATCCAGTCGAAAAACGCGGCGTCGATGATGGCGCCATGCTTGATCACTTCGGCCAGGCCCGCCGACAGCTCGCGCGCCGGCAGGGTTTCCAGGGTCGAGGTGTCGGCGATCACGGCGCGCGGCTGATAGAAGGCGCCGATCATGTTCTTGCCCAGCGGGTGGTTGATGCCCGTCTTGCCGCCGACGGAGGAATCGACCTGCGCCAGCAGGGTGGTGGGCACCTGCACGAAGCCGATGCCGCGCATGTAGCTCGCTGCCGCATAGCCGGTCAGGTCGCCGATCACGCCGCCGCCCAGCGCCACCAGGGTGGTCTTGCGGTCGCATTTATTGGCCAGCAGCGCGTCGAAGATCTGCATCAGGCTGGCCCAGTTTTTATATTCTTCGCCGTCCGGCAGGACGATGCTGATCACTTCGCGGCCATCGCTGGCCAGCGCCGCCTGCAGGCGGCCCAGGTACAGCGGGGCCACCGTGGTATTGGTGACGATGGCCACCTTGTGGCCGCTGATATGGCGCAGCAGCGCATCGGCGTCGGCCAGGAGACCAGGACCGATGGCGATCGGATAACTGCGTTCGTCGAGGTCTACACTCAACAACATTTTGGATTGCTCGTTCATCGAAGGCTCTGCATGAATGACGCAGTTGGGCGAGGCCTCGCATTCGAGGCTGGCCAGCTGCATCAGGATGGTCTGAACCATCGATTGTACGTTAGGACGGCCCGTGTCGATCACAATGTCGGCCACTTCCATGTAATGGGGCTCGCGCTGTGCCGTCAATTCTTCCAGCTTCCGGCGCGGGTCGGCCGTCTGCAGCAGGGGGCGGTTCTTGTCGTGGCTGGTGCGCGCGAGGATGTTGCTGACGCTGGCGCGCAGGTAGACGACCGTGCCCCGCTCCTTCAGGTAGGCGCGGCTGTCGGCGTTGAGGATGGCCCCGCCACCGGTGGCCATAACGATGCCTTCCTGGGCGCTCAGGTCACGGATGACCTCGGCCTCGCGCCGGCGAAAGCTGGCCTCGCCCTCGATTTCAAAGATCCAGGGGATGGTCGCTCCCGTGCGTGCTTCGATTTCGTGGTCGGAATCGACAAAGCGCAAGCCCAGCTTGCGGGCCAGGATGCGCCCGATCGTGGTTTTGCCTGCGCCCATGAGGCCTACTAAAAACAGATTTTGCATGTGCTGCGACAGTTAATTTGGATTACGACAATCAGTGGCTTGTCCGTACGGACTAATGACGCCTGGCGGTGAAATATCCACGCGGTTAAAGTCCGTCGCCAGCCCCGGAAGCAAAGTGTAACCGACATAAGTTGCCTCCGTCCCGGAACTATTGCCGCGAATCGTCAATTCGACGTCCAGCCAGTTGGCCCTGTCGCGCGGATAAGTCAGGGTGACGAGCGCCGTTCCCGAGCTGTCGGTCTTGCCGCCGGTCGACAGATTGAGCGGAATGCCCGGGTCGAGACGGCCATTCAGATTGAGGTCGTTATTCGGATTGAAGGTGCCACTGCGGTCCCGGTCTTCATTGTCGCACTTCAGCGCAGCCGCCACCACCCACGACTGGGCAGCCTGAGAATATTGCAGATAGCCCTTGTAATAATAGCGTGGCCAGGCGGCAGCCGTGATGATCACGTCCGGCACGGGGTTGCCGGCGGCATCCGTCACAAACACGCTATACGTCTTGCGGTAGGTGCTGCTGTCGGAGGCGTCGAGCGCATTGCCGCTGCCGGCGCTGATGAACAGCGATTTTTTCGTCACCGTCAGCTTGACCGTGGCCGCATTGCTCGACACACCCTGCAGTTGCGCCTTGACAACGACGCCATCGACACCGGTGGTGCCCTGCCCCGCGATGTAGCTGACCGTGGCCACACCATCGCTATCGGTGGAGACCAGCGAAGGCGAACTCAGGGAACCATTGCTGGCGTCGGTCTGGATCGAGAAGCTCACCTGTGCGTTCTTGACCAGGTTGTTTTCTGCCGTGCCATCGCGCACGATGGCGCGCAAGGCGCTACGCTGCGCCGTGCTGCCGGCCGTATTGGCGCCGATGACCGCCGGGTCGGCTTGCAGGCTGATCGTGGCCTGGGCCGTCAGTGGTGCAACGAACTCCACTTCCGACTGCACCGAGGCGCCGCTGTCTTCGTACTTCGCCGTGAGGGCGGTCAGGCCGGCGCCGCTGGCCTGTACGTAAGCGATGGCATTGCCACCCACCAGCGCCAGCGGCGCCTGCAATGGCGTGCCGCAGGTCGCGTCCCGATAGATGGCGCCGCGCGACGTGCTGAAACGCACATTGCCCGTTTGTGGCACGCCAGCCACATCGCTATGCACCGTCACCGCATAGCAGGTGTTCGTGTTCAAGGTCGCCAAGGCAACATTGCCTCCCGACACGGCATTGATCGTGAAGTTCGATGCATTAATTGCAATTGGCAACACGACGCTGTCACCTTGCGCCTTGACGCTGATGCTGTCGCTGCTGCCCGCCTGAGCGTTGTAGCTCAACACCAGCTGGCCGTTGTTGTCCGTCAGCGCGGGACTGGCGCCGCCGCCCTTGACCGTGATGGCATTGCTGAGGGCGCTGAAGGTCACCGGCTTGCCAACGAGGGGATTGCCGCTCGAATCGACCAGCTTGACCACCATGTCGGTGCTCGTCTTCAGATTCACCGTCGAAAAGGCACTGATAACCAGCCGGGTACCGCTGACGCCGATGTCCGTGCTGGCCGTCTGCTCACCTGCGCTGGCCGTGACCTTGATCGTGCGCAAGCTGGCGTCGCCCCCCGTATTCAGGCTGACCAGTGCCTGTCCCTGCGCATTGGTATTGACCTTCGTCGCACCCAGCGCGCCCGAATCGGCACTGAATGTCACGCTGGCATTGGGCACGACGGCATTGTTGGCGTCTTTGACAAAGGCGATCATGTTGACGGCGGTACCGCCCGACGACGCCAGGGTGCCACCGGAAGACGTCAGCAGCAAGCTGGCAATGCCGGAGGTGACAGGCACCACTTTCACCACCACGGGCGCCGACTCGACGCCGCTGCTGCTGGCCTTGATGGTAATGTCGCGCAAGCCCGCATCGCCTTTCACGCTGAGTTTTTCCGTCACCGTGCCATTGGCATCCGTCACGCGGCTGGTGTTGCTGATGGTGCCGGAACTGGCGGTAAAGGTCACCGTCTGGCCTGCCATGGCATTATTGCCGGGATTTTTCACCACTGCCGTCAGCACAACTTCCGTGCCGTCCGCGCCCGATGCCACAATCGTTGTTGCACCGACCACCAGTACCACACTGCCGACACCGGCATTCGCGCCATCCTTGACACCCAGGGTCGGATCGCCGCCACCGCCGCCACACGCGGCCAGTACAGTGCTCATGAACAGCAAGACCAGCCAGTTCGATACCCCACTCCAAGAAGTATTGCCTAAAGAAAAATTCCGCATAGTCGCCATCAGTCCGCTTTCGTTTGCATTGTTACTTAAACGTAAAGATGTGACATTAACGTGTTGCTGGCTGATCTGCCACTATTTTCGGCGTAATAAACACCATTAGTTCCGTTTTTTCTTGACTGCGGCCCGTGCTGCGGAAAAAAACACCGAGTACGGGAATGTCGCCAAGAATCGGCACCTTGCTGTCCGTGCCCCGTTCGGATTGCTGATAAATACCGCCCAGCACCACCGTGCCGCCGTCTTCCACCATCACTTGCGTACGCACGTGCTTGGTGTCGATGGCGAAGCCGGAACGGGTTTCCTGGCCCACGCTATCCTTGTTGACGTCCACTTCCAGCACCACGTTGCCGTCCGGCGTGATCTGCGGCGTCACTTCCAGGCGCAGATTCGCCTTGCGGAACGTGATCGACGTGGCGCCGCTGCTGGTGGCCACCTGGTACGGCAGTTCGATACCCTGCTCGATCAGCGCCAGCACCTTGTCGGCCGTCACCACGCGGGGGCTGGAAATGATCTTGCCCCGGCCATCCGCTTCCAGCGCCGACAGTTCCAGGTTCAGGAAGCGGTTGGCGGCCGCCGAAAACAGGCTCAGGGCGAAGCTGGCCGGCTGCAAACCGTTGATGCTGGCGGCCGGCAAGTTGACGAATTGCGTGTTCGGCACGAAAGCGCCGCTGCCTGCCACCGTTTGCCCCGTCGCCTCGCCCACGCCCTGGTAGCTGCCGCCGATGGCCGCGCGGCGCCCGCTGCCGCCCAGGGAAAAGCCGGGCAGCTGGCCCGCAGCCAGGCGCTGGTCCGTAAAACCCAGGCGCGCGCCCAGGTTGCGGCTGAAGCTGTCGTTCGCCTCGACGATGCGCGCCTCGATCATCACTTGGCGCGTTGGAATATCCGTCTTGGCGATCAGCTGGCGGATCTGCTCCAGGCGCACCGGCACGTCGGTGACGAACAGCTGATTCGTGCGCGGCTCGATCAGCACGCTGCCACGGCGCGACAGCAAGCGGCTGCGCCCCTCTCCCGCATCGAGGCCGAACACGGTTCGGAACGCTTCGGCCTTCTGGTAATTGAGCTGGAAAATGGCTGACTGTAACGGTTCGAGTTCCGCGATCTGGGCGCGCTGTTCCAGTTCCAGCTTTTCGCGCGCAAGGATTTCTTCGCGCGGCGCGATCCACAGCACGTTGCCGTTGCGCCGCATGTCCAGGCCCTTGGCCTGCAGCAGCACGTCGAGCGCCTGGTCCCACGGCAAGTCGCGCAGACGCACGGTCACATTGCCCGCCACGCTGTCGCTGGCGATGATGTTTTGCCCCGACGCATCGGCCAGGATGTGCAGGGCTGCGCGTACGCCCACGTTCTGAAAATCGACGGAGATTTTGTCGCCCGCATACAGGCGCGGCGCCGACACCTGCACCACGGCTTCCTGGGCAAGAACGCCGGCATGCAGACACAGCATGGCGGCCAGGAGCATGCGGTGCGGCCTCATGGCGCCGCCTCGGGCAGGCCGACCTTCGCACCCGCCACTTGCAAGGCCAGGCTGCCGCGCCGCTCGCGCCACCCGCCTCCCCCGTCCTGCAGCAACTCCTTGTACTGCAGCGCCTGTTCGCTGATTTGCGTGACCTGGCCGTGGTCCGGCCCCAGATACTGGCCCACCGCCACCCGGTACACGCGATGGCCCGCCAGCAGCAATGCGCTCAGACGCCCATCCTGTTGCACGCTGCCGACCATGCTGATGGCCGGCAAGGCCACGCTTTCCAGCGGCTCGCGCATCCGCCGCAGGTCAGGCCCCGCCACGCCGCCCTGCTGACCGGACACGGACACCGGCGGCAAGGCATTAAATGGATCGGCCAGGGCAGCGGCTTCGTAGGGGTGCGGCGCGACAGCGGCAAGCGGACGCCAAGTTGATATCACTGCGGGCGCGCCCGCCTTGGGCGGCAATGCCGCTTGCGCCGCCAGCTCCCCCGCTTCGGGCAAGCGATACGCTTGCAACACGGCATCGAGGGTCAGCAAGCGATCCTTGCCAAGGGTCAGGGCCAGCGCATGCACTGTGACGATGCGCGGCAAACGCGCCAGGTCCGCCAGCAGCGCGCCCATGGCGTGGTAGCCGCCACGCAACTGTATGGCGATCGGCAAGGCGACATAGGGCGCTTGCGGCCGCGCAGCACCGGGCTTGAACAGGGAAAATTGCAGACCGCGCGCCTGGCCTGCGGCGTTAATGTCCGTCAACAGTGCCGCCATCGCTTGCTGGTCGGGCAATTGCTGTTCCAGCAGGGCCAGCTCGGCGCCGGCCTGGCGCTGCTGCGCGCGCCACTGCGGCAACTGGCTCGCCCTGGCCTGCGCCGCCAGATAATCGGTGCGCAAGCGCCCCTCCTCGCCTTGCGCCACCTGCACGGCGGCCATCAAGCCATCGAGCCACACAACGTGCAGCAGCGCAGCCACCAGCGCACCGGCCAGGGCGGCGCAAGCGAGGCGCACCGGTAGCGGCCACAGCGACGCGGTCTTCAAGCTCAGCATGATCAACCTCCACGACTAAGATTGTCCAGCGGGTGCCAAAGCCAGCCGTATCGTCCATTCCACGGCGCCATCGGCCGCGCCGCGCACTTCCAGCACTTCCGGGCGGGACCAGGGCGCGGCCTGTTCGAGCGCCAGCAACAATGCCGCGACCTTTTCCTGCGACACGGCCTGCCCTTGCAGCCGCACCATCACCGTTTCCTGGCGCACACTGTGCAAGGCGACACCGGCCGGCATCGCCCGGGCCAGGGCCGCCAGCATGCGCACCCAGGCATGGCGTTGCTCTTGCAAACTGGCAATGGCCTGCTGGCGCTGCAGCAGCGCCGCCGTCTCGCCCTGCACCCGCTTGCCCGCGGCGAGGATGGCATTGACTTGCTGCATGCGATGGTGCCAACCGTCCTGGCGGCGTAGCTGCGCGTCGAGCTGCTGCTGCAGCCAGGCACCCGCCGCCAGGGCCAGCAGCAATCCCAGCAGCGCCCCGCCGGCCAGTTGCCACAGCAGCCACTGAATGCGCCTGCGGCGCGCCGCCTGGCGATATGGCAAAAGGTTGATACGCGGCACTTCCGCCACGGTCTTCATCGGGCGTACCGGTGCATGGCCAGGCCCCAGGCCAACTGGTACGCCACGCCACCGTCGGACAAGGCTTGCCAGCCGCCCTGCGCGAGCGCCGCCTGCAAGGCCAGCGCCTCGCTATCCATGATGACGGGCGTCAACCCGGCCGCCTTGGCCGCATCGAGACGGCGCTGCACGCTGGCGCGCCGCGCCGCCACCAGCAGCACGTCGATCTCGCTGCCGGTCTGGCCGACAAGCGGCGGCGCGGGCCCGAGCATGACAAAATCCAGACTGGCGTCTTCCAGCGCAAACGGCATGTATTGCGCCGCTTCCAGTTCCACGAGGATTTCCAGCTGTTCCTCCGGCAATCCGGCAGGCAGGCGGATCGCATGCGTGATCAGGGCCGTGGCCGGCATGGCCAACGCCACGTGCGTGCAGGTGCTGCCACTGTCGCGGCATGCCTGGCGCACGGCATCGGCCAGGCCCTGCAGATCTTCGACATTGCCTTCAAGCATCTCTCCTGCGGCCAGCGCGGCGCTGCCGCAATGCCGGCACGACAGTTTCCCCCGTCGGCGTCCCAACTCGACCACGCGCACGGCATCGTCCGCCATATCGACACCCAGCAAGCCGGTGCCAAGAAAACTGCTGATGGACATGTTTTTCATAGAGAAAAGTCAGCGTGGGAGGAGGTCCTGCCATCCGAAAGCCTAGTCCCGGCAGCGCTGGCTTGTAAATGGATTTCACGCTGGTCTCTGCGGTGCGCGGTGCCTATCTGGCGGGGCCGTGATCTGGCGCAGGATAATTGTTACCAAATCCTGGTTGCCAGCGGGCCAATACACGCTTATATAGAGTATCGGCAAGTTCCGACTGCGCCCCGGCAAGCGCCACAGCGCGCTGCCACCCCGGCAAGCTCGCTTATAATTGGCCGGCATAATTAACCGAAAGACATACGACGCATGACATCTTCAAAATCCGCTGGCCCCGCTGGCTCGAAGCCGCCTACCAAGGGCAGCAAACCCAAACGTTTCCTGCTGATGGCACTGGCATCGCTGCTGGGCCTGGGCATCGTCGGCGTGCTGCTGGTGGTCTTTGGCCTGGCCATGGCGTATCCGAACCTGCCGGCGCTCGATACCCTGACCGATTACAAGCCGAAAATGCCGTTACGCATTTTCACTTCCGACAGCGTGCTAATCGGCGAGTTCGGCGAAGAGCGCCGCAACATGGTGCACATCAAGGATATTCCCGATGTCATGAAGAAAGCCGTGCTGGCCATCGAAGATGACCGCTTCTATGAGCATGGCGGCGTCGATTACCTGGGCATCACGCGTGCGGCCCTGCACAACCTGACGGGCGGCGCCAAGCAAGGCGCCTCGACCATCACGCAGCAGGTGGCGCGCAATTTCTTCCTGTCCAGCGAACAAACCTTGAAACGCAAGGCGTATGAAGTCTTGCTGGCCTGGAAGATCGAGAAAAACCTCAGCAAGGACCAGATTCTCGAAGTGTATATGAACCAGATTTATCTGGGACAGCGCGCCTACGGCTTCGCCTCGGCCGCGCAAATCTATTTCGGCAAGAATATCCAGGACCTGACCGTGGCCGAAGCGGCCATGCTGGCCGGCTTGCCGAAAGCGCCGTCGGCCTACAATCCCGTCGTCAATCCGAAACGCGCGCGCATGCGCCAGCAATACATTCTGCAGCGTATGGCGCAGCTGGGCTACATCACGCCAGAGCAATACACGGAAGCCAAGAATGAAGAGCTGAAAGTAAAAACCGACAGCAGCGCCTTTGGCGTGCACGCGGAATACGTGTCGGAAATGGCGCGCCAGCTCGTCTACGAACAATTCAAGGAAGACACGTATACGCGCGGCCTGAACGTCTACACCACCATCACCAAGGCCGACCAGGACGCCGCCTACATCGCCTTGCGCAAGGGCGTGATGGATTACGAAAAACGCCACGGCTACCGCGGCCCGGAAGCGTATATCGAAATTCCGAAAACCAAGGCCGAAGCCGATGACGCGATCGAGACGGAACTGGCCGACCACCCGGACAGCGACGACATCATCGCCGCCATGGTGCTGCAGGCCTCGCCAAAATCGTTGCAGGCAGTCACCTCGGCCGGCGAAGAAATCACCATTACCGGCCCCGGCCTGACCTTCGGCGCGGCCTGGCTGTCGGAAAAAGCGGCGCCCAACCGTCGCATCAAGCGCGGCGCCGTGATCCGCGTCATGCAAGAAGGCAACGCCTGGGTCTTGACGCAGATGCCGGAAGTGCAATCGGCGTTCGTCTCGGCCAGCACCACCGACGGCGCCATCCGCGCCATGGTGGGCGGCTTCGATTACAACCGCAACAAGTTCAACCACGTCACGCAGGCGTGGCGCCAGCCCGGTTCGGCCTTCAAGCCCTTCATCTATTCCGCGTCGCTGGAGCGGGGCCTGTCGCCGGCCACCATCATCAACGATGCGCCGATCTCGTTCGACGCGGGCCAGACGGGCGGCCAGGCGTGGGAACCGAAGAACTACGACAGCAAATACGATGGCCCGATGACCATGCGCAAGGGTTTGATGAAATCGAAAAACATGATTTCCATCCGCATCCTGCACAAGATCGGTGCCAAATATGGCCAGGAATACGCGACGCGCTTCGGCTTCGACGCGGACAAGAATCCGCCATACCTGACCCTGGCCTTGGGCGCCGGCAACGTGACGCCGTTGCAGATGGCGGGTGCCTATGCCGTGTTCGCCAATGGCGGCTACAAGATCAACCCCTACCTAATCGCCAAGGTCACCGATAGCGACGGCAACGTCTTGTCGCAAGCCAAGCCGGACCTGGCGGGCGAGGAAGCCAACCGGGTCATCGACGAGCGCAATGCCTTCATGATGAACAGCATGCTCAACGACGTCGTGCGCTTCGGCACGGCCAATAAAGCCATGGCCTTGAAGCGTCCCGACCTGGCCGGCAAGACGGGCACGACCAACGATTCCATCGATGCGTGGTTCGCCGGCTACCAGGCCAAGCTGGTCGGTATCGCCTGGATCGGCTACGACCAGCCGCGCAACCTGGGCAACCGGGAAACGGGTGGCGGCCTGGCCTTGCCGATCTGGATCAGCTACATGGCGAAAGCTCTGAAAAGCATTCCCGTCGAGGAACGCGCCGTGCCGGAAGGCCTGATCCACGTGGGCGACGAGTACTATTATGCGGAAAATCCACCGGGCACGGGCGTAGGCAGTCTGGAAGGCGCGGCGCGCGGCACGCCGGAGGAAGAAAAGGCGAAAGAAGCCGTGAAGAACGAGTTATTCTGACGGCAATTTCGGGGAATCGGGTAGGTCGGATTAGCGGGGGCCGCCGAGGCCGCAAGCGCGTAATCCGACAACTTGTTAGCGCCCGGGTGGTGTCGGATTACGCGGCTTCGCCGCTAATCCGACCTACGTTTCGGCGAGCTAATTACTTCAGTACGACAGGGGCGCCCGCCTGCTCGCTGGCCATGGCCGACAGGGCCGCGAACAGTTCCGAGCCGTCGCGCGTATTGATCCACTCGTCGCCCACGCGCTTGTAATGGAAACCGCCGGAACGGGCGGCTACCCACATTTCACGCATGGGGGCCTGGCTGTTGACGATGATTTTCGTGCCGTTGTCGATGAACTCGATTTCCAGCACATTGCCGCTGCGGCTGCATTCGACGTCGAGCACGTCTTCATCGTTCAGCCGGTCCAGCGCCGCCTCGATCTGGGTCAGGGTGGCTTCGGCCAGGGCCAGGAATTCCGATTCGCTCATGCTACACTCCAAAGATCTTAATCAAACCGTGATTCTAATCGTGAAGTCATCCTCAGCGTTTTATATCGGCACCGCCATTGTGGTTTCTAGCGTCCTGGCCGGCTGCGGCCAGACCGGCCCCCTGTACCTGCCCAAGCCACCTGCGGCCAAAGGCGCGCCAGCCAAAGGCCCGGTCGAACCGGCGCCCGTGCCGCCGCCACCGGTGATCGTGCCGGCAACCTAAGTCGAGCGTACCGGGGTGGCAGCCTTGGCCGCCCTGGCGCTTTTCTCTCGCTTGTTCCAGGCGAAAAACACGCGGATTAACAGCAGTAGCGCGACGATGCTGCCGAACAGGATTGGTTGCGCGAAATTATTCTTGCCCGCCTTCATCCACCAAAAGTGCAAGATGCCCAGCGGCGCGATGATGTAGATCAGCCGGTGCAACCACTGCCAGCGCTTGCCACCCAGTCGCCTGACCATGCCGTTCGTGCTCGTCACGGCCAGCGGAATGAGCAGCACGAAAGCTATAAAGCCTACCGTGATGAACGGGCGCTTGAGCACATCCTTCCACATTTCCTGCACATCGAAAAAGTGATCGAACCATAAAAAGGTGGTGAAATGCAGCGCCGCGTAGAAAAAGGCGAACAGGCCCAGCATGCGCCGCAGCTTGATCAGCCAATTCCACTGCGTGATGCGGCGCAAGGGCGTCACCGCCAGGCTGATGCACAGGAAATACAGGGTCCAGTCGCCCGTGCCGCGCGTGATGAATTCCAGCGGCTCCACCAACTGCCCCGTGTACGTCAGCCAGACCATGCGTGCAAACGGCAGCAGCGCCAGCAAAAAGATCAGGCTTTTCAGCAGCGACAACTGCCTGCTCGCGGGATTCAGGGCCATTGGTCTTTCCTTAAAAGAACTTCTTCAGATCCATGCCCGCGTACAGGGAAGCGACATCGTTGTAGCCATTGAACATCAGGGTTTTGCGTTTGCGCGCGAGAAAACCGTCTTCGCCGATACGCCGCTCGGAAGCTTGCGACCAGCGCGGATGATCGACGTTCGGATTCACGTTCGAGTAAAAACCGTATTCCGACGGCGCCGACAGGTTCCAGGACGTGCGTGGCTGTTCCTTGACGAAACGGATCTTGACGATGGATTTGGCTGACTTGAAACCATATTTCCACGGCAAGACCATGCGCACGGGCGCGCCGTTCTGGTTAGGCAAGGTTTCGCCATACATGCCCAGGGTCAGCAGCGCCAGCGGATGGTTCGCCTCATCAATGCGCAAGCCTTCCGTATAGGGCCACTGCAACACGCGGCTGCCCACGCCCGGCATCTGCTTCTTGTCGGCCAGGGTGATGAATTCCACGTACTTGGCATTGCCCGTCGGCTCGACCTTCTTGATGATTTCCGAGAAGGAATAACCGACCCAAGGGATGACCATCGACCAGCCTTCCACGCAGCGCAGCCGGTAGACGCGCTCTTCCAGCGGCGCCAGCTTCAGCAGCGCGTCGAGGTCCAGGGTCATCGGCTTCTTGACTTCGCCTTCGATGCTGACCGTCCACGGCCGCGTGCGCAGGGTGCCCGCGTTTTGCGCCGGATCGCTCTTGTCCGTGCCGAATTCGTAGAAATTGTTGTAGCTGGTGGCGTCTTTATACGCCGTCTGCTTGTCCAGCGCCGAATAGGCGGGATTGAGCTTGGCAGCCAGCTTGGGATTCGTGCCTTGTGCGAAGGCTTCGCGGCTGGCCATTTCCAGCAAGGCCGCACTGGACACGGAGCCCAGCGCCACTTGCTTGATGAAGCTGCGGCGCGATTCAAACACGGCACGCGGCGTGATTTCGGAAGAATACGGCAACTCAATGCCGTTGGGACTGCGCTTGATCAACATGGCGGCTCCGGAAAAAGGTGATTGGATATACCTTACACCAGTTTTTCCGGGCCGTTCATGACGCTTCTGTCATGCAGAAAAGTGCCCGAAAAAAGTTCAGGGCAAGGCGCCTTGCCGCAGGCAGTACGCATAGTACGACCAGGCAAGGCAACGCCGCCATGGGCTTTTTCTCGAGCACTCTTTAAAGTTTACCGTAAGAATGCAGGCCTGAAAGGAACATGTTCACGCCCAAAAACGCGAAGGTCGTCACCAGCAAGCCCACCAGCGCCCACCACGAGGCGACGCGGCCGCGCAAGCCCGTCATCAGGCGCATGTGCAGCCAGGCTGCATAGTTGAGCCAGACGATCAGCGCCCACGTTTCTTTCGGGTCCCACGACCAGTAGCCGCCCCATGCTTCGGCCGCCCACAGGGCGCCCAGGATGGTCGCTACCGTAAAGAAAGCGAAGCCGACGGAAATAGCCTTGTACATGACGTCGTCGAGCACTTCCAGCGACGGCAGGCGGTCGACCAGGTAGCCGCTCGACTTGAGCAGGTACGCCGCCGCCACCATGGCCGACAGGGCAAACGTGCCGTAGCCGATGAAGTTGGCCGGCACGTGGATTTTCATCCACCAGCTTTGCAGGGCCGGCACCAGCGGCTGGATTTCAGCCGCGTCGCGCGTGACCGTGTACCACATCAGGAACACGACGGCCGCCGAAATGACCAGCATGACGAAGGCGCCCAGCTGGCGCGTCGCGTAGTGCTGCTCGTAATACAGGTAGAACATGGCCGTGATCAGGGAAAACAGGATGAACACTTCATACAGGTTCGATACGGGGATGTGGCCCACGTCGGCGCCGATCAGGTAAGACTCATACCAGCGTACCAGCATGCCCGTCAGGCCCAGCACGACGCCGGCCCAGCACAGCAGGGAACCGACGGACGAGCCGAATTCCGAGCGCGCCACCAGGCCGATCCAGTAGAACAGGGTCGACAGCACGAAAAGCGTACCCATCCACAGGATGGCGGACTGGCTCGACAAGATGTATTTCAGGAAGAATTTCTGGTTCGCCATCTCCAGGTGGCCGGCGTACAGCTCGATGGCGAACAGCGACAGCACGGCCGCCACGGGGATCAGCCAGCGCACGGGCTTCCAGTACCAGCCCAGCCACGCGAACGTGGGCGCCGCGGCCAGCAGGATGGCTTTTTCGTAGATATCCATGAATTCGCCAAAACGCATCAGGCCGAACAGGGAGGCGGCCAGCAAGCCGGCCCCGTACAGCCAATCGATCAGGCTCAGGCGCTTGAAAAATCCTGGTTCCTGCGTATATATTTGCTTGTTTGCCAATTCCATCATTTTCTCCATTCCCGGCGGCGCTGCAGCGTTCCGAAACTCAGCTAATCCAACTCAGCGCAGCTTACGCCGATTGCGGCAGCTTTGCCTTCAAGTTCTCAAATTCTTTTTCAAAATCCAGGGTCTTGCGTTGCGTGCTCATGGCCATCAAGGCTTCGCTGCCGCCCTCGCCATCCTTGATCCACACCCACAGGCGGCGCTCGCGGATATAGAACATGGAAAATACGCCGATCACGAGGAACAGACAACCGAGGTAGACCACGCTCTTGCCCGGCGAACGCGTCACTTGCAGCACGGACGCCTTGATTTCCGTAAAGTCGTCGAGCTGCAGATACACGGGCGCGCCATAGAAGAAGCTGTCGGACAGCGCATTCGTGGCCAGTTGCAGGAAGCGGCCGTGCTTGTCATCGGCCTCGATGGCTTTCAAGCCATCCTGGGCACGCGCCGCCTGCCACAAGTCCCACAGGCTGCCATTCAAGATTTTCATGAAGATATCGGCCGCTTTTTCTTGCTCGGCGGCAGGAATTTTCTCCAGGAAACGTGAGATGGCGAGGAAACCGCCCTCTTGTCCATTGCCGGCAAAGATGCCCAGGCTTTTCGCGGCCGATTCCTGCAACTGGCCGCGCAAGGCTTCCGCGCCCGCCTGCGGCATGGCGCGCGCCGCATAGCGCGTGGCCGCCTGTTGGCGCAGTTCCGGATCTTGCAGCGCGGCACGCAAGCGCATCCATTCGTTCACGCTGTAATTGTCATCGGCGGGAATGCGCAGATAGCTGAACGGGTCGCTGGGGTTAACGCGCATGCCGGCCAGGAACACCGTCGTGCCATCGACGGCAACCGGCTGCATATAGTTCTGGTACTCGCGCGCCTGGCCCGTCTTGTCGCGCAATTTGTATTGCACCGAGGGACCGACGTTCTTGAGATCCTTGTTATTCGCGTTCTTCGCGGCCGAGCCGAGGCGCTTGTCCAGGCCGACGGAGAACTTCTCGTTGAAACTTTCCGCCTTGCTGACGGCGCGCACATCCTGGCCCGCGCTGAGGTTTTCCACGTTGAACGGGCGGAAACCCGACCATTCCACCGTGTAGGAATTGCCATCGCTGCGCTCGAGCGGCGTGCTGCCGCCCACTTCGCCGCCGATATCGAAGCGTTTCGTCGTCTTGCCCGTCATGGGAAAACCCGTCAACTTGAGCTTGCTGCCACCATCTTCAAAGCTGGACTGGTACAGGGCCAGGCCCTTGTACAGCAGCGGCTGGTTGACTTTAATGGTTGCTGGGAAACTTTTCCCTGTTTCATGATCGGTGACGACCACATCGCTGGCGAACAGCTTGGGCATGCCCGTGCTGTAGAAATCGATGTGGAATTTTTTCAGCAGGATGGTGATGGGCAAATCCTGGATCAGCACGCCATCGGCCTGGGGAATGATGGCCGTGTTGCTCGACGAGCCTTCCGGAATCATGGTATTGCCGCGGAAAGTGGGATTCGACAGGCTCAAACGGTGCTGCGCGGGAATGTCGGCGATCACGCCGCTGCCGGCAAATGGCGTCTTGCCAAAGAACCATTGCTGTACGCGGATCGGCATTTCCGAATCGAGCAAGCCGCCCACGCAGATGATGACGATGGCGCCGTGGGCAAAGATATAGCCCCATTTATTGGCCGCGCCCCGCTTGGCCGCCACCAGGGTGGCGTTGTCCTTCTCGACCACCTTGGCCGCATAGCCGGCGTCTTTCAGGCGCATCACCATCTGCTGGGCCAGCACGGCGCGCGGCAGCGGCGCCTGCCATTCCAGCTTGTGGTGGAAATTGCGCAACGATTGCTCGCGCACGGTTTCGCGCCAGCTGCGCATATCCTTCAGCATCTTCGGCGCATTGCGCACGATGCACAGCGAGGTCGAGGCGACGAGGAAACCCATGATCACGAGGAACCACCAGGCCGAATACACGGAATACAGGCTCAGCTTGTCGAAAACGGCGAACCAGAACGGACCGAACTGGTTCACATAATTGGGCATGGGCTCGTTTTGCTTGAGCACGGTGCCGATGATCGATGCGACGGCGATCAGGGTCAGCAGGCTGATGGCAAAGCGCATCGACGAGACCAGCTCGACGAACTCAGCCAGGCTGCGGCGTTGGGTCTTTAACTCGATTCCGGTCGTGCCTGTGCTCATACGTGGATACTCATACGGGATATGCAATCTTCAAGAAAATGTAGGCATGGAGCAGATAGTTTCTCCGCGCAAGGCGGCAGCATACTCCTGTTTGGTCCCTGCCATGAAAAAGGGCAGCCCGTTGAGATGGCCGCCCTTGTTCACGCGCGCTGGTGCGCCTGGCAATCTCTTGCCACTATGAAAACTTACTTCAGGCCGGCGATATAGTCGGCCACGGCGGCGATCTCGTCATCCGACATGCGGGCGGCGATAGTGTGCATTTCCGCACTGTTCTTGCGGGCATCGGCCTTGGTGCTGCGGAACAGCGTCAGCTGGGCCACCGTGTAATCCTGGTGCTGGCCGGCGATGCGCGGATACTGGACGGGAATGCCATTGCCCGTCGCGCCATGACAGCTGGCGCAGGCGGCAACTTGCTTGGAGGCAATGCCGCCACGGTAGATTTTCTTGCCCAGGTCGATCGTGTCCTTGTTTTTCGCGGCGCCCGGCTTGGACAGCTGCGCGCCCAGGTAGGCGGCGATATTCTTCTTGTCGGCGTCGCTGAGCATCTTCGCGTACGTCGTCATGACGGGCTGGTTGCGCTGCGGCGTCGTGAAATCGACCAATTGCTTGTAGATATAGCTTTCGTGCTGGCCGGCCAGCTTCGGATTGACCGCGATGGTCGAATTGCCGGCCGCGCCATGGCAGGAGACGCAGGCAGGCAAGCCGCGCGCCGCATCGCCATCGGCGTACAGGGTAGCGCCCTTGGCAGCGTCAGCCTTGATGGCCGGTTTCGGTGCTTCGACCGCGGAGGCAGTTGCCGATACAGCCAGCAAAGCGAGCAGCATGGATTTGAACAACGGTGAAAACGCACGATTCATTCAGGCACCCTGAGACAGTGAGAAATTAGTGGTGGACATTGCCGCGCCCTGTGGATTTTTGCTTTATTTTCAGGGCCGCAAGCCGCATCGCTGCTACGCCGGCAACAATAAACAACCCCTTATTGTACAATAGCTTCTTGGCGTTATCGCTCCCTTATCGCTCCCTTTTGTTGCTTTACTACTCCCATGTCAAAACTCTGGCAAGCCCGCTTCTTTACGACCGTCAACCAATTGCGTGACCTGCCCGATACCACGGTGCCGGAAATCGCCTTTGCCGGCCGCTCCAATGCCGGTAAATCGACCGCCATCAACATCTTGTGTAATCAGAAAGGCTTGGCGTTCGCCTCCAAGACACCTGGCCGTACCCAGCACATCAACTACTTCTCCATCGGCGGCGCCCACGTGGCGCAGCACCGCAAGGATGCCACCATCGTCGAAGAGATCGAATGCCTGCTGGTCGACTTGCCGGGCTACGGCTATGCGGAAGTATCAGGCTCGGCCAAATTGCACTGGCAGCGCCTGCTGGGCGACTACGTGCAGCGCCGCGAACAATTGGCCGGTTTGATCCTGATCATGGATTCGCGCCGCCCGTTCACCGATCTGGACATCCAGATGCTGGAATGGTTCGCCCCGACGGGCAAGCCGATCCACTGCATCCTGACGAAAGTCGATAAGCTGAACCGCAACGAATCGGTGAATGCCTTGCGCCAGGCGAAAGCCAAGCTCGACAGCTACGTGGATGAAGACGGTGTCGGCTTCCCGTTCACCGTGCAATTGTTCTCCGCCTTGAAACGAGTCGGCATCGACGAAGCCAACGACAAGATCATGGAACTGGCCGGCATCAGCGAAGACGGCGCGGCCCAGATGGTCGAACTGATCGAGATGGAAGACGATGTCGAGCCGGAAGCGGGAACCGACAAACCGGCTTGATCGAGATCAACGCTGCGTAAAAAAAGGCTGCCCGTTCACACGGCGCAGCCTTTTTTTATTGCAGCGAATATCTAATGTCTAGCGCCGTCCCGGCCCTGAGCGCTTCTCGGAAAAGAATTCCTGGCGCAGGAACGCCGTCAACTCGGCCGTGTCTTCCACTCTGGCGCTGAGGTTGACGTTACGTCCCAGGCGCCGGGATTCCCACACGAAATCACCAGGTTTTTCGGCACGGATCAGCTGGATCATCTTCTTGATGATGGCCGATTCGATATCGGGTTCATTGCCCAGTTCGACTTTTTCCTGCTTCAGCCAATTGCGCTTGAAATTGCCATTCCAGCCCTTGAATTTGACTTCCGCGCTGAACGAGGTCTGGTTAACGATGGAAAACACGCCGCCCGAATCCTCGCGGTCGCTACCGGAATTGCGTCCCTGGGCGCCGGCGATATTCGCCTTGGCCACGCGCATGGCACGGTCGTTTTCGCTTTCCTCGGCCGGCGGCGTGGGGTTCTGCGCCTCGCGCTGCTTGCGGCGCTGCTCGATCATCGAGCTCATGTCTTCAGCCGGCGGCGGCGGCAACGGCACTTTCGATACCAGCGGCGGCGTGTAGGTTTCCAGTTTCGGCTTGTCGCGCGGCACGTCTTTTGTCACCACGCGCTTGCTCGGGGCCGGCGGCGGTTTCACCTTGGCCACTTTCGTGTCCTTCGGTTTCGGCGTGGGCTTCGGTTGCGGCTTCGGTTGCGGCTTGTCTTTCAGCGGCGCGATGTAGACCATCGCGCTTTCCTTCTTCGGCGGCGGAATCTTTTCGATCTTGTCGCTGCGCAACAGAACATACGCCGCCAGCAGCACGTGCAGCAAGACGGACACGCCGAGCGCCACCTTGCGCGTCGTGCTGGTCTTGGACCCGTAGGCCGGTGGTGGCTGGATCATTTGCCCGCAGGTGGGGCAAACATCGGAATCGGCAGCCAACAAATGGGTCGTGTCATGCAAAATGAATCGTGCTTTCTGTGTAGCGAAGAAATAACATTACAGGGCAGCCATAGTGCCAGAGTCCCTTGCTTTTGGGAACACTTCCTCGGCCTTTCCAACCCGAAGCGTACAGGATAGCGACATTCCTTGCAGCGCTGACCAGAGTACCCGAGCCCTCCCTTGACGGTTGTTACCGTATGTATCACTGCCCATACAAAACCGGCGCCCCATTCACGCAGGAAGGGGACGCCGGTCACGGGTCACGCAAGTGCTCAAGTACTCAAGCCTTGTTGTCGAGCGCCACCAGTTGCTCGTCCGTCATCGGCCCCGTGCCGCTGTACTTGTCCAGGAACAAATAGATGACGGGGGTGATGAACAGGGTAATCACTTGCGAGAACAGTAATCCGCCGACCACGGCCAGGCCCAGCGGCTGGCGCAGCTCGGCGCCGGCGCCCAGGCCCAGGGCGATCGGCAAGGCGCCCATCAGGGCTGCCGCCGTCGTCATCATGATGGGGCGGAAACGCAAAATGCACGCCTGGCGGATGGCCTCAGGTGGGCTCATGCCTTCGTTGCGCTGCGCATGCAGGGCGAAGTCGATCATCATGATGGCGTTTTTCTTGACGATGCCGATCAGCATCAGGATACCGATGATGGCGATCATGGTCAGGTCCATGCCGAACAGGCGCAGAGTCAGCAGCGCGCCCACGGCCGCCGATGGCAAGCCGGCCAGGATGGTCAGCGGGTGGATATAGCTTTCATACAGCACGCCGAGCAGCACATAGATCACGACCAGCGCGGCAATGATGAGGATGATCTGACTCGATTGCGAGCTCTGGAACACGGCCGCGTCGCCACCATAGCGCGTGATGATGGAAGCCGGCAAGCTCATGTCCTTGGCCATCGCGTCGATCTTGCCCGTGGCGATGCCCAGCGGCACGTCCGGCGCCAGGTTGAAGGCAATGGTGACGGCCTGCAACTGCCCCTGGTGGTTGACGGACGTGGGCCCGATCGTGCGTTCCACATAAGCAATACTCGACAGTTTCACCAGTTCGCCCGTCTTGCTGCGCACGGACACGCGCGTGAGCGCATCGTCATACTGGCGGTCGGCCGTGGCCGCTTCCAGGATCACGTAATAGCTGGCTGCCGACGAATAGATGGTCGACACTTGCCGCTCGCCAAAGGCGCTGTACAAGGCCGTGCGGATATCGGACATTTGCACGCCCAGCAGATTGGCCTTGTCGCGGTCGATTCGAAGCGAGGCCTGCAAGCCCTTGATCTGCGAATCGCTGGTGACGTCGCGGAAGGCGGGATCCGTGCGCATGCCGGCGATAAACTTTTCCGCCCAGTCATTCAAGGCGTCGGGACTGACGCTTTGCAGGGTGTACTGGTAGCGGCTCTTGCTCTGGCGTCCGCCCAGCTGCAAGTTTTGCACGGGCCGGAAATACACGGCCATGCCCGGCACGGTGCCCGCCGCGCGGCGCAGGTTTTCCAGCACCACGGGCATTTTCGGCCGCTCGCTGCGCGGTTTCAAGACCATGAACATGCGGCCCGTGTTGCCGCCGCCGACGAACGACGTCACGTCCTGTACGCTGGGGTCCGCCTTGAGCACGGCCGCCACGCGCGCCTGCAAATCCTGCAGCGCCGCAGATGAGATGTCTTCCGACGCTTCCGTATTCACCTGGATCTGGCCCAGGTCTTCCTCGGGGAAGAATCCTTTCGGAATGGTCGCGTACAGCAGCACCGTCAGCGCAAAGGTGCACACGGCAACGAACAGCACCACGTTGCGGTGCGCCAGGGCCTTGTCGAGCAGATGCACATAGCCGTTGCGCAATGCCGTAAAACCCGCTTCGAAATGGCGGCCGATAAAGGTTTTCTCGCCATGACTGGGATCGCTGTCATTGTGCTCGCGCGAGTCGGCCGGCAGGAAGCGGCTGGCCAGCATCGGCACCAGGGTCAGCGACACGACGGCCGACACCAGCACGGCCAGCGAGACGACAACGGCGAATTCATGGAACAGCAAGCCGATCACGCCCGGCATGAAGAAGATGGGAATAAACACGGCCACCAGCGAGACGGAAATCGAGATGATGGTAAAGCCCATCTCTTTCGCCCCTTCGAGGGCCGCGCGTATCGGTTTCTTGCCCATCTCGATATGGCGCACGATGTTTTCCAGCACCACGATGGCATCGTCGACGACGAGGCCCACGGCCAGGGTAATGCCCAACAGGGAAACGTTGTCGAGGCTGTAGCCGAGCCAGTACAGCAGGGCCAGCGCGCCGAGCAGGGAAATCGGCATGGTGACGGCGGGAATGAAGGTGGCGGCCGCGCGGTGCAGGAACAAGAAGATCACCAGCACCACCAGTACCACCGTCAGGGCCAAGGTCAAATTCACGTCGTGGATGGCTTCGCGGATCGACAACGAACGGTCGTTGACCAGGCTGATCTGTATCGACTGCGGCAATTGCTCCTTGAACCCCGGCAGCAAACGGCGCACGCCATCGACCACTTGCACGGTGTTGGCGTCCGGTTGGCGCTGCACCATCAGGCTGATCGAGCGCTCGCCATTGAAACTGCCGACGGACTTGATCGATTGAAAGCTGTCTTCCACCTCGGCCACGTCTTTCAGGCGCACGGGCTGGCCGTTGCGGCTGGCGACGATCAGTTCGGCAAAATCGGCCGCTTTCATCATTTGCGGATTGCCCTGGATGGTCAGGGTCTGGCTGGGGCCGTCAAGGATGCCCAGCGGGGAATTCGTGTTCGAGGTACGCAAGGCGGTGGCCAGCTCGTCCATCGTCAGGTTGCGCGCATTCATCAAGTCGGCACGGGCGCGCACGCGCACGGCAAAGCGCTTCTGGCCATTGACGATGACCTGGGCCACGCCAGGCAAGGTCGACAAGCTGGGCGCGATCAGGTTTTCCGCATAATCGTTGAGGTCTGACAAGTTCAGCGATGGCGACGTCATCTGAATGAAGAGGACCGGTGCATCAGCCGGATTGACCTTGCGGTAGGACGGCAAGTCCGTCATTTCCGTCGGCAACTGGCGCTGCGCGCGCAGCAGCGCCGCCTGCACGTCGACGGCCGCCTCGTTGACATTGATGCTGGCGTCAAACTCCAGGGTCAGCGAGGTATTGCCCAGCGTACTCGTGGAGGTAATCAGGCTCAGGCCGGAAATGGTGGAGAATTGTTTCTCCAGTGGCAAGGCCACAGACGACGCCATGGTTTCCGGGCTGGCACCGGCCAGGTCGGCGCTCACGTTGATGACGGGCGTGTTGTAGCTCGGCAAGGCCGCCACGGGAATTTGCAGGTAAGCCAGCACGCCGGCCAGGATAATGCTCAGGGACAGCAGCACCACCATGACGGGGCGGCGGATGCTCAGTTCGGACAGGTTCATGCTGGCTTGCCCTGCGGTGCGGCGGCGCCATCGGCAGCCTTGTGTTTTTCCACCAGGCGCACCTTGCTACCTGGACGCAAGTTCTGCTTGCCGTCGACGATGACCTTTTCATCGCCCGCCAGGCCGGTGACGACGGCGCTCGGTCCGAATGCATACACGCGCGTCACCTTGCGCATCTTGGCCGTGTTGTCCGCCTCCATCGAATACACGAAGGTGCCGGCGGTACTCGTGATGATGGCGTTTTGCGGAATCACCAGCGCATCCTTGAGGGTGCGCACGGTCAGCTGCGTATTCACATACTGGCCTGGCCACAGGTCGGTGCCGCCATTATTGAAGCGGGCCTTGATCCTGATCACGCCCGTGGCGGGATCGACGGCATTATCAATAAAGTTCAGTTTGCCATCGAGCTGCTTGCCGCCCGCGTCGGACAGCAGCGCCGTGACAGGCACCTCGCCCGCCTTTTGTGCCGCCAGCAAGCCGGACAGGCTGCTTTCCGGCAAGGTGAACGACACGTCGATCGGGTCGAGCTGGGTGATGCTGGTCAGCGACGTGATCGGCTGCACCAGGCTGCCCGCGTAGACATTGATGGCGCCCACACGGCCGCTCTGCGGCGCGCGCAGGACGGTGTAGCTGGAGTCGACCTGGGCGGCGCGCAAGGCGGCCTGGTCGGCGGCCAGCAAGGCGCGTGCCGCGTCGAGCTGGCTTTGCAGGGTGTCGACGGCGCCCTGGGCGATGAAATTCTTGCTCAGCAAATCCTGGTTACGCTTGAGCTGGCGCTCGAAATCCTGTACCGAGGCGCGGTCGCGCAAGACTTGCGCCTGCGCCTTGTCGACATTCGCATGCTCGCTGCGCGCGTCCAGCGTAAACATCAGCTCGCCCTGCTTGACGAACTGGCCTTCGCGGATATGCACCTTGCTAATCGTGCTGGTCGTCTGCGGGTGCAAGTCGACGCTGCTGATCGGCATCACGCTGCCATTGGCTTGCAGCACCATCGGCACATCCTGGCGCACAGGCGCGACCACGCTCACCGTCGTCGGCGCCTGTCCGCCCTTGCCCCCTTTGCCATCCTGCCCACCGGTCGGCGCGCCGGACGGATGAGTGAAATACCAGATGCCGCCACCGATACACAGGGCCGCACCCACGAGGATTGCCAGACTAGTCTTTTTCATTGTTCTGTCACGCTGTCGCAGCGCAGGGCTGCAGGTTGAATGTAGTAGTTGCCAGGAGGCATAAAGCACAATATTGTCGCACGGAAATGCTCACTTTCCTGCGTAATACTCTGGCACGATGAGGGTGACTTCCAGTCCACCGTCGACGTGATTGGACAGCAAAACCGTGGCGCCGTGCTGCTCGGCGATATTGCGCGCGATGGTCAGGCCCAGGCCCGTGCCGCCCGACTCGCGCGAACGCGACGTCTCGATACGGTAAAACGGTTCGAACACCTTGGCCAGCTGATCTGGCGCAATACCCGGCCCGCCATCGCGGATGCGGATGCGCGCGGCACCGGGGATGCGCTCGACGGTCACCTGCGCGTACTGGCCATATTTGACGGCATTGTCGATCAGGTTCACCAGGCAGCGCCGCATGGCGATCGGGCGCGCCATCAAGGCCATGCCCGCCTGTCCACTGAGGGTGACTTTCTGGCCGGCATCGGCCGCGTCGGAGCAGACGCTGTCCAACAGGGAATCGAGATCGAGCGCCTGCATCGCTTCCGTGCTGTCCATCGAGCGGGCCAGGTCCAGCCCTTCCTTGACCATGCTTTGCATGGCCGACAGGTCGCCCACGAGGCGGTCATACAATTCCGTATCGGCCACTTTTTCCAGGCGCAAGCGCAAGCGCGTGAGCGGCGTTTGCAAGTCGTGCGTGATGGCGGCCAGCATCTGTGTTCGCTGGGAAATATGCTGGCGGATACGCGCCTGCATGGCATTGAAGGCGGCGCTGGCCTGGCGGATCTCGCTGGCGCCCGACAGGGTCAGCGGTGGATGGTTGATGTCGTTGCCCAGGTCTTTCGCCGCCTGCGCCAGCTGCTTGAGCGGGCGCATGGTCATGCGCGTGACCAGGTAGGCGAGAATGGCGATGCTGATCAGGAAAGGCAGCAAGGTCATCCAGTCGTTATGTTCATTGAATGGCGGCTGCTGGCGCGGCGGCAAGACCATCAGGCGCAGCACGTGGCCATCCTGCATGCGCACGTCGAGGTTTTCGCAGGTGCCGCCCCATGGCTTGGCGGCAAACATGCCCGGTGATTTGCGCGGCTCGATACAGGCGGCCGGGCGTTCGGCCAGCGCGCTGACCTTGAATCCCTCGCCCAGTTTGGCTTGCAGGGCGGTGGAAAATTCCGTCGGCTTGCCCGGTACATGCTCGACATCGGGACGCAATTCCAGGCGCACGCTGCCCTTGTTGGCCACTTTCAGATAAGCGGCGCGCGAGGCCAGCGGCACCACGTCGGCCGCCATCACCAGCTGCTCGGCCCGTTCCACGGCGTGGTAGTCGCGGTATTGCTCGATGGCGCGCTGGCGTTCGCCCACGGCCAGCCACTGCGTCAGCGCGGCCGAAGCGACGATGCCGATCAGCAAAAACACGAAAACTCTGCCCGTCATCGAGCCCAGGAAGGCCTTCACGCGTGCGGCTCCACATTGACCTGGCCGGCCAGCACGTAGCCGCCGTTGCGCACGGTCTTGATGATTTGCGGCAAGCGGGCATCTTCACCGAGCTTTTGCCGCAAACGGCTGATCTGGATATCGATCGAGCGGTCGAACGGGTCGGCGTCGCGGCCCTGCGTCAGGTTCAGCAGCTGGTCGCGGTTGAGCACGCGGTTCGGGTGCTCGAGGAACACGCGCAGCAGGCGGAATTCCGCACCCGACAACATGATCACCAAACCGCTGGGATTGAGCAGGTGGCGCGCCGTCAAGTCCAGGGTCCAGCCGGAAAAGCGGATTTGCTGCGCCTTGTCCGACGGCACGTTCGATGGCATGGCATGACTGCGGCGCAGCACGCTGCGTATGCGCGCCAGCAGTTCGCGCGGCTCGAACGGCTTCGGCAAGTAATCGTCGGCGCCCATTTCCAGGCCCAGGATGCGGTCCAGCGGCTCATTGCGCGCCGTCAGCATGATCACCGGCACGGTTGACTGCGCGCGCAGCTTGCGACACAAAGTCAGGCCGTCGTCGCCGGGCAGGTTCAAGTCGAGCACGATCAAATCGGGCCGCGTTTCATCGAGGATTTTCCACATGGCCGTGCCATCTGCCGCGCCCAGGGTGCGGTAGGCGTTCGTTTCCAGGTAGTCCGCCAGCAAGCTGCGGATATCGCGGTCGTCGTCGACGATGAGAATTGTAGAAGTGGGTTCCATGGTACGAATTATCCCCACTTCCCCCGGCCTTGCACAACGCATTTGTATCGTCTTGTATATAGAAGACCCGAAGAAACATATAGATACAAACTGTCTGGCAGCGGACACTTCGGGGAAACATGGCGCGTCCAACATGGATTCATGTGCAGCAACATGTACATCCCTCACTTTACAAAGGAATCCAGATGAACGCCTCAATGAAGATTTTACGCAAGAATTTGATCATCGCCATGAGCGTACTCGGCATGGGTGCGGCATCGCTGACCGTTCACGCCCAGGAAGCGGCCGCCAGCGCGCCTGCCGCCAGCACCAAGATGCAACATGAAGGCCAGCGCGGCCAGCACCGCGGAGCCAATCCCGCCGAACGCATGGCCAAGTACCAGGCCCGCCTGCACGACAAGCTGAAGCTGACGGCCGCCCAGGAACCGGCCTGGGCCACGTTCACGGCCGCCAACGCACCGAAAAAGCCGATGGGCGACTGGAAAGCCAAGCGCGAAGCGATGGCCAAGCTGTCGGCGCCGGAACGTATGGAACAATGGATCGCCATGTCGAAGGAACGCATCGCCGACCAGGAAAGCCGCCTGGCCTCGCTGAAAACGTTCTACGCCGTGCTGACGCCGGAACAAAAGAAAGTGTTTGACGACAGCGTGCCTGGCGGCAAAGATGGTGGAATGCGCGGCTACCATCGTGGTCATGGTGCGCACCATAAAGCAGGCTGAGCGTAGGTCGGATTAGCGGCGGAACGCCGCGTAATCCGACAACCTTCTTAGACGTGTGCGGTGGTGTCGGGTTACGCCCTGGCGGGCTAACCCGACCTACCCCGACCGGTCCGACCCACCGTCCTACTCGTCGAGCTTGCGCAACGAGGTCAGGAAAGTGGCCGCATTCTGGAAGCCGATCACGCGCGACTGGGCGATTTCCTGTCCCTGCGGATTGAACATGATGATGCCCGGCGGGCCGAACAGCTGGAAACGTTTCAGCATGGCCTTGTCGTCCGCATCATTGGCCGTCACGTCCACTTGCAGCAGCACGGCTTGGCCCATCTTCTCGCGCACGGCGGGGTCGACGAAGGTCAGTTTTTCCATCTCGATGCACGACACGCACCAGTCCGCATAAAAGTCCAGCAAGGCCGGCTTGCCATTCAGCTGGGCCAGCGCCGCATCGAGCTGCGCCACGGTCTTTACACGCGTAAATGGTTGTGCGTGCACCTGGCCACCACCGAGGTGCGCCAGCGGCGCCAGCGGATCGCGGCCACCGCTGGCCACGCCAACCAGTTGCATCGCGCCCAGCACGGCGAACACGAGGCCGAAGGCCTTGGCGACCCAGGCGTTTTTCGCGCCGCTCTTGCCCACCAGCAGATACATGCCGTAGCCGACGAACAGCACCGTCCAGCCCAGCATCTGCACGGCGCCCGGCAACACGGGCGAGACCAGCCACCAGGCCACGCCCAGTTGCAGCACGCCAAAGAAGCGCTTGACGGCATCCATCCACGCGCCGGCGCGCGGCAACAAGGTGCCGGCCGACACGCCCACCAGCAGCAGCGGCACGCTCATGCCCACGGCCATGGCGAACAGGGCGCTGCCGCCGATGACGACGTCGCGCGTCTGGCTGATGTACAGCAAGGCGCCGGCCAGCGGCGCGGCCACGCATGGTCCCACGATCAGGGCGGAAATGGCCCCCATGACGAACACGCCCGCCAAGCGACCCGACGATTGCTGGTTCGACACGGACGTCAGCTTGCCTTGCAGGAAAGCCGGCACTTGCAGCTCATAAAAACCGAACATCGACAGGGCCAGGCCCGCCATCAGCAAGGCAAAGAAACCGAGCACCCACGGGTTTTGCAGTTGCGCCGCCAGGCCTTCGCCCGCCAGGCCGGCCGCCACGCCCAGCGCCGTGTAGACGATGGCCATGCCCAGCGCGTACGTCAGCGACAGCAGCAAGCCGCGCGAGCGGCTGACCTTGGCACCATCGCCGATGATGATCGACGACAGAATCGGCACCATCGGCAGCACGCACGGCGTAAAGGCCAGGCCCAGGCCCAGCAGCATGAACAGGGGCACGATGACGAGCAGCTTGCCGCCCTTCAGTGCCGCTTCGATCTTGCCCATTTCGCTTTGCGCGGGCGCGGCGCTTGCCGCCACGGGAGCCGCCGCGACCGGCTCGGGCGTGCTGGTAATGTCCGCCTGGGGAATGCTCATGACGGACACGCCAGGCGACGCTTGCGCCTGCGGACCGTTGACGGCCGCCGTGTCGACGGCGGGAGCTGCCGGCAAGGCGAATTTCGACGGCAGGCCGGCGCCGGGCGCCTTGCTCTGGCCGCCGCCGCCGCCCACCAGCTGGGCCGTTGCATCCTGCGGCGCATAGCACAGGCCCTTGTCGGAGCAGCCCTGGCCCGTCGCCTTCAGGGTGAACGCGCCGGCCGCTTCCACGGGAATCGTGATGGTCAGCGTCTTGCGGAACGTTTCCACGTTCTTCTGGAAAGTATCGTCAAACTTGACCTTGCCGGCCGGATACACCGGAATGCCCAGCTTGGCACCCACGGCCTCGAACTTGAAGCGCTCGTGGTACATATAGTAGCCATCGGCGATCACATAGGTGACGGCGATGGTGGACGGATCCTGCATGCGGGCGGAAAACTTGAAGGCCAGCTCCGGATCGAGGAATTCATCGTCGGCACGGGCATGGTTGGCGCCAAAGACGGCCATCGCCAGCAGCAGGCAGGTGGCAAACCACAGCAACAGTTGACGTAAGGGGGCGGCGCGCGCGGTGGCGCTGGAGGGGAAACGGGACATGAACGACCTTTTTCTGCGGCATCAGCTGTGCCATTCAACAAGAGACGCGCGGAGCGTGCAGTGGCTGCAGGGCCGGCGCGAAAGAAGAATAGTACACCGCAGCAAGGATAGCTGCAGCAGAAAACAAAAAAGCCAGGCTAGGCCTGGCTTTTCTTGAAGCGGCTACTGGGATTACTCGCCAGCAACTTCAACTGCTTCGGTCGTATCTGGGCGATCCATCAGTTCAACGAACGCCATAGGAGCGTTATCGCCGACGCGGAAACCCATTTTCAGGATACGCACATAACCACCGTTACGGTTGGCGAAACGTGGGCCCAGTTCAGCGAACAGTTTGACGACCATTTCACGGTCGCGCAGGCGGTTGAAGGCCAGACGCTTGTTTGCCAGGGAGTCGGTTTTGCCCAGCGTCAGAATTGGCTCGACAACGCGGCGCAGTTCTTTTGCTTTTGGCAGGGTGGTTTTGATCGCTTCGTGACGCAGCAGCGATACTGTCATGTTGCGCAGCATTGCCAGACGGTGGGACGAGGTACGATTCAGTTTACGGAGGCCGTGACCGTGACGCATGGTAAATCCTTTCGGTAGTGAGTTTAAATCCAGTTCTTCGATCAATGAAACCAGGGTTTCATCGCGGACCGGTTTGGTACTTCAAAAATAAAAGCCTGGGACACCTGTCCCAGGCAGTTTGCTACAAACTTCGAATTACTTTTCCAGGCCGGCAGGCGGCCAGTTTTCCAGCTTCATGCCCAAGGTCAAGCCGCGCGATGCCAGCACTTCCTTGATTTCGTTCAGGGACTTGCGGCCCAGATTTGGCGTTTTCAGCAGTTCGTTTTCCGAACGTTGGATCAGGTCGCCGATGTAGTAGATGTTTTCCGCTTTCAGGCAGTTCGCCGAACGCACGGTCAACTCCAGGTCGTCGACCGGACGCAACAGGATAGGATCGACCAGCGGAGCGCGCGATGGCGCTTCGGCGGCGGCTTCCGTGCCTTCCAGGGCAGCGAAGACATTCAACTGGTCCACCAGAACGCGGGCCGACTGGCGGATCGCTTCTTCCGGCGAGATCACGCCGTTGGTTTCGATGTTGATGATCAGCTTGTCCAGGTCGGTACGCTGTTCAACGCGGGCCGATTCAACGAAGTACGATACACGGCGCACTGGCGAGAACGACGCATCCAGAATGATGCGGCCGATGGTCTTGTTCGTGTCTTCCGACAGGCGACGCACGTTACCAGGAACGTAGCCGCGGCCTTTTTCAACCTTGATCTGCATGTCCAGCTTGCCACCAGCGGTCAGGTGGGCGATCACGTGGTCAGGGTTGATCAGTTCGACGTCATGCGGCAGGTCGATGTCGGAGGCCAGGATCGCGCCTTCGCCTTCTTTTTTCAGGGTCAGGGTTACCGAATCGCGGTTGTGGACTTTGAAAACCACACCCTTCAAGTTCAGCAGCAGATCGACGACGTCTTCTTGCACGCCATCGAGGGAGGAATATTCGTGGACGACGCCGGCGATCGTCACTTCGGTCGGCGCGTAGCCTACCATCGACGACAGCAGAACGCGGCGCAACGCGTTACCCAATGTGTGGCCATAGCCGCGCTCGAACGGTTCCATCACGACCTTGGCGTGACCTGCACCGAGAGCTTCAACATCGATAATACGTGGCTTCAACAAACTGTTTTGCATGAAATGTCCTTTTCAATACCCTCGGCTCATTACACCGATAAGGCTGATGGCATTAGTGAAACGCCCACTTTACAAAAGCAAAGTGGGCGGAGATCTTGCTACTGACTACTATTAACGCGAGTACAGCTCGACGATCAGCGATTCGTTGACGTCGTTAGCGATTTCGTTACGCTCTGGCAGGGACTTGAAGGTACCTTCCATTTTCTTGGCATCAACCGAAACCCAGCTAGGCATACCAACTTGTTCAGCCAGCGACAGTGCTTCAACGATACGCACTTGCTTTTTCGATTTTTCACGAACAGCAACGATGTCGCCAACTTTGACTGCGTACGAAGCGATGTTCACAACGATACCGTTCACGGTGAACGCTTTGTGGCTGACCAATTGACGCGCTTCAGCGCGGGTCGAGCCAAAGCCCATGCGGTAGCAAACGTTGTCCAGACGCGTTTCCAGCAACTTCAACAGCGTTTCGCCGGTGTTGCCTTTACGACGGTCTGCTTCAGCGAAGTAGCGGCGGAATTGACGTTCCAGCACGCCGTACATGCGCTTGACTTTTTGCTTTTCGCGCAGTTGGTTACCGTAGTCCGAGGTGCGGGCGCCGGATTTGACACCGTGCTGGCCTGGCTTGACGTCCAGTTTGCACTTGCTGTCCAGCGAGCGGCGTGCGCTCTTCAGGAACAGGTCTGTACCTTCACGGCGGGAAAGTTTTGCTTTAGGTCCGATATAACGTGCCACGATACTTCCTTTTTTTAAATGATAACGCCCCAGCCACATGCATGATCAAACACACTGATGCGGTTAGGCGCTAGTCTGATTTGGTTTCAATCAGACGGTGGCTGAAAACGAAAAACCCGCCAAACAGAATTTGACAGGCAAGAACAGCCGGGCAGTATAACCGTTTCCGGCTCCCTGCTCCAGCGTTTTCACACAACTGTACTGAGTTACAACAGACAGCAAAGCAGCTGGCGCCGAAGCGCCCTCTGCAACACTATCTTAGATACGACGACGTTTCGGTGGACGGCAACCGTTGTGCGGTACCGGCGTCACGTCCTGGATCTCGGTGATCTTGATGCCCAGGTTGTTCAGCGCGCGAACGGCGGATTCACGACCAGGACCTGGGCCCTTGATACGTACCTCCAGGTTCTTCACGCCACACTCAACAGCCACTTTACCAGCGGCTTCCGCGGCGACCTGCGCTGCGAATGGAGTCGATTTACGCGAACCCTTGAAGCCTGCACCGCCGGAGGTAGCCCACGACAAGGCATTGCCTTGACGATCGGTGATGGTAATGATGGTGTTATTGAACGATGCGTGGACATGTGCGATGCCTTCAGCGACGTTCTTTTTAACTTTTTTACGCACGCGTGCTGATGCGGCGTTATTTTGCGACTTAGCCATAATTATTCCCTAGCGGATTATTTTTTCAGCGATTGAGCGGCTTTACGCGGTCCCTTGCGGGTACGTGCGTTCGTACGCGTACGCTGGCCACGGCAAGGCAGACCCTTACGATGACGCATGCCGCGGTAGCAACCCAGATCCATCAAACGCTTGATGTTCATGGACAGTTCACGACGCAGATCGCCTTCGACGATGAATTTACCTACTTCATCGCGCAGCTTTTCCAGTTCGCTGTCATCCAGATCTTTGATCTTTTTGTTGGTTGCTACACCGGTCGATGCACAGATTTTCTCTGCGCGTGGACGGCCCACACCGTAGATGGCCGTCAGGCCGATAACGGTATGCTGATGATTTGGGATATTAACCCCTGCAATACGTGCCATTTGTTATTCCTCGATTAACCTTGACGCTGCTTGTGACGTGGTTCCACGCAGATAACGCGGACTACGCCTTTGCGCTTGATGATCTTGCAGTTGCGGCAGATCCGCTTGACTGATGCGAGAACTTTCATTTTTGGGCTCTTTCTTTCGCTTCTTTGGTTTGATTCAGTGTGTTACTTGGTACGGAACACAATGCGGGCTCGGCTCAGGTCGTACGGCGTTAACTCCACCGTCACCTTGTCTCCAGGGAGAATGCGAATATAGTTCATCCGCATTTTACCTGAAATATGCCCGAGCACCACGTGTCCGTTCTCCAGCTTCACTCGAAATGTTGCATTTGGGAGATTCTCAAGAATCTCGCCCTGCATCTGTATGACGTCGTCTTTTGCCATTCGGTATGTTTACCGCGCTTAACGCGTCGGAATTCCGCCCTTGAAATTTGCTTTGCGCAGCAGTGAATCATATTGCTGCGACATCACGTAGTTCTGTACTTGCGCCATGAAATCCATGGTGACAACTACAATAATCAATAAAGAAGTACCGCCGAAATAGAATGGTACTTTCCACTGGGCTTGCATAAATTCCGGCAATAAACACACCAGGGTGATGTAGACTGCGCCGGCAAGTGTCAAGCGTGTCAGGATCTTGTCGATGTAACGGGCTGTCTGCTCGCCTGGACGAATCCCGGGAATGAACGCACCGCTTTTCTTCAAGTTATCCGCTGTTTCCTTGCTGTTAAAGACCAGCGCTGTATAGAAGAAACAGAAAAACACGATCGCCACTGCGTACAACAGCGCATGGATAGGCTCACCAGGCCCCATCGATGCTGCCAAATCTTTCAAGAACCGCACCGCAGGGTTAGCGTTGTCGGCGCCCTTTGAAAACCAGTCCACGATAGTGGCCGGGAACAAGATGATCGAAGAAGCAAAGATCGGCGGGATCACGCCGGCCATGTTCAGCTTCAACGGCAAATGGCTGGTTTGACCGCCATAAATCTTGTTGCCTACCTGGCGCTTCGCGTAATTGACCAATATTTTGCGCTGACCACGTTCGACGAATACAACGAAGTACGTTACCAGTGCTACCAGGATCACGATGAAAATCGCGCTGAAGCTGCCGATCGAACCATTCGACACCTGAGTGAACAAGCCACCCAACGCCGACGGCAGACCTGCTGCAATCCCGGCAAAAATGATGATCGAGATGCCATTCCCCAAGCCACGCTCGGTAATTTGCTCACCCAACCACATCAAAAACATTGTTCCGGTCAACAAAGTGACGACCGTCACGAAGCGGAATGCAAGACCAGGTTCCAACACCAGACCAGCTTGCGACTCCAGTGCGACTGCAATGCCTAACGCTTGGAACAGTGCCAGGGCAACCGTGAAATACCGGGTGTACTGGGTGATCTTGCGACGACCTGCTTCGCCTTCTTTTTTCAACGCTTCCATCTGCGGTGACACGATCGACAGCAATTGCATGATGATCGAGGCCGAGATATAAGGCATGATACCCAGCGCAAACACTGTAAAACGAGACAAGGCACCGCCCGAGAACATGTTGAACATGCCCAGGACGCCGCCTTCGTGCTCCTTGAACAGCGAGGCTAATTGTGTCGGGTCAATCCCGGGAACCGGGACGTGAGCACCGATACGATAAACCACCAATGCGCCAAGCAAAAACCAGAGCCGTCCCCAAGGGAAACCGGCCGCTGCACTTTTAGCAAGTTGTGGATTAGTCGCCAATTTTCGCTCCGATCAAGCTGTTAGCGGTCAACTCAGGCTACCGAGCCGCCGGCTGCTTCGATGGCTGCTTTCGCGCCAGCGGACACTTTCAAGCCCTTCAAATTCACCGCTTTGGTGATTTCGCCGGACAAGATCACGCGCACGTCACGGGCCAACACGCCCAGAACGCCAGCTTGCTTCAAGACCAGAATGTCGACATCGCCAACAGCCAGGTTGTTCAGATCGGACAGGCGCACTTCAGCTTTGAAGGTTGCGTGCATCGATTTGAAACCGCGCTTAGGCAGACGGCGTTGCAGAGGCATCTGACCGCCTTCGAAACCGACTTTATGAAAGCCGCCCGAACGCGATTTCTGACCTTTGTGACCACGACCCGAGGTTTTACCCAGGCCGGAGCCGATACCGCGACCGACGCGACGCTTGTAGTGCTTAGCGCCTTCGGCTGGTGCAATAGTATTCAATTCCATGATTTGCTCCGTTCGTGTAAGCCCGAAGGCTTACCCGACAACTTTAACGAGATACGATACTTTATTGATCATGCCGCGTACGGATGGGGTGTCTTGCAATTCGGAAACCGAATTTACACGACGCAGACCCAGACCGCGCACGGTAGCGCGATGCGATTCGCGCGTACCGATCAAGCCCTTGACCAATTGCACTTTGACTGTGTTTGTCATTTTGTCCACCTTAAGCCAGAATGTCTTCGACCGACTTGCCGCGTTTGGCAGCGATATCGGAAGCAGTGCTCATTTTCGACAGGCCGTCCAGCGTAGCGCGTACCAGGTTGTATGGGTTGTTCGAACCGGTGGATTTCGCCACCACGTCCGTCACGCCCATCACTTCGAAGATAGCGCGCATTGCGCCACCAGCGATAACGCCAGTACCAGGCTTAGCTGGGTTCATCAGGACCTTGGAGGCGCCGTGACGACCAACAACCGTGTGATGCAAGGTACCGTTTTTGAGCGGTACTTTGATCAGGTTGCGACGGGCTTCTTCCATTGCCTTCTGCACGCCAACTGGCACTTCTTTCGATTTGCCCTTGCCCATGCCGACGCGGCCATCGCCATCACCAACTACGGTCAGCGCGGCGAAACCCATGATACGACCACCCTTGACCACTTTGGTCACGCGGTTGATCGCGATCATTTTTTCGCGCATGCCATCATCCGGCTTGTCGCTTTGCATTTTTGCTTGCATTTTTGCCATGATTGATCCTTAGAACTTCAGACCGGCTTCGCGTGCGGCTTCTGCCAACGCTTTCACACGGCCGTGGTAACGGAAACCGGAGCGGTCAAACGCAACTTCGGTAATCCCTGCTTTCAACGCTTTTTCAGCGACGCGCTTGCCGATCAAGGCTGCAGCAGCGGCATTGCCGCCTTTGCCGGATTGGCCTGCCAGTTCAGCGCGAACTTCCGCTTCAGCCGTCGAGGCCGAAACCAGGACTTTAGCGTCCGGGCTGATCAGGTTAGCGTAAATGTGCAGGTTGGTGCGATGCACCGACAAGCGATTTACTTTCAATTCCGCAATCTTGATGCGGGTTTGGCGTCCGCGGCGAAGCCGTGATTCTTTCTTATCCATCGTCAGCCCCTAATTACTTCTTCTTGGTTTCTTTAAGCTTAACCACTTCGTCCGCATAGCGAACGCCCTTGCCTTTATACGGCTCAGGAGCGCGGTAAGCACGAACTTCAGCGGCTACCTGGCCAACCTGTTGACGGTCGATACCTTTAATCAGGATCTCGGTCGGGGTTGGTGTTGCGCAGGTAACGCCAGCTGGCATGTCATGCACTACAGGGTGCGAGAAACCCAGGGACAGATTCAACTTGTCGCCTTGAGCTTGCGCCTTGTAACCCACGCCTACCAGGTTCAGCTTTTTCTCGAAACCCTTGGTGACGCCAACAACCATGTTGTTGACCAGTGCGCGCAGCGTGCCGGACATGGCATTGGCTTCGCGGCTGTCGTTCGCCACGTCGAAACTCAGGGTTCCTGCATTGTTTTCTACTTTGACCTGGCCGGTGAGGGCTTGGGAAAGTACGCCCAGCGGGCCTTTTACGGTGATCGCTTGTGCGGAGATGGCGACTTCGGCGCCAGCTGGCACTACGATAGGCATTTTAGCTACTCGAGACATGTGTAACTCCTTAAGCCACGTAGCAAATAACTTCGCCGCCGACACCGGTAGCGCGTGCTTTGCGGTCAGTCATGACGCCTTGCGGAGTCGACACGATCGCCACACCCAAGCCATTCATCACAACAGGGATCTCGTCTTTACCCTTGTAGACGCGCAGGCCCGGACGGGACACGCGCTCCAAGCGCTCAATAACGGGACGGCCAACATAATACTTCAAACCGATTTTCAGTTCCGCTTTGCCACCAGCTTCGGCAACAGCGAAATCTTCAATGTAACCCTCGTCCTTCAGGACGCTGGCAATCGCAATTTTGACTTTCGACGATGGCATGGCCACGGTCGTCTTTTGCACGCCTTGTGCATTGCGAATGCGGGTCAGCATATCGGCGATAGGATCGCTCATACTCATTGCATATTCTCCTATTACCAGCTTGCTTTTGTCATACCCGGAATTTCACCACGCATGGCGAATTCACGGAGCTTGATACGACCCAGACCGAATTTACGGAATGTGCCGCGCGGACGACCAGTGATGGCGCAACGGTTACGTTGACGCGTCGGGTTCGAGTTACGTGGCAGCGCCTGCAGTTTCAGGCGAGCTTCGTAGCGCTCTTCTTCCGATTTCGATTGGTCATCGACGATGGCCTTGAGAGCTTCGCGCTTAGGGGCGAATTTCGCCACCAGGTCAGCACGCTTGATCTCACGATTAATCAGTGACAGTTTGGCCATGATCAGTTCCTGAAAGGGAATTTAAAGGCGGCGAGCAAAGCTTTGGCTTCGTCATCGGTCTTAGCGGTTGTCGTGATGCTGATATTCATACCGCGCAACGCGTCAATCTTGTCGTATTCGATTTCAGGGAAAATGATCTGTTCCTTGACACCGATGTTGTAGTTGCCACGACCATCAAATGCACGGCCGTTCACACCACGGAAATCGCGTACGCGCGGCAGAGCCACGGTAATGAAGCGATCCAGGAACTCGTACATGCGAGCGCCGCGCAGGGTGACCATCGTACCGATCGGGTAACCTTCACGGATTTTGAAGCCTGCGATCGCTTTGCGGGACTTGGTGGTCACTGGCTTCTGGCCGGCGATCTTGGTCAAGTCAGCAACTGCGTGCTCGAGAACTTTTTTATCCGCGATAGCCTCACCAACACCCATGTTCAGGGTGATCTTGGTCAGGCGTGGAACTTCCATTACCGACTTGTAACCAAACTTGCTGGTCAGGTCGGCAACGACTTTTTCTTTATAGAATTCTTGGAGACGTGCCATGATTTCTTAAGCCTTCACTACTTCGCCGGAGGATTTAAAGATGCGAACTTTCTTGCCGTCCACTTCTTTGAAACCCACGCGATCTGCCTTGCCAGTCGCTGCATTAAACAATGCAACGTTGGACACGTGAATTGGCATGGTCTTATCGACGATACCACCAGTTACGCCAGTCATCGGGTTTGGCTTAGTCGCTTTTTTAGCGATGTTAATGCCGTCAACCACGATATGTTCAGCATCGATACGCTGCTGTACCACACCACGTTTGCCCTTGTCTTTCCCGGTCAGAACGATGACTTCGTCGTTTTTACGAATCTTATCCATTACGACTCCTTACAGGACTTCCGGTGCCAGGGACACGATTTTCATGAACTTCTCAGTACGCAGTTCGCGTGTGACAGGTCCAAAAATACGGGTACCGATCGGTTCCAGCTTGGCGTTCAACAGAACGGCGGCGTTGCCGTCGAACTTCACCAGGGAACCGTCTTGGCGGCGAACACCTTTAGCGGTGCGCACAACCACGGCGTTATAAATTTCACCTTTTTTGACACGGCCACGTGGCGCAGCAACCTTAACGGTTACCTTGATCACATCGCCAATGCCAGCATAACGGCGCTTGGAGCCGCCCAATACCTTGATGCACATTACTTCTTTGGCACCGGTATTGTCAGCCACTTCGAGCCGGCTTTCAGTTTGAATCATAGTATTCTCTTTCCCAACTTAAGCCGAAGAATCCACACAATGTAGACCCACGGTCAGTCTTGGTCCCGCCAGAGCCGCCCTGCTGGGCTTCACTGTTTGGGTGCATGACCTTCATACATCAACTGACCGCGAATGCTACTGTCTGTGGCCAGACACTTTGCGGCGTTACATGAACGAAGCCCGCAAGTATTACATACAATTTGCGGGCCTGCAAGTACTAATTAAAACCCACCGCCGAAACGGTGGTTTTTATTTAAACGGTTGGTGCGGCTTGAACCACACGTGTCACCGTCCATGCCTTTGTTTTGGAGATCGGGCGACCTTCCTGGATCTCGACCGTATCACCGGCCTTGACTTGGTTGGTCTCGTCATGCGCGTGATACTTGTTCGAGCGCATGATGATCTTGCCATACAAAGGATGTTTTACGTGGCGCTCGATCAGAACGGTAACGGTCTTGTCCATCTTGTCCGAAACCACTTTACCGATCAGCGTGCGCTTGAGCGACTGTTTCACTGGTTCGTTCATTTGGCTTCCTTCAGATTCATTACCGTCTTCACACGCGCGATATCGCGGCGTACCTTCTTGAGCTGCGAAGTGTTGCTCAGCTGCTGCGTAGCGATTTGCATGCGCAGGCCGAACTGTGCCTTCAACAGGTCATTCAGCTCTTTTTGCAGAGCTGGCTGGTCCTTGCCGCGGAGTTCAGATGCTTTCATATACAACTCCAATTATTGGCCGACTTGGCGCACGACAAACGTCGTAGCCAGTGGCAGTTTAGCGGCGGCAAGACGGAATGCTTCCCGTGCCAGCGCCTCATCAACGCCATCCATTTCGTACAGTACTTTGCCTGGCTGAATTTCAGCGACGTAGTACTCAGGATTACCTTTACCGTTACCCATACGGACTTCAGCCGGTTTGTTCGAAATCGGTTTGTCCGGGAAAATACGGATCCAGATACGGCCACCGCGCTTGATGTGACGCGTCATTGCACGACGCGCCGCTTCAATTTGACGCGCAGTGATACGACCGCGCGCAACTGCCTTCAGACCGAATTCGCCAAACGACACGGCGGTGCCGCGGCTGTGCGAAATACCGGTGTTACGGCCTTTCTGCTCTTTACGATACTTTCTGCGTGCTGGTTGCAGCATGATTATTCTCCTGCTTTCTCAGCTGGTGCTGCTGCGGCGGCCGGTTTAGCGGCGGTACGCACACGTGCACCTGGTGCTGTGGATGGTTTCGCACCGGCACCGGCTGGACGTGGACGGCCAGCTGGCTTGCCATCGTCACGGCGTGGGCCGCGGCTTTTCTTCTCGTCAGCTGGGGTATCGATGACTGGTGCATCGCCGTTAGGCGCGCGGTCACCTTTGTATACCCACACCTTGACACCGATGATGCCGTAGGTGGTCGACGCTTCGCTGGTACCGTAGTCGATATCTGCGCGCAGGGTATGCAGAGGCACGCGGCCTTCGCGGTACCATTCTTTACGTGCGATTTCGATACCGTTCAGACGGCCGGACGACATGATCTTGATACCGAGTGCACCCAGGCGCATTGCATTTTGCATTGCACGCTTCATGGCGCGGCGGAACATGATCCGTTTTTCCAGCTGCTGCGAGATCGAATCGGCGATCAGTTGCGAGTCGATTTCCGGCTTGCGAATTTCTTCGATGTTCACGTGAACAGGCACGCCCATGATCTTGGTCAAAGCGGACTTCAGTACTTCGATGTCTTCGCCTTTTTTACCAATGACCACGCCTGGACGCGAGCTGTAGATCGTGAAGCGCGCGTTCTTGGCTGGGCGCTCGATAACGATGCGGCCAACGGATGCGTTCTTCAGTTTCTTTTTCAGGTAAGCACGTGCTTTCAAGTCTTCGTTCAGCATGGCAGCGAAATTGCCGTTGCCTGCATACCAGCGCGAAGCCCAGTTACGGGTGACCGCCAGACGGAAACCGGTTGGATGAATTTTCTGACCCATCGTGGCTCCTTAGTTACCGACAGTCACGTAAACGTGACAGGATTGTTTCGAAATACGGTCGCCACGGCCTTTTGCACGCGCGGTGAAGCGCTTCAGGACCGGGCCCTTTTCGACGTAGATCGTTTTCACGAACAATTCGTCGATGTCCGCGCCATCATTGTGTTCCGCATTGGCGATTGCCGATTCCAGAACGCGTTTGATGATCGCAGCACCTTTTTTCGGGCTGAATTGCAAGATGTTGAGTGCAGCGTCAACTTTCTTGCCACGGATCAGGTCAGCAACCAGGCGGCCCTTTTGGTCCGACAGGCGCACACCTTTGAGGATAGCTTTAGTTTCCATTATTTCTTAGCCTTTTTGTCAGCTGCATGGCCCTTGAACGTACGGGTCAGTGCGAATTCGCCGAGCTTGTGACCAACCATGTTTTCGGAAACATAAACCGGCACGTGCAGCTTGCCGTTATGAACCGCGATCGTCAGGCCGATGAAGTCAGGCATGATTGTCGAACGACGCGACCAGGTTTTAATTGGCTTTTTGTCTTTGGCTGCTTGCGCGGCTTCAACTTTTTTCACCAGGTGGGCGTCACAGAACGGCCCTTTTTTCAATGAACGTGTCATGTGCTACCCCTTATTTCTTGCCGCGGCGCGAGACGATCATGGAAGTAGTACGCTTGTTGCTGCGTGTCTTCTTACCCTTAGTCTGTTGGCCCCAAGGCGAAACTGGATGACGACCAGCTGCTGTTTTACCTTCACCACCACCGTGCGGGTGATCGACCGGGTTCATGACCACACCGCGAACGGTAGGACGAACACCGCGCCAGCGCATCGCACCAGCTTTACCGATTTTACGCAGGCTGTGCTCGGCATTGCCGACTTCACCAACCGTTGCACGGCACTCGATGTGCACGCGACGTACTTCACCCGAGCGCAGACGCACTTGAGCGTAGGTACCTTCACGGGCCATCAGCACAACGCCAGCGCCGGCGGTACGTGCCATTTGGGCACCTTTACCTGGCAGCATTTCAACGCAATGCATCACGGTACCGACTGGGATGTTACGGATTGGCAAGCAGTTACCCGATTTGATCGGTGCTTCCGAACCGTTCATCACGCTGTCGCCAACGGCCATGCCTTTGGTTGCGATGATGTAGTGACGTTCGCCGTCGGCGTAGCACAGCAGAGCGATATTCGCGGTGCGGTTTGGATCGTATTCGATACGTTCCACTTTCGCTGGAATACCATCTTTGGTGCGCTTGAAGTCGATCAAGCGATAGTGTTGCTTATGACCACCACCGATATGACGGGTGGTGATGTGACCGTTGTTGTTACGACCAGCGGTCTTGGATTTCTTTTCAACCAGAGCAGCGAATGGACGACCCTTGTACAGGTCGGCATTCACCACCTTCACCATGCCGCGACGGCCTGGCGAGGTTGGTTTCATCTTAACGAGTGCCATTATGCAGCCTCCTCGGAGAAGTTGATTTCCTGGCCAGGCTTCAGGCACACGAAAGCACGCTTGGTATGGTTACGACGACCGTTGAACTTGCCGGTGCGCTTTTGCTTACCTTCGCGGTTTGCAGTTTGCACGGACAGAACTTCAACCTTGAACAGCAGTTCGACCGCTGCCTTGATTTCAGGCTTGGTTGCATCCGGCAGTACGCGGAATACAATTTGCTCGTTCTTTTCCGCGACCATGGTGGCCTTTTCGGAAATCACGGGCGCCAACAGCACCTTCATCAAGCGTTCTTCGCTATGTTTCAAAATCGCGCTCATGCCAGCATCTCCTCAATCTTGGCCAATGCAGCTTTGGTGACCAGGATCTTCTTGTAGAACACCAGGGACATCGGATCTGCGTGACGTGGCTCAACGACGAGTACGTTAGGCAGGTTGCGCGATGCCAGTTCCAGGTTTTCGTTCAGAACGTCGGTGATGATCAGAACCGAATCAAAGCCCAGGCCGTTCAATTTTTGCGACAGCAGCTTGGTTTTTGGCGCGTCGATCGTCAGATCGTCGATGACGATCAGGCGCTCTTCGCGAGCCAGCTGCGACAGGATCGAGCAGATACCTGCGCGATACATTTTTTTGTTCACTTTGTGGGTGAAGTTTTCGTCAGGCGAGTTCGGGAAAATCCGACCACCGCCGCGCCACAGTGGCGACGACGACATACCAGCACGAGCGCGGCCGGTACCTTTTTGGCGCCATGGCTTTTTCGTCGTGTGGTGAACTTCTTCACGGTCTTTTTGCTTGCGGTTACCACTACGTGCATTCGCTTGATAAGCGATGACGACTTGGTGGATCAGCGCTTCATTGTAGTCACGGCCGAAAATCGTATCGGCTGCAGCAACGTTCGAGGCGGCTTGACCTTGCGCATTCAGAAGCTTGAGTTCCATCGTTTAAGCTCCCTTCTTGGCTTTGGTTTTGATGGCTGGCGAGACAACTACCTGGCCATTTTTCGCACCTGGAATCGCGCCTTTGACCAGCAACAGCTGACGGTCGGCATCGATACGGGCGATCACGAGGTTCTGGATCGTACGGTTAACGTCACCCAGATGACCGGTCATGCGCTTACCAGGGAAAACGCGACCTGGATCTTGTGCCATACCGATGGAACCTGGAACGTTATGCGAACGCGAGTTACCGTGCGTTGCACGGCCGGAAGCGAAGTGGTAACGTTTGATAACGCCTGCATAGCCTTTACCGATGGTAACGCCTTGCACGTCGATCTTTTGACCGACTTCGAACAGGGAAGCAGCGACAACATCGCCAGCTTTCAGTTCAGCGGCTTTGGCAGCATCGACACGGAACTCTTTCAACAGAGTACCGGCTTCAACACCAGCTTTAGCGTGATGACCAGCAACAGCTTTGGTCACGCGGGAAGCGCGACGTTGACCGAATGCGACCTGAACAGCGGAGTAACCATCTGTTTCAGGGGTTTTGATTTGCGCAACACGGTTGTTCGATACGTCCAACACGGTGACAGGAATCGAATCCCCTTCATCCGTGAAAATGCGCATCATACCAACCTTGCGACCGAGAAGGCCTAGGCTCATTTTTTCTCCATTCCCACCTGCGATTGGGCGGGGCTTGTTTAACTACAAAGTAACGTAGGACTCAAAAAAGACGAATCCATACCGAAGCCGGCTAGTATATAGCACAAAAACCCTTGACGCAACAAGTTAACACGAGGTATGTCAAAGTGTTGCGCGACGCCCCTGCGGGAGTTGTCGGCGCGCCGGAAAAATGCCGCCGCGAGCCAACTTGAGAGGCGCCAAGCACGGCGCCATGCGCCCTGGCGGGCAATGGCGAAAACACGCAGGGCGCGCAATGGCTTGCGCGCCCTGCCCTACCCCTCCCGGGCGTGACGCCCGAAAAAGCTTATTGCTGGCAGTTGATCAGGCAATGCTGGTACAGATCTTCGCAGATGGGGCTGCTGCCGAGGTGTGCGCGGCAATTGGCCACTTTTTGCCCGCACTCGCTATAGCACTGCGTGACATCGCCAGCGGCAAACGCATACGAGGCGCTCAAGCCCAGCGCAAACAGGAAAGCCATCGACTTCTTGATCATATTTCATCTCCGTTTATCAGATGGAAGAACAACCAGAACGACACGCCATCCTCGCACCGCCCCGGGCAGACGCCGCGACGCCCGCCATTACTTAAAAAGCAATGCCAATAGAATACCGTAAACAATACCAACCAACTACCAATTATTGATGCCGCACTTTTCCGCGCCACATAAAAAGCCAGCCCGGACAGATCACCGTCCGGGCTGGCTGCAAGCGTTATGGCGCATGGCGCCCGGGCCACTCCTATTCCTGCTGCGCTCCTTTGCCAATCTGATACCAGTCCACCTTGCGCGTCGCCACCATGATGACTGCCAGCACGGCGAACAGCAGGATGCTGCCCATCACCAGCGCATTGTTTTCCGAGCTGAGCAAGCCATACAGCGCGCCATACAGCATGGTCAGCGCCACGCCGAAGCCGATGCCGCGCCAGGCGTTGTGCAGCACGTGCACCAGGTAAAAGCTGGTCAGCACGATACAGGCGGCGCTGGCGATCAGGTAGGCGGACAGAAAGGCGATGTGCTCGGCCAGGCCCACCAGCAGCAGGAAGAAGATCACCAGCGACAGGCCCACCAGCAGATACTGGACCGGATGGATCGGCAGGCTCTTCAGGATTTCAAAGATGAAGAAGGCGGCAAAGGTCAGCGCCACGAACAGCAAGCCATATTTGGTGGCCCGGTCCGATTGCGAATACACGTTCACCGGCTCGATGAAGCCCACGCTGAAGCGGTCGATCTGGCCCAGCGGCGCACTGTCGGGCACCTTGAATTCGCCCTCGATGGTGCTCAGCTGGGTTTGCGCATTGGTGGCCAGCGACGAGATATTCCACGCCACATTGAAACCCTGGGCGTCGATCTGGCGATTCTTCGGCGACGGCAGGAAGCGCCCGCCAAACTGCGGATGGGGCCAGTTCGACTTGATGCTGATCTGGCTGTTTTTCGCCACCGGCACGAAATGCTGGCGTTCGATGCCATCGAGGCCCAGGTCAAAGCTGAATTTCACCTGTTGCGCTTGCGCCAGCGGCATGGCGCCCAGCGGCGCGTGCAAGCCGCTGCGGAAGGCAAACAGGTCGGTGCCTTGTTCGAACTCGATCTTCTGGCCGCCCCAGTCGATTTTCGGAATATTGCGGATGCCGCGCACGTCCTCGATGGACAGGGCGACGAAAGGCGCACCGAGGGTCACGCGCGAGTCCGGCGTTTTGCGCGGCAGCTGGCTGCCGGCCGGCACCGTGAAGTCGCCCTTGAACGCGTGCTGGCCGCTATACACCAGCACCTGGTGAATGCCGCGGTAACGGCGGTCCGTCTCGATGTTGCCGTTGATCTGCAGATCGTTCGGATATACGATCAGGCGGCGCTGCACCAGGCGGCGCAGCAACTCGGTGCGCACCGGCGATTTCGCTTCCTTGTCATCGCCCTTGGCCACTTCCACGCGCTCTTCGTACTGCTCCGTGTAGGGAATCACCAGAATGGGGCCGATGATGGTTTGTTCGCGCACCGAATCGGCGGCGATGCTGTTGACGGCTTCCTGGCGGAATTCCATCCGCTCCTTGATCGTTTCCTGAATCATCAGCAAAGGCAGGCCGATCAGCAGCATCAGGCCGAACACGATCAACGCTTTGACTAACAGAGTTTTTTGCATGGCGCATCCTTGAAGTAAGGTGGCCAGTGTAAAAAAGCTGTATGCGCTGACGATGCAGTCTGTGTGAAGCGGGCAAATAAAGTGCGCTAAGCCAGCAGCGGCAGGCACAGGCGCGCGCAGGCGCCGCCCTCCGCGTGATTGAGCACTTCGACCGTGCCGCCATGCAGCGAGGCCACCTCGCGCACGAAGGGCAGGCCCAGGCCCGTGCTCTTGCCGGCGCTCGGGCGCGGCAGCGAATAAAAGCGCTCGAAGACACGTTCGAGCGCATACGCGGGAATCCCCTCGCCGCGGTCGCGCACGACAAGTTCCACCTGGCTGCCGTGACGCTGCGCCGTCAGGTCGATGCAGCTGCCCGACGGCGCAAAGCCGGCTGCGTTGTCGAGCAGGTTGCCCAGCGCCTGGCGCAGCAGCAGGGCGTCCCCTGCCACGCTCGCCTCGTCGTGTTGCAGCTGCACGCGCACGCCGCGCGCCGCCAGGGTGGCGGCAGCGTCCTGCGCCACTTGCGCCAGCAAGGGCCCCAGCGCGATGCGCTCGGGATGATCGAGGCGCTGCTGCTTTTCCACGCGCACGAGGGCCAGCAGCTTGTCGATCAGCTGCCGCTGGCGCGCATTCTGTTCCAGGATGCTGGCGAGGAACTGGCGGCGCTCGGCCGGCGGCACGTCTTCCTGCAGCAGCTCGGCCGAGGCCTGGATGGCGGCGATCGGGCTTTTCAATTCATGCGCCAGGGTGTGCATCAGCTGCTCCACATATTCCTTGCCTTCCAGGCGTGTGCGCATCGCCTCCAGCGCCCTGCCCAGCGTGCCAATCTCGTTCGTGCCCAGCGCCGGCAGCACCACCTTGCGTCCCGCTTCCACGTCGCCGATATAGTCCATCAGCTTGCCCAGCGCATGGTGCAGCCACCAGGCGAACGCCAGGCCGATCAGCAGCGACAGCAACAACAGCACGGCGCCGCGCTGCAAGATCTTGCGCTGGCTGCGCTCGACAAACGCTTGCACGCTGGCGTTCGGCTTGGCCACCGTCAGCACGCCGATCACCTCATTGCCGTCGCGAATCGGCGCGGCCACGTGCATGACCGTCGACATCTCGTCGTCAGGCCGGCTGCGCGTGCTGCGCGCGCCATACTTGCCCTGCAAGGTCAGGTACACGTCATTCCAGCGTGAATAGTCGCGCCCCACGTCGCGTCCGCTGGAATCGAACAGCACGATGCCGTGCCGGTCCGTAATATAGATGCGGTAATCGAGCGTGCGCTTGCGCACGCCATTGATATTGACGTCCACGCCATGGCGCGCGTAATCCTGCATGCGTCCGGCCACCGGCGACTGCGCCAGCGTGCCCGCCTTCACGTCGGGCGCCACCAGACTGGCCAGCAGTTGCGAGGTATCGACCAGGGTGTCTTCCAGGGTCGAGCGCACGCCGGGCTTGACCTGCTCCATGAAGACATTCAGCAGGAACCACGCGGCCAGCCCGACGATCAGGAAGTAGCCGAGCAGGATGCGCAGGCCGATCTTCATGCGCCGGCCAGGCTGTAGCCGAGGCCACGGTGGGTGTGGATGGGGTCGACCTGCGCATCGACGGCACGCAGCTTGGCGCGCAGCGATTTGACGTGCGCGTCGACGGTGCGCTCGAGCGTGTCGGACGCCCCGCTCCACACACGCTCCATCAGCTGCGCACGCGACAGCACATGGCCCGGATGTTCGAGCAGGGTTTTCAGCAGCAGGTATTCATAGCGCGTCAGGTCCAGCGGCTGGCCGTGGAACAGCACCCGCGCTTCGAGCGCGCGCAACTCGAAGCGCGCCGGCGCGGCCGCGGCGGCAGGCGCGGCTATCGTCATGCCAGTCTCGCGCGGCACCTGAGCGATACCCGCGCGGCGCAGGATGACGCGGATGCGCGCCACCAGTTCGCGTGGCGAAAACGGTTTGGTGACGTAATCGTCGGCGCCGATTTCCAGGCCGACGATGCGGTCGATCTCGTCGCTGCGGGCCGTCAGGAAGATCACCGGCACGTCGGAAAACTGGCGCAGGCGGCGGCACACCTCCAGGCCGCTCATGTCGGGCAAGCCCACGTCGAGCACCACGAGCACGGGCATCTGCGCGGCTTCCCCGGGCATGGGGCGCAGCGCGGCCAGGGCGTGCTCGCCCAGCATCACATGGCGCGGCGTAAAGCCGTCCGTGCGCAAGGCATAAGCGATGCTGTCGGCAATCGCCTGTTCATCTTCCACGATCAGGACAGTCTTGGACATGGCGGCGGCACGCATTAATGGACAAGCCCGGAGTATCCCTGAAGCACGCAAGCGGCGTCAATTGTGCGGGCTGGCGAAAAGCCACCCACCCCAAAAAACTTATAGTATATTTAATGCGGCATGACTCCACCGATACACTGTGTTTGACACCCGTCCGAGGAGACTATGAAGACCCATACCATCAGCCTGCTATGCGCCGTCAGCCTGCTGGCCGCTTGCGCGGCGCCAGCGACGCTCACCACCTCCAATGAACAGCAGGACGCCTGCAACGCGGCCGAACTCAAAGGCCAGTTTGGCGAAGCGGAACTGGCGTGCGTGCAGGCGTTGCGCAGTGCCGAGCAGGCTGGCGCCGGCGCGGACATCCTCTCGCAGCGCCAGTACAACCTGGGCCGCATCAAGCGCTTGCAGGGCAAGAATGCCGAAGCGGAGCAACTGTACCGTCAAGCCCTGGCCACGGAAGAAGCGGCGCAGCCGCGCAGCGATGCGCGCGTCGGCCGCCGCATGGTGGAACTGGCCTCGGCCCTGGCCGCGCAAGGCAAGTGGCAGGAAGGCACGGGCTATCTGGAACGCGTGCTGCCGCTGCTGCCAAAGCTGTCGCCCGCCTCGCGCACGTATTCGGCGGAAGTGCTGCGCCAATACGCGAAGCAACTGCAAGGCGGCCCGCAGGCGGCATTGGGCGCGCGCTTCGACGTGGTGGCGGCCAGCTTGTAACAAGCCGTCCCGAAGCCCGGCCTAAGGCTGGGCGACGTGGATGCTGGCCTTGATGTGCTTGAGGTGGGCCACGATGGTGAACGTCATCACCACCAGCAGCGACCATGAGCTCCATTTGCTGACGTGCACGACCGACCACGCGCCAAGCTGGTTCGGATAGCGCCACACGCCCCAGAAGGTGCTGATGTTTTCAGCCAGCCAGATGAAGAAGCCGACCAGTACGAAACCGAGCAGCAAGGGCATGCTGCGGTCGCGGTCGAGCGGGCGGAAGACCACGGTGGTGCGCGCATACAGGCCCAGCGCACAGGCGGCCAGATACCAGCGATAGTCGCCGATGTAGTGGTGAGTAAAGAAGTTGGCGTAGATCAGCAGCGCGATCAGCACCGCCATCCAGTACGGTGGATGGTGGCGGATCCGCATGTCGAGCAGGCGCCAGGTCTGAATGATGTAGCTGCCGACAGCCGCATACATGAAGCCGGAAAACAGCGGCACGCCGAACACCTTGGTGTAGGCGAAATCGGGATAGCTCCACGACTGGATCGTCCCCGACACCTTGAACACCTCCAGCGCGAAGCCGACCGCATGAAACAGGCAGATGGCTTTCAATTCATCCCACGTCTCGAGCCCGCTCCAGACCATCACGCCCTGGATCGCCAGCGCTACCAGCAGCAGCACGTCATAGCGCGGCAGGCCGAACAGGCCGGCGCGCGGCACCAGGAAGACGGCAGCAAAAAACAGCCCCACGAACAGGCACGACCTCGCCTCCTTGATACCGAAATACAAAAATTCGGTCAGGAAGCGCGACCAGCCGCGCAAGCGCTGACGGGGAGTGGCATTTAACAGATGGGTATCGAGGGCGTTAAGCATGCAGCAACTTTATCGGCCGGCCGCGGCACTGTAAAGCGATTTTGCAGAGGTGCGCGGGCACCAATAGCAATGGGGCCGGGCGCACTCACGATCGTGAGCAGGCCCGGCCCCATCATCAGGCAGCGGGATACCCCGCCGGCCTTTTAAAAACGATTATTGCAGTTTGATTTCGACATCAACACCAGCTGGCAGGTCCAGCTTCATCAGCGCGTCAACGGTTTTGTCCGTTGGGTCAACGATGTCCATCAGGCGTTGGTGCGTACGGATCTCGAACTGATCGCGCGAAGTTTTGTTGACGTGCGGGGAACGCAGCACGTCGAAACGTTGAATACGGGTAGGCAGTGGTACTGGGCCTTTGACGACAGCGCCGGTGCGCTTCGCGGTTTCAACGATTTCCAGAGCGGACTGGTCGATCAGTTTGTAATCGAAAGCCTTCAGGCGGATACGGATTTTTTGGTTTGGTGCCGACATGATATTTCCTTAAAAGAACGAACCGCGCGGTTTGCACGGCAATGAGGTCATACGGGAATTTCTGACGCAACAACCGTCAGGGTCGACATGATAGCACCAAAATGCTTGCCGACCCCGGCAGTTGAATAAAAAGAAGGGCGCCGGGCGACGACGCGTCTTCTTTTATGCAGGCTTAAGAATTAAGCCAGGATTTTTGCAACAACACCAGCGCCGACGGTACGGCCGCCTTCGCGAATAGCGAAGCGCAGACCTTCTTCCATCGCGATCGGGTTGATCAGCTTGACGGTGATCGACACGTTATCGCCTGGCATGACCATTTCTTTGTCTGCTGGCAACTCGATCGAACCGGTTACGTCCGTCGTGCGGAAGTAGAACTGTGGACGATAGTTGTTGAAGAATGGCGTATGACGGCCGCCTTCGTCTTTCGACAGAACATAGATCTCGCCGGTGAAGTGCGCATGCGGCTTGATCGAGCCTGGCTTGGCCAGAACTTGACCACGTTGCACGTCTTCACGC
>NZ_JBNYXU010000009.1:0-276634 GCF_051380835.1 Janthinobacterium aestuarii
AACATTTGATATTTTAAGTATTACGACAATCCGAAGATCATCGCTGCACTACATCAAATGCCCACACTTATCGACTGTTAATTGTTAAAGAACTGTATTCGGTTACTGCTTTCGCGCCATCGACAAAGCGTTGTGTTTGTCAGCTGCGAAGAAGGAAGAGTATGAAGCGTTTGCAGCATTTCGTCAACCTTCTTTTTTCACCCTGCTTTACTCTGCATTTGCATGCGTCGTTCAGCGAGGGGGCGAATTATAGCCAAGCCCCGAACGCCCCGCAAGGGCTATTTTGCAGTCAGGCAGATATTGCTGTGTGATATCGTAGCGCCGACCAAATCAAGCCTCATCTATATTAGATTCCCATGCCTATCCCATACATTGTCCCTACAGCCAATTCCGCCCTGGCCAGCGCACTCGACCACGCCATCGATAGCAAAACGAAGCCGCTGGGCAGTCTCGGCATGCTGGAAACCCTGGCCCGCCAGATCGGCCTGATCCAGCAAAGCACGCAACTGGCATTGCGCCAGCCCGCCATCATCGTTTTCGCGGCCGACCATGGCGTCGTGGCCGAAGGCATTTCCGCCTACCCGCAAAGCGTGACGTGGCAAATGGTGGAGAACTTCCTCGGCAACGGTGCCGCCATCAACGTCTTCGCCCGTCAGGCCGATTGCGCCCTCTATATAGTAGACGCCGGCGTGAACCACGATTTCGGCCCACGCGACGGCTTGCTCGACCGCAAACAAGGCCCCGGTACCCGCAACTTTGCCAAAGAACCCGCCATGAGCCAAGAGCAGTGCCTGGCCGCCATGCAGGCGGGGATGGACCTGGTCGCCACACTGGACGGCAATGTGCTGGGCTTTGGCGAAATGGGTATCGGCAACACCACGGCCGCCGCCGCACTGATGCACAAGCTGACCGGCACGCCCGTCGCCGACTGCGTGGGCGCCGGCACCGGCCTGTCGAAGGAAGGGATATTGCACAAGCAACAGGTGATCGAGGCGGCTGTCGTCCATCATGCGGCAGTCACCGAGCCGCTCGACGTGCTGGCCAGCTTTGGCGGTTTCGAGATCGCCATGATGGCCGGCGCCATGCTCAAAGCGGCCGAACGGCGCATGATCTTGCTGATCGACGGCTTTATCGTCAGCAGCGCTTTGCTGGTGGCGGCCCGTTTGCAGCCGGCCATTCTCGATTACTGCGTGTTTTCGCACTGCTCCGATGAAAATGGTCACCGCCAGTTGCTAGCCAACCTGGGAGCGCGTCCGCTGCTGCACCTCGATTTGCGCCTCGGCGAAGGCACGGGTTCGGCGCTGGCCTTGCCGCTGCTGCACGCGGCCGTCAATTTCATGCGCGAGATGGCCACCTTTGCCTCGGCCCAGGTCAGCGAAAAGTCCACGCCAGACTAAGACCATGGCCAATCCCGTTTCCGCCGCCATCCACCAGTGCCGCCTGTTCTTTATTGCGCTGCAGTTCTTCACGCGCCTGCCCATCCCTCGCTGGGTGGGTTTCGAGCCGGCATGGCTGCAGCACGCTTCGCGCTACTTTCCATCGATCGGCGTGGTGGTGGCGTCCGTCAGTGGCGCCGTGTATCTGCTGGCCAGCTGGCTCCTGCCTTCGGCCGTGGCCGTGCTGCTGGCCGTCGCCGCCGGCATCTACCTGACGGGCGCCTTCCATGAAGACGGCTTCGCCGACATGTGCGACGGCTTTGGCGGCGGCATGACGCGCGAACGGGTGCTGGAAATCATGAAGGATTCGCGCATCGGCGCGTATGGCGCCATCGGCATCCTGTGCCTGCTGGCCATCAAATGCGCGGCGCTCGCATCGCTGCCGCCTGCCACGGTGATGGCAACCTTACTCATCGCTCATCCGCTTTCGCGCCTGGCCGCCGTCTCGCTGATATGGGCCATGGATTATGCACGCGATGAAGGCAAGGCCAAGCCGATGGCGCAGGAGATGACCACGGGAGAATTCATCATCGCCGCCGTGTGCGGCCTGCTGCCCGCCATCGCCTGCGGCCTGCTGGGAATATTTGACTGGGCCACGCTGGTCTTTGCCATCGTGGCGGCGGCAGCTGCCGCATTCTGGCTGGGCCGCAAATGCCAGCGCCGCCTGCAAGGCTATACGGGCGACTGCCTGGGCGCCGTGCAGCAGGTGGCGGAAGTGGCGATTTACCTGGCCATCCTTTCCAGCTTCCAACCTCCATTGCGCTTCTACTGAACAAGCATGCGCTTGATCCTCGTTCGCCATCCCACGCCGCAAGTGACCAGCGGCACCTGCTATGGCCGCAGCGACGTGGCGGTGGCGCCGCATGAAATGGTCACAGTGCGCGCCAGGATTCAAGCGACTTTACCGGCCGGTGTGCCGCTCTACGCGAGTCCGCTGCGCCGCTGCGCCGGTCTGGCGTCAGCATTGGCGCAAGACTTGCCTTCCAGCGCCCTGCTCCTTGATGCGCGGCTGGCCGAAATGGATTTTGGCACCTGGGAAATGCAGCCCTGGCACGCAATTGCGCGCGCGGAAATCGATGCCTGGGCGGCCGACATGGCCTGGTACCGCCCCGGCGGGGGCGAAAATGTGCTGGCGATGGCCGCCCGTGTCGATGCGTTTTTAGGCGATCTGTTGCGCGAACAACACGAAACGGTGGTCATCATCTGCCATGCGGGCACCATCCGCCTGCTGTCGGCACTGCAAGCCCGGCTGCCATTGGAAGAAACGGCCCTGCTGGCCGCCCGTTCCGCCCATAAAATCGCCTACGGTGCGACGGTCGTCGTCGATTTCTGATATCGAATCGTCCAGCCAGCCATTTCAGTCCACGCCCACTGCACGTATAATGGCGGGGTTTTGGTGCCCGCGTTCATGTCCATGAACGCAGTTAAACGGGAAACACGATGCCGCGCTCGCGGCGAACGTGTGCTGCCCCCGCAACGGTAAGCAAGTGTCGCCGCTCCAACAGGATGCGGGCGACAAGCTATCTCTGACAACCACTGTGCTTGCAATCATCGAGCATGGGAAGGTGGGATAGCCGCACTTGCCAGCCCGGATACCGGCCAGGACAGGTGGAAGTGTGCGAACGGGGATGTTCGCGATCCGAATGGCCCCTGTGTCCATCTTCGATCGTCATCTTCAGTTCCCACTTCTGTTCAATCTGGCCTACGGGGACGTCGGCTGGTTGCATATTACTTACTGAAAATTATTATGACCCATGCTGTTTCCCGCCACGCGGCGCTCACGTCGCTCGCGCTAGCCATTGCCGCGCCTGCCGCTTTCGCCCAAGCCACGCCAGACACCTTTGATCCCGTCGTCGTCACCGCCAACCGCTACCCTCAGCACTTGAGCGAAGTGTTGAGCGATACGCAGACCATCAGCTCGGAAGACATCGCGCGCTCCGGCGCCGGTACGCTGATCGACCTGCTGCAAAAGCAGCGCGGCATTGAAGTCAATCGCAGTGGCGGCCCAGGCACCAATTCGAGCGTATTCATTCGCGGCGCGAACGCCAACCAGAATATCGTACTGGTCGACGGCGTGCGCATCGGTTCCGCCACATCGGGCACTGCCAACTGGAGCGCCCTGCCTTTGTCGAGCATCGATCACGTTGAAATCGTCTACGGTCCACTGAGCACCATGTATGGTGCCGATGCCGTCGGCGGCGTGATCCAGATCTTTACCAAGAAAGGCGACGGCGCGGCGCGCTTTTCCGCCTTCGCTGGCTATGGCCGCTACAACACGCGTCAGGCGGAAGCCAGCGTTGCTGGCTCTACTGGTGGCAACAACAACTTCAGCTATGCGCTGACTGCGGGCAAGGAAAAATCGGATGGCTTTTCCGCCTCCAAGCTGGGCGCCTCGACGTACACCTACAATCCGGACAAAGACGGCTACGACAAGGAAAGCGTCAGTGGCCAGTTTGGCTACCAGATGGCCAAAGGCCATGATGTCGGCCTGACTTTCCTGAAAAGCAAACTGGATGCGCAGTACGATTCGGGCTTGAACTTCGACGCACGCAACTACAATAAGCTGGAAAACATCTCGGTCTTCACGAAGAACCAGTTCTTGCCGAACTGGAGCAGTGAGCTGCGCTACGCACAGGCGAAGGACAAACAAACCTCGGTTTCCGCCACTGGCGCCTTCGGCAGAAGCCAGTTCGACACCAAGCAAAGCGACATCAGCTGGCAAAACGATATTCTCATCGGCCGTGACACCCTGCAACTGCTGGGTGAATACCGTGACGAAGACGTCGTGAGCTCCGCAAAAGGCCTGTCCGGCGGACGCAATACCAAATCGTTCGCAGCATCGTATAACCTGGTGCGCGGCGCTCACCTGGCCAGCATCAGCGGCCGTCGCGACGACAGCTCGGCGTACGGCACGCACAACACGGGCAGCGTTGCCTATGGCTATCGTTTCAGCAATGCCTTGCGCGCCAGCGCCAGTTATGGCACAAGCTTCCGCGCACCTACTTTCAACGATCTGTACTACCCTGATTCCGGCATCCCGACGAACAAGCCAGAAAAAGGCCGCAATGCTGAAATCGGCTTGCATTACAACGATGGCCAATCGCAACTGAGCGCGACCTATTACCATAACAAGATTACCGACATGCTCACCTATGTGTCGGCTTGCCCGGTAATCGGCTGGAAACCAGGCTATGGCTGCAGCATGAATGTCGACAAAGCCCTGCTCGAAGGCTTGACACTGGCTGGCGCGCGCAAATTCGGTGCCTTCAACGTCAGTGGCAATATCGATCTGCAAGATCCTCGCAATGAGACCACAGACAAGCAACTGGCACGCCGCGCGAAAAAGCATGCCAATTTCGCCGTCGATTACACGACCGGTCCTTTGACTGCCGGTACGGAATGGCAGTTGTCAGGCAAGCGTTTTGAAGATCCCGCCAACAAAACCACCCTCGGTGGCTATGGTTTGCTGAACCTGTACACCACCTACCAGTTCGCGCGCGACTGGTCGGTGCTGGCACGCTGGAACAACATCACCAACAAGGACTATGAACTGGGCCGCTTTTACGCGACGCCAGGTTCGAACCTCTTCGTTGGCGTACGCTACGGCATGAAATGAACATGATGTAATGATGTAAGCTGCGGGCGGTGGCGCTATCCGTCATCGCCCGCAGTGCAGTTCTGCGGTCCCCGTTTTAAAGGTATGCATGCACCCATTTTTCCGCAATATGCGCCACCGCGCCACCGTGATCCTCACGGTGCTGATCGTGTGCGCGGTTGCCAGCCTGATTTTCTCCGGCATGATCGGTTCGATCGCCATTCCGCTCGCCGACCTGCCTTCCGCGCTGCTCCATGTCGTGCAGGGCCAAACCGACACCCTCGCCGCCACCTTGCTCGACCTGCGTCTGGGCCGCGCGCTGACCGCCTTTGTCACCGGCGCGGCGCTGTCGCTGGCGGGGCTGATGATGCAGGCTCTCCTGCGCAATCCCCTGGCGGACCCGTATGTGCTGGGCATTTCCGCCGGTGCCTCTGTCGGCGCGCTGGCCGCGCTGCTGTTCATGTGCGCGCTGTGGGTGGTCGATGCGGCCGCCTTTGCCGGCGCCGTCGGCGTGTCCATGCTGCTGTATTTCTTTGCCCGGCGCGACCTGCGCGGCGGCACGGCGGCCGAAGGCGGCGCCTCGCTCTTGCTGCTGACGGGCGTGATCCTGGCCTCGGCCTGCATGGCCATCGTCACCCTGATGCTGTCCATCGCCCCGGAAAGCCGCTTGCGCAGCATGGTGTTCTGGATGATCGGCGACCTGTCCGGCGCGCCGGCGCGGCTGATGCCCTGGCTGGTCCTGGCGGGCGCCATGGTCTTCGCCTTGCGCTGCGCGCGCGCGCTGAACGTCATGGCGCTGCACGCGGAAGCGGCCAGCACCCTGGGCGTGCGCGTGGGCGCCCTGCGCAAGGGACTGTTCTTCTGTTCCGGCCTGCTCACGGCCAGCGCCGTCACCAGCGCCGGCAGCGTGGGCTTCGTCGGTCTGATCGTGCCGCATGCGCTGCGCTTTGCGTGCGGTCCCGATCACCGCCTGCTGATACCGGCCGCCGCGCTGGCTGGCGGCACCTTCCTCGTACTGGCCGATACCTTGGCGCGCACCGTGCTGGCACCGTTGCAGCTGCCAGTCGGCGTGGTCACGGCCATGATAGGCGCGCCCGTCTTCCTGTACCAATTGCACCGCTTGCGCAGGGGATGAAACGAGCATGATACGTACCTACCAACTCGGCCTGAAAGCGGGCACACGCTGCCTCGTGGAAAACCTCATCTGGCACATCAGGGATGGCGAATGCTGGAGCGTGATCGGCCGCAATGGCGCCGGCAAGAGCACCTTGCTGCGCACCCTGGCCGGCTTGCGCGAACCGGATGCCGGCCACGTGACGATACAGGGCCGCGCCCTGATCGACTGGCCATTGGAAGAGCTGGCGCGCGAACGGGCTTTCCTGGCGCAGGCGCGCAAGGACGCGTTCTCGTACCGCGTCATCGAAACGGTGCTGTCGGCGCGCCATCCGTATCACGACCACCATTACTGGGAAGGCAGCGACGACCAGCGCATCGCCCTGGCGGCGCTGGCGTCGATGGAAGTCGAGCACCTGGCCGAGCGCGACGTGCGCAATCTGTCCGGCGGCGAACGCCAGCGCGTGGCGATCGCCGCCATGCTGGCGCAGGATACGCCCTTGCTGCTGCTCGATGAACCGGCCAACGCGCTGGACCTGGCGCACCAGGTCAGCGTCATGGGCCTGCTGTCGAAGCTGTGCCGAGAACAGAACAAAACCGTGGTCATGGTGGGCCATGACCTGAACCTGGCGCACAGCGTCTCGACCCATGCGCTGCTGCTGATGGGCGATGGCGGCTGGCTGGCCGGCCCCGTGGCCGACGTGATGCAGGCGTCCATCCTGGGCGACTACCTGGGCCACCCGATCGAGATCATCGATCACGGCAAACGCAAGATATTCATACCGAAAGAGGACTGACATGAGCGAGAACAAAACCATCGATGCGGAGACCGCAGCCAATACCGCAGCTATAAACCAACGCCACCGCGTGCGCATGGAACGAAAAAAGGCCATCATCGACGCGGCCATCGCCAAGGCCGACAAGAAAATCGGCATCATCATCGTCAACACGGGCAATGGCAAGGGCAAGAGCTCGAGCGGCTTCGGCATGGCCATCCGCGCCATGGGTCACGGCATGAAAGTGGGCGTGGTGCAGTTCATCAAAGGCGCCATGTCGACGGGCGAAGAGAAATTCCTGCGCCGCTTCCCCGACGAGATCAGTTTTCATGCGATGGGCGAAGGCTATACCTGGGAAACGCAAAACCGCGAACGCGACATCGAAAAAGCCGAACTGGCATGGGAGCAGGCGAAAACCTTCCTGGCCGACCCAAGCTACGGCCTGGTGCTGTTCGATGAACTCAATATCGCCCTCAAGTACAACTACCTCGACGTGCACAAGGTCATCGCCGACCTGCTGGAACGCCCGGCCATGCAACACGTGGTCATCACGGGCCGCGGCGCGCCGGACGAACTGATCGCGATCGCCGACACCGTCACCGAAATGGCCGTCGTCAAGCATGCGTATGCGGCCGGCATCGGCGCACAAATCGGCACCGAGTGGTAACAGCGCCATGACGCGCACCCTGGTCTTTGGCGGCGCCCGTTCCGGCAAGAGCGCCCATGCGGAAAAGCTGGCCCGCGAGTCCGGCAGGGAAGTGATCTACATCGCCACCGCGCAGGCGGGCGATGGCGAAATGGCCACGCGCATCGCGCACCACCGTGCGCAGCGCCCGGCCGAGTGGGCAACCATGGAAGAAGCGCTGCGCCTGGGCGACGCCATCCTGCGGGAAGCACGGCCCGGCCGTCTGCTGCTGGTCGACTGCCTGACCCTGTGGCTGACGAACCTGATATTTTCCAGCGGCGAGACGTATCCGGACGTGGGCGACATCGCCCTGCCCGAACTGTTCCACAGCGAGCGCGCGCACCTGCTGTACGCGCTGGCCGAAATTGGCGATACCGATTGCGACCTCGTTCTCGTCTCGAATGAAGTGGGCATGGGCATCGTGCCCTACGGCGCCATCTCGCGCTGCTTCACCGATGAAGCAGGCCGCTTGAACCAGGCCGTGGCGGCCGTGTGCGACAAGGCCGTCTTCGTCGCCGCCGGCCTGCCCCTGTACCTGAAAGGCGGCCCATGCTGAGCGGCCTGTCGCTGCCCATGCTGGCTGCCTTGATGACGGCTGGCGTGCTGCTCGACATGCTGCTGGGAGAAACGCGCCGCTGGCATCCGCTGGTCGGCTTTGGGCGCATCGCCAGCGCACTGGAACGCCTGCTGAACCGGGGCCGCGGGCGTTTGCTGCGCGGCGCGCTGGCCTGGTCGCTGGCCGTGCTGCCCATCAGCTATGCCGCCTACTGGCTGTGCGGCCTGGCCGGTGCGGCGCTCCACGTCTTCCTGCTCTATCTCTGCCTCGGTTTGCGCAGCCTGCGCGACCACAATCAACCGATCGCCGATGCCTTGGCCATCGATGACCTGGACAACGCGCGCCTGCTGACGGCGCGCATCGTCAGCCGCGACACGGCCAATGCCGACGCGGTCAGCCTGGCCAAGGCCAGCACGGAATCCCTGCTGGAAAACGGCAACGACGCCGTCTTCGGCACCCTGTTCTGGTTTGCCGTGGCGGGCGGCCCCGGCGCCGTGCTATTCAGGCTGGCCAATACCCTCGACGCCATGTGGGGCTATCGGAACGAGCGCTATAACTGGTTCGGCTGCTACGCCGCGCGCATCGACGACATCTTGAATTATCTGCCCGCGCGCCTGACGGCCCTGTCGTATGTATTGCTGGGCAAAACCATGACCGACAAACAGCGCGCATGGCAATGCTGGCGCAGCCAGGCCCCCAACTGGGGCAGCCCGAACGCAGGCCCCGTGATGGCCAGCGGCGCCGGCGCCCTGGGCCTGGCCTTGGGCGGCGACGCCATCTATGACGGCGAACTGGAACGCCGTCCGCCGCTGGGCGCCGGCCGTCCCGCCGAAGCGCGCGACATCGACCGCGCCTGGCGCCTGGTGGCGGAAACGGCCGTCCTGTGGTTGATCTGGATGGCGCTGCTGGCGGGCCTGTTCTACCTGAAGGGGAAATACATTGCTTGAACATGGCGGCAACCTGCGCGACGCCGCGCGCGAATATGGCAGACCGCTGGCCGACTGGATCGACCTGTCGACCGGCATCAACCCGCACTGGTATGCAGCGCCAGCACCCGACGCCAACGCCTGGCACCGGCTGCCGGAGGCAGATCCCGCGTTGGCCGCAGCCGCCTGCAGCTACTATGACGCGCCAGCCATGCTGCCCGTGGCGGGCACGCAGGCCGCCATCCAGGCCCTGCCCCGGCTGCGCGCGCCATCGCGCGTGGTGGTGGCCGCGCCCTCGTATGCGGAACACGCGCACCACTGGGGCCAGCACGGCCACCAATTGCGGCAAGTAGCGTATGCGCAGCTGGCCGACGTGGTGGATCACTGCGACGTGCTGGTCATCTGCAATCCGAACAATCCCACGGGCGAACGCATCGCCCCCGCACTGCTGCTGGCATGGGCCACCCGGCTGGCCGCGCGCGGCGGCTGGCTGGTGGTCGATGAAGCGTTTGGCGACACGGAAGCGCACGCCAGCCTCGGCCCGCACTCGGGCCAGCCTGGCCTGGTCGTGCTGCGCTCCATCGGCAAATTCTTTGGCCTGGCGGGACTGCGCCTGGGCTTTGTCGCTGCCCATCCCGTGCTGCTGGCCCGGCTGGCCGACATGCTGGGCCCGTGGACCGTCAGCGGCCCGGCGCAGCAGGTGGCGCTGGCCGCGCTCACCGATACACACTGGCAGGAAGTGATGCGCGAACGCCTGCGCGGCGAAGGCGACCGCCTGCGCCAGCTATTGGCCGCGCACTGCATCGCCAGCAGCGGCACGGCGCTGCTTCAGTGGTGGCCGGAAGCACGCGCCGAAGCGTTCTGGCGCCACATGGCAGAATCGGGCATCTGGGTGCGCCTGTTCCGCCACGCCGCCCACGGCATCCGCCTGGGTCTGCCCCCCGACGAACACGCCTGGCTGCGCCTGCAGCAGGCTCTCACCGCATGGAAGCACATATGAACCACTTGAAAACCGCACTACTGCTGGCCGGACTGGTCTCGTTGCAAACGCATGCCGCCATCACCGTGCGCGACGATGACGGCAATACCGTCACCGTGGAAAAGCCGGCGCAGCGCATCCTGGCGCTGGCGCCGCACGTGACGGAACTGCTGTTCGCCGCTGGTGGCGGCGAGAAGATCGCCGGTGTCGTCAGCTACAGCGACTATCCGGAAGCGGCCAAGAAACTGCCGCAGGTGGGCGACAACCGCCAGTACGACATGGAGCGCATCATCGCCATGAAGCCGGACCTGATCGTCGTCTGGATGCATGGCAGCGCCGAGCGCCAGATCGCCATGCTGCGCCATTTGAAGGTGCCGATCTATCACAGCGAACCGCGCAAGCTGGCCGATATCCCCGACAGCATGGAGCGCCTGGGGCAGCTGATGGGCACGGAAAAGACCGCCAAACCGGCCGCCGCCCAGTTGCGCGCCAAATTGGCTGGCTTGACGACCCAGTATGCGCAGCGCCCGCCCGTGCGCGTGTTTTACCAGGTGTGGGATAAACCTTTGTATACCCTGAGCGGCGCGAGCATCATCAGCGATTCCATGCGCGTATGCGGCGGCCAGAATGTGTTCGCCGCAATGAAGGTGGTGGCGCCCGTCGTCACGCCGGAAGGCGTGCTGCAGGAAGACCCGGAAGTCATTTTTGGCACCAGCGAAAAAAGCGATCCGCGCAGCGAAGGCGGCCTGGCCATGTGGCGCGCCTTCCCGTCGATGACGGCCGTGCGCAAAAATAACCTGTTCCGCCTGAATGGCGACCTGCTGAACCGCGCCGGCCCGCGCATGATCGAAGGCACGGCCGCCATGTGCGAACAGCTGGAAGCGGCCCGCCAGCGCCGTACCAGCAAGGCGGCTCAATGAGCCATTACCAGCGCATCGCCTGTTTGTCGACGGAAGCCGTGGAAACGCTGTACGCGCTGGGCGCCGAAGACACGATCGCAGGCATTTCCGGCTTTACCGTGCGCCCTCCCCGCGCACGCGAGGAAAAGACCAAGATCAGCGGCTTTTCGTCCACGAACCTGGAACGCATTCTGGCAGTAAAACCGGATCTCGTGATCGGCTTTTGCGACATGCAGGCCGATATCTGCCGCGACCTGGTCAAGGCAGGCATCGAAGTGCACCAGTTCAACCAGCGCACGGTGGACGGCATCCTGCGCATGATCGCCGTGCTGGCCGCGCTGGTGCAGCGCGAGGAAGCGGGAAACGCATTGATCGCCAGCCTGCGCGCGGACATCGCCACCGCCCGGGCCCGCGCCGCCGCCTGGACGCGCAAGCCTGTGATTTACTTTGAAGAATGGAACGATCCCCTGATGAGCGGCATCGGCTGGGCGGCGGAACTGATCGAGATCGCCGGCGGCACGGATGCCTTCCCTGAATTGTCCCTGCAGCCGGGCGCGAAGGAACGCATCATCGCCGATCCCCATGACGTGGTCGCACGCGCGCCCGACATCATCCTCGCCAGCTGGTGCGGCAAGAAATTCCAGCCCACACAACTGGCGGCACGCCCAGGATGGGACGCCATTCCCGCAGTACGCGATGACATGCTGTTCGAGATCAAGTCGCCCGACATTCTGTCGCCTGGCCCGGCGGCGATTACCGAAGGGCTGCGCCAGATCAGCGACATCATCGCGCAGTGGCAGGAGCAGCAGGCATGAAGAGTCCCTTCCCCGCCCTGATGGTGCAAGGCACGACGTCCGACGCGGGCAAGAGCACCGTCGTCGCGGCCCTGTGCCGCTTGTTGAAACGCCGTGGCGTGACGGTAGCGCCGTTCAAGCCGCAGAACATGGCCTTGAATAGCGCCGTGACCAGCGGCGGCGGCGAGATCGGCCGCGCGCAAGCCTTGCAGGCGCTGGCTTGCGGCATCGCGCCGCACACGGACATGAACCCGGTGCTCTTGAAACCGTCGTCGGACACGGGCGCACAGGTGATCATCCACGGCAAGGTGCGCGCCGAGATGGATGCGCGCGACTACCAGCAATACAAGACCATCGCCATGGGCGCCGTGCTGGAGTCGTACGCGCGCTTGCGCCAGCAGTACGACGCCGTCGTCGTCGAAGGCGCGGGCAGCCCCGCCGAAGTCAACCTGCGCGCGCGCGACATCGCCAACATGGGCTTTGCCGAAGCCGTCGACTGCCCTGTGATTCTGGTGGCCGACATCGACCGTGGCGGCGTCTTCGCGCACATCATCGGCACCCTGGCGTGCTTGTCCGACAGCGAACGGGCACGCATCCTCGGCTTCGTCATCAACCGCTTCCGCGGCGACATCTCGCTGCTGCAACCTGGCATCGAATGGCTCGAGCAGCAGACGGGCAAACCCGTGCTGGCCGTGCTGCCGTATTTGCAAGGCCTGTTCCTCGACGCGGAAGACGCCGTCGAGGCGATGCAGGCCGAACGGGGCGCCTTCAAAGTGGTGGTGCCGCAACTGCCGCGCATCAGCAACCACACGGACTTCGACGCGCTGCGCGCCCATCCCGATATCGACCTGCAATTCATCCAGCAGGGGCAGCCGATTCCAGCGGCCGACCTGGTGATCCTGCCTGGCAGCAAGAACACGCGCGGCGACCTGGCCTGGCTACAACAGCAAGGCTGGCCCGCCTACCTGGCAAAACACCTGCGCTATGGCGGCAAAGTGCTGGGCATTTGCGGTGGCTTCCAGATGCTGGGACAAAGCGTGCGCGATTCGCTGGGCGTGGAAGGCGCGGCGGGAGAGTCAAAGGCACTGGGCTTGCTCGACATGATGACGGAACTGACAAGCGCAAAACGCCTGGAACAGGTGAGCGGCCACTGCGCGTTTGACGGCGCAGCCGGCACGCGCGTGGCAGGCTATGAAATCCACATGGGACTCTCGCATGGCGCGGCACTGGCGCAGCCGGCCTTTGTCATCGATGGGCGGCCGGAAGGCGCCGTGTCGGGCGACGGGCAAATCCTCGGCAGCTATTTGCACGGCATGTTCGATACGCCAGCCGCGTGTTCGGCGCTGCTGCGCTGGGCCGGGCTGGACTCGGCGCACTCGGTCGATACGGCCGCCCTGCGCGAGGCCAGCCTGGAGCGGATTGCCGACGCGGCGATGCCGTTGATGGATGCGCTGGAACGACTGCCACGCTAATGGTGATGTCGGGTTACGCCGTACCGGCTAACCCGACCTACTCACACTACTCACACAGGCACGTGGCGGCACCTTTTAATTTTTCAAACATGTGCCCATATACGAGCGGTCGGTCGAAAATTCGACCGCCATGCTCGACGACACCGGCATGAACATCGAATAATCCGCCGGCACGTCGGCCGGGTCCTTGAACACGGCGATGCCATCGAAATCGACGGCCTGCGCGCCCAGGCCCAGCTTGTTGATCGTGATCGTTTCGGCATGCGTCTTGCCGGCGGTATTGTTGGTGATGGTGGCGGTGCTGCCGGCCACCACGATCTTCGCGCTGATGCCCGGCGCCGCGCAGGCGTAGCTGCCGGCGATTTCGGCGCCGATCTTTTGCTGTTTGGCGGCCACGATGGTGCCCACGCGCAGCACGTTCTGCTGATTGCGGCTGTAGCGGTCGATGAACAGCGCCAGCCCCCGGTCCCCGGCGTGCGCGTGGACGATGCCGAAGTCCTGGTTACCCTGGCGGGCAATGATCAGGCCACGCGTCGCGTCACGAACCAGGATCAGGCTGGCATTTTCCGCTTCCAGTTGCGGCGATACCGCGGAGCACACGCCTTGCGCATTGAACACGCCGCCATTGCACAGTTGCGCGCTGCCATCGGCCGCCACCTTGAGGCTGCCTTTCGGATTGAAACGGTCGCCGCCATTCGATGCATTGCGCATGGCGCCCAGGAAGATATAGTTGCCGGCCAGCTTGGCCACGTCCGTGACGGCATAGCCGGTGCCGCTGACGTTGGAATTCATGTTGCCCAGTTTCACGGTCCCCGTCAGCAGGCGCGTACGCGCGTCGACGGTGACGCTGAAATCCGTTGCCGTGTAGGTGGTGAGATGGCCGGTGGTGACAGCGCTGAACGTGCCGCTGCGGTCGCTCAAGCCGAACTGCGTCGACAGGACGCGGATGGCGTAGGTTTTCTTCGCGCTATCGAACGTGATGCGCCACGTGTCGCCGATATCGGCGGCCATGTCATACACCGTCTCGTCCCCGTTGGCGCCGGCGATCACGGTCAGGCCAGCCTGGGCCGCGACCGCTTGCGAGGCGACCGTCACTGGGTCGGCGACGGGTGTGACCACGACGGGCGGCGTGACCGGTGCTGCCGGCGTGCCGCCGTCGCTGCCGCCACCGCATGCGGACAGGGCCGCGCCGAGGACAAGGAAGGTAAGTGCATTTTTCATGTGGTGTGACTTTCGGGGAAATAGAGAGGGAACTGCCTGAAAACACATGCTAGTCGTGCCCGCAATCTATTGCCATGGAACAAATGTTCCATGGACGATGTCCCCGGCAAGCTGCCAAAATGAATGGCGCGGGCGGCACGCCTGCGCCATTTATGTGACAATTCGCCCTACTGTCGGCTCCGTTTTTCCTCCTCAGGCTCGCATCCATGACCAGTTCCCCGATTAAAAGCTACCTTCCCTGGGTGGTCGCCACCGCCCTGTTCATGGAGCAACTCGACTCCACCATCGTCAACACCGCCATCCCCGCCATGGCCGCCAGCCTGAACGTGACGCCGCTGAGCCTGAAGGCCGTCGTCACCAGCTATATCCTGAGCCTGGCCGTGTGCATTCCCATCAGCGGCTGGATGGCCGACCGCTTCGGCACGCGGCGCGTGTTTTCCGCCGCCGTTGCCATCTTTACCATCGCTTCCATCCTGTGCGGCCTGTCCGTGAATGCCCCCATGCTGGTGGCCGCGCGCCTGCTGCAAGGGGTGGGCGCGGCCATGATGATGCCGGTGGGAAGGCTCACCATCATCCGCACCTTTCCCAAATCGCAATTGCTGGCGGCCATGAATTTCGTCATCATTCCCGCCCTGATCGGCCCCCTGCTGGGGCCCACGGTGGGCGGGCTGATCGTGCACTGGCTGTCGTGGCGCGAGATCTTCTTCGTCAACGTGCCTGTCGGCCTGGTGGCGCTGTACCTGGCGCACCGCTACATGCCCGATTACTATGGCGACAAGCCCCGTCCGCTGGACCTGATCGGCCTGGTGCTGTTCGGCACGGGCATCGCGCTGCTGTCGTGGCTGCTGGAAATCTTCGGCGAACACCGCATCGACGGCACCTCGTTTGCCGTGCTGCTGTTCATTTCCATCAGCCTGCTGGCCGCGTATGCCTGGCATTCGAGCGAAGTGCTGCACCCGCTGCTGCGCCTGACCTTGTTCAAGATCCGCACCTTCCGCGTCTCCGTGGTGGGCGGCTTCGTCACGCGCCTGGGCGTGGGCGGCCTGCCCTTCCTGTTGCCGCTGCTGTACCAGCTGGGCCTGGGCTTGCCCGCGTGGCAATCGGGCTTGCTGATGATGCCGTCGGCGGCCGCCGCCATGGGCATGAAATTCATTTCCGCGCGCGTGCTGGCCCGATTCGGCTACCGCCAGGTGCTGATCGTCAACACGGTGCTGATCGGCGTCACCATCGCCATGTTTTCGCAGGTAAGTGTGGGCACCCCCCTGTCCGTGATCGTTGCCATCAGCCTGTGCATGGGATTTTTCAATTCGCTGCAGTTTTCCAGCATGAATACCATCGCGTATGCCGACGTCGACAAGGCTGACTCCAGCATGGCCAGCACCATCGCCAGCTCGATGCAGCAATTGTCGATGAGCTTTGGCCTCGCCTTCGGTTCGCTGATCACGGGCTGGTACCTGGGCGACATGCCGCAGTCGGACCGCGCCATGCTCAGCACGGCGCTGCACCACGCCTTCCTGACCCTGGCCGCCCTGACGGTGCTGTCCTCGCTGACGTTCTGGACCTTGCGCCGCGACGATGGCGAAAGCATCAGCAAGGGCACGGATAGCGACGAGGAAGACGCGGCCGACGTGAAGGCCCAGGCCGTTGTGCAGACGGAAGTGCAAACCAAGAAAGGCTGAGCCACATCAAGCTTGCCGCCGGCGCCGCTGGTGCTTTTGCCCGGCGCTGCTACCGTGACGGCAGGAGGTGCACATGGCGGCCGAGCGGCGCTTTGCGTGGAAGGGCACGGACCGCCATGGCAAGGCGGTCGATGGCGTCTTGCGCGCGGCCGACGCCACCACGGCCAAGGCCGCGCTCAGACGCCAGGGCATCCTTGCCAGCAAGGTAAAAGCCCCGCGCGCCGCGCCCGGAAAGGCCATCACACGCAAGGATATCGCCCTGTTCACGCGCCAGCTATCGACCATGATGGCCGCCGGCGTTCCGCTGCTGCACGCCTTCGACATCGCCGGCAAGGGGCACGCCAAACCGGCAGTCACGGAGCTGATGCACGACTTGCGCCACGACATCGAAGCGGGCAGCAGCCTGCAGCAGGCATTCCGCCAGTTCCCGCTGCTGTTTGACGAACTGTATTGCAACCTGCTGGCGGCGGGCGAACAGGCGGGCATCGTGCAGGAATTGCTGGCGCGCCTGGCCACGCACCAGGAAAAGGCCATCGCCCTGCGGCGGCAGGTGCGCGGTGCGCTGATGTATCCGCTGGTCATCGTGCTCGTCGCCATCGTCGTCACGGCCATCATCATGAGTGTGGTCGTGCCCGCGTTCCGCCAGGTCTTCGACAGCTTCGGCGCGCCCTTGCCGCTGCCCACCCTCGTCGTCATGGGCGTGTCCGCCTTCCTCGTGCATTACTGGCTGGCCTTGCTGGTGGCGCTCGTGTTCGCTTGTGTGCTGCTGCACCTGGCCTGGCGCCGCTGGCCCGCCTTGCGGCGCAACTTGCAACTGCGGGCATTGCAGCTACCCGTGTTTGGCCCGCTTCTGCGCAAGGCGGCGATCGCCCGCTGGACGCGCACCCTGGCCGCCATGTTCGCCGCCGGCGTGCCGCTGCTCGACTCGCTCGGTCTGGTGGGCGCCGCCTCCGGCCACGCGCTGTACCAGGAAGCGACAACGCGCATCGAGCGTGAAATCCGCGCCGGCGGCAGCCTGGCCCTGGCCATGGAACACAGCGCCGTGTTTCCTCCGCTGCTGACGCAACTGGCCCTCATCGGCGAGGAATCGGGCGCCCTCGACGCCATGCTGTCGCGCGCGGCCGACATCATCGAGGCCGAGATCGACGTCACCGTGACCACGCTCTCGGCCCTGCTGGAACCGGCGCTGATGGTGGTGCTGGGCGTACTCGTCGGTTCCCTCGTGATCGCCTTGTATTTGCCGATTTTCAAGCTCGGGGCCGTGATTTGACCGTTCGTCCTGCGCAAAACGTCCCCATGCACCGGCAGATGTTTTACACTGCGGCAGTGCCAGGCAATGTTTGCGCGGCAACATCATCACATCAGACAACTCCACCATGCTGCAAGATACCCTGCTGTTCGCCGCGTCCGGCAACCTGCCCGTCACCCTCGCCGCCGCCCTGTTCGGCCTGATCGTCGGCAGCTTCCTCAACGTGGTGATCCACCGCGTGCCGAAAATGATGCAGCGCGAATCCGATAATTACGTGGCGGAAGAAAACGGCTTGCCCTTGCCGCACACGGACCGCTACAACCTGATGCTGCCGCACTCGAACTGCACCGCCTGCGGCCACCGCATCACGGCCATGGAAAACATCCCCGTCATCAGCTACCTGCTTCTGCGTGGCAAGTGCAGCGCCTGCAAGGTGCCGATCTCCGTGCGCTACCCGCTCGTCGAGCTGCTGACGGGTGCGCTGTCGGCCCTCTTGATCTGGCACTTCGGCAGCGGCTGGACGGGTCTCGCCACGCTCCTGTTTGCGTATTTGCTGATCGCCATGACCTTCATCGATGCCGATACGCAAATGCTGCCGGACGACCTCACCTTCCCCCTGCTGTGGGCAGGACTGCTGGTCAATATCAACGGCACTTTCGTGCCCCTGCAAGAGGCCGTCATCGGCGCGGCCGCCGGCTACCTGGCCTTGTGGGCCGTGTACTGGGCCTTCAAGCTGGCGACAGGCAAGGAGGGAATGGGCTATGGTGACTTCAAATTGCTGGCGGCGCTCGGTGCTTGGCTGGGCTGGGCCATGCTGCCGACGATCATCCTGTTGTCGTCGCTGGTCGGCGCCCTAGTCGGCATCGGCCTGATCGTGTTTGCCAAGCGCGGGCGCGACAAACCGATTCCGTTCGGCCCCTACCTTGCGGCGGCGGGCCTGATCGCGCTGCTGTACGGCGCGCCCCTGTCGCGGCTTACACTGGGCCTGACCGGCTGACCGGCGCTGCACTGCGCCCCTATGGATAAATACATGCAACGACAAAACGCCCCTTATTTCAGCGTCGGTCTCACCGGCGGCATCGGTTGCGGCAAGAGCACGGTGGCCGACATGTTCGCCGCGCGCGGCGCCTCCATCGTCGACACCGACCAGATCGCCCACAGCCTGACGGCGCCCAACGGTGCGGCCATGCCAGCCCTGGTGGCGGAATTTGGCGCCGGCTACGCCGATGCGCGCGGCGCCCTCGACCGCACCAAAATGCGCAACCTTGTGTTTTCCGACGCTGCCGCCAAGGCGAAACTGGAAGCCATCCTGCACCCGCGTATCCGCCAGGCCACCCTGGCGGCGGCCGAAGCAGCGACGGGCAGCTATGTGATCTTTGCCGTTCCCCTGTTGGTCGAGTCCGGCGGCTGGGTGGAGCGGGTCAACCGGGTACTGGTCATCGATTGCCTGGAAAGCCTGCAAGTGTCGCGCGTGATGGCGCGCAATGGCTTATCGGAAGAACAAGTCAAAGCCATCATGGCCACGCAGGCCACGCGCGCCATGCGCCTGGCGGCGGCGGACGATGTGATCGACAACAACGGCGATTTGGCCGCCCTGGCACCGCAGATTGCCCAGTTGCACGATTTATATCTGGCATTTTCAAAAAGAATGGCTGGAATGGCCCCGCAACGTTTGTAATTTGTCGACGCTTGGTTCAAAATCACGGGATTGTTTGCAGGTCCTTACTTAAGGGAATTATTTTGATTGTCTACGAATACCCTTTCAACGAACGCATACGTACCTTGTTGCGGCTGGAAGACCTGTACGACAAATTCAAGTTCTTCATCCAGCAAGAGCATGCAATGCAGCACCATGTTGCCTTGGCAACTATTTTCGATATGCTCGAAGTGGCCGGCCGCGCCGACCTGAAGTCCGACCTGCTGCAAGAACTCGAGCGCCAGCGCCAGAGCCTGCTCGGTTACCGCAGCAATCCGAACGTGGAACCGGAAACTCTCGACGCCATCCTCGGTGAACTCGACAGTGTCAGCGGCGCCCTGGTGGCGGCGCAAGGCAAGACGGGACAGAATATCCGCGACAATGAATGGCTGATGAGCATCCGCGGCCGCACCATCATCCCGGGCGGCGCCTGCGAATTCGACTTGCCGTCCTACTTTGCCTGGCAAAAACGCAGCTCCGAGCAGCGCCTGACCGATATCCACGCCTGGTTCGCCCCGCTAGCACCCCTGTTCGATGCGCTGGCCCTCGTCTTGCGCCTGCTGCGCGATTCCGGCGGCCCCGTTAAACTGATCGCCAATGGCGGCAGCTACCAGCAAATGCTGCAAGGCAAGGTGTACCAGATGCTGCGCCTGAGCCTCGATGAAAACAGCGGCGCCATCCCGGAAATTTCCGCCAACAAATACATGCTGTGGGTACGCTTCACTACCCAAGGCGGCGACTTGAAACCCAAGCCGCTGGAAGAAGATGTCCCGTTCGAGCTCACGCTCTGTAATTTTTAACCGTTACTTATTTGCCCCATCATGACCGTCGTTAACTGCCCTACCTGTGCCGCCAAAGTCGAATGGACTGAAGCCAATAAATTCCGCCCCTTCTGCTCGGAACGCTGCAAACAGATCGACCTGGGTGCCTGGGCCGAAGAAAAATACACGATCCCCGCCGCCGACCCGTTCGAAGACCCATTGGCCGACGAGAACAACAAACCCCAATAAGTATCAGGCAAACGGATTTTCCAGGCGCAGCCCCTGCGCCGCGAAACTGTCGAGCCTGCCACTGACCACCGTCAAACCATAGGCGATGCCCATCGCCGCGATCTGCCCATCGACGCCATGCGCGTGACCATGCAGGCGCGCGCACACGAGGGCGCAATCGAGATCGAATTCCAGCAGCCGCGGCGCATACTCCGCCAGCACGGCTTCCAGCCAGCCTTCCAGCGCCAGTGCTTCCAGCGCCGCTTCGCGCCGCCAGCTGCGCTGTATGCCTGCGCGCAATTGCGCGATCACCTGCACCGGCACATAACGCGCCTCGGGCGCCACCCGCCCGAAAAAATCGGCCACGCCCGCCGGCGCGGCATTCCCCTTGCGCGCTGCAACGATCACATCCGTGTCGACCAGATAGGCGGGCATAGGCATGGCGCATCAGGGGCGGCGCTCGAAATCCACGTCCAGCCCCACGTCGGGCATGCTGCGCAAAATATCGTCGAGCGGACGCTTCGGCAGGGGCCGCAAGGCGTTGCGCAAGATGTCGCGGTGCTCGTCCTCGATGCTGCGCCCATGCGCGCGGGCACGCTTGTGCAAAGCGGCAATCAGCAATTCATCGGTATCGGTAAAGGTCAATGTCAGCGGCATGCGAAACTCCCCGGTGCGTGATGAAAGCACTGTAGCGCAAAGCGCCGACTATACAAGGAGAGTCACAGGAAAACTTGCGCCAGCACGCAGCATGGTGCTGCACGCTGGCACAAGTGGGGATCAGGCAGGCGCCAGCGATTCCCGGCGCACCTCATCTAACCATTCCAGCAGAGGAATGGTGGCCGGCAGCAAGGGTTCCACGCCGACCGTGCCCAGCCAGGCGAACGCCTGCCCTTCCAGGCTTTGCGGCTCGCCCCGCCATTCGCGGCTGATATAGAAATGCAGGCGCACATGGGCGTGCGGATACACATATTCGACGCCGCACCAGGCTTCGGCACTGTCGATATGCAAGCCCAGTTCCTCGACAAACTCGCGTTTCAAGGCATCAAAAATGGCTTCGCCAGGCTCGACTTTACCGCCAGGAAATTCCCAATAGCCGTCATACGGCTTGCCGGCCGGGCGCTGGCCCAGCAACACGTCGCCATTCGGCTTCATCAGGATGCCGACGGCGACGTCGACCGGTTTGATTTTCACTTCGCTCATTGCGGCAACTTTCCCGCAGGAAGTTTCCCCGCATGGTCGCGCGCGAATTGCCAGGCCACCCGGCCCGAGCGGGAACCGCGCTGCAAGGCCCAGCGCAGAGCGTCGCCGCGCGCTGCCGCGATCTGTTCCGGCGTGCAGCCGAACGAAGCGAGCCAGTGCGCCGCGATATCGAGGTAATCGTCCTGCTTGAACGGGTAGAACGACAGCCACAGGCCGAAGCGTTCGGACAGCGAGATTTTCTCTTCCACCGTCTCGCCCGGATGCAGATCGCCATCGTCGTCCGTCTTGTAGCTCGTGTTGTCCGACATCCGTTCCGGCATCAGGTGACGGCGGTTCGAGGTGGCGTAGATCAGCACATTATCCGATTGCGCGGCGATGCTGCCGTCGAGCGCCACTTTCAGCGCCTTGTAGCCGCTCTCGCCCTCTTCGAACGACAGGTCGTCGCAAAAGATGATGAAGCGCTCGGGGCGCGCCGCCACCAGGTCGACGATGTCGGGCAGGTCGGCCAGGTCCGCCTTGTCCACTTCGATCAGACGCAAACCTTGATCGGCGAACTGGTTCAAACAGGCCTTGATCAGCGACGACTTGCCCGTGCCGCGCGCGCCCGTCAGCAGCACGTTGTTGGCTGGACGGTTGCTGACGAACTGATGCGTGTTCTGCTCGATCTGCGCTTTTTGCGTGCCAATATTGTGCAAATCATCCAAGGCGATGGACGACACATGGGCCACGGCCTGCAAATAAGGAAGCGCGCCCTGGCGCCGGCGCCAGCGGAAAGCAAAGCTGTTCCAGTCGGTTGCCGGCAAGGCCGGCGGCAAGATCGACTCGAGGCGCGCCAGTACCCGCTCGGCGCGGATCAGGAATTGATCGAGGCCGGTCATGAGCGGTAGTCGGCGTTAATCGACACGTAGTCATGCGACAGGTCGCACGTCCACAGGGTGGCCGTGGCATCGCCGCGCGCCAGCTTGACGCGGATGGTGATTTCGCTTTGCTGCATCACGCGCTGGCCATCCTGTTCCTGGTAGTCGGGGTTGCGGCCGCCATTCTTGGCCACCCACACGTCGTCCAGGTACAGGTTCAACTGGCCCACGTCCAGATCGTCCACGCCCGCATAGCCGATGGCGGCCAGGATGCGGCCCAGGTTCGGATCGGAGGCGAAGAAGGCCGTTTTCACCAGCGGCGAATGGGCGATGGAGTAGGCGATCTTGCGGCACTCTTCCACGTTGCGGCCGTCTTCCACGGTCACGGTCATGAACTTGGTCGCGCCTTCGCCGTCGCGCACGATGGCTTGTGCCAGGAAGGTCGACAGTTCGGTCACGGCCGCGGCCAGTGCCGCATAGTGCGGCGAATCGATGGAATCGATGACCAGGCTGCCGGCGCCCGTGGCCACCAGCATGAACGAGTCATTGGTGGACGTGTCGCCGTCGATGGTGATGCAGTTGAACGATTTGTCGGCCGCCTGCTTCACCAGCTGGTCCAGCACCGGTTGCGCCACGGTGGCGTCAAACGCGAGGAAACCGAGCATGGTGGCCATGTTCGGCTTGATCATGCCGGCGCCCTTGCTGATGCCCGTCAGGGTCACCGCGTGGCCACCGATGGTGACCGTGCGCGAACCGGCTTTCGGCTGCGTGTCGGTGGTCATGATGGCTTCAGCGGCCGAGAACCAGTTGTCCGAGGTCAGCGCGGCCACGGCTTGCGGCAAGCCGGCGACCAGGCGCTGCACGGGCAAGGGTTCCAGGATCACGCCCGTGGAAAACGGCAGGATTTGCTGCGGCGTGCAGCCCAGCAGTTCGGCCAGCGCGGCGCAGCTGGCCTGCGCGTCGGCCAGGCCCGATTCGCCCGTGCCCGCATTCGCGTTGCCCGTGTTGACCAGCAGCGCGCGGATCGGCGCGGCGCCGGCCGTCACGGCCGCCAGGTTGGCTTTCGAGATTTGCACGGGCGCGGCGCAGAAGCGGTTCAAGGTGAACACGCCGGCCACGGTGGCCGTCGGCGCCAGTTTCAATACCAGCAAATCCTTGCGGTTGGGTTTCTTGATGCCGGCTTCGGCAACACCGATTTCAATGCCGGCGACGGCTTTCAAGTCGGCGGCGATGGGCTTGGGAGAATTGACGGCCATGGTGAGTTCTTCTGCGAGGGAAAATGGAAGCGCTATTGTAGCGCCTTCGCGGCGCCGGTGAACATGCAAGCCCACACATGCGCGCCCATCAGTTGAAAAGGCATAAAAAAACGGAGACCGCGGTCTCCGTTTTTGCTCAAGCTGTCAAACCGCCTTATGCCAGCTTGCCGTGGCAAGCTTTGTATTTTTTACCGCTGCCGCATGGGCACGGATCGTTGCGGCCCACTTTGACGCCCATGCTCACGCTCATGTCGTCGACGTTGTCCATGTTGCCGCCGGCCGCAGGTGCCAGCAGTTCTTCCGGCGCCGCATTCGGGTCGAATTCGGCGTGCTGGTAGTGCACGTTTTCCACGTGCGACTGCTGCATCGCCTGTTCGGCGGCATCGACTTCTTCGCGCGACTGGATACGTACCGTCATCACGTGTTTCGTGACGTCGTTCTTGATCATGTCGAGCATCTGGCCAAACAGTTCAAACGCTTCGCGCTTGTATTCCTGTTTCGGGTTCTTCTGCGCATAGCCGCGCAGGTGAATACCCTGGCGCAGGTGATCGAGTGCCGCCAGGTGTTCGCGCCAGTGGCTATCCACGCTTTGCAGCATGACATTGCGCTCGAAGCCGCCAAACGATTCCTTGCCGACGATATCGATCTTCGACTGGTACACGGCATCGGCCGCGGCCAGCACTTTTTCCAGGATCTCTTCGTCCGTCAGGGTCGAATCGGCTTCCAGCAATTGCTGCAGCGGCAAGTCGAGCTGCCATTCGCTGGCCAGGGTGTTTTCCAGGCCCTTGATATCCCACTGCTCTTCCACCGATTCGTGCGGCACGTACTCGTGTACCAGGTCGGTAAACACGCCATGGCGCAGCGAGCCGATCATCTCGGAAATATCGGTCGTCTCCAGCAGCTCGTTGCGCTGCTGGTAGATGACTTTACGCTGGTCGTTGGCGACGTCATCGTATTCCAGCAATTGCTTGCGGATGTCGAAGTTGCGCGCTTCGACCTTGCGCTGGGCCGATTCGATCGAACGCGAGACGATGCCTGCCTCGATCGGTTCGCCTTCCGGCATTTTCAAACGGTCCATCACGGCGCGCACGCGGTCGCCGGCGAAGATGCGCAGCAGCGCGTCGTCGAGCGACAGGTAGAAGCGCGACGAACCCGGATCGCCCTGGCGGCCGGCACGGCCACGCAGCTGATTGTCGACGCGGCGCGATTCGTGGCGTTCGGTGCCGATGATGTGCAAGCCGCCCGCATTGACCACGTGGTCGTGCAGGGATTGCCATTCATCGCGCAAGGTCTGCGACTGGGCTGCCTTGTCGGCATCGCTCAGTTCAGCATTGGCTTCGATGAACTTGATCTGGTTCTCGACGTTACCGCCCAACACGATGTCCGTACCGCGACCGGCCATGTTGGTGGCGATGGTGATGGCTTTCGGACGGCCTGCCTGGGCGATGATTTCCGCTTCGCGCGCATGCTGCTTCGCGTTCAGCACGTTGTGCGGCAAACCGGCCTTGGTCAGGATGCCCGACAGCAGTTCCGAGTTCTCGATCGAGGTCGTACCGACCAGCACGGGCTGGCCGCGCTCGTAGCAGTCGCGGATGTCGTTCAACATCGCGTTGTATTTTTCAGCCGACGATTTGTAGACCTGATCCTGGCGGTCCTTGCGCTGCAACGGACGGTTTTGCGGGATCACGACCGTTTCCAGGCCGTAGATTTCCTGGAATTCGTACGCTTCGGTATCGGCCGTACCGGTCATGCCGGCCAGCTTGGCGTACATGCGGAAGTAGTTCTGGAAGGTGATCGAGGCCAGGGTCTGGTTCTCGTTCTGGATCTTGACGCCTTCTTTCGCTTCGACGGCCTGGTGCAAGCCATCGGACCAGCGGCGGCCCGTCATCAGACGGCCCGTGAATTCATCGACGATCACCACTTCATTGTTTTGCACCACATAGTGCTGATCCTTGAAGTACAGCGCATGCGCGCGCAGGGCCGCATACAGGTGGTGCACGAGGGTGATATTGGCCGAATCGTACAGCGACGCGCCTTCCGGCAGCAGGCCCATTTCCATCAGGATGCCTTCGGCCTTTTCGTGGCCGGCTTCCGTCAGCAGCACCTGGTGCGCTTTTTCATCCTTGGTGTAGTCGCCCGGCACGTCAACCTTGCCTTTGCCGTCCGGCGTTTCTTCGCCGATCTGCAGAGTCAGGCGCGCAGGCACTTCATTGATCTTGTGATACAGGTCCGTATGGTTCTCGGCCTGGCCCGAAATGATCAGCGGCGTACGCGCTTCATCGATCAGGATCGAGTCGACTTCATCGACGATGCCGAAGTTCAGGCTGCGCTGCACGCGTTCGCGCGCTTCGTAGACCATATTGTCGCGCAAGAAGTCGAAACCGAATTCATTGTTCGTGCCATAGGTGATGTCGGAGTTGTACGCCTGCTGCTTGGCGCTGTGCTCCATTTGCGACATGTTTACGCCCGTCGACAGGCCCAGCCATGCATACAGGCGGCCCATGGTCTCGGCATCGCGCTGCGCCAGGTAATCATTGACGGTGACGATATGCACGCCCTTGCCCGACAAGGCATTCAGGTAGGCTGGCAAAGTTGCCATCAGGGTCTTGCCCTCGCCCGTGCCCATCTCCGCGATCTTACCGAAATGCAAGACCATGCCGCCGATCATCTGCACATCGAAATGGCGCATGCGCAGGACGCGCTTGCTGGCCTCGCGGCAGACGGCAAATGCTTCCGGCAACAAGGCATCGAGCGATTCGCCAGCGGCGATGCGTTCCTTGAAGGCAGGCGTCTTCGCTTGCAGCTCGGCATCCGACAGCTTTTCGATGGCCGGCTCGAGCGCATTGATCTCGCGTACCGTTTTTTGGTATTGCTTGAGCAGCCGCTGGTTGCGGCTACCGAAAATCTGGGTCAGTAATGACATGCTTGAATTCTTGAAAAAACGCCGTTAAAAAAAGCTCGGTAGGGAACAACGAGGTAGGTATCGCGTCACCGCACGGAGTTCGACTATGGCAAAAGACGATGATTTTATCATGCGTTCCCGACATGGTTGGGGTAATGCGCCATATAACAATAGCTTAATGACAAACAAATGGCAGAAATTGCGGACATTTTCCATACTGTAAGGCAATACGGCCAGCCCGCCTGCGCCGCACCCGCGGCAGCACTCGTCATGCGCGGGCGAGTGTGCTATGTTTCGGCCATGCGAACTCCCACTTATTCTCCGGCGCCGCGCCGCGGCTACGGCTTTGCCCGTTCAGGCCCGGCCGTCACGGGCGCAACCGATTTTCTGCGCGGCAACGCGACGATGGCCTCATTGATGCCCACCGTCACGCGCCTGGCCGCCTTGCAAAAAGACTGCGCCAAGGCCTTGCCGGCCATGTTCGAGCACTGCGACATCCTGCAATTCGAGGGCGGCCAACTGGTGCTGTCCACGCCGAACGCGGCGCTGGCGGCCAAGCTCAAGCAGCAATTGCCGAAGTTGCAAGGGGAACTGGAAAGAAAGGGCTGGCAGATTTCAGGCATCAAGCTGAAAGTGCAAGTCATCAGGAGCATCGCGCCCATCGTGCATACGCGGGCGCTGGTCTTGCCGGAAAAAGCCATGTCGGCCCTGGAAGAGCTGAGCACGGCCCTGCCGGCGTCGAAACAGAACGAGCAATTGATCGCGGCGCTGCGCAACATGGTGCGCCACCACCGCGAACCAAAGGACTAAATCGAAGGATTAATTCAGGTAAGCGACCACTCACGCTCCATTTGCCGTAAATACGACTGCGGCGCCGCCTCGTTCGTGGCGAACGAGACGATTTCATACGCATCGGGCTGCTCCAGCAGCGCCAGCAGCAGTTGGTTGTTCAGCGCATGACCTGACTTGTGCGCCGTGTAGTAGGCGAGCAAGGGGTGGCCGACCAGGTACAGGTCGCCGATGGCGTCAAGGATCTTGTGGCGCACGAACTCGTCTTCATAGCGCAAGCCATCCGCATTGAGGATGCGGTACTCGTCCATGACGATGGCGTTTTCCAGCGAACCGCCACGGGCCAGGCCCATGCCGCGCAAGCTTTCCACATCCTGCATGAAACCGAAGGTGCGCGCGCGCGCCACGTCGTGCACATATGACACGTCGCCGAAGTCGACCGAGGCGCGCTGCATCGTGCCATCGACGGCCGGGTGGTTGAATTCGATGAAGAAATCAAGCTTGAAGCCGTCGTATGGCGACAAGCGCGCCCATTTCTCCGCGTCACCCTTGCCGTGACGCACTTCCACGGGCTTGATGACCTTGATGAATTTCTTCGCCGCCTGCTGCTCTTCCACGCCAGCCTGCTGCAGCAGGTAGACGAAGGACGAGGCGGAACCGTCCATGATGGGAATTTCTTCCGCATTCACGTCGATATACATATTGTCGATCCCCAGGCCCGCCGCCGCCGACATCAGATGCTCCACGGTGGACACCCTGGCGCCATCCTTGATCAGCACGGAAGCCATGCGCGTGTCGCCCACGGCCATGGCGCTGGCGGGAAACTCGACGATGGGGTCGAGGTCGATGCGGCGAAACACGATACCCGTGTCGATCGCGGCAGGACGCAGGATCAGCTCGACCTTGGTGCCGGAGTGCAAACCGACACCGATGGTGCGGACCTGTTGTTTGATGGTGCGTTGTTTTAACATGGCACGATTATATCCAGTTGCGGCGTGGAATGCTGACCGGCAAAGAAATGCTACGGATGCTCACTTTCCACATGCACCGCCTCGCGCCGCACCAGGTAGATGCCGCTGGCGATAATGATCCCCGCGCCAAGCAAGGTATAGCGATCCGGCAGCGCCTGCCACAGCAGCCAGTCAATCGCCACGCCCCAGGCCAGCGCCGTATACTCGAACGGCGCCACGATTGACGCCTTGCCGGTGCTGAAGGCCTTGGTGATCGCCAACTGCCCGAAGAAGCCTGACAGCGCCAGCACCAGCAAGATCGAGCCGTGTTCGGCACGCACAGGCACCCAGATATTCCACGCCAGCGTTACTGCGCCGATCGACATCAGCGTCAGCAGCCAGAACATCATCGCCTCGGTGCTATCGGTGCGCGCCAACACGCGCGCGCTGATGGCCGACACGGCGTAGCAGGCAGCTGCCACCAGAATCGCCAGCCCGCCCAGCGACAGGAAGCCGGTGCCTTCGGGGCGCAGCACCACCAGCACGCCCAGCAGGCCAACGCCAATGGCCACCCACTGCCCGCGGCCCACGTGCTCCTTCAGCACCCACACCGACAGCGCCGTGATCAAAGCCGGCGCAATGAAGAAGATCGAATATGCCTCGGCCAGCGACAGCGACTTCAGCCCGAAGGCAAAGGTAGTCAGCATGGCGATGCCGAGTGCGGCGCGCAACAGGTGCATCGGCCAGCGTATGCGGAAGATGCCCTTGAACGCACCGCGGTACAGCATGTAGCCGCACAGCAGTGGCAACGAACTGAGCGAGCGCATCGCCGTGACCTGCGTGGCGGGATAATGGGCAGACAGCAGCTTCATGGCGGTATCCATGCACGAGAACATGGCGACCGCAATCAGCATCGCATAGATGCTGTGCAGATTTTCTTGACGAGAAGACAGGGAAAGCTCCTTGACGACCGGTCCGGGGCGGACCACTGGGAACGTCATTATGGCGACGTCCGGAGCCAGCACAGCGGAGGCGCTGCCTGGGTTGATTATAGCAAGCCGGCCAGCTGATGCGGCCATCGCAGACGACACTGGCCAGCTCATCAGAGTCGACGACGAAAACAGTGCCTGGATCAAGTACTGCTGCAATCGCGGCGGCGGTGCCTGAAATGCTTGATCTACGTCATCGTTTTTTTTAAAGATGCATATAAAATGCTTGTTTATAATTTTGCAACGATGGAGAACGAGAGATGGACAGCAAGAAGATAGATACCACCAACGACACGCAGTCGAGCCGCCGCGGCTTTCTCGGCAAGAGCGCCGCGCTGGGCCTGGCCGGCGTCACGCTGGGCCTGGCCGGCTGCAAGGAGGAAGTTGCCGCCGGCGGCAAGAGCGCTGCCGCACCGGCCGCACACCATGGCACCGAGATCGCGCCAGGCCAGCTGGACGACTACTATGCTTTCATCAGTTCCGGCCATTCGGGCGAAGCGCGGGTGCTCGGCCTGCCTTCCGGGCGCACGCTCAAGCGCATCCCGGTGTTCAACGTCGATTGCATGGTTGGCTGGGGTATTACCAATGAATCGAAAGCCATCATCGGCACCAAGCCCGACGGCACGCTGAAATACATCACCGGCGACACCCACCACGTCCACGGCAGCTACAAGAACGGCACTTATGACGGCCGCTGGCTGTTCATCAACGACAAGCTGCATTCACGCGTGGCGCGCATCCGCATGGACACCATGGAATGCGACAAGATCACCGAACTGCCGAATGTGGCCGGCTTCCACGGCCTGTTCCCTGACAAGCGCGATCCGGTCGACCAGAAGATTGACTACACCACCCGCGTGTTCTGCGGCGCCGAATTCCATATCCCGCTGCCGAACGACGGCCGCGACCTGGACGATCCGGACAAGTGGGGTGCGTTGTTCAGCTGCGTCAGCGCAGAGACCATGGAAGTGATGTGGCAGGTGCGCGTTGACGGCAATATGGATCTGTGCGCCACCTCGTACGACGGCAAGCTGGCCGCCTGCAACCAGTACAACGTGGAAAACGCCGCCGACCTGAACGGCATGATGGCGGCCGAGCGTGATGCCTGCGTGTTCCTGCATATCGAACGCGTCGAGGCCCTGGTCAAGGCAGGCAAGTTCACCACCATCGGCAGTTCCAAGGTCCCCGTGGTCGATGGCCGCAAGGCCGCCAACGCCGATCCGAAAAGCGCGATCTCGCTGTACGTCCCGGTCAGCAAGAACCCGCATGGCGTCAACGCCAGCCCGGACGGAAAATACTTCGTCTGCTCCGGCAAGCTGTCGCCGACCGCCACCGTGATTGAATTGAGCAAGGTGCTGCAATGGTTCGACGGTAACGTCAAGGATCCGCGCGACACCGTGGTGGCCGAACCGGAAATCGGTCTTGGCCCGCTGCACACCGCCTTCGACGGCAGGGGCAACGCCTATACCTCGCTGTTCCTCGACAGCCAAGCCGTCAAATGGAATGTGGATGCAGCCATTGCCCAGTTCAAGGGAGACAAGAACGCCAAGGTCATCATCGAGAAGCTGGACGTGCACTACCAGCCGGGCCATAACTACTCATCGATGGGTGAGACCAGGGAAGCTGACGGCAAATACCTCAACTCCGGCAACAAGTTCTCCAAGGACCGCTTCCTGCCAGTCGGCCCGCTGCATCCTGAAACCGAACAGTTGGTGGACATCAGCGGCGCCAGCATGAAGCTGATAGCCGATCACACTGCCTACCCGGAGCCGCACGATGGCATTATCGTGCGCCGCGACGTGGTGAAGACGCGCCAGATCTACACCATGACCGACTTCCCGAATGCCGTCACGCCGGAAAACGCCGGCATCGAGCGCAAGGGCAACAAGGTGCATGCGCGTCTGATGTCGCAAGCGCCGGCGTTCAGCATGCCGGTCATCAAGGTCAAAAAAGGCGATGAAGTCACGCTCACCCTGACCAACTACGACAAGGTCGAAGATTTGACCCACGGTTGTGCCATCCCGACGTACAACATCAACTTTATCGTCAATCCGCAGGAAACCAAGTCGGTCACTTTCAAGGCCGATCACGCCGGTGCGTTCTGGTTGTATTGCACGCACTTCTGCCACGCCCTGCATCTGGAAATGCGTAGCCGTTTCCTGGTTGAAGCCTGAGTTGTTTCGCAAGTCCATGCCAGCTGATGCGTCAGCCGGCATGGCATATTCTCATGACGACTATTTTAATAACCTTGTTCAATTCGCTGGCGTCGTGCTTGATGTTGCTGGCCATGCTGGCGCCGCCTGTAGCCGCCGCCAACATCTACGACGCTGAACTTTCCTCCGAACTGTTGCACGGCGCCGACCTGTGCGCGCATGCCGCCTGCCGCGACGTGATGCCGCAAGCGCAGCGTTTCTCGCAGCGCATGGGTTCTCCACGCTATGTGCAAGCGCTGGACGCCGGCGGCAAGCTCGTTGGCTACGTTTTCCTGTCAACCGACGTGGTAGACATTCCCGCCTATTCCGGCAAGCCGGTCATTACACTGATCGGCATGGACACCGCAGGCATCATTACCGGCGTGCGCGTGATCAAGCATTCCGAACCGATCCTGCTGGCCGGCATACCGGAATCGGCGCTGCTCAAGTTCATCGGACAATATGTCGGCCTGCGCGGTGACGCCAGGCTGGAAATTGGCCGTGGCGGCGATGGCAGTGTGGGATTGGACGCGATCAGCGGCGCAACCGTGACCGCCATCGCCGAGAACCAGGTGATTTCCCGCAGCGCCTATGAGATCGGCCGCCAGGTCGGCATCTTCACTGCGGCGGCGCGCCCGCCGGCCCGCTTCACGCCGCTCGACGAGCGCCTCAACTGGGGCAAGCTGGCCGACGAGGGCTCGGTCGGCCGCCTGACGATCACCGCGCGCGAAGTCGGCGCCGACAGCGCGCGCGGCGACTACATCGACCTCTACTTCGGCTACCTCAACACGCCGACGCTGGGCAACAGCCTGCTGGGCGAGGACAACTACCAGCGCCTGATGCGCGACCTGAAGCCGGACGAGCATGCGATCTTCGTCATCGCCAGCGGCCAGACCTCGTTCAAGGGCTCGGGCTTTGTGCGCGGCGGCATCTACGACCGCATCCAGGTGCGGCAAGATCCTGAAACCTACACCTTCCGCGATACCGACTACCTCAACCTGTACCACCTGCAGCCCAGCGATGTGCCCCACTATCGCGAGTCGGGCATCTTCATCGTCCGCTCGAAGCACTTCAATCCGGCGTGGCCGTGGACGCTGACGCTATTGGTCAATCAGTTGGACGCCAAAGGCGCCAAGACCTTCACCCACTACGACCAGACATACTGGCTGCCGGCCCGCTATCTGGAAGGCGGCCATCCGAAAGTGGTGACGGCGCGCCCGGCATGGCAAAACATCTGGCTGGGCGGGCTGCCAAAGATCGGCTTCTTCGTCGCCACCCTGTTGTTTACCGCCATCTGGTACGCACGACGCGACCGGCTGGTGCGTGCATCGACGCGCAAGCACAAGCCTTTGATCAGCTGGCCGCGGCTGGTGCTGTGGCTCATCAGCGCCGGCTTCATCGGCTTCTACCTGAAGGCGCAGCCCAGCATCACGCAGATCATGACCTGGCTCCATTCGCTGATCCATCAATGGCGCTGGGAGCTGTTCCTGTCCGATCCGTTCATCTTTTTGTTCTGGTGGTTCATCATCATCACGGTGCTGATCTGGGGACGCGGCCTGTTCTGCGGCTGGTTATGTCCATTCGGCTCGCTGCAGCACCTGATGCTGAAACTCGGTTCCGCCATCGGCCTGAAACGCTGGCAGAAACTGCTGCCAAAACCACTGCACGACAAGCTGCGCTGGCTGAAGTACGCCATCTTCTTCGGCCTGATCGGCGTATCCCTGTTCTCAATGGAGACGGCCGAACATCTGGCCGAAATCGAACCCTTCAAGACCACTTTCCTGGTCGGCGTATGGAACCGCAGCTGGCCATTCTGGCTCTTTATCGGCGCCATTCTGGGCCTGTCGCTGTTCAGCGAGCGCCCTTACTGCAAATACCTGTGCCCGATGGGCGCGGGCCTGGCGCTGCCCGGCAAGTTCCGCCTGTTCGGTCTGAAGCGCAAGGCAGAATGCACCAGCTGCCACGCCTGCGCCGCCGGTTGCGGCTCGCACGCCATCGACAGCCAAGGCAAAATCGACCAGATGGAATGCATGCTGTGTCTGGACTGCATGGTGATGTACTACGACGATCACGCCTGTCCACCCCTGGTGAAAGAGCGCAAGCGGCGCACTGCCAAGGGCGAAGCGCTGACGCGTATCGGCGCCGACGGCTACTTCGTTACGCTCGACAGCTTGCGCTCAACGCTGCCGTCGCAAGGCAAGGAAGACGCATGATGCTGGCGCCTTCCGCCCTGCTGGCGCTGATGCGCGCGCTGGTGCTGGCACTCATACTGGCCGGCTATGGGCCGGGCCTGGCCGCCGCCGTGCTGGAAGTGGCGCCCGGCACGTCGATCAATGCGGCCATCGCCAGTGCGCAGAAAGGCGACACACTGCTGATCGCACCCGGCAGATATAACGAACACGTGCTGGTCGACAAGGCGCTGACGCTGCAAGGGCGCAGCCACCCCACCATCAGCGGCCGAGGACACGGCGACACCATCCGCATCACCGCCCCCGACGTCACCCTGATCGGCCTGATCGTGATCGACAGCGGCGCGGACCTCACTGCGCAGAACGCCGGCATTTATATCGTGCCTGGCGCGCATCGCGTGCAGATCAACAACTGTCGACTGGTCGCCAACCTGTTCGGCATCTGGCTGCAAGGCGTTGACGATGCGCGCTTGCTGAACAACACCATCACCGGCCGGCGCGACCTGCAATCGGCGCAGCGCGGCAATGGCATCCAGGTGTACGACACGCGCGGAGCGCGCGTCACCGGCAACGAAATCAGCGGCACGCGCGACGGCATCTATGTCGACGTTTCGCGCGACGCGCAATTTCGCCACAACCGCATCCACCATGTCCGCTACGGCACGCACTACATGAACACCCACCACAGTATCTGGGAAGACAACGAGGTATATCTGAGCCGGGCCGGGCTGGCGCTGATGGAGGTGCGCAGCCTGACCGTGCGCCGCAATATCGCGTGGGGCCATACCGATCACGGCATCATGCTGCGCACCATCCAGGACTCGCTGATCGAAGACAACGTGGTGGCCGGCAACGACCGGGGTTTTTTCATCTATGACGCCGAGTACAACACGCTGCGCCACAACCTGATCATCAATAACCGCACCGGCGTGCACCTGTCGGCCGGCTCGTCGAACAACCAAGTCGACGGCAACGACTTCATCGGCAACCAGGAGCAGGTGCGCTTTGTTGCCGCGCGCGATGTCGAATGGGGCAAGCAGGAAGGCAACTACTGGAGCAATTACAACGGCTGGGACCAGAACGCCGACGGCCAGGGTGACCTGGCGTATGAAGCGAACGATCTGGTTGACCGTCTGAACTGGCAATACCCGCTGCTCAAGCTGCTCGGCGCCAGCCCCGCGCTGCAGACGCTGCGCTTTGCCGCGCACCAGTTTCCGCTGCTGCGCGCGCCAAGTGTAGTCGACCGCCATCCGCGCATGCGCCCGCTCTCACAGAATTGGAAGAAATGGAATGACATCGCTCCCCGCATCGAATACAACTGAAGCCGCCGTCAGCCTGCACGGCATCCGGCATCGCTACGGCGCGCTCACGGTGCTGCAGGACGTCAGCTTTGACATCGCCCATGGCGCCATGTTCGGCCTGATCGGCCACAATGGCGCCGGCAAGAGCACGCTATTCAAGCTGATGCTCGGTCTGATCACGCCGTGCGCCGGCACGCTGCACGTACTGGGTCAGAACGCGGCCGAACCTGCCTTTCGCCAGACGCGCCGGCGCGTCGGCTATCTGCCGGAAAGTTTTCTCACCTACGATAACCTGAGTGGCCAGGAAGTACTGCACTTTTTTGCGGACCTGAAGCACATTGCGCGCGCTGCTTGCGCACCGTTGCTCGACCTGGTGGGCCTGACGCATGCCGCCGCGCGGCCGGTACAGGCGTACTCCAAGGGCATGCGCCAGCGGCTCGGCCTGGCGCAGGCTCTGCTGGGCGAGCCGGACCTGATCTTCCTCGATGAGCCGACCAACGGATTGGACCCGCAAGGCATCGCCGACTTTTACGCCATCTTGCGCACCGCGCAGGAACGCGGCGCCACCATCGTCATCACCTCGCACATCCTGGCAGAGATCGAGCACCGGGTCGACCAGCTGCTCATCATGCAAGGCGGCACGGTGGCCGCGCAAGGCACGCTGAGGCAGCTGCGGACGGGTACCCATGCGCCCCGGATGCTGACCATTACCGCCACGATTGCGCCTGCGCTGCAGGCGGGCGTGCGCGTGGCGCTGGCCGCGTTGCCGCTGGAGCTGGCGCTGGAGGTGCATGGCGAACAGCTGCACGTGCGCTGCGTCAGGGCCGACAAGATGGCGGTGCTGCGCCAGCTGGCTGCTTGTGCCGACGACATCGCGATTCAGGAATCGACACTGGAACAAGTGTTTCTCGGCTACGGAGGCACCCATGCGCGCACGCATTGAATGGCGCCAGGTCGGCGTGCTGGCCGCAAAAGAATGGCGTGACCGGCTGCGCAACCGCTGGGTGCTGGCCGTGGCGCTGGTGTTTGCCTTCTTCGCGCTGGCCATCGCCTACTTCGGCGCAGCCCAGCAGGGACAGGTTGGTTTCCACGGCATCGACGCCACTATCGCCAGCCTGTCCAGCCTGGTGATCTATCTGGTGCCGCTGATCGCGCTGATACTCGGCTATGACGCGATTGTCGGCGAGCGTGAGCGCGGCGCGCTGGAACTACTGCTGTCGATGCCGGTGACGCCGCTGGAAGTGCTGCTCGGTAAATATCTCGGCCTGGCGGCGGCGCTCACCAGCGCCACTGCGATCGGCTTTGGCGCCGGCCTGCTGCCGCTGTTCTCGCAACTGACTGTGGCCGAGGGCTGGCGCTACGCCCAATTCGTCGCCAGCGCCGTGCTGATGGGACTGGCCTTCCTCAGCATTGCCATGCTGGTATCGGTCAGCACCCGCGACCGCGTCCGCGCCAGCGGCATTGCACTGGCGCTGTGGTTCCTGTTCGTGCTGGTGTTCGACCTGCTGCTGATGGGGGTGATGGTGCTCAGCCAGGGCCAGCTCGGTAGCGGCCTGTTCGCCGCCATGCTGATGCTGAACCCGGCCGACGTATTTCGCCTGCTGAACGTGTTCAGCTCGGACCAGGCGCAAGCCATGTATGGCCTGGCCACCGTGATGCCGCAAGGCTGGACCCACCCGGCGCTGCTGTCGGGCGTGATGCTGGCCTGGATTTTTTTACCGTTTTCTATCGCACTCAGGAGATTTTCATGACTATTTTCCACCTGCGCAGGAGCGCGCTGGCCACACTGGCCACCCTTGCGCTGGCCGCCTGCACGTACAGCGCCACCAACCTGCCAGCCATTGATCCGTCCGACGAAGCCGCGTGTGCGCTGGACGGCATGCTGCTGCGCGACTTCCCTGGGCCGAAAGCGCAGGTTCGCTTCGCCGACGGCAAGACCAGCTACTTCTGTGACGTAAAAGAACTGCTCGGCGAAATGCTGGCGCCGGAACAGCGTCGCGCCACCAGCGCCTTCTACGTACAGGACATGGGCAGCGCCAACTGGCAACAGCCGCAAGGCCACTGGATCGGGGCACACGACGCGCTCTATGTATTAGGCAGCAAGGCGCAGGGCTCGATGGGCCCGGCCATCGCCTCGTTCAGCCGGCAGGTAGACGCGGAAGCGTTTGTTCGCAAGGAAGGCGGTCGCGTGCTGCGCTTCAACCAGATAACGCCGGCCCTGCTGAACGAAGCCAGCGGCGCCATGCCGACGCACGCCATGGCGCATTGAAGCACCACCGCCTGGGCCGGCATTGCCGTTCGGCGGAAAGCGCCGGTCCGTTTTTACCCCGGCATTTGCCGACTTACTTTTGAAAAGAGACAGACCATGAAGAAACTACTTGCACTGGCAGCAATGCTGGCAGCCATCACCTCTGCCACCAGCGCTGCCGCCGCGCCGGACGCCGCCAAGGTTGAGAAAACCTACTCCACCACCTGCCTGGCCTGCCACGGCACCGGCATCATGGGCGCGCCCAAGGTTGGCGACAAGGCGGGATGGAAACCGCGTATCGCCAAAGGCAAGCCGGCGCTGTACCTGAGTGCCATCAACGGCGTGAAAATGATGCCGCCACGCGGCGGCAATCCAGGCCTGAAGGATGATGAAATGAAAGCACTGGTCGACTACATGGTCGCCAAGAGCAATTAAGACTGCTGGCCGCCGCCTGCGCGCGGCGGCCACACCCGGAGACATACCATGTTCACCCGCACGCTGCTGGCGCTACTGCTGTTCCTGACTGCCTGTTCCGGCGAGGAACGCCTCTACAAAACCCGGGGCCACGTGTTCGGCACCACGGTCGACATCACCATCTACGGTGGTTCGCAACAGCGCGCCGACCTGCTTGGCGCCGAGGTATTGAAAGAATTCGATCGCCTGCACCGTAAATTCCATGCGTGGGAGCCAAGCATGCTCACCGCCCTCAACGACAGCATCGCCAAAGGCGAGCCATTGCGCGCCGACGCTGAAATGGTCGGCCTGCTAAAATCGGCCGAGAAGCTGTCAGTGCGTTCCGGCCTGCTGTTCAACCCCACCATTGGGCACCTGATAAGGCTGTGGGGCTTCCAAAAAAATGACAGCGACGCGCAGGGGCCGCAGGCCGCCGAGATCAAGCGCTGGGTCGACGCGCGGCCATCGCTGTCCGACCTGCGCTACAACGGCAACATCATCAGCAGCGTCAACCCTGCCGTCATGATCGACCTCGGCGGCTACGCCAAAGGTTACGCGCTCGACCGTGCCGCCGCGCTGCTGCGCAACGCGCACGTCAAGGCGGCGCTGGTCAACATCGGTGGCAACGTCATCGCCATCGGCCAGCCCGGTGAACGACCGTGGCAGGTCGGCATCCGCGATCCGCGTGGCGCCGGGACAGTGGCGCAGATCGCTTTGCGCGACAACGAAGCGATCGGCACCAGCGGTGATTATGAACGCTACTTCATGAAGGACGGCAAGCGCCGCCCGCACATCATCGACCCGCGCAGCGGCTATCCGATCGATCTGGTCGCTTCGGTCACCATCATCGCCAGCGGCGGCCGCGACCCTGGCCTGCGCTCGGACGGCCACTCCAAACCGCTGTTCATCACCGGCCCCAAAGACTGGCAAGCGATGGCGGAAAAACTCGACCTGAAAGAAGTGCTGATGGTTGACGCACAGCGCAATGTCCACATGACAGCAGCCATGCAAGCGCGCATTGCAGGTGCAGAGCGGCACGAGCACGCCGGGACCTGGCAAGCACGCGAGTGACGTCTACGACACAGGCAACAGCATCACCAGCTTCAGTTCATGCTGGCGCGCCAGGTGCAAGGTCACCTGGTTGAATGCCAGCAGCCCCTGTTGCGCATGCTGAAACTGGCGCAAGCCGCCATCGCGGCCCTGCACCTGCTGCGCGCCCCACCACTGGCGAAATTGCGCACTGGCGCCGGCCAGTTCCGCGATCAGGCCGGCCAGCGGCGCCTGGTCCGCCTGCCGGCCGATATCGGCGCGGAACTCCGCCACCAGCCGCTGCGCCCGCTCGGGCCAGCCGATGACGAGCTCGCGCGCAGCCGCATCGAGGAACATGAAGCGCAGCTGGTTCGGCGCGCCCTCCCCGGCCTGCAGCCAGCCCGCAAACAAGGTGGACGCGGCCCCGTTCCACGCCACGGCGTTCCACTCGCGGTCGAGGATGTACGCGGGCGCGTCGATGGCGGCGACGATGGCGGCCAGTTCGGCGCTGGCAGGCCCCGCGCCCTCGCCTGTCCCATGGCTGGGGTCATGCTTGTCGGCCACCTCGAACAGATAGGCGCGCTCGGCCGCGCTCAGCTGCAACACCTGCGCCAGGCGGGCCAGCATCTTGGCCGAGGCCGACACGGGCCGTCCCTGCTCCAGCCATGTCAGCCAGGTGGGGCTGACGTCGCACAGCTGCGCCAGCTCTTCGCGCCGCAAGCCCGGCGTGCGCCGCCGTCCGCCACCGGGCAAGCCAGCCATGGCGGGGGTGACGGCTTCGCGCCGGGCGCGGATGAATTCAGCAAGTTTATTCGACATGGCATGGATGCATGGTAGTGGATATACCAGTATAACTTATGGTCTTGTTACAGGATAATTTTATCCCTATTCTGCAGGAACTCACCCATCAACAGGAGAAAACCATGCAGCAGCACGATGTCGTTACCGAACAGTTTGGCAAGACGGCCAATGCCTACCTGAGCAGCGCCGTACACGCGCAAGGCGCCGACCTGGTGCTGATGCAGGAATGCGCACGCCGCCACGGCAAGCCCGCCGTCCTGGACCTGGGCTGCGGCGCCGGCCACGCCAGCTTTGCCGTCGCCCCCGTGGCGCAATCGGTGGTCGCCTACGACTTGGCGCAGCCCATGCTCGACGTCGTCGACCACGCCAAGGCGCAGCGCGGCTTGCACAACATCAGCACGCAACAGGGCGACGTGGCGCGCCTGCCGTTTGCCGACGCCAGCTTCGACATGGTCGTCACGCGCTTTTCCGCGCACCACTGGAACGACGTTGCCGCTGCCCTGGCAGAAGCGTGGCGCGTGCTGCGCCCGAACGGCACCTTGCTTGTGATCGACATCGTCGCGCCCAAGACAGCCCTGTACGACAGCACCTTGCAGGCCGTGGAAATGCTGCGCGACGCTTCCCACGTGCGCGACTACCGCACCTGCGAATGGGGCGCCAAATTCAATAACGCGGGATTCACGCACAGCTTGCGCAGCGTGTGGAAACTGACGATGCAGTTCGACGAGTGGGTGGCGCGCATGCGCACACCAAGCGAAAGAGTGGCGGCCATCCGCAACCTCTTCGATGGCGCACCCGAGGAAGCAAGAAGATATTTCGCGCTGCAGGACGATTATTCGTTCAGCATCGATGCGGCCATGTTCGAGGCAACGAAACCGTCGGTACAGTAAACGTCAAAACGGCGCCGATGGCGCCGTTTTTTTTGCGTACGTTGGATTAACGCGTAGGTTGGATTAGCGCGCAGCGCGTAATCCAACAATGCCAGAGCAAACGTGATGCGAACGCCGCACGTCGGCCTACCGCTTATTTAAGCCAGCTGGCCCAGCAGTGTCTCGGCATTCGATACTTCAAACTTGCCGCCTTGCTCGACGTTCAATTGCGTCACGACGCCATTGTCGACCAGCATCGAGTAGCGCTGCGAGCGCGTGCCCATGCCGTGCTTGGAGAAATCGGCGTCCAGGCCCAGCGCCTTGCTGTAGGCGGCATTGCCGTCAGCCATCATGCGCACGACGCCGGTGGCTTTCTGATCGCGGCCCCAGGCGCCCATCACGAACGCGTCGTTGACGGAGATGCACCAGATTTCATCGACGCCCTTGGCTTTCAGGTCGGCAGCGTGCTGCACGTAGCCTGGCACGTGCTGTGCGGAGCAGGTCGGGGTGTAGGCGCCTGGCAGGCCGAAGATGGCGATCTTCTTGCCCTTGACCAGGTCTTGCACGTTGAACGTGTTCGGGCCCAGTGCGCAACCTTCGGTTTCGCTTTCGATGAATTCGGCCAGGGTGCCTTCTGGCAGGGTGTCGCCGATCTTGATGGTCATGTTGACTCCTTGTGTACTGTCGGTTGAGGGTTCTGCCGGCATGATGCCGACACTGCGCGATAGTATGCCTGACTTGTCGTATTTGTGCAGAAAATGGCCGGAAAGGCAAAGGCAAAAGTCAAAAACCGGCAAAAAAAACGGCGGCCCTCAGGCCGCCGTCATCTTTACTGACATCAGATCACCTTAATCGGCTTGCTTGCGCAGGAAGGCTGGAATATCGTACGTCTCCATGCCATTCTTTTCCATCGCGCGCACTTGCTCGGAAGCCGATTCGCGGCGCCATACCGCCGGCGCCTTCATGCCGTCGAAACCGGCTGCCGGCGTGGCCACGCCAACCGTCGTCGTCGCCGCTTGCGCGCTACCCATGGCAGCCGACGGGGTCAACGGGCTGTTGTGGGTGCCGGTGCGCAGCACTTGCTGCGGTACCAGCTGGATGTTTTTCTTCGCGCGGCCCAGGCCCGTGGCCACCACGGTAACGCGGATGTCGTCGCCCATGGCGTCGTCGTAGGCGATACCTTGCGCGATCGACGCGTCCGGCGCGGCAAACGCGCGCACGGCAGCCATGACTTCCTTGATCTCTTTACCTTTCAAGCCACGGCTGGCCGTGACATTGACCAGCACGCCACGCGCGCCGGACAGATCGATGCCATCCAACAGCGGCGAAGCGACAGCCTGTTCGGCGGCGATGCGCGCGCGGTCGACGCCGGAAGCCGTCGCCGTGCCCATCATGGCCTTGCCCTGCTCGCCCATGATGGTTTTCACGTCGTTGAAGTCGACGTTGATATGGCCAGGCACGTTGATGATCTCGGCAATGCCGGCCACCGCGTTGTTGAGCACATCATCGGCGTGCTGCATCCATTCCAGCATGCTTTCGTCTTCGTAGATCTCTTCCAGTTTTTCATTGAGGATGATGATCAGCGAATCGACGTGCAGGGACAGCTGCTCCAGACCTTCGTCGGCGATGTCCATGCACTTCTGGCCTTCGTACGAGAATGGCTTGGAGACCACGGCCACCGTCAGCGCGCCCAGTTCCTTGGCCACTTCGGCCACGATGGGAGCGGCGCCCGTACCCGTGCCGCCGCCCATGCCGGCGGCGATGAAGACCATGTGCGCGCCGCGCAGCGAATCGGCGATGCGCGTGCGCGACTCTTCGGCCAGCTGGCGGCCGACGGCAGGCTTCATGCCGGCGCCCAGACCGGTATCGCCGATCTGGATGATGTTGTGGGCCTTCGATGTCGACAGGGCCTGTGCGTCGGTGTTGGCGGCAATGAACTCCACGCCCGACATGCCTTTGTTGATCATGTGTTGGACTGCATTGCCACCCGCACCGCCGACGCCGACGACCTTGATGACGGTACCTAAAGCTGTGTTATCGACCATATCGAACTCCATGATGTGCTCCTATCAGATGCGGTTTCCAAGCGCCAGGCCTCATATTGGTAGGAGAACTGGAGATTGAAAACTGCGGTTAAATATAAAATAAAGTTATGTGTGTGTACCTGCGATGCTGCCAAAAAACCTGTACTGCCGGGCGTAAATCATGCCCTTAAAAATTCCCTAAAAACCATTCCTTCATGCGCTGCCAGACTGCCTTCACCGAGCCGTCCTGACGCGTCACGATGTGGCCGCGCAGGTATTGCTTCTTCGCTTCCAGCAGCAGGCCCAATACCGTGGCATAGCGCGGACTGCGCACCACGTCGGCCAGCTGGCCCCGATACTCGGGCGTGCCAAGGCGCGCCGGTTTCAGGAAAATATCTTCCGCCATTTCCACCATGCCGGGCATGATGGACGTGCCGCCCGTGAGCACGATGCCCGACGACAGCACGCCTTCGTAACCGGATTCGCGCACCACCTGGTGCACCATGGCGAACAGTTCCTCGACGCGCGGCTCGATCACTGCCGCCAGCGCCTGGCGCGACAGGTTGCGCGGGCCGCGGTCGCCCAGGCCAGGCACTTCCAGCGATTCGCCAGGGTCGGCCAGGACCTGCTTGGCCACGCCATAGCGGATCTTGATTTCTTCCGCTTCCGCGGTCGGGGTACGCAAGGCCATGGCGATGTCGTTGGTGATCTGGTCGCCGGCGATGGGAATGACTGCCGTATGGCGGATCGCGCCATCGGAGAATACCGCCACATCGGTCGTGCCGCCGCCGATGTCGATGAGCACCACGCCCAGTTCCTTCTCGTCGGGCGTGAGCACCGCATCGGCGGACGCCATCGGCTGCAGGATCAGGTCCGATACTTCCAGGCCGCAGCGGCGCACGCACTTGACGATGTTCTGCACCGCCGACACGGCGCCGGTGACGATATGCACCTTCACCTCCAGGCGGATGCCGCTCATGCCGATAGGCTCGCGCACGTCTTCCTGGCTGTCGACGATGAACTCTTGCGGCACCGTGTGCAGCAATTGCTGATCGGTCGGAATGTTAACCGCTTTTGCCGTCTCGATGACGCGCGCCACGTCGGTCGCCGTCACTTCCTTGTCCTTGATGGCCACCATGCCGCTGGAATTGAAGCTGCGGATATGGCTGCCCGCAATCCCCGCGTAGACATTGCGGATCTTGCAGTCGGCCATCAGCTCGGCCTCTTCCAGCGCGCGCTGGATGGACTCCACCGTGGCCTCGATATTGACCACCACGCCCTTTTTCAGGCCCTTCGATTCGTGCTGGCCCAGCCCGATCACTTCGTGGCGCCCGTCGGACATCACTTCGGCTACCACCGCCACCACTTTCGAGGTGCCGATGTCGAGGCCGACGATCAGGTTTTTCGCGTCTTTTGTCATTTCTTTCGCCTAATGTATGGGCTATAAATTATTAAGTTAAGTCGGTTTTTTAATCGGACTGCTGTTTTTCTTCTTGATCACTGGCTTGCCATCCTTGCCTTCGGCCGGTATCACCAGGCCGGCGGAACTGAGCGCCAGGCCATTCTGGTAGCGCATATCGATCGTGTCGATATTTTCCAGCCGGCTCGCCAGCTGCGGATAGATGCCCACCAGCCGGTCGACCCGCGCCTTCAGGGTCGTATGATTTTGCTCGCGTCCCAGCGCCACGCTCATGCCATTATTCAGTTTCACCGTCCACGCATAGCGGCTCGACAGCGACAGGGTTTCCGGCACCATCTTCAGCGGCGCAAACCATTTCGCCAGTTGCACATAGGTGGCCAATACTTCTTTTTCGCTGCCATCGGGGCCGGCAAACGCAGGCAATTCATGGTCGTCTTCGGCTTCGGCCACATTCGCCGTAAACACGTCGCCCTTGACTGACAGCAGGCGTCCATCCTCGCCCCAGGTGCCCAGCGCTTCGTGTTCTTCCAGCGCCACGATCAGCTGGTTCGGCCACTCGCGCCGCACGCTGGCACGGCGCACCCAGGGCACCGATTCGAACACGCCGCGCACGCTTTCCAGGTTGGTCGTGAAAAAATTGCCCTTGATGCGGCCCAAAGTGCCGCTGCGCAGAGTCAGGTAATTCACGTGGCGCAGGCCCTTGTCGTCCGCGCTTTCCACCTTGATCGTGCGCAGGTCGAACATGGGACGCTGCGATACCCACCAGACGCCGGCGGCCACGCACACGACCAGAACCGCGGCCAGCAAGCCGTTGGCAGTCGTATTGAGGCTTTTAGCGTCATGCCACATATCAGTGCTGTCCCTTGTGCATTTTCAGACGAGCGCCAGCGACGATTTCCAGGCACAGGTCTTCATAGCTGATGCCCACCGCGCGCGCCGCCATCGGCACGAGCGAGTGCCCCGTCATGCCGGGCGAGGTATTGACTTCCAGCAGGAACAGCTTGCTGTCGGCCGCGCGCATCAGCACGTCCACCCGTCCCCAGCCTTCGCAGCCGAGAGCGCGGTAGGCTGCCACGGCGATGCGTTCCATCTCCGCCACGATCGCCTGATCCAGCTGCGGCGGGCAGAAATACTGCGTATCGTCCGTGAAGTACTTGTTCTGGTAATCGTAATTGCCTTGCGGCGCGACGATCTCGATCGGCGGCAGCGCACGCGCCGTGGCACCCGTGCCCAGGATCGCGACGGTGAATTCGCGTCCCTTGACGAATTCCTCGGCCAGCACCGAATCATCGAGGCCGGCGGCGATATCATAGGCGGCCTGGAAGGCCGATGCCTCGTTGACCGTGGTGATGCCGATGCTCGAACCTTCATGCGGCGGCTTGACGATCAGCGGCAAGCCCAGTTCCGCAGCGACCTTGGCCAGGTCGGAGCTGTCATCGAGCACCGCGTACTTCGGCGTCGGCAGTTGATGCATCAGCCAGATCATCTTGGTGTAAATCTTGTCCATACCCACCGCGCAAGCCATCACGCCGCTGCCCGTGTAGGGAATGCCCAGCTGTTCCAGCGCGCCCTGCAGGCTGCCGTCTTCGCCGAAGCGGCCGTGCAGCGCGATGAAAACGCGGTCGAATTTTTCAGCGGCCAGTTCGGCCAGGCTGCGTTCGCCCGTGTCGAACGCGTGCGCGTCCACGCCGCGGCTTGTCAACGCGGCCAGCACGCCCGTGCCGGACATCAGCGACACTTCGCGCTCGGCCGAGCTGCCGCCGAACAGGACGCCGACCTTGCCCAATTGTTTTACATCGATAGCTGAAGCTTGGTTCACATCAGGCCTTTACAGTGTTGGATGGATACGTTGTCAGTTGATTCGGGATGCCGCTGATGGAACCCGCGCCCATGGTCAGCACGACGTCGCCATCGCGCGCCACGCTCATGATGGTGTCGGCCATGTCCTTCATGGATTCGACGAAAATCGGTTCGATCTTGCCGCGCGCGCGCAGCGCATGCGCCAGGGCGCGTCCGTCGGCGGCGACGATGGGCGCTTCGCCCGCCGCATACACTTCGGACAGGAGCAGCACGTCGGGCGCGCCCAGCACCTTGACGAAATCCTCGAACAGGTCGCGCGTGCGGCTGTAGCGGTGCGGCTGGAACGCCAGCACGAGGCGGCGGCCCGGATAGGCGGCGCGCGCGGCGGCCAGGGTCACTTCCGTTTCCACCGGATGGTGGCCGAAATCGTCGACCAGCGCGAAGCTGCCGCCGTTCGGCAGCGCCACGTCGCCATAGCGCGTGAAGCGGCGGCCCACGCCGGAGAACTCGGCCAAGCCCTGCTGCGTGGCGCTGTCGGCGATGCCGATTTCGCGCGCGATGGCGATCGCCGAGCAGGCATTCTGCACATTGTGCATGCCGGGCTGGTTCAGCACCACGTCCAGGTCCGGATAGCCTTCCTGCAGCACGGTGAAGTGCATTTCCAGGCCCACGGCGCGCGCATTGATGGCGCGCACTTGCGCGTCTTCCGCGAACCCATAGGTGGTGACGGGCTTGGTGACGGACGGGATGATGGCGCGCACGTGCGGGTCATCGATGCACAGCATGGCGCGGCCATAGAACGGCAAGCGGTGCGTGAACTGCACGAAGGCCTGCTTGAGCTTTTCGAAATCGTGCTCGTAGGTGTCCATGTGATCGGCATCGATATTCGTGATCACCTCGATCATCGGCGTCAGGTTCAGGAACGAAGCATCCGATTCATCGGCTTCGGCCACCAGGTAGTCGCCCGAGCCCAGCTTGGCGTTTGCGCCGGCGCTGGTCAGGCGGCCGCCGATGACGAAAGTCGGGTCGAGACCGCCCTGCGCCAGTACGGAGGCGACCAGGCTGGTGGTCGTCGTCTTGCCGTGCGTGCCGGCAATCGCGATGCCGCGCTTCAGGCGCATCAACTCGCCGAGCATCACGGCGCGCGGCACCAGCGGGATCTTGCGCGCGCGCGCGGCCGCCACTTCCGGATTGTCTTGCGGGACGGCGCCCGACGTGACCACAGCATCGGCGTCGCCGATATTTTCCGCCGCGTGGCCGAGCATGACGGTCGCGCCCAGGCTCGCCAGGCGCTGCGTCGCCGCATTGCTGCCCAGGTCGGAGCCCGACACCTTGTAGCCGAGGTTGACCAGCACTTCGGCGATGCCGCTCATGCCGCTGCCGCCAATGCCGACAAAGTGGATATTGTTTACTTTATGCTTCACAGAGCTAACCTCATGCCAGTTTTTCCAATACGTGTGCGATCGCCTCATTGGCGTCGCGCTTGCCTGCTGCCAGTGCCGCTTGCGCCATGTGCTGGCAGGTATCCCGCGTCAAGGACGCCAGCAATGTGCTCAGCGACGCCGCACTCATTTCCGTTTGCGGCAGATGAATCGCCGCGCCTTGTTTTGCCATCCATTGCGCGTTGTCGCGCTGGTGGCTGGTGGTCGAGGCCACCAGCGGCACAAGCACGCTGGCCACGCCGGCCGCCGTCAATTCCGACAGGGTGATGGCGCCTGCGCGGCAAATCACCAGGTCGGCCTCGGTATACGCCCTGGCCATGTCGTCGATGAAGTCGACCACATTGGCTTGCACGCCCGCCTGCGCATACGCGGCATGCAGGGCGTCGATATTCTTCTTGCCCGACTGGTGCGTCACCAGCGGGCGTTCGGCCTCCGGCATCAACGCCAGCGCGGCAGGCAGATTGTCATTCAGCGCTTTCGCACCCAGGCTACCGCCCACCACGAGGATGCGCAACGGTCCGCTGCGGCCCACGAAGCGCGTGGCCGGCGGCGCCATGGCGAGGATCTCGGCGCGCACGGGATTGCCCGTGACGACGGCCTTGCCGGCGGCGCTGCCGAAATCGGCAGGGAAACCAAAGCACACCTGCTGCGCCAGCGGCACCAGGGTCTTGTTCGACAACAGCAGCGCCGCGTCGGCATTGACCAGCACCAGCGGCACGCCCTTCAGGCGCGCCATCAGGCCGCCCGGCACCGTGACGTAGCCGCCCATGCCCATCACCACGTCCGGCTTGCGGCGCGCGATGAAACGGCGGATGGCAAAGAAGCTGGCCAGCATCTTGAAGCCGCCCTTGACCGTGTGCGCCAGGCCCTTGCCGCGCATGCCCGAGAACGCAATGGCGTCCATGGGAATGCCGCTCTTCGGCACCAGATCCTGCTCCATGCCGTGGGTCGTGCCCAGCCAGCTCACTTCCCAGCCGCGCGCGCGCATCGTCTGCGCAATCGCCAGACCCGGGAAGATATGGCCGCCGGTGCCGGCTGCCATGATCATCAGTCTTTTCGTCGTTTTCAAATTCGTCACGTTGTTCATAGCCGGCCTCCGCGCATGAGGATCCGGTTTTCGTAATCGATGCGCAGCAAAATCGCCAAGCCGATACAGTTAATCAGTACACCCGTGCCGCCATAACTCATCAAAGGCAAGGTCAGGCCCTTGGTCGGCAGCAGGCCCAGGTTCACGCCCATGTTGATGAAGGTCTGCACGCCGATCCAGATGGCGATGCCCTTCGCCGTCAGGCCGGCAAAGGTCTGGTCGATGGCGATCGCCTGGCGGCCGATGTCGAACGCGCGCTTGATAATCCAGTAGAACATGCCGATCACGATCAGCACGCCGACCAGGCCCAGTTCCTCGCCGATCACGGCCAGCAAGAAGTCCGTATGCGCTTCGGGCAGGTAGTGCAGTTTTTCCACGCTGCCGCCCAGGCCCACGCCAAACAGTTCGCCGCGTCCGAAGGCGATCAAGGAATGCGTCAGCTGGTAAGCCTTGTTCAGCGCATTGTCTTCCTGCCACGGATCGAGATACGCAAAAAACCGCTCGCGGCGGAATTTCGACAAAGCGATGATGGTGACGAAGATCGCCGTCAGCATGGCGCCGATGCCGCCGAACCAGATGGCGTTGACGCCACCGAGAAACAGAATGCCCATGGCGATGCAGACGATCACGCCGAAAGCGCCCAGGTCGGGCTCCATCAGCAGCAGCAAGCCGACGAAGCTCACGGCCAGCGCCATCGGCATGAAGCCCTTGGTCAGCTTGTGCATGTATTCCTGCTTGCGCACCGTGTAGTCGGCCGCGTACAGCACCATCACCACCTTCATCAGCTCGGACGGCTGCGGCCGCAGGCCCGGCAGGTTCAGCCAGCGGCGACCGCCGTTGACCGACACGCCCAGGCCCGGTATCAGCACCATCACCAGCAGCACCAGGGTGCCGATGAACAGCCATGGCGCGATCTTTTGCCAGGTGGCGACGGGGATGCGGAACACCAGCGCACCGACGATGATCGACACGCCGATGAACAGCGCCTGGCGCACGACGAAATAATTGTTCGTGTAGGCGGCGAACTTGCGCGCATCCGACAGCGAGATCGACGCCGAATACACCATCACCATGCCCAGCAACATGAGCAGCAGGACCACCCACACCAGCGGCTTGTCGTAGTCCATCATCTTCGACTGCCGCGCGCGGCTATCCAGCGGCTTGGCAGCCGAGCCGGAACCAAAGCTGAAGGGCAGTTGGAAAGCCATCAGATATCCTGTCCGTTTTCCAGGGCGATGTCGCGCACGGCGTCGACAAACACCTGCGCGCGGTGCGCATAGTTCTTGAACATATCCAGGCTGGCGCACGCGGGCGACAGCAGCACGGCATCGCCGGCCAGCGCCAGGCTGCTGGCGCGCTTGACGGCTTCGGGCAAGGTGCTGCAATCGACGATGTCCACGCCGGCCGGCTCGAGGGCCGCGCGCAGCGCAGGCGCATCGCGGCCGATCAGCACCACGGCGCGCACATAGCGCGATACGGGTTCGGCCAGCGGCGAAAAATCCTGTCCCTTGCCGTCGCCGCCAGCGATCAGCACCAAACGCTGTTCCGCGCCGCCAAACGCCTTGCCCAGGCCGAACAGGGCCGCGACTGTCGCGCCCACGTTCGTGCCCTTGCTGTCGTCGTAGTATTCGACTTCATTGACTGCCGTGATCAGCTCCACGCGGTGTGGCTCGCCCTGGTATTCGCGCAAACCGTGCAGCAGCGGGGCGAATGGCAGGCCGATGGCGCGGCACAGGGCCAGCGCCGCCAGCGCATTCGAGGCGTTGTGCTGGCCGCGGATTTTCAGCGCGTCGGCCGGCATCAGTTTCCTGGCCATCGTCGGCACCGGTTCCGGCGCCGGATCGTTCTTCTTGCGCTTTTTCTCGATCACTTCTTCGCTGGGCACGGCTTGCGCCAGCCAGAAGATGCCCCGTTCATTGACCAGGCCAAAGCTGTCCACGTCCACCGGTTCGCCCGTGCCGAAGGTGATCGTCTCGGTCAGCGGATCGGCCATGTGCATGACGGCCGCATCGTCGCGGTTCAATATGCGCACGGTCTCGTCGCCGAAGATGCGCGCCTTGTCCTCGGCATACGCAGCCATGTCGCCGTGCCAGTCCAGGTGATCCTGCGACAGATTCAAGACCGTGGCCGCATCGGCCTGCAGGCTGAACGTCGTGTGCAGCTGGAAGCTGGACAATTCCAGAATCCACGCTTGCGGCAAGGTGCTGGCGACGGGTTCGGCCGCTTCAGCTTCCGCATCCACGGGCTGCGGCGCAGGCTCGGCATCGAGCACTTCCCGCAGCACGTCGAGCGCGGCCGGACTGATATTACCGGCCACGCGCGTTGCCAATCCCGCGCGTTCGCACAGCAGGCCTACCAGGCTGGTGACGGTCGTCTTGCCGTTGGTGCCCGTGATGGCGATGACTTTCGGCGCATAGCCGCGTTGCGCCTTGAGCGCGGCCAGCGCCTGCGCGAACAGTTCGATCTCGCCCCACACGGGGATATTTTTTTCAGCAGAGGCCGGCGCAATGTGCGCCAGTTCGCGTCCCGGCGCCAGGCCCGGGCTGACGGCAACGAAATCGACGCCATCGAGCAGGTCGGCCGTGAAGGCGCCGGCGATGAACTGTGCCTGCGGCACGGCGGCCTGCAACGCGGCCAGGCGCTCGGGCGCCTCGCGCGTGTCGGCCACGCGGACTAGAGCACCGCTGCGGGCCAGCCACAGGGCCATGGCCAGCCCCGATTCGCCGAGGCCCAGTACCAGTGCGGTTTTAGCGTCGTACATCATCAGCGCAGCTTCAAGGTGGTCAGGCCGAGCAGCACCAGCATCATGGTGATGATCCAGAAACGCACGACAACCTGCGTCTCCTTCCAGCCTTTTTGTTCAAAATGGTGATGCAATGGCGCCATCAGGAAGACGCGGCGGCCGGCGCCATAGCGCTTCTTCGTGTACTTGAACCAGACGACCTGGATGATCACGGACAGCGTTTCGACAACGAAGATGCCGCCCATGATGAACAGGACGATTTCCTGGCGCACGATGACGGCGATGGTGCCCAGTGCGCCGCCCAATGCCAATGCGCCCACGTCGCCCATGAACACTTTCGCGGGGTGCGTGTTATACCAGAGGAAGGCCAGGCCGGAACCGGCCAGCGCGCCGCAGAAGATCACCAGTTCGCCGGCGCCCGGGATGTGCGGGATGAACAGGTAGCGCGCATACGTGGCGTTACCTGTCAGGTAGGCGAACAGGCCCAGGGCCGTGCCGACCATCACGGTCGGCATGATGGCCAGGCCATCGAGACCATCGGTAAAATTGACGGCGTTGCTGGTGCCGACGATGACGCAATAGGTCAGCGCGATGAAGCCCCACACGCCCAGCGGATAGCTGATGGTCTTGAAGAACGGGACGATCAGGTCGGCCTTCGGCGGCAGGTCCATGGCGAAGCCCGACTGCACCCAGGCGTAGATCAGATTCCACACGTGGCCCGCGTCAGGCTCCGACACGGAGACCGAAAACGCCAGGTAAAACGCGGCGACGATGCCGATCAGCGACTGCCAGAAGTATTTTTCGCGCGAGCGCATGCCTTCCGGGTCCTGGTGCACCACCTTGCGGTAGTCGTCGGCCCAGCCGACGGCGCCAAAGCCCAGGGTGACGATCAAGACCGGCCAGATGAAACGGTTCGACAGGTCGGCCCACAGCAAGGTGGAAATGCCGATGGCGATGAGGATCAGCACACCGCCCATGGTGGGCGTGCCGTGTTTTTTCAGATGCGTTTGCGGGCCGTCCGTACGCACGGCCTGGCCAACCTTCATGCGCGTGAGCATGCGGATCACGGCGGGACCGGCGCACAGGCCGATCAGGATCGCCGTCAAGGTGGCGAAGACGGCGCGGAACGTAATGAAGTTAAAGACCCGCAATGGGCCAATGTCGTCCTGGAAATAATGAGCGAGCCAGAGCAGCATGATTAGTGAGCTTCCTTGTTATTGTTGTTTGAACCAATCAAATGCTGCACGGCCCGTTCCATCTTCATGAAACGGGAGCCCTTGATTAATACGGTTGCATCCGAACGGCCGGACAAATGCGCATCGAGCGCCGCCAGCAAACCGTCGAACTGTTCGAAATACTCCACGACCGTGCCTGATTCCTGGCTCGCGGCAGCTTGCGCCGGATTGAGCAGATGGCGCGCCAGGCCGCCCGTCGCCAGCACGTGTTCAATGCCTTTGGCGGCGGCGTAGGCGCCGATCTCTTCGTGGAACTGCTGCCCCTGCGTGCCGACTTCGCCCATCTCGCCCAGCACCAGGATGCGTGGTGCCGCAGCCTGCGCCAGCACATCGATGGCCGCGCGCGCCGAATCCGGATTGGCGTTATACGTGTCGTCGATGATGGTGGCGCCGTTGGCGGCACGTTTTTTCTGCAGACGGCCATTCACGGGCGCGAACGCCTCCAGGCCCTGCTTGATGTGTTCCGGCGCGATGCCGGCGCCAACGGCGCATGCCACGGCGGCCAGCGCATTGCGCACATTGTGTTCACCGGCCGCCTGCAAGCCGACAAAGAACTGGCGCAGACTGCCGTCCTGCGCGCGCACGCTGACGAACAGGTCGCTGCCAAAATCCTCGGCCGCGCGGTGCGTACAGCTGACGTCCGCCTCTTTCGACAGGCCGAAGGTGATGACGGCACGCGCGCCGGCCAGCTCTCGCCACACGGGAGTGAATTCGTCGCCATGCGGGCAGACGGCCACGCCGTCGTCTGCCAGGGCCGCCAGCGCGGCGCCGTTTTCGCGCGCTACCGCCTCGACCGTATGCATGAATTCCTGGTGTTCGCGCTGCGCGTTGTTGACCATCGCCAGGGTCGGCGCGGCAATCGCGGCAAGGCGGGCAATTTCTCCCGGATGGTTCATGCCCATCTCGATGACGGCCGCCTTATGCTGCTCGCTCAGGCGGAACAGGGTCAGTGGCACGCCGATCTCGTTATTCAGGTTGCCGCGCGTGGCCAGCCGACCCTCTTCGCCAAAGGCCGCCGCCAGGATGGCTGAAATCATCTCCTTGACGGTAGTCTTGCCATTGCTGCCGGTGACGCCGATGACGGGTAAATTGAAGCGGCCGCGCCAATGGTTGGCGATGCGGCCCAGCGCGGCCAGGGTATCGGCCACCACGATGGCCGGCACCTTGCCGCTGTCCCAGCCTTCGGGCAGGCGCTCGACCACCACGGCGGCGACGCCGCGCGCGGCCACCTGGTCGAGGAAGTCGTGGGCGTCGAAACTCTCGCCGCGCAGGGCGACGAACAGCGAGCCGGCTGGGGCGCTGCGGCTGTCGGTGGACACGCCGTCAAAAACGGCGTCGCCCGTCAGCTGCGCGCCTTGCAGCGATGGCATCAGTTCCGTCAGGCTTGCATGCATGAGGCGATCCATCAGTTCGTCCTCATCATCGTCAGGCGCGCGGACAGGGCCAGCTGCGCATGGTCGGCGTCGGAGAACGGCAGTTTCTTGCCCTTGATTTCCTGGTACGGCTCATGGCCCTTGCCCGCCAACAGGATCACGTCCGGCTTGGCCGCGTGCTTGATGGCCGACAGGATGGCGGCGGCGCGGTCTTCGATGGCTTGCGGCTGCGGGCCGTCTGCGCGCATGCCGGCGACAATCTGCGCGATGATGGCGTGCGGATCTTCGCTGCGCGGATTGTCGCTGGTGACGAGCACGTGATCGGCCAGCTGCGCGATGGCGCCCATCTGCGGACGCTTGCCCGGATCGCGGTCGCCGCCGCAGCCGAACACGCACCACAGCTGGCCGCCCCGCTCTTGCGCCACCTGGCGCAAGGCAGCCAGGGTTTTTTCCAATGCGTCCGGCGTATGCGCGTAATCGATGACGACCATCGGCGCTTCCTGGCCGCCCACCTGCTGCATGCGGCCCGGGGCCGGCTGCAGCGATTCGATGCCGTCGATGGCCGCGCGCAGGCCGGTGCCGTGCGCCAGCAAGGCGCCCAGCACGGCCAGCGCGTTGCTGATATTGAAGTGGCCCACCAGCTGCGTCTTGACCAGCGCCACGCCCAGCGCGCATTCCAGATGGAAGTCGGTGCCGGCATTGCGGCTGCGGAACTGGCTGGCGCGCAGCATCAGCACACCCGGCAAGTCGGGCAAGGCTGCAGCATCCTGCAAGGTGTAGCCGATGACCGGATATTCGCCGGACAGCTTGCCATCCACGTGGCGCGCCAGGCGCAGGCCCATGGCGTCGTCCAGGTTGATGACGGCCGTTTTCAGGCCGGGCCAGTCGAACAGTTTGACTTTGGCCGCCTCGTAGGCCGCCATGTCGCCATGGTAGTCGAGGTGGTCGCGCGTCAGATTGGTAAACATGGCGACGTCGAAATGCATGCCTGCCGCGCGGTCCTGGTCCAGGCCGATCGACGATACTTCGATGGCAACGGCCTTGGCGCCTGCGTCGCGCATGGCGGCCAGTTTGCGCGCCAGCAGCACGGCGTCCGGCGTCGTGTAGCCGGTGACGTCGAATTCAATGGCGCCGCGCGGCTTGCACAGGCCCACGCCCAACGTCCCGATGACGGACGACGTTACACCCAGGCGCGCCAGCGCTTGCGCCAGCCACAGCGCGCACGAGGTCTTGCCATTCGTGCCCGTCACGCCGGCGCTGAACATGGCGCTGTCGGGCATGCCGTAAAAAGCATGCGCCACGGGGCCGGCCAGGCGTTTCAGGTCGCTGACCAACAGGTGCGGCACGCTCCATGCGGCGTTCCATTCCACGGCGTCATGCACGATGGCGGCGGCGCCCTGCGCGATGGCGGCGCCGATGAAATCGGTGGCGCCCGCATAGGCGAAAAACACGTCGCCGCGCTGCACGCGGCGCGAATCGGACGTCAGCTGCCCCGACGGGGCAGCCGTTTTGATCCACAAACTGATGTCTTGTATGGTCATGAGTGACTTCACATGGCCTCCGGGCCGGCGTTGGCCGGGACCACAATTTCGGTAACGGAGGAATCGGGCGGTACGTTCATCGCGCGCAGCGCGTTGGTCGCAATTGCCGCGAAAGCGGGAGCGGCAACCTGGCCGCCATAGTGGGCGGGGCCGGTCGGTTCATCGATCATCACGGCAATGATGAAGCGCGGCGCCGACATCGGCACCATGCCCACGAAAGAGCCGATGTATTTGCGCGGCATCGCATAGCGGCCGTTTTCCACTTTATAGGCGGTACCCGTCTTGCCGCCCACGCGGTAGCCGGCAACCTGGGCGCGCTTGGCCGAGCCGTGCGCGCCGGAGACCACGAGTTCGAGCATGGCGCGCATTTCGGCGGCCGTCTTCGGCTTGATCACCTGCTGGCCCACGGGCAGTTCATTGACCTTCTGGAACGACAGGGGAATCGTGTCGCCGTCGCGCGCGAACATCATATAAGAGCGCGCCAGCTGGATCAGCGACACGGAAATGCCGTTACCGTAGCTCATGGTGGCCTGTTCCACCGGGCGCCACGATTTATACGGACGCACACGGCCGGCCACGGCGCCGGGGAAGCCCCATTTCGGCTGCTGGCCGAAGCCCACCTTGGTAAACATTTCCCACATTTCCTGCGACGGCATGCCCAGCGCGATCTTCGAGGTGCCGATGTTCGACGACATCTCGATGATTTCGGAGACATTGATCACGCCGTGCGGCTTGGTGTCGGTGATCGTGCGGTCGGCGATGGTGTAGCGGCCCGGGCCCGTGTCGATCAGCGTGCCCGGCTTGACCCGGCCCGTGTCGAGCGCCAGCGAGACCGTGATCGGTTTCAGGGTCGAACCTGGTTCGAAGGTATCGGTCATGACGCGGTTGCGCAGCTGCTGGCCCGTGAGCTTGCGGCGGTCGTTCGGGTCGTAGCTCGGGTAATTGGCCAGGGCCAGCACTTCGCCCGTGTGCACGTCGAGCACCACGGCGCCGCCGGCCTTGGCGTTGAATTTCTCCACCGCTTCCTTCAACTGCGTGAAGGCGATGTACTGGATCTTGCTGTCGACGGACAGAGTCAGGTCCTTGCCGTCATGCGGTTCGTGGATGAAGCCGATGTCTTCGACGATGTGGCCCAGGCGGTCCTTGATCACGCGGCGGCTGCCGGTGGTGCCGACGAGGGTTTTCTGCTGCGCCAGTTCCATGCTTTCCTGGCCCACGTCTTCCACGTTGGTAAAGCCCACCACGTGGGTCATCACTTCGCCCTGCGGATAGAAGCGCTTGTATTCCTTGCGTTCGTCGATGCCGTCGATGCCCAGCTTGGATATCTTGTCGGCCACGTCCATCTCGACCTGGCGTTTCAGGTAAACGAAGCTGCGGTCCGAATCGAGCTTCTTGCGCAATTCGTTGACGTTCATTTCCAGCAGGCCGGCCAGCGCATTGATTTTTTCCGGTGACGCCTGCAGCACGTCGTCGGGAATCGCCCAGATGGCTTTCACCGGGACGGACGAAGCGAGCACCTGGCCATTGCGGTCGGTGATCTTGCCGCGCGTGGCCGGCAATTCCAGCGTGCGCTCATAGCGCGCCTTGCCCTGCTTTTGCAGGAACTGCGTCGACACGCCCTGCAGCCACAGGGCGCGCGCCCCCAGGCCGGCGAAAGCGAAGAACAGCAGGAACAGCACGACGCGCGAACGCCAGACGGGCAGACGCACCGCCAGTACGGGGTTCTTCGAGAATGGCACGCCTTTCGATGCCGCCACCCGGCCGTTGCTATTACCGCCCAACTTCATTATTCGCCCTCCGTCAGGTATTGCGTACGCGCCGCCGTCAGCGGCGTCATGCTCAGGTCGCGTCGCGCGATCGATTCGATGCGTTCATGCTTGCCCAAAGTGGACTGGTCCAGCTGCAGTTGCGCCCAGTCGATGTCGAGCTGGCGCGACAGCGCTTGCGCGCGTTCCAGGTCGATCAGCAGGTGGCGCGACTGATACTGCGCGTTCACCAGCGACAGGCCGCAGCACACCAGCAGGGCCGACAGCACGACACACAGCTTGCCAGTCATCGGGCGCCGCCACTAACTGGAATGGGCAAACGCTGCGCCACGCGCATCACGGCCGAACGCGAACGGGGATTGCCCTCGATCTCGGCGTCGGACGGCTTCATTTTCGAAATCAGCTTCATTTCCGGCTGCGGCAAGTCGACCGCGCGGATCGGCAGGCGGCGGTCAGGCTGCTCCACGTTCGCCTTCGAGGCGAAGAAGCGCTTGACCATGCGGTCTTCCAGCGAATGAAAACTGATCACGGCCATGCGCGCGCCGGGCGCCAGGCAGGCATACGCCTGGCTTAGACCGATCTCGAGATCCTCGAGCTCTTTGTTAATGAAAATGCGTATGGCCTGAAAGGTGCGGGTAGCGGGGTCCTTACCCTTCTCGCGGGTCTTGACGGCGCCTGCCACGATGCCGGCAAGCTGTCGTGTGCTTGAAATTGGCTGGACTGCCCGGCCAGCAACAATCGCCTTTGCAATCTGAAAAGCAAACCGTTCTTCCCCATAATCGCGTATCACTTTCTCTAAATTCTGCTCGGTTTCCACGGCCAGCCATTCGGCCGCCGAGATGCCGCGCGTGGTATCCATGCGCATGTCCAGCGGTCCGTCGTTGCGGAAGCTGAAACCGCGCGCCGCGTCGTCGACCTGCGGCGACGAGATGCCCAGGTCGAGCAAAATGCCGTCCACCTGCTGCACGCCGCGTTCGGCCAGACTGGCCGTCATGGTGGCAAAGCTGTCATGGACGATCTGGAAACGGGGGTCGGCGATCTGTTCGGCCGTGGCAATCGCTTGCAAATCCTTGTCGAAGCCGATCAGGCGCGCGTCATCGGCCAGGTGCGACAAAATCAAGCGGCTATGGCCGCCGCGGCCAAACGTACCATCGACGTAAACGCCGTGCGCACGGTCGCCCGTCAGGTCGAGGGCATCGACCGCTTCATCGAGCAGCACCGTGCGATGCTGAAATTCCGGCACCGTGAGTTGTGTCATTACGGAGCCTTAGAAAGAAAAATTGGAAAGTACATCGGGGGTGCCGGCATCGATCGCCTGCTGTTCTTTGTCGGCCAATTTGGCGGCATCCCATATTTCAAAGTGGCTGCCCATGCCGATCATCATGACTTCGCGCGCCAGCCCGACGGCGTTGCGCAATTCGGGCGAGATCAGCACGCGGCCGGCCGAGTCCAGCTCGACGTCGACGGCGTTGCCGAGGAAGATGCGCTGCCAGGCGCGCGCCGACATGGGCCAGGCGGCGATTTGCTGGCGGTGGCTTTCCCACACGGGACGGGGGAAAAACAGCAGGCAGCCATCGGGGTGTTTGGTCAGGGTCAAACGGCCTTCGCATTGAATCGCCAGCGCGTCACGGTGCTTGGCAGGGATAGACATCCTGCCTTTGGCATCGAGATTGATTGCGGACGCGCCTTGAAACACGAAAGACCTTTTTTTGAGCTTGGGTTGCGACGCTTGCGCATCGCGATGAAAAGGGAAAATTTCCCACAAAAACACACTTTTTCACACAGTTGCCCACTTTAGAGGAAGCAAAGATAGTGGTCAAGCGGTTTCCGATTGGTAAAACAGGAATTTTATTAATGAAATTAAGGACTTAGCGCATATCGTTGAAGGAGTCTCAAATAAAAATATATCGATAAATTAGATACTTATGAAAGATAGTGAATGTGGTACCTCATCTGCACACATGTGTTTTCCTACCGTAAACATCGAAAAAAACGAAATCGAAAAATTGAATTTTTTACAGTTAGTTAACACATGACAATAATTTCGTCATCCAGGCACAACAGCAATCAAGCACCGCAAAAGACTTGGTTTAAAGAAAAAAATAATCGTCCGTGGCGCGTAGCGGCCCAGCTTTCCGGGGCTGACCTAACGAGGGAAAACTATTTTTGCAATGCAGCAATTAATTAAAACCAAGAAACTTTAACCAATTGTTCATTTTAAATTGTATATACAACTTTATCTCCGCCGCTCTATTTTTAGAAACAAAAAAAGCCCCGTTGCGGGGGCTTTTTGGCGGCGCGCAGCGATCAAAGCGCCGCGACCGAGATGCTCCCTGGCAAACCAGAGAGCGGAAATTCAAGTGAAGCAGGCCGATAGGCCGGATTTTGTTACGGCGCCTTCCCTTGCAGGTCGGCGCTATGACAGTCATTCCTCTAGGCGCCAGATTACTCGGGCGCTCAAGCTTTCTACCCGCACGCTCCGCGAGCAGCATCATCGCGTGCCTATTTGAAATTGCACCAGGTGGAGGTTACCGCGTTTCACCGTAACTTAATACGCTCGTCTCTGTGGCCCTATTCCTCGCCTTATACCTTGCGGCTTTCAGCGGACGGCCGTTAACCGTCACCCCGCTCTATGGAGTCCGGACCTTCCTCCCGCCAGCGCATTGCTGCGCCGGCCAGCGACTGTCTGGCCTGCTTCACCCGCCATTGTACCGCGCCGCAGCAGATTTCTGCAAAAGCGCGCCGCACCAGCCGGGGGATTGTGTAATTCGGTGTCGCCATTTCAAAAGCCGGGCCAAATCGGCTCACATAGAATGAGGCAAGCTGCTTGCATGCAGGCGCATGCGCACCGCTTGCCCCACTACTTTGCCACCCACTAGAATATAAAGAGCCGAACATGACGCAACAACCCCGTACCGGCGGCCAGATCCTGGTCGATGCCCTGCAGATCCACGGTGTCGACACCGCTTTTGGCGTGCCTGGCGAAAGCTACCTGGACGTGCTCGACGCCCTGCACGACTCGGGCATCCGCTTCATCATCAACCGCCAGGAAGGCGGCGCCGCCTTCATGGCCGAAGCCTACGGCAAGCTGACGGGCAAGCCGGGCATCTGCTTCGTCACGCGCGGACCGGGCGCCACCAACGCCTCGATCGGCGTGCACACGGCCTACCAGGATTCCACCCCGATGATCCTGTTCATCGGCCAGGTGGGCAACGATTTCGTCGACCGCGAAGCGTTCCAGGAAATCGACTACCGCCGCATGTATGGCCAGATGGCCAAGTGGGTGGCGCAGATCGACCGCGCCGAGCGCATTCCCGAATACCTGGCGCGCGCCTTCCAGGTGGCCACCAGCGGGCGCCCCGGCCCCGTCGTGCTGGCCCTGCCGGAAGACATGCTGATCTCCCTGGCAACCGTCGCCGACACGCGCGCCTATCAACCGGTACAAGCGGCACCGTCCGACGCCCAATTGCAGCAGCTGCGCGGCATGCTGGCCACCGCGAAGCAGCCGCTGGTCTTGCTGGGCGGCACCACCTGGACGCCGCAAGCGTGCGCCGACCTGCAGCAGTTCGCGGAAAGCAACCACCTGCCCGTCGCCTGCGCCTTCCGTTTCCAGGACTTGCTCGACAATGCACACCCGAACTACATCGGCGACGTCGGCATCGGCATCAATCCGAAACTGGCCGCGCGCGTGAAAAATGCCGACCTGGTGATCGCCATCGGCCCGCGCCTGGGTGAAATGACGACGGGCGGCTACACCCTGTTCGACTCGCCCGTGCCGCGCCAGCGCCTCGTGCACATCCATACGGATGCCGAAGAACTGGGCAGCGTCTACCAGGCCGAGCTGATGATTAACAGCGGCATGCCGCAAGTGTGCGCCATGCTGGCCGCCATGGCCCCCGTCGATGCTTCCGTATGGAAACATACTGCGGCCGAAGCCAAGGCCGAGCTGACCGCCTACCAGGAGCGCCCGCCCATCTTCCAGGATGGCCAGGCGCCGCTGGACCTGTGGCAAGTGACGCAGGAGATCATGGCGCAAGTGCCGTCCGACACCATCCTGACGAACGGCGCCGGCAACTACGCTTCGTGGGCCCACCGCTTCTACCGCTACGGCGGCCTGCGCACGCAGCTGGCGCCAACCAACGGCGCCATGGGCTACGGCGTGCCGTCGGGCGTGGCGGCCAAGATCGTGCATCCGGAACGCACCGTGATCACCTTTGCCGGCGACGGCGAATACATGATGAATGGCCAGGAACTGGCCACGGCCGTGCAATACCAGGCGGGCGTGGTCATCATCGTCTTCAATAACCAAATGTTCGGCACCATCCGCATGCACCAGGAGCGCGACTACCCGGGCCGCGTGTCGGGCACGACCCTGCACAACCCGGATTTCGCGGCGCTGGCGCAAGCGTACGGCGCGCATGGCGAAGTGGTAAATACGACAGAAGAGTTCGCCCCTGCCCTGCAACGGGCGCTGGCGCACGCCAAAGCGCACAACTTGCCGGCCCTGATCGAACTGCGCTACGACGGCAACCTGATCACGCCGAACGCGACCTTGGCCACCATCCGCGCCACGGCGGAAAAAGTGCAGGCGGCCAAATAAGCTCCTTGCAACGCTGCAAATAACAAAGGCCCGGTCGATACCGGGCCTTTTTCTTTTTGACAGCTGCAATCGCTCAGGCAGCGGGCACTGGCGCGCTTTCCTCGGCAGGCACTGACTCGGCCGGCGCTTCCGGCATCGGTGGACATGGGGTGCAATGCTTCAGGGGACGGCCAAAATCACGCACGCGGCTCAGTTTCATCGGCATGCGCACGTTGCCGCCGCAGTAATCGCCTTCCAGGGTCAGGGTCTGCCCATCCTTGGAAAACTTGCCGACGATGGTGCGCTCTTCGCTGTCGGCACCGGCGATGGTGAAGTCGAAGGCGCCTGTGGCGGCGTCCAGGTTGACGTCGTTGGCCACGATGGGCCAGCTCAGCGCGCCTGCCGTGAATTCATAGATGACGGAATCGGCCTCGGCAAAGCGGTGCAGGGTGACGCGCTGGCCGCCGATTTCGCCGCTATCCTTTTGCAGGCACAGGTCGGAGTAGACGGCCACGCCGTAGCGCTCCAGTCCGGCCGGCTTCTTGCCCTTGACGGCCGCGACAGCGGCACCCGTGGCGCCAGCGAGCAGCAGCGCGGCCAGCATGGCGGCCAGGCGCGGCGATGTGTATGAATACATGGCATTCCTTTACTTGAGTAACGGCGCCATTATAACTGGCGCCGCCAATGCAAAAACGCGCCGCCAGGACTAGCCTGGAGACGCGTTTCCTTGCTTATCAGCATCCCCAAAGGGATGCTGGCAGCGGTACTAAGCTTCGCTTGCGCGAAGATTAGAACGAGTGACGAACGCCAACGTTGAAGGCTTTGTCGCCCGTACCAACATTGCTGTTGTTACCAACGGTGTAGCCAGCGTTGTTTTTGTTCGAGATTTTAGCGTACGAAGCGTAGGTGCTGGTGCGCTTCGACAGAGCGTACGAGTAGCCCAGCGAGAACTGGTTAGCATCGGCGTTCGCGCTGTTTTTGTCGTTCACGTGGATGATCGAAGCCATCACGGTGCCTGCTGGACCAACTGGTACCGTTGCGCCGATCAGAGCGGTGGTGCTGTCGGTGCTGAAGCCAGCCGAAGTGTAGTCAAACGCGTTAACGTTGCCGTTGTTGCGGATGGCGCTGTTTTGGCCTTTGTTCACGCCGTATGCGACGTAAGCTTTAGCAACTGCGAAGTCGTAGTTAGCTGCAGCCAACCAGTTACGGCCGCTACCGGTTTCGGTCAGCGCGGTGTCGTTGCTGGTGTTGTTGTAAGCGATACGAGCGTTCAGAGGACCGTTCGAGTAGCCAGCCGACGCGCCGATTTTGCGGCCGATTTTGTTCGACTCAGCGTTTTCGCCGAAGGTGTAAGCCACGTCAGCGTCAAAGCCGTTGAAGTTTGGCGAGGTGTACAGCACGGTGTTGCTGGTGCGGGTGTTCGCTGGGAACAAGTTTTTAGCGGAACCAGCGTAGCCAGCTGCGAATGGATCAGCAACTTTCGACAGGGTGTTGTACCAAGGGGTGTATTGACGACCCAGGGTCAGGGTACCGGTCGTTTTGCTGCTCAGACCAACGTAAGCTTGACGATTGAACAAGGTACCAGCAACGTCTTGTTGACCGTTGTCAACGCCGAAACCCGATTCCAGAACGAACAGTGCCGACAGGCCGCTGCCCAGATCTTCGGTGCCTTTGAAGCCGATACGGGAAGCCGAAGCAACGCCGCTGTCCAGTTTGTTAACGTTGCCGTTAACACCGCCGCGCTCGCTGACGAAACCAGCGTCAACGGTACCGTAGATGACAACGCTCGATTGAGCTTGGGCTACGCCAGTGGCTGCTGCCAGAACTGCCAGGGTGATCAGAGTTTTTTTCATTGCGATTTCCTTTAATTTTTGAAGCAAAAAGTAATACAGCCTATGCATCTCGAGCTGCGCTCTAACAGAGCGCTTTTTATGAGTGAGGGCAAGGTCTCCACCTGCCACATTGCTGTTCCGGTCAGGGGAACATTCATATCGGTATCGGCACGCTATTGCACCGATAAGCTTGAAGGCTGCATAACGACCGTCATTCGTGCGCCGGTTCGGTGCTCAAACGGCACCGGAAGCGGCACTATAACGACCGTTTCACATTCCATCAAGTTCCAACATGTTACTTCCGGTACCAGGCCGAGGGCTTTTTCAGGCATCCCGACCATCGCCAACCGTACTACGCGACAGAGCCAGTGCCCCTTGCCAACCAATGCATTGGCCTGATTGACCATTCCATCATAGCGCATGCCTTGTCGACATCCGTTGTATTAGTGCAACAGTATCAGGCGAGTGATTAAAACGTCAACATGCTTTACCCGTCATTTGCCGTCCAAGATTTACGCGACAAAGCGCACAATTTGTCAGGTGATAATGGATAAACGGAACGAAGCATACACGGCATCGCCAATCTTTGCTGCCGAACGCACAAAAACGGGAATTGATGCGCCCGTTTTTGGTGCGTTGCCGCATTATTCAGGGGCGTAGGCGCCATTTTCGACGTCGGCGCGCGCGTCAAAAAAATAGGCAAAGTATTAACAGAATTACTGACTTTCCGGTAATTTAAATTGCTCACATAGAAATGTTTTCCATGTTTTCCAGATAATGCTTCCACACGTCGATTGGGACGGATGAGGTCGACTCTTGCTTGCAAATTGCACATCACTTGAAACAATTTCTTACAATGTTGCCTTCTCAATATTTTGGCATATTTGTGTCTAAAAAACGACATTTTGACCGAAATCAAGTTTTCAGCGGCCCGATTCCACACTATTTACTTCTTCTTTTTTGCAGTTTTTTCTTAAAAGCATCAAGAAACTCCATTAGCGCTGGCTTGCGCGCCGCAGCAGGCGCATGAAACCGCCCAGCAAGGGCAGTTTTTCATACAATTCTTCCGCCGCATCCCAATAGTCACGGTGCACGACCACCCTTCCCTGCGCATCAAAGCGCACATGGGTTGCACCACGAATGCACTGTTCGCCAGATACCAACCGTTTCATGCGAAAGCGAAACTCCCACGTCAGGAAAGCTTGCTGCCCCTGCCCCAGGCTTTCCAGCACGACAAACCGGGGCGCATCGACTTGCACGAACATGTGCTCGAAGATGGCCAGGATGGCAGCATGCCCCACCACCTCGTTGAACGGGTCCTTGAAGTGGGCGTCTGGCGCATACACGGCACCCCGCTGAGCCAGGCCTTCCAGGCTCAGGTGCTCGTAAAACGCCACCAGGCGCGCCAGCGCCGCTGCCACGCGTTCCGTTGCCGTGTCAGGCATACTTGCGCTCATACGCCCGTCACCTTGCGAATCAACCAGAAATAGGCGCGGTACGGCAACAGCCGCGCCAGCCGCAGGGTGTTGGTAAAGCGTTTGGGAAAGTGGATGTGGAACTGGCCCCGCTCGATGCCGTCGAGCATGGCGGCGGCCGCGTCCTGCGCCGTCATCAGGGCCGGCATCGTGAAATCGTTGTCCGCCGTCAAGGGCGTGGCGACAAAACCGGGGTTGATTTGATACACATCAATCCCGCGTGGATGCAGGTCCAGATACAGCGACTCCGTCAGGTTGATCAGCGCCGCCTTGCTGGCGCCATACGCGAGCGCCTTGGGCAAACCGCCGTAACCGGCCACCGAGGCGACGATGCCGATGCCGCCACTGCCCTGACGCAACAACCACGGCAAGGCTTGCTCCAGGCAATTGAAGACGCCGCCCACATTCAGGGCCAGCAAATCCTGGGCCGCCTCGAGGTCGAAGCTATCGGCGCGCATGGCCTGATAGCCGCCAGCGACCACCAGTATCAAGTCGATATGCATCCACTGCTGCTGCAATTGCGCGCTGACGGCGCGCAGCTGCGCGTGCTCGGTGATATCGAGCGGCAATGCCTGCGCCAGAGGCTGCCCCTCGCACAGCCGCTCAAGGCTGGCGCGATGGCGCGCTGACAAGGCTACGCTCGCGCCCTGTTCCAGCAGCAAGGTGGCGCACGCGGCGCCGATGCCGCTGGAAGCGCCGATGATCCACACATGCTTGCCTGCCCAGCTCGTGATCTTGCGATTCATGGGGCCGCCTGCGGACGCTTGCTGAACGACAAGGTGACGGCGCCCAGGCTGAAGCCGAACTTGCTCATGGCGGCGCGGTTCAGCATGACCTTGTCATCCATCAGGAACATCCAGTCCTCGAAGTCAACGTGGTAGACCGTGCCGTCGACGGGCAGCGCCAGCACGTATTGCCAGCGCAGCGCATTGCCCGCCACTTCGCCGACGGCTTCGCCGATCACGTCGGGCGCCGTGCCGATGAAGCGCCCGGGCGCCGTCTTGCGCAAAGTCCACACGCGCCGTTGTCTGCTGCCGTCCGAATACGTGAAATCCTCGTCCAGGGTGCCAATCTCGCCCGCCCAGCTGGCCCGCATCACGACGGTGAAGCGCTTGACCACCTTGCCGGAGCGGTCCTGGAGGATGCCATGGGCGTCGAGCGTGCCGTTGAAGTACTGCTGCAAATCCAGCTTGGGTGTTTCCTGCGCGTACATGGCCGGCGTGAGCGGCGTGGAACAGGCGGTCAGCGCCAGCAGCAAGGCGGCCGCCGTCATTCCGCGCCGGCAATATTTCATCAGATGCATGGTCGATACTCCCCGGTTTCACTATATATATGTTGTAGAGGCGCGCGCCACAGCAGCAGCGCCGCCAGCAGTTTCAGGGCGCAGGGCAGCAAGGCATAGGCGGCAGCCAGGGCCGGCAAGCCGCCGCCGCTGTTGCCAGGCACATAGCCGAGCCAGGCCAGCAGGGGCAAGGCGATGCCGGCCGCCAGCGCCAGGCTCATCTGCACGCCCCAGTTCCACCAGCCGAAATATGCCGCTTCATGCCGCCCGGCATGGCCAGCCGCGCCGATCAACCCTGCCAGCAGAGCCGGCGGCAGGGCCAGGTCGGCACCCAGCGCCAGGCCCGACAGCAGGCAGATCGTGGCAAAACCCCAGGCGGCGCCCGCGCCCAGGCCATACGCCCAGACAAACACGGTCGCGGCCAGCAGCATGGCGCCGCCCCAGGCGCTCGCCTCGCCAAAGCGGCGCGCCAGGGCCACCCATGCGGGCATCGAGGCGGCTGCCGCACAAAAGTAGACGATCAGAAACGGCCCAGCGTAATGGCCCAGGCGCAGGTAGTCGGTGGCAAAGAACAGGAACAGCGTGGCGGGGATGGCGGCCGCCACGCCATTGACGAGCAAAACGGCAAACAGCCAGCGAAACGCGCGCTGGCGAAACGGCAGCTTCCAGCCATTGCCGGAAACCGCTTCTGCGGCGCTGCGCAAGGCGGGACGCGGTGCACGCGCCAGCAGCAGCGCGCCCGCGGCCAGCAGGCAGACGGCAAAGGCCAGCGACAAGCCGTCATAGCCGAACACGGAAGTGAGCCCCGCCGCCAGGATCACGCCGAACAAGCCGCAGCCTTCGCGCACGGCCGTCACGCGCGCCCGCTGCGCGCGCAGCTGGCTCAGAGCCGCGCCCCAGCTCTGATGCGCGATGCCGGCCAGGCCATACGCGGTGTAGACGAGCAGCAAGGCAGCCAGGAACCAGGCCAGAGTCGCCGTTTCCTGCATGGCGGGGGGATGGAACAGGGCGCCAAAGCCCAGCAGCAGCAAGGGCAAAGAGGCGCCGACATATACGGCATAGCTGCGCCCGCCACGCGCCATCCAGGCACCGAGGGCCGGATCGATGAAGGCGGCGGCGATGCGGGCCGCCAGCAGCACGGCGCCGATCTGCGCCAGATCCAGGCTGCTGCGCTGCGCATAAAACGGCGCCACATATATATAGATGGGTAGCGCCAGCATGGACAGCGGCAGGCCGAACAGGCCATAACTGAACAAGGCAGGCAAGTTCAAGGCGCTGCCCACGGCATTCATGGCAGCGGGGCCGCACTCTGCAGCAAGGCCGCGCGCAGCTTCGGTGCCGTCGTCGATGGCGACAGCCAGATGGCAAAGAAGGCACGCGCGAAGTCGCCGTCCGTCACGTCAGCCAGCACCTTGCCATCAAGGTAAAAGCGCACGCCGGGCGCGATGCCGGCCCGGTAGACGCCCGCGATGCGCTGGTCTTCCTTAACGTCAGGAAAGATGCGCTGCATGGTGGACAGCCAGGCCAGGCGCTGCGCTTCCGTGCCCACGCCCAACTTTTGCATCTGCTCATGACTGGCTTCGGCGATCTTCTTGCCGTCGAGCGCACGCGCATAGCGCAATTCCAGCACAAACGGCGCCGTTTCGGACGCCGCGCCCTGGTAGCCTTGCGGGCCCACCCACAGTTGCGCCCGATAAATACGCATGCCGAACCACGTGTATTCGCCCCCGCCCGCCAGCCGGGCTTCAGGCACGTCGGCAGCGATAAAGGCCGGCGGAGCAGCCGCGGCACCCAACACGGTCAATGACAGCACAATAGTGGCAAGCAGGCGGCGCATGGTCAGTCCTTGATCAGGGTAAATTGCATCACATCCGTGTTGTGCGCCTGGAAGGCGGCCTCGCAATACGCGAGGTAAAACTCCCAGGTCAGCAGGAAGCGGCCATCGAAACCCTGCTTTTCCAGCGCCGTGCGCTGGGCCAGGAAGCTGGCGCGCCACTGGCGCAAGGTTCCCGCGTAATCGAGGCCAAAGCTGAAGGCGTCTTCCACGCGCAAGCCCTGCGCCTCGGCGGCGCGGCGAAACTCGGCCGGCGAAGGCAGCATGCCGCCCGGGAAAATGTACTGTTGAATAAAATCCGTGCTCTTGCTGTAGCGCTCGAACAAGTCATCGGCAATGACGATGGTCTGGATGCAGGCGCGTCCGCCCTGCTTCAGGTTGCGCGCCACGCATTCGAAATAGCCGGGCCAGTAGCTTTGCCCCACGGCTTCGAACATTTCGATCGACGCGATGGCGTCGTACTGGCCGGCGCTGTCACGGTAATCGCACAGTTGCAAATCAGCCTGCTGCGCCAGCCCCGCCTCCTGCAGGCGCTGGCGCGCATAAGCGAGCTGTTCGGTCGACAAGGTGAGGCCCGTCACGTGGGCGCCGTAGCTGCGCGCGGCCGTTTCCGCAAAGCCACCCCAGCCGCAACCGATTTCCAGCACCCTGGCGCCCGGCTGCAGTTGCAGCTGATCGGCGATGCGCCGGTATTTGGCTTCTTGCGCCTGCTCCAGGCTGGCGCCTTCGGTGAATAGCGCGCTCGAATACGTCATCGACGGATCGAGCCACAACTGATAAAAGGCGTTGCCGATGTCGTAATGGGCGTGAATATTCTTCTTGCTGCCTGCCCGCGAATTGCGGTTGAGAAAATGCCGCAGTTTGTAGACGAGGTTGCCCCACCAGTTGCCATAGATCAGCGATTCAATCTGCGCGCGGTTGCGTATCATCAGCTCGATCAAGCCCGGCAAATTGTCCGTGCGCCAGTCGCCGGCAATAAACGTTTCCGCAAAACCGATGTCGCCCGAGCGCAGGACGGCCGAGCACAAGCGCCAGTTCTGCAGATCCAGGGTAACGGGGTGGCTGCCGTCGCCGTACAGCAAGATGCTGCCGTCAGGCGTGCGCAGGCGCAGGGCGCCATGCTGCAATTTTTCCAGCAAGCGCAAGATCACGCGTCCGGAAGCGGGCACGTCCAGGTGCGTGTGATCGGCCGTGTGGTCGGGACGGACGCAGGCGCGCGCCTGCAGGCTGGTCGGCAGGGAATCGGAGCTCATCGGGACACCTTTTCTTGTGGTGGAAGGGGTTTGCTGAAAAACGGCACGCGGCGCAGCCACAGGCGCAAGGCTTGCCAATGGATGCGCGCCATCACGCCAAACGTCATCAGGGGATAGCACAGCAGAGCCCAGGCGATGGCGCCATCGCGCAGCGGCTGCGCCGTGCCGGACAAGCTCGTCTGCAGCAGCGGACCGTCGAGGTCGTCGTAATCGACCTTGGCCAGGTGGCGCTCACGCCCCTGCTCGCCGTTGCGCAGGAAATGGAAACGATAATTTCCTTCCACCTTGCAAAATGGCGAGACGTGGAAAATTTTTTTGGCGCGCAACTCGCTGCCATACGCGATGGCGCCGCCCTGCTCGAGCAGGTACAGGTGGCGCTCGCCGAAGGTATTGCGCACGTCGCAAACCACGGCGCGCAGCGCGCCATCCGGGCGGTGGCAAAACCAGAAGCTGACGGGGTTGAAGACATAGCCGAACATGCGCGGCATGGTTTGCAGCCAGATTTCACCGCCCGCGTCCAGCACGCCATGTTCACGCAGCAAGCCATCGATCCAGTCCAGCAGCGGCGTCGCGCCATCGCCATGGTCGCTGTCGCGGAAGGACAGCACATTGGCGCCGTTGCGCGACATCAAACGGGCAGGAAAATCGCGCGCCCCCATGCTGCGCAAGGGCAGACGCAGATAAAACATGCCGTAAGCAAAAGCATGCGCGCGCGGGCGCAGCCGCGCATGGCGCACCCGTCCCAGGCACAGCTGGGGCTGTGGTGCCACGGGCGGCGATGGATCACGCGGCATGGCCAAGCTCCGCCGCCGCCATGCCATTGAGTATTTGCGCCACGGCCAGGCCCGACTTCAAGCCGTCCTCATGGAAACCATAGCCCGTCCAGGCGCCCGCGAACCACGTGTGCTGCGCGCCTTGGAAACCGGCCAGGCGCGCCTGGGCGGCAATGGCCGCGCCATCGAACACGGGATGGGCATACGAAAATTCGTCGATGATGGTCGATGGAGCAGGCTCGTCGAGCGGATTGAGCGACACGATGACGGGCGTGGTAAAGGGCAAGGGTTGCAGCTGGTTCAGCAAATAATGCACGCACACTTGCGGCGCATCGCCGTGCGCGGCCGGCCTGCCCTGGTAATTCCAGGCCGACCAGGCCTTGCGGCGCTGCGGCAGGCAAGACGCATCCGTATGCAGCACGGCGCGGTTGGGCTGGTAACGCACGGCTTCGAGCACGGAGCGCTCGTCGTCGCGGATATCTCCCAGCAGGGACAGCGACTGGTCGCTGTGGCAAGCGAGCACGACGTGATCGACATGCTCGACGCCGGCGGCCGTGTGCAGCTCGACCATGCGCGCGCCATCGTGCGGCTGGCGGCGCACGGCCAGCACGGGGCAAGCGAGGCGCTGCTGCGGGATGCCCGCCAGCAATTTTTCCACGTACACGCGCGATCCGCCCCGCACCGTGCGCCATTGCGGACGGTCGCTCACTTGCAGCAAGCCATGGTTGTGGCAGAAACGGATGAACGTGGCCAAGGGAAAGGCCAGCATCTGGCGCGCCGGGCACGACCAGATGCAGGCGGCCATCGGCAGCAGATACCAGTGGCGGAACTCGTCGCCATAGTTATGCAGGTCAAGGTATTCGCCCAGCGACATGGCCGGCGCCGGCACGCTGGCCGTGGCCGTGGCCAGGGCCAGGGCGCTGGCCTGGCGGTTGAAGCGCACGATATCGCGCAGCATGCGCAGGAAGGCGGGGCGCAGCAGGTTGCTGCGCTGGGTAAACACGGTATCGAAATTCGCGCCTGCCCATTCCAGCACGCGCGCATCGGATGCCGTACCCAGCGGCATTTTGACGGAGAACGACATGTCGCTGTCGGCCGCCTCGACACCGAGTTCGTCAAACAGTTGCACCAGGTTCGGGTAGGTGGCGTGGTTAAACACGAGAAAACCCGTGTCGACGCCATGCGTGACGCCATCGAGCGTGACGTCCACCGTATGGCTGTGGCCGCCAAAATAGTCGCCCGCCTCGTACAAGGAAACGTCCTGGCCCGCCTGCGCCAAGCGATAGGCACACGACAATCCTGCGATTCCTGCTCCGACGACGGCAATTTTCATGAGTGCACCTGTATTAAGTTTGTCCTGGACAAATAAGCCTCTTGGATAATCGATGAAATATTGATTTATGTCAATGAGCGCTCTCAGCCGTTCAGAAACTTATACGTAGGCAATTTTCAATCGGATTCAGCTATTTGGTCCGGGGTGGCGGAAGGCGTAAAATGCACTCCACGTTCTTTTTGCATGCGAGCAAGCCCCCTGGTATGGATACTGACCTGCAACCTACTTCCGCCTTCAGCATCAGCGATGTCGAGCGCGATACCGGGCTGGCCAAGGAAACCTTGCGTGTGTGGGAGCGCCGCTACGCCTTTCCCCAGCCCCAGCGCGACGCATTTGGCGAGCGCAGCTATCCGGCCGAGCAAGTGCAGAAGTTGCGCATGGTCAAGCGCCTGCTGGACCTTGGATTTCGTCCGGGCAAAATCATGCAGCACAGCACCGTGCAACTGCAGCAGCTGGTCAGCGCCGGCAGCGCGGCGCCGCCAACGCCGGCCCCCCAGCTCGAACACTACCTGTCGCTGTGCCGTGGCCACCAAATGACGGAACTGGGCGATGCCCTGCGCCAGGCGCTGGCCGTGCTGGGCTTGAAAGCGTTCACCATCGACGTGATCGCCCCCCTCACGGGCATGGTGGGAGAAGCGTGGGCTTGCGGCGACCTGGCCGTGTATGAAGAGCATCTGTATAGCGAAACCTTGCAAACGGTGATGCGCCACGCCATCTTTTCCCTTCCGCAAGCAAGCAGCCCGTCCACGCGCACGCCGCGCATCGTCCTCAGCACCTTGCCGCAGGAGCGTCATGGCCTGGGGCTGCTGATGGCCGAGGCGCTGTGCGCGGCGGCCGGCGCCCACTGCATGTCGCTGGGGGTGGAAACGCCGCTGACGGACATCGTCGCGGCCGCCCGCGCGCAGCGGGCCGACATCGTGGCGCTATCGTTTTCCAGCGCCAGCAAGCAACGGCAGACGCGCGACAGCCTGCAGCAGTTGCATGCAAGCTTGCCGCCAGAGATGGAATTGTGGGCCGGCGGACGCAGTCCCGTGCTGTACAAGCAGCCGCCAGCCTTTTTGCACGTGCTGGACTTGCGGCAAGTCGAGGAAAGCATCGCCGACTGGCGCCGCCGCCATCAGGCGCTGGCCCTGCAAACCCACTGAACCGGCTGGAAAGCGCGGCAACTGCGGCGATCTCCGTGGATAGCCGCGCAATGTTGCCAATCGAACAGTAAAGCATGAAGGGCCGGGCGCGCTCTGGTAGAATAGCCCGTAACACAGTGTCCGGCGCCGCCGGGCCTTAGGTCAGCACCCGCCACCACACATCCATGTTTAGTTTCTTCAAGAAAAAACCCATCGCTCCCGAGGCTGCGCCAGCCGAGCCCCTCGTCCTTCCCGCCGCCACGCCGCCTGCACCGCAGCCTGCCGCTACGCCCCTGAGCGGCGCGCCGGCCGAGCTCGTACCCGTGATCGTGGCCGCCGAACCCGAGAAAAAATCGTGGATGACGCGCCTGAAGGCCGGCCTGTCGAAAACCTCGAACACCTTGTCCGTGCTGTTCGTCGGCGCGAAGATCGACGACGCCCTGTACGAAGAGCTGGAAGCGGCGCTGCTGATGTCGGACGCCGGCATCGACGCCACGGAATTCCTGCTCACGGAATTGAAGAAAAAGGTCAAGGAAGACAAGCTGCTCGACGCCGCCGCCGTCAAGGCCGCCTTGAAAGTGCTGCTGATCGAGCTGCTCTCGCCGCTGGAAAAGCGCTTCGAGCTGGGCCGCCACAAGCCGCTCGTGATGATGATTTCCGGCGTGAATGGCGCCGGCAAGACCACCACCATCGGCAAGCTGGCCAAGCACATGCAGTCGAACAACCAGTCCGTGCTGCTGGCCGCCGGCGACACCTTCCGCGCCGCCGCGCGCGAACAGTTGATGGTCTGGGGCGAGCGCAACAACGTTACCGTGATTTCGCAGGAATCGGGCGACCCGGCAGCCGTGGCCTACGACTCCGTGCAATCGGCGAAGGCGCGCGGCATCGACGTGGTCATGGTCGACACGGCCGGACGCTTGCCGACGCAGTTGCACCTGATGGAAGAATTGAAGAAAATCAAGCGCGTGATCGGCAAGGGCATGGATGGCGCGCCGCATGAAACCCTGCTCGTCATCGACGGTAACACGGGCCAGAACGCCCTCACGCAAGTGAAGGCCTTCGATGATGCCCTGCAGTTGAGCGGCCTGGTGATCACCAAGCTGGACGGTACCGCCAAGGGCGGCGTGCTGGCGGCAATTGCCCGCGTACGTCCCGTACCCGTGTATTTCATCGGCATCGGTGAGAAAATTGAAGACTTGCAGCCTTTCGTGGCTGCCGAATTTGTCGAAGCGCTGCTCGGATAAGCCTACCTACATGATTGAATTTCAGCACGTCTCCAAGCAATACTCCCCCGATGCCGTGGCGCTCAGCGACATTTCGCTCAGTATTGCCAAGGGCGAGCTGGTGTTTCTGGCCGGCCCGTCCGGCGCCGGCAAATCCACCCTGCTGAAAATGATCGCTGCCATGGAACGCCCCACGTCGGGCAAGCTGATCGTCAATGGCCAGGACATGGCAAAGATCAAGCCGGCCGGCGTGCCCTTCCTGCGCCGCAACATGGGCCTGATCTTCCAGCAGCAAAAGTTATTGAACGACCGCTCCATCCTGGCCAACGTCATGCTGCCGCTGCTCGTCGTCGGCGCGCACAAGGCAGCCGCCGAGCAGCGCGCGCGCGCCGCACTCGACAAGGTGGGATTGCTGGACCGCGCCATGGCGCGTCCGCTGTCGTTGTCGGGCGGCGAGCAGCAGCGCGTGTCGATCGCGCGCGCCATCGTCAACCGGCCGCAGATCATCCTGGCCGACGAGCCGACGGCCAACCTGGACCGCGCCAGCGCCAACAAGGTGCTCGACGCCCTGAAAGCATTCCATTCCGTGGGCGTAACCTGCCTCATTTCCAGCCATGACGAACAGATGCTTGACGCCGCCGCCCGCGTGATCCACCTGAAAAACGGCCAGCTGGTCGCCATCGACAAGGCCACGCAAGCGCCCGTCTTCGCCCCGCCCGATCCCGATTTTGCGCCGTCCCCCGGCCTGGACGACGCGCAGGGAGAACAACCATGAGAGGCTGGTTCCGTCAACACCGCTTCGCCCTGGGCTCGGCGCTGATTCATTTACGCAAGTCGCCGGGCGGCTTCCTGTTGAACGTGCTCGTCGTCGCCATTGCCCTGTCGCTGCCGTTCGCCGGCTTGACCATGCTCGACAACGTGCGCCCGATGTCGGAACAGATGTCGGTCGATCCGGAAATCAGCGTCTTCCTGAAGATCGACACGCCGCGCGAGCAAGCCGTGGCCCTGGCCAGCGCCATGCGCAAGATCGTGGGCGAGCAGAAGGCGAAAATCGTCTTCATTCCGCGCGAACAGGCGCTCGACACCCTGAAAAACAAGAATGGCCTGGCCGATGTGCTGAGCACTCTGGGCGACAATCCCTTGCCCGACAGCTATGTGCTGAAGCTCGATGCCTTCAGCAGCGCCAGCGAAGCACAGGATGTCGATGCCGTCGCGGAACAGCTGCGCCATTTGCCCGGCGTGGAATCGGCGCAAGTCGATTCGGCCTGGGTCAAGCGCCTGGCGGCCCTGCTGGGCGTGCTGCGCCTGGTGCTGCTGCTGCTGGCCATTACCCTGGGCGTGGCCGTGATCGCCGTGGTCTTCAATACCATCCGCCTGCAGGTGATGCAGCAGCGCGATGAAATCAGCATCTCGAAACTGATCGGCGCCACGGACACCTTCATCCACCGCCCCTTCTATTACACGGGTGCCCTGCTGGGCCTGTGCGCCGGCGCGCTGGCCCTGGGCGCCGTGGCGCTGGCCTTGCAACCGCTGAATACCGCGATTGCCGAATTTGCCCGCCTGTATGCGTCCGAATTCCAGCTGGTGCCGCTGGCGCCACTGCCGATGGCGGGCCTGCTGGCCGTCAGCGCCGGCCTGGGCCTGATCGGGGCCTTCCTCTGCGTACAGCGCCACCTGGCACGCCTGAACTGATTGTCACTTCCATGGCGGCGCCTTCGCTGCCGCCATGCGTCCCCCATACTGCTGTTATCTTGATATTAAGCAAGTATTCTTAAGGCTCGCTTCAGCCAAAGGCCGTAGACTAACCACGTTGTCCTAAAGCGCTATCTGGATATATATCAAGCATTAAATCATCATAGCATTTAGGCTATCAGGACGATTAAATGTGCTGATTGGCACTCTCATGCAGAGAGTGCTAATATAGGGACATACCAAAGGCAGAAGCGCCATGGACGCCAGATGAAGATGGTGCCGCGCTCTGCAAAGTGCAAGACCGAATACACAAAAACGAACAGACAAGAGGACCGCGTCGCGTGACGTGGCCAACTGGAACAAAGCAAGACTACGAGGGAGAAAACATGACTATGATGTCTGCAACGTCCGCATTGGTTCCGACCAAAAGTAATGCGCTGGGCCTCGGTTTCACTGGCAATCTGGGCAATATCGATGCCTATATTTCGGCCGTGAACCGCCTGCCCATGTTGACCCACGACGAAGAAATTTCGCTGGCGAAACGCCTGCGCGAAAAAAATGACCTGGCCGCCGCGCAAGAGCTGGTGCTGTCGCACCTGCGCCTGGTGGTCTCGATTGCCCGCGGCTATCTGGGCTATGGCTTGCCGCATGCCGACCTGATTCAGGAAGGCAATATCGGCTTGATGAAAGCGGTGAAACGTTTCGATCCGGACCAGGGCGTGCGCCTGGTGTCGTACGCCATGCACTGGGTGAAAGCCGAGATGCATGAGTACATCCTGAAAAACTGGCGCCTGGTCAAGGTCGCGACGACGAAGGCACAGCGCAAGCTGTTCTTCAACCTGCGCAGCCACAAGACGGGCCTGGACGCGATGACGCCGAAGCAGATCGATGCGCTGGCCAAGCTGCTCGACGTGAAGCGCGAAGAAGTGATCGAGATGGAAACGCGCTTGAGCGGCCGCGACATCGCGCTGGAATCGCCGACCGACGATGAAGACGACAAGTTTTCGCCGATCGCCTACCTGTCGTCGGAGCAAAGCGAGCCGACCAAGGTGCTGGAAGCGGAACAAGTGACGCGCCTGCAATCGGAAGGCCTGGAAACGGCCTTGAGCAAGCTCGACGCCCGTTCGCGCCGCATCATCGAAGCGCGCTGGCTGGCCAACGACGACGGTTCGGGCGCTACCCTGCACGCACTGGCAGAAGAGTTCGGCGTATCGGCCGAACGCATCCGCCAGATCGAAGTGGCGGCGCTGAAAAAAATGAAGGGCGCCCTGGCCGCCTGGGTGTAATCGCAAGCAATGCCGCAATGCAAAAGGCGCCGCAAGGCGCCTTTTAGTTTTACAAGTTGATGTTTATCAACAGATAAACATGGCAGCCCATTAAGCTGCGGCCAAGCCCTTGACGAGGACTTCGGCGACCAATTCATTCAGATCCGCGCCGCGCTCCTTGGCCAGGGTCTGCAATTGCAAGACCAGATCGCTGTTCAGCTTGACGGCGAATGGCACCAGGCCCAGGGCCTGATCGCGCTTGCGCTGCTCGCGGCGGTCGACGACCACCGCTTCCTTACCGAATGCACCGGCGCCGGGAACATTCATCTTTCCCATCAGTTTCTTGGCATCGCTTTTGGCCAGGTCGGTTTTTTTCATGGTTGTTTCCTGATTTTCAAAACAGCCATTTTACGCAGTAATCGGCGCGCCGCGTGGCCGGCGCGTGAATTCATCGGCAGCACGCCAATAGTGCGCCAGAAAAATATCATTTTGCTACTATCATTTTATCCCACGCGTGAACAAGCACGCCCGGGACGCTCTACCTGAAAGGAAAAACATGCATTACCTGACCCGCTCTTACCGCACCGTGCTGCTTCCCCTGCTCATCGTCTGTCTGGCCGTGCTGGCCGGCTGCGGCGCGGCCGGCAGCGCCGGCGACGCGGAAAACACGCCGCGCAGCGTCACCCACGTGCTCTCGCCGGGCGAACAGGTCGCCATCACGGCCACCGATACCCTGAAACTCGAGCGCGTCAACGACAGCCGCTGCCGCAAAGGCGCCGTGTGCGTATGGAAAGGCTACGTCAGCTACAGTTTCAGTTTGCTCAACAGCGCAGGCAGCACCGACATCGTGCTGTCCGATTCCATGCCGGGCGCTTCCAGTTCCGTCACCGTCAACCACCTGACGTTCACTTTGCTCGACGTCGACCCGGCCACGCCACCCGCCCTGAACGCGGAACAGCCGAGCTACCGGGTCAAGGTCAAGATCACGCAGGGCGCGCTGCCCCGCTAAGCGCTAGGCATCGTGGCGCTGGCGGCTGTCGGTCGGCGCCTGTTGCCGCTCCAGCATGCCGTAATCGCGCACGACGGCGGCGATGCGCAAGCGGTAATCGTCAAACACGCCCTGCCGGCCAGCCAATTGCGCCGCGCGGTGCGCTTCCAGCTGCCGCCACTGCGCCAGCGCCGCCTCGTCGCGAAAGAAAGACAGCGAGAGCAATTTGTCTGGATCGCTGAGGCTGCTGAAGCGCTCGATGGAAATGAAACCATCGACTTCATCAAGCAAGGGACGCAGCGCGGCGGCCAGATCCAGATACTGCTGGCGCCCTTCTGCACTGGGCCAGACTTCAAAAATCACGGCGATCATGCGCTGGCTCCTTGCGTAAACACGGGGATGCGGGCGTTCAGCGACGCTTGATAGCGCCACGCCAGCGGCAAATCTTCCAGCCTGTCGGCCCACGCCTGCAAACAAGCTGCGGCGATGGCGTGCGCGATGGACTGGCCCGGGCAGACGTGGCGCCCATGGCCAAAGCCCAACGCCGCATGGCCGGCGCTGGCCAGCACGACGACGATCATCTGCCCAACGGGTACGCGCACGCCATCGAATGCCACAGCGTCCGCCGTGTAGCGGCGCGTATTGTGGATCGAGGGATCATGCCGGCTGACTTCGCGCAGCATGGCCGGCCACCGCTCAGGCGATGCGCGCAGTTGCGGCAGTAACTCCGGCTGCGTGCGCAAGGCCACGACGGCATTGCCCAGCAAGCCGGCCGTGGCGTCGCACGTCTGCGACAGCAAGCCAACGAGGTTGGCCAGCAAGCCGCGCCCCATGGCATCGGTCTCTGCCATGATACTGGCCAGCAGGCTGCCCGGCCTCGCGTTGCCCTCGCACAGCAAGTGGCCAAAGCCTTGCAGCAGGGAATCGGCCGCTTCCTGCGCGCCAGCCAGCTGTTCACCATTACTCAGCGGCGACAGGCAGGCGACGAAATCACGCGTCCAGGCGGCCAGCGCCGGCCATTGCGCTGGCGCAAAGCCCAACAAGTGGGCCATGGCGAACAGGGGCAGTTGAAAAATCGCCTCGTTGAGCTGGATGGCGCTGGCGGGCACGCGGTCGCTGGCCATATGCATCACCTGCTCGTGCAGGCGAACCACGTCCACCTGGCCCAGCGCGCGCGCCAGCACCTGTTTCGGCACGACATGCCGTTCGCCATCGTTCATGCGTACCAGTTCGCCAAAAATCGCGCCGCACGGCGTGCCTGCCAGAGTGTCTGGCACCGGCTGGCCGGCAGGGCGCACGCGGCAAGCAGGATGCTCAAGCACGGCGCGCACGCCGGCCGCGCCCGTCGCCAGCCAGCAATCGAGTGAGGCATCGAAACGCAGCGGCGGACCGTCCGCCAGGCGGCGATAGTAGTCATACGGCACCGCGTGGGTGACGGCTGAAAAAGGGTCGGCGGGGTCGGCGAGATGCATGCGCATTCCATTGCAGTGAAGTAGGGACACGAGTATGCTGGTCCTTCCACCACAACACTTCGCCAGCGAACGAATCATGGATGACAAACTTCCCTCGGCCGACATGGGCCTGGCGCAACTGGCCGGCGCCATCGCCGAACCGGCCCGCGCGCGCATGCTGTGCAGCCTGCTCGATGGCCATGCGCGCACAGCCACGGAATTGTCGACGCTGGCCGAAGTGGGCGCCTCGACGGCCAGCGCCCATTTGAGCCGGCTGCGCGACGACGGCTTGCTGTCCATGGTGGCGCAGGGCAAGCACCGCTATTACCGGCTGGCCAGTACGGAGGTGGCGCGGGCGCTCGAAGCGCTGCTGGTGGTGGCCGGCGTGCCGGCAACGCCGTTTACGCCCTCGACACCGGACCGCCTGCGCCATGCGCGCACCTGTTACGACCACATGGCCGGCACCGTCGCCGTCGCCATGCACGACCAGTTGCACGCGCAAGGCTGGCTGCTCGACGACGGCGGCGAATATCGTCTGTCGGAAGCGGGCGCGGCCGGCATGGCGGCCTTGGGCATTGACGTGCCGCAATTGCAGCGCCAGCGCCGCCGCTTCGCCTGTGCCTGCCTGGACTGGAGCGAACGGCGCGCCCACCTGGGCGGCGCGCTGGGAGCCGCCCTGCTGCAACTGGCCCTGCACCAGCGCTGGGCCGAGCGCGAACTCGACAGCCGCGCCCTGCGCATCACGCCGGCCGGCGAGCGTCGTTTGCTGGCCGCCTTCGGCGGTTGAAGGGCGCACGATGATCGCATTCCAGGGCCTGGCCAAACAGTACGGCAGCTTCGAGGCCGTCAAGCCGCTGACCTTGCAAGTGGGCAGAGGAGAAGTCTTCGGTTTCCTGGGCCCGAACGGGGCGGGAAAGACCACCACCATCCGCATGCTGATGGGCATCCTCGTGCCCAGCAACGGGCGCGTGCTGGTCGATGGCCTCGATTGCCACCGCGACGGCGCCGCCGTCAAGCGCAAGGTGGGCTACCTGCCCGACAACCCCATCTTTTACGATTATTTGCGGGGCCGCGAAATCCTGCAATTCGTGGCCGAAATGCATGGTTTTTCGCGCACGGAAGCGGCCACCCGCGCCGCGCGCCTGCTAGCGGAATTCGGGCTTGACGAGGCGAGCGAGGATTTCGCCGTCAATTACTCGCTGGGCATGAAGAAAAAACTGGGTCTGGCCTGCGCGCTGATACACGATCCGGCCGTGCTGATCCTCGATGAACCGATCAACGGCCTCGACCCGCGTGCTTCGCGCGACGTGCAGGAACGCTTGCTGCGCCGCGCCGCCGCCGGCACCACCATCTTTGTGTCCACGCATTTGCTCGATATGGCGCAAAAGCTGTGCAGCCGCGTTGCCATCATCCACCGGGGTGCCCTGGTCGCCACGGGTAGCCTCGACGATATCCGCCAGCAGCTGTCCAGCGATGGCAGCCTGGAAGAGCTCTTCCTGCAACTGACCGACGAAGCGGCCTCTGCGTGACGCCGCTGCCGCCCACCGCCTGGCGCGCCGTCTGGCTGCTGACCCGCTTGCGCCTGCAGCGCCTGTTCAACGTCAGTGGCCGGGGCTTTTCCTTCAAGAAAAATAATAACAGCCGTCGCGCCACGCCGGGCAAGCGTGGCGGACGCTGGCTGCTCGGCGCATTGCTGCTCGCGCCCATGCTGTTTTCCTTCGGCAGCATCGCCCGCCATAGCGTACTGAACATGCATTGCCTGCTGGACCAGGTCGCCGCCTGCCAGGCGCGCGGCAGCCTGTACACGGGCAGCCACCTGCTTGATCCCGTCATTGCGCAATTGATGGTCACGCCCTTCAGCGCGGCGCTGATCGGCGGGCTGACCCTGCAGTTGGCGCTGCTGTGGCTGGTCAGCGTCCTGCTGCCGCTGGGCATGGGAGAACTGTCGAAGCCGGACTGGGACCTGGAATGGCTGGTCACCCTGCCCGTCGAGAAAAGCACCTTGCTGTGGGCGCGCGTGCTCGAACGCACGCTCGTCAATCCGGCGGGCTTGCTGGCCCTGTGGCCCAGCACGACCGTGATCGCCTGGTATTCGGGCCAGGGCTGGATGTCCCCTTTGTCCGGCCTGCTCGCCAGCCTCGTCCTGCTGGCCCTGGCCGCCATGCTGCGCACCCTGGTCGACACGGGTTTGCGCCTGTCGCTCACGCCATCCCGGCTGGGCAATCTGCAGGCGGTAATTTCTCTGGCGGGCCTGTTGCCCATGTATATGGGCATGTCGTTCGGCATGGGCACGGGCGGCTTCGCGTATGCGTGGGCGGCCGCCATGCCCGCCTGGAGCAGCTGGACGCCGCCGGGCCTGCTGTTGCGCCTGCTCAATGCCGAGGGTATGGCCGCCTTGCTGCCCGCCGCTCTGCTGCTGGCGCAAACGCTGCTGTTGATGCTGCTGGGCATGGCCATCCTGCGCCGCCAGTTGCGCCACGGCGTCGTGGGCGAGGGACAACGCGAAGGAGCGCGCAAGCCGGCAGCGGCGCCATTGCCCACACACCGGTGGCGCCCGCGCATCGGCACGGCGATCCAGCGGCGCGAGCTGACGTTGCTTTTGCGCGACCGCAATTTTCTCGTGCAGACCCTGCTGATGCCCTTGCTGATCCTCGGCGGCCAGGCCCTGTTTACGGGCCAGGCGCGCGACCTGCACGCGCTGCTGGACAATCCCGTCCTGCTGGCCTCGACGGGCTTTTTTCTCGGCACTTATGTGCTGCTGATGTCGGCCTTCCAGACCCTCAACAAGGAAGGCGGCGCGCTGTGGCTGCTGTACACGTTTCCCGTCTCCGTCGAGCAGGCACTGCGGCAAAAGGCCCAGCTGTGGGCCGCGCTGGCCCTGCTGTATCCATTGATACTGTTCGGTACGGCGCTGGCCAGGCTGCCCACCTGGTCGTGGCAGACGGCGGGCCTGATGCTGCTGGCCCTGGCCGGCATCCCTTTGTACTCGATGATCGCCGTGGCGCTGGGTGTGTTTGCCAGCGATCCGCTGGCCACGGAAACCACGGCCAAGGTGCGCCCCACCTACACGTATCTGTATTTGCTGCTCACCGGCCTGTACATTGCCGCGCTGGCCGCCGGCAACCCTGCGCAGCAACTGGTGTTTGCCGTGCTCATGGGCGCGCTGGCCGTTGCCCTGTGGCAAAAGGCGCGCGATGCGCTGCCCTACCTGCTCGATCCCGCCGCCTCGCCGCCGGCGAGAATCACGGCGGCCGACGGCCTGATCGCCGTCATGCTGTTTTTCATTCTGCAAACCTTGCTGTTGATCCTGCTCAAGGACCAGGTGGCGGCGCCGCTCACGTATGTGCTGCTGCGCCTCGTGTATTGGCGCGCCGGGACGGCCGGTGTGCCGCGCATCGCACAGGGCCGCCAGCCGGGGCGCTGGGGAGTCGTCGGCGCCTGTGCCGCGGCGCTGTTCGGCATCGGCTACGCGGCCCTGTTGCGGCCTGGCACGTTTCCACCGGCCGGTGGACACTGGTTGTGGCTGCTCGTCCTGGGCGTGCTGGCCGCGCCCCTGTGCGAGGAATTCATCTTCCGCGGCTTGCTGCAGGGCGGCTTGCGCCGCTCGCTGCCGGCCTGGCAGGCGGTCACTATCGCCGCCGCGCTGTTTGCCGTCTTGCATCCGCCCGCCGCCATGCTGCCCGCCTTCGTACTGGGCCTGTGCACGGGCTATGCCTACGAGCGCAGCGGCGCGCTGCTGGCACCCATGCTGATGCATGCCGGTTACAACGCGGCCCTCCTCGCGTACCAGTTGCAAGGATAGATACAGGCACAGACAAGTTTGCTAGAATCGCACACGATTTCCGTCCGTATCCCAACCAATGACTACGCACAGATCACGCATGAATCCACGCTTGTTTGCACCATGTATCCTCGCTGCGCTGCTGAGCGGCTGCACGGTACTCGCCCTGCGCCCCAACAGCGGCGTCGAAAACCGCATGTTCACCGTGCAGGAAGCTCCGCGCCTGCGCATCGACGCACCCAAGGCGCGCATCCAGAATCCCGTGCCCAACGACCACTTCATCGGCATCGCGCTGTCCGGCGGGGGCAGCCGCGCAGCCAATTTCTCGGCCGCCTCGCTGGAGCAGCTGGAACAGTTCGGCCTCGTCAGCGGCGCCTCGGCCATCTCCGGCGTGTCGGGCGGCGCCATCGCGGGCGGCTACTATGCGCTGCATGGCAAGCAGACGGATTGGCCCTTGCTGCGCAGCAAGCTGAAAACGGATTTCTTCGGCCAGACCATTTTGAAACCGGCCAACCTGACGACGATGTTGTTGACGAACAAGACGCGTACCTCGTTCCTGTCCGATGTGTTTGACGATGTGCTGTATGACAAGAAAACCTACGAGGACTTGCCGCACGACGGCCCCATCTTCCTGGCCAACGCGACGGACGCCACCGATGGCGGCAAGCGCGTAGTGTTTTCCTATGAGTATTTTTACGGCACCCTGCATTCGCCGATCCAGGATATCCGCCTGGCCACGGCCGTGGCCACCTCGGCCGCCTTTCCCGGCGTGTTCGATTCCGTCACTTTCGAGCGTTTCCGCCCGAAAAACACCTTCGTGCCGGAGCTCGGTTCCGAGTCGCGCGAATCGCCGTCGTACGTGCACCTGTTCGATGGCGGCGCGGCCGACAACCTGGGCGTGGAAACCCTGTGGGATGTGGCACTGACGCAGCTGTACGGCAACGACATGGCCGTCGTGCCGCCGCGCCTGAACAGCAAGCCCTTCATCCTCATTTCCATCGATGCCAACGCGCCCAATTCCAGCGCCGTCTTCGAAAAGATGTCGGACGAGCGCCAGCCGCTGGACCGCATCTTCAACAAGAATATCTATGACGCCGTCGACGCCCTGTTTTCGCGCCAGCGCAAGGAAAACCTCGTCAAGATGGGCTTTGGGCAAGCCCGCTTCGATACCATCACGCATGAAAATTTTGGCGACCTGAGCCAGAAATTCGTCAAGGGCAAGCGCACCTCGGCCTTTGCCATCCCCGTGCTGTGCCGTCCCCATCTGGGCCAGTACCGCTGCGAAGTCGATGCGGCCGATCCCTTGCCGGGCCAGATCCGCACGCGGCTGGAAGGCTTCGCCTGGCATATTTCCATCGACCAGATCGCCTCGCTGGCGCTGCGCCTGGCCAGCGGCGATGCGCAAGTCGACGGTGCCCGCAAGGAAGAGCGCGCCGCCCTCGTCAAGCTGCAACGCCTGGCCACGCAGACAAAAACCCATCTGAAGCTGACGGGCCCGGAAAATTGCAGCCCGGAAGTGCTGCAATCGGCCCTGTACAGCGCGGCGCGCGTGCTGATCCTCGACGACGAGGAATCGCGCTTCGCCCTGTGCGACTACATGCTGGCGGGCCAGCTGATCAATGACGACACCGTCTGCAAGCAGCGCTATGTGCACGCCGTGCCCCGCTTTGCCATCGAAAGCGAAGATTTGCAGTACCGCAACCTGAGTTCGGACGGCAATTCCGTGAACGTGCCGATACGCTGCAAGAAGTGAGCGCGCACAAAAAAGCCCGCACGATCGCTCGTGCGGGCTTTAGCGCAAGGATTCCAAGCGCCCGGCTGATTTAGATCAGCCGACTACGCCTGCGCATGTAGCTGCGGCTTAACGCACCTTCCAGTTCCTGCTCCGATTTATGCTGGTTCACCGTGTACAGGGCCCACAGGGCCGCCGGCACCCAGCCGATCACAGTGCACTGCAAGATCAAGGCGGCGGCACCGGCCAGCGGGCGCCCCAGCATGAAAAACGTGAGACACGGAAGTAGCAAGGCTATCAGCAATCGCATCACGACATACTCTCCTAAATATAGAGCAACGGACAAGGGCCGGTATCCGGTCCGTCCCCCGCCCGCTGCGTACTGCTCCTTAATAAAGTCTGGCAAAATCGTCGCGAGCGAATGCGAGTTGTGGCCGAGAAGCGCAGCTGTGCGAATGCACAGTGAGCATCACAGGCCGCAAATCGCGGCGCGCAGCAGATTTGGCCTGACCTTTATAGATGCACGGCTATCTGCGGCATTAAATCGTCAAACGTGCGACCGTTGCCGTTTTCGCCGATGGCGTGCATCTTCCATTCGCCGTTATGGCGGTACAGCTTGGCCATGATCTGTGCCGTGTGGGTACCTTGCACAGACAGGTTGAAACGCGCGACTTCCTGGTTATTGCTGGCATTCAAGATGCGGCAATAGGCGTTTTCCACCTGCGAGAAGTTCTGGCCAGTAAAGCTATTGACGGTGAAGACCAGGCTTTTCACGTGTGCCGGCACTTTCGACAGATCGACATTGATCTGTTCGTCGTCACCATCGCCCGCGCCCGTACGGTTGTCGCCCGTGTGGACAATGCTGCCGTCCTTGCTTTTCAGCTGGCGGAACCAGACGATGTCGGACGTGCTCTTGTTTTCATCGAACATGACGCACGACGCGTCCAGGTCGACGGCTTCCGTCTTCGAACCGAAACCGAGGAAACCCTTGGTCTTGGCCGCATCCCAGCCCAGGCCCATGGTGATACGGGTCAGGGTGGTACCAGCTTCTTTGTCCAGAGAAATCTTCTGGCCTTTGCTCAAATTGACAGACATACGCATAGCTCCTGTTAGGTTGGTTACTGCTTGATTACGCCGGCTTGCTTTGGGTCCAGGCGAGGAAGGCCGCGCGGTTGCGCGAGCACACGAGGATTTTTCCCGTGCCTGAAAACTTCAGTACCATGCCCTCCCCGCTGGTCTGACTATTGATCAGGTTACCCAGAAAGCCGCCGCTGCTGCCGGTCGTCATGGAAATTTCGTATTGCAGGCGGTTGTCCCAGCACACGACGTGCGAGTTATCGATCACCACGTCCTTGCCAGGCGTCACTTCCAGTATCGACATCGCGCCAAAACCGGACACCGCCAACTGGCCGCTGCCTGCCGTCTCGGTAATGAAAAAACCACCGCTCTGGGCAAACAGCGCGTTGCCAAGGCTCTGCGTGCGCACCTTCAATTCCACGCCAGAACTGGCCGCCACGAAGGCGCCGTCGCTGATCATGTATTGTTGGGCGCCCACCTCGAGCACCCGCATCGCGCCAGGCAAGGTGGGCGACAACAGACAGTCGCCGTCGCCCCGCATGGCTTCGATATGCTGCTGAAAGAACGATTCCCCGTTGGCAAAGGTGCGCATCAGCGCGGCGCCTATGCCGCCAGTCATCTTGCCTTTCAGCTCAAGATTGGTTTCCATCATCACCATTGCATTGGATTCGCAATAAATCTTCTCGCCCTTGGCAAGCGACACATGCAGGAACGGGTCGACGTCCCCGGTAATATTGAAAACTGGCATACCTGTTCCTTCCTCAACTAGATAATGATGGGACGCTCCACACAGTAGACCGCCTTTATTGCAGAGTAACGGTGCCGCACAAAACCGTAGCGAGCGGATGTGATTTGTGGCCGAGAAGCGCAACCGTACTTTAGTACGGTGAGCATCGCCGGCCGCAAAGCGCACCGCGCAGTAGGTTTGGTGTGGCGACCTTACACGCCGACGCCGAACGATGCAGCCAGTGGGCCCAGACCGCCTTTGTAGCCTTGGCCGATGGCCTTGAATTTCCAATCGGCGCCATTGCGGTAGATTTCGCCGAAGACCATGGCCGTTTCGGCCGAGCCATCTTCCGACAAGTCGAAGCGGGCGATTTCCGTGTTGCCGTTGGCGTTCACGCAGCGCACGTACGCTTTCGATACCATACCAAAGTTTTGCTTGCGCGCTTCGGCATCGTGAATCGTGACGCAGACGGCGATCTTGTCGATCTCGGCTGGCACCGTGGCCAGGTCGACCATGACGGTTTCATCATCGCCATCGCCGGCGCCCGTGGTGTTGTCGCCCGAGTGGGTGACGGAACCGTCGCTCGATTTCAGGTTGTTGTAGAAAATCATGTCGACGTCGGCGCGTACCTTGCCGTCCGCCTTCAACAGGAACACGGAACCGTCGATGTCGAACGCGGCGCCATCGGTGGCGCGGGCGTCCCAGCCCAGGCCGATGATCATCTTCGAGATGCCAGGAGCTTCTTTGCTCAGGTTGACGTTGCCGCCTTTTTGCAGACTGATTGCCATGATGTATTTCTCCTATGTGAAATAAAAGTCCAGCGAATAATTAACTTGCAAAACACCTGGCGCCCTCCACCGGCCCGACTCCCCAGGCCGGCGGCGGCGCTTGCTGCATCACGCTGGCAAACGGGTGTAGACGTTTGCCGCGTATCTCTTACGCCTTGGCTGCTGCTTCCAGCGCAGGCTGTTTATCTTCCGTGCCTTCCAGCAAGGCCATGCGTCGCTTGTAACGGATCGACGACCACAGCGAAGCGAGAATGAAGGCCACGCCGATCAGACCCGTGAAGATCTCGGGAATGTGGAACTTCATGCTGACCAACATGATCACGGCCAGGATACCGATCGCATAGTGCGCGCCGTGCTCCAGATAAACAAACTCGTCGAGCGTACCCTTGCGCACCAGGAACACCGTCATCGACCGCACGAACATCGCGCCGATAGCCAGGCCCAGCATGATGATCACGACATCCTTGGTGATGGCAAACGCGCCGATCACGCCGTCAAAGCTGAACGAAGCATCGAGCACTTCCAGGTACAGGAAGCCGCCAATACCGCCGCGCTTGACGATGTCGCCCATGTTGCCGTCGCCGTTATCGCCTTCCAGCAAGCCGCTGATCACATCGACGCCCACGTAGGTCAGGATACCCCACAGGCCGGCCGTCAGGACCACCAGTTTCTGGCCTTCTTCGATCATCGACAGGCTGGCCATCAGTGTGCCCAGCGCGATCATCACGGAAATCGACGATACCTTGCCCAGCGCGCCCAGTTTTTCTTCAATACGGCCCAGCCAGTGCGTTTCTTTTTCGTCGTCCAGCAGGAAGTTCAGGAAGACCAGCAGCAGGAAGATGCCGCCGAAGGCCGCCACTTCCGCATGGTGGTTCGTCAGGTGCATCGAGTACTGTTCAGGATTGCTCAGTGCCAGATTCCAGACTTCCATCAAGCCCAGGTCCGCCGCTTGCGCCACGATGACCAGCGGGAACAGCAAACGCATGCCGAAGACGGCGATGATGATGCCGACGCCCAGAAACAGGCCCTGCCAGAACTTGTCCCAGTTCTTCAGCACCGAGGCGTTGACCACCGCGTTGTCGAACGACAGCGAGACTTCCATCACGCCCAGGATCACCGCGATACCGAGCGCCGCCAGCATCGTCTGCACGCCACCGTGCGTGTAACCCCACCAGGCGGAAATGCCCAGGCAGATAAATGTCACTAGAAATGACACTCTGAAATGTTTCATCGATAGTTCCCCTTTATCCAAATTCAATGGAACGTAGTATAGGGACGTGTGACACATTTAAAAATAGAAGATAATGGAAGTATTACTTCGTAAAAACAGAAGATAGAGGGTGCAGCGATGAAAACCACGGGCTTCAATTACCGCCATTTGTATTTCTTTTGGGTGGTCGCCAAGGAAGGCGGCGTGACGCGGGCGGCTGAACGGCTGGGACTGGCCGTGCAAACCATCAGCACGCAGCTGGCCCTGCTGGAAAAGGAGCTGGGCAAATCCCTGCTGCAGCCGCAGGGACGGCGCTTGGTGCCGACGGAAGCGGGCCGCCTGGCGCTCGGCTATGCGGACCAGATTTTCCTGCTGGGCGAGCAGATGCAGGACGCACTGGCCGATGCGGACGCGGAAAAGATGCGCCTGACGGTGGGCATTTCCGATTCGCTGCCGAAACTGATGGCGTATCGCATGCTCGACGCCACGCGCAGCCTGGACCAGCCCATCAAACTCGTGTGCCTGGAAGACGAATTCGAGTCCCTGCTGGCCGACCTGGCCCTGCACAAGCTGGACCTGGTGCTGACGGACCGCGCCGTGCCGGCCGGCGCCAGCCTGCGCGTCTCCAGCCACCTGTGGGGCGAGAGCGCCATGAAGCTGTTCGGCATCCCCGCGCTGGCGGAACAATACCGCGACAATTTCCCGCACAGCCTGCACGGGGCCCCGTTCCTGCTACCCGCGCGCAATAACGCCTTGCGCGGACGCATCGACGAATGGATGGTGCAGCAAGGCGTGCGCCCCGATGTGGTCGGCGAATTCGAGGACAACGCCATGCTCAATGCGTTTGGCCGCAAGGGCCTGGGCCTGTTCTTCGCGTCCGCCAGCCTGGCGGCCGATATCGAAGAGCAATTCGGCGCCGTGCTGGTCGGCGACGCTTCATCCCTGCGCGAACAGTTTTACGTCATCTCGAACGAGCGCAAGATCATGCACCCGGCGCTCGACGTGATCCTGGCGGCCATCCAGGGTCACCCGAAGATTCACAAGGAAACCTGATAAATCCATTCGAAAATAACGTTTGAATAATCAATCAAAAGCGATTGTAATAAAGCCTGAGACAAACACGCGCCCAGCCCTCGCCGGAAGGGCGCGATCACCATAAAAAAACAGGAGCGGCACCATGTCCACGGCAGGCAAGACGATCGATATTCCAGATCTCATCAATAACAACAAGATCGGCTCCTTCCAGATCGGCATGCTGATCCTGTGCGGGCTGTGCGTCATCATGGATGGCTTCGACGTGCAGGCGATGGGCTATGTGGCCCCGGCCATCATTGCCGACTGGCATGTCAGCAAGGCCAACCTGGGCCCCGTGTTTGGCGCGGGCCTGCTGGGCATGCTGGTCGGCTCGCTCGTGTTCAGCATCACGGCCGACAAATTCGGCCGCCGCCCGGTGCTGATCGGCTCGACCATCTTCTTTTCGCTGTGCATGCTGGTCACGCCGCTGGCAACGACCATCGAGCAATTGCAGCTGATCCGTTTCATCACGGGACTGGGCCTGGGCGCCGTGATGCCGAACGCCATGGCGCTGGCCGGCGAATACAGCCCTCTGCGCAAGAAAGTCACCCTGATGATGCTGGTCTCGTGCGGTTTTACCCTGGGCGCCGTGCTGGGCGGGCTATTGTCCGCCGCGCTGATTCCCGCCTTCGGCTGGCAATCCGTGTTTTACGTGGGCGGCGTCGTGCCGTTGATCATCGGCGTGCTGATGTTCTTCCTGCTGCCGGAATCGATGCAATTTCTCGTGCTCAAGAAACGCAAGCTGGATAAAGTCGCCAAATGGCTCAAACGCATCGACCCGACGGTGACCATCACGGCCGACACGCAATACCTCGTGCATGAGAAGGAACACAAGGGCGCGCCCGTGCTGCAATTGTTTACGGGCGGCCGCGCCAAGATGACGATATTGCTGTGGGTCATCAACTTCATGAACTTGCTGAACTTGTATTTCCTGTCGAACTGGCTGCCGACCATCGCCAAGGAAGCGGGCCTGTCAACGGCCAACGCCGTGCTGGCCGGCACTGCCCTGCAAGTGGGCGGCACCATCGGCACCCTCGTCATGGGCCAGCTGATCGACCGCTCCAGCTTCCGCCGCATCCTGCTGCCGTGCTTCCTGGTCGCCGCCGTGGCCATTGCCCTGATCGGCCGTCCGGACGTGTCGCTGGCCTTCCTGTTCATCACGATTTTCATCGCCGGCTTTTGCGTGGTGGGCGGCCAGCCTGCCGTCAACGCCCTGGCGGCCAGCTACTATCCGACCACCCTGCGCTCGACGGGCATCGGCTGGAGCCTGGGCATCGGGCGCATCGGCTCCATCATCGGCCCCGTGCTCGGTGGCGAGCTGATCCGCCTGAACTGGCCCAACAGCACGATCTTCCTCGTCGTCGCCATCCCCGCCATCGTCTCGGCCGTCATGGTCTTTGCCATGCGCGGCGGGCCGCAAACGGCCCCCGCCAAGGCAGCCGCCTGAGGCCGGTGCATTGGCCGGTTGAACAGTACGCCGTCATAAAGTTGCACGTTTTATACTCAAATGCTCATCCATTTCAGTGAACCGACATGACCAACATTAGCAATGACGGCGCCGCAAGCAGCCTTCTGGAAGCAGCCTGGACCCAGCGCGAAGAAACGCTCTACACAGCCCTGTTCGGGGACCTGGGACCGGGCATCTACCCGCTCGACCTGTCCCTGTTCGAACAGATGTTCAACTGTACGCAAGTCGACCCGCGCTGGCTGCATATCGGCGTGTTCGAATGCCCGCCGACACCCGCGCGGCCGCACTGGGTCTACGTGTCGTCCGGTCTGTCCAATCCGTGGGACGACGAACCCGATGCGGAGGAAGAGTGGACGGGACTGGGCCGCGAACTGCTGCTGGAATGCCCGCAGCAGTCGCCATGGGCGCTGGCGCTGGTGCGCAGGTTCGCCGCTTATCAAATGCTGCTGGCGGCAGGCCGCTTCGGTGACCAGGAACCGCTGGACGCCTGGGACCGCATGTCGGTTGGCGGCCCCATCGATGGCCAGCAGTCCGCACTGAGCGCCATCATCATGGTGCCCAGCGAACATTACCCGGACGAATATGCACTGGTCTCGGGAAAATTTACCTTCCTGCAGATTATCGGTCTCAGCGCTGCCGAGCTGGCGCATGGCCGCGCGCACGACTTCGAGGACTTGTTGCAGACGCTGGGAGAACGGGGCGCCGCGCCGCTGGTCGACGCCGCGCGCCGCAGCATCGTGTAAAACCGCAGGGCCGATTTGCCGGAAATTAGGATACTGCGCCCTTCGTCGTTTAAGATGACGTTTTACCAGCCCATCTTCAGCGCCCCCATGCACAATGTCTTGCTAGTCCTGCTCGCCCTCTTCCTGGTCGCGCTGAACGGTTTTTTTGTTGCCGCCGAGTTTGGCATCGTCACATTGCGGCGCACGCGCATCCGCGCCATCGCCAAGACACAGGGACTGCGGGGCCGCATCCTGGCCAAGGTGCATGGCCAGCTGGACGCCTATCTGTCCGCCTGCCAGCTGGGCATCACCCTGGCGTCGCTGGGCCTGGGCTGGGTCGGCGAACCGGCGTTCGCCGGCCTGCTCGAGCCGCTGTTCGGCGCCATCGGCGTCACGTCGCAAGAGCTGATCCATGGCGTCTCCTTCGTCGTCGCCTTCAGCGTGATTTCCTTCCTGCACATCGTCGTGGGCGAACTGGCGCCCAAATCGATGGCCATCCGCAACCCGGAAGCCGTCGGCCTGTGGAGCGCGATTCCCCTGTACGGCTTTTACTGGACCATGTATCCGGCCATCTACCTGCTCAACGCCAGCGCCAACTGGGTGCTGCGCCTGGCGGGCCTGTCCGGCAAGGGTGGCCACGACGCCCATTACTCGTCCGAAGAACTGAAACTGATCCTGCGCACCAGCCAGCCCGGCGAGAAATTTACGCGCGACGAGCGCAACATCCTGGCGCAGTCGCTCGATTTCGAACAGATGACGGTGTCGGACCTGATGCGCCCGATCAATGAAGTGATCGCCCTGCACGCCTCGAACACCCTGGAAGAAAACCTCGACACGGTGCTGCGCAACCGCTTCAGCCGCTACCCGTATTTCGACACGAATGAAGACGACGTGCTGGGCGTGGTGCACTTGAAAGACCTGTTCTTTGCCCAGCAGGCGGGCAAGCCGATCACCTCGCTCACGCCGTTCCTGCGTCCCGTGGACATCATTTCCGCACGCACGCCGGCACTGGAACTGTTCCGCCGCTTCCGCGACGGCGCCCCGCACTTCGCCCTGATCGGCGAAAAAGGCAAGCGCCCGCTGGGTTTCATCACCCTGGATAACTTGCTCGGCGCCATGGTCGGCGAAATCCGCGATGAATTCCGCCGCAATGAAAACGACTGGCTCAAGCAAAGCGACGGCACCCTGATCGGCAAGGCCAGCCTGCCCATCTTCTCGCTCGAACGCATCCTCGGCATCGATATCGAAAACGAGGAGCTGGGGCTGGACGACGTGGAATCGGTGGGCGGCTTGATCATGGTCAAGCTCGGTGACATTCCGAAGCAGGGCCAGCGCATCACCTTTGTCGACTTCGACATCGTCGTCAAGAAGATGAACGGGCCCCGCATCGTGCTCATTAAAGTGATCCCGAAGCAGGAGCGGGACCTAGATGCGGATTTAAGAGATTAATTACTTCTTGCTCGTCAGGGTATCTTTGCCCTGCGGCACGGTGGTCTCGCCCACCGTCCATGTTTGCAGCAAGCTGTACAGCACGGCCAGCAGGGTCGGCCCGATAAAGATGCCGACGAAGCCGAAGGCCAGCACACCGCCCAGCACGCCGAGCAGCACAAGCAAAAACGGCAGGCTGCTGCCGCGGCTGATCAGCATGGGTTTCACGACGTTATCCACGCCGCTGATCAGCAAACCGCCCCACACCAGCATGAAGATGCCCCAGCCCGTCTGGCCGTCATTGAACAGCCAGATGGCGGCGCCGCCCCAGATCAAGGGCGGTCCCACGGGGATCAGCGAAAAGATAAAGGTGGCCACACCCAAGAGGGCCACGGCCGGCACGCCGGCGATCAGAAAACCCGCCACGGCCACCAGCGCCTGCGCCAGCGCCGTGCCCAGCAAGCCATACATGACGCCGCGCACGGTGCGACTGATGGTCAGGCCCACACCGGGCGCGCTGTCGCCGATGATGCGGCCGGCACCCGTCATCAGGGCGCGGCTCAGCTGCTCTCCGTCGCGGTAGAGGAAGAAGCTGACGAATACGGCCAAGCTGGTCTGCGCAAGGCCCGTACCCAGCAGGATGCCGCCGGAAGCGAGGAAATGGCGCGCCGGTTCCAGCATCGTCTTGCCCAGATTCAGTAATTCCTCGCGGTCAGCGAGCAGGCGATCCACGTAGCCGGCGATGGTTTCACCCACCACGGGAATGCTGGCCAGCCAGGCCGGCGGATGCAGGCCACCCGATTCCAGCGCGGCGCGCAACTGCTCATAGATGCGCGACACGTTGTCGGCCAGGTTGTAGGTGACGAGGGCCAGCGGCAGCACGATGACGAGCAGCAGCGACAGGGTCATGATGGCGGCCGCCCAGTTGCGCCGGCCTTTCAGGCGGTCCAGCAGCAGCAGGTACAAAGGCCAGCTGGAAATGCCCACGCAGGCGGCAAACAGCATGGCGGCGAGGAAGGGCCGCAAGACGAAAAAGCAGCCGATCAACAGGAAGATGATGGCTGCCAGGCGGGCGTGGGGCTCGAAACGTTTGTCCATGTACTGCATGTCCTGAAGATGGCGCCTAGCGGCGCGACCGGATCAGGATAGCAGAAGTTTAAGATCGTGCGCGATGGCGGCCGGCTTTTCGCCGTGGCGCACGAACAGGCGGATCTTGCCTTCGCGGTCGAACACATAGGTGCCGGCCGTGTGGTCGACCGTATAGCTGCTGTCCGTCTCGCCCTCGACCTTGGCGTAATACACCTTGAATTCCTTGGCCACCTTGGCCGTCGCGGCCGCGTCGCCATACAGGCCCACGAAACGCTTGTCGAAGGCGGGCACATATTCGGCCAGCAAGGCTTGCGTATCGCGCTCGGGGTCAACGGTGACGAACAGCACTTGCACCTGGTCCGCCTGCGGGCCCATTTCCCGCATCACCTGGGCCATGTCGGCCATGGTGGTGGGGCACACGTCCGGGCATTGCGTATAGCCGAAAAACACCAGCACCAGCTTGCCCTTGTAGTCGGCCAGGGTGCGCGGATGGCCAGTGTGGTCCGTCAGCGCGAACTCGCGCGCATAGCCGAGGCCCGTCACGTCCGTATTCTTGAAGGCCAGCTTGGTCGCGGCAGGCTTGCCGCAGCCGGCCAGGACGGCGACCAGCGCGGCCGCCAACAACAGTGTCAGGGTTTTTTTCATGTGCCGAGGGGAATGTAGTGGTCGACCAGCAGGGCCGCGAACAGCAAGGCCAGGTAAATGATGGAAAACGTAAACGCCTTGCGCGCGATCAAGTCCGTGTAATGGCGGTACATCTTCCACGCGTAGTACAGGAAGCCGGCGTTGAGCACCACGGCCGAAGCCAGGTAGATCAGGCCGCTCATGCGCACGGCGTACGGCAGCAAGGTGGTGGCGGCCAGCGCGATCGAGTACAGCCAGACGTGAAATTGCGTGAACTTCAAGCCGTGCGTGACGGGCAGCATGGGCAGGCCCGAGCGCGCGTAATCGTCGCGGCGGTACATGGCCAGGGCCCAGAAGTGCGGCGGCGTCCACACAAAAATGATCAGGACCAGCAGCCAGGCCTGCATCGGCACGTCGTTGGCGACGGCCGCCCAGCCCAGCGCGGGCGGCATGGCGCCGGACAGGCCGCCGATGACGATGTTTTGCGGCGTGGCCGGTTTCAGCACCATGGTGTAGATCAGGGCATAGCCGACAAAGGTGACAAAGGTCAGCCACATGGTCAGCGGATTGACCAAATGATACAGAATTGCCATGCCCAGGCCGCCGATCACCAGCGCGAACACCACCGTCTGTTTCACCGTAATGTCGCCCATGGCCATCGGACGGCGCGCCGTGCGGGCCATGCGCGCATCGATCTCGCGCTCGGCCAGGCAATTGACGGCAAACGCGGCGCCGGCCAGCAGCCAGATGCCGATGGTGCCGAATACCACCGCGCGCCAGTCGGGCAACTCCTCGCTGGCCAGGAACATGCCGATGACGGCGCAAAACACGGCCAGTTGCGTCACGCGGGGCTTGGTCAGCGCCCAATACTGGGCGATGCGGGGGGATGGTTTACGGCTGATGGTCTGAGTAGTCATTTATGCGATACGGGAAGGACTGGCTGGTGCCGAGGGCACTGGCGCGGAGGCGGAAGCAGATTTCCGCGCTACATCGAGTTGGAATTTAGCCTTGTAGTTTAACATGGTCAGCAATAACACGAGCAGCGCCGCCCCGCCGTTATGCAGGACGGCAATCGACAATGGCCAGCTCAGGTAAATCGTCGCCAGGCCCGTTGCCGCCTGCAGAGCCAGCACCAGCGCAACCCAGCGTGCCGTGCCGCGCAAGGACGGCAGCTTCCATGCGCGAAACACGGTGTAGCCGATGCCGGCCAGCACGATGAAGGCGAAATTGCGGTGCACCCAGTGGATGGCTGTCAGTGCGGAAAACGGCAAGTAATGGCCGGCGGCCGTCTTGCCCAGCTCGCGCCACAGATGAAAACCATGCTCGAAATCCATTTCCGGAATGACCTTGCCGCCGCACAGGGGGAAATCCGTGCAGGCCAGGGTGGCGTAGTTGGTACTCACCCAGCCGCCCAGCGCGATCTGCACGGTCAACAGCACGAGCGAAAAGATGGCCAGCGCGCGCACGGGACGCAGCACGGCAGCGTCCGCATCGGCACGCAGCAAGGGTTGGACGGCATGATCCTGGCGCCCGCCCAGCCAAGTGAGCATGGCCAGCAAGCCCATGCCCAGCAGCAAGTGGATGGTGACGATCACGGGCTGCAATTTCAATGTTACCGTCCAGGCGCCGAACGCGCCCTGCAGGCAGACGAACAGGAACAGCGCCGTGGGCAGCGCAGGCGCGAACTCGGCACGTTTGCTCTTTCTCCACTGGCGCCACGCCTGCACCGTCATCGCCACGATCAAGACGCCAATGGCCATGGCCAGATAGCGGTGGGTCATTTCGATCCAGGCCTTGACCACCGTCACGGGGCCCGTCGGCATCAGCGTTTCCGCCGCCACGATGTGCTCGTGCGCGAGGAAAGGATTGGCCGAGCCATAGCAGCCTGGCCAATCGGGGCAGCCGAGGCCCGAGTCGGACAGGCGCGTAAAACCGCCAAACATGATCAGGTCGACCGTCAAAAAGACGGCGATCCACACGAGCTTGCGGTATTTATTGGCGTCCGCGGACACCCAGACCATGGTCAAGGGCAGCAGCGCCACCAGCAGACCCGTCAAGCCCAGCTGGGCCAGCGCGGAGAGATGCATCGTCGGCATGCAGACTCCTCAACCGATCGCCGAAGCTTTGAGCAGCTTGGCGATGTCTTTCTTGATCTTGTTCGGGTCCGCGTCTTTCGGGAAACGCATCATCAGATTGCCCAGCGGATCAATCAAATAGAAATGGTCGCTGGTCTTGCCACCCGGCTCCACGGGCAGCCACGCTTTCAAGGCGTCGCTATTGACGCGCAGCATGCTGGTGCCGTCGAATTCGCGCATCACCAGAGTGTCGAGCGGCTGGGCATCCGTCACCAGCCAGACCCGTTCCAGGCGTTCGCGTTCCTTGCCTTGCATGAGGCGCAGTTGTTGCATGTCAAACAATTGCTTCTTGCATGCTTCCTGGCAATCGGACGGCCCTGTCTGCAGCAGCACCCACTTGCCCTTGAACTGCGCCAGCGGCGACGCCTTGCCGTCCAGTTCCGTCACCTGCAGCGCTGCCTCGGGTATCGGGTACAAACGCGGGTCGATCAGGGCGCCGTAATTGTTGCGGCCCGTGGGCTTGATGATGTAATACGTGAAATACGAGGCGATGATGGGAAACGCGCATACGGCCACGACGGCCAGCAGTTTCCAGCGTCCCGTATTCTGTGCCTGTTTATTGCTGCTGTCTTGCGTTGCTTCAGGGTTGTTTGTTTGCACGTCGAAATCCTGTAAAGACAAAAAATAGAAAAGCCATCAGTGCCAGTGCGTACCACTGGAATGCATAGCCGCGGTGCTTGTCGGCGCCCAGGTCCGGCGCCGACCAGTCGCGCACGGGAAGCTGGCCGGATACTGGCGCGGCTGCTGGGTCGACTGTTTGTTCGAGAATGAATGGCTGCAAGGCCAGGCCACTGGCCTGGGCCAGTTGGCCGATATCGGCATTTTGCACGATGGCGCGCGGCGCCAGGGCCGGCGCCGTGCCCAGCTCCATCACATGGCCCGCGTTCAGGCGCGCGATGCCGCTAATGGTGACGGTGCCGGCCGGTGTCGTGTAGTCGGGAATGCGCGTGCGCTCGGCATTGTTGCGCGGCAGCCAGCCCTGCGCCACCAGCACATGCATCTGGGAGCCGTCGATCTGGAATGGCGTGAGCACATGAAAGCCGGCCTGGCCCTTGTAGGGGCGGTTGTCCAGGTACACCGTCCAGGCCGGAATAAAATGGCCCGTGACGGTGATCCTGCGGTATTCGATCGCTTGCGCGTCGGCCGGCAGCATCGGCGCGGCCGTCAATCCCAGGGGCGCGGCCTGGTTGCCCGCTTCCAGCCGGGCGGCGCGGGCGACTTTCTCGTCGCCACGGCGCTGCTGCCATTGCGCCAGCGACACGCCCAGCGCCACCAGTAGCAGCATTACAACAAATGGAATCCATCTAAAATGGAAGCGGATACGCATTACAATGAAACCTCCTCAAGCCTGGCGCTACCATCCATGAAAATCCTCGTTGCCATCGCCTTCATCCTGATCCTGGGCAGCCTGGGCTCGGCCCTGTTCTTCCTCATGCGCGACAAGGGCAAGAGCAACCGCACCGTGCAAGCGCTGGCACTGCGCGTGGGCTTGTCGATCACCCTGTTCCTGCTGATCCTGCTGGCGCACAAGCTCGGCTATATCCAGCCCACGGGGATACATTAAATGCTGGGGTCTGTCCCTGCGGAATCGGAATCCGCCCCATTGGGGCGAATTCCCCCGGCAGGGGCTGACCCCGGTGCTAACGACGTTGCTTGGTTAGCAAAATTCTTAGACTAAGAAAAAAGCCGTACCCAGGATGTCCCGGTACGGCTTTTTTTATGGTGCCGGCGCACGCATCAACGACGCGCGCCCTGCCCCGCCATTATAACCAATACACGACTACGTACAGGCCCAGCCAGACGACGTCGACAAAGTGCCAGTACCAGGCGGCGCCTTCGAAGCCGAAGTGGTGTTCCGGCGTGAAGTGGCCTTTCAGCACGCGGTACAGGATGACGGACAGCATGATGGCGCCCAGGGTCACGTGGAAGCCGTGGAAGCCCGTCAGCATGAAGAAGGTGGCACCGTAGATGCCGGACGTCAATTTCAAGTTCAGTTCGCTGTAGGCGTGCATGTATTCGTAGACCTGGAAGCCCATGAAGATGGCGCCCAGCAAGATCGTGGCGAACAGGAACAGGGCCGTCATGCCGCGGTGGCCGGCGCGCAGCGCATGGTGCGAGATGGTCAGGGTGACGCCCGACAGCAGCAGCAAGGCCGTATTGATGGTCGGAATCCAGAACGGCGTCATGGTGGTGAATTCCTGCACCGTGCCGGCCGGGCCCGTATTGCCCCATTGAGCGGCGAAATCGGGCCAGATCACCTTGTGGTCGAGGTCGGCCAGCCATGGCATCGAGATGCTGCGCGCATAGAACAGGGCGCCGAAGAAGGCGGCAAAGAACATGACTTCCGAAAAGATGAACCAGCTCATGCTCCAGCGGAACGAGTGGTCGATGCGCTCGCTGTACAGGCCCTGCTCCGATTCGCTGATGGCATCGCCGAACCAGAAATACAGCACCAGCAGGATGCCGACCAGGCCCAGGTAATTGACGTACGGGCCCCAGGAGACGTCGTTGACCCAGGCCGATGCGCCGATCATGGTCAGCAGCAGGCTGGCGCCGCCCAGCATGGGCCAGCGCGACGGGCCGGGCACGAAATAATAGGGTACGGCGGCGTGGTTGGAACTCATCATCATCTCCTCAAAAACTTATAGGGTGGTTTTTATAATTTATAAAACGACGAATTTAACAATTGAAATCAGGATGCCGATCAGGCAAGCCACCACCAGGAAGCCGGCGATGACGATGTGCACGGGATTGAGCTTGGCCGAATCCGTGTCGAAATCGCTCTTGCGGCGCAAGCCCGTGAACGACCACACGACGGCCCGCAGCGAATACAGGAACGACGCTTTTTCAGGCTGCTTGGATTCGCCCATGCCACTCTCCTATTGGACGGCCGGCGCCTGAGCCTGGCTCAGACCGGCAATCTCGAAAAACGTGTACGACAGGGTGATGGTCTTCACCTCTTTCGGCAGGGCCGGATCGAGGAAGAACACCACCGGCATCTGCCGCGCTTCCTTGGCTTTCAAGGTCTGCTGCTTGAAGCAGAAGCACTCGACCTTCTTGAAATGCGGCGTGGCGCTCTGCGGCGCATAGCTGGGGATGGCTTGCGCATTGACGACGCGGTTTTGCGTGTTGACCACTTCATACATGACGGTCACCAGTTCACCCGGATGCACCTGCATGCTCGACACCGTCGGGCGGAAGCGCCATGGTCCCTGCGCATTGCCGTCGAATTCGACGGTGATGCTGCGCGTCGTGTCGACCTGCGTATTGTTGTCGTAGGCCACCGTGCCATCTTTTTGCGTCAGCACGTTAATGCCCATCACTTCGCAAATCTGCTTGTAGACGGGAATCAGGGCATAGCCGAAGCCGAACATCAGCACGGCAATGACGAGCAGCTTGCCCAGCATCTTGCGGTTCAGGCCGCGTGTTTCCTGTTGGGTTGGCGTCGTCACGTCAGAGCCACATGCGCTTGACGAACACGGACAGGAAGAAGAAGGCCGCCAGGCCCCCCAGTATCAGTCCGGTACGCAGGTTGTTCGGTTTTTTACGTTCGGTCATGACAGGCACTTTATTCAAGACGGGCCGCGCAACACGCCGGCCCGGGATACCTCATTTCACGGTCGGCGGCGTTTCAAACGTGTGGAAAGGCGCCGGGCTCGGCACGGTCCATTCCAGGCCTTCCGCGCCTTCCCATGGTTTCGCCGGCGCAGCCTTGCCGCCGCGGATGGTCGGCAGGACCACGAAGAACAGGAAGTACACCTGCATCAGGCCGAAACCGAAGCCGCCGATCGAGGCGATCATGTTGAAGTCCGTGAACTGCGCCGGATAGTCGGCGTAGCGGCGCGGCATGCCGGCCAGGCCCAGGAAGTGCATCGGGAAGAAGGTCACGTTGAACGTGATCAGGGACAGCCAGAAGTGGATCTTGCCGCGCGTTTCGTTGTACATATAGCCAGTCCATTTCGGCGACCAGTAGTAGAAGCCGGCGAACAGGGCAAACAGCGAACCGGCCACCAGCACATAGTGGAAATGGGCCACCACATAATAGGTATCCTGCAGCTGGATGTCGATCGGCGTGACGGCCAGGATCAGGCCCGTGAAACCGCCCATGGTAAACACGAAGATGAAGCCGACCGAGAACAGCATCGGCGTCTCGAACGTCATCGAGCCCTTCCACATCGTGGCGATCCAGTTGAACACTTTCACGCCCGTCGGCACGGCGATCAGCATGGTCGCGTACATGAAGAACAGCTGGCTCGTCACCGGCATGCCGGTGGTAAACATGTGGTGCGCCCAGACGATGAAGGACAGGATCGCGATCGAGGCCGTGGCGTACACCATCGACGCGTAGCCGAACAAGGGCTTGCGGGCAAACGCGGGCAGGATCTGCGAGACGATGCCGAAGGCCGGCAGAATCATGATGTAGACCTCGGGATGGCCGAAGAACCAGAAGATGTGCTGGTACATGACGGGGTCGCCGCCGCCCGCCGCGTTAAAGAACGAGGTGCCGAAATGGCGGTCCGTCAGCGTCATGGTGATGGCGCCGGCCAGCACGGGCATGACGGCGATCAGCAGATACGCGGTAATGAGCCAGGTCCAGCAGAACATCGGCATTTTCATCAGGGTCATGCCCGGTGCGCGCATGTTCAGGATGGTAACGATGATGTTGATCGAGCCCATGATGGACGAGGCCCCCATCAGGTGCATGGCGAAAATCGCCATGTCCATGCCGGGGCCCATCTGCGTCGACAACGGCGCATACAGGGTCCAGCCGGCAGCCGTGGCGCCGCCCGGCACGAGGAAGGACGTGGCCAGCAGCAGCGCGGCCGGCGGCAGCAGCCAGAACGAGAAGTTGTTCATGCGGGCAAACGCCATGTCGGACGCACCCACTTGCAGCGGGATCATCCAGTTGGCGTAGCCGACGAAGGCCGGCATGATGGCACCAAACACCATCACCAGGCCGTGCATGGTGGTCAGCTGGTTGAAAAATTCTGGGTGAAAGAATTGCAGGCCTGGATGAAACAGTTCCGTACGGATCATCAGGGCCAGCACGCCGCCCGACAGCAGCATGATGAACGAAAACCACAGGTACAGGGTACCGATATCCTTGTGGTTGGTGGCAAACAGCCAGCGGCGGTAGCCTGTGGGATGGTCGTGGGCATGGTCGTGATCGTGACCGGCGTGGTCCAAGGTGCTAGTGCTCGTGCTAGTACTCATATGCGGCTCCTAATTACTTGCGTGCAGCCACGATTTCGGCTGGTTGAACGATGTTCTCTGCGGCCTTGTTCGACCAGGAATTGCGCGTGTAAGTGATCACTGCGGCAATTTCCGTGTCGGACAGCTGTTTCCAGGCCGGCATTTCAGCGGGATACTTGCCGCTCTTTTGCCCGTTCAGCAAAACGTGGATCTGATCCGCTTTCGGACCGTTCACCATGGCCGAGCCGTCCAGCGGCGCAAACGCACCTGGCACGCCCTTGCCTGTCGCCTGGTGGCAGACCACGCAGTTGGCCGCATACACTTTCTCGCCCTTGACCTTCAATTCGTCGATGGTCCACACCTTGCTTGGATCATCAGCCAATGCCGCCATTTCCTTTTGTTTTACATCAACCCAGGCCTTGTAGTCATCGGCTGATACGACCTTGACGACGATGGGCATGAACGCGTGTTCCTTGCCGCACAGCTCGGCGCAATTGCCGCGGAAGGTACCGATATGGTCAGACTTGAACCAGGTGTCGCGCACGAAGCCGGGAATCGCATCTTGCTTGACGCCAAAGGCGGGCACGGACCAGGCGTGGATGACGTCGTTGGCCGTCAGCACCACGCGGATCTTCTTGTTGACCGGCACGACGACTTCGTTATCGACTTCGATCAGGTAGTTTTCACCGCGTTTTTCCGTCGGCGGCGCGCCTGGCGCACCCACTTGCGAGCGCGGCGTGGCCAGGTTGGAGAGGAAGGAAATGCCTTCGCCCTCGCCTTTCAGGTAGTCATAGCCCCATTTCCACTGCATGCCCGTGGCCTTGATGGTGATGTCGGCGTTCGACGTATCCTTCATGCCGACGACGGTGCGCGTGGCAGGCAGGGCCATGCCAATGACGATCAGGAAAGGCACGACGGTCCAGGCGATCTCGACGGTGGTGCTTTCGTGGAAAGTGGCCGGTTTGTGGCCCAGGGACTTGCGGTGCTTGAAGATGGAATAAAACATGACGCCGAACACGGCCACGAAGATCACCAGACAGATGATCATCATCAGGGTGTGCAAATCGTAGATTTCATGGGCGATCTGTGTCGCCGGCGGTTGCAGATTCATTTCGAACGGCACGGGACCGCCGGTGCCGGGATAGGTGCCGGCAGCCGGTGCCGCCGTGGCCCATCGCCCGATGCCAAACGCTGTCAAAGACAGCCCGAGCAGCAACGATTGAAGTCGCTTTGCATGTGTCATGTTTTCCCCAACCACCCAAAAAATAATGATATTTTAAACGGCTGCGGACTTCTCCGTACTGGACCGCTGCCGCTCCTCCATGAAAGCAACACGGCCAGAATGCGGCCATGTGCGTCAAGCACCAGCGAATTCCATGCTGGCTGCCGCAGCAAAAACGGCGGCGCGCAACCATGCTGGAACCCTGTTTTTCTTCCCCACATCGAAATGGCCTCGTGTGGAAGATGGTTACTATACTAATGCAGTAACTTCGAATTCGTCTCGCTTTGTTTTTTTTATTTTGTATGCAGCCCTTGTTTTTTCTACTTAACAAGCTGACAAACAATCAACGATTATAATCAAGTAAACTTGAATCCATCAAGCAATAATCGGCTTTGTGCGCGCCCTTCTCCCGGCCACCGCGCGCTTTGCAACGCTTGCTCGCGCGGATGCCGACCAAGTGTCGGTTTCTTTACGCTTTTATGTGGGTTTGCGCGGCAGATCGAAACGGATGATCGCCTCGCCGTTGCGCGTCACGCGCGGTGCGGGACGGAAGGCGTGGCCATAGATCACCTCGAAACTCAGGCCCAGCTTGCCGTCGGGACGGCGCGTTTTTTCCAGCGCGGCCAGCATGCGCTGCCATGCCGCCTTGCCCATCAGGCCGCGCCGGCGCGTGGTCAGCGGGTTGCCGCCAAAGGCGCGCACGTCCGCCAGCAGTTTTTCCGCCGTGTCGTAGGTGACGGTGATGATCTCCATATCCAGCACGGGCGTGGAAAAGCCCGTCTCGACGAGCATGTCGCCAAAGTCGTGCATGTCGACAAAGGGCAAGGCGTGCGGATATAAATCCGCTTCGGCAAAGGCATCGCGCACTTCGCGGAAGGTGTCGGGACCGAAACAGGAAAACATCAGCAAGCCATCGAGGCGCAGCGCGCGCCGCCATTCGGCAAACACGCGGTCGGGCTGGGCATGCCAGTGCAGCGCCAGGTTGGACCACACGAGGTCGATACTGCCCTGCGCCAGCGGCAGGTCGCCGAGGTCGCCGCACAGCAGATCCACGCCCGCCTTCGCCGGCAAGAGTTTGCTGAGAAACTGGTTCAAACTGGCCAGTTTCGACGCGGGCGCGCGCGCCGCCTGCATCATCGCTTGCGCTGCATCGAGACCGATAATCTGCGCGGCGGGATAATCCTTTTGCAGCTGCGCCAGGTCCGCGCCAGGGCCGCAGCCGGCGTCGAGCACACGGTGCGGCGTGATTTTCACCAGCTCCAGGCGCTCGTGCATGCGTGCCGACACTTCGCGGCGCAGGAAGTCCGATGGCGCGACGCGCGCCGGACGGGAAAAGAAATCGCGTACTTGCACCGCATCGATGGGTGCACTCATTTTGGGCGGACTGGTGGGAACTGGCATGTTAAATCGGGTGAGGTGAGATAATGTCGGCAGTGTACATGGAACGACGCCATCGCGATGCGAACCGCCACCCGGCACCGCCTTGATGCCGCGTGGCAGGCGCTGCGGCTGTGGCTGGGCGCCACGGTGTTGCCGGCCCAGTGCGCGTTGTGCGGCATCGGCTGCCCGCAAGTGCTGTGCCCGCCCTGCCGCGCGCAGTACCTGGGACAGATCCGGCCCCGCTGCCGCCAGTGCGCCAATCCGCTCGACGATGTGGCAATACTGTGCGGACGCTGCCTGCGCCAGCGGCCGGCGTATGACGCCACGATCACGGCGTTTGATTATGTGGCGCCCGTCGACCAGTTGCTGCTGCAGCTGAAATTCGGTGCGCGCCTGGCGCTGGCGCCCCTGTTGGCAGAACTGCTGCACGTTGCCATTCAGCAACAACCAGAGTGGGAAGCACCGCAGCTGCTGTGCCCCGTGCCGCTGGGCCCGGCCCGGCTGGCCGAGCGGGGCTTTAACCAGGCCCTGGAAATTGCCCGTCCGCTGGCGCGCCTGCTGGACGTAGCTTTACAGCCCCGCCTGGCGCTGCGCGTGCGCGAAACCCGGGCGCAAAGCGGCGTGGCGCCGCAGGAACGGCAAGCCAACCTGGCGCACGCGTTCGCCATCGCGCCCGAACACGCGCCGTTATTGCAAGGATGCCATGTCGGCATCGTCGACGACGTGATGAGCAGCGGCCATACCGTCAACGCGCTGGCCGCCGCCTGCAAGAGCGAAGGAGCGGCCAGGGTCAGCATACTGGTGGTGGCGCGCACGCCGCCACGCTAGCATCACTTATATAAGGAGAGCATTTTGTTTCACGTTGTTTTGGTAGAACCTGAAATCCCGCCCAATACGGGCAACGTCATCCGCCTGTGCGCGAATACGGGTGCGCAGCTGCACCTGGTCGAACCGCTGGGCTTTCCGCTCGACGATTCCAAGATGAAGCGCGCCGGCCTCGATTACCACGATTACGCCACCATGAAGGTGCACAAGAATTGGGCAGCGTTCCTGGCCGACACCCGGCCCGACCCATCCCGCATGTTCGCCATGACGACGCGCGGCTCGCGCCCGTTCGGCGACGTGGCCTTCCTGCCGGGCGACGTGTTCGTGTTCGGTTCCGAAACAAAAGGCCTCGACCCGGCCCTGCGCGACGGTTTTCCCGCCGAGCAACGCATCCGCCTGCCGATGCGACCGGACAACCGCAGTTTGAATTTATCGAATACGGTGGCCGTCGTCGTCTACGAAGCCTGGCGCCAGCATGGGTACCAGGGTGGAGCATAGCCGACATCTCACCCAGCCTACTGCGCGGCGCGCTTTGCGGCCGGCGATGCTCACGCTACTAAAGTAGCGCTGCGCTTCTCGGCCACAAATCATCGCCGCTCGCTACGACTGGATGAGACGTTGATACTCCTGCAAGACCCCTTTACTGCAGCGCCAGCCGCGCCGCGCCGCTATTGTCGTCCAGCATCACCAGTTGCGTGCGCAAGTCGCGCGTGGCGGCCAGCTTGCCGTTCACGTACAGATTCGTCTTGACGCCGTACACGCCTTGCGACACACCGGCCGGCAAGGTCAGCTCGAACGAGTTTTCAAAGCGCCCGCCCGACTTGTTGTTGCTGGCCAGGGCTTTCGAGCCGGACTTGAACGGCTGGCCTTGCGGATCGAGCACCACCAGCTCTTCGCGCACGTCGTTGACGCTTTGCGCGCTGCCGTTGACCAGTTCCACCACCGAATTCACCTTGAACGGCTGGCCGCGCTTGACGGTCGACGCGCTCAGCTGCGGCGTGTACGACACCACTTGCGGCTCGCGCGGCAGCGCGCCCCGTGTGCGGATGTAGTCGCGGTCCGCCTGCGCCGCCGTCTTGGTCTGGCGCGAATTGACATTGATGGCCAGGCAACCGGCTGCCGCCAGGCCGCCGCCAATGGCCGCCCCCTTCAGCGCGCCATTCTTGCCGCCCGCCAGCGCACCCAGCAGCGCGCCCACGGCCGCACCGGCAGCGGCCGACGTGCCCACGCTGCACGGGTCCTCATCCGTGGCAGCCTGGGCGCCACCTTGCGGATAGGAACTGTCCTGGCGCACGCCATTCGGGTTCATCGGCGCCGTGGCGCAGCCGGCCAGCATGGCCGCGATGGTCAGCGCAGCGGCCGCGCGCAAGGTGGTGTGGTTCAGCATGGTGACTCCCCAGATAGCTAATTGATCGTTGTTTCCGTCTGCAGCACTTGCCGTTCGCGCTCGCGGATGCGGCGCGACAGGTTATCGATGCGCGCATTGCCCGGATCGACGCGGCGCGCGCTTTCCAGATACGTTTTGGCCGCATCGAACTTACCTTCCAGCAATGAACGCTCGGCATCGCGCAGGAACGATTGCGCCATTTCGTTGCGCATGGCTGCGCCGCTATCGACAGGCGACGTTTCCAGCGGACGGCGTTCGGCCACTGCTGAACGTTCGACCGTGCGCGCGGGCGCCGGTTCCTGCTGTGCCGGCGTCGGCACGGGCGCCGGGACTGCAGCAGGAGCTGCAACGGACGCCGGCGCCGCGGCAGCCGACAGCGCCTGCACGTCCGCCTTCAATTGCGGCAATTCCACCGCTTCGCGGTCGATCGCTTCCAGCCTGGCGATGCCATTGCCTGTCGCCACCGCATCCTTGCCATCGAGCGCCTGGCGCACGCCCACCAGCACGGACGCGGCTGCCGCCTGCTGACGCGCCAGCTGCTTGCGCAAGTAATCCACGCTCGCTGCGCCCGCGCAATCGATGTCGAGCGCGGCAATGCCCTTGGCCGCGCTTTGCAATTGATGACCATCGATCGCGCGCTCGATGGCGCGCACGCTGCGCTGGCAAGCGCTGGATGCGGCACCGGCCTTGCCGATGGCCGCCTGCAAATCGTCGGCCTTGGCGCTGGACTTGCCCGTACACACATTCTTCGCCGTCGCCAGCTTCTGGCGGGCACCGTCCAGGCTGCCATTCGCCACCAGTTTCAAGCCGCTGTCGATGGCGTCATTGCAAGCCGATTCATTCTTGCTGCCCGGCTTGCCATTCATGTAGACGATGACGGCCGCCAGCACGGCGATACCGCCCAGCCAGCGCAGCCACTTGCGTGGCGGTAATGGCCGTTCGGTTGATGCGGGCGGCGCTGCCGGCGCGGGCTTGGGCACGGCTTTCGGCTGGGCCGGCTGGGCCTGTTTCGCTGGCGCTGGCGCCGGCGGCGGCACCGGTGCCGGTTTCGGTGCCGGTTTCGGTGGCGCTTTCGGTGCGGGCGCCTGCGCCACCGGCACGGGCGGCGGCTTGGCCGCTACTGGCGGCGGCACTGGCACAGGCAGCGGCGGCGGCACGGCCGCGGCTGGCCGGGCAGCGCCCGCCACCGCATGACCGCAGTACGGGCAATGGCTGACAACGGTCCACAGACCCGTCTTGCATTTGTTACAGATATCCAAAACTAATCCTTCATTCCAACGTCATTCCAGCGTTCACAGTGGCGGCGGCATCAACGGTGGCGGCGCGCTGAGGAACAAGGGCGCCAGTTCGGGGAACTGGGCCAGGTCGGCCCAGGCCGGCAAGCCCGCGCGCCACACCTTGGCGGTGCCTGGTGCTACCTGTCCCGCCTGCACGTATTGCACGATCTGCTGGGCCGTGAACGGTCCCTGCTGCTGGCCATTAATACCCAGGAAATACTGGTATTCCACCAGCGGCGGCGGCATGCCGCCCAGCGGTGGCGGCGCCATGCCGAACACGGCTGCCGCCGGAGCAGCGGCCGCGCCGGCCGGGCGCAGCAATTGTTCGAGGCGCCCCGCTTCCAGCATTTCCGCCTTGATCGCATATTTCAGGCGCGGCTGGCCGTCCGCCTCCGGCTCGCGCACTTCCCAGTCGTAGGCGTCGCTGTCGGAGTCGCCGATGACGTTCGCCCATTCCTTCAGGCGACCCAGCAAGGTTTGCACCGTGCGGTCGAGCTCATCGCTGGCCATGCCCTTGCGGCGCGCCGATTCGCGCAGGCGCGCGCCCACTTCGGCGGAAATGGCGCTGCCAAAACCGACGTACGGCAGCTGCGAACCATCGGCCTGCGCCACCAGCTTGGGCGCATACACGGTGCGTTCATAGTATTTTGCCAGCGCCGCCATGGCGGCCGTCTGCACGGCATCAAGCGCCGTCAATTTTTCTTCGATGCGCAGGGCGATATTTTTCTCGTACGAGGCGGGCATGCCGTTCTGGCGGATGGCCCGCTCGTTGCCGATACGGCGCAAGTCGCCCGGCTCGACGGCAAACTGGTACTGGCCCGGCGGCACGACCCGGCCCGTGTGGCGCGTCAGTACGCCCAGCATGATCGCTTGCAGGAATTCGCCGAAGTCTTCCGCCAGGCGCTTCATCTCATCCGTGTTCGGCGCAATCGGGTGCGTGAATTGCGTCGGATCGATGTGCGTGTGGGTCGGCGCCTTGTCGTTGTCGCCTTCCTTGCGGTAACTGGTGCGCCAGCCTTCCAGGCCGCGCAGCACCGTCATCGGCACGCCGGCCAGTTCGCAATAGCAGACGGCGCGCCCGCGGATGCCCGTCTCGACGATTTCCAGCTGGCTCACCGTGATGCCCACCTGGGTCGGCACGCACGACTCGAGCTCGGCGCCGAATTTCGCCTTGAAGGCGGCCGCGTTGGCCACGCCGATCACGCACTTGAACTGGTCCGACACGACCGTGAAATCGCCCGCCATATTGGCGTCGATCCACGGCATCGAGCAGGCCAGCAGCTTGCGGAAGCGGTCCAGGCGTTCGGACACATCCATCTGTTCCAGCGCTTCGAACAGGGGGTCGGGCGTGCTTGTCGCGCCTTCCACGAGGCTGGTCGTGGCGATCATGTTCTCGGCCATGCGCGTGACTTTGGCCAGGATCAAGCCCCGTTGCGCCGGTTCGCCCAGCATGGGGAACAGCGCTTTCGAGCCGCCCATGTCCTTGAACGCTTCATCGGCCCACTGGCGCAAGGTGGCCGCCGACGGCAGCGCGATGTCTTTTTCCGTGACGGGAATGACGATCAGGGTCGCGTGTTCCTTGTCCAGATCCTTCTGCAAAATCGTATTGGCCGTTTTGAGTTCCGCCAGCATGGCCAGCACGCCTTCGCGGCCCGTCTGCAGCTCGCCCACCAAGCCATTCCACTGCGCACGGCCTTGCGCGTCGACGCCGACCCGGTTACCCAGCCAGCGCGACAGTTCGCCCAGCAGTATGACGGACTCGTCCGCCGCCTTGGCGCGCAGATGGAATTTCAGCGCATTCGCCATTTCCGTGCGCAAGTGATCCATCACCACGCCCGCCTGCTTTTCGCCGTTGCTGAGGAATCCGAAGGTGCTGCGCGTCTGCTCCAGGTTGTTCAGCAGGCGCTCGTATTCGCGCGAACGCACGGCTTCCTTGATTTCGCGGTAGCGCTCGGCATTGTTGCCGATCTGCGCCGTCAGTCCGCTGCCCGGCGCCTCGATGCGGTCCTTGATCTGTTCCACCAGCGACAGCACGTATTCGAGTCCGCCGAATTCCTTGTTGTCCAGGTAGCCATACAGCTGGTCGCGCACGACTTTCTTGACGTCTTCCAGCACTTCGCGGCGGCGCTTGCTGATGCGGTCTTCCGTCGTGTCGGCCGTGGAATCCTGGTCGCGCACGGCGTCGCGTTCCAGATGCTTCATGGCGTCGCGCACTTGCGCCGGCCATTCGCTGCGGTCAAAGCCCGTGCGGATATCGTTGATGCGCGTATTGACGCGGTTTTCCACGCCGGCCAGCAAGTGGCCGTGGCGGTCTTCCAGCAATTCGTCGACGACGCGGAAATCGATGAAGTCGCCGCTGGAGCGCTTCAGTTCGATGCTCTTGTCGGAAAACTCGGGGAAGTCGCTGAAGGGCGTGCCCTTCAGGAACATATTGGCGGCAAGGAAATTATCGCGCTGCGTATCCGTCGCGCGGTTGGCGCCCGCATCCGTGCCGCCCACGCCGAAGAACGCCTGCAGCATGGCGCCGGCCCAGCGGTGAGCCCGCTCGTCGCGCGCCGCTTCCTGGCGCGTGTCGAGCACGGCCATGCCGAACGAGGAAAAGCGCTTCGAGAAATACAGCCGCATGTCGCCGAAACGGTCTTGCGGCACGGGCGCGTTGTACAGCGAGTTCTTGTGCTGCGCCTGGTTGACGGCGATCGAACGCTTGGCGCGCGCGAAGTCGGCCGAGGCGAAATCCTCGAACAGCGAATCGGCCACCATGTGGTAGACGTCGCTGACATCCTTGGTGTGCTGCTGGGCAAGATTGCCCGAATCGATCAGGTAGACTTCGCTATACGGTTCGCGCGTCAGTTCCGGGCGGTCGTACGCATCCCAGCGGCCCACGTAGCCCTTGTTGCCCATCATGGCCGATTCCAGCTCCATCAGCGCCGCGTAGCCGTTGGCCTCGACCCGGTCCTTGTTGGCCTTGGTGTAGCCGGTCGGCAAGAACAGCATCAGCTCGACGTCGGCCGCGCCCACTTCGCTGCGCGCCAGCCAGCGCGCCAGCAAGCCCATGTCGAGGAAGGAGCCGGAACCCGTGCCGCCCGCCACGGAGCCGACGATGACGATACGGAAACGGTTCGTCTCCATGCGCAAGCCCAGCTCGGCCAGCTGGCGCTCGTGCGACAGGCCCGCCTTCAGGGCTTTCAACTTTAAACGGATCTTGTCGCGGATCTTCGCGTACTTGTCGAAGAAATACAGGCGCGACACGGCGCGGATCTGGCCGGCACCGCTGCTCATGTCGAAACGCAATTCGCGGATACGCTGCGGCGTCAACGGCAGCCATTCCTTGATGTGCGGATATTTTTCCAGGGAATCTTCATCACGGCTGTACTTGTCCATGTCGAACGATTCGACCACCTTGTCATCGTCCGTGAACTTCACCTGGTCGAATTGCAAGTCCTTCGCCTGCGACTCGCCGCTTTCGATCACGGCGCCATTATCGAGGTCGAAATGGATGAATTGCGCGATGGGAAAGTCGGCCAATCCCTCGATGCGCGTGCGGTTGCCCGCGCCGCCCCACAGGGTGTTGAGGACGCGCCGGCGCACGCGCATCAGCACCTGCATGCCCGTGCCGCCGATACCGATGAACAGGGTCGGCCGCAGTTCGATGATCTTGTCCTGCTTGCGCTCGCTGGCGCCGCCGGTGATGGTTTGGTTCAGGTTCTCTGCCATGGTGATTCCTTGGATAAAGCGTGTTACGGCGTGCTTAACGGCGGCTCGAGGTAAATGTCAGCAACAGGGCGACCAGGCCCACCAGCACTAGCGGTCCCATGAACAGTGGCGCGAGGAATTTATGCGCGTTCACGGCCGCCAGCACGACGCCGGTCGCCAGGCTGGCCAGGAAGATGAACAGCCACCAGCCCGAGGCATTGGCCTTGTTCGGCGGCACGCGCTTGGCGACCAGGCCATTCGCATAGGCATTCTTGGCAAAGAAAAAGGCGATGAACAGCAGCAACAGCACGACGCCGCCGATCAGGGTATCGCGCGACGAGGTGTCGGTCGTGCTGGCAGGGTCGAGCGCAGGCGCAGGCTCGATGGTGGCCGTGGCGGCGGCGGCGCCGGCAGCCGGTGCGTCGGCGGCAGGCGGCGCGGACGCCGGAACTGGCAAAGTAAAACCTGCGTTGTCTTTGGGAGTGTCTTGCGCCATGGTATGCCTCTGGTGGATTTGACTAGTTTAAAAAGGAATCTGTGTTCAGGCCAGGCTCAGGGTATGGCCTTCGGCCACGCGCACGACGGCCGGCTTGCCCAGGCCCCGCTTGAGTTCGCCAATGTCGCGGCCGTCATCATCGCGGATCTGCACGCTCTTAAACGGTTTCAACAGCACTTGCCGCTGCACGCCATCGGCCATCACCTTGTAGCGCGTGGCGCGCGTGCCGACCAGACCCAGCGCCAGCAAGCCCAGCACGAGCGCGAGCACGCCGCCGAGTATCACCAGCACGGGCAGCAGCGGATACTGGATGCGCACCAGCAGCGGTATCGTTGCCTGCGAGGCGCGCACGCTGTCGGGCGGCGTAAACATGCTTGAGATCGGATCGCCAGGGAACAGTTCCTGCAAATCCTTTGCAAAACTGGACGCCAGCGCCAGCCGCTGTTCCGACAGGCCCACTTGCGCCTGCATGGGCAGCATCACCTGCTTGCCCATGGCGGCGATCGCCTGCGCCGACCACGGCGACGGGATCTGCGCCATCGGCAGCGCAAACTGCACTTGCACGGACTGGCTGGCGCCCGGCTGCAGCTGGCGGATTTGATCCGGCGCAACGTGCAGCGGTGCGTGCTGGCCGGCCAGGCTGGCGTGCACTTTGGCGCTGTCGATCACGTACGGGAAAAACATGTTTTGCAGGGACGCCTGCAGCACCACTTGCGGCAGCAGCTTCGCCGCATCGACGTCGAGCACGATGGTGCGCCCGTCGCGGCCCAGGCTGGCGTGCACATTGGCGCTGTTCTTGACGGACTGGGGCACGATGCGCACGGCATCCTGGTCCACCGGTTTCAGCCGCGCGGGCGGGCGCGTCAGCACTTGCGACAAGCGCCCTTCGGCCAGGATGCGGGTCAAAGCCTCCGACGCGGGCTGGCCGTACGCGAGCGCATACACCATCAAGCCCTTGGCGCTGTACAGCTTGCCCTGCACGGGCATGCGCAGCGGAAACACCACCGTCTTGGTAATCGACGGTTCCAGATGCAGCAGGCGGTAAAAGTCGCGGTTGCGCTCGGCCGTCTGGCTGTCGTTGTTCGGGCTGTTCTTGTTATTCGTAAAAATCCACACGATGCCGGAGGCGGACTGGAACGGGCCCGTGATGGTCTTGGTGACGGCTTCCTGGAAATCCGTATCGGCCAGTGCGCCACCGGCGCTCTTGCGCGCCAGGCCGAGATTGGCCAGTTGGCCCGCCACGCCGGCGCCGCCCTGCCCTTGCCCGATCAGCGCGGGGGACACATTGCTGCCGCTGCTCTGGCTGAAGGCCAGGGTATAGACCTTGTCGGACGGGCTGGTGGCGGCCTGCGCCACGGCGCCCACGAGGGCTTTCAGCTGCGACTGTTCATCCGTGTAGAACGGCTCCATCCAGCCCGAGTTTTGTACGAGAAAGGCTTGCTGGATGCCGGCCGCCTGCACGCCGGCTGCACTGAGCAAAGCGGCGCAGGCCGCGATCAGGACGCGCGCTCTCATGCCTGCAAGGCCCAGCCATCGATGCGCGACAGCAAGGGGTGGTACGCCCACAGCATGCCTTCATGAACAAACAGGCGCACGCGCCACGGCTCGCTGACGGCAAACGTGTGGAACACGGTTTCGCGCAATTCATCGTCCTGCACCAGCTGGGCCGCCAGGCGCTCGTTCGAGCGCAGCACGCTGGACAGGCCGGCGCTGGTGGCGAACTTGACGCCGAAGACGCTGTTGCCAACGCTTGACTCCAGCAGCGGCATGACGGCCTGGTTCTTGCCGCCATCGTCGCCGTGTTCCGGTTCTTCCCACGGCGCCGTTTTCAGCTTGGTGGCGAAGCGGTAATTGAAGCTGCCCGAACACAGTCGCGGTGCCAGCGCGTCGGCCCGTTCGGCCTGCGCGCCCAGTTTCACGTAGACATAGGTGCCGCGGCTGCGCTCGAAGCACAGCTGCCACAGGCCGCCGTCGCGCGACACGTAGGGGCTGCCGAATTCGAAATGCGGCACCAGCCCTTCGGGCCAGGGCGTAAACGACGCGGCCACGTTGCCGTCCGGCTGCAGCTGCAAGCGCAGCTGGCCGTTGGCGCACGGCCACACGGCCATGCGGTTGTAGGCGACGGGCGCGCTGACGGTACCCAGGTCGACCACGCCGTCGAGCAGCACGTCGCTGCCCGGCTTTTGTTGCGCGTCAAGATTGACGAAGCGGATGCGGCCATCGTCGTCGCGCAGCGGTGCCCACAGCCGGTTCTGGAACCAGACGGGGCTGGCGATGCACGGCGCGCCGCCCACATGCTCGACCACGTAGGTCAGCGATGGCACGTCGGGACGGATGCAAGCGAGGCCATGGCTGGTCGGCAAGACCAGCACGCTATTGAACTCCGGCACCAGCTCGGCGCGCCAGGCGCCGTGGGCCAGGTCCGATTCAGCCAGCAGGCTGCCATAATCGGGGTCCAGCGCCAGCCAGCGTTTCGAGGCGGGCAGCCACGCGTGCAAGACGGCCTTGCGCGGGTCGAGCGCCAGCAGCGCGGGCGCGCTGGTGCCGAACTGGGCGGAAAAGAATTCGTATTCGCCGGGCGGCGGCATGGGCAGCGAAGCATCGGCTTGCGCATGCTCTTCGCGCGCGCGCTGGTCGGCCAGTTTCAGCGGCACGCTGGCCTGGCGCAAGCCGGCCGGGCCGGCCGGCGGCACGTCGCTGACGGGATAAGCGCCATACGGCGGCACCCACGGCGGCGTGGCGGAAGTATCGGGCGGCACTTGCAAGGCCGCGCCCGAAGCGGGGTCGAACGAAAATTCGGGCGGAAACTGGCGCACGGGCGCGCCGGCGGGCGCGGGCAGGCGCCGCGCCAGCATCAGCTTGCCGATATCGGCATGGCTCACCAAGGGCGAGACGTTCTGGCCGTCCGCGCTGCGCTGCATGCTCCACGCGCCCTCGTCATCGACGTACCAGGCGCCGGAGGGCAGTGGCCAATCCCCAGAAGTTTTATGATCCATTTATTTTCTATGACAAGCAATGCATATCAGACGGTGTAACGCGCTGGGGCGGTCGAAACGAAGTCGCAGCCCTGGCAGTTCTCATAGTAACGTCTTTTTATCTGTATGGAAACATTGACGAGCTTCCTCAGCCCTGCTGCGTCCGCACTTTCGTCAACAGCTTGGTGGTCGAGCGGTCATGCTCGAAATCGATGGCCACGGCCTGGCCGCCATACGCGAGCACTGCCTTGCCTTCCGGAATGGCCGCCATGTCGTAGTCGCCGCCCTTGGCATAGATTTCCGGTTCGATGTCCTGCACCACTTCCAGGGCGCTGTCTTCCGAGAATGGCACGACCAGGCTCACCGCTTCCAGCGCGGCCAGCACGGCCATGCGGTCTTCGCAATTGTTCAGCGGACGGTCGTCGCCCTTGCCCAGACGTTTCACTGAAGCATCAGTATTCACGGCAACGATCAGCGAAGCGCCCAGCGCGCGCGCCTGCGCCAGATACGTCACGTGGCCGCGGTGCAGGATGTCGAACACGCCGTTCGTCACCACCACCGGTTTCGGCAGGGCCGCGGCACGGGCGCGCAGTTCGTCACGGCCGCACAGTTTGTTTTCAAAGTCAGGCATGGATATCTCTTGTTGGGTTATTAATAGGGTCGCAATAAAAGGGGCGCAATCAGGCGTGGCTATCGCCTTGGATGCCGCCGGCATCGCGGCGCCAGGCATCGATCAAGGCCAGGACGGCCGGATCCAGGCCCTCTTCGGCGATGCGATCTTGCCGGTGGTAAATCATCAGCGCATACACACCTGCCAGACGGCTGACGGGCGGCGACAGCGCATATTCATTGCCCCGCGCCGGTTGCCTGGCGCGCCAGTAATTGATCGCCGCTTCCAGCATCTGCATCTGCAGTTCCATCGCCCTCTCCCTCCGCCGCCCGGTCCCGCATTATAGGGGGCGATCCGCTACAATACGCCATCGGCGCCACAGTTTCACGTTTGCGCCACCTTTCATTCATTGCAAGTAAGTACTTCCTGTGTTTCAATCAACCTATGACACTGACTGAACTGAAATATATCGTTGCAGTCGCGCGAGCGAAGCACTTCGGCCATGCCGCCGAAGCTTGCTTCGTTGCCCAGCCCACCCTGTCAGTGGCCATCAAGAAACTCGAAGACGAATTGGGCGTCGTCCTGTTCGAGCGGGGCGGCGCGGAAATCTCCGTCACGCCCCTGGGTGCGCAGATCATCGCGCAAGCCGAACGCGTGCTGGAACAGACGGCCGCCATCAAGGAACTCGCCAAGCAAAACAAGGACCCGCTGGCCGGCCCCCTGCGCCTGGGCGTGATCTACACGATCGGCCCCTATCTGCTGCCGCCCCTGGTCAAGGCCATGATAGACCAGGTACCGCAAATGCCCTTGATCCTGCAGGAAAACTTCACGGTTCGCCTGCTCGAATTGCTGCGCCAGGGCGAACTGGACGTGGCCATCATGGCCCTGCCCCTGCCCGACCATGGCATGGCCATGCAGGAACTGTATGACGAGCCGTTCGTCGTCGCCATGCCGCGCCAGCATCCGTGGACGGCGCGTGACAAAATCGCCGCGCAAGATTTGAAATCGGAAACCATGCTGCTGCTGGGCAATGGCCACTGCTTCCGCGACCAGGTACTCGAAGTGTGCCCCGAAATGGCGCGTTTTTCCTCGCCCGGCAACGGCATGCAGCGCACGTTTGAAGGTTCCTCACTGGAAACCATCCGCCACATGGTGGCCAGCGGCATCGGCCTGACGGTCTTGCCGCGCGCCTCCGTCGCCAATATGCACGCCACCGACGGCATGCTCGAATACCGGCCATTCGCCGCCCCCGTGCCATCGCGCCGGGTGGTCATGCTGTGGCGCAAGAGTTTTACGCGCAAGGCCGCCATCGACGCCCTGTGCGCGGCCATCGCCAGTTGCAACTTGCCTGGCATCACCCCCTTGTGCGAAGACGACGAATAGTACATTTACATACTATTTGCGATAATCGACCTTTCTCTTCAACAAGATCGAGTCTTCCATGAACAAGCTGGCGCTGTATTTCCGCCTGATACGGCTGGACAAGCCTATCGGTACCGTATTGCTGCTGTGGCCTACCCTGTGCGCGCTGTGGCTGGCGCAACAGGGCGTGCCGGACTGGCGGCTGCTGCTCATCTTTATTCTCGGCACTTTCCTGATGCGTTCGGCAGGCTGCGCCATCAACGACTACGCCGACCAGGATATCGACAAATTCGTCAAGCGTACGGCAGAGCGCCCCATCACCAGCGGACGCATCAGCGGCAAGGAAGCGCTGGCCGTGGCCGGCGTACTGACCGTGCTGGCCTTTTGCCTGATCCTGCCCCTGAATGCGCTGACCAAGCAACTGTCCGTGGCCGCCGTCATCATCGCCGGCACCTATCCCTACTTCAAGCGCTTCTTTGCCATTCCGCAAGCGTATCTCGGTATCGCCTTCGGCTTCGGCATTCCCATGGGCTTTGCCGCCATCACGGATTCCGTGCCCGTCGTCGCCTGGCTGCTGCTGTTAGGCAATGTCTTCTGGGCCGTGGCCTACGATACGGAATATGCGATGGTCGACCGCGACGACGATTTAAAAATCGGCATCAAGACGTCGGCCATCACGTTCGGCCGCTACGACGTGGCCATCGTCATGTTCTGCTATGCCGTTTTCCTGCTGCTGTGGCTGGGCTGCGGTTGGTACCTGGGCTTGCGTTATTGGTTCGTCGCGGGCCTAGTAGTTGCGGCCGGATGCGCCGTTTACCACTACACCCTGATCCGCGCACGCGAGCGTATGCCATGTTTTGCGGCATTCCGGCATAATAACTGGCTAGGAGCAGCGGTGTTTGCGGGCGTGGTACTGGACTTTGCTTTCCGTTAAGCAATAACCCTGGCGCCGCGGCAGCCCTTGAGGCGGCGCAAGACAAGCCTGGCCGCAGCTGCCTACACTGGTATTTCACTGTGCAGTTCCACTTCCATGAGGTAATACATGAGCTCGATACATACCGGAAAATCCAGCAGCGACAGCATCCTCGCCGACGCCGACAAGGCCCGCGACAAACTGGCGGGCGACTTGAAAACCGTCATCAATGAAGCGGAAGGCTGGCTCGATGGCGCCAAGGATCAGACGGGCGAGAATGTGAAAGCCGTCAAGGACAAGTTCATCGCCACCCTGGAAACGGCCAAGAAAGACTTGATCAAGCTGGAAGAAGACTTGCTCGAACGGACCAAGAAGGCGGCCAAGGTCACCGACGAGTACGTGCAGGACAATCCATGGAAAGCCGTGGGCGCGGGCGCCGTCGTGGGCGTACTGTTCGGCTTGCTGCTTTCCTCGTCACGCCGCTAGTTAGTAACGACGCAGCACCGACGGCATAGGCCGTCTCCTGACGCGAAAGGCAGCATATGGCTATCATGCACCATGTCGCCCAAGTCGCAGCGACCCTCGCCGCCATCGTCCAGACCCGTCTGGCCCTGGCGGCAGTGGAAATGGAAGAAGAGTCGCTGCGCTTCCTGTCCTATCTGGCCCTGGCCATGCTGGCACTGCTGTGCTTGTTCGTCGGCCTGGTATTGATCGTGTTCCTCGTCATCGTGCTGTTCTGGGACACGCACCGCATCGCCGCCATCGCCATCACGGCCGCTGTCTTCATCGTCGCCGCCATCACCACCCTGCTGGGCGTGCGCGCCAGTTTCCGCAGCAAGCCGAAACTGCTGTCGTTCACACTTTCCGAACTGAACAAAGACCTGGACGAGCTGCAACTGCTGGCACGCCGGGGATCGGAGCGGCCATGACCACGCATCCCACCAAGTTGTCGCACGTCCACACGGCCGCCAGCCTGGCACAGCGGCGCGATGCGCTGCTGGCCGAATGCGCGCTGCAGCGCCTGGCCCTGAGCGTGCAAACGCGGCAATTGCTGGAACCGCTGACCGGCGGCAATCTGCGCCACATCCTGGCCACGCGCTTCAAAATTCCCCTGATGATAGGGGGCGCCGTGCTGGGCCTGCTGCTCGTGCGGCCGCGCCGTTTCCTGCCGCTGATGCGGGCCAGCGGCGCGCTGCTCAAGCACGCCACGGCCGCCATGCCCGTCGTGCTGGCGCTGGCGCAGCGTTTCAGCAAGAAAGAAACGCCGGAATAAAATATTTTTTCCTGGCTGCATCCAAATGGCAAACCCCTGCGTAGTAATGGTATCAACCAGCCGGTTGAGCCAACTACCAGGAGTTTGCCATGCTTGCCACCATCGCCCCACGCCATACTGCCCCTTCCCTCACCGTGCTGTGCGCCGCCCTGCTGATGGCCGCCTGCGCCCCCATGAGCGCGCGCTATTCGCAGGAACAATTGCCGAACGCCGTGAAAGTGCCCGATGGCCACCAGGTTGCCATGCAGACGGTGGGCGTGGGCAAGATCGCCTACGAATGCAAGGCCAAGAAAGACATGACGGGCCATGAATGGGTCTTCGTGGGCCCGGACGCGGCCTTGAACGACCGCAGCGGCATAAAAGTGGGCACGTATGTCGGTCCTCCTGCGACCTGGGCCAACCTGGATGGCTCAAAAGTGACGGCGACGCAAGTGGCCGTGGCGCCGGCCGGCGCGGGCAACATCCCGTATCAACTGGTAAAAGCCAACCCGGCCACGGGCAACGGCGCCATGCAGGGCGTCAGCTACATCCAGCGCGTGGCCACCAGCGGCGGCGTGGCGCCAAGCAGCCCCTGCGGCATGGAGTCCATCGGCGCCAAGCAATGGGTGCCCTACCAGGCCGACTATATCTTCTGGAAAGCCGCCTAAAAAGGTCGCATTGACGGTTGGCAAGCTGGTTTCTGGCCTATACTCGGCATTGAAAACTTGCTAACCGTTAAACCTTGACGATTGCCCCAACCTTGCCAGCCCACGCCGCCCCTTACGATTACGATGCCGCCCTGCGCGCCTGCGCCAGGGGCGAGCAGCAGGCATTGCACGGCCTGTACCAGCAGGAAAGCCGCTATCTTCTGGGCGTGGCCCTGCGTATCGTGCGCCAGCGGGCCTTGGCCGAAGACGTGCTGCACGACGCCTTCCTGAATATCTGGCGCCGCGCCGGCAGTTTCGACGCCACGCGCGGCAGCGGCAAGGGCTGGATCTATGTGGTGGTGCGGCACCAGGCACTGGACGTGGCGCGTGCCCGCGCCCATGAACTGTCAGCCGACGAGGATACCGTGGAAACCCTGCTGCACGAACGCCAAAGCCATGATACGGGCGAGGCCTATGCCGACCAGGCGGACTTGGGCAAGCTGCACGATTGCCTCGGCCACCTGAACGAGCCCAAACGCAATAGCATCCTGTACGCCTACGTCGATGGATGTTCCCATAGCGAAATCGCGCAACGCCTGCAAGCGCCGCTGGGAACCGTCAAAGCCTGGGTCAAGCGGGGCCTGGCCGCCTTGCGGGAGTGCATGGGATGATCAACAGCGACGAAGAACTGCACAGGCTGGCCAGCGAATACGTGCTGGGCACCCTGGAATTGGCCGAACGGGCGGCAGTGGAACAGCGTTTGCCGCGCGACGCCGCCCTGCGCGACGCCGTGGATGCCTGGGAACAGCGTCTGCTGCCGTTGACGACCCTGGCGCCGCCCGAAACGCCTTCGACCCAGCTGTGGCCGCGCATCAGCGCCAGCCTGTTCACGCCGAAAGCCGTGCGGCAAGCGGGCGGCTGGCAAGCGTGGTGGAACAGCCTGGCCTTCTGGAGACTGCTGGCCGGCGGCGGCCTGGCGGCCACGGCCGCGCTGGCCGTGCTGGTCACTACGCAATTGCAAGCGCCCAGCGGACCCGGCTATCTGGTGGTGCTGGTGGCGCCGCAGGATAAATCGCCGGGCTGGATCGTGCAGGCGGGCGGACGCGGCGGCAAGAACCGCGACCTGAGCCTGATCCCGCTGGGCCCGACTGCCGTACCGCAGCAAAAAGCCCTGCAATTCTGGACCAAGGGCAAGGACTGGGGCGCGCCCGTCTCGCTGGGCCTGGTCAAGCCGGGGCAAAGCCTCAAGTTGAGCCTGGATAAGCTGCCGCCGCTGCAGCCCGATCAACTGTTTGAAATCACGCTGGAGCCGGAAACGGGTTCGCCGACAGGCAGGCCGACAGGGCCGATTTTATACATAGGCCGCGCCGTCAAGGTGATGTAGCGTTTATTTGCCCAGCTCGTCCCCCATCTCGCGTCCGCGCTGCGCGGCCGCCTTGATGCCCTTGACGATGGCCGCCTTCACGCCGCTCTCTTCCATGCTGGTCAGGGCCGCGTAGGTCGTGCCGCCCTTCGACGTGACGCGCTCGCGCAGCAAGGACACGGGTTCGCTGGAGTTCGCCGCCAGTTGCGCCGCGCCCGTAAACGTGGCAATCGCCAGCTGCGTGCCCTGCTCGGGCGTCAAGCCCAATTCGGCCGCCGCCTGCTGCATCGCTTCGATAAAGTAAAACACATAGGCGGGACCACTGCCGGACACGGCCGTGACGGGGTCGATCTTCGCTTCATCATCGAGCCAGACCGTCTGGCCGACGGCGCGCAGAATGGCATCCGCCGTCTTTTTCTGTTCTTCGCTGACGCCGCTGCTGGCCACCATGCCCGTGATGCCCATGCCGATCAGGGCCGGCGTGTTCGGCATGCAGCGCACGATGGCAGGATAATCGCCGAGCCAGCGCGACAGGTCTTGCGCGCGGATGCCGGCCGCGATCGACAGGATCAATGGCGTACGCTCCCCGTCGAGGAAGGGCAGCAATTGCGCCGCTACTTCACACATGCTTTGCGGTTTCACGGCCAGCACGATCACGTCCACGCCGCGCAGCGCCTCACCGGCGGCGGTGGCTGTCGTGACGCCGAATTGCGCCTGCAGTTTTTCCAGCGCGGGCGCGTGCGGATCGATCACGTGGATGTTGCCGCCCAGGGTCAATTTACCCGCCAGGCCGGCGATCAGGGCCGCGGCCATGTTGCCGCCGCCCACAAAGGCGATATTCAATTCTGTCGTCATGCTTGTTCTCTCTTCATCAGGAATAGTTGCGGGAACCGAAAATGGCACTGCCCACGCGCACGATGGTGGCACCCTCGAGCACGGCGGCGCGCAAGTCGGCCGACATGCCCATCGACAAGGTGTCGAGCGCCAGCCCTTCGACCTTCAATTGTTCGTACAGCACGCGCAGTTGCGCAAAGGCAGCGCGCTGAAGCTTGAGCTCCGTTTCCGGCTCGGGGATGGCCATCAGGCCGCGCAAGCGCAAACGGGGCAATTGCGCCACGGCATGCGCCAGCGCTGGCAGTTCGGCCGGTGTCACGCCGCTCTTGCTGGCCTCGCCGCTGATATTGACTTGCAGACAGATATTCAGGTCCGGCAAGCCGGCCGGGCGCTGCTCGGACAGGCGCGTGGCGATCTTTTCCCGTTCCACCGTATGCACCCAGTCGAAGTGCTCGGCGATGGGGCGCGTCTTGTTGCTCTGGATGGGACCGATGAAATGCCATGCCGGCGCGTGCTGCGGCGCGGCCGCCTTCACAAAGGCGATCTTGTCGAGCGCTTCCTGCAGATAGTTTTCGCCGAACGCCGTCTGGCCCGCGCGCATGGCGTCCAGCACGGCATCCGCGCCGAAAGTTTTCGAGACGGCCAGCAGGGTCACGTCGCCAGGGGCGCGCTGCGCGTCAGCGGCGGCCTGCGCAATACTCGCGCGCACGGCTTGCAAGTTCTGTTCGATTGTGGACATAATCATTTTCTAGTGTATAGGGGCGGCGGCACAGTGCGCCAGCCCATCAATGCAGGCACAGGGATTATAAATGGACATCTCCGAACTACTCGCTTTCTCCGTCAGCAACAAGGCTTCCGACTTGCACCTGTCTTCCGGCCTGCCGCCGATGATACGGGTCAACGGCGATGTGCGCCGCCTGAACGTTCCCCCGCTCGAGCACAAGGAAGTGCACAGCATGATCTACGACATCATGAACGACAGCCAGCGCAAGGCGTATGAAGAAGCGCTGGAATGCGATTTCTCGTTCGAGATTCCCGGCCTGGCCCGCTTCCGCGTCAACGCCTACAACCAGGAAAGGGGCGCCTCGGCCGTGCTGCGCACGATTCCGTCAAAAGTGCTGACCCTGGAAGACCTGAACGCACCGCGCATCTTCGGCGAGCTGGCCATGCGCCCACGGGGCCTCGTGCTGGTGACGGGGCCGACCGGTTCCGGCAAGTCGACCACCCTGGCGGCCATGGTGAACCACGTCAACGAGCGCCTGAACCACCATATATTGACCATCGAAGACCCGATCGAATTCGTGCATGAACCGAAGAAATGCCTGATCAACCAGCGCGAAGTGGGTTCGCACACGCATTCGTTCAGCAATGCGCTGCGCTCGGCCCTGCGCGAAGACCCGGACGTGATTTTAGTGGGCGAATTGCGCGACCTGGAAACCATCCGCCTGGCGCTGACGGCGGCCGAAACGGGGCACCTCGTGTTCGGCACCCTGCACACCTCGTCGGCGGCGAAATCGATCGACCGCATCATCGACGTCTTCCCCGCCGAGGAAAAGGAAATGGTGCGCGCCATGCTGTCCGAATCCTTGCAAGCCGTCATTTCGCAGAACCTGCTGAAAACCAGGGATGGCGCGGGCCGCGTGGCCGCGCATGAAATCATGCTGGCCACGCCGGCCGTGCGCAACCTGATCCGCGAAGCGAAAGTGGCGCAAATGTATTCGGCCATCCAGACAGGCAGCAACGTGGGCATGCAGACCCTGGACCAGTGCCTGTCCGACCTGGTGCGGCGCGGCACGATCTCGGCCGAGACGGCCCGCTCGGCCGCCAAGGCCCCTGAAAACTTCCCCGGATAAGCCATGCAGACAACGCACGAACACTATGGCGCCGTGCACGCGCTGCTGGCGCAGATGCGCGCACGGGGCGGCTCGGACCTGTTCATCACGGCCGGCTTTCCTGCCGCCATCAAGCTCGATGGCAAGCTGACGCCGCTGGCGGGCGGCGCACTCGACGCGCAGCAGGCGGCCGGCTACGTGCGCGCCGTCATGAACGAACGCCAGGCGGCCGAGTTCGCGTCCAGCCGCGAAGCCAATTTCGCCATCAGCCCGGACGGACTCGGGCGCTTCCGCGTGTCCGCCTTCGTGCAGATGGGCCAGGCAGGCATGGTCTTGCGCTTGATCAATACCGCCATCCCCACGCTCGATGGACTGGGTTTGCCCGCCATCCTGCAAGATATCGTCCTGAGCAAGCGGGGCCTCGTCATCATGGTGGGCGCCACGGGCTGCGGCAAGTCGACCACCCTGGCCGCCATGGTGGGACACCGTAACGCGCACAGCCACGGCCACATCATCACCATTGAAGACCCCGTGGAATTCATCCATCCGCACGGCAACTGCATCGTCACCCAGCGCGAAGTGGGCGTCGATACGGACGACTGGGCCACGGCCCTGAAAAACACCCTGCGCCAGGCGCCCGACGTGATCCAGATCGGCGAGATACGCGACCGCGACACTATGGACCACGCCATCGCGTTTGCCGAGACGGGCCATCTGTGCCTGGCGACCTTGCACGCGAATAACGCCAACCAGGCGCTGGACCGTATCATCAATTTCTTCCCCGAAGAGCGGCGCCAACAGTTGCTGATGGACCTGTCGCTGAATTTGAAGGGCATGATTTCGCAGCGCCTGATTCCCAACAAGGACGGCGGCGGGCGCAAGGCGGCGCTGGAAATCCTGCTCAACTCGCCGCTGATGAGCGACCTGATCTTCAAGGGCCAAGTGCACGAAATCAAGGAATTGATGAAAAAATCGCGCGAACACGGCATGCAAACCTTCGACCAGGCCCTGTTCGACCTGCACGAAGCGGGCGCCATCAGCTATGAAGACGCGCTGCGCAATGCGGACTCCGTCAACGACCTGCGCCTGACGATCAAACTCAAGGGCGCAATGGCGCCGGAACCCGCCCCGCAAACGGGCGCCACCAAACTGGGACTCCTCTGACATGACCAGCATCCACGATTTTCAGGCCGAGGCGCTGGACGGCACGCCGGTCGACCTGGCGCAATACAAAGGCAAGGTGCTGCTGATCGTCAACACGGCAAGCGCCTGCGGTTTCACGCCGCAATACCAGGGGCTCGAAGCGCTGTACCGCGAATTCCACGCGCAGGGGCTGGTCGTGCTCGGTTTTCCCTGCAATCAATTCCGCCAGCAGGAGCCGGGATCGAATGCGGAAATCGGCGCCTTTTGCGAGAAAAACTTCGGCGTCACCTTTCCCCTGTTTGCCAAGGTCGACGTGAATGGCCCGCATACGCATCCCGTATTTGCGCAATTAAAACAGGCGGCACCCGGCATATTGGGCACGCAATCGATCAAATGGAATTTCACCAAGTTTTTGGTGCGCAAGGATGGCAACGTATTTCGCCGTTACGCGACGGCCAGCAAACCGGCCAGCCTGGCGGACGACATTCGGCAATTACTACAGGAATAGCAATTTGACGGTTTGATTAAAAACAATAATTGCTAAAATCAATCAATCCGCACTTATTTCATGCTTGATATCAATATTGTGTTTCCAATAGCAAATTTCGGTGATAATGTTTGCATAATTATTCGCAGATATCGATCAAAAAACGATGCCAGTCTTTGGGAAAATATTATCTTCATGGATGCGGATGGGAATTTATTCCCGCCTCTTTCTTCCTATTTTCTTCCTGATACTCGCCGTTTCCGCCGTTCGCTATCACGCCCTGCTCGGCACGGAAACGGCGCTGGCCAATGCGCGCTACCAGAACGATGCGCGGCAACTCGACCTGTTCCTCGCCAATAGCGTGCTGCCGCTGGCCGTGCACGCGGACAGCCACGCGATGCACGACAGCGTCCGGCAAGTGCTGCGCAGCGCCCTGCCGCTGAACCGCAGCCTCGTTTCCGCGCGCTGGGACACGGCTGGCGGGCATGTCGAAGTACTGGCCGACAGCAAGCTGGCCGGCACGCTGGCCACGGTGCCGGCATGGTTTGCGCGCCTGGCCGGCATCACGGCCATCCGCAGCCGCCTGACGGTGGCGCTGCCGGACGGCGGCGACGGCATCCTCGACCTGCACTACACGCCCGGCCTGCCACTGGCACAGGTGTGGCTCAGGGTGCGCGAGCAGGCCGTCCTCAGCAGCATCAATATCGTGCTCGTCTTCGTGCTGCTGGGCTTGATCCTGGCCACGCACCGCAAGCTGCTGGCGCGCTTCGTGCAAGCGACCGATCGCTTCCGCGACGGCAACTTCGCCGTGCGCCTGGCGGCTGGCGCCACGCCCGAGGCGCAAGCCGTGTCGCAGTCGTTCAATGGCATGGCCGGCGATATCGAAGAACTGCTGACCTCGCTGAAAACCAGCCAGCGCCAGCTGGGCGAGCAACTGAACGAAACCGTGCACATGCAGCAGGCGCTGCAAAAGCTGTCCTGGCAAAACTACAATGATGTGCTGACGGGTCTGCCCAACCGTGCCGCGCTGGCCGCCCGCTTCGAACAGGAACTGTTCCTCGCGCGCGAACGCCAGCGCCTGCTGGCCGTCTGCCTGTTCGACCTCGACCACTTCCAGGCCATCAACGATCGCTACGGCGCCGAGGCCGGCGATGAAATCCTCAAACAGGTGGCCGGCCGCCTGCACGGCTTTACGGGCCAGGTCCACTACGCGGCGCGCCTGGGCGGCGATGAGTTCGTCATGCTGCTGTGCGGCCAGGCCAGCATCGCCAGCATCGAACAGAACGTCACGCAGTTGATGGCGGAACTGGGCCGCCCCTACCAGTGCGACCAGCAGGCGCTGCACATGACGGCCAGCGCCGGCATCGCCGTCTACGCGGGCAAGGACCTGAATACGGAAAGCCTGCTGCGCCACGCCGACCACGCCGTCTACCAGGCGAAACTGACGGGGCGCAACCAGTACCACTTCTTCGACACCAATCTCGATGAAGAAGTGCGCACCCATCACAACCAGCGCACGGAAGTGCGCCACGCCCTGATCAATGGCGAACTGCGGCTGTACTACCAGCCCAAGGTGAACATGCGCGCCGGTACCGTGGTGGGCATGGAAGCGCTGCTGCGCTGGCAGCATCCGCGCCGCGGCATACTGGCGCCCGCGCAATTCCTGCCGCTGGTGGAACAGACGGATTTGATCATCGACATCGGCGAATGGGTGCTGCGCCAGGCCCTGTGGCAGATGCAGCGCTGGGTGGCTGGCGGCAAGCACTGGGTGGTCAGCGTGAATATCGCGGCGCGCCATTTCCAGCAACCGGACTTCGTCTCGCGCCTGGAAACCATCCTCGGCGAATTTCCCGGCGTGCGCGCCAGCATGCTGGAACTGGAAATCCTCGAATCGTCGGCCCTGCACGACATCGAAGACGTGCGCCGCATCATCCGCGCCTGCCAGGCGCTGGGCATCACGTTTGCCCTCGACGATTTCGGCACCGGCTACTCGTCGATGTCATACCTGAAACGCCTGCCGGCCAATATCGTCAAGATCGACCAGAGCTTCGTACGCAATATGCTCAACGACCGCGACGACCTGCACCTGGTGCGCGCCGTCATCGGCCTGGCCCGCTCCTTCAGCCTGACGGTGATCGCCGAAGGCGTGGAAAGCGTCGAACATGGCGCGCGTTTGATCCAGCTGGGCTGCGACCTGGCGCAAGGCTACGGCATCGCCCGCCCCATGCCGGCCGACGCCGTGCTGGAGTGGGCCGCCAACTTCGTGCCGGCGCCCCAATGGCGCATCGCGCAGTACAGCGAAGTGCCTATTTGACCGGAGACAAGGCCGAGTCGATCAGCTCGATCCAGTGCCGCACGGGCGTCTCAGTACCCGACTGCAGGTGGCTCAGGCAGCCGATATTGGCCGACACGATCATCTCCGGCTCGCACGCTTCCAGGTTCGCCACCTTGTTGTCGCGCAGCTGCTGCGACAGTGCCGGCTGCAGGATCGAATACGTGCCCGCCGAACCGCAGCACAAATGGCTGTCCGCGCACAGGCGCACGTCGACGCCGACGGCACGCAGCACCTGCTCCACCTTGCCGCGCACCTGCTGGCCATGCTGCAGGGTGCACGGCGGGTGATACGCCACCCGTTTTCCGATGCGCCCTTGCAGCAGCGCCGCCAGTTCCGCTTCAAACGCCGGCATGATCTCGGACAGATCGCGCGTCAGCGCCGCGATGCGCCGCGCCTTCTCCGCATACTGCGCATCGTGCGCCAGCAAATGGCCATATTCCTTGACCGTGGCGCCGCAGCCGGACGCCGTCATAACGATGGCTTCCGCACTGTCCACGCTGTCTACGTAAGGCCACCAGGCGTCGATATTGCGGCGCATGTCGTCCAGCGCCGCGTCCTGGTCATTCAGGTGATGGCGCAGGGCACCGCAGCAGCCCGCCTTCGGCGCGACGATCAGTTGCACGCCCAAGGCATCGAGCACGCGCGCCGTGGCCGCGTTGATGTTCGGCGACATGGCCGGCTGCACGCAGCCGTCGAGCAGCAGCATGGTGCGCGCGTGCTGGCGCGCGGGCCATGCACCGGCGCCGGCGCCCGGGCGCAATTTGTCCTGCAAGCTTTTTGAGAGCAGCGGCCGCAGCGCCTGTCCCGCCTTGTACACGGGCGTAAACAGCCAGCGGCGCGGCAAGGTTTCCTTCAGGGCGAAGCGCAGCGCGCGTTCGCGCAAGGGACGCTGCACGCGCTGTTCGACGACGTTGCGGCCGATGTCCACCAGGCGCCCGTACTGCACGCCGGACGGACAGGTCGACTCGCAGTTGCGGCAGGTCAGGCAGCGGTCCAGGTGCGTCTGCGTCTTGGCCGTGACGGGCGCGCCTTCGAGCACTTGCTTGATCAAATAGATGCGTCCGCGCGGGCCATCGAGTTCATCACCCAGCAACTGGTAAGTGGGACAGGTGGCCGTGCAAAAGCCGCAATGCACGCAGGCGCGCAAGATGGCTTCGGCTTCGTCGCCTGCCGGCGTATTCTTGATGAAATCGGCGAGATTGGTTTGCATGCGCGCTCAATACATTCTGTGCGGGTTGAAGATGCCGGCCGGATCGAAAGCCTGCCGCAGACGCTGGTGGATGGTGGCCACGGCCGGCGCCAGCGGATGGAATACGCCCACGGCCTTGTCGCCGCCGCGGAACAGCGTCGCATGGCCGCCGGCGGCCGCCACGGCCTGGCGAATCTGCGCGCTGCCGGCCGCATCGGCGTCGCCATCGAGCTTGAGCCAGCGCTGCGCGCCGCCCCACTCAATCAGCTGGCGCCCTTTCAGGATCATGGCGCTGGCGTGCGGCGGCAGCGACAAGCGCCACAGGCTGCCCGCGCCCGCAAAGAATGCGTGCGTTTGCTCGCGCACGGACAGCCAGAAGGCGGCCGCGTCATCGTGCGCCAGCACTTCGCCTTTCAATGATTGCAGGGCCGCCGACACGGCCGCCTCGGCGCCGGACAAGCGCACGCTCAAGACGCCATCATGCCAGCAGCTGGCCGATATCGGCAGCGGCTTGCCCGCCCATTCATTGAGCATGCGCAAGGCGGCGATTTCCGCGCACGCCACGCGAAACGTCGCTTCGCGCAGCGGCAAGGGCAGCACCTTCAGCGACACTTCCAGGATCAGGCCCAGGGTGCCCAGGGACCCCGCCAGCAGGCGCGAGACATCGTAGCCGGCCACGTTTTTCATCACCTGTCCGCCGAAGGCCAGGCGTTCGCCATGGCCATCCATCAGCACGGCGCCCAGCACAAAGTCACGTAGCGCCCCCGCGCTGGCCCGGCGCGGGCCGGACAAGGCGCTGGCGACGACGCCGCCCACCGTGGCGCCAGGGCCGAAGTGGGGCGGCTCGAACGCCAGCATCTGGTTGCGCGCGACCAGCGCCGCCTCGATCTCCGCCAGCGGCGTGCCGCAGCGGGCCGTGATCACCAGCTCCGTCGGTTCATAATCGATGATGCCCGCATAGGCGCGCGTGTCGAGCACCTCGCCTTCGAGCTGCTGGCCATACCAGTCTTTCGTGCCGCCGCCGCGCAGGCGCAAGGGCTTGCCCGCCGCGCTGGCCGCCAGGATCTGCTGCCTGAATTGTTCCGCTATCGCTTGCAAAAGGGTCTCCGGAAAATTAAAAACGGGGCAAGTTGGCGAACGGCAGGCGCCCCGCCGTCACATGCATCTTGCCGAATTCGGCGCAGCGGTTCAAGGTGGGAATCGCCTTGTCCGGGTTCAGCAAGGTGTGGGGATCGAAGGCGCGCTTGACGGCAAAGAAGGCATCGAGTTCGGCGCGCGTAAACTGCACGCACATGGAATTGATCTTTTCCATGCCCACGCCATGTTCACCCGTGATCGTGCCGCCCACGGCCACGCACAGGGCCAGGATGTCGGCGCCAAACGCTTCGGCGCGCTCGAATTCGCCGGGCATGTTGGCGTCGAACAGGATCAATGGATGCAGATTGCCGTCGCCCGCGTGGAACACGTTCGCGCAGCGCAAGCCATGCGTCGTTTCCATGGCGGCGATCCCCGTCAGCACTTCCGCCAGTTTTTTGCGCGGGATGGTGCCGTCCATGCAGTAATAATCGGGCGAGATGCGCCCGGCGGCGGGAAAGGCGTTCTTGCGGCCGGACCAGAACTTCATGCGCTCCGCTTCCGACTGCGAGACGGCAATCGCGCTGGCGCCCGCCCCTTCCAGCACGGCCGTCATGCGCGCGATTTCCTCTTCCACTTCTTCGTGCGTGCCGTCCGCCTCGCACAGCAAAATGGCGGCCGCGTCGATGTCGTAGCCGGCCTTGACGAACGGCTCGACCATGCGCGACGACGTCTGGTCCATCATTTCCAGCCCGGCCGGGATGATGCCGGCGGCGATCACATTGGCCACGGCATTGCCGCCCATGACGACGTCGCCGAACGACGCCATGATCACACGCGCCGTGGCCGGCTTCGGTATCAGTTTCACGGTCACTTCCGTGACGATGCCCAGCATGCCTTCGGAGCCGATGAAGACGGCCAGCAGGTCAAGGCCGGGAGAGTCCAGGCATTCGCCGCCCAGTTCCAGCACGTCGCCAGCGATGGTGACGACCCGCACGCGCAGCACGTTGTGCACGGTCAAGCCGTATTTGAGGCAATGCACGCCGCCCGAGTTTTCCGCCACGTTGCCGCCGATGCTGCAGGCGATCTGCGACGAGGGATCGGGCGCGTAATACAGCGCATGGGGCGCGGCCGCCTCGGAAATGGCCAGGTTGCGCACACCCGGCTGCACCACGGCCGTGCGCGCATACGCATCGACGCGCACGATGCGGTTCAGACGCGCCGTCGACAGTACCACGCCATCGGCGATCGGCAAGGCGCCGCCCGACAAGCCCGTGCCGGCGCCGCGCGGCACGATCGGCACGCCAAGTTCGCGGCAGACGCCGAGGATGGCGATGACCTGTTCTTCCGTGTCCGGCAAGGTCACCACCATCGGCAACTGGCGGTAGGCGGCAAGGCCGTCGCATTCGTACGGGCGCGTATCTTCCGCGTCGGACAGCACGCAGCGGGCCGGCAGCACGGCCAGCAGGGCCGCGACGACGGCTTGCTGGCGCGCGGCGGTCAATCCGGATTCAGGGGCAGCATTGAGCATAAGATGGAAGACAAATGGGCATGGGCGTGCAACGATTGTAAGCACAAAAGTGGCGCGCACCGCATTTTTTGTCCGATTTGCCCGCAAATCCGGCGCCGGGCGGCGCACAGTGTCGTATGCTGCCCCATTCTTCTTTACAGGATCAGCATCATGGGCAACCGACTTTCGAAAATCGCCACGCGCACGGGCGACAATGGCAGCACAGGCCTGGGCGACGGCAGCCGCACCAGCAAGGACAGCGCGCGCATCCACGCCATGGGCGACGTGGACGAACTCAATTCCAATATCGGCTTGCTGTTGTGCGAAGCCATGCCCGACGCCTTGCGCGACGAGCTGGTGGCCATCCAGCACGACCTGTTCGACCTGGGCGGAGAAATCTGCATCCCCGGCTACCAGCTGATCAAGGAAGAGCACGTGCTGCGCCTCGATGACCTGCTGGCGAAATACAATGCGGACTTGCCGGCGCTCTCCGAATTCATCCTGCCGGCCGGCTCGCGCGCCGCCTCGCTCGCGCACGTGTGCCGCACCGTGTGCCGCCGCGCCGAGCGCAGCATCGTCGCGCTGGCCAATGCGGAGCCCCTGCACGAACATCCGCGCCAGTACGTGAACCGCCTGTCGGACCTGCTGTTCGTGCTGTCGCGCGTGCTCAACCGCTTTGCCGGCGGCAGCGACGTGCTGTGGCGGCATGACCGCACGCGGGGATGAGATGAAAAAAAGGCGATGCCTGTCAAACAGCATCGCCGTGCTCTATCCGGCTGACAGGCTGTTACTTAGCCGCAGGCCTGAAGGCAGGTTTTATTGGCACGGACGCATGAAGGAACACTGAATTCCATGACACAGGCATCGAGTGCCATATAGCACTCGGATTGGCATTCCGAAATGTCGGCGGTACTGCTGGCCATGGCATACGAGGCGCTGACGCCCATTGCAAACAAAAAGAACCCGAGCTTTTTGAACATAAGTATTCCTTGGTGGGACTGCAGGACGGATGAAGTGATTCAGCCGGCCCGGCCACGATACGGGCAGGCCGGCAACCATCATGGACGGCACATTTACGGCAAGTATGGATCGCAGCGGTCGTAGCACATCTGATGAATCTTGGTGCAGGCACCAGGCGCGGTCGGATGGTCCGTCATGCACTGATCCAGCCTGTCATCGCATTGCGAATAGCATTCCGGCTCGCCGCCGCCGGCGATCGCATACGAGGCGCTGACGCCCATGGCAAACAAAAAGAAACCCAGTTTTTTGAACATAAGCACTCCTGTTGAATTGACAGACGATCACTGACATCCATGGCGCGCCGTCTCTTACGCGCCATCCACACTGCGTCAGCGCGTTCCTAGCGCACGCATTGATTCATACACTCCCTGTAATTCGTCAGGCAGGCTGGCTGGTCGAACTCCACGCAATCGAGCATGTTGCGTTCGCAGACAAAGGTGCAATCGGGACTGCCCGCGTGCACACTGAAGGACAGGGCCGTGCCGGCGGCAAACAGGAAAGCGGCAATCTTTTTGAACATGGTCAGCCTTTCAAGTTAACAAGTGGCAACGTCAGATTTTCTTCAGCGCCGCCTCCAGCGCGCCCGCATTGAAACCCTGGATCTTGCGGTTACCGATCAACACCACCGGCACGCCGCCGCCGCCCAGTGCTTCATGGGCTTTTCTTGCTTCCGGGGATTTCTCGATATCGAGATCGACGAATTCGATCTTGTTTTCCTTGAAGTAAGCGCGCGTCTTGGCGCAATAGCCGCACCAGTCCGTGCCGTACAGCACCACCTTCGTCTGGGCATTCGGGAAATACGCGGCGTAATTGCCCTCGGTGTAATTCGACTTGAGCAAGCCGGGCAACAAGGACAGGCCATAACCGCTGCCCAGGCCGGCGGCCAGGATCAAGCCATACATGGCGATGGTTTTAATTTTCTTTTGCATCATGAAGCCACCTTGTCATCGTTACCTCCAAACCGGGGTCAATTCTTCCCCGGCACACCCGGTTTCTTAATGCACGCCGCATTCGGCCTTGCATGCATTTAACAATGCCTTGCAGGTGTTGCTGGAGTGGCCAGAATCGAGGCAATCGGTAAAGGCGCCATAACACTCGCGCTGGCAGTCGCTCAAGCTGTTGCCGGCCGCCCCCACCGAATAGGATGCGCTGACACCAACGGCGAACAGGAAAAGTGCGATCTTTTTGAACATTTTCTACCTTTCGATTAACGTGGAAAAAGGAAGGCCACTTGCGATTGAATGCTTATTACTTTTTAGAATTTACATCCTGAGAAATCGAATATAGACTGCACTTATTTTAGAGTCAACGTTTCCTTTCGATAAATTTCCGGTTTAGAAAATATATCGGGGAAGCCTGTTAAATGTGGAATTTGGAGAGATTGGCAGGCGCCAAACGTCTATACAATATTGGCGCCGCAAGCAGGAAAAGGCCGGTTGCGGGCGCAACCGGCCGAGCGGCTACGCTTCAGTGCGAGGATGCCACCGCGCTATCGGCCGCCTGCACATGCTCGCGCAGCAAGCCGCGCAGCAGCTGCACCTGGGCCACCGCATCCGCTTGCAGGGCCGTCAAGCCCTCGGCCGCGCACGGGCCGGGCGCGCTGGCATCGGCTGCACCGCGCAGCAGCGCATCGATTTCCCCGCTGACGGCGGCAATCCACCGTTGCAATTCGGGCGGCGCCGGCTCGGCCTGGGGACTCAAACTGATGCGCGCAGTACTGCCCGCCACGCGGCGCAGCAGCGGCAAGGTGCGCAGGGCCGCCAGGCCCACGCCGCTGCTGCGGTCCAGGCGGCGCTCGATGCGCAAGCGCTGCAGCACTTGCTCCGCGTTATTGCTGGCCAGCCCCGCCTCACGGCGCAGGCGCGCAATCGCGCTGTCCCACCGCCCTCCCGCCGCCAGCACGGCCAGCAGATATTTCAGGTTGGCCGACACGGCTTTCGCCAGGCGCTGATCGAGGTCGTCCGCCTCGCGGTCCGGCCACAGGAAAAACGTGGCCAGCAGGGCCAGCACGCAACCGAGCACATTGTTGCCCAGGCGGCTCATCGCATACACCATCTCGCTGGCCGGCGCCGCATAGTCGGCCACCAGCACGAAGGCGGGCGTCATGAACAGCACGTGCAGGCTGTAGCTGACACGGCGCAAGGCCATCGTGGCGACGATCAGGGGAAACACCACCAGCGAGATGCCCAGCGGCGTGTAAATGACCAGGCCGATCAGCACGGCCAGCACGGCGCCCAGCACGCTGCCAGCGACCCGCTCGATGCCGCGCGGCCAGGTGGTCGACACGGACGGCTGCAAGATCAATAAGGTCGCCATCGTGGCCCAGTAGCCGAACGGAATCTGCAAAGCTTCGACCAGCAGGAAGCCGGCCGTCGTCGCCAGCGATACGCGCGCCGCGTGGCGCCAGCTCAGCGAATGCGGCGTGGCGTTGACTTTCGCCGTTTGCCACGCCTGCCCCAGCGCCAGGAAGGCCGCCTCGCGCCACGGCAGCTGTGTCGCGCGCGGCAAGCCCAGCTCCATGAAGTCCACGTTCAGGCGCAGCGGAAGCAAGGCGCCCAGCGCCGCTTCCAGGCGCCGTCCGCAGCCCGCCAGGCGGCGCTGCAATGCCAGGGGCGGCGTTTCCGGCTGGCGCTGCACGGCTTGCCCCAGGCGGCGCAGCAGCACCGCCATCACTTCCAGGCTGCGCCGCGCGCGCGGGTCCTGGCGCAGGTGCTGCTGCTCGCGCTCGCACGTATGCGTGACGGCGATCAGATAAGCGAAGATGCGCTCGGCGTCGCTGAGCGCCAGCAGCAGGTTGTCGTACAGGGCGCTGCGTCCCGCGCGCGCGGGCGGCACGGCGGCCAGCGCCACGCGCGCCGCTTCCAGCGCGGCGCGCGCCTGCGAGCGGTAGCTGGCGCCATGCGCGGCCGCGTCCGGCAATGCCGGGCCTTGCTCCAGGAAACGCGCATTGTCGCGCGCGATGCCGGCCAGGCGCGAATACGCGGCACGGATGGCGCGCCTGGCCGGGCTGAACGGGTGGATGCGCCAGACCGTAAAACTGAGCACGGTGGCAAACAGGCAGCCGAACATGTACAGGCCCAGGAAAGGCGCCGTCTGCGTCATCGATTCAAGCGGATGCGTGACCATCACCACGCAAGCCGTGGCCGCCAGGATGGCCACTTGCGCCGTGGCCGCGCCCCAGATGCGCGCCAGCGCGCCGGCCCAGGAAAACAGCAGCACGGCGATGGCCGCCGCCACCACGCCATGGCCGGCCGCCAGCGCCGTCAGGCCGCCAGCGACCGTCGACAGCAAGCCGAAGCCCACCATCGAGACGAAGCGCATGCGCCGCGTGCCGGCCGCGTCGGCCAGGCAAGTCCAGAAGGCGCCGATGGCGGCCCAGGAAAAATCGGGATGGTCGAACAGCAGGCCCAGCAGCAGCATGGCGCTCGAGGCGCACGCGGCCCGCAGGCCCTCGGACAGATTCGTTTCGTCGATGGCCAGGCTGACCATCCACAGGGGACGGCGCTGCGCCAGCTTGTCGGTATAGGCGTGCATGCCCGTCAGCCAGCGGCCGGCCAGTGCGCGCGAACGGCGGTGAAATTTCCTGAAATGCAAGTTGGACTTTGAAAGGGTATCAAAGCGTCATCGTAGCATTCCCCGGGGGAAAATGTTGCAGTGCAGCGTAAAATTCCTGCGGACGAAAAAAAAGCGGCACCGCAGTGCCGCTTTTCAGTATGCAGACAAACTTAGCTGACGACAGCCAGGCGCGGCTGGCTGCCGCCAAAGCGCTGCTCGATCGAGGCGGCGATGCCGGCGGCGTCCAGGCCCACGCTTTTCAGCAGTTGCACGGGGTCGCCATGGTCGATGAAGGTGTCGGGCAAGCCCAGCATCAGGATCGGCTTGACGATGGCCTCAAGAGCCAGCGCTTCGGCCACGGCCGAACCGGCGCCGCCCATGATGCAGCCCTCTTCCACCGTCACCAGGTAATCGTGTTCCGCGGCCAGCTGTTTCACCAGCGCCACGTCGAGCGGCTTGACGAAGCGCATGTTGGCCACCGTCGCGTCGAGCTTGTCGCCCGCCGCCACGCTCGGCGCCACCATCGAGCCGAAGGCCAGGATGGCGATGCGCTTGCCGTGGCGCTTGAGCTCGCCCTTGCCGATTTCAATGCTCGTCAGTTCCGGCACGATGGCCACGCCGGCACCGGCGCCGCGCGGATAGCGGATGGCGGCCGGGCCAGGATAATGGTAACCGGTGGTGAGCATTTGGCGGCATTCGTTTTCGTCCGACGCGGCCATGACGACCATGTTCGGGATGCAGCGCAGGAACGCCATGTCGTAGTTGCCCGCGTGCGTGGCGCCATCGGCGCCCACGAGGCCGGCGCGATCCAGCGCGAACGTCACGTCGAGGTTTTGCAGGGCCACGTCGTGGATCAATTGATCGTAGGCGCGTTGCAGGAAGGTGGAATAGATGGCCACGACGGGTTTCAAGCCTTCGCAAGCCAGGCCCGCACCGAAGGTCACGGAATGCTGCTCCGCGATGCCGACGTCAAAATAACGGTTGGGGAATTGCTGTTCGAACTTGACCATGCCCGAGCCTTCGCGCATGGCCGGCGTGATGCCCACCAGACGCTTGTCGTGCGCGGCCATGTCGCACAGCCAGTTGCCGAACACTTCCGTGTACGTCATTTTGCCCGGCGCCGTGGCCGGCTTGATGCCTTCCGCCGGATTGAATTTCGGCGTGCCGTGGTACAAAATCGGTTCCGCCTCGGCCAGCTTGTAGCCCTGGCCCTTCTTGGTCACCACGTGCAGGAATTGCGGACCCTTCAATTGCTTGATGTTTTGCAAGGTCGGGATCAGCGAATCGAGGTCGTGGCCATCGATGGGGCCGATGTAATTGAAACCGAATTCCTCGAACATGGTGGCGGGCACGACCATGCCTTTGGCGTGCTCTTCAAAGCGCTTCGCCAGTTCCAGCACGGGGCCGGGCAACACCGATTTGCCGACATTTTTCGCCGCCGCATAGAACTGGCCCGACATCAAGCGCGCCAGGTGGCGGTTCAGCGCGCCCACGGGCGGCGAGATCGACATGTCGTTATCGTTCAAAATCACCAGCAGGTTGACGTCTTCCTGCACGCCCGCGTTGTTCATCGCCTCGAACGCCATGCCGGCCGTCATCGAGCCGTCGCCGATCACGGCGATCGCGTGCAGCGGGTCGCCCTTGATCTTGGCGGCCTGCGCCATGCCCAAAGCGGCCGAGATCGACGTCGACGAGTGCGCCGTGCCGAAAGTGTCGTATTCGCTTTCGTCGCGCTTCGGGAAGCCGGAAATGCCATCCTTCTGGCGCAGCGTGTGCATGCGCTCGCGGCGGCCCGTGAGGATCTTGTGCGAATAGGTCTGGTGGCCCACGTCCCACACGATGCGGTCGTGCGGCGTATTGAACACGTAGTGCAGCGCGACGGTCAGCTCGACCGTACCCAGGTTGGACGACAGGTGGCCGCCCGTCTTGGAAACGGAATCGAGCAGGAAGCTGCGCAGTTCCTGGGCCAGCGGCACCAGTTGCGAGCGGGCCAGCTTGCGCACTTGCGCTGGTTCATTGATGGTTTCTAACAGTTTCATTTATGCCTTCCGCTGCACGACCAGGTCCGCCAGCTCGCGCAAACGGCGTGCCTTGTCCCCGAATGGCGCCAGCGCCGCATGGGCGTCGCACCGCAATTGTTCTGCCAGGGCTCTCGATGGTTCCAGCCCCAGTATCGATACGTAAGTCGGCTTGTTGGCGGCCGCATCCTTGCCTGCCGTCTTGCCCAGGGTGGCCGAATCGGCCGTGGCATCGAGTACGTCGTCGACCACCTGGAACGCCAGTCCGACGGCGCGCGCATACGCGTTCAGCGCCGTCATCTCGTCTGGCGTCAAGTCCTTGCCGGCCAGCGCGCCGAGGATCACGGCCGCACGCAGCAAGGCGCCCGTTTTGAGTTGATGCATCTGTTCCAGCTGCGGCAAGGTCAAGGCCAGGCCGACGCTGTCGAGATCGATCGCCTGCCCGCCGCACATGCCTGCCGAACCCGAGGCGTGCGCCAGCAGCTTGATCATGGCCATTTGCCGCGCCGGTGGAATGGCCGCGCCGTCGGCCAGCAGCATGAACGCCTGCGATTGCAGCGCGTCGCCGACCAGCAGGGCCGTCGCTTCATCGTAGGCGATGTGCACGGTGGGCTTGCCACGGCGCAAGGCATCGTCATCCATGCACGGCATATCGTCATGCACGAGCGAATACACGTGAATCATTTCCAGCGCGCAAGCTGCGCGCGCGAGGGTATCTTGATCGGCATCAAACAGTTCGCCTGCCGCCATCACCAGCAGCGGGCGCACGCGCTTGCCGCCACCCAACAGCGCATAGCGCATGGCCGCGTGCAGCTTGTGCGGCACCGCGTCCGCCGCCGGCAGGAACTGGTCGAGCCGGCTTTCCACGCCGGACTGGGTCGCTTGCATCCAGTCGCCGAAGGTGACGCCGTCTTGCGATATGCTGGCCATCATTGAGCGGCCTCGCCGGCATCCACGAACGGTTTCAACATGTCGCCTTCCAATACTTTCACCTGCGCTTCGACACTATCGAGCTGGGTAGCGCAATACTTGACCAGTTCCGAGCCGCGCTGATACGCCGCGACCGATGCTTCCAGCGGCAACTGGCCCGCTTCCATTTGCGTTACCAGCTGCGCCAGTTCCGCCATCGCCTCTTCAAACGAGGCCGGCGCTGCGGCAGCGGCAGTTAATTTCTTCGACATAGACTCAGATCTCTTCGTGGCACGAGGGGCTTGTAGGGAGACGCCGGGGACTCCCGGCCAGCATAGAAGCGTTATTTTAGAACAAACCACACTATTAAGTGAAAACTAAAGCGCAATCAGCGCGCTCAAAGTCAATAGCGTTGCCAGCTTGGCAGTGAATTTTAGCGCAATCGCCCCTCGCTACCGGGTATTGCGCGCCAAATGACAATGTTTCTCATTAAAGTAGCCTATTTACCGGGGGTTTTGGCAATGCCGAGGCCGATACGCGCTATAATCGCCGGTTCTGTCCGAAATACCGTTTCAACAAATTTGAATTCAGGTCTTTGCGGATTCTTTCTCTCTGTAGCGGTTGTCCAGGCAAGGGCTTGGGGCACTGCTGACCGTTGTACATTTATGGGGGGTTGGGATGTCCGATCTGGCTACTCACGCCAAGCTGGCGCGCTCAAACGCGCAACTTCCGGTCCACGTCTATTTTGACGAAACGCTGTTGCAGCGTGAAATGCAGCAATTGTTCCAAGCCGGCCCGCGCTATATCGGGCATGCGCTGATGGTGCCGGAAACCGGCGATTTTGCGACCCTGGCGTCTGAGAACGAGGGGCGCATGCTCGTGCGCAACGCCAACGGCATCGAAGTGCTGTCCAACGTGTGCCGCCACCGGCAGGCGCTGATGTACAACGGCCGCGGCAACGCGAACCATATCGTCTGCCCGCTGCACCGCTGGACATACGACCTCAAGGGCGAATTGATCGGCGCGCCGCATTTCCCCGAGACACCGTGCCTGAACCTGTCGAAAACGCCGCTGCAAAGCTGGAATGGCTTGCTGTTCGAGCAAAACGGCTACAACGTGATGGAAAAATTGAAAGATTTGTCCGTCTCGAAAGACCTCGATTTCTCCGGCTATATGTTCGACCACGTGGAAATCCACGAGTGCGACTACAACTGGAAGACTTTCATCGAAGTCTATCTGGAAGACTATCACGTCGAACCGTTCCACCCGGGCCTGGGCAGCTTCGTCAGCTGCGACGACCTGCGCTGGGAATTCGGCAAGGATTACAGCGTGCAAACGGTGGGCGTGCACCGCGGCTTGCAGCAGGCCGGTTCGCCTGCCTACAAGAAATGGCAGGAGCAGGTGCTGCAATTCCGTGGCGGTGAAGCGCCGCCGTATGGCGCCATCTGGCTGACCCTGTATCCGAACATCATGGTCGAATGGTATCCGCACGTGCTGGTCGTCTCGACTCTGTGGCCCGATGGTCCGCAAAAGACGCGCAACGTGGTGGAGTTCTATTATCCAGAAGAAATCGTGCTGTTCGAGCGCGACTTCGTCGAAGCGGAACGGGCTGCCTACATGGAAACCTGCGTCGAGGACGATGAAATCGCCCAGCGCATGGATGCCGGCCGCAAGGCCCTGATGGCCCGCGGCGTGAGCGAAGTGGGCCCTTACCAGTCGCCGATGGAAGACGGCATGCAGCATTTCCACGAGTGGTACCGCAATAATATCGCGCTGTAATTAGCAGAAGGGCCGCATTGCGCGGCCCTTTTTTTATCCTCTCATTTCCCGGGAATCCAATGCAATCGTTATGGATGCTGTTTGCCAGTTTCATGTTCGCCATCATGGGCGTGTGCGTCAAACTGGCGTCGGATATGTATTCGACGTCCGAAATCGTCATGTACCGCGGCATCATCGGCATGATCGTCATGAGCTGCACGATTTTGTACCAGGGCGGCAGCTTTAAAACCACGATGCCGGGCCAGCATCTGTGGCGCGGCGTGGTGGGCGTGATCGCCCTGTGGCTGTGGTTTTATGCGATCGCCATCCTGCCGCTGGCCACGGCCATGACCTTGAATTACATGGCGCCCATCTGGATCGCCGTGATCCTGCTGGCCGGCGGCTTCTGGAAAGGTACGAAACAGGTCGAGTGGCCGCTGGTGGCGGCCATTGCCATGAGCTTTGTCGGCGTGACCCTGCTGCTGCAACCGGTGTTCGAGACAGACCAGCTGGCCGGCGCCATCACGGCCTTGATTTCCGGCATGCTGTCGGCCCTCGCCTACTTGCAGGTGCGTAAACTGGGCTTGCTGGGCGAACCCGAATACCGCGTCGTGTTTTATTTCTCGGTCGTCAATTTCCTCGCTGGCGTGATCGGCCACGTGGCCAGCGCCGGCGGCGGCCCCGTCGTCTGGCATGCGCACACGAGCGCCTACGGCATCGGCTTGCTGGCCGCCATCGGCCTGTGTGCCACCATGGCACAGATGGCCATGACGCGCGCCTATCGTCTGGGCAAGACCCTCGTGGTTGCAAATCTGCAATACACGGGCATCGTCTTTTCCAGCTTCTGGGGCGTGGTGATCTTCGGCGACCTGTTCGACTGGCACGGCTGGACCGGCATCGGCATCATTCTCGCTTCGGGCATCGCGGCAACCTATTACAATACCCGCAACACGGCCCGTGGCGCGGCGATCGCGCGCACGGATCCGATTGCCAGCGAAGTGTAAAGGAGCGTTTCCGATGTACACCACCTTGATCCAGGCCAGCGAACTGGCCAGCCACCTAAACGACAGCAACTGGGTGATCCTCGATTGCCGCCACGACTTGCTCAACCCGGCAGCAGGCAGCGACGCGTTTGCCGCCGGACACATCCAGAACGCGCAGTTCGCCGATATCGATACGGCCCTGTCCGGCCCCAAGACGGCGCGCGGCGCGAATTTTACGGGACGCCATCCTTTGCCCGACCGCAACACCCTGCTGGCCACCTTGCGCGGCTGGGGCATCAATGACGACACGCAAGTGGTCGCCTACGATGGCCAGGGCGGCATGTTCGCCGCCCGCCTGTGGTGGCTGCTGCGCTGGCTCGGCCATCCTGCCGTCGCCGTGCTCGACGGCGGCCTGGCCGCTTGGCAAGCACAGGGTTTGCCGCTGGTCACGCCGGTAGCGCCCCGCCCTGTCGGTAATATCACGGAAAAAACCAGCCTGACGCGCACGGTCAGCGTGCAAGACGTCATCGCCAACCTGGAAACCCAGGCGTTGACCGTCATCGACGCGCGTGCGCCAGACCGCTATCGCGGCGAAAACGAAACTATCGACCCCGTGGGCGGCCACATCTCCAGCGCGAAAAACCGTTTCTTCAAAGATAATTTACAAGCGGACGGCCGTTTCAAGAGCGCCGAGGAACTGCAGCGCGACTTCAGCGCATTGATAGATTCACCGCAAGCGGCCATCCTGCAGTGCGGCTCCGGCGTGACGGCTTGCCACAACTTGCTGGCCCTGGAAGTGGCAGGCTTGCCTGGCGCGGCCCTGTATCCGGGTTCGTGGAGCGAATGGTGCGCCGATCCGGCGCGGCCTGTAGCGACGGGCACTGAATAAAAAAATGGCGGACCAACTGGTCCGTCATTTTTTGCCAGTGGATAACTACGACGTTATCCCGAGCGCCTGATTCAAGCGTCCCAGTTCCGCCAGCCACGCCTGCTGGCTGGCCGGCTTCTGGTGGCGCGGCTTGCGGGAAAGGTCTTCCGCCAGCAATTGCTCCAGTTCGCACAAGCGTTCCAGCTGCACGTCGACATCTTCCAGTACCGCAGATGCATGTTCCACGCGCGGCGCGGGCGTCAACGCCTGACCATCTTCCACACTGAGCCGTGCATACGCGCTGGCAGCATCGGGCCACTCTTCCAACTGGCCATCGGCCACCACCCAAAAACGGTTGCAAGCCGTCTCGATCAAGTCGCGGTCATGCGATACCAATAAACAGCCACCCGCAAAGCCGCGCAAGGCTTGTCCCAGTTCCGCCTTGCCCTGCATGTCCAGGTGGTTGCTGGGCTCGTCCAGCAGCAGCAAGTGGTAACTGGCCAGCGACAACCCCAGGAACAGCAGCCGCGCCCGCTCGCCGCCGCTCAGGGTCGCCACCGTCTGGCCATGGCGCGCATAGGGAAAACCTGCCGAGATCAAGGCCTGCTTGCGCGCCACCTGGCTGCGCGCGGCCTCGTTCTGCACGGCAAACGGATACAGCGCGTCAGGCAGGTCGGCATCGTCAGCCAGTTGCTTGAGCGACTGGTCGTAGTAACCGATGTTGGCGGCGTGGTGGTAGCGCAGGTCGCTGCGTTCCTCCTGCGCCTGTATCACTTGCCAGCACAGGCGCAGCAGGGACGACTTGCCGCTGCCGTTGGCGCCCAGCAAGGCGATGCGGTCGCCCGGTTTCAGCCACAGCTGGCCGACGTGGAACAGCAGGGGCGAGGCAGGCACGGCGCGCACGTCCAGGCCATCAAGCGCCAGCAGCTGGTCGGCCGCCAGCGCCTTGCCGCGCAAGCTCAAGCGCCAGGGCGCGCCCTCGCTGACGAACGACTGTTCGTCCTGCAGCTTGTCGATGCGCCGCTGCATGCTTTTGGCCTTGCGCGCCATGCCGACGTTATCGTAGACCTTGCCCCACAGGGCCAGGCGGGTGCTGCTGACGGCCAGGCGGTCGATTTCCTTCTGTTCGGCCGCATGCCGGGCGGCAGCGGCAAGATCTGCTTCGGCCAGCGCCGCCAGCGCGGGACCGCACGGCAAGTCGAAGTCGTAGAGGCGGCTATCGCGCAAGATCCAGCTGCGCGTGGCAACGTTGTCGAGCAGGCGCTGGTCGTGCGAGACGAGGATGAAGGCGCCGCGCCAGGCCAGCAGGAATTGCTCGAGCCACAGCAGCGACGGCAAGTCCAGGTGATTGCTCGGTTCATCGAGCAGCAGCACGTTCGGCTCCTGCAGCAGGGCGCGCCCCAGCAATAACCTCGTGTGCTGGCCGCCGGATAAAGAATGCACGGGCACTTGCGCCGTTTCCTGGTCGAAGCCCAGTTCGGCCAGCAGGCTGTCGACCCGCCAATGCAGCTCGGGCTGGTCCAGCACGGGCGCCAGCAAGGCGTCGTACAGGCTCAGGCTGGCAAGTTCGGCTGGCAAATGCTGCTCCACGTGCTGCAAGCGGCAGGCACGGGCGTAATGAATGGTGCCGGACGAGGCTTCCCGCGTGCCGCTGAGCAGACCCAGCAAGGTGGATTTTCCGCAGCCATTGTGGCCGATCAGGCCAATGCGGTCGCCCTGGCGCAAGGTAAAGGCGAGTTCGTTGAACAGGAAACCGTCGTGGGTATCCAGCTGTAAAGCTTGTGTCGAGATAAGGGTAGTCATGGCTCTTGTCTTTGTTCGGGATGCAAGCATCCGCGTTAACAGGAGCGCTAACGACAACGGAGTACCAGGAAAGGACTCGTCTAGGAGGGTAACTTTGCTCTGGCCAAGTTATCGCAGCGCGATAGAACGTGGGCAAGAGCGGACAAATGCGCTTAAAGAGCGTGCGCGCCACAAGGCGAGCAACAAGTTTTCTTCCATTATATTTTCCTCCTTTCTGTGCAAGTTAGTCAGAAAGGCAATACTACACCCGCACAGTCAGTACATCAACCGCCGTGGCGCTTATGCGTCAGGAACAGCACGATGCACACGCCCAGCGCGATCAGGAGCACTTGCGGAATGGTTTCGCGCAAGGTGGCGCGGCGCTGCATCTGCGGCATCAGATCGCTCAAGGCAATGTAGATGAAGCCGGACGAGGCGAACACGAGCACGTAAGGAATCAGATTGCTGGCGCGGTCCAGGGTGAAATAGCCGAGCAGGCCGCCCGCCACCGCCATCAGGCTGCACAGCAGGTTGAAGATGTAGGCGCGCAGGCGCGAGAAGCCGGCGTTGAGCAGCACGATGAAGTCGCCGATTTCCTGCGGGATTTCATGCGCGATGATGGCCAGGCCCGTCACCAGGCCCAGCTTCGGGTCGGCCAGGAAGGCGGCCGCGATCAGGATGCCGTCCGTAAAATTGTGCATGCCGTCGCCGACGAGAATCATCCAGCCGGCCTTGCCCGCCTCGTGCTTGTCGTGGCCGTGCGCATGGTGGTGGCCATCGCCTTCGTGGTGGTGCGAATGGCGCAGGATGGCGAATTTTTCCAGCATGAAAAAGGCCAGCAAGCCCGCCAGCAGGGTGGCGAACAGGGTGCGCGGGTCCGCCTGCGATTCGAACGCTTCGGGCAAGGCGTGCAGCAGGGACGTCGACAACATGATGCCGACGGACAAGCTGACCATGCGCTCGACCACTTTGGACAGGAATGCAAACGAAAAGATCGCCGCCGCGGTAATGCTCAACACGCCCGCGATCGTGGTCGCGAGCAAAATGGATATAAGGACGGGATCGATGATTTTCTTACCTCAAAATGGCGCCGGGTCACTGGCGCCCGCGATGCTGGCGTCTGGCCTGATGAATGCATTGTTATCTATTGTTTAATTTTTTGCGCGTTTGGCGGCAGCGTCGCGCGATGAAGATGCAATTGTACTGCATTGGCGCGCAGCGGGCATTTTACAGCCCGGTGCGCCTTTCGCGTTAACTTCTGGGAAATTTAACTGTTCTCATGCTTTCGACGTCGGATAAAACCGTCGCGAGCGGCAGCGAATTGTGGCCGAGAAGCGGAACTGTACTGAAATACAGTGAGCATCGCAGGCCGCAAGTCGCAACGCGCAGCAGGTTTAATCAGACGTCGTCACGCCACGCCGTGGCTCTTGAACCAGGCCAGACAACGCGCATAGCCGTCTTTCGCATCGGCCGCCACATAGCTGGGGCGGTAATCGGCATTGAAGGCATGTCCCGCATCGGGGTACACGACGAATTCCGACTTGTTGCCGCCCTTGGCCAGCGCGTCCTTCATCTTCGCGATCGATTCCTGGCTGATGCCCGTATCCTTGCCGCCATACAAGCCCAGCACGGGGACCTTCAAGGTGGCGGCGATATCGATGGGGTTGCTTGGCTGCAATGGATTGGGCTCGCCCACGAGGCGGCCATACCAGGCCACGCCCGCCTTGACGGCCGGATTGTGCGCCGCGTACAGCCACGTGATGCGCCCGCCCCAGCAGAAACCCGTAATGCCCAGTCGGCTCGTGTCGCCGCCATTCTGTTTCGCCCACGCCACAACGGCGTCGAGGTCCGTCATCACCTGCGCGTCCGGCGTCTTGGCGATGATGCCTTTCATCAATTCAGGAATGCTGCCCACCTTGGTGGGGTCGCCCTGGCGCACGAACAAATCGGGCGCCAGCGCCAGATAACCTTGCTTGGCGAAACGGCGCGCCATGTCGGCAATATGTTCATGCACGCCAAAGATTTCCGAAATGACCAGTACCACGGGCAAACCCGTTTTACCCTCCGGCTGGGCCGCGTACACGGGCACGGCCTGGCCATCGACCATCACCGACATGCTGCCCGTGACGAGCCCGGCGGAATCCGTCTTGACGACGTTTTGCGCCGCCACGGGCAGCACGGCCACGGCAAAGCCCGTTCCCAGCGCCACCTTCAGGAAACCACGCCGGCCGTCCGGCCCGGACAAGCTGCTCTGGCCCAGCAAACTTTCACAATCGGTGATCATGTCGCTCATGCATTCCTCCTGAATGTATTGCCTTTGGAAATGTCGGCTTACGCTGCGCTAAGCCGGCCTACGGTCACTGCTCGTCACTCTTGATCGGCACGTAGGTCGGCTTAGCGGGGCATGTCCCGCGTAAGCCGACACCGCATCAGTGCGCTTCGTCCCAATTTTTACCGATGCCGACTTCCGCCGTCAGCGGCACCTTCAGCGCGGCCACGCTGGCCATCAGTTCCGGCAGCTTGCGCTTGACCAGTTCGAGCTCGGCGTCCGGCACTTCCAGCACCAGTTCATCGTGCACCTGCATGATCATCTTCGTCTGCAAGTTGTCCGTTTCCAGCCAGCCTTGTACGGCGATCATGGCCAGCTTGATCAGGTCGGCGGCCGTGCCCTGCATCGGCGCATTGATCGCCGCCCGTTCCGCGCCCTGGCGGCGCGGGCCGTTAGGCGAGTTGATTTCCGGCAGCCACAAACGGCGGCCGAACACGGTTTCCACGTAGCCGCGCGCCTTCGCTTGCTGGCGCGTGTCTTCCATGTACTGTTTCACGCCGGAGAAGCGGGCAAAGTAGCGGTCGATATAGCTTTGCGCGGCCGTGCGGTCCACGCCCAAGTTACCGGCCAGGCCGAACGCGCTCATGCCGTAGATCAGGCCGAAGTTGATGACCTTGGCGTAGCGGCGCTGCTCGCTTTGCACTTCCGCGGCAGGCACGCCAAAGATCTCGGCCGCCGTGGCGCGGTGAATGTCGATGCCGTCGGCAAACGCGCGCAACATGGCTTCGTCGCCCGAGATATGCGCCATGATGCGCAATTCGATCTGCGAATAGTCGGCCGAGACGATGTGGCTGCCTGGCGGCGCAATGAAGGCTTCGCGGATGCGGCGGCCTTCCGCGCTGCGGATGGGAATATTCTGCAAGTTCGGGTCGTTCGACGCCAATCGCCCCGTCACGGCCACGGCTTGCGCATAATTCGTATGCACGCGGCCCGTCGTAACGTTGATCATCTTCGGCAATTTGTCCGTGTAGGTCGACTTCAGCTTGGCCATGCCGCGGTATTCGAGCAGCACTTTGGGCAATGGATAATCCTCGGCCAGCTTTTGCAAGACTTCTTCATCCGTCGAAGGCGCGCCCGTCGGGGTTTTCTTGACCACCGGCAGTTTCAGCTTCTCGAAGAAAATCTCGCCGATCTGCTTGGGCGAACCGAGGTTGAACGGCTGCTCGGCCAGTTCATACGCCTTCTTTTCCAGTTCGAGGATTTTCACGGCCAACTCGGCCGACTGGATGTTGAGCAATTCATCATCGATCAGCACGCCGTTGCGCTCGATCTTTTGCAAGACCACGGCCGTCGGCATCTCGATCTTTTCATAGATGAAGGTCAGCTTGTCATCGCCCGCCACGTTGCCCCACATGGCATTGTGCAAACGCAAGGTGACGTCGGCATCTTCGGCCGCGTATTTCGCCGCCTGCTCCACTTCCACCTGGTTGAAGGTGATTTGCTTGGCGCCCTTGCCGCACACGTCCTCGAACGGGATCGTCGTGTAGTTCAAGTGGCGCAAGGCCAGGCTGTCCATGTCGTGCTTCTTGTGCGATTCGAACACATACGATTCGAGCAAAGTATCGTGGGCGATGCCGCGCAGGGTCACGCCATGGTTGGCGAAGATGTGGCTGTCGTACTTGAGGTTCTGCCCCAGCTTGGGCTTGTTTGCATCTTCCAGCCACGGGCGCAGTTTCGCCAGCACGTGTTCGCGCGTCAACTGTTCCGGCGCGCCCGCGTAATCGTGGGCCAGCGGGATGTAGCAAGCGGCATGTTCGGCCACCGACAGGGAAATGCCGACCATCTGCGCCGTCATCGGTTCCAGCGACGTGGTTTCCGTGTCAACAGCCGTCAAGGGCGCCGCATCGATCAGCGCGATCCATTTATCGAGCTGCTCATCCGTCAGCACGGTTTCATACACGGCCTCGACTGCTGGCGCGGCATCGGCGAACATGTCGCCCGTCGTATTCGCGATGGCGGCACCGGCAACTGTCGGTGCGCCAACGGGAGACATCGGCGGCGGCGTGGCGCCCAGTTCGCGCAGCAGGGCCTTGAAGCCGTAGCGGTTGAAGAAGGCCAGCAGCGCTTCCTTGTCTTCGTGTTTCGCCACCAGCGAGTCGGCGATCGTCGTCATGTGCCCGGACAAATCGCAATCGGTCTTGACGGTGATCAAGGCGCGCGCCTGCGGCAGCCATGGCAGGGCCGTGCGCAGGTTTTCCCCCACGGCGCCGCCCACACTGGCCGCGTTTTCCATCACGCCTTCCAGGCTGTCGTACAAGGTCAGCCATTTGACGGCCGTCTTCGGACCGCATTTCGATACGCCGGGCACGTTGTCGACCGTATCGCCGATCAGCGACAGATAATCGATGATGCGGTTCGGCGGCACGCCGAATTTGACCAGCACGGCCGCTTCGTCGAGCTTTTCATTGCTCATGGTATTGATCAGGGTCACCTGGCTGTTGACCAGCTGCGCCAGATCCTTGTCGCCAGTCGACACCACCACGTTCATGCCGGCCGCTGCCGCCTGCACGGCCAGGGTACCGATCACGTCGTCCGCTTCCACGCCGTCGACCATCAAAATAGGCCAGCCCATGGCGCGCACGGCTTCGTGGATCGGTTCGATCTGCAAGCGCAGGTCGTCCGGCATCGAGGCGCGCGTGGCCTTGTACTCGGGATACATGTCATCGCGGAAAGTTTTCCCTTTGGCATCGAACACGCAGGCGATGTAGGCGGCCGGGTAATCGGCGCGCAAACGGCGCAGCATGTTGACCATGCCGTGCATGGCGCCCGTGGGATAGCCGTCCGGGCTGCGCAAGTCGGGCAGCGCATGGAAGGCACGATAAAGGTAACTGGAACCGTCGACTAACAGCAGGGTGTTTTGCATAATGCCAATAAAATAAGGTGAGCCGCGCCAGCCGGGAAGAAACAGCGGCGGACGGGCGAAATATCGCACAATTATCGCAGAGTTTAGGGCCGCGCCACCGGCCGCAACGCGTGCCGTTCCTGGCGTTTTTAGCACGCTGGCGGCCCCGTGCGGGCGTGCGGGCTGCCGTTGCCAGCCATTTCGGCACATTTAAACAGCATTGCCTACCAGTTTGTTACAATGCCTTATAGATAAATTGACGGCATTACACCACTGCACGCGCTGCAGCCCCACACATGGAAGCGAACCCATCATGATGCGTACATCGACACTCTGGACATTCCTCGCCCTGCCCCTGCTGGCATGTTCAGCCATTGCCAGCGCCCAGACGCCGGCCAAACCGAGCGACGCGCCACCCCAGCTCGAACGTATCGAGGAAATGGGCGAAGCACCGATCACCGTGGCGCCAGCGGCGGCCAAGCAGCAAATTACCGAAAAACGCGAAGCGGGCGTGACGTCCGAAGTCAAAGTCACGAGCGGCGGCAGCACCTATTACATGAAGCCGGCCGCTGGCGGCGACCAGGCCCACAACGGCGCCCTGCGCGGCCCGCAATGGAAAGTGCTGGAATTCGACCTGGGCAAGAAGAAACAGAAACAACGCGACGAAGAGGCAGCGGACGCCCCAGCACCGCCCGCACCAGCGAAGTAAGCAGCCACTCTCTTCTGCCCTGCCCCGGTCATCTGCGGGGCAGCCGGCTTTTTTTGACCTTTTAGACCATTCCCCTCTTTCCCATGGCAGTTTTTACCGCGCTACACCTGGACGATATCGACCAGTGGATCACGCAGTTTCCACTCGGCAAACCTCTGGCGCTCAAGGGCATCGCATCCGGCATCGAAAACAGCAATTTCTTCCTGAGCACGGAGCGCGGCGAGTACGTGCTGACGATCTTTGAAAACCTCAGCTTCGAGCAATTGCCGTTCTATCTGCAACTGATGCGCCATTTGGCGGACCGGGGCGTGCTGGTGCCGGCACCGATCGCCAATGCGGACGGCGAACTGGTGACGGCTCTGCAAGGCAAGCCGGCCGCCATCGTCAGCAAACTCGACGGCAGCTCGCAGATGGCGCCGCAAGCCGTGCATTGCGCGGCCGTCGGCGCCATGCTGGCCAAGATGCATCTGGCGGCGCAGGACTTCCCCCTGCAGCAGCCGAATTTGCGGGGACTGGACTGGTGGAACGCCACCACGCCTTTGGTCTTGCACCACCTCGACGATGCCAAAGCGCACTTGCTGCGCGCGGAAATTCATTTCCAGGACGCCTTTGCTGCCTGCGATACCTATAAAGCCATCCCGCGCGGTCCCGTGCATGCCGACTTATTCCGCAACAACGTCATGTTTGACGGCGAACAACTGACAGGCTTTTTTGACTTTTATTTTGCTGGCTGCGACACCTGGCTGTTCGACGTGGCCGTCACCGTCAACGACTGGTGCGTGGACCTGGCCACGGGCGTGCTCGACACGGCAAGAGTGCGCGCCCTGCTCGACGCCTACCAGGCCGTGCGCCCGTTTACGCACGAAGAACAAACGGCATGGCAACCGATGCTGCGCGCCGCCGCGCTGCGCTTCTGGCTGTCGCGCCTGTACGATTATTACCAGCCGCGCGAAGCGGAAATGCTGACCCCGCACGATCCCACGCATTTCGAACGCATTCTGCGCGAACGTATCGCCACACCTGCTCCGGAACTGTTTTAAATATGGAAAAATTACCTGCAAGTACAGGTTGGCAATGGGTGAAACAAGGCTTTGGCCTGTTTCGCAAGCAACCTGGCGGCATGTCGATGCTGTTTCTCGGCTATATGTTCTGCATGCTGGCCGTCAGCATCGTGCCCGTGCTCGGCCAATTGCTGCCCGTCATCCTGGTCCCCGTGTTTTCCGTCGCCTTCGTGCAAGGCTGCCTGAATATCGACCAGGGCAAGCGCGTCCTGCCCAGCCTGCTGATCTCGGGCTTCCGCAAACCTGCTTTTCCTTCCCTGTTCGGCCTGGGCGTGCTGTACATCCTGATGGCCATCGTCGCCATCGGCGCCTCGACCCTGGTGGACGATGGCTTGCTGTGGAAACTGGTCACAGGGCAACTGACGGAAGAAGCGGCGCGCGCCGCCATCCCCGAATCGCGCCTGGGCCTCGGCATCCTGCTGGCCATCGTGCTGTACGTGCCGGCCGCCATGGCCTTCTGCTTTGCCGCACCGCTGATCTACTGGCAACGCATCAGCCTGGGCAAGGCGCTGTTCTTCAGCTTTTTCGCCGTCTGGCGTTCGCTGTCGGCCTTCATCGTCTTCGCCGCCACCTGGTTCGCCATCAGCATCGTCACCAGCCAGTTGCTGGCCGTCATCTTTGGCCGCACGCAGCTGATGATGCAACTGATGATGCCGCTGTCGATGATCTTGACCATCATCATGCATTGCTCGTTCTATGCAGCCTACCGCCAGATCTTCGGCCTGCCCGTCGATGACAGCAAGACGGTATCGCTGGACAAGACCGGCGAGTGATCGCCAGACACCGGTCGGCCGCGTAATCCGACGCTGCGAGGCCGACAATGGTGTCGGATTACGCTTCGTTAATCCGACGCGACCGGTCAGAGTATCTTCCCGGTAGGACGGATTAGCGGGGCCGAAGGCCACGCGTAATCCGACAACATTGTTAGCGCCCGCGTTGGTGCCGGGTTACCTTCACAGCCGTTCCAGCTTCGCAATCCCCAGGTCCAGCACCTTCATGCCGTGCTGTCCGAAATTGATTTGCGCGCGCGCATTGCCGCCGCCGCCTTCGATATTGACGATCACGCCTTCGCCGAACTTGGCGTGCGCCACGGATTCGCCGATGCGCCAGCCGCCGCCCGTGGCTTTTTGCGCGATCTTTTGTGCAATCGCATTGTCCGAACCGAGGCTGGCCACACGCGGTGCCTCGTCCCAGGCCGACTTGCGGTTGCCGAACCAGTTCGCCTGCACTTTCGGCGACAGCCATTTCAGCGATTCTTCCGGCAATTCGTCAAAGAAGCGCGACTTCATGTTATAGCGCGTCTGGCCGTGCAGCATGCGCGTCTGCGAAAAGCTCATGTACAGCCGCTTGCGCGCGCGCGTGATGGCCACGTACATCAGCCGGCGTTCCTCTTCCACGCCATTGTCTTCCTTCGAGCTGCTTTCGTGCGGGAACAGGCCCTCTTCCAGGCCGGTAATGAACACATTGTCGAATTCCAGGCCCTTGGCCGAGTGCACCGTCATCATCTGCAGCGCATCCTGGCCCGCTTGCGCCTGGTTATCGCCCGCTTCCAGCGACGCGTGCGACAGGAAGGCGGACAGCGGCGACATCACGGCCGGCAGCGGCGCGTCCGCGTCGAGGATTTCGATGCCATCCTGGTTCACGACGGGCGCGCCCGACTGCGCCTGGGCGGCAGGGCCCAGATGGGCCGGTGCGCCCTGGCCGAAACCTTCCTCGGAAATGAACTGGCTGGCAGCACTGACCATCTGCTCCAGGTTCTCGATGCGGTCGGCGCCTTCTTTTTCATTTTGGTAATGCTGGAGCAAGGTACTCGCTTCCAGCACCACTCTGACCATTTCCGGCAAGGACAATTGCTGCGTTTCGAAACGCACGCCTTCGATCAGCTTGACGAAGCCGGCCAGCACGCTGCCCGCCTTGCCCGCCACATACGGCACGGATGCATACAGCGAAATACCGTACTGTTCCGACGCAGCCTGCAATTGCTCGATCGAACGCATGCCGATGCCGCGCGTAGGGAAATTGACCACGCGCAAGAAGGCCGAATCGTTGTGCGGATTGTCCATCAATTGCAAATAGGCAATCGCGTGCTTGACCTCGGCACGCTGGAAGTAGCGCTGGCCGCCATACACGTGATACGGAATCGCGGCCGAAAACAGCGCATGTTCGATCACACGCGACTGCGCGTTCGAGCGGTACAAGATCGCGATTTCGCTGCGCGAGGCACCGTCGGCGATCAGGCTTTTCGCCTCTTCGATGATCCACTGCGCTTCCTGCAAGTCGGAACTGGCTTCATACACGCGCACTTGCTCGCCATGGCCCGCGTCCGTGCGCAGATTCTTGCCCAGGCGCTTGCTGTTGTTCGCGATCAGCACGTTGGCGCTGTCGAGGATGTGGCCGTGCGAGCGGTAGTTCTGCTCAAGCTTGATCAAGTTCTTCACCTGGAACTCGTGCTCGAAGGCGCTCATATTGCCCACGTTGGCGCCGCGGAACGCGTAGATGCTCTGGTCATCGTCGCCGACGGCAAACAGGGCGCCGCCATCGCGGCTGCCGTGGCCGGCCAGCAATTTGAGCCAGTTGTATTGCAGGTTATTCGTATCCTGGAACTCGTCCACCAGAATATGGCGGAAACGGGCCTGGTAATGTTCGCGCAAGGGCTGGTTGCGGCTCAGCAATTCATACGTGCGCAACAGCAATTCGGCAAAATCGACGACGCCTTCGCGCTGGCACTGGTCGTCGTACAGCTGGTACAGCTCGACCATCTTGCGCTCGTGCGCGTCGTACGCTTCCACGTCCGTGGCGCGCAAGCCCTGGTCCTTGGCATTATTGATGAAATACATCACCGTCTTCGGCGGGAATTTTTCATCGTCAATATTGTTCGCCTTCAACAAGCGCTTGATCACGGACAATTGATCCTGCGAGTCGAGGATCTGGAACGTCTGCGGCAAGGCGGCGTCGCGGTAATGCGTGCGCAGCAGGCGGTTGCACAGGCCGTGGAAAGTGCCAATCCACATGCCGCGCGTATTGATGGGCAGCATGGCCGACAGGCGCGTGAGCATTTCCTTGGCGGCTTTGTTCGTAAACGTCACGGCCAGGATGCCGGGCGGCGATACCTGCTGGGTCTGGATCAGCCACGCGATGCGGGTGGTCAGCACGCGGGTCTTGCCTGAACCGGCGCCTGCCAGGATCAGCGCATGCTGCGCCGGCAAGGTGACGGCAGCCAATTGTTCGGGATTGAGGTTGTGAAGAAGATTTTGCATCCCGTGATTATACCGGCATGGCTAAAAATACTGTGCATTTGTCCAGCGGTCGCGGCATTTTACCCACGCGCGCTACAATCGCCATCCCGACACCTCTGCCTGCATCCCATGACACCACCGCCCCACATCGACGGCGCCCGTATACTGGCCTGGGCCTGGTCCGACCTGCCCTTCGGCCACGTCACCAATGAGCATGGCGGCGCCCCCGCCGCCATCCACGGCCTGGCCGTATGCCGCTACGCAGACGAAGCGCGCGTCTACCGTTTCAGCTGCGACGCGCAGTGGGAAACGGTGCAGGATGACGTGTATGCCAGCGAGGACGACGCCAGGGAGCAGTTGCCGGCGCAATACCGCGCCGTGACCGCCACTTGGAATCTTGCTTAGCGCACCAGTTTGGCCTTGCCTTCACTGAGCGCCTGGGCGATCACCTGGCGCGTGGTCTTGTCGGCGATCTTGACGACTTTTTCCTGCTGGCGGCCCAGGTCGCCCATTTGCTTGCCCAGCGCTTCCATCGGCTTGCTGCGCTGCTCCATCTGGCGCGACATCTGCTCCACTTTCTCGGCCTCGCGCTCGTGCACGTCGGCTATGCGGTCGTTGATCTCTTCCATCTTTTCCTGCGCATCTTCCATCTGCTGCTGCAGGCGTTCCACGTCGCGCTCGGCCGCGCGTCGCGCCGTGTCGCTCGTTGCCAGCGCCTGGCGGCGCGAGGCGTCACCGAGCTTGCGGCCAAGATCCTGCTGCTGGCGGCCCAGCGCGCGCAACTGTTCCGACTCGCGCGCGCTGCCTTTTTCCAGGCTGCGGGCGCCCATCTTGCGGCCCATTTCACCCATGGCCTTGCCATGCGCGCCCATTTGATCGCCGAGCGCGCTCATCTCCTTGCCGATCTGTTTCGAAGGCTGCCATGCCGTGCGCACCTTGCCCAGCAAGGCCGCATCCTGCAGCACGTAGGCCTGCCCCTGATCGCGGAACCACAGGAACGGCCCCTTGATCGAGCGCTTGAGCTTTTCCACCTGCTGCGAGTGAATATCGCTGTCGACGACGATGACGCCCTCGCTATCCGTGGCGCCATCGACCAGTGCATAGCTTTCGCCCTTGTCGAGCGAACGGCTGACCTGCACGCTGGGTGCGGCCGGCGGGGCAGGCGGCGCGGGCGGCTGCGGCGGCTGCACGGCCAGCGCACTGCCGCCAAGCAGGATACCGGCCAGGCTGAGGATCAAACGGTAGGAAGTGGACATGGCTGCCTCGTCGCAAAAGTAGTGGAGCATTGACTTTAGCGGCGGATGGAGCACGGCTCCAGCGCGGTGCGACAGGCTGCAAAAAGACCGGCCTGGATGGCAGACACGGACGATGGATGGAACGCCGGGCAAAAAAACGGAGGCCGCAGCCTCCGCAAAAACGCCGTGGTACGGCGTAATGTATTAGTACAGCACGACGGAGCGGATCGATTCGCCGCTCTTCATCAGGTCGAAGCCCTGGTTGATGTCGTCGAGCTTCAGGCGGTGCGTGATCAAATCGTCGATGTTGAGCTTGCCTTCCATATACCAGTCGACGATCTTCGGTACGTCCGTGCGTCCCCGTGCGCCACCGAAGGCGGAACCTTTCCACACGCGTCCCGTCACCAGCTGGAATGGACGGGTGGAAATTTCCTGGCCGGCCGCCGCCACGCCGATGATGATGGACTGGCCCCAGCCCTTGTGGCAGCACTCGAGCGACTGGCGCATGGTGGTGGTGTTGCCGATGCATTCAAACGAATAGTCGGCGCCGCCGTCCGTCAGCTGCACGATGGTGTCGACGACATTTTCCACCTCGTTGGAGTTGACGAAATGCGTCATGCCGAACTTGCGCGCGATGGCCTGGCGTGCCGGGTTGATGTCCACGCCGATAATCTTGTCTGCGCCGACCATCTTGGCCGCCTGGATCACGTTCAGGCCGATGCCGCCCAGGCCGAACACGACGACATTTGCGCCCGCCTCGACCTTGGCCGTGAACAGCACGGCGCCCACGCCCGTCGTCACGCCGCAACCGATATAGCAGACCTTGTCGAATGGCGCGTCTTCGCGGATCTTCGCCAGGGCAATTTCCGGCACGACGATGTAATTCGAGAACGTGGACGTGCCCATGTAGTGGAAGATGGGCTTGCCGTCGATGGAAAAGCGCGAGGTGGCGTCCGGCATCAGGCCGCGACCCTGGGTCGAGCGGATCGATTGGCACAAGTTCGTCTTTTGCGACAGGCAGAATTTGCACTGACGGCATTCCGGCGTGTACAGGGGAATGACGTGGTCATCCTTTTTCAGGCTTTTCACGCCCGGGCCCACGTCGACGACGATGCCGGCGCCTTCATGGCCGAGGATGGACGGGAAGATGCCTTCCGGATCGGCGCCCGACAAGGTGTAGTAATCGGTATGGCAAATGCCCGTGGCCTTGATCTCGACCAGTACTTCGCCCTCGCGCGGGCCGGCCAGGTCGACTTCCTCGATGGTCAAAGGCGCGCCCGCCTTCCATGCAATCGCTGCTTTGGTTTTCATGTGTGTCCTGTGGTGTGTGCTGTGTATGGTTGAACCGGGCGCGCCAGCGCGCCGTATCGCCACATCATAGCAAAGCAGGCGCCAGTAAAACGCTTACTTGGTTTTCGCGCGGTTCAAAAAGGCGCCGTGCAAGCCGTTCAGGGTTTCCTCGGCCAGCAGCAGCTGGCTGGCGATTTCATTGATCTTGCGGCGGCTGGAACGGGCATGGTCGCGCAGCACTTCGAAGGCCGTGTTGCGGTCCGTCTGGAACTTGCCCATCAGCAAACCCACGGCCAGGCTCGTTTCGCGGCCGGCGGCCAGCGCCGCGTTCAGGTTCAGTTCGGTACGGCGCAGCTGGCGGATTTCATCGGCACGGGCCAGGCCCGCTTCGAACGCGGGCATCAAGCGGCCCTCGTCGACGGGTTTCACCACGTAACCGACGGCGCCGTAGGCGGCCGCCTGCTTGCCCGATTCGCTGTCGCCGCTGCCGGAGAGGAACATGAAGGGCACGGCCGTCTCGCCATGCAGGCGCTTGGCCAGTTCCAGGCCGGACATGCCCGGCATGTGGATGTCGAGCAAGGCCAGGTCCGGCTCGCGCTGGGCGATCAGCTGCAGCGCCACTTCGGCCGAATGGGCCAAGGCTGTTTCGTAGCCGGCATGGCGCAGGACTTCGCCGAGGAATTCCAACAGGAGCTGGTCATCGTCAACGATCAGGATAAGGCGTTTCGCGGCGGCTGGCTGGCTCATGGGTGGGGGACCTCGGTAATGAATGATGTTCTTATTATATGCCGATTATTCCCCCAAACCAGCCCTGCACGTCCATGCTCACGCCGTAAACAAGTGATTGAATTGCTGCACCGCAATATCTACATCGTCCGCCTGGTAGACGCTAGTGATGGCCGCCACCATGTCGGCACCGCGCGCGGCCAGCGGCGCGGCGTTCTCCGGCGTCATGCCGCCGATCACCACGCAAGGCAAGGCGATCTCGCGCTTGGCCTGCAGCACGATGTCGAGCGGCGTCGTCACCGGATACTTTTTCACCAGCGACGGATAAAAGCCGCCGAAGGCCACGTAGCTGGCGCCACCCGCCTGCGCCGTCCGTGCCAAGGCCATGTCGCCATAGCACGAGGCACCGACGATCTTGTCCTTTCCCAAGCGCGCACGCACCTGCGCGACGGACGCATCCGTGCCGCCCACGTGCACGCCGTCCGCGTCCAGCTCTTCGCACAGCCCGATGAAGTCGTTGATGATGAAAGGCACGCCATACTTGCGGGCCAGGGCCAGCAAGGCGCCCGCCTGCTCGCGCCGCTGATCCGCTTCCGCGCTCTTGTGGCGGTATTGCAGCAAGGCCACGCCTTCCTGCAAGGCTTGCTCGCTCACGTCGAGCAGGCGGTCGGTGTCGTCCCAGTTCGGGGTGACCAGATACAGTCCACGCATGATATTTTCCTTATTGAATGAATCGTTGCGGCATCAGCTGGCCTGGCGCTATTGCATACGCGCCGGCCAGGGCCGCATGGCAATAGCGTTGTGCGCCATCGAGCGCCTCTTGCATCGGCACGCCTTGCGCCAGGCGCGCCGCGATGGCGGACGCCAAGGTGCAGCCGCTGCCGTGGAATTCGCCCGGCAAGCGCGGCCAGCGCCACTCGCGCTCGCCACCAGCCCCATCGAGCCAGCGGTTGACAATCATTTCGCCTTCACCGTGACCGCCCGTCACCAGCACGTTCCGGCAGCCTTGCGCAAGTAAATTGTCTGCGCCACCGAGGGCCAGCGCTTCCGGCCCGTTCGGTACGATGACGGTCGTCACCGGCAGCAAGGGCGCCAGCGCCAGGACGGCGTCGTCCCGGCTGAGCACGTCGCCATGGCCGCTGGCCAGCACGGGGTCTAGCACGACAGGCAAGTCCGGCCGAATCAGCCGCAATTGCGCGATCAGTTGCGCGATGACGGCCGCATTCGCGGCGCTGCCGGGAATGCCGATCTTGACGGCATGAATCGACATCTTGTCGATCAGCGCCTGCGCCTGCCGGCGCAGCAATTCCGGCGCCACCGGCTCGACAGCAAACACGTAGTCGTTGTCCTGCACCGTCAGCGCCGTGATGACGGGCAAGGCATGCGCGCCCTGCGCCGCAATCGCCACGATATCGGCGGCGATGCCGGCGCCGCCTGACGGGTCGGCGCCGGCAAACACGAGCACAGTGTGGCGCATCGGCACCGTCATGCCAGGCGGCCCGCCATCGGCGACGACGGCGACGCGGCAAACTTGCGCGGCATGCGTCCCGCCAAAAACGCTTCGCGTCCGGCCCGCACAGCCAGCTTCATCGCGTGGGCCATGCGTACGGGGTCGCGCGCGCCGGCAATGGCCGTATTCATCAGCACGCCATCGCAGCCCAGTTCCATGGCAATGGCCGCATCGGACGCCGTGCCCACGCCAGCATCGACGAGCACGGGCACTTTCGCCTGGTCGATGATCAGCGACAAGTTCCACGGATTCAAGATGCCCATGCCCGAGCCGATCAATGAGGCCAGCGGCATGACGGCCACGCAGCCGATGTCTTCCAGAATCTTCGCCTGGATCGGGTCGTCGCTACAGTAGACCATCACGTCAAAACCATCCTTGACCAGCGCTTCGGCCGCAATCAACGTTTCCGGCATGTGCGGGAACAGGGTCTTTTCGTCACCGAGCACTTCGAGTTTCACCAGATTGCGCCCGCCCAGCAGCTCGCGCGCCAGTTGCAGGGTGTAGACGGCGTCTTTCGCGTTATAGCAGCCGGCCGTGTTCGGCAAAATCGTGTACTGGTCGGGCGGCACGAAGTCGAGCAGGCTGGGCGCGTTCGGGTCCTGCCCGATATTCACGCGCCGGATCGCCACCGTGATGATCTGCGCCTCGGCCGCATCCGTCGCTTCGCGCGTCTGCGGCAAATCCTTGTACTTGCCGCTGCCCACCAGCAAGCGCGATTGATACTGTTTTCCTGCGATGGTCAGCAGGTCATTATTTGTTTCGGTATTCATGTGCTCTTCCTTAAGTTTTTAAACGTCCGAAGAAAACCGTAGCGAGCGGCGATGATTTGTGGCCGAGACGCGCAACCGTGCTTGAGCACGGTGAGCATCGCAGGCCGCAAAGCGCGAGGCGCAGTAGGTTTGCTTGGACGTTTTCAGCCGCCGCCGATGGCGCGTACTATTTCAACCTGATCCTGGGTTTGCAAAACCTGTCCCGGCCACGCCTTGCGCGGCACGACATTACGGTTGACGGCCAGCGCCAGCGCCTGGTTTTCCAACGACAGCGCGGCGATCAATTGGTCCAGGGTTTGCCCCGGCGGCACCTGGTGCGGCGCGCCGTTGAGCGTGATGTTGATGAATGCGGGCATCACGCTCTCCCTCAGACCTTGCGGTACAGCTCGGCACCGTTCTTGATGAATTCGATGGCCTTGATTTCCATGCCCTGCTTGAGCGCCTTGTCTTCCGCGATGCCCATGCCGGCCGCGTATTCGCGCACTTCCTGCGTGATCTTCATCGAGCAGAAATGCGGGCCGCACATGGAGCAGAAATGCGCCACCTTGGCCGAATCCTTGGGCAAGGTTTCATCGTGGAATTCGCGTGCCTTGTCCGGGTCCAGGCCAATGTTGAACTGGTCGTCCCAGCGGAATTCGAAGCGGGCTTTCGACAGGGCGTTGTCGCGGATTTGCGCGCCCGGATGGCCCTTGGCCAGGTCGGCCGCGTGCGCCGCAATCTTGTAGGTGATGATGCCGTCCTTGACGTCCGCCTTGTTGGGCAAGCCCAGGTGTTCCTTCGGCGTCACATAGCACAGCATGGCCGTGCCGTACCAGCCGATCATGGCCGCGCCGATGCCGGACGTGATGTGGTCGTAGCCGGGCGCGATATCGGTCGTCAGCGGCCCCAGGGTATAGAACGGCGCTTCGCCGCACTGTTCCAGCTGCAAATCCATGTTTTCCTTGATCAGCTGCATCGGCACGTGGCCCGGGCCCTCGATCATCACCTGCACGTCGTGCTTCCAGGCGACTTGCGTCAGCTCGCCCAGGGTTTTCAGTTCGCCCAGCTGCGCCTCGTCGTTGGCGTCGTAGATGGAGCCCGGGCGCAAGCCGTCGCCCAGCGAGAACGACACGTCGTACGCCTTCATGATTTCGCAGATCTCTTCGAAATGCGTGTACAGGAACGATTCCTGGTGATGCGCCAAACACCATTTCGCCATGATGGAGCCGCCGCGCGAAACGATGCCCGTCAAGCGCTTGGCCGTCATCGGCACATAGCGCAGCAGCACGCCCGCGTGGATGGTGAAGTAGTCGACGCCCTGCTCGGCCTGCTCGATCAGGGTATCGCGGAAGATTTCCCAAGTTAAATCTTCGGCCTTGCCATTGACCTTTTCCAAGGCCTGGTAGATGGGCACGGTGCCGATCGGCACGGGGCTGTTACGCACGATCCATTCGCGCGTCTCGTGGATATGTTTACCTGTGGATAGATCCATCACGTTGTCGCCGCCCCAGCGGATGGCCCAGGTCATCTTTTCCACTTCCTCGCCGATCGACGAGGTGACGGCCGAGTTGCCGATATTCGCGTTGATTTTCACGAGGAAATTGCGGCCGATAATCATCGGCTCGACTTCCGGATGGTTGATGTTGGCGGGGATGATGGCGCGGCCGCGGGCGATTTCCTCGCGCACGAATTCCGGCGTGATCTCGGTCGGGATGCTGGCGCCAAACGACTGGCCCGGATGCTGGCGGCCCATCAGGTCGGCCAGGCGCTCGCCCATGGGGCCGGACGCTTTCAGCTCACGCAAATATTCCTGACGGCGCATGTTTTCGCGGATGGCGACATATTCCATTTCCGGCGTGATGATGCCCTGGCGCGCGTAATGCATCTGCGTCACGTTCTTGCCGGCAATGGCGCGGCGCGGCTTGCGGTGCAGGTTGAAACGCAGCTCGGCCAGCTTCGGGTCCGCCAGGCGGGCGATGCCGTAGTCGGAGGTCGGGCCCGGCAATTCTTCCGTATCGGCACGTTCGACGATCCACGGCAGGCGCGGCGTGTCGAGGCCCGAGCGGATGTCGATCTGCACGTCCGGGTCCGTGTACGGGCCGGACGTGTCGTAGACGTAGATCGGCGGATTCTTTTCACCGCCGAACGACGCTTCCGTGTCGGACTGGCTGATTTCGCGCATGGGCACGCGGATGTCGGGGCGGCTGCCTTCAACATAGATCTTGCGCGAATTGGGCAGCGGCGCGATGGCGGCTTCGTCGACCGTGGCGGTGGCGGAGAGGAATTTCGGGTTGGCGTTCATTTTGGCTCCTTGGCTAGACTATTTTTAAGCCTGGAGCCAGCTAAGGAGGTTCGGCTGCGCGCACGCGGAAAGGCGGGGTGCGTTCATCCTAAAGCTTCCCTTCGCTGGCATTATCCAGATCAGGTTCGGAGGGTATTTCTCACCCGCGCTTGCACTGTGTTTCCACAGCGAAAGGCAGGACCCCTAGCGTTTGCCGCCTTGCGGCAGCGAGCCAATTATACGCGGTTCACGCCGCGCGGCCAGATGATTTCTTGCAGGTGTCGTCTTTGTACATCGCTCTACTTCTTCTTGCCCCAGCGCCAGCTGGTCGGTTCGCCCTTCAGCTGACAGATGAAAATGAGCACGGCAACGATGGCCACTTCATAGACGATGTAGCCCACCAGCATGGTCTGCGGCGGGAACAGGAAGGCGCCGCAGGCGAACAGCGCCAGCGCGGCCAGGAACACCAGCCAGCCCTGCCACGTGATGGGCAAGCCCCAGCCCCAGCCATAGGTCTTGGCGGGGAACCAGTATTGCGGCGTTGATTTGTCAGTCATGATTTTTCCTGGTCAGTATCGATAGCACCCAGTATAAATCAGGCAATGCGATGGCGCTCCGTGACATCGAGGCCGATACCGCGGTAGCCGATGAAGCGGCTGCCACTGTCGAACATCGGTTCGCCGCTCACTTGCAGGTACTGCGTGCTGCCGTCGAGGTTGGCGCGGCTGTAGATGAAATCGAGGAAAGGTTCGCGCGCGGCAATTTTTGCATCGAGCAGCGCTCGTTCGGTGGCATTCCAGCGCTGCGGCTCTTGCTCGCTGCCGATGCCCAGCATTTCAGCCACGGGACCGGAAAAGCGCGTCAGATTGCCCTGCGCATCCTGTTCCCAGTACCAGTCGGACGACAGTTCCGTGAAGCGCTGGAAACGCGCTTCGCTTTCGCGCAGCTCCGCCGTGCGCGCTTCCACCATTTGCTCCAGCGACTTGTTGTATTCGGCCAGCTTCTGGTACAGCAGGCGCACTTCCAGCATGTTGTGGATGCGCGTTTTAACTTCCACCAGGTCGAACGGCTTGCTGACAAAGTCCTTGGCGCCCGCCTGCAGCGCGCGCAGCTTGTGGCCGGGCTGGGCCGTGATCACCAGCACGGGCAGATAGCTGCCCGCCTCGATGTCGCGCAAGCCTTCCATAACCTCGAAGCCATCCATTTCCGGCATCTGCAAGTCGAGCAGGATCAGGTCGTAGCGGTGCTGCTGGTGCAGCGCGCGCACGGCTTGCGGGTCCATGGTGGACGTGATGCGCGTATAGCCGGCATTGCGCAGCACCTGTTCCAGCAGCAGGACGTTCGCCTCCTGGTCATCGACGATGAGGATGCTGGCGTTCAGGATCTCGGTGGCTTGAAGCATGGCGGTATTCCTAAAAATAAATGCTGAATTAGCGTACTGCGTGAATGTCGTCGGCCAGGCCGTGCGCGGCCGCATGGTGCAGGGCTACGTCGAGCGCATCCATGAATTCGACGACCTTGATCGGCTTGGTCAGGTAGCGGAAGAAGCCCGCTTCCAGGCCCTTCTCGATGTCGCGCGGCACGGCGTTGGCCGACAGGGCCATCACGGGAATATGGCTCGTCAGCGGGTCGTCGTGCAGGATGTGCAGGGCGCCGAAGCCGCTGATGCCGGGCAGGTTGATGTCCATCAAGATCACGTCCGGCTGATACGTGCGCGCCAGGTCGATACCCAGGTGCGCATCGATGGCCGTCAGCAGTTTCAAATCGCTGCGGCGGGCGATCAATTGCTCCACCAGCGCCAGGTTGGCGGGATTGTCTTCCACGTACAGCAAGGTGCGCTGGCTTTCCTGCGGCTCCTGCACCTGCGGCAGCGCGTCGCCGTCGCCCAGCACCAGTGCCGGCGCGCTGCTGGCGGCCAGTTCAAACCAGAACGTGGTGCCCACGCCGACCGTGCTGTCGACGCCGATAGTACCGCCCATCAATTCGACCAGTTGCTTGGTGACGACCAGGCCGATGCCCGTGCCCTCTTCCGTGCTGTTTTCCTGTCCCAGGCGGTTGAAGGGCTGGAACAGCTGGGCCACCTGGCCCGCATCGAGGCCGGCGCCGCTGTCGCGCACGCTGACCCGTACCTTGGTGCCGCGCTGGCTGCAATCGACGGTGACGGTGCCGCCGCCCTGGTTGTACTTGATGGCGTTCGACAGCAGGTTGACCATCACCTGCTTCACGCGCGTGCGGTCCGCATGCACATAGAAGGCCTGGCCGCAGCGGGGGAAATGCATGCGGATGCCGCGTTTTTCCGCCTGCGGCGCGATCATCGCCTGGCAATCCTGCAACACGTCGAGCAGCGACATCGCTTCCTGCGACAAGGTAACCTTGCCCGATTCGATCATGGCCAGGTCGAGGATCTCATTGATCAGGCGCAGCAGATACCAGCCGCCCTTGAGGATTTGTTCGATCGAGCGCTGCTGCGGCACGCTGGGCGGCGGCACGTCGGACGCCATCAGCTGCGCAAAGCCCAGCACGGCGTTCAGCGGCGTGCGCAATTCATGGCTCATGCTCGACAAAAATTCGGACTTGGCGCGGTTGGCCTTTTCCGCCACCAGGCGCGCCTTCTTCAACTCCGCATTGTTGGTCTCGACCAGCGAGCGCGTATACGCCTGCTGCTCCTGCAAGCGTTGGTCCAGCAAGGCTTGCTCCGCCTCGACCTGCTTGCGAGCTGTATTGTCCGTGCCGATCAGCAAGTAACCGATGACTTTGCTTTGTGCATCGCGCAAGGCCGTTACCGAGACGATGGCGGGGAAGCGGCTGCCGTCCTTGCGGATGTAAGTCAGTTCATAAATGTCTTCGATGCCGCGCGTGGCCTTGAACACGAGCGCTTCCACGCCGGGCGTGATGACGGTGTCGAGTTCGGCACTGAGGGCGGCGGCGCGCGCGACGATTTCTTGCGCATCGGAAATGCCGGCCGGCGTCAGCTTGTCGACCACGTCGCTCGCTGCATAGCCCAGCATGCGTTCGGCGCCCACGTTGAAAATCTGGATCACGCCCTGCGCATCGGTGGCGATGCATGAGAAATTGGCGCTGTTGAAAATCGCATCTTGCAAGGCGCCCGCCTTGAGCAGCTGGCGCGGCAGGCTGGCCGCCAGGGTGCGCCGGTACAGTGCCACGAGCAGCATCAGCAACAAGAAGACCAGCGCGTCGATGACGCATGCCGTCTCGAACGGCGCGCGCCAGGCCAGCAGGCCGATGGCCAGCAGCACGATGGCGCTGAACGAAAACGCCAGCGCCATGGGCCAGCGCGACGGTGCGCGCGGGGGAATGTTTTCGACAGATTGCATGGGGTAGCCCGGGCTGTGACAACGATAAAAGAGAGGATGCGGTGTTCAGTGCGTCTGGCGCTGGCGCACGTCCGACAACAGGCGCGTGAATTCCTTTTTGACCACGCCATAGCATTCGCACACGTGGCCTTCGAGCCCGGTGCGGTCCAGCACGGAGATATGGCCGCGCCGGTAGCTGATGAAGCCCCGCGTCTGCAAACGCCCGGCCGCTTCCGTCACGCCTTCGCGGCGCACGCCGAGCATGTTGGCAATCAACTCCTGCGTCATCGTCAGCTCGCGGTTCGGCAGGCGGTCCATGGTCAGCAGCAGCCAGCGGCACAGTTGCTGTTCCACCGTATGGTGGCGGTTGCACACGGCCGTCTGCGACATTTGCGTGATCAGCGCTTGCGTATAGCGCAGCAGCAAGCGCATGACGGGACCGGCGCGGTCGAATTCTTCCATCAGCAAATGCGCCTTCAGCCGGTAGCCGACGCCGCCCGTCTGCACGACGGCGCGGCTCGGCGTCGAATTGCCGCCCATGAACAGCGACACACCCACGACGCCTTCATTGCCGACGCCGGCAATTTCCGACGAGCCGCCGTTTTCCAGCAGGTAGTGGATGGAAACGATGGCCGTGGTGGGGAAATACACGTGCTGCAGCTTGTCGCCCGAATCGTAGATCACGTCACCGAGCAGCATCGATACTTGCTCCAGATGGGGAGCCAGGCGCGCGAAATCGGCGTCGAGCATGGCGGCGAGCAAATGGTTTTGATTCGGGTTGTGCAGCTGGACATGCGGACTCGACATGGGCAGGTTTCCTGTTTTCCAGTCGTCAGCTAGGGGGAAGATGAAAGGCGTCCGAACGAGGGCCGCCATGCGGTGCAGCGTAACACAGCGCTGGCACAGTGCCCCGACTATATTTCTTGTCGGCATGGCCGTCCGTTCGGTAGCGAACGGACGACATTTCGCCGCGCACCCTACAGTCAGTCACTGCCCGGCCTGCCTGATCATGGATCGGCACCGGCGCTGCCACGGGACCACCATGCAATCATTCTTCAAACGCATCTCCATTTCCGTTTCCACCTCGGCCCTGCTCACCCTCGCGTTCGGGCTGTGCCTGACGGCCCTGTGCTACGCCTCGGCGCGCCAGATCGAAGCGGAAAGCGCCCGGCTGCTGCAGTACCACGCCAGCGGCCACACCTTGGGCGCCGCCCTGCTGCCGGCCAAAGGCATGGGCCTGGATGCCAACCATCGCGGCTCGCTGTATGTGCTGCTCGGTGGATTGCTGTCGAGCCTGCTGGCGGCCGCGTATGTATATCAGCTGGTCTCGCGCAATTCCGTAATTACCCGCATCACGGGCGAACGCACGGCGGCGCTGCAGTTTGCCAATTTGCGCCTGTCCGAAGACATCGCCGCGCGCATGCACAATGAAAAGTCGCTGCGTTTGCGCGAACGCATCATCGAAGTGTCGGCCAACGCCATCATCCTGTGCAGCGCCGACGCGCCGGGCTACCTGATTGAATACGTCAACCCGGCCTTCGAGCGCATCACCGGCTATGCGGCCGGCGAAGTCATCGGCCAGCGCCTGGAACACTTGCAGGGTCCCAAGCAAGGACGGCAAGACATGCACGCCATTACGGCGGCCCTGCGCGAACAGCGCGAAGGCAAGGCCATCGTGCGCAATTTCCGCAAGGATGGCAGCTGCTACTGGAGCGAGCTGTTCGTCGCACCCGTGCGCGACGGTGGCGATGGCCCCATCAGCCACTTTGTCGTGGCGCAATACGACATCAGCACTGTCATGCGCTTCGGACAGGAACTGGAATTCCAGGCCAGACACGATATCCTGACGGGCTTGGCAAACTGGACCCTGCTGCGCGAACGGCTGGAGCAGGCGATGGCCGTGACGCGGCGCAGCGGCCTGCCCCTGTGGGTGGTTTTCGTCGACCTCGACCGTTTTAAATTCGTCAACGATACCCTGGGCCACGATGCGGGCGACCTGGTGCTGAAAAACGTCGCCGAGCGCCTGCGCGACGCCACGCGTGAAGTCGACACGGTGGCGCGCCTGGGCGGCGACGAATTCGTGCTGTTGCTGCCCCAGCATGGCACTGGCGAACCGGGCGCGGCCATCTTGCAGCGCATCCAGGACGCCGTGGCCCAGCCGCTGCAACTGGGCGAATATGAATTTTTTCTCAGCTGCTGCATGGGCGTGGCCGTGTATCCCGATAATGGACGCGATGCCGACACCTTGATCAAGCACGCCGACATCGCCATGTACCGCGCCAAGGAACAGGGACGAGGCCAGTGGCAATTCTATGCTTCGAGCATGAATGCGGGCACCCTGGAGCGGCTGGAACTGGAGAGCGAGTTGCGCCACGCGCTGGAACGCAGGCAGTTTCACCTCGAATACCAGCCTCAGCTGGACCTGGTCAGCGGCGCGGTGGTGGGCATGGAAGCGCTGCTGCGCTGGCAACATCCGCAGCTGGGGCGTATTCCGCCTGCCAGCTTCATCGGCTTGGCCGAGGAAATGGGCTTGATCAACTCCATCGGCGACTGGGTGCTGCGCACGGCATGCGCGCAGACGCGCGCCTGGCAACTGGCCGGCCATGGCCCGCTGCGCCTGGCCGTCAACCTGTCGGCGCGGCAATTCAAGCAAAAAAACCTGCTGCACGCGGTGGCGCAGGCGCTGGCCGAGACAGGCCTCGATGCCACCCATCTGGAACTGGAATTGACGGAAAGCATGGTCATGCATAACGTAGAGCAAGCCAAAGCCATCATGGTCAACCTGAAGACGCTGGGCGTGCAACTGTCCATCGACGACTTCGGCACCGGCTATTCCAGCCTGGCCTACCTGCGCCACTTCCCCATCGACGTGCTGAAAATCGACAAGACCTTCGTCAGCGATATCACGCACAACATGGACGACGCGGCCATCGTGCGCGCCATCATTTCGCTGGCGCACAGCCTGCGCTTGAAAGTCATCGCCGAAGGCGTGGAAACGGAACAGCAACTGGCCTTCCTGCGCCGGCACGGCTGCGACCAGATGCAGGGCTACCTGTTCAGCCGCCCGCTGGCCGCGGCCGCCTTCGAAACACTGCTGCTCGAAGGCAACATGCTGCCCGCTTAGCGCAAAGGTTTAAAAAGCGTGGCGCAGGCCCACGTTGAAGGCGCGGTTGCCCGTGCCCACTTCCGTGGCATTCCCCACCAGGTAGGCGGCGTCGTTGCGGTTGCGGATGTGCGCGTAAGCAACATACACCTTGCTGCGCTTGGACAAGGCATACGTGGCGCCGACGGCCAGCTGCCGCGCATCGCGGTTGGCAGCGTCGCGGTCATCCTTGTGCACGTACGAGGCCAGCAAGGTCGTCGCGCCCAGCGGCACGGACACCCCGACGATGGCGTCGCGGCTGTCCGTGGACTGGGCCGGCGCCTGCGCCGCGCCATACGGGTTTTCCGCAAAGAACATGGTGCTGCCATCGCCCGTGTTGCGGCCATAACCGGCAAACGCCGTGGCCACGCCAAAGTTGTAATTGCCCGCCAAAATCGTGTTGTTGACATCGGCCTTGCCCGGTTCGCCGGCACGGCTCTGGCGCGCCAGGCGCAGGGTCAAGGGGCCGTTGACATAGCCGAGGGCCAGGCCCAGCGAGCGCTGGTCGGCCGCCACACCCGTGTGTTCGCCAAAGCCGTACAGGACCGTGGCCGTGACGCCGCGCAACTCGGGCGAGGTGTAGCGCACGGTATTGTCGATGCGCGTGGCCGAATAGCCGGCCAGGTTGGTTGCCGCGCCGGCCAGGCCGCCTTCGAATGGATCGGCCACGTCGGTCAAGGCCTGGCTTTGCAGGTTGTACTGGCGCCCCACGGTCAGCATGCCCAGCGGGCTGTCGATGCCGACAAAAGCCTGGCGGCCGAACAATTGCCCCGCCTGGTCGGAGCGGCCCGTGTCGCTCAGGACACCCGCTTCCAGGGTGAACACGGCTTGCAAGCCATTACCCAGCGATTCGGTGCCGCGCAAGCCCAGGCGCGAGCCGGCCGATATGCCGCTGGTGAGCTTGCTGATGCCGCCTTCCTGCACCAGGCCCGCATCCATCAAGCCATACACATCAACTGACGACTGGGCGTGGGCGGCAGGCAAGGCACCCAGGGTGGCGAGTGCCATCGTGATCGAGATTTTTTTCATGCTGGTTTCCTTGTAAAAGCAAAACCGGGAAAGCGCGCGGCCATGGCGCGGCCACAGGCGCAAAGGCGCGCTGCGGGAGTGCCGTATCGAAAGACGACGGGCCAGATAACAACATTCCTGGCTAAACTGTGGCGGCGCGGCCGGCAAACGGTGGCGCGCGGTATTCCGCCGTGAATGGTGCACCGCTGGCGGTGCGCGTGGCTCAGGCGCCCAGCCCGCAGGGGACGCTCTGAAAGTGGCTGGCATCGCAGATGCGCTGGCCGTGTGACGCGGACGAGAGTTGGATAAAACTGCGTCTGCTGGCGCCGTCCGCAAAGATAGGGCAGGAGGCGCCGAGGCCGGCATTATAACATCGGCAGCCCTTTCATCCCCGTCTGTTGCGGGAAAACGGCCCGCAAAGCCGCCAAAACACTGAAAAAGGCGGGTTGCCACGCTGCAGGCGATGCCGTGTCATCTATAATGGTTCCTTTTGCCAATCACACGCCAAATCATGGAATTAGCCAAGTCTTTCGAGCCCGCCGACATTGAACAATTCTGGCGCACCGAGTGGGAACAACGCGGTTACTTTACCGCCACCCTCGATGCCGGAAAACCTTCCTTCAGCATCCAGTTGCCGCCGCCGAACGTGACCGGCACCCTGCACATGGGCCATGCGTTCAACCAGACCATCATGGATGGCCTGACCCGCTACCACCGCATGCTGGGCCACAACACGGCCTGGATACCCGGCACCGACCACGCGGGCATCGCCACGCAAATCGTCGTGCAACGCCAGCTGGACGCGCAAAAGATTTCGCGCCATGACCTGGGCCGCGAGAAATTCGTGGAAAAAGTGTGGGAATGGAAAGAAAAATCGGGTTCCATCATCACCGGCCAGATGCGCCGTCTGGGCGCCTCCGCCGATTGGCAGCGCGAATACTTCACGATGGACGAGCCTCGTTCGAAAGTCGTCACCGACGTCTTCGTGCGCCTGTTCGAGCAGGGCCTGATCTACCGCGGCAAGCGCCTGGTCAACTGGGATCCGGTGCTGGGCACGGCCGTCTCCGACCTGGAAGTGGTGTCGGAAGAAGAAGACGGCTCGATGTGGTACATCAAGTACCCGCTGGCGGACGGCAGCGGCTTTTTGACGGTGGCCACCACCCGTCCTGAAACCATGCTGGGCGACGTGGCCGTGGCCGTCGATCCGACGGACGAGCGCTACCTGCCGCTGGTAGGCAAGATGCTCAAACTGCCATTGACCGACCGCGAAATCCCCATCATCGCCGACGAATACGTCGACAAGGAATTCGGCACGGGCTGCGTCAAGATCACCCCGGCGCACGACATGAACGATTACGCCGTGGGCCAGCGCCACAAACTGGCGCAGATCGTCATCCTGACCCTGGACGCGAAGATCACGGACGACGCGCCGGAAGCCTACCGCGGCATGGACCGCTTTGCCGCGCGCAAGCAGATCGTCGCCGACCTCGACGCGCAAGGCTTGCTGGAACAGGTCAAACCGCACAAGCTGATGGTGCCGCGCGGCGACCGCACGGGCGTCGTCATCGAGCCGATGCTGACGGACCAGTGGTTCGTCGCCATGAGCAAACCGGCGCCGGAAGGCACGTTCTTCCCGGGCAAATCGATTGCCGAGACGGCGCTGGAAAAAGTCGCCAACGGCGAAATCAAGTTCGTGCCGGAAAACTGGAGCACCACCTACAACCAGTGGCTCAACAACATCCAGGACTGGTGCATCTCGCGCCAGCTGTGGTGGGGCCACCAGATCCCGGCCTGGTACGACGACGCCGGCAATATCTTTGTCGCCAAGACCGAAGCGGAAGCCATCGCCAAGGCACAGGCCGCCGGCAGCACCGGTCCCTTGAAACGCGACGACGACGTGCTCGACACGTGGTTCTCGTCCGCCCTGGTGCCGTTCTCGACCATGGGCTGGCCGGAAGAAACGCCGGACATGAAGGCGTTCCTGCCATCGTCGGTGCTGGTCACAGGTTTCGATATCATTTTCTTCTGGGTCGCGCGCATGGTCATGATGACGGCGCACTTCACGGGCAAGGTGCCGTTTGAAACCGTCTACGTGCACGGCCTGGTGCGCGATTCGACGGGGCAGAAAATGTCGAAATCGAAAGGCAACACGCTGGACCCGATCGACCTGATCGACGGCATCGACCTGGAAGGCTTGATCGTCAAGCGCACGACCGGCCTGATGAACCCGCGCGACGCGGAAAAGATCACCAAGGCCACGCGCAAGGAATTCCCGGAAGGCATTTCGGCCTACGGCACGGACGCCGTGCGCTTCACCATGGCCAGCTACGCTTCGCTGGGCCGCAACATCAATTTCGACCTGGGTCGCTGCGAAGGCTACCGCAACTTCTGCAACAAGATGTGGAACGCCACCCGTTTCGTCATGATGAATACGGAAGGAAAAGACTGCACGCCTAACGACGCCGACCTGTCGCAAGCGGACAAGTGGATCATCTCGCTGCTGCAGAAGGCGGAACTGGACGTGGCCAAGGGCTTTGAAGACTTCCGCTTCGACAATATCGCCGCCACCATCTACAAATTCGTCTGGGACGAATATTGCGACTGGTACCTGGAAGTAGCCAAGGTGCAAGTGCAACAGGGCACGGAAGGCCAGCAGCGCGCCACCCGCCACACCCTGCTGCGCGTGCTGGAAGTGGTGCTGCGCCTGGCCCATCCGATCATTCCGTTCGTCACGGAAGCCTTGTGGCAGACGGTGGCGCCTTTGGCTGGCAAAACGCTCAAAGCTGAGGGTGATTCCATCATGATGCAGCCGTATCCGATCGCTAACACCGACAAGATCGACGAATCGGCCGAAGCGTGGATGCAGCAGCTGAAAGCCTTGACGGACGCGACGCGCAACCTGCGCGGCGAAATGCAGATCTCGCCTTCCGTGCGCGTGCCGCTGATCGTCGAAGCGGGCAATGCCAGCGAGAAAGAAGCGCTGGCATCGTATGCGCCATACATCCAGTCGCTGGGCAAGCTGGCCGACGTGCAGATCGTCGATGCGCTGCCGGACTCGCCTGCGGCCGTCGCCATCGTCGGCACCACCAAGCTGATGCTGAAAGTGGAAATCGACGTGGCTGCCGAACGCGAGCGCTTGGGCAAGGAAATCGCCCGCATCGAGGCGGAAATTGCCAAAGTCAACAGCAAATTGGGCAATGAAAGCTTTGTCGCGCGTGCCCCGGCCGCCATCGTCGCGCAAGAAAACGAGCGCTTGCTCAGTTTTTCGGCGACAATTGAAAAACTGCGCGAACAGTTTGCTAAACTAGCCAGCGCATAAGGCAAGTTTGGAAGGATTGCGCGGCGTCATCCGTGACGCCGCGCAAGATGGCTGGTCTTGCCTTGGTATATACACTGTTCGTGACCCGATCAAGAAAAACCAATGGAGACTAGCGATGCATAAAGTATTCAAAGCAAGCGTACTGGTGGCCGCCCTGGCCATCGCCGGCAGCGCCACGGCGCGCGACGGCAACTTTACCCCCGTCGGCACATGGAAAACCATCGACGACGCCAGCGGCAAGCCGAAATCCCTCGTCGTCATCACGGAAAACAATGGCGTCTTGCAAGGCAAGATCGAAAAACTGTTCCGTGCCCCGAATGAAGATCAAAATCCCAAGTGCGACAAGTGCACGGGCGCCAACAAGGACCAGCCCATCGTCGGCATGGTGATCCTGTCCGGCCTGAAATATGACGGCAAGGAGTGGACGGGCGGCGAAATCACGGACCCGGCCACCGGCAAGGTCTACAAGAGCAAGGCCGAACTGACGGAAGGCGGCACCAAGCTGCAAGTGCGCGGCTATGTCGGCGTGCCGATGTTTGGCCGCTCGCAGACATGGGTGCGCGAAGAATAATCGCAGCCGCCCCCCTAACCGAAGCCGGCCCAGCGCCGGCTTTTTTACGCCCCTGCTCCCGTGCTCCTGTTGTTTTTCCAGCTCGAATCCGCTTGTATTTTGGCCTGTATCAAGGTGGCTGAACGCTATGCGCGCCAACGCACATACCGGCAGTCCCCGCCGTGAAATAGTGCATGCCAATGACGCCATCGCCCTGTAGCGAAGTGCGGCATGGCTCTGCCAGATGACCTCATCCGCAGATGCCCGGCAATGACTGCCATGCACAAAGGAATTATATGAATCTCTTCAAGCGATATCTGAACCCGCTGATCGTCTCGGCAGGCCTGCTGGCCATGGCCGCCCTGGCTGGCTGCGGCGGCGGCGACCAGGGACGCGATCCCATCCTCGGCTTGCCGGGCGCCACCCTGTCCAGCCTGACTGTTACACCCGCCACGGCCACGATCGGCATCGGTGCCGGCCAGCAATTTACAGCCATCGCCACGTATAGCGACGGTTCCGCGCAAGACGTCAGCGCCAAGGCAAGCTGGACGTCGGCCACGCCGGCCAATGCCACCGTCAACGCCAGCAGCGGCGTTGCCGCTGGCGTGGCTGCCGGCAGCAGCAGCATCAGCGCCGCGTTCGGCGGCAAGAGCGCAGCGGCCCAGTTGACCGTCTCGCCCGCCACGCTCACGGCGATCACCATCGCGCCGCTCGCGCCATCCATCGCCATCGGCGCAACGCAGCAATTCACGGTGAGCGGCAGCTTCAGCGACGGCACCACGCGCGACGTCACGGCCGTCTCGGCCTTTGCCTCGGCCAATCCCGCCACGGCCAGCATCGCCGCTAGCGGCCTGGCGCTGGGCAAGGTTGCCGGCACGACGCAGATCACGGCCACCACGGGTACGCTCACGGCCAGCACGGTATTGACCGTCATGCCAGCGACCTTGCTGTCCATCGCCGTCACGCCGCAAAACCCGATCATCCCTGTCGCCGCGACGCGTCAGCTGGCCGTCATTGCCACCTACTCGGATAACAGCACCGCCGACGTCACGGCCGGCAGCAGCTTCGTTGCAGCCACGCCCGCCTCGGCCACCGTCGCCAGCGGCGGCCTGGTCACTGGTGTCGCCTTTGGTACCAGCGTCATGAATGCCAGCTTCAACGGCCAGACGGCCAGCACCACCGTCACCGTGCCGGCCATTACCCTGGTCAGCATCGCCGTCACGCCGGCCACCGCCAGCATCGTTGTCGGTGCCCAGCAACAATTCATTGCCACCGCAACGTATTCGGACAGCTCGAACGCCATCATCACCAACAGCGCCGCCTGGACCTCGGGCACCGTCGCCAATGCCAGCGTGCTGAACACGGGCGTCGCCACCGGCATCGCGGCCGGCACCAGCAACATCACGGCCACAGCCGGCGGCCAGTCGGGCAGCGCGCTGCTGACTGTCACGGCCGTTGCCATCCCGCCCGTCCTCAACCCGATCATCCTGGGCCGCGCCGCATCGTTCGGCGTGCTGGCCGGTACCTCGATCACGAATAATTCGGGCGGCACCACCCTGATCACGGGCGATGTCGGTGCACCGTCGCAAACGGTCGATCCGACCCAGGCGGCAGGTTTTACCAACTACAAATCGGGCGCCATCCTGGCCGGCGCCATGACGGACCTGCAGGCGGCCATCACGGACGGCAATAGCCGCACCTGCGATGTCAGCTTTGCCGGCGGCATCGACCTCGGCGGCCAGACCTTCGGCCCCGGCGTGTATTGCTATGCGGGCGCCATCAGCATCACGGGCACGCTGACTTTGAACGGTCCTGGCGTGTATATCTTCCGTACGGCATTGACCCTGGACTCGACCGTCAACTCGGTGGTCGCCCTGAACAATGGCGCCACGGCCGACAACGTCAGCTGGCTGCCCGTCGGCCCGACCACCCTGGCCGCGAACAGCGTCTTCAAGGGCAATATCCTGGGCCAGTCTGCCGCCATCACGGTAGGCGACAACACGACCCTGCTCAATGGCCGCGTGCTGACGGCTGCCGCCGTCACCCTGCGCAACAACCAGATCACCAAATAATCGGGACATGACCATGACTATTGCACACACACTGGGCGCCCTGAGCGTGATGACCGGCGCCCTGCTGGCGGCGCAAGCGGCGCAGGCGCAGGCGCAGGACAACACCTTCATCAACCCGGACTGGGCCAACAGCGCCTGGTACCTCGGTGCGGGCGTGGGCCAGTCGCGCGCCACCATCGACGAGCCGCGCCTGCGCGCCAGCCTGGCCGCCAACGGTGAAACCGTCACCGGCTTCAGCAAGGACCAGCGCGACACCGGCTATAAACTGTTTGTCGGCCGCCAGCTGAACCAGTATTTCGCCGTGGAAGCCGGTTACTTTGACCTGGGCAAGTTCGATTTCCGGTCCACCACCAGCGGCAATGGCGTACTCAACGGACAAGCTGCCTTTCGCGGCGTGAACCTGGACTTGCTGGGCCAGCTGCCGCTGTCGCAGCGACTGTTCTTGCTGGGCCGGGTCGGCATGCATTACACCAAGACCAACACGGAATTCAGCGGCAACCGCCTGCTGGGCTCGACAAACACGCATGCCAGCGAGCGCAAGCTCAACGCCAAGCTGGGCCTGGGCCTGGAATACAAGTTCAGCGAAGCGCTGGCCTTGCGCGGCGAAGTCGAGCGTTATCGCTTGAACGACGCCGTGGGCAACCGCGGCGATGCGGACCTGTATTCCGTCAGCCTCGTGTATAAACTGGGCCGCCCGGCCAGCGCCACGCCTGCCTACCAGCCGGCGCCAGAAGCCGCCCCTGTCGTCGCGATGCCGGCACCCGTCATCGTGGCCCCACCGGCGCCAGCACCCGTATCGGAAAAAGTGTCGTTTGCTTCCGAAGCGCTGTTTGATTTCGATCAATCGGCGCTCAAGCCACAAGGCAAGGCGGCGCTGGACCAGCTGCTCGGTCAATTGACGGGCATGGACCTGGAAGTGATCGTCACGGTCGGCCATACGGATGCCGTCGGCCCTGACACCTACAACCAGAAGCTCTCCTTGCGCCGCGCCGAAGCCGTCAAGGCTTACCTGGTGACGCAAGGCGTGGAAACGAACCGTGTCTACACGGAAGGCAAGGGAGAAACGCAACCGGTGGCCGACAACACGAGTGCCGCCGGCCGCGCCCAGAACCGCCGCGTGACGGTGGAAGTGGTGGGTACGAAAAAAGTCATGCGTTAAGTTTCACGCGCACAAAAAAACCGGCTTGCGCCGGTTTTTTTTCGTCCGCGGATTACTGCGCCGGGGCCGGCTTGCGGTGATGCTTGCTCAAATGCCGGTCCAGGCTGTTGGCGAACTGTTGCCGGTCGGACTGGCTGAAGGCGGCCGGGCCGCCCGTGTCCACGCCGCCGCTGCGCAATTCTTCCATGAAGGCGCGCATCGTCAGTTGCTGGGCGATATTGTCCTTCGTGTAGAACTCGCCGCGCGGATTGAGCGCATAGCCGCCCTTTTTCAGCACGTCGGCCGCCAGCGGGATGTCGCCCGTGATGACGAGGTCGCCGGGATTGAGCAGCCGCACGATTTCCTGGTCGGCCACGTCAGCGCCGGACGGCACTTGCACGGTGCGGATGAAACGCGACGGCGGCACGCGCAAGCCCTGGTTGGCGACCAGGGTGAGCGGCAACTCCAGGCGGTCGGCCACCCGGTACAAAATTTCCTTGATGACAACGGGACAGGCGTCCGCGTCGATCCAGATTTGCATACCCGGCATACCCTCTTCCGTCATCACAGTTCCCACGCTTCGCCGCCCGGACCCATGCGCGGCGCGCTGACGCCGAAGTGCAAATAGGCGGCCGGCGTGGCGACACGGCCACGGGGCGTGCGTTGCAGGAAACCTTGCTGTATCAGATACGGCTCCAGCACGTCCTCGATGGTATCGGCCGCTTCGCCGATGGCCGCCGCCAGGTTGCCGATACCGACGGGGCCGCCGCCGAACTTGAACAGCACGGCTTCGAGCAGCTTGCGGTCCATCACGTCGAAACCCGCGGAATCGACGTCGAGCATGGCCAGCGCGCGGTCGGCCACCACCTTGGTGATCTCGCCATTGCTTTTGACTTCCGCGAAATCGCGCACGCGGCGCAGCAAGCGGTTGGCGATGCGGGGCGTGCCGCGGGCGCGCTGGGCGATTTCAATTGCGCCTTCCGGATCGATCGGGGCTTTCAGCAAGGCGGCGCTGCGCGTGACGATCTTCGTCAGTTCGCCCGTGTTGTAGAACTCGAGGCGCGCGACGATGCCGAAGCGGTCGCGCAGCGGGTTGGTCAGCATGCCGGCGCGCGTGGTGGCGCCAACCAGGGTAAACGGTTGCAGATCGAGCTTCACGGAACGGGCGGCCGGGCCTTCGCCAATCATGATGTCGATTTGATAATCCTCAAGCGCCGGATATAAAATTTCCTCGACGACAGGCGACAGCCGGTGGATTTCATCGATGAACAGGACGTCGTTCGCTTCCAGGTTCGTCAAAATCGCCGCCAGGTCGCCCGGGCGCTCGAGCACGGGGCCCGAGGTCTGGCGCAAATTGACGCCCATTTCGCGCGCGATGATGTGCGCCAGGGTGGTCTTGCCCAGGCCCGGCGGGCCGAACAGCAAGGTATGGTCGAGCGCTTCCTTGCGCTGGCGCGCGGCCGTGATGAAAATCTCGAGCTGGTCGCGGATCTTTTCCTGCCCCACGTACTCGTCGAGCTGCTTGGGGCGCAAGGCCCGTTCGATCGCCTCCTCGTTGTGCGAGATGGGCGCCGCGTCGATGATGCGCTGTTCCGTGAAGCTGTCGGTCTGGATGCTCATGCCCTATCAGCCTTTCGACAGCGCTTTCAGCGCCAGTTTGATACCGTCCGACACACCGGTACCAGCCGGCACGTTCTTCACGGCGGCCAGCGCTTCCTTGTCCGAATAGCCGAGCGCGACCAGGGCATTCAAAATGTCCGATTGCGCGTCCGGCGCCGCATGCGCGCCGCCGGCGCCGATATCGGCTCCCAGCTTGCCCTTCAATTCCAGCAACAGGCGCTCGGCCGTCTTCTTGCCGATGCCCGGCACCTTCACGAGGCGGCCGGAATCCTGCAGGGTAATCGCCTGGGCCAGATCGGCAATCGTCATGCCCGAGAGAATCGACAGCGCCATGCGCGCGCCTACGCCCGTGATCTTGATCAACTGGCGGAATACTGCCCGCTCGGCCGCATTGCCGAAGCCAAACAGCAAATGCGCATCTTCGCGGATGGCCTGGTGCGTGAACAGCACGACTTTTTCGCCCACGTGGGGCAAGTTGTAAAAGGTACTCATCGGTACGTCGACTTCATAGCCGACGCCCTGGCAATCGACCAACAATTGTGGCGGATTCTTTTCAAGCAAAATACCGGAGAGACGGCCTATCATCGCGTATTCCTAATGTTAAATTTCAGAGTGATGCTTTAACCTACGAGGCGGCCGCGCTTCATGCGCAGACCCTGCAGTTGCGGCGCCAGCGCGCCTATCATGGCCAGCGCATCGATGCTGTTGGCATGGCAAATGGCCACGCCCAGCGCGTCGGCCGCATCCGTGCCGGGCAAGCCGGGCAAGGACAGCAGCCGCGACACCATTTCCTGCACCTGTTCCTTGGCCGCCTTGCCGTGGCCCGTGACGGCCTGTTTCACTTGCAGCGCCGTGTATTCGGCCACCGACAGGTCCGCATGGACGAGCGCGCAAATGGCCGCGCCGCGCGCCTGGCCCAGCAGCAAGGTCGATTGGGGATTGACGTTGACAAACACTTTTTCGATGGCCGCGCAATCGGGCTGGTAGGTGCCGACGATTTCGCCCACGCCCTGCAAGATGACCTTCAGGCGCGGCGGCAATTCCCCTTCGGAACCCGTCTTGACGGTCCCCGACGCGATATAGCGCAGCTTGTTGCCGTGTTTTTCAATGACCCCAAAGCCGGTCGTGCGCAGGCCAGGATCGATGCCAAGAATAATCATCGCCAGATTCTATAATGAATACGGCAGGCACCGGTGAATAACCGGTGCCTGCCGCTGAGTACTTTATCGAGTAGCTGTAGGTCGGATTAGCGGTACGCGTAATCCGACCTACTCTCTCTATCTATATCAATGACGGAAGTGACGCGTGCCCGTGTACAGCATGACCACGCCGCGCTCGTCCGCCGCATCGATCACTTCCTGGTCGCGCATCGAGCCGCCCGGGTGGATGACGCAGGTCGCGCCCGCATCGACGACGACGTCGAGACCGTCACGGAACGGGAAGAAGGCGTCCGACGCCACGACGGAGCCCGTCAGCGACAGGCCCGCGTTTTGCGCCTTGATCGACGCGATGCGGGCCGAATCGATACGGCTCATCTGGCCGGCGCCCACGCCCAGGGTCATGTTATTGCCGCAGAAGACGATGGCGTTCGACTTGACGAATTTCGCCACTTTCCAGGCGAACATCAGGTCGGCCAGTTGCTGCGGCGTTGGCTGCAGTTTGCTCACCACGCGCAAGTCGCCGATACCGACGTTTTTCGCATCCGGCGATTGCACCAGCAGACCGCCACCGACGCGCTTGAAGTCCATGGCGTGCACGCCGCTGCCCAGCGGGATTTCCAGCATGCGCACGTTTTGCTTGCTCGACAGAATCTGTTTCGCTTCGGCGGAGAACGACGGGGCGATCAACACTTCGACGAACAGCTTGGCGATTTCGCCCGCGGTGGCGCCGTCGAGTTCCGTGTTGAAGGCGATGATGCCGCCAAATGCCGAGGTCGGGTCCGTCTGCAGGGCACGCGCATACGCTTCCGCCGCATTCTTGCCCAGGGCCACGCCGCATGGGTTCGCATGCTTGACGATAACACAAGCGGCGCTTTGCTCGAAGCCGCCCATGCTCTTCACGCATTCCCAAGCCGCATCGGCGTCGGCGATGTTGTTGTACGACAATTCCTTGCCTTGCAGCTGGCGATAGTTGGCCAGCGCGCCATCGGTGGTGACGAGGTCGCGGTAGAAGGCGGCGCTCTGGTGCGGGTTTTCACCGTAGCGCATGTCTTGCACTTTTTCAAAGGCCACGTTCAGGATTTGCGGATAGGCGCCGCGCTCGGCGTGCACTTTCGTCGGACCCAGGCTCGTCAGGTAGTTGGTGATGGCGCCATCGTATTGCGCCGTGTGCGCAAAGACTTTTTTCGCCAGCATGAATTTGGTGTCGTAGCTGACGTCGCCTGCCTTGCCATCGGCCGCACGCATTTCCGCCAGTACCACGTCGTAGTCGGTCGGATCGCAAATGACGACCACGTCCTTGTGGTTCTTGGCTGCCGAACGCAGCATGGTCGGGCCGCCGATATCGATGTTTTCGATCGCGTCTTCCAGCGTGCAATCGGCTTTGGCAACCGTGCCCTGGAACGGGTACAGGTTGACCACCACCATGTCGATGGTCGGCATGTCGTGCTCGACCAGTTTCGACATGTGCTCAGGGAAATCACGACGCGCCAGGATACCGCCGTGCACTTTCGGGTGCAGGGTCTTCACGCGGCCATCGAGCATCTCCGGGAAACCCGTGTAATCGGCCACTTCCGTGACAGGAACACCGTTGTCTGCCAGCAATTTAGCGGTGCCGCCCGTGGAGAGGAGGTTGACGCCGAGGGCGGACAGAGCGCGGGCGAATTCGAGAACGCCGGTCTTGTCGGAAACGGAGAGGAGAGCTTGTTTGATCATGGCTGTGGCTAGGTGGTTAAGTGTTCTTGGCGAATGGCGCAGTTCAGTCTTCAGGCGAAGACTGCTGCGGCGGATTCAAATCTTGGCGTCACTTGCATGCCGGCATTACAGCAAACCGTGCTCCTGCAATTTCTTGCGCAGGGTATTGCGGTTGATGCCCAGCATCTGCGCGGCGTGCGACTGGTTGCCATCGGCGCGTGTCATCACGACTTCCAGGATGGGCTTTTCCACGGTCAACACAACCATGTCGTAGATATTCGATGCTTGCTGTTCGCCCAGGTCATTGAAGTAATCTTCTAGACTTTTCTGTACGACTTCCTGAATGCTTTCTTTGCTCATTTGTATGCTTCAACCGGCTGAACACCTGGCCATCCGGTGCCGCGTCGCTCATGCGGTCCGCGTGCAGCCCTCTTGCCTCGGTGTTGTAATTAATATTGCATGACGCTCTGTATAGGCGCTCGCCCTTGTACTTCTTCCTTGTACTTCTTATCACTCGTACTTATCACTATTGTTTATAACTTATGCAACTGCCTTGCTATCTGCTTATGCTGCTGTGGCCGCTTCTATCAGGCCACTTTCACTGGATTCGGAGAGGCGGTATTGTAACCGTTCGCCAAATTTCCATTGCGACTCAAAAAATTGATCGACGGCCAGCAATTGCGCATCCGTCGATTCCAGCAAGTTCATTTGCTGGCGGAACGCTTCGCCGCCTTCCAGATCCTTGACGTACCAGCCGATGTGCTTGCGCGCCGTGCGCACGCCGAGGAATTCGCCATAAAACGCGTAATGGGCGCGCAAGTGCTCGTCCATCAGGGTGCGCACTTCATCCACGTACGGCGCCGGCAGCAAGGTGCCCGTGCGCAGGAAATGGTCGATCTCGCGACAAATCCACGGCCTGCCCTGCGCCGCGCGGCCGATCATGACGGCATCGGCGCCCGTTTGATCGAGCACAAAGCGGGCCTTTTCCGGACTGGTAATGTCGCCATTGGCCACCACGGGGATGCCCACCGATGCTTTCACGGCGGCAATGGTTTCATATTCGGCATCGCCCTTGTAGCCATCGGCACGCGTGCGGCCGTGCAAGGTCAGCATCTGGATGCCGACTTGCTCGGCGATACGGGCGATGGTCAGGGCATTCTTGTTGGAACGGTTCCAGCCCGTGCGAAATTTCAGGGTGACGGGCACGTCGACGGCGTTGACGACGGCGTGCAATATCTTTTCGACCAGGCTTTCATCTTGCAACAGGGCCGAACCGCACCAGCTGTTGCACACCTTTTTCACGGGGCAACCCATGTTGATGTCGATGATCTGTGCGCCCCGGTCCACGTTGAACTTGGCGCAGTTGGCCAGGTCTTGCGGATCGGCGCCAGCGATCTGCACGGCTTTCGGCTCCATTTCGCCTTCGTGGTCCGTGCGGCGCGAGCTTTTTTCCGTCGCCCACAGGCGCGGATTCGACGCCGCCATCTCCGACACGGCATAGCCGGCACCCAACTGCTTGCACAACTGGCGGAAAGGCCGATCCGTCACGCCGGCCATGGGAGCGACGAAAACGTTATTGCGCAGAATGTGAGGGCCGATTTGCACTGAGGAACCTGGAATGGACGGAGGAACCTGCTATTTTAACCGATTCCCTGCCTATTTAATAAGCACTATTTTTTAGCTCAGTGCGTCAGAGTGGCGATGGGGCCGCTTAGCCCAGCTCGTCCATCGCGGGCGCGCTCAGGTGCTCGATATTTCCCCAGTGCACTAAATGCAGCTTGCCGTCCGCGTAAGAAAAACGGTTGACGCTGGCATTCTTGACTTGGAAGTCGCGCGGACTGTCGAGCGTCATGCCGACCGCCTCGCGGTAAGCGCACTCGAGCACGCCGCCGTGCGCCACGATGGCGATCGTCTGGCCGTCATATTGCTGGGCCCAGCGGGCGATGGCGCCATTCGCGCGCGCATAGAACTGGCGGAAACTTTCGGCCTGGCGTTCGCCCGACGGCATCACGGCGTCGATCTGGCGCGATTGCCATTGCGCATACTCGTGCGGATAGCGCGCGGCGATGTCCGCATACAGCAAGCCCTCAAAGGCGCCATAGCAGCGCTCGCGCAGCAAGGGATCCGTTTGCACCGGTAAATCTTTCACGTCGGCCACGGCTTGCGCCGTCTGCTGAGCGCGCTGCAAATCGCTGGCGATGATCGCGGCCAGCGGTTCGTCCGCCAGCGCCTGTCCCAGCGCGGCCGCTTGCGCCAGACCCGCCTCGTTCAAGGCGATGTCGATATGGCCCTGCAGGCGGCGGCCCGCATTCCAGGCCGTCTCGCCATGGCGTATCAGTAAAATCGTGGTGCTCATGCTTTATTTCTTCAGGGTAAGTGCCAACTCGGGATTGAGCGAATAGGCGACGACGAGCTGGGCTTCGTCGAGGATGTGGCCGTACAGGGCGGCATGGGCTTGCTGTCCCGTGAAGCGCTCGGGCAAGGCCAACTGCGGCACATCGAGCGCGTACAGGCGGAAAATATAGTGGTGGATGCGCTCGTCATTCCACGGCGGGCACGGACCGTCATAGCCGTAGTAATCGCCGGCCATGGCGGCATCGCCGGCAAACCAGCCCGTGTAGTCGTTGATGCCCTGGCGCAGCCCAGTAGCGACCGCCTTGCCGCGCGGCGTGATGCCGCTGGAAAATTCACCGGCGGCAATAACCCGCATGGCCGGCGGCAAGTCGAGCAAGCTCCAGTGATAAAAGTCGCCGCGCGGCGCCGTCAGCGGCAGGGCCTGGTCATCGCGGTTGGCCAGGCTGGCGTCTAGCGGCGCATCGGGGTCGATGCAGAACAGGGCCAGCGACTCGGTGCCGTTGGGCACCTCGTCCCAGGCCAGATGGGGATTGCGGTTGCCGGCGAGGCGCACGCGGCTGGCCGGGTCGATCTCGGCAAAAGCATTGTCGGCCGGCATCAGGCCGCCATCACGAAACGTCTCGCTCCACAATTTCATCGCTTGCTCCTCTTTATAGTTATTGTTTGACGCTTATTTAGCGTTCACTTGCAGCCAGAACGTGACGGGGCCGTCATTGGTAAGCGACACCTGCATGTCGGCGCCGAACTGCCCCGTTTGCACGCCTGCATGGCGGCTGCGCGCCTGGTCCACGAAATGCGTGAACAGGCGCAAACCGTCCTGCGGCGCGGCGGCCGGCGTAAACGACGGGCGCGTGCCGGACTTGGTGTCGGCCGCCAGGGTGAACTGCGGCACCAGCAGCAAGCCGCCGGCCACGTCAGTCACGCTGCGGTTCATCTTGCCCGCCTCGTCGGCAAACACGCGGTAGCCGAGCAGTTTGGTCAGCAGGGCGTCCGCTTCCTTCTCCGTATCGCCCCGCTCGGCGCACACGAGCACCATCAGCCCGGCGTCGATGGCGCCGATGGTGGCGCCGGCAACATCGACCTTGGCCTGCGTAACTCTCTGCAGCAGCGCGATCATGCCGTCAAGGTGACGCGCGCAAAGCTGCGCTTGCCAACTTGCAACACGAACTGACCGGCTTCCACTTGCAGGCCCTTGTCGCTGATGACGGTGCCGTCGATGCGCACGCCGCCCTGGTCGATCTTGCGCATGGCTTCCGACGTGGATGGGCACAGGCCAGCTTGCTTGAGCAATTGCGGGATGCCCAGCGGTGCGCCAGCGAGGCTCACTTCCGGGATATCGTCGGGAATGCCGCCCTTCGAGCGGTTGACGAAGTCGGCCAGCGCATCTTCGGCCGCCTGCTGCGAGTGGAAGCGGGCGACGATCTCTTGCGCCAGAGCAACCTTGGCGTCGCGCGGGTTGCGGCCTTCCTCGACTTCGCGCTTCAGCTGGGCCAGTTCGGCGATCGAGCGCCACGACAGCAGCTCGTAGTAGCGCCACATCATGACGTCGGAAATGCTCATCAGCTTGGCGAACATGGTGTTGCCCGGTTCCGTGATGCCGATGTAGTTATTCTTCGACTTGGACATTTTTTCCACGCCGTCCAAACCTTCCAGCAGCGGCATGGTCAAAATACACTGCTGCTCCTGTCCGTACTGCTTTTGCAGTTCGCGGCCCACCAGCAGGTTGAACTTCTGGTCCGTGCCGCCCAGTTCCAGGTCCGATTTCAGGGCCACCGAGTCGTAGCCTTGCATCAGCGGGTACAGGAACTCATGGACGGAAATAGGAATGCCGCCCTGGAAGCGCTTGGTGAAATCGTCGCGCTCGATCATGCGCGCCACCGTGTAGTGGGAAGCGAGCTGGATGATGCCGCGCGCGCCCAGCGGATCGCACCACTCGGAGTTATAGCGGATTTCAGTCTTGCTGGCGTCCAACACTAAAGATGCTTGCGCGAAATACGTCATCGCGTTAATCTCGATCTGTTCCTTGGTCAATGGCGGGCGCGTGACGTTGCGGCCCGAAGGGTCGCCGATCATGGACGTGAAGTCGCCGATGAGGAAAATGACTTGATGGCCGAGGTTTTGCAACTGGCGCATCTTGTTCAGCACGACAGTGTGGCCCAGATGCAAGTCGGGTGCGGTCGGGTCCAGGCCCAGTTTGATGCGCAGCGGAACACCTGTTTTCTCGGAGCGTGCTAATTTTTGCGCAAATTCGCTTTCGATCAATAGTTCGTCGACGCCACGCTTGGTAATCGCGAGGGCTTCTTGTACTCTGTCAGACAGCGGAAGCGCGGTCTGAGCGGCGTTAGCCTTTGTAGGCGATGCGGTGGTGTTGATTTCCATAAAATTTGACTGTAGATCTCAAAATGGTAGTAGGTTTGCGGAGTTTGCTATAATGCTCGATCCCATCAATCTTGCCGTATGAAAACGAATCAAAATAACAATAACAAAGAGCGCTAGCTCAGGTCACGTTCAAGGGCAAATTTTAACTGATTGCATGAACCCTATACATAAAATCACAGGCTCACGCTTGTACACACAGCTGACGACGACCCGCAAGGCACGCATTATTGGTGCGTCCGCGGTGCTGCTCGCCGTGGCCGCCTTCGGCGCGGTCGCTGTGTCGCCCATGGCGCCCGACGCATCGGACTTGCCGGTGACGTCCATCGCCCAAAACCTGGAAATGCCTGATCTCGCCTCGCAAATTTCCGCGATGGAACAGGTAAACCAGAATTTCACCCATGAAGAAAAAGTCCGCGCTGGCGATACCCTCGCCACCCTGCTGACCCGTCTCGGCGTGGATGATCAGGCGGCCGCCAATTTCATTAAAACCGACAAGATCGCGCGCGGCGTGATGTTGCTGAAATCGGGCAAGCGCGTGCAAGCGCAAACGACCGAAAACGGCGACCTCAACTGGATGCGCGCCACCCTCGTCGACGGCACGGACAAATCGGTCAAGAACATCCTGATCACCCGCAAGGGCGACAAGTTCGTGGCCACGGAAGTGGCAGCCCAGCTGGAACGCCGCGTTGAAATGCACGCGCGCAAGATTACCTCCACCCTGTTTGCCGCTACCGACTCCAGCCTCGACGGCACCCGCCTGCCAGACTCGATTTCCGCGCAAATCGTGGAAATGTTCTCCACCAATATCGACTTCCGCTCCGACCTGAAACGCGGCGACTCGTTTAATGTGGTCTACGAAACATTCTGGCAAGATGGCGAATTCGTCCGAGCGGGCCGCATCCTGGCCGGTGAATTCACCAACCGCGGCACGACCTACCAGTCCGTTTGGTTCGAAGACCCAGCCAGCAAGCAAGGCGGCGGTTACTACAGCTTCGACGGCAAGTCCCTCAAAAAAGCCTTCCTGAAATCCCCCCTCGAATTCTCCCGCATCTCGTCCGGCTTCTCCATGCGCGTGCACCCGATTTCCGGCAACTGGAAAGCGCACAAGGGCATCGATTTCGCTGCAGCAACAGGTACGCCTATCCGCGCCTCGGGCGACGGCGTGGTCGACTCTGTCGGCAGCCAAAACGGCTATGGCAATGTTGTTGTCCTGAAACACTGGGCCAACTACAGCACCGCGTACGCCCACATGAGCCGCTTCGCTTCGGGCCTGAAAAAAGGTCAAAAAGTCAGCCAGGGCGATGTCATCGGCTACGTCGGCACCACCGGCTGGTCCACGGGCGCCCATTTGCACTATGAATTCCGCGTCGGCGGCGTGGCACAAGATCCAAGCAAGCTGAACGTACAAGCCCAGGCGCCATTGACGGCCGCCGAGCTGAGCCGCTTCCGCATGGTATCGGCTGACATGATGCACCGCTTCACCCTGCTGCGTCCGAACGACACGGCACTGGCTTCGCGCTAAGCAACACTGCCTCCGGGCAACATATAAAGGCACCGCCCATGCAGATGGCCGGTGCCTTTGTTTTATGTGAACAGGAAAATGCGGCACAATGCACCCCATCACTTACGTACTCAAGGAAAACCCATGCTGTATATCGGCCTGATGTCTGGCACCAGCCTCGATGGCGTTGACGGCGCGCTGGTCGACTTTTCCGACGATGGCGGCACACGCAGCCTGGGCGACGCCTACATCCCCTTTCCCGCCAGCCTGCGCGACGACCTGATGGCCTTGCAAAGTGCCGGCCAGAATGAAATCGAACGCGAAGCACTGGCGGCAAATCAGCTCGTGCGCCATTACGCCGACTGCGTCACTATGCTCCTGAACAATGCAAGCATCGGCCCGGACGCCGTCGCCGCCATCGGCGCACATGGCCAGACCATCCGCCACCGGCCCGAGCTGGGTTTTACGCGCCAGTTGAACAACCCGGCCCTGCTGGCCGAACTGACGGGCATCGACGTCATCGCCGACTTGCGCAGCCGCGACGTGGCGGCCGGCGGCCAGGGCGCGCCGTTGGTGCCCGCCTTTCACCAGGCGATTTTCAATTTGCCCGGCCACACGCGGGTGCTGGCCAATATCGGCGGCATCAGCAATATCAGCGTGCTGCACGCGGACGGCACGGTGACGGGCTACGACACGGGCCCCGGCAATGCGCTGATGGATGGCTGGGTCTTGCAGCACCAGGGCCAACCCTACGACGCCAATGGCGCCTGGGCAGCGACAGGCCAGGTCATCCCCGCCCTGCTGGCGGAATTGCTCGACGATCCGTATTTTGACTTGCCGGCGCCGAAAAGCACGGGACGCGACCTGTTCCATGCCGACTGGCTGAACGCCAAGCTGGCCAGCCATTCAGCCGCCCTGCCGGCCGACGTGCAGGCGACGTTGACACAGCTGACGGCGGCCAGCCTGGCGCACGCCATCGCGCGCGACGGGGCGCAGGCGGAAACGGTATACGTGTGTGGCGGCGGCGCGCAGAACGCCAGCCTGATGACGGCGCTGGCCCGTGCATTGCCGGGCATTGCGGTGGAATCGACGGCAGCGCTGGGCGTGGCGCCCAGCCAGGTCGAGGCCCTGGCCTTTGCCTGGCTGGCCTGGCGCTTTACGCTGCGCAAGCCAGGCAACTTGCCGGCCGTGACGGGAGCGCAAGGACTGAGGGTACTGGGCGCGCTGTATCCACGCTGAAAGAGGAAGCGTGCTTCAGAAACACAAATAGCGGATCATCGATCCGCTATTTTGATGCTGTACCGGCAAACCGGCGCGCCTCAAAAACGTTCAGGGCAAGGCGCATTGCCGACGACAGTACGAATAGTATGGCGAGGCAATGCAACACCGCCATGGGCGTTTTCTCAGGTGTGCTGCTTATACCGAGAAAGACGAACCGCAACCGCAGGTCGACGTCGCGGTAGGGTTTTTAATCACGAACTGTGCACCTTCCAGGTCATCCTTGTAGTCGATTTCCGCGCCGACCAGGTACTGGTAGCTCATGGAATCGATCAACAGCTGGACGCCGTTCTTGACCATGGTGGTGTCATCTTCGTTGACGATTTCGTCGAAGGTGAAGCCATACTGGAAACCGGAGCAGCCGCCACCCTGCACGAATACGCGCAATTTCAGGTCGGGATTGCCTTCTTCTTCGATCAACTGCGCGACTTTTTCAGCGGCGCTATCGGTAAAGATAATAGGGGAAGGGATCACATCTTGCATTTCAGCGACGGCATTCATATCAGGCACTCCTACTAGAAAACATTAAGTCATTATAGACTGTTGGCGCAAGTCGCGCTCAGGGCGCCCCCCCACCGTCAACCAGCACTGTTGTTCTGGGTCACATTTCCGATACGGCCAGGTGCAGCACGGGGTCGGCGCTGTCGTGCCGGCTGAGCTTGCCTTGCACCAATGCCCCGCTGTGCATTTCCAGCACCTTGTAATAGACCTCTCCTACAATGCGGGCTTTTGGCTGGATTTCAAGCATTTCGGACACATACACGGGGCCATTGATCTCGCCACTGACGACCAGGCTCGAGCAGCGCACTTCGCCATCGATGCGGCCCGCCTCGCCCAGCACTATATACGTGGGTTCGCCCGGCTCGCCCGTGACGTTGCCGCGCACATGGCCATCGATGCGCAAGCCGCCGCAAAACAGCAAGTCGCCCTCGATCCGCGTGGAAGCGCCGATCAAGGTGTCGATGGGATTTTTCGCGTTGCGCTCGAACATGAACGTCATCCTGTCGGGGTAGGTGGCAGTCCAATTTATCACAGGTCCGGCAAAAAGGCGCCGGACCCGCGCAAGCACGGTCGCCGATCGTTATGGCATCACGGCGATGTGTTGCAAACCGGCCGTTTCTTTCAAGCCAAACATCAAGTTCATGCACTGCACGGCCTGGCCCGATGCGCCCTTGACCAGATTGTCCTGCACCACCAGCACGATGACGGTATTGCCGCCCTCTGGACGGTGCAAGGCCAGGCGCAGCATGTTCGAGCCGCGCGTGGAACGGGTTTCCGGGTGCGAGCCGAACGGCATCACGTCGACGAAAGGTTCATCCTTGTATTGCTCTTCGAACAAGGCTTGCAATTCCTCATTGCTGACATCCTTGTTCAGCTGCGCGTACAGGGTCGAATGCATGCCGCGGATCATCGGCACCAGGTGCGGCGTGAAGGTCAGCGCCACTTTCTCGTCCGTGAAACGCTGCAGTTGCGCCGTCGTTTCCGGCAGGTGGCGGTGGCCGGCCACGCCGTAGGCCTTGAAACTGTCGCTGCTTTCCGAGAACAGGATGCCGATCTCCGCCTTGCGGCCGGCGCCGGACACGCCCGACTTGCAGTCGGCGATCAGGCTGCCCGCGTTGACCAGGCCAGCTTTCAGCAGCGGGTAAAAGCCCAGCTGCATGGTGGTCGGGTAGCAACCGGGGTTGGCGATCAGCTTGGCTTGCTTGATGTCTTCACGGTTCAGTTCCGGCAAGCCGTACACGGCTTGCTCGATCAACTCGGGCGCTGTGTGGGGAATCTTGTACCACTGCTCGAACTTGGCCTGGTCTTTCAGACGGAAGTCGGCGGCCAGGTCGATGACTTTCACGCCGGCGGCCAGCAGGGCTGGAGCTTGCGCCATGGCAACGCCATGCGGCGTGGCAAAGAAGACCACGTCGCACTGTTCCAGGTTGGCCTTGTCCGGCGAGGAAAACGCCAGACTCACGTGGCCGCGCAGGGAAGGATACATGTCAGCAACGGGCAAGCCATCTTCCTTGCGCGAGGTAATCGCCGTCAACTCGACATCTGGATGGGTAGCGAGCAAGCGCAGCAATTCCACGCCCGTGTATCCAGTGCCGCCGACGATGCCAACTTTGATCATGTTCTTTCCTTGTGTATAGATTGCATAAAGATGAGGGAAACGCTACTCCCTGCGGGTTTTCCGCGTATTTTACAGCGCAATGCAGAGTCATGCTGAAATGCAAAAAAGCCGCGGGACCAAAGTCCAGCGGCTTTTCGACCAGCACCCCGGAAGGTGCTGTAGCGTAGAAATTAACGCTTCGAGAATTGCTTTGCGCGACGTGCTTTGCGCAGACCAACTTTTTTACGCTCGACTTCACGTGCATCGCGGGTAACGAAGCCGGCTTTAGCCAGTTCCGGTTTCAACGCTGCATCGTAGTCGATCAGAGCGCGGGTGATGCCGTGACGAACTGCACCAGCCTGGCCCGACTCACCGCCGCCATGGACGTTGACTTTGATGTCGAAACGCTCGACATTGCCGGTCAGTTCCAGTGGTTGACGGATGACCATCAGACCCGTTTCGCGCGAAAAGTATTCGTTTGCTGGTTTGCCGTTAACAACGATCAAGCCTGTGCCAACTTTGATAAAAACCCGAGCCACTGCACTTTTGCGACGGCCGGTTCCATAATTGTAATTACCGATCATGTCAGTTCCTTAGAGAACAAGTGCTTTAGGTTGCTGAGCAGCGTGCGGATGGGAACCTTCCGCGTACACTTTCAGCTTCTTGATCATTGCGTAGCCGAGTGGGCCTTTAGGCAGCATGCCTTTGACCGCTTTCTCAAGCGCGCGACCTGGAAAACGCTGTTGCATTTTCTGGAAGTTGGTTTCGTAGATGCCGCCTGGATAGCCAGAGTGACGGTAGTAAATTTTCTCAGTAGCTTTGGTACCGGTCACACGCAGTTTGCCTGCGTTGATGACGACGATAAAGTCGCCGGTATCGACGTGAGGAGTAAATTCTGGTTTGTGTTTGCCGCGCAGTCGGAGTGCCACTTCGCTGGCAACACGTCCGAGGACTTTGTCCGTCGCGTCAACCACGAACCAATCGCGCTGGACTTCATGTCCTTTAGCGGAAAATGTTTTCATGTTGACTTCCTAATAGATTACACGCTCAAATGGTGGTTCCGCCGATGCTGCTGTGCGGACTCTGCCTTATTTACTTTTCCTGAGCGAACGGAAAGCCGACAAGTATAAGCGGCTTTGCCTTGCCGCGTCAAGCCGCAATCGAGGCCGGCTGCGGCCCGGCGGGCGGCACATGGATGGGCATTCCTCTATTACAATACAAAACGCTTACAATTTTCGGAGAGTACGATGGAATGCAAAGTCAGCTGGAATGGCCCGTCGGGCATGAGTTTTCGGGCAGAAACGGGTTCCGGCCACCTGGTGACCATGGATGGCGCGCCCGATGGCGGCGGCCACAATCTGGCGCCACGCCCCATGGAAATGGTCTTGCTGGGCACGGGCGGCTGCACCGCCTATGACGTGGTGCTGATCCTGAAGCGGGGGCGCGAAGCCGTCAGCGGCTGCGAAGTGACCCTGAAGGCCGACCGCGCCGACACCGATCCGAAAGTCTTTACCAAAATCCACTTCCACTTCACGGTGCGGGGCAAGGCCCTGAAACCCACCGCTGTGGAACGTGCGGTTGCCTTGTCGCATGACAAATATTGCTCGGCGTCGATCATGCTGGCGAAAACAGCGGAAATCACTCACTCGTTCGAAATCATCGAGGAGTAGATCGGATTAGCGGGGCAGGACTCCGCGTAATCCGACGACACCGGTAGCGCCAACAATGTTGTCGGATTACGGCCGGTGGCCTAATCCGACCTACGCCGGCCTACGCAGAAGTATCAGATGTAATACGCGGTTTTTGTCATCACTTTGCCCATCAACCCCATCAGCGCCTTCACGGGCGCCGGGGTGTCGATGGCGCCCAGTCGCTGGGCGGCGGCGCCATGTTCCACTTCGTCGATGGCCATTTGCTTGACGATGGCGCGCGACTTGGCGTCCTGCGGCGGCAATTCCTCAAGGTGGCTGGCCAGGTGCGCTTCCACCTGGCGTTCCGTTTCCACCACAAAACCCAGGCTGCGGCCGTCGCCCATGCGAGCGGCGATGGTGCCCAGCGCAAACGAACCCGCATACCACAGGGGATTGAGCAGGCTCAGACGCGAGCCCAGCTCCGTCAGGCGCTGCGCCGTCCAGGCCAGGTGGTCTTCCTCTTCGCGTCCCGCTTCGTCGAACTGGGCGCGGATGGCCGGGCTGTGCGCATAGCGCGCCTGCGAGTTGTACAGGGCTTGCGCGCACACTTCGCCCACATGGTTGACGCGCATCAAGCCGGCGCTGTGGCGCTGCTCGGCCGGGCTCAGTTCCGCATCGGGCGCATGCGCGGCCGGCGTGGGGCGCGAGGCCGAGGCCACGCCCGCCATGACGCGCAGGGCCTTGTCGGCGCCAACAATCAAACGATCCAGGGGGTCAAAATGGCGGTTTGCGGTCATCGTGGCTATTCATGTCAGGGAAAACATGAATTATAGGACGATAGCGGCCAGCCGTCCCCACGCCGCGCGCAGGGGGATCGGGGCTTTATTGACTTGTGCGCGCTTTTTCCTGCTCGATCCAGTCCACCACGGGGCCGACGGCGTCCAGGCCGGACAGGCTTTTCGCCACGCCCAGGTTCAGTGAGATCAGGAAGGAAATGCTGTCAACGGGGATGTCCGGGCAGTGCTGGGCAAACGCGGCGAGGAAACGCTCCGATTGCAGCACGCGCAAGACTTTCTCGCCGCTCATGAATTGCAGCACACTGGCGATGCTGTGCCCGCCACCTATCGAGTGGTAGATAAAACGGTTGTACTTCGCGTCGATCTGCTTGAAATCGAGGGTTTCCTCCGTCATCAGGCCGGCCAGGTAGTACAGCCCCAGGCTGACGCGGAAGAAACCGATGGCTTCGGCACTGGTCATGCCGGCGCGGGCCACGGCCAGTACCTTGTCCTGCATTGCCTGATCGATCGTTTGCATTGCGCTCTCCCGCGCCGTCCGCGGCGCCCACCGGGCCAGCTTGCATGAAGATGCTGTTTTTTTCAATAGATCAAACGATATTTCCACCTTGCAAGTTACATTTTTTGCATGCTACTCTCGTTGTTCACCATTGAATGGATGATGCACATGATTGAGGTCAAACACCTGGCAAAACGTTTCCGCATGCCGCCCCACAAAGGCAAGGGCGTGCACGTCAGCGATCCGCGCGAACACGAGGGCTGGTTCCACGCCGTGCGCGACGTCAGTTTCAGCTGCGCCCCGGGCGAAGTGCTGGGCCTGCTGGGGCCGAATGGCGCCGGCAAGACGACTACTTTGCGCCTGCTGTCGACGGCCTTGCAGGCGGACGCGGGCAGCGCCCTCGTCAACGGCGTCGACGTGCTGCGCCAGCCGCTGGTGGCGCGCCAGAGCATCGGTTTCCTGTCCGGTTCGACGGGCTTGTACGGCCGCCTGACGGCGCGCGAGAACGTGGAATACTTTGGCCGCCTGCATGGCATGCCTGCCGACAAGCTGAAACGCCGCTGCGACGAACTGTTTGCCCTGCTGCAAATGGAAGAGTACGGCGGCAAACGGGCCGATCAGCTGTCGACGGGCATGAAACAGAAGTGCGCAATCGCCCGCACCGTCGTGCACGAGCCGCAGGTGGTGATCCTCGACGAGCCGACGACGGGCCTCGACGTGATGTCGGCCAAGATCCTGCTCGACTTCATCGCCAGCTACAAGGCGCTGCGCGTGCCGCTGATTTTTTCCACGCATCACCTGCACGAGGTGGAAAAGCTGTGCGACCGCGTCTGCATCATCAACCGCGGCACCACCGCCTTCAATGGCACGGTCAACGAACTGCGCCACCTGGGCGGCAGCGCGGACTTGTACGACGCCTTTGTCAGCGTCATCAACCAGGGAGCCTGAGCCATGTGGACCATTTATCTGAAAGAGTTGCTGGAACTCACACGCGACCGCAAGACGCTGATCTTCACCATCCTTATCCCCATCTTTGCCATGCCGCTGATCTTTGGCGGCTTCGCTTATGTTTCAAGCAATATGTTCAAGAACGCGAAAACGGCGGAAATGCGCTACGCGCTGTTCGGCAAGGACCATTCACCGGGCTTGAGCGCGCGTTTTGCGCAGCAGCACAACCTGCGCGAAGTGCCGCTGGCCAGCGAGGGCGACATCCGCCGTGCCATCGGCGACGACAGCATCAAGTTCGCCGTCGTCATCCCGCCCCGGTTTGAAGAGGCGCTGCAGCAACAGCAGCAAGCCAAGGTCACCCTGCATTACAACAGCGCCAGCACGGTCGACGTGACCCAGCAGCGGGTGCGCGAGATCGTCGAGGCCTACAACGCCAGCCTGCGCGAAAACGCGCTGTCGGCCCTGAACCTGAGCACGGCCCAGCTGGCCTTTGCCCTGCACCCCATCGTGCTCGACAAGCAATCGACGGCCAACGAGCGCGAGCAGATGGGCGCCATCGTCGGCGGCATGCTGCCATATCTGCTGCTGATGGTGTGCCTGACGGCGGCCATGTATCCGGCCATCGACCTGGGCGCGGGCGAAAAGGAACGGGGCACCCTGGAAACCCTGCTGCTGGCCCCCGTGCCGCGCAGCGCCATCGTGGTGGCCAAGTTCCTCGTGCTGTTTACCGTCGGCATGACCTCGGCCGTGCTGATGGTGGGCAGCATGGGCGCCCTGCTGGCCATCTTCGGCAGTTCGCTCGAGGGGAACATGGCCGTCATGGTGCGCAGCATCGGCTTGCCCGACCTGGCCATGGTGACCCTGATGCTGGTGCCGACGGCCGCCATCTTCGCCTCGCTGCTGCTGTCGATCTCGATCTACGCGAAAAGCTACAAGGAAGCGGCCGGCATGATCACGCCGCTGATGCTGTTCGTCATCCTGCCCACGGTGGCGGCCATGTTGCCCGGCGTCGAGCTGAACTGGATATGGGCCATGGTGCCGCTGACGAATGTGTCGCTGGCCATGAAGGAACTGGTCAAGGGCACCATGGATTACCGCATGTTCGGCGTGATCCTGGCCTCGACGACAGTGATCGCGGGCGCGCTGCTGATGCTGTGCCGCTGGTGGTTCAACCGCGAATCGGTGTTATTCCGGAATTAAGCACGCCAACGAGCTGGCGGCGGGGTGCCATCCACCCCGCCCAGCTGCACCCTGGGCACGCGAAAATGCCGTGTATCGCATGCAACTGCCCAGTACGTCTTAAATTCAATACAATGCCAGCATAGAGTAGCCCTGTCGCATCGGGCAGCAACGCATGAGTTAGGAGTTGTATGGAATTGCAGATCCGCAAATTGTCGAAGACCTACGCGAATGGCGTAGTGGCGCTGGACAACGTTTCGCTGACGATACCGCCGGGCATGTTCGGCTTGCTGGGCCCGAATGGCGCCGGCAAGTCGACCCTGATGCGCACCCTGGCCACCTTGCAGGAATGCGATTCCGGCTCGATCTTCTTCGGCGACTACGACGTGCTCGACGACAAGGACGAAATCCGCCGCATGCTCGGTTATCTGCCGCAAGACTTCGGCCTGTACCCGAAAGTGACGGCCTACGAGCTGCTCGACCATTTCGCCATGTTAAAAGGGCTGTCGCAGCGGGCGCGTCGGCGCGAAGTCGTCGACGGCTTGTTGCAGCAAACCAATCTGTTCGACGTGCGCCACCAGCGCCTGGGCGGCTTTTCCGGCGGCATGCGCCAGCGTTTCGGCATCGCGCAAGCCCTGCTGGGCGACCCGAAACTGATCATCGTCGACGAGCCGACGGCCGGCCTCGACCCGCAGGAGCGGGTGCGCTTCCACAACTTGCTGTCCGACATCGGCGAAGACAAGACGGTGATCCTGTCGACCCACATCGTGTCCGACGTGGCCGACCTGTGCGCCAACATGGCCATCATCAACAAGGGCCATTTGCTGCTGTGCGGCAAGACCCAGGAACTGATCGACGAAGTCAGCTGCAAGATCTGGGCGCGCTTTGTCGACAAGAAGGAGCTGGCCAGCTTCCAGCAGCGCCACGCCGTCATTTCCACGCGTTTGCTGTCGGGCCGTACCCTGATCCACGTCTACAGCGACGACGACCCGGGCGACGGCTTCGAGGAAGCCATCGGCGACCTGGAAGACCTGTATTTCGCCACCATTGCCGGGCGCCACCGCGTCGCCCAGCAGTGCGACTGAGGGGACGGCCATGTTTGCCATCGCCCGCTTTGAAGCGCGACAGCGGCTCAAGCTGCTGTCCACCTGGGTGTATTTCGCCATGTTCCTGGCGCTGGCCATGCTGTGGATGGCAGCCGCCGGCGGCGTCTTCAAGGAAGCGAGCATCAGTTTCGGCGGCAAGTTCCTGATCAACGCGCCGCGTTCGCTGGCGTTCACGTGCAGCCTGCTGGGCTGTTTCGGCGCCGTGGTGGTGGCCGCCATGATGGGCCGCTCGGTGCAGCAGGATTTCGAATACGGCATGCAGCATTTCTTCTTCAGCGCGCCGATCAAGAAATACCAGTACGTATTCGGCCGCTTCCTCGGCGCCTATCTGGTGCTGGCCGTGGTGTTTTCCAGCATCGTCATCGGTGCCTGGCTGGGCGCCTGGCTGCCCGGCATCGACCCGGAACGGCTGGGGCCGCAACGGGCGCTCGCCTACCTGATGCCGTATGTATTTACCCTGCTGCCGAACCTGTTCATCTTTGGCGCCATTTTCTTCGTCATCGCGGCACTCACGCGGCGCATGCTGCCCGTGTACATCAGCTCGGTAGTCATGCTGATCGGCTACCTGGTGGCGCCGTCGCTGGCGCGCGACCTCGACTACAAGACCCTGGCCGCCCTGATCGACCCCTTCGGCACCACGGCGCTGATACGCCTGACGGAATACTGGCCGAACGCGGAGCGCAACACGCGCCTGGTGACCCTGGAAGGCGTGTACCTGCTGAACCGCGCCATCTGGTCCGGCTTCGCCCTCGTGGCCTTGCTGCTCGGCTACTGGCGCTTCCAGTTCCACGCGACGACGGACGCGGGCGCCGCCAGGCGCCGCAGCGAGGGCGAGGCGCCGCAGCGCCTGTCGAACGCCTCGCTGTCCACGCAGGAAACGCCCGACTTCGCGCAGCGTAACCTGGCCGCCCTGCTTCTCAAGATGAGCTGGCTGAACCTGCGCGAAACCATCAAGAACATCTATTTTGTCGTCATCGTGCTGGCCGGCGTGCTGACCATGTATGCGGGCGCGCTGGACATGGGTTCCATGTACGGCACGAATACCTATCCCGTCACGGAAAAGGTGCTGGACATGGTCAGCGCCTCGTTCGCCCTGTTCATGCTGATCATTACCACCTTCTACGCGGGCGAGCTGGTGTGGCGCGAACGGGAAGCGGGCACGTATCAGATGCTCGACGCCCTGCCCGTGCCGAACTGGCTGCCCCTGCTGTCGAAGCTGCTGGCGCTGGTCGGCCTGCAAGCCTTGCTGAGCCTGGTCATCATGCTGTGCGGCATGTCGATCCAGGTCTTCAAGGGCTATTACCGCCTCGACCCCGGCCTGTACCTGGAATCGCTGTTCCTGTCGCACCTGCCCTACTATGCGCTCGTCGCCGTGCTGGCCATCTTCGTGCAGGTGCTGATCAATCAGAAATACCTCGCGTATTTCGCCATGATTCTGTACCACATCGCCAGCATCAGCTTTTCCTCGCTGGGCCTGGGCGACCCGCTGCTGCTGTACGGCAGCACGCCGGAAGTCGTGTATTCGGCCATGAACGGCGCCGGCCACTTTGTGTTGCGCGAGCGCTGGTACCTGCTGTACTGGAGCGGCGCGGCCGTCATGCTGACGGTGCTGTCGTTGCTGTTCTGGCCCCGCGGCGCGCAGGACAGCTGGCGCATCCGCCTGCGCCTGGCGCGCCACGGCCTCACGCATGGCGTGCTGGCCAGCTTTGCCGGCGGCGCCCTGATCTTCGTCGGTGCCGGCGGCGTGCTGTTCTACGTTTTCCACGTGGCCAACGATTACCAGTCCGAGTTTTCCCGCGATGCGGACCGCGCCAGCATCGAACGCCAGTACCGCAAGTTTGCCGCCACGCCGCAACCGAGAATCACCGACGTGAAACTCGACGTGGCCATCTACCCGGCGCAGCGCAGCCTCATCGTCACGGGCCGCTATCTGCTGCAAAACAAGACCAGCCTGCCGATCAGCCACATTTTTGTGCAGCAAGACCCGACCGCCACCATGCGCCTGCGTTTTGACGCGCGCGTGCATCCCGGCCTCGATGACGGCAAGCTGGGCTTTTACAGCTACCGCCTGGCCGCGCCGTTGGCGCCGGGCGCCACCCTGGGCCTCGATTTCGACGTCCGCTATGCGCCGCGCGGCATCTTCGGCCTGGGCCAGGACACGCCCGTGGTGGGTAACGGCACCTTCTTCACGAATGCCGTGCTGCCGCACATCGGCTACCAGCCGCAGCAGGAATTGACGGACCCGCGCGACCGCAAGAAACACGGTTTGCCGGCACGCGAACGGGCCTTGCCGCGCGACGATGCGAAGGGATTGGCCGACAACTACGTCAGCAACGATGCCGACCGCATCAACTTTGACGCCACCGTCAGCACGGTCGACGGCCAGACGGCCATCGCGCCGGGCATGCTGGACAACGACTGGATCGCCAAGGGCCGCCATTACTTCCATTACACGATGGACCAGCCCATCCTGAATTTCTACGCGTTCCAGTCGGCCCGCTACGCCGTCAAGCACGAGCGCTGGCAAGACGTGGCCATCGACGTGTATTACCAGCCGGGGCATGAATACAATCTCGATCGTTTCGTGCGCGGCAGCAAGGAAGCGCTCGATTACTACACGAAAAACTTCGGCCCCTACCAGCACAAGATCCTGCGCATCGTCGAATTCCCCCGCTACGCCACGTTCGCGCAGTCGTTCCCGAACACGATTCCGTACTCGGAAGGCCTCGGTTTCATCGCCAAGGTGGACGACAAGAATCCGAAAGACATCGACTATCCGTTCTACGTCACGGCGCACGAAGTCGCGCACCAGTGGTGGGCGCATCAGCTGGTGGGCGGCAACACGCGCGGCGCCACCGTGCTCAGTGAAACGCTGGCCGAATATTCGGCACTGATGGTGATGAAGAAAACCGTGGGGCCGGCCAAGATGCGCCGCTTCCTGCGCTATGACCTGAATCAATACCTGATGGGGCGCAGCGAAGAGCGCAAGAAGGAATTGCCGCTGGCCGAGAATGAAAACCAGGCCTACATCCACTACCACAAGGGTAGCCTGGCCATGTACTTGCTGCAAGATATCATCGGCGAAGACAAGATCAACGGCGTGCTGCGCGACCTGCTCAAGACCTATGGCCAGAAAGGCCCGCCGTATGCCAGCGTGACGGCGCTGATTGCCGGCTTGCGCCAGGTCACGCCGCCCGAGCAGGCTTATCTGATCGACGACCTGTTCGAGAAAATCGTGCTGTTCGACAACCGCGCCCTGTCAGCCACGGCCACCAAACGCAGCGATGGCAAGTACGCCGTCACCCTCAACGTGCAGGCGGGAAAATTGACGGCTGGCGAACAGGGAGAGGAACACGACGCGCCCCTGCACGACTGGATCGAGATCGGCGTCGACGATGCGAATGGCCATCCGCTGCTGCGCGAACGCCTGCGCATGACGGCCCGCGAGGCGAGCTACACCGTCATCGTCGGCAGCCGCCCCGGCAAGGCGGGCATCGATCCCGACAACAAGCTGATCGACCGCAAGCCGGACGACAATATGGTCACCGTCGAGCTCGAAGAGCCGTGACGAAAAATGGCCGCCCGTGCATTCAGGGCGGCCACTTCGATATTACAAGGGAATCAGGCTGCGGCGGAACGCGTCACCAGGCTCAGGCTGATGCCCATTTCCGTCAGGTGCTGCATGTCGGCCAGCGACAGGTCGAGCGGCGCATCGACCGTGTCGTCGCCGTTCAACTCCAGTTGCAGCTCGGCCACGATGCGCGGCATCGTGAACGTGACGCCGCGCGAGCGGCATTCGGCCAGGTAGCTGCGTATGCGCGAGGGCAACACTTGCGCTTTGGGCGCCTGCGCGATCAGCACTTCGAAGCCGGAATCGAGATGCACGCGATTCGCGCCCTTCGCCTCGCCCTTGCGCCATTGTCGTTCCGGATCGGTGGGCAAGACTTCGAGGATGGATTTGAGCGTGGGGTCGTCCCCATGCACCGACAGCTTCGCGATATTCATATTGCAAGACTTTCTAGTCAGATCAGACCGTCAAGTCTACGCATGGACGGCAAATATGTCCACAAGGCAATATTTGCAATATTTGATATCCAGCTCTAATTTGCGCTGCATCAACAACAGGCGGAACAGCATTGTTCCGCCTGCAACACTCACTACAGCGCCACGCCGCGCGCCTGCAAGGCGGCCCGCACGCCGGCACCGTAGGCGGCATCGGCCCGGTCGAAGTGGCCGAGTTGACGCTGCAAGGTTTCCGGCCGCACCTGGCTCAAGGGACCGGCCAGGTTGTCGAACAGGTTTTGCTTCGCCTGCGCGGACATCAGGCGGAACAGATTGCCGGCTTGCGTAAAGTCGTCTTCCACGCCGCGCCCATCGTAGCGCGCCGCGCCGCCATCGAGCGCCAGCGCTGGCTCGCCATGGCCCAGTCCTTGCGGCTGCGTGCCTGCCGCCGCCACGTTCGCGTAATTCTGTGCCGCGCCGCCATTACGGATCGCCATGCCGCCGTCGCGCTGCTGGTTGTGGAAGGGGCAGCGGGCCGCATTCACGGGCAGATGCTGGTGGTTCGTGCCGACCCGGTACAGCTGGGCGTCGTGGTAGGCGAACAATCGGCCTTGCAGCATCTTGTCCGGCGAGTAGCCCATGCCGGGCACGGCGTTGGCCGGCGAAAAGGCGGCCTGCTCGACTTCCGCATGGTAATTATCCGGGTTGCGGTTCAGCTCGAAAATACCGACCGGCAGCAGCGGGAAGTCCGCGTGCGGCCACACTTTCGTCAGGTCGAACGGGTTCCAGCCCGTGCGTTGTTCCCATGCATCGAGTTGCTCCTGCGTCGCCACCTGCAGCTTGACTTCCCACTGGGGGAAATCGCCGCGTGCGATGGCGCCGAACAGGTCGCGCTGGGCGTAGTCAGGGTCAGCGCCGGCCAGGCGGCCCGCTTCCGCGGCAGGCAGATTCTTGATGCCCTGGCGCGTCTTGAAGTGCCATTTCACGTACACGCGCTGGCCGTCGGCATTGATCAGGCTATACGTGTGGCTGCCGAAGCCATCCATGTGGCGGTAGCCGTCCGGCGTGCCCCGGTCCGAGAACAGCATGGTGACCTGGTGCAAGCTTTCCGGCGCATGGCTCCAGAAGTCGAACATCATTTCGGCCGATTTCAAATTGCTTTGCGGATCGCGCTTTTGCGTGTGGACGAAATCGGGGAACTTGATCGGGTCCTTGATGAAGAACATCGGCGTGTTGTTGCCAACCAAATCCCAGTTGCCTTCTTCCGTGTAGAAACGTACCGCGAAACCGCGCGGGTCGCGTTCCGTGTCTGCACTGCCGCGTTCACCTCCGACGGTGGAAAAGCGCGCAAAGGTCGCCGTCTGCTTGCCCACTTCGGCAAACAGCTTGGCCTTGGTGTAGCGCGTAATGTCGTGCGTGACGGTAAAGGTGCCGTAGGCGCCCGAACCTTTCGCGTGCACGACGCGCTCAGGGATGCGCTCGCGGTTGAAATGCTGGAGTTTTTCAATCAGGTGGAAGTCTTGCAGCAGCAGCGGGCCGCGGGGGCCGGCGCTGATGGAATTCTGGTTGTCGGCGACGGGGATGCCCGAGGCGGTACTGAATGGCGGCTGTTGGCTCATGGCTGCTTTTCCTTCGTTGTTGACTAATGGAACTAGTGTAACGAGGTCAACAACAAAGTAAAAGCCAATTGATTTTATCGAATCGATAGTTATTTACAATGCACACCCTTGCGCATCGCATACGCCACCGAGCTGCGCCTGCAACTTCGCGGGCTGGCCAAGGAAGCCGCCGATATCGATCACGGACAGCTTGCCGCTGCCATCGTCGAGCACGAACGTAGGAAAGCCCTGCCCGCCCACCTGCGCCAGCAAGGCGCGGCTGGCGTCGATATGCCGCTGCGTGGCGGCGCCCGCCTGCCGCGCATATTCGGCCTGGAAGGCCGCTCCGTCCATGCCCAGTTCTTGCGCCAAGGCCACGAGCACGGGCAGGTCGGCAATACGCAAGCCGTCCACGTAATGGGCACGCTGCACGCGCTGCAGCATGTCCAGGCCCTTGCAGGCCAAGGCTTCAGCCGCCAGAATGGCCGTGATCGGCGGTTCGGAATCCATCATGGCCGTCGTATCGTTCAGCAAGCCGTTAATATAAGCGTCGCCGAAGGGCTGGCCCGACATTTGCTCGATGCGCCGGTCATGCGGCAGCACATAGTCCCGCCACTCGGGCGTGATCTGGCGGCGATTGCTGCCCGTCATCATGCCGCCGCCGTGTAACGCCACCGTCAGGCCAGGCACGGCGCGCGCCGCCCCGACCAGCGGCGCGGCGCCGTAGCACCAGCCGCACAGCGGGTCGAAAATGTAGTGCAGTGTGGGCATGACTCTATCCTTTATAAAACTGAAACAGATGACTTGCAAAAACCGTAGCGAGCGGCGCTAGTTCTGGCAGAGAAGCGCAACTGTGCTAGAGCACAGTGAGCATCGCAGGCCGGAAATCGCGTCGCGCAGCAGGTTTTTACCATTTCATTTCGCCTTTGGCGACCTTGGCGCTGGTCTCCAGGGCGCCATCGAGGCCCAGCTTCGGATAGCGCATTTTCATCGCCTCGATCAGGGCGGCCGAATTGGCGGCCTTGGCCGTTTCCTCTTCAAACGTCACCAGGTAGTCGCGCGTAAAACCGATGCTGTCCGGCGTCAGGGGTGAACCGATCTTGAAGTGGCCAGGCACGACGGTGACGGGTTTCAGGGCGGCGATGCCATCGAGGGTCTTGAGCCAGTCCTGGCGCGATTGCGCGCTTTGCGTATCGGCCGTCCACACGTGCAAATTGCCAAACAGCACCACGCCGCCGACGACAGCCTTGATCGAGGGAATCCACACATAGGTGCGCGCTGGCGTCGGGCCGGCGATGTCCAGCGACTGGCCTTCCAGGGCGATGCGCTTGCCCGTCAACGCTTCGGGAATCACGATGCTTTTCGGTGCGTTGTCTTTCAGGATCGGGCCCCAGTAGGCGACCTTGGCGTCAGCCTTGCGGCGGATCTCGGCGACGGTTTCAGGCGTGGCGACGATTTTCGCCTGCGGGAACGCGGCCTTGATCACGTCGAGGCCAAAGTAAAAATCGGGATCGCTGTGGCTAATGTACACGGTCGTCAGTTTCTTGCCGCTGGCGCGGATCTTCTCCACCAGCTTTTGCGCTTCGGCGCGCGAAAACTGCGCATCGATCAGCACGGCGTCATGTTTGCCCGCGACCAGCACGGAAGCGACGGGGAAGATGGCCTCTTCGCCCGGGTTGAATACTTCCAGGCTCAGGGGAGCGCTGGCGGCGGCCGAGGCGGCGCCGGCGGCAAACACGGTGGAAACAAGAACGCTGCTGATGGTTTTGGAGAACATGATCTGCCTTCACAAGATGATTGGGATGACTGCATCTTACGTTGCTCAATCCGGCAGAAAAACCCGTTAAAGCGCAATAGTTTGTTGCTCAATTCGGATGAATTGACAACTGCCGCGCCAAGGCGTGCAGCCACTCCCCCGCCAGCGCGCCATCCCACACAAGCAGGATTTGTTCGCTGCAATCGACGCTGCCAGCCAGTTCGACCTGCAACAAATCGTGCGCGCGCACGGCGAAGTCGGGCAGGTAGGCCAGCGCCCGGCCGGACTGCACATAGCCCATCAGCAACTGCACATCGTCGCTCCAGTAGCGGATAGTGCGCCCGGCCACGCCGCGCCAGCCATCGGCATGGCGGCCACGCTCCTCGCCGCACAGCAAGGAGTGCGTCGGGCTGGCGAAGGCGTGCGGCAAGACGTCCTGCATGCCGCAGCGCACGGAGGCGCAGGCTGCCGGCACGCTGCGCGCCAGCACATGGCCGCGCCCGGCCGCCAGCAGCATGCGCATGCTGCCCAGCGCCGTGCTGTGCCAGGTGGCGGGCCAGTCGGCGCCGCGCCGGGCGATGGCGTCCTGCGTTACGAGTGCCGCATGGCAATCGCCACGCGCCAGGGCCTCCAGCGCCGCATCCTCGAAAGCCGGTTGCAAACGCACACTGGCCTGCGGATAGGCGTCCAGCGCCGCCGCCAGAGTGTCCGCGTGGCGCCACAGCAGCAAGGCGGGGCCGGCGATGCGGCCATCGATGGCGCCCCGCTCGCCCATCACGTCCAGGCACGCCTGTTCGGCCAGCGCCAGCAAGGTGCGCGCACGCTCGAGCAGCAAACGGCCGCTATCGTTGAGCAGCAATTGCTTGCCGCTCCGGTCAAACAGGGGCGCGCCCATGTCCCCCTCCAGACGGCGCAAGGCTTTCGACACGGCCGATGGCGTCAGGTGCAATTCCAGCGCCGCCGCGCCCAGGGTTGGCTGGCGCGCGGCGCTGCAAAACACGCGCAGGTCGGCAAGGCTCATGTTCATGATGTTTTCCAAACAGGACACAAAAAGTGAAAAATGGTTGCTGTACCATCCATGATATCGCCCCTATCATCGTTGCACTCCAACTCATCAATGAAACCCATGCTGCGCACTCTCTTCCTTTCTCTGTTCCTGCTCACCTCCAGCCTCGCCCACGCCGCGCCCCTGACCTGGGGCCTGCACGGCATGGTGCTGTTTGGCGGCAAGCAAGGGCTGTATGCCTCGCACCTGCCGATGTTCCATGCGCCGCACGATTACCAGGTGGTGCTGCAAATGCGGCTGGCCGACCCCGTCCTCGATGCGCGGCTGCGCCAGCGGCTCGATGGCCATACGGCGCTGTGGACCCTCGAACCGGAACACTTCGAGCTGGCGCGCTTGCTGCCGGCCGCGCCGCTGCCGCTGCGCCAGTTCCAGGCGACGGTGGTGCGCGGACACTTCGAGAAGGATGGAAAAGCCGAACCCGGCTACGGCGCTGCCGCCATCATCGTCGAGCGCGTCCTGCTGATGCGCCAGCTGTCGCCGGCCCCCGCCACGCACGCCAGCGCGCGCTACCTGCAGGTGGGCGACGGCACGCAGCGCTTCCTCGTCAAGCGTATCGACAGCCGCCCCGATTTCGAGCATATCGTCGCCTGGACCAGCCCCCAGGATGCGCCGCACGGCGACGTCGTCGTGGCGAAAACCGGCGTGCAGGAAACTCCTGCCGCCAGCTTGCAAGCGGCCTTGCGCGCACAACTGGGAAAAACGGCCCGCTTGCGCGGCACGGTGTACTTTTCCACCGAGGACGTGCGCTAAAACACCACGCCGGGCGGACGCGCATCCACGTGTCAAATGTGTCACAGCGTCATGATGGCGTCATATTGGGTTGTTATCTTGCCAGCTCTTTCAAACCTAGCCGGATGAACCACATGACACGCAGAAAAATTTCCGTCGCTGGCTGCAGCGTCGCCATCACCCTGATGCTGGCCGCCTGCGGCAGCGATGCAAAAAAAGAAGAGGTGGTGGCTGAAGCCCCGCCGAAAAACGTCATCTTCTTCCTCGGCGATGGCATGGGCCTGACCACCATGACGGCCGCGCGCATCTATTCGGTCGGCGAAGAAGGTTCGCTGACCATGGACACCCTGCCGGAAACGGCCTTCGTCAAGACGTTCTCGAACGACGCGCAAGTGACCGACAGCGCGCCATCGATGGCCGCCTACATGACCGGCGTCAAGATGAACAATGAAGTCATCTCGATGTCGGCCAACACGGTCGCCATCGATCCGGGCACGGATGCGAACGGCAACAAGCTGGCCAACAAATGCGGCACCGGCAACGGCACGCCCGCCACCACCTTGCTGGAACTGGCCAAGGCCAAGGGCTTTGCCGCCGGCGTCGTCAGCACGGCGCGCGTGACGCACGCCACGCCGGCCGCGACCTACTCGCACATCTGCCACCGCGACCTGGAAAACGATATCGCCGCGGCCCTGGTGCCTGGCGGCACGGGCTACAACAGCGCGCTGGGTACGGCCGGCCTGGACGTCGTCCTCGGCGGCGGCGCGCAATTCTTCAAGCCGTTCAAGGATGGCGGCAAGCGTTCCGATGGCCGCGACCTGCTGGCCGAGCTGAAAGCGAAAAGCTACACGGTCGCCAACACCGCCACCGACTTCAAGGCCGTCGATGCGGCCAAGACGGAGCGCCTGTTCGGCGTGTTCACGTCCAGCCACATGAGCTACGACCTGGACCGCGATGCAGCCAAGGAACCTAGCCTGGCGGAAATGACCACCAAGGCCATGGACGTGCTGGCCAAGAACAAGAAGGGTTATTTCCTGATGGTCGAAGGCGGCCGCATCGACCATGCGCTGCATGAAACGACGGCCAAGAAAGCGCTGCAAGACACCGTCGCGTTCGACAACGCCATCAAGGCCGCCATCGACAAAGCCAAGCTCACCGATCCGACCCTGGCCAATACCCTGATCGTCGTCACGGCAGACCATGACCACACCCTGGTGCTGAACGGCTACGCCAAGCGCACGGGCAAGACGGCGGCCGGCAACCCTGGCGTGCTGGGCGTGGTGAAGAACTACGTGACCGGCGCCGTCGAGAAAGACCTCGATGGCGCACCGTATTCGATCATCGGCTTCGGCAATGGCGAAAACCGCACGCAAGCTAGCCGCGCCGCCATGGCCAGCCTCGATGAAACCGTCACCAGCGCCAATACTTACCACCAGGAAGCGGTGATCCGCACGGCGGCCGGCAACGAAACCCACGGCGGCACCGACGTCTTCCTGGGCGCCATCGGCAAGGGTTCGGAAACCTTCCTGGGCACCATCGACAACACCAAAGTATTCGGCCTGGTCAAGACGGCCGGCGGTCTGTAATCCCCAAGAGACAAGAATTGGACAAGCTCATGAAACCCGCATTGAAATCCGCACTGAAACTCTCCTTGCTGACCACGCTCGTGGCCGCCAGCGTTGCCAACGGCGCCTACGCCGCCGACGCCAAGAACGTCATCTTCTTCCTCGGCGACGGCATGGGCCCGTCCGTCGTGACGGCGTCGCGCATCTACAAATACGGCGAAGACGGCAGCCTGACGATGGACACGCTGGAACGCACGGCGCGCATCAAGACGTTCTCGAACGATGCGCAAACGACGGACAGCGCACCATCGATGGCCGCCTACATGACCGGCGTCAAGATGAACAATGAAGTCATCTCGATGGCGCAGGAGACGATCGCCAAGGAACCGGGCCGCGACGCCAACGGCAACCTGGGCGTGGACAATTGCCCGGCCGGCGGCAAAAGCGTGCCGACCATCCTGGAACTGGCGAAAGCCAAGGGCAAGGCCGTGGGCGCCATCACCACCACGGAACTGACGCACGCCACGCCGGCGACGACGTTCTCGCACATCTGCAACCGCAATGCGCAATACGCGATCGCCGCCCAAGCGACGCCAGGCGGCGCGGGTTACAACGCGGCCCTGGGCGATGGCGTCGACGTGCTGATGGGTGGCGGCCGCAACCACTTCACGCCTTGGTCGACGAGCAACAAATACGGCCGCGCCGATGGCCGCAACCTGCTGACGGAATTTGCCGCCAAGGGCTACACCGTGGCCGCGACGAAAGCGGAAATGGCGGCGGCGCCGAGCGGCAAGAAATTCATCGGCCTGTACAGCACCCGCAGCCACCTGGAATATGAACTGGACCGCACGGCCACGCCACCGCTGGGCGAAGGCGCGACCCAGCCTAGCCTGTCGGAAATGACGCTGAAAGCCATCGACTTGCTGTCGAAAAACACGAACGGCTACTTCCTGATGGTCGAAGGCGGCCGCATCGATCACGCCTTGCACGGCATCAACGCCAAGCGCGCGCTGACGGATACCATCGCCTTCGACGATGCCGTCAAAGCCGCCATCGCGAAGATCAGGGAAACCGATCCGAAGCTGGAAAATACCCTGATCGTCGTCACGGCCGACCATGACCACACGCTGGCCTTCAACGGCTATGGCAAGCGCGGTAACAATATCCTCGACATCAACCGCGGCTACAAGGATAACCAGCCGAGCAAGGATGCCGATGGCAATACCTACACCACCCTGGTATTCGGCAATGGCCCGAACCGCCCTGCCCTGCGCAGCAACGTCGACAGCGCCACGGCCCTGAAAGACAACTACCTGCAAGAAACAGGCGTGCGTCTGGCCAGCGAAACCCACGGCGGCGGCGACGTCAAGCTGCTGGCCACGGGCGCCGGCGCGAAGACCTTCAAGGGCACCCTGGACAACACCAAGGTGTTTGACTTGCTGAAGGCAGCGTTCGGCTTCTGATCCACATCAACACGGTAACCCCACCGGGGCGGATGGCGTAGGCCCTCCGCCCCTCTGCACGTAAAGGCAACACCATGAAATCGTCCCTGATCGCCGTCCTCCTCGCCGCCGGCTTTGCCGCCAGCACCCACGCTGCCCCCACCGCCGCTGCTCCTGCCGACCTGGACCTGGGCATCACCTATTACAGCCGCGTCCTGACGCCGGAAGGCGTGACGCGCGAGAGCCGCTACGAAGAAAAGATGCTGCGCCGCCCCGGCCACGTGTGGGTCGAGCGCGTGCTGGCGCCGTCGACGGACGCGCATGCGGGCCACAAGCATGGCGAAAACACCAAAGTGGCGCTGAAGGCCACGCAGCATGAACACAAGCACTTCAATCCCGTGCTGATCCCGCGCCACGTGATGCTGGAAAAGAATACCGTGCGCGTGGAATACATCGACGCGCATGACAAGATCGTCGTTTCCATCCCGAAAGCCGAATACGAAAACGTCAATTTCGACGGCTCCTGGGAAAACAGTTTTTACCTGCTGGACCCGAAACTGGTGGCCGCCATGCCGCTGTCGAAACAGGCATCGACCGTGACGGGCGCGCGCTGGCGCGAAGTGGAAAAGAATGGCGTGTTCCAGCGCATCCTGTGGGATGAGCAAAAGCAGATTCCGCTGATCATCGAAAGCGGCGACCGCGCAAATACCTTCTACCGCCGGGTCGACGTCAAGCTGCAGCCAACGGTCAGCAAGGCGCAGCCGTGGGCGAATTTGCAGAACTACGCGCAGCGCGAGTATTCCGACTACCTCGACTAAGCGTCAGACTAACGCCAAGAAAATCGGGACGTAAAAAAAGCCAGGGACATCCCTGGCTTTTGTTTGGCTGGCGCCCGATTACTCGGCCGCTGCCGCTTTCTTCGCCGGCACCTTCTTGGCGGCCGGCTTTTTCACGGCCGCAGCTTTCTTCGCTGGCGCCTTTTTGACGGCTGCCGCTTTCTTGACGGCCGTTTTCTTCGCTGGCGCCGCGCCTTCTTCGCCTTCGACCTCGGCGGCTGCCGCCTTCGTCTTGGCACCCGGCTTGGCCTTGCGCTCTTCAAACTCGAAGCTCACCTTGCCATCCTTGCCGCGCACGAGGAAAGCCTTGAACGGACGACGCGTGCGCTGGGAAACAAAGCCCGGCAGCAAGTCCGTCTTGCCATCGTTAAGCAGTTTTGCCATTTGTTCCGGCAAGATTTCCTGCTGCAAGATGATGCGCCCGCTGCGGAAGTCGCACGTCTTCGGCTTGGCCACGCTGTGTTCGCACACATAGGCCAGGCCCATTTCGTACACGCCGGCGTTGCACTTGGGACACGGTCCCACGGGCGTCTGGCCCGTGAAATCGACACCTTCGCCATCTTCGCTCTCGTCGTTCTGGCCGAAATCGAATTCCAGCTTGAAATTCTTGATCTCTTCATCGCGCACGATGCGCAGGATCGCGGCGAACGGACGGCCCATCTTCGAACGGAAGCCTTGCAGCGGGCCGATGGTGCGGTCCTTCAGCAATTGCTCCACTTCGGCGATTTCGAACTGGCGCGAACCCGGCGTCTTGCTCATCGAGAATTCGCACTTGGTGCAGGCGAAACGACGGTAGTTTTCCTTCACCACGCCGCCGCAATTCGGGCATGGCGTTTCCAGGGTCGCGTAGTCGCCGGGGATCGTGTCGTTGTCGTATTCCTTGGCGCGCTTGACGATGATTTGCGTCATCTGCGCGATTTCACGCATGAATTCTTCACGCGAAATCTTGCCTTTTTCCATCTGCGACAGCTTGTATTCCCACTCGCCCGTCAGCTCCGGCGCCGTCAATTCATTGACGCCCAGGCCTTTCAACAAGGTCATCAGCTGCGACGCCTTGGCCGTCGGAATCAGTTCGCGGCCTTCGCGGATCAGATAGCGTTCCGTCAGCAAGCCCTCGATGGTGGCCGCGCGCGTCGCTGGCGTACCGAGGCCCTTGCCGGCCATCGCGTCGCGCAGCTCGTCGTCGTCGATCAGCTTGCCGGCGCCTTCCATGGCCGACAGCAACGTCGCTTCAGTGAAGCGCGCAGGCGGTTTCGTCACCAGGCCGTTGGCGCTGACGCTTTCCGTCTGCACTTTCTCGCCCTTGGCCACAGGCACCAGGTTGCCGTTGCCATTGCTTTCCTTGTCGGCGTCCGTCGATGCTTCCTTGCCATAGATGGCCAGCCAGCCCGGATTGGTCATGACCTTGCCTTCAGTCTTGAACTGATGGCCGGACACTTCCGTGTAGCGCGTGGTGACCTGGAATTCCGCAGGCGGGAAGAACACGGCCATGAAACGGCGCGTGACGAGGTCGTACAGCTTCTGTTCCGGCTCGGACAAATTCTTTGGCGCGATCGTCGTCGGGATGATCGCGAAGTGATCCGAGATCTTCGTGTTGTCGAAGATGCGCTTGTTCGGCTTGACCCAGCCCTTGTCGATGATCTGCTTGGCGAACTGGTGGTAGTTGCTGTTTTCCTTGACCGTTTCCAGCGCCTGCAGCACGGTCGGCATGTAGTCTTCCGGCAGGTGGCGCGAATCGGTACGCGGATACGTCAGCACCTTGTGCTTTTCGTACAGCGCCTGGGCCAGGCCCAGGGTATTCTTGGCGGAGAAGCCGAAACGCGAGTTCGCTTCGCGCTGCAGGCTGGTCAGGTCGAACAGGCCCGGCGCCATCGAGGTGGTCGGTTTCGACTCTTCCGTGACGATGCCTTGGCGGCCGCGGCAGGCGGTGGCGATCGAGTCGGCAGCCGTCTTGCTCCACAGGCGCTCGGCGCGCTTCTCGGGGTCGTTCTCGTCCTTCTTGAACTTCGTGTCGAGCCAGCGGCCTTCATAGATACCGGCCGCACACACGAATTCGGCGCGCACTTCCCAGAAGTCGCGCGGCACGAATTTCTTGATCTTGTCTTCGCGTTCGACGACGATGGACAGGGTCGGCGTTTGCACGCGGCCCACGGTCGTCAGGTAGAAGCCGCCTTCTTTCGAATTGAACGCCGTCATGGCGCGCGTGCCATTGATACCGATCAGCCAATCGGCTTCCGAACGGCAGCGGGCAGCATCGGCCAGCGGCAGCATTTCTTCGTCGCTGCGCAGGTGCGAGAAACCGTCGCGGATGGCGCCCGGCGTCATCGACTGCAGCCACAAACGCTTGACCGGTTGCTTGGCTTTCGCGTTTTGCGCGATCAGGCGGAAAATCAGCTCGCCTTCGCGCCCCGCATCGCATGCGTTGATGAGGGTGGTGACGTCTTTGCGTTTGATCAGCTTGTTTAATACTTTGAGGCGCGCTTCCGTCTTGGCGATCGGGTTCAGCGCGAAATACGGTGGAATCATCGGCAAGTGCGCGAAACTCCATTTGCCGCGCTTCACGTCGAATTCTTCCGGTACAGCGATCTCCAGCAAGTGGCCGACCGCCGACGACAGGACGTATTCATCCGATTCAAAGTACTCATCGTGCTTGGTAAAGCCGCCAAGCGTCTTCGCGATATCGTTCGCGACAGAAGGCTTCTCGGCGATGATGAGGGTTTTTGTCATATTTTTTAGTCTCGAAAAATGCTCTAGGATAGTTTCAGCATGCGCATCATACAGTGCATTGCCAGGCGCCGACGCTTTTGTCTGCGCAAGGCACAGTGACTTGTGGTCTTGTCAAGCGGCCAATGATAAGCGCCTATTGAAGAATTCGGCAAGTTATCTGCAAGCAAGAATGCGCAGGCGCAAACACAATGGCCTGGCGTGTGCGCTGGTACAGCACATAGTAAAGGGGATGGCGCGGCGGTGGCGCCAGGGTCGGACAGACAGCGAAGAATATGGTTATATATTAGTGCAGCAGGCGCGGCGGGAGGTCTTCATCGTCGACGAACAGGTCGTCGAACATCAGGGCGTCCGGTTCCTTGCCCTGGCTCCACAGCAGCATCAGCACGATGACTTTCAGCTTGCCCAGCGAAACGGGTGCCTCGTCGAGCGCCAACGCCCGTTCGATGACGATTTCGCGCTGCAGTGGCGAAAGCACCTTGGCGCTTTCCAGGAACTGGATGAAACCGATGGCGGCCGTGCCCAGCACGTCGCTTTCCTGCTGCACATAGACGCGCGTGCCCGTGGAACTGGCCGTCAGGGTTTGTTCGACGCCGGCCATGGCGTTCAAGTCCGTCAGCCACACGAGCGCTTCGGAAATTTCCACGTCGTCGAAACCGACGGCCGACAGTTTGCGCGCCAGGACTGCCGGCTCGGGGCAGGCATCGGGGCGATAATAAGTCTCGTAGAGGTACACCAGGATATCGAACATGGCTCTACTCTAGCAGCTAAGCTCGCTAAGACACAAGGGTGCGCACAGACAAAGCGCGCCCGTGCGGCAAGCCCGCCACACAAGTGACAAGCTGTCATTTGCAGCGTTGAAACAGTCCTCCGGGCAAGCGTTCGACCCGGCCCGCCAGCTCCAGCGCCAGCAATTCGGCCATCAGCGCGCCCATGGCCAGGCCGCTGCGCGCGGCCAGGGTATCGGCATCGACGGGATCGTGGCCCAGCGCGGCCAGCAGCGGCGTCTCGTCTTCCACCAGTGCCGGCGCGCTGGGAATGCCGCCCAGCCACTGCAACTCTTGCAGCACGTCATCGGCCGACTCGACCAGCTTGGCGCCCTGCTTGATCAGCGCATGACAGCCCTTGGCCAGGGTCGCATGGATGGAACCGGGCAAGGCATACACGTCGCGCCCCTGCTCGCCAGCCAGGCGCGCCGTGATCAATGAACCTGACTGGGCCGCCGCCTCGATCACCAGCACGCCGCGCGCCAGACCGCTGATCAGGCGGTTGCGGCGCGGAAAGTTACCGGGCATGGCCGGCAGCCCCAGTGCGTACTCGCTGACGATGCAGCCCTGTTCAGCAATTCTTTGAGCCAGATCAAGGTTGCGCCGTGGATACACCAAATCGGCGCCCGTGCCGATCACGGCGACGGTGGCACCCGCGCCGCGCAAGCCGCCCTCGTGCGCGTGCGTGTCGATGCCCAGCGCCAGCCCGGAAATGATGGTCAAGCCTGCCGTACTGAGGGCTTGCGCGAAGGCGGCCGCATTCTGCATGCCTTGCGCGCTGGCATTGCGGCTGCCGATGATGGCCACGCCGGGACGCGACAGCAGTTCCACCCGCCCCCGCACATATAACAAGAGCGGCGGATCGGCAATTTCCAGCAGCAGCGGCGGATACGCGGCGTCGGCCAGGGTCAGCACGGCATTGCCGGGCCGCTCCAGCCACTGCAGGGTAAGCGCCAGCTGGCTGTTGGCCACCGGCTTGGGCGGCTGCACGATGGCGCGCGCCACGCTGGCCGGCACCACCTCGCGCAAGGCCTCGAACGGCGTGGCGAAGATGGCCGGCGGCAAGCCGAAGCGGGCCAGCAAGGCGCGCGCCGCCACCGGCCCCACGCCGGGCAGGTGCTGCAGGCGCAGCCAGCCCGCCAGTTCCGTGGCCGTGTCTGCCGCCGTTGCAATTGCATGCATGACAACCTCACTGTGTACTGTGCCATCCCATGCTAGCGCCATGGCACGGACGCGATACCGACGCGCGCAACAATGCGTGCAATGGCCGTGCAAAACGGCCCGTCATCCACAGGGAAATGGGTGTCTGTGATAAAATTTCCCTTTGCAGCAAACTAATCGACGCACTGGCAAACGCATCTGCCGCGCCGTTGCGCCATACGCGCCCAACCGTAGCGTACTCAAAAATAAAATAGCCCTGCCATCGTCCGCATGGCCCAGGCATGAATAATCCGGCGCACCGGCGCCCACCTTAACCAGTCGAATCCGTATGTCCATATTAAATATCCTGCGTTACCCCGATCCTCGCCTGCACACGATCGCCAAGCCCGTCACCGAATTTGACGCGCGCCTGCAAACCCTGATCGACGACATGGCAGAAACCATGTACGACGCGCCCGGCGTCGGCCTGGCCGCGTCGCAAGTGGACGAGCATATCCAGATGATGGTGATCGACACCACCGAAGAGAAAAACCAGCTGCAAGTCTTCATCAACCCGGAAATCACCTGGGCCAGCGAAGAAAAGCAGGTCTACGACGAAGGCTGTCTGTCCGTGCCTGGCGTCTACGATGGCGTCGAGCGCCCGGCCCGCATCAAGGTGCGCGCCCTGGACCGCCACGGCAAGCAGTACGAGCTGGAAGCCGATGGCTTGCTGGCCGTCTGCATCCAGCATGAGATGGATCACTTGCTGGGCAAGGTATTCGTCGAATACCTGTCGCCGCTCAAGCGCAACCGCATCAAGACCAAGATGATCAAGGAAATCCGTGGTCTCGAGCGCGAAGCCAGTCTGCGTGCGCAGAACCGCCGTTTCTGAAAACACCTGACCAAACCTACTGCGCGTCGCGACTTGCGGCCTGCGATGCTCACTGCCTCGGCGGCCCCGTGCCCAGCACAGTTCCGCTTCTCAGCCACAATTCGCTTCCGCTTGCTACGGTTTTGTAAGGTGTTCAAGGAGTTTTTGCAGTACAGCTGATAAACTAAGCAACAGTAGTCGTTACACCACGCCAGCCTGGCGCCTTCGGCGCGGGCCTGCGCACCTCACGTCAAGGAACCATATGAAAGTGATCTTCGCAGGCACGCCTGAATTCGCCGCCACGGCCCTGAAAGACTTGCATGAAGCGGGCTTCGAGATTCCGCTGGTGCTGACCCAGCCTGACCGCCCTGCGGGACGCGGCATGCAACTGCACGCCTCGGCCGTCAAGCAGTATGCGCAGCAGCACGGCATCGAGGTGCTGCAACCGTTGTCCCTGCGCATGGACAGCAAGGACCCGCAGCGCGCCGCCGAGGCAAAGGCAGCCCACGAGCGCCTGCTGGCCACGGACTACGACGTGATGGTGGTGGCGGCCTACGGCTTGATCTTGCCGCGCAGCACCCTCGACATCAAACCCTGCATCAATATCCACGGTTCCCTGCTGCCGCGCTGGCGCGGCGCCGCACCGATCCACCGCGCCATCGAAGCGGGCGACGATGAAACGGGCGTGACCATCATGCAGATGGAAGAAGGCCTCGATACGGGCCCCATGCTGGCCATCGAGCGCACGCCCATCGAAGCGGGCGACTCCACCGCCACGCTGCACGACAAGCTGGCCACCCTGGGCGGCAAGATGATCGTCGAAACCCTGCGCAAGATGCAGCAGCAGCCGCTCGAAGCCGTGCCGCAGCCGGACGCGGGCGTCACCTACGCGGCAAAGATCGCCAAGGAAGAAGCGGCGCTCGACTTCAGCCTGCCGGCGCTGGAACTGGGCCTGAAAATCCGCGCCTTCAATCCGTTTCCCGGCGCCTGCGGCCAGGTCGATGGCGTCACCATCAAGATCTGGGCCACCGAGGTAATCGAAGCGGACAGCAAGGAAGCGCCAGGCCAGGTACTGGCGGCCGACGCCCAGCACGGCATCGTCGTGGCCTGCGGCAATGGTTCCTTGCGTCTGACGGAACTGCAGAAACCGGGCGGCAAGCGCCTGCCCGCAGCCGAGTTCATCAAGGGCTTCCCCCTCGAAGGCAAGCGCTTCGTTTAAATCAGCAATCGACACCGGCGGCACGCGCCCATGGACCAGCTGACCGCCCTGCGCGCCCTGCGCCGCGTCGTGGAACTGGGCAGTTTCACGGCCGCCGGCGCCGCGTTGGGCATTTCCCACTCCATCGTCTCGCGCCAGGTGCGCCAGCTGGAAAGCCAGCTGGGCGCCCAGCTGCTTAACCGCACGACGCGCCGCTTCGCCCTGACGGCCGCCGGCCAGGAATACTATCTGGCCAGCCGCGACATCCTTGACGCCCTCGATGCGGCCGACCGCGCCGTCGCCATGCATCAGGCACAGCCGTCCGGCAGCCTGCGCATCAATGCGCCGATGGCTTTCGGCACCCTGGAACTGGCTACCTGGCTACCCGATTTCAGCCGCCAATACCCGCACATCCACATCGATCTCGTCTGCAATGACCGTATCGTCGACCTGATCGACGACGGCTTCGACGTGGCGCTGCGCCTGGCGCGCGGCTTGCCCGACTCCACCCTGGTGGCGCGCCGGCTGGCCAGCAGCCGCACGGTAGCCGTCGCCTCGCCCGCCTACCTGGCCCGCCATGGCCATCCGGCCACGCCGCAAGACCTGGCGCAGCACAATTGCCTGATGTACACCTCCGGCGAGAAGCCGGCGGAATGGTCATTCACCGATGGTGACGGCGCCACACACAAGGTGGCCGTACGCGGCAGCCTGCAAGCCAATACCAGTGTTGCCCTGCGCGAAGCGGCCGTGGGCGGCATCGGGATTGCCGGCGCCGCCGGCTTCATCGTGCGCGACGCACTGCGCAGCGGCCAGCTGGTGGAAGTGTTGCCCGGCTACACCTTGCGTCCACGCACCTTGTACGCGCTGTATCCGCACAGCCGCCAGCTGTCGCCGAAGGTCAGGGTCTTCGTCGATTTTGCCGTGCAACACTATCAAAATCGCCGCTGGGATTGATCAGGCCTGCTGCAGCGCCTTGCGCACGGCGCGGAACTGCTGCGTCAAGCCCCCGTAGCCCCAGGCCGCCTGGCGCGCGTCGTGCACGTGGATGTAGCTGACCTCATGCAAGGCGCCCAGATACTCGTGCATGGCGGCAAACACGGCGGCGATATACGCGGCTTTTTCCGCCGCCGTATTCGTTTCATCGCTGATCAGGATATCGAGGAAAAAACTGGCCTTGCCTTGCGCCTGCAACGAGGGCCCGCCGACAAACCAGTGCGCCGCGTCAAGATGGCTGATCGCCACCGATGTCAGTTCGGGCGCCTTGTGCAACAGTTGCGCCGTCAATTGGCTCAGGGTGGCGGCAATGGCGACCGACTGACGCGCATCGGGTGGCGTGGACAAACGCAGGTTCAGGATGGGCATGGGATGCTCCGCAAGTGGATAAGAATCCCATTCTAGGCAGACGGCGGCGGCAATGGCAGCCCCCGCCAGGCACAGGATCTGTGCAGTTTATGCACCAATGCCTGCGCGCATAAAAAAAGGGCTTGCCGCGGCAAGCCCTTGTTGCATCGAGCGCCCTTGCTTAGCGGCGCTGCACCTTCATCAGGCGTGCGCCCACGGACGACGACAGGCTGACCTCGAAGCGGCCACCGGCCGGCAAGGCGCTGACGTCGACGCTGGCTTTGCCACCAGTCAAGTCACTGGCGACTACCGTCTTGCGGCCATCGGCGGCCACGTGCAGCACGGCGGCGTACGGTTCCGCCTCGGCATTCCATGCCAGCGCCAGCTTGCCGCCGCTTTGTGTCGCATCGAACGTGGCATCGTTGGCGGCGGCCTTGTTGCGGCGCGCCGGGCGCTCCAGCTTGGCCAAAGCCTTGCCATTCTGCAGCACTTGCACGTCGCTGATGTCGCCCGGGTTGGCGAAGCTGACGCGGAAATGGCTCATGGCGTTGCCGCCATGGTCGGCCAGGGAGACGCCATCGAAGGGCAAGTCGATAGTCTGTCCCAACGCCGTCAACACGCGCAAGGTATAAGCATGGCCGCTGCCGCTGGCCGCTGCGCCCACACGCGTGGACGAGGCAACGGCTGGGCGCAAGGCCACGCCGTTTGGCGTGATGCGGCCGGAAATCGTCAGATAGCCATTCTCGGCCACGGACATGCTGGCGGCCAGCACATTGCTGCCAGTAACCTGCGTGCTGCGTTTCTCCAGGAATTGCTGCACGCGCACATAGCTGTAGTCGGAGAACCAGGCGCCGCTGCAATAGCTCATCACGTCTTTCATCGGCGTGCTGCCATAGACTGCCTTGCTCAACTGGCCAATGCTGCCCGCATAGCTGCTGTTGTACAACGGTTGCGGGCCCAGATCGCCATTCGCATACGGGTAGTCGGTGGCCGCGTTGGCTGGACCGCCGCAGGCAACGTGCTGCAGCGAGTGGTTGTGGCCCAGCTCATGTACAAGTGTGGTCAGCCATTCAGGCCAGCTATTGCCGAACGGATCGACGGAGGCAATGCTGTTGAACTTGGCGTCCAGGCCGATGGCCGACGTGAAGTCGTTGCTGCTGCCAGCGACGTTAATGTAGGCGAGGCCGGCGGCACGCGTCGAGGACATTCTCGGCACAAAACCATAATAATAGGCACCGCGGTCTTCCAGCGCGCGCTGGTTTTCCAGCTTGCCCAGGGTATCGCTCCACCAGCTGTCGGCCGTGCTGCTGCCAGGCATGCTCAGCGCCGCACGCGTGGTGATGCTGATATTTTCCGCCGCATACGGATACACGCGCAGCAGCGCGGCACGGATCACCTCGGCGTCAGGCAGTTGCGCCACGCCATCATCGGTGCTCAAGGGCACGAGTACCAGGCGGATCCTGGCCAGGCTGGCCACCACGGGCGCCGCTTCCTGGCTCACTTGCACACCGTCATTGCCCACAGCCGTCACGCGCACGCGCACGCCGGGCAAGATCCAGCCGGAGGGCAGGACGGCACTGAAATTGCCGTTGAAACTGTAATCGCTTTTCGACGTCGGCAGGACCGACGGGCCGCTCATGGTGATGCTGCCCAGGTTGCTGCCATTGGCGGCCGTGGCATTCAAGGTCACGGCCGGGCTGGCCTGGCCTGTTTGCGTGGCCAGCACGGACACGCGCACGGCGGCCGGCTTGCCGCGCGTCAGGCGCAAGGCTGCATTGCTGGAATTCAGATTCAGTACCTGCGCGAAATCGATGCTGCCCAGGGTAAAGGCCGACACCGTGCCCGCATTCACGGCGATGCGCGAAGCGGCCGACAGCATCACGCTACCCGTTGCCGACGCTGGCGCGGACAACACCAGCTGGCTGGCACTGGCGCTGACGATGACGGCTGGCGTACTGCCCACCGTGGCCGAACTGACCTGGTCGAGATTGCTGCCCTGCAGCGTCACCGACAAGGTGGCGCCGTTGACGGCCGACGCGATCGATGTCACTGCCACGTTTGCCAAGACCGTATACGTGTCGCTGCTGGCCACATCGTTGTAGGGACCGCGCACGGTCAGCGCACCTGTCGCCGCGCCCGCAGGCACCACCACCGTCACGCTGCCGGCCGTCTGGCTTTGCGGCGTTGCCGCCGCACCATTGCCGAACTGCACCGCCGTCACGGCGCCCATGCCGCCGCCCGCGATCGTCACGCTGGAGCCGACGCCGCCCATTGCCGGCGCGACACTACTCACGCTCAGCGGCAGGTACACGTTCACGTTATAGCTGGTGGTCGCCGTACCGCTGGCGCTGACCAGGCTCAAGGCGCCCGTAACAGGCACGCCCGGCATGGCCAAGGTCACGCTGGTGTCGCTGCTGGCGCTGGCGGCAACGTTCACGCCGCCCACCTGGAACGCCGTCACGCGGCTCAGATTCGTGCCCGTCACCACCAGGCTGCCGCCCACGGCGACATTCGCCGCCGAGACAGCCGTCACGGCAGGAATCACGGCGGGATTGCCCGACGTGGTCGCCACTACCGTGTCACCGCCGCCACCGCCGCCACCGCCGCAAGCGGACAGGCCCAGCACGACAAACAATGCTACAAGCAGATGGTTTTTCATGGCTGGCAACCATGTTGATGCAGCGCGATGCCGGGGAGGACACGGAAGAAATGTGACATATTGGTGACTTTTGGTGAGAATGTGATTTCGAAGAACCCATATTATGGGTTAATTCGATTCCCAAAGACAACTATTAATGCTTTTGATTCAATTGGTTTTGATAATAGTTAAAGTATCTACTTGGAAAACTTATTCTAGGAATTATTAGCGTCACTCTGTATTGTCTTAAACCAAGATTATTTTCCTCGGCAGCTATTGCCATTCAACTCATTAAAAAGATTCTGAGATGGCGCAAATAATGTGGAAATTTTTCCACAGCCTAGAGGGCCATATCTTCCTGCCAATTTTGATGCAAAAATTAACGTTTTGAGCAAGATTTTCAGGAATGCAATTTTCAGAAGCAGGCTTGGCGCAAGCTGATGTGTTGCAATGTGTTGCAACCAAGCCTGCCGTGGGGTGAACGGCCGCTTTTGCTTAAAACCAAAGCAGCCTGATGCCGTATAATTTTAGACCCGGTGAAATCAGGCGATTGCCACCTTCTGCCTGCCCTACCCGGCTGGCACACTCCGTCAGCTGATCCTGCTGACCCGCAACCGCCTCGTACAGTCCTGTCGCCGCGCCGCCGCCCGTTTGCCTATTGAAAGCATGAAATGAACGATACCGTGATCCCCGCCATGTCCCCGACCGAAGCCACCTTGCGCGCCATTCTGGCGCAGCGGATCATGATCCTCGACGGCGCCATGGGCACGATCATCCAGCAGTACAAGCTCGACGAAGAAGCGTACCGTGGCGGTCCCGCCGGCCGCTTCATCGATTTCGCCGCACCGGCCGACAGTGGCGCGCGCGAACTGTTCGTCAAGGGCAACAATGAACTGCTGACCCTGACGCAGCCGCACATCATTCAGGAAATCCACGAGCGCTACCTGGCGGCCGGCGCCGACCTGATCGAAACGAATACCTTCGGCGCCACGACGATCGCGCAAGACGATTACCACATGGCCCACCTGGCCTATGAAATGAACGTGCAGGCGGCCAAGCTGGCGCGCGCCGCCTGCGACAAGTATTCCACGCCGGACAAGCCGCGCTTTGTCGCCGGCGCCCTCGGGCCCACGCCAAAGACGGCGTCGATCTCGCCCGACGTGAACGACCCGGCCGCGCGCAACGTCACCTTCGATCAACTGGTGGCCGCCTACCTGCAGCAGACGCAGGGCCTGGTGGAAGGCGGCGCCGACGTGCTGCTGGTGGAAACCATTTTCGACACCTTGAACTGCAAGGCGGCCCTGTTCGCCATCGACCTGTTCTACGAGCAAAACCCGACCGTCGTGCGCCTGCCTTTGATGATTTCGGGCACCGTCACGGATGCCTCGGGCCGCATTTTGTCGGGCCAGACCGTGCCCGCCTTCTGGAATTCCGTGCGCCACGCGAAACCGCTGACCATCGGCCTGAACTGCGCGCTGGGCGCCGCCCTGATGCGCCCGTACGCGGAAGAGCTGGCCAAGATCGCCGACACCTTCGTGTGCATCTACCCGAACGCGGGCTTGCCCAACCCCATGAGCGACACGGGCTTCGACGAGTTGCCGGCCGACACATCGGCCCTGCTGCGCGAATTTGCCGACGCGGGCTTTTTGAACATGGCGGGCGGCTGCTGCGGCACCACGCCCGAGCACATCGCCGCCATCGGCCAATTGCTGTCGAAAAACACGCCGCGCACCGTGCCGGCCCCATCGCACGACTTGCGCCTTGCCGGCCTGGAACCGTTCGTCGTCAATGACGCGTCGCTGTTCGTCAACGTGGGCGAGCGCACCAACGTCACGGGCTCGAAAGCGTTCGCGCGCATGATTCTCAACGAACAATACGACGAAGCCTTGTCCGTGGCGCGCCAGCAGGTGGAAAACGGCGCGCAAGTGATCGACATCAACATGGACGAAGCGATGCTCGATTCGCTGGCCGCCATGACGCGCTTTTTGAACCTGATCGCTTCGGAACCCGATATTTCGCGCGTGCCCATCATGGTCGACTCGTCGAAATGGTCGGTCATCGAAGCGGGCCTCAAATGCGTGCAGGGCAAGGCCATCGTCAACTCGATTTCCATGAAGGAAGGCGAAGAGGAATTCCTGCGCCAGGCGAAACTGTGCCGCCGCTACGGCGCGGCCGTCATCGTCATGGCTTTCGATGAAAAGGGACAAGCCGACACCTTCGAGCGCAAGATCGAAATCTGCGCGCGCGCCTACCACCTGCTGATCGATGCGCTGGACTTCCCGCCTGAAGACATCATTTTCGATCCAAATATCTTTGCCGTCGCCACCGGTATCGAAGAGCACAACAACTACGCCGTCGACTTCATCAACGCCACGCGTTGGATCAAGGAAAACTTGCCGTACGCGAAGATCTCGGGCGGCGTATCGAACGTGTCCTTCAGTTTCCGCGGCAACGATCCAGCCCGCGAAGCCATCCATACCGTGTTCCTGTATCACGCGATCAAGGCGGGCATGACCATGGGCATCGTCAACGCCGGCATGGTGGGCGTGTACGACAATCTGGACCCGGAATTGCGCGAGCGCGTGGAAGACGTGGTGCTGAACCGCCGCGAAGATTCGACCGAACGCATGATCGAGTTTGCCGGCACCCTGAAGGCAGGCGGCAAGGCCGAAGCGCAAACCCTGGCGTGGCGCGAAGGCACGGTGCAGGAGCGCCTGTCGCACGCGCTGGTGCACGGCATCACGCAATTCATCGTGGAAGACACGGAAGAAGCGCGCCAGGAACTGCTGCACAATGGCGGGCGCCCGATCCACGTGATCGAGGGACCCTTGATGGCCGGCATGGACGTGGTCGGCGACCTGTTTGGCCAAGGCAAGATGTTCCTGCCGCAAGTGGTGAAATCGGCGCGCGTGATGAAACAGGCCGTGGCCCATTTGATTCCGTTCATCGAGGAAGAAAAGCTGCTGGAAGAAAAGCGCACGGGCATTGTCGCCAAGCCGAAGGGCAAGATCATCATGGCGACCGTGAAAGGCGACGTGCATGACATCGGCAAGAACATCGTCACCGTCGTTCTGCAGTGCAATAACTTCGAAGTGGTGAACATGGGCGTGATGGTGCCGTGTTCGGAAATCCTCGCCCGCGCCAAGGTGGAAAACGCGGACATCATCGGCTTGTCCGGCCTGATCACGCCGTCGCTGGAAGAAATGGCGTATGTCGCCAAGGAAATGCAGCGCGACGAACATTTCCGCATGCTCAAGATTCCCCTGCTGATCGGCGGCGCCACCACCAGCCGCGCCCACACGGCCGTGAAAATCGCGCACAACTACGAAGGCCCCGTGATCTATGTGCCGGACGCCTCGCGTTCCGTGTCCGTGGCGCAATCGCTATTGACGCCGGAGCAGCGCGACAAATACGTGGAAGACATCGAACTCGACTACGCGCGCATCCGCGAGCAGCACGCCAACAAGAAGGTCCTGCCCATCCTGCCGCTGGCGCAAGCGCGCGCCAACCGCATGGTCGTGCCCTTCGATGGCGCCTGCACGCCCGTGAAACCGAAGTTCATCGGCCGCCGCGTCTTTAAAAATGTCGACCTGGCCACCCTGGCCAATTACATCGACTGGGGCCCGTTCTTCCAGACCTGGGATCTGGCCGGCCCCTTCCCCGCCATTTTGACCGATGAAGTGGTGGGCGACGCGGCCACCAAGGTGTACGCGGAAGGCCAGGCCTTGCTGAAAAAACTCATCGACGGGCGCTGGCTGACGGCCAATGGCGTCGTGTCCCTGCTGCCGGCGAACAGCGTCAATGACGACGATATCGAGGTATACACGGACGATACGCGCAGTACCGTGGCATTCACGTACTACGGCATGCGCCAGCAGGGCGTCAAACCCGTGGTCGACGGTGTGCAGCGGCCGAACCAGTGCCTGGCCGACTTCATTGCACCGAAGGCATCGGGCGTGAAGGATTACATCGGCATGTTTGCCGTGACGTCCGGCCTGGGCATCGAGAAATACGAAAAGCGCTTCGAGGATGCGCACGACGATTACTCGTCCATCATGTTGAAATCGCTGGCGGACCGCCTGGCCGAGGCGTTTGCCGAATACCTGCACGAGCGCGTGCGCAAGGATTTGTGGGGCTATGTGCCGGACGAGCATCTGGGCAACGACGACATGATCGCCGAGAAATATGTCGGCATCCGCCCGGCGCCCGGCTACCCGGCCTGCCCCGAGCACACGGTCAAGAAACAGATGTTCGAGGTCATGCAGGCCGAGGAAATCGGCATGCAGCTGACGGAATCGTATGCCATGTTCCCCGGTGCAGCCGTGTCCGGCTTCTATTTCGCTCATCCGGAGTCGAAATACTTCGTCGTCGGCAAAATCGGCATGGACCAGGTGGAAGACATGGCCAAGCGCCGTGGCGCCAATATCGAGGACGTGGAACGCTGGCTGGCGCCCAATCTGTCATAATATAGGCACAAGGCGCGCGGAACTTTCCGCGCGCCGCAGCGCACTAACGCAGTATGCCGGCCGGCATGCTGCATGCCCGCTCCGGCCCGTTCCCTAACTGGCTAAGGAGGATATATGGCAACCAACTTCACACTGAAACGCTGGCAGGACCAAGTGATCCTGTTGCTGGGCCTATGGCTGATCGTCTCGCCCTGGGCCTTTTCCTATCCCGAAGGCTCGCCGCAGATGATCAACGCCTTTGTCTCGGGCCTGGTGATCGCCGCGCTGGCCGCCTTCGACCTGTACAAGACCTATTTCTGGGCCGTCGTCGTCAACCTGCTCGTCGGCGCCTGGGTCGCCGCCTCGCCGTGGATCCTGCGGTTGGCCGATCAGTCCATCGTCATGTGGAACGAGCTGCTCGTCGGTATCGCCGTCGTCGTGCTGGCCCTGTGGGAACTGCGCACCGACCCCGAGCTGCACAAGCACTGGCCTAGTGCTGCCGCGTAGCGGCGTAAAAAAGCCCTGCTACGGCGACGCCGTGCAGGGCTGTTTTTTTGGACGGGTCGCGTAGGTCGGATTAGCGCTTGCGCGTAATCCGACACCAGCACAGTCATCGCCAACACCGTTGTCGGATTACGGCCCTTTGGGCCTAATCCGACCTACAGTGCGTAGCGGACGACGTTATCGCTCCATTCGTAAGCGGCCATTTCCAACTCCACCAGGTCGTCCGGCGACATGGCCAGGTCGCGCAGGGTCGGCACGATCTCGCCTTCCATGTCTTCGATGCGCTCGATGCATTCGGCCAGGCGCAGCAGGTCGCCGTAGAAGCCTTCGCGTGACAGCAGCGCTTCGGCCACTTCGTCGATCACTTCGATCTGGCTGAGGATTTCCGACATCGGCACGCCGAACAGGGTATCCATCAAGGACATGATGCCGACCGTAAAGGCGATATCGGCCGAATGGGCGTGGTTCGGGCGCAGCTTATGCGCGAGCAATTCGAGCAAACGGCCGCGCGTGGTGGCCAGCATCAGCAACGGCGTCATGCTATGGCCGCGCTTGCTTGGCTCTGCGTACAGCATGATTTGCAGCCAGCGCTGCAATTGGCGGCGACCCAGCACGGTCACGGCCTGGCTCAGCGAATCGATGCGCTGGCGCGCGCCCACGGCCGGCGTATTGACCAGGCGCAGCAAGTTCAGGGCCAGGGACACGTCGCGCTTGATGGCGCGCTCGATATCCATGTTGTCGGCGTCCGACGTCACCAGGGTCATCAGTTCCATGACGGCCAGTTGCGACGGCGACAGCTTCTTGCCCGTCATGATGGCAGGCTTGGCAAAGTAATAACCCTGGAAGTAATCGAAGCCCAGGTCCAGGCCCGACTTGAATTCTTCGCGCGTCTCGACCTTTTCCGCCACCAGTTTCTTGTTTTCCTGCTTGAAACGGGGCGCCAGCGCTGCCAGCACTTTCGGGTCGACCGTACTCATGTCCATCTTGACGTATTGCACCAGCGGCAGCAGTTCCTGCACTTGCGCCGTATCGGAAACGACGTTTTCCAGCGCGAAGGTGAAGCCATGGCCCACCAGTTCGCTGATGCGCGCGCGCACTTCCGGCGTGACGGGCATCGATTCGACGATTTCCAGCACCACTTTTTCACGCGGCAGGAAGACGAAGATGTCGCTCATGATCACGTCGGCATCGACGTTGACGAAACCGAGCGCATCGCCGATGACCTTTTCCATGCCCAGCTGGGAGGCGTGGGCGATGACGGACGCCGTGGCGGACAGGTCGCTGGTAATGTTGGCGGGGCCGACCGGAGCGTTGCGGAATAGCAACTCATAGCCGAACAGGGCCTGGTTGCGGTCGAGGATAGGTTGTCGACCCAGATAGAACTCGCGCACGCGCAAGGGTTTCGGGGTGATGTCGTTGCTGGAAATATCGATCATTAACTCTTCATCAATCACGTCGAGTGACACCGGCCGCGCCGCGCCCGCATCAAGGTTCACTATTGACAATACTTTAGCTGAATTCCGCCCGCGCTGTGGGTATTTTGGCAGCAATCCAGTTTATTGTCGTCAACAAATTAGGCTACTGGCGTGTCTTGCACCATCCCGTCGACAAATAATTTCAATTCGCCGGGCGCAAACGCCGTCCATTGTTCATTCGTCGTCAGCGGCTGGGTAACGATCACGGCCACTCTGTCCTGGGGCGTCGTCACCTGGGAAAAGTCCACGCTCAGGTCCTCATCGGAGAGTTTAGCAGTTGGGAACGGATGTTGTCGCACCAGATAGTGCAAGCTGGTCGAGCAATGGGCAAACAGCGCCTCGCCGCTCGACAGCATCATGTTGAACGTGCCGTGGGCCGCGATGCTGGGCAACAACTGCGCCAGGGCGGCATGCAGTTGCGGCAAGGCCGGCGGGGCGTCGCCAAAGCGCGCATGCAGCTCTTGCAGCAGGTAGCAGAAAGCCCGTTCGCTGTCGGTGCAGCCGACGGGGCGGTAACTGCCCGTCAGCACGGGATTGAAATCCTTCAAATCGCCATTGTGGGCAAAGACCCAGTAGCGGCCCCACAGTTCGCGCACGAAGGGGTGGCAGTTTTCCAGCGCCACCTGGCCTTGCGTGGCCTTGCGGATATGCGCGATGACATTGCGCGACTTGATCGGGTAGCGTTTGATCAGTTCGGCCACGGGCGAGGCGATGGCCGCCTGGTGGTCGACGAAATGGCGCACGCCGGCGCCCTCGAAAAAGGCGATGCCCCAGCCGTCATGGTGGGTATCGGTATGGCCGCCGCGCATGGCGAAGCCGGTAAAACTAAAGACAATGTCCGTGGGGACATTGCAATTCATTCCGAGAAGTTGGCACATGGTCTGTTTGCAGCGGGATAACACGGCCACCATACCACGCCGCCTGGCGGATTGGTATGGCGGCGATGGCCATCACATCAGTGCAACAGGACGGGCTGGCTCATGAGGGAATCGTAGCTGCCCAAGAATTCATCGATCTCTTCCATGCTCGGTTCGCTGGCGATCAATTCCGTGACGTCGCGGCGGAAGTTTTGCGCAAGGATGCCGGCGATAAACGTTTCTCGCTTGCCCCCCTTGTCGACGATTTCATAGCCGCCAAAGCGCAGGGCTTCCAGGTCGCCATCGACGCCGAATTCCACGACGCTATATTGTTCGCTGTTATAGATCAGGTTCATTTTGCATCCTTCGCTCAAGCAAGAGAAACTCTTGCGGTTTCAGGACAGAGGTGGGGTTCCCACACCGCCATTTCAAGCGGCAATGCCACCCTGCGGGCTACAGAGTTGTAACGAGATGCAAACTGCGACTGCGGTAAGACGATCAGGAAACTACGCTGAGGAAACAATCAAGTCCGGTTCCAGCGCCAGCAGGACATCGTAGGGACTGGCGGTCAGCCAGGTGCGCAGCTGTTCGATGTGCGAGGCGTCGGCCAGGCTGATGAACAGGCGCGCGGGTGGATGGCGCAGCAGACGATTTAATGTTACACGCAATACGAGATTGCCGCTGCAGCACAGGCAACCGGGCGCGATGCGCAACAGTTGCAATGGAAACGATGGAGGAGGGGAAGTTTGTTCGGCCAGGTCGGCCAGGATGGCGTTGCCGTCGGCGAGCCCCTCGAGGATCACGGCGGTCGCGTGGCCAAGCTGCAAGGCTTGCGCGATGGCCGCTTCGCGCTCGGCGGCGCGACCACCGCTGACCAGGGTCAGCGGCGTCGGACGCCGTACGGCTGACGTCACAGGCCTTTCTTGGCCAGCTTGCCCGGTTCGACGCCCAGCTGTTTCAGTTTGCGGTACAGATGAGTGCGTTCCAGGCCCGTTTTTTCCGCCACGCGGGTCATGCTGCCGCCTTCGCGGCCCAGGTGGTGTTCGAAATACATGCGCTCGAACGCATCGCGCGCCTCGCGCAGCGGCAAGTCGAACGACAGGTTGTAGCCATGGCCTTCGGCCACCGCCGGTACGGCGATGCCTGGGCGCACCATCAGCTGTTGCGGCGCACTGCCGGCAAAGCTGGGCACGGGATGGCTGCTTTCCTCTGCCACCACGGGCGCCACGGGACGCGGCGCCACGCTCGGCGCGCGCACGGTTTCCTGGGCCCGCGTCAAGCCTTGCTGGACCGCCTTCAGCAGTTTTTGCAGGGCAATCGGTTTTTCCAGGAAGTTCATGGCACCGATGCGCGTCGCCTCGACCGCCGTATCGATGGTGGCGTGGCCCGACATCATGATCACCGGCATGGTCAGCAAGCCATCGCGCTGCCACTCCTTGAGCAGGGTGACGCCATCGGTGTCGGGCATCCAGATATCCAGCAATACCAGATCCGGCGCACCGGCGGCACGCGCTTCGCGCGCCTGCTGCGCATTTTCGGCCAGCTGGATAGCATGTCCTTCGTCGCCCAAAATTTCCGAGAGCAACTCACGGATACCCATTTCATCATCCACTACGAGTATGTTTGCCATTCGTGTCTTGCCTTCCTCATTTCGCCGGCCGTCGCGCACAAGATGCACGCGGCGGACAACTATGATTTTATTAGTGTTTTAAATACTAAACCAGACCCTCACGCCAGGAATTCCTGGGCAGGAGTGTCGGGAGCTAACTTTAACAGCAAAATGACCACCGAAGCGCCATTGCCGTCGACCCGGTTCTCGATATCGATGCGTCCGCCGTGTTCATCGATAATTTTCTTGACCATCGCCAGGCCCAATCCCGTGCCGCGGGCCTTCGAGGTCACATACGGCTCGAACGCGCGCGCCAGGATTTTTGGCGCAAAACCAGGACCATTGTCCGTGATGGCCAGCCGCACGGCGATATTCACGCCGCCGTCCGCACTGCGATAATGAATTGCTTCCGTCCTTACGTCAATCCGCGGATGCGGCGAGTCCGGCGGCAGGTCGGCCATGGCGTCCTGCGCGTTCTGCAGCAGGTTGTGAATCACCTGGCGCAACTGAGTCGGATCGCCCATCACCATCGGCAGATTCGCCGCCAGCAGCGGGTGGATGATGTCGCCATCGTCGCCGCGCAGGTACAGGTTCAGTATCTCTTCGATCAGCTCGTTCAGGCGCAGCGGCACGAGCACGGCCGGCGGCGTGCGCGCATAGTCGCGGAAGTCGTCGACCATGCGCTTCATCGCGTCGACCTGCTTGACGATGGTGGTGGTGGCGCGGCTGAGCAGGTCCGCATCGGGCTGCTCCAGCTTGCCTTCGAGCTTCATCTGCAGGCGCTCGGCCGACAGCTGGATGGGTGTAAGCGGATTCTTGATTTCATGCGCGAGGCGGCGCGCCACCTCGCCCCAGGCGATCGAGCGCTGCGCGGAAATGACGTCGGAAATATCATCGAACACGACGATGTAGCCGCTGCCCGACTCCAGCGGCAGGCGCGAGCCGCGCGCCAGCAGGGTGATGTCATGCTCGTCGGCACTGCTGCCCAGGCGACGCGGAATCTCGATCTGCCGCTGCCAGTGCAGGCGCTGCTGGTTGCGGCCCGATGCCGATTGCGCGCTTTGCGCCGTGAAGGCGCTGATGATGGCGCCGCCAAACTCTTCCATTCCAGCAATATGCGCCAGCGGCTGGCCCACCATGCTCGTGCCCGAATGCTGGAGGATGCGCTCGACCGACTCGTTGCAAGTCACCAGCTTGAAGTCGCCGTCGAGCACCATCACGCCGGCCGACATGTTCGCCAGCACCGATTCCAGGTGGGCCTTGGCGTTTTGCAGCGCGGCGCGGTTGCTTTCCACGGCCGTGCGCGCATCGAGCAGCTGGCGCGTCATGATGTTGAACGACTGCGTCAAGGTGCCCAGTTCATCCTTGGTAGCGACGATGGGACGCGGCGACAAGTCGCCCTCGGCCACGGCGCGCGTACCTTCAGCCAGCAGCAGCAGTGGCTGGGCCAAATTGCCCGCGATCAGGAAAGCGCTGCCGATGGCGCCAAAGATGGCCAGCAGCAAGGTCAAGGTGAGGATTTCCATGTACATCTTGCGCAGACCCACGCGCGCGACGAAACGTTCCTTGTATTCGCTGTAGGCGGCGCGCAGCACTTCGCCATTCGTCGCCAGCTTGGGCGGCACGGCCTGCAGCAGTTGCAGGTAGCGGGGCGAGACGGACGGCCCCGGCACGGCCACCAGCACGCGCAGGCGCAGGCTGGCCGCCGTTTCCAGCGACGCCGGCAGGCCCGAGCGGAAACCGCCGCCGCCCGACTCCGTGCCATCGTCGTGCAATTCCAGCCCCCCTTCGGCCGAGGCATAGCCGGCCGGCGAGGCCGCCTGCACCAGCATGGCCGGCGTCGGCAAGTCGGCCGCACTGTGCGGTCCGGCGCTGGCCAGCAGCACGCCGTCGCCACTGACGAGCATGGCATTTTGCATGCCCTCTTCGCGCAGCAGGCTGGTCAGCACGGCCGGGCCGGCCACCGGGTCGGCGCCCATTTCTTCGACCGCCTTGTGGCCCCGGTGGTCGAGCTCGACCAAGGCCGCATCGAGACCGGCACGGCCCAGCTCAATCCCCGATTCCAGCGCCGCTTCGATCTTGACGTTGAACCAGGATTCGATGGAATGGGAGACGAATTGCACGGAGACAAGGAAAATCACGAGACCCGGCAGGATGCCGACGGCGGCGAACAGCATCACCAGGCGCGTCATCAGCTTGGAGCCGAACTTGCCGCTCTTGTAGCGCGCGTACAGGCGGGCCAGGGAAATGCCCACCAGCGCCAGCAGGGACACGGCCACGGCCGCGTTCAGGCCCAGCAGCCAGGTGTAGTAACGGTCGAAAAAGCCGGAATTGTCGGAAGCCGACGCCAGCAGGAACAGCAGGATACTGACAATGCCGCCGCCCACCACCAGCAGATAGCGCAATGCTTGACTCACTACTCCGCCGTATACAAGAAGGTTTTTTTATTCGAAGCCAGGCGCCAGTCGCTGTTATTGAAGGCATTGACCTGTATCGGCTTGGGCAGGTAATCGCGGTCCATGCCCATGCGCAAGGTGACGTTATACGTCTGCCCCACTTTCAGCGCGCCGCGCGGCGCCACCAGCCAGCGGCTGGGACGGCGGATCAGGAACAGCGCATCGTCGAGCGTGGGAAAGCTTTGCTGCAAGCCGCCGCCCGACACATGATACTGGCGCGTGAGCACGTTGTACGACAGCCGGCTGGTCTGGCGCGCGACGATGGCCTTTTCATCGAACCAGTACCAGCGGGGCCGGGTCAGTTCGATTTCCGTCGTGAAAAACAGGGGTACGCCATGCTGCACGGCATCATCGAGGTCGTGATTGAGCTCGAAGGAATACGTGGCGGCCAGCTTGTAGCCCTCTTCGCTAGCCTCGATGTAGGCACGGGTGATCTCGACCATATCGGCGGCATGCGCGCGTGGCATGGTACATGCCAGCATCAGCAGCAGGGCCAGGAGTCGGAAGAGTCGTGTTGTCACAGGTGTGCCGGTGTAGTCCGTAGGATAAGGTTCGACGAATCGCTCAAGCCGCATTTTTTTGGAATAGCGCATAGAACAAACCGTCGTGGTCCTGCTCCGCGCTGCCGGTCGGCAACAGCTGGCCAGGCGCTGTCAATCGGGTCGCATTATTGCGCACCGCAAATGCCGCCGCCTGTGCCTCGGACTCCTGCGGCCACAATGAACATGTCACGAACAGCAATTTACCATCGGGGCGCAGCATCTGCCACAGGTTGTCCAGAATTTTGGATGAAAGTGTTGCAAGTTGGAACGCGTCGCCCTTGCGGCGCAACCAGCGGATATCGGGATGGCGGCGCACGATGCCCGAGGCCGTGCACGGCACGTCGGCCAGGATGCGGTCGTACTGCTGGCCGTCCCACCACGCGCTCGATTGCGCATCCTGCGCCTTCAGGGTGGCGTCCAGGCCCAGGCGCTCGAGGTTTTCCGCGATGCGCGGCAAACGCTTGGCGTCCGCGTCGATGGCGGTCACCTGCACGTCGGCCAGTTCCAGGATGTGGCAGGTCTTGCCGCCCGGCGCCGCGCAAGCATCGAGCACGCGCATGCCGTCCTGCAAGTCCAGCAGCGGTGCGGCCAGTTGCGCGCCAGCATCCTGCACGGAAACGACGCCCTGCTCGAAGCCGGGAATCAAGGCCACGCCGATCGGCTTGTCCAGGCGCACGGCGAACGCTCCTACCTGGCGCGCGGCGATGCCCGCTTCCTGCAGCACGGCCAGGTAGGCTTCGACCGTGCTCTTGCGGCGATTCACGCGCAAGGTCAATGGCGGCACGGCGTTGCCGGCCGTCAAAATGGCTTGCCAGTCGCGCGGATAGGCCAGGCGCAGCGAGTCGATCCACCACTGCGGATAATTCCATTGCGCCAACGGCTGCTGCAGGGCCGCTTCCAGCAAGGATTTGCGCTCGCGCAAGAAACGGCGCAAGACGGCGTTGACCATGCCCTTGGCGTGCGCCAGGTCAGGGTGCGAGGTGGCGACGGTGACGGCCTGGTCGACCACCGTGAATTCCTCATACGGCTGCTCGCCCGGCTCGGCCGACATCAAGGACAGCGCGCAGCACAGCAAGGCCGCGAGCATCGGCGGCTCGGGCGCCTTCGACGTCATCAGGCCGACGAGGGTTTCGCTGCGGCCCAGCTGGCGCATGGTACGGTAGGAAATATCCTGGATGGCGCCGCGCGCCTGCGGGCTGGCGTTCGATTGCGTAAACACCTTGGCCAGCGCCTGCGGCAGGGCCGTGCCCGTGCGCACTTGCGCCACGGCATTGGCCGCGCCCAGCAGGCAAAACGCCAGCGAGTCGGCGCGCAAATCGGGTTGGAAGCCTGGCTGCAAGACCGGCTTCAGGTCGGGATGGTAGCTGGGACGCAATTTCGGTGCGGCAGGAGCCTGGCCTGGCGCCGGCTTGGTTTTCAATTTCAGCGTGGGGCGCTTGTTCATAGTTATCCGGTGTGGCTGCGCGCGGCGGGCTGCATGGAGGCAAAGTCGCGGCCGCACGTCATCAATAAAGGGTCGATTGTAGCGTTTGTGGCGCCCTCTGGCCCAAGCGATTGCAGCGATACATGTAAATTGCGGCAAAAAACTGCATATATACAAGCAGAATGCGCCATGCTGATGTTTTCGCGCACCAACATGGGCATGCTGTCCTGATAATATCGTGAAACGCGCCAGCACGGGAACACTGCCGGCTGGCGTATTGTTCCCGGCAGCAAACCAGTATAATTAACGCAGTCTGGGCGGCTTGTGTACTTGCCGTCCGTTTTGCTTTTTGATTCATTCTATTCATTCTTAACGCGGTTCCACCGCCATCCTGCTCATGCTCGCCCAACAGAAACAAGAAATCATCGCCCTGTTCCAGGCCGCCCTCGCTCCCGTCCTGGCCGGCACTACGCTCGAGCCTACCGTGGTGCTCGAGCGACCACGCGATGCATCGCATGGCGACGTCGCCTGCAATATCGCCATGCAACTGGCCAAGCAGCTGAAACAGAATCCCCGCGAACTGGCGCAAACCATCGTGACGGCCGTGCTGGCCAACCCGGCCGGCAAGGGTCTGGTCGAGGCAGTGGAAATCGCCGGTCCCGGCTTCATCAACGTGCGCGTGTCAAACGCCGCCAAGCAGGCCGTCGTGAAAACCATCCTGAGCGAAGCCGACAGCTATGGCCGCAGCACGGCAGGCGCCGGCAGGCAAGTCATCCTGGAATTCGTCTCGGCCAACCCGACCGGTCCGCTGCACGTGGGCCACGGCCGCCAGGCGGCCCTGGGCGACGCCCTGTCCTCGCTGTTCGACGCACAAGGCTACCAGGTGACGCGCGAGTTCTACTATAACGACGCGGGCGTGCAGATCCAGACCCTGGCCAACTCCGTGCAGGCGCGCGCGCGCGGCTTCAAGCCCGGCGACGCCGAATGGCCCGAGTCCGCCTACAACGGCGACTACATCGCCGATATCGCCAACGACTTCAAGGCCGGCAAGACCGTCTCGGCCAGCGATGGCCAGCCAGCCACGGCCAACGGCAACGTGGAAGACATCGATTCAATCCGCCCGTTCGCCGTCACCTACCTGCGCAACGAGCAGGACATCGACTTGCAAGCCTTCGGCGTGAAGTTCGACAATTACTACCTGGAATCGTCGCTGTACGCGGACGGCAAGGTCAACAGCGCCGTGGAAACCCTGATCAAGGCCGGCCATACCTACGAGCAGGATGGCGCGCTGTGGCTGCGCACCACCGACTTCGGCGACGACAAGGACCGCGTGATGCGCAAGACGGACGGCACCTACACGTATTTCGTGCCCGACGTCGCGTATCACCTGGCGAAATGGCAGCGCGGCTTCGTGCAGGCCATCAATATCCAGGGCAGCGACCACCACGGCACCATCGCCCGCGTGCGCGCCGGCCTGCAAGCCGTCGACATGGGCATCCCGCAAGGCTACCCCGACTACGTGCTGCACAAGATGGTCACCGTCATGAAGGACGGCGAAGAGGTCAAGATCTCGAAGCGCGCCGGCTCCTACGTGACCGTGCGCGACCTGATCGAATGGTCGGGCGGCGGCGACATCGCCAAGGGCCGCGACGCCGTGCGCTTCTTCCTGATCTCGCGCAAGGCCGACACGGAATTCGTCTTCGACGTCGACGTGGCGCTGAAAACCACCGATGAAAACCCCGTCTATTACGTGCAGTACGCGCATGCGCGCATCTGCCGCATCCTGGAAAACTGGGGCGGCGATGAAAGCACGGTTGCCGGCGTTGATTTGTCCCCACTCACGGCGCCGACGGAAGCGACCCTGCTGGCGACCCTGGCCGCCTACCCGGAAATGCTGGCGCGCGCGCAAGCGGAACTGGGACCGCATCAAGTCGCCTTCTACCTGCGCGACCTGGCCGCCAACCTGCACAGCTTCTACTTCGCCGAAAAAGTGCTGGTCGAGGACGAAGCCGTCAAGATGGCCCGCCTGGCTCTCGTCATCGCCGCGCGCCAGGTATTGCGCAACGGCCTGGCACTGATCGGCGTGTCCGCGCCAAACAAAATGTAATCGCGAAGGTCAAACCGTCAATGAATCATGTTTCCCGCTTCTCTTCGACCCGGCGCCAGCAGGGCAACACCCTGGTCGGCATCATCATCGGCCTGGTCATCGGCCTTGGCATCGCCGTCGTGGTCGCCCTGGTGATCACCAAGGGCGCCTCGCCGTTCACCGACAAGTCGGGCAAGGCCGGCAAATCGGCCGAACCGACGGCCGGCCAGATCGCCGACCCGAACAAGCCGATGTACGGCAACAAGGAAGCGGCCAAGGAAGCGGCGCGCGACTTCTCCAAGGAGCCACGCGAGATCGTCACGCCGACGCAGCCTGCCGCACCGGCGCCAGCGCCAGCGCAGCAACCGAAGGCGCCGCCACCGGATGCGCTGCAGGAATTGATCGGTACGTTGAAAGACAAGCCGGCGCCGAAAACGCCAGCGGCGGCACCAGCGGCGGCACCAGCACCGCAAGCGAAGGCCGACGTGAAAGAAGCCAAGGCCGATGCAGCCAGCGACAAATGGATTTATTATCTGCAGGCTGGCGCCTTCCATGACATGTCGGACGCCGAAAGCACGCGCGGCAAACTGGCGCTGCTCGGCTTCGAAGCGGCCATCAGCGACCGCAGCACCGATGCCGGCGTGCTGCACCGCGTGCGCGTCGGGCCGTTCAACCAGCTCGAAGCGATGAACCGCGCGCGCACCAAACTGTCTGAAAACGGCATCGATGTCGCCGTCGTCCGCAACCAAAAATAAGGAACCAGCATGCGTTTTCTGAAGAACATCCTGATCGCCGCCGCACTGTGCACCGCCGCCATGGGCGCATCGGCCTCGCCGGCCGACCCGAAAAACGGCGTCGAATACGAAACCCTGCCCACGCCGCAGGCGACGGAATCGGGCAAGAAAATCGAAGTGACGGAATTCTTCGCCTATTACTGCCCGCATTGCAACGTGCTCGAACCGCAATTGGCCGCCTGGGTCAAGAAACAGGGCGACAATATCGTCTTCAAGCGCGTGCACGTGTCGCGCGATGAAAGCGTGGCGCCGCAGCAGCGGCTGTTCTTCACCCTGCAAGCCATGGGCCTGGTCGACAAGCTGCACACCAGCGTCTTCCACGCCATGCACGTGGAACGCAACCGCCTGAATACCGACGACGCCGTCTTCGACTTCGTCGCCAAGCAGGGCGTGGACCGCCAGAAGTTCATCGACACCTACCGCTCGATGGGCATCTCGGCCCGCGTGCGCCGTGCGGACGCCATGATGCAGGGCTATAACGTCACGTTCTGGCCCATGATCGCCATCGATGGCCGCTACATCACGTCGCCTTCGCAAGCCGATCAGGGCAGCAAGTCGGCCAAGAACGAAGAGCAGCTGAACGCCCAGGCGCTCACCGTGATGGACGTGCTGGTCGCGAAAGCCAAAGCGGAAAAGAAATAAGCATGGCCACTTCCCTGGCGCGCCCGGGCATCGCCTGATGCATCGCGTTTTCATCACGGGCGCGTCGAGCGGATTGGGCGCCGCCCTGGCGCTGCGGTACGCGCGCCAGGGCGCCCAATTGGGCTTGCTGGCCCGCCGCGGCGACACACTGCGGCAACTGATCGCTTCCCTGCCCCACCCTGAACGCCACCGCGCCTACGCCGTCGATGTCTGCGACCACGCCGCCCTGAAAAGCGCGGCCGATGACTTCATCGCCCATGCCGGCGGCATCGACGTCGTCATCGCCAGCGCCGGCGTATCCTACGGCACCCTGAGCGAGCACGCGGAAGACCTCGACGCCTTCGCCCGCCTCATGGCCATCAACGTCACGGCCACCGTCGCCACCTTCGCGCCCTTCATCGCCGCCATGAAAAGCCAGGGCAGCGGACGCCTGGTGGGCATCGGCAGCGTGGCAGGTATCCGCGGCCTGCCCGGCGCCGAAGCCTACAGCGCCTCGAAGGCGGCCGTCATCAGCTACTGCGAATCGCTGCGCCTGGAATTGAAACCGGCCGGCATCAAGGTCGTCACCATCACGCCCGGCTACATCGACACGCCGATGACGCGCCACAACGCCTACCGCATGCCCTTTTTGATGCCGGCCGAAAAATTCGCCGCACGCGCCGCGCGTGCCATCGCCGACGGCGACAGCTACCGCGTGATCCCGTGGCAGATGGGCCTCGTCGCCAAGCTGCTGCGCGCGCTGCCCAATGCCGTGTACGACCGGGCCTTCGCGAATGCGCCGCACAAGGCGCGCAACTGACCCTATTACCATGACGAAGCACTCAGACTTGAACAGCGCGGCCATCGCCGCCCATTGCGCCACCGGCGCCTCCCACGTGGCCATCGAAGTGGTCGATGAAACGGGATCGACCAACGCCGACCTGCTGGCGCGCTGCGCCACCCTGGCCGTCCCCACCCTGCGCATCGCGGGACAACAGACGGCCGGACGGGGGCGCGCCGGACGGCCGTGGGTGTCGCAGGCGGACGCCAGCCTGATGTTCTCGCTGGCCTGGCGCTTCAAGGGACCGCTGCATCAACTGGTGGGATTGCCGCTGGCCGTCGGCGTGGCGCTGGCCGAAACCATGTCCTCGCTGGGCGTGCCGGTGCAGCTGAAGTGGCCGAACGACATGCTCAAGGATGGCCATAAACTGGCAGGCATCCTCGTCGAAACGCAGCAGGCGCCCGACGGCGGCGTGTGGGCCGTCATCGGCTGCGGCATCAATCTGCTGATGCCCGATGCGCTGGAACGGCAGATCGGCCGCAGCGTCTCGGCCGTGCCCTGGCTGGCGCAGATGGAACGCAATACCCTGGTGGCGGCGCTGCTCAGCCGCCTGGCCGGCGTGCTGGCCGAATTCGACGACACGGGCTTTGCGCCGTTTACGGAGCGCTGGAACCTGCTGCATGCATGGCAGGGCCAGCACGTGAAAATCCTCGACAATGGCCAGCTGCTGCAGCAAGGCGTGGCGGCCGGCGTGGATCACCTGGGCCGCCTGCTGCTGCGCACCGATGGCGGCCTGCAGGAAGTCATGTCCGGCGACGTATCCTTGCGCCTGCTGGGAGAGTAAGCACATGCTGCTGCTGATCGACGCCGGCAACACGCGCATCAAATGGGCACTCGTGGCCGCCGACAGTGCCGCTGGCGGCTGGCTGGCCAGCGGCGCCGTCGCGCATGCGCAGATCGACACCCTGGCCGCGCAATGGGCGCAACTGGCCATCCATGAGGCGCTGCTGTCGAACGTGGCGGGCGCCAATATCGGCACGCGCCTGCGCGCCATGCTGCCGGTCGCGCCGCGTAACTTTACCTCGCTGCCGCAGCTGGCGGGCCTCACGAACGGCTACCGCGCGCCGTCGCAGCTGGGCTGCGACCGCTTTGCCGCCGCCATCGGCGCGCAGGCGCTGGCGCCTGGCCAGGCCGTCATCGTCGCCAATTGCGGCACGGCCACCACCATCGACGCCATCACGGCCGATGGCGTTTTCCTCGGCGGGATGATCTTGCCGGGACTGGGACTGATGGCCAGTTCGCTGGCGCGCAACACGGCGCAGCTGCCGCAAATCGCCAGCGACGCCATGCTGCCGGCCGGCTTTGCCGACAACACGGACGATGCCATCCTCTCCGGCTGCCTGGCCGCGCAGGCGGGGGCCATCGAACGCGCCGTGCGCATGCACGGCGCCAGCGCCTGCCTGCTGTCTGGCGGTGCCGCACCGCGCATCGCACCGGCCCTGGCGCTGGCGGTACCGCTGCACCTGGTCGATAATATCGTCATGATCGGCCTGCAGGCGGCCGCGCGCGCCGGGGCCGCAGGAACACAAGGAAACCACGTATGCTGAAATTCGTCTTCGGGCTGCTGGCCGGCGTCAACCTGCTGGTGCTGGCCATCGGCCAGGGTTATCTGGGCAGTTTTCGCACCGAGACGCGCGAACCGGCGCGCCTGAAAAACCAGCTGCAGGCGAGCAAGCTCACCTTGCTGACGCAGGAGCAGGCCACGGCGCCTGTCGCGCTACCAGCAGCCGAAGGCGCGGCAGCGGCAGCACCAGCGGCAGCGGCAGCACCAGCGGCGCCGCCATCGTATGCGTGCACGGAAGTGGGCAATTTCCTGCTGGCCGACGGCCGCCGCTTCGAAGCGCAAGCGGCGGCGCTGGACCTGGGCGACCGCCAGTCGCGCCGCAACGTGGCCGGCCAGGACATTTCCAGCTACATGGTGTATATCCCGCCGCAGGGCAGCAAGGAAGGCGCCGACCGCAAGGCCGGCGAATTGAAGCAGCTGGGCGTGACGAATTACTTCATCATGAACGAAAGCAGCCCGCTGCGCTGGGGCATTTCACTGGGCGTATTCAAGTCGGAAACGAGCGCGCAAAGCCAGCTGGCAATGCTCAACAAACAGGGTGTGCACAGCGCCCGCGTCGCGCCGCGCTACAGCGCCAGCAAGCAATTCGCTTACCAGTTCCGCGACCTCGACGCGGCCACGCGCGCACGGCTGGAGAAAATCAAGGCGCAGTTCCCGGAGCAGGAACTGCGCTCCTGTAAATGACTGCTGACAATTGCGTCGGGTTACGGTGCCTTGCGCCTCATCCGGCCTACGCTTATCTTTCGATGACGATGGGCTTGATGCCCGTCGATTCCGGCAAATTCGCCGCCGCACGTGCCGCCTCGGCACGGCTGGAGAACGGTCCGCCGTACAGGCGAAACAGGTTACCTGCCTGCACCACGCCCAGCGTACCCAAGGCTGCCGCGTACGGCGCCAGGCGCGAACGCCCCGATTCCGCATTGTCGGCGCGCGAGTAGGCGCCCAGCTGCAAATAGAAGCCGCTGGCCAGCGCCGCCGGAGCAGGCATCGCCACCGTCGCATCGACGGGCAGCATCTGCGACGCCACTTCCGGCTGCACCACAGCGCCCGTTTCCACGGGCGTATCGATGGAAATGGCCACCACCGACGGCACCGGCTTTGGCGCCGCACGGGCCGCCAGAATGGCATCGATATCGGCCGGCAGCAGGCGCTCGACGACCACCTGGTGGCTGCCCTTGCCCAGGAAGCCCAGTTTCAGCGCCGCCGTATAGGACACGTCGATGACGCGCGTGGCGTGGAACGGGCCGCGGTCGTTGATGCGCACGATCACCTGCTGGCCGCTGTCGATGCTCGTCACGCGCGCATACGATGGAATCGGCAAGGTCGGGTGGGCCGCCGTCATCTTGTACATATCGTAGATTTCGCCCGACGAGGTACGCTGGCCATGGAACTTCTTGCCATACCAGGTGCCCGTGCCCTTCTGCTTGAACGGTTCGTTGTCGGTGATCGGCGTGTAGGTCTTGCCGAAGACGACATACGGGCGGTTCGAGCGCGTCGAATACGGCTCGTTGCGCACTTCCGCATCGGGCACGTCGCGCAGGTTGGCGGGCGGATTGTCGCCCGGACCGTCATCCTTATAGTAGCCGCCGCGCCCGGAGCCGGCCGCCGGCAATACCGGCAAGGTGGGATCCTGGCGCACGGGCACCTTGACCTTGCCGCCGGATGGCAGCGGCACGTTATTCGATGCGGGCTTTTGCGGCGTGGTGCCGCAGGCGGCCAGGGTCAGCAAGACCGCCAGGCTCAATCCGCGCATGGCGAAGATGTCGAAAGGCGCCCGCATCAGGTCTGCACCAGCTTGCGGTGGCGCTGAATACTCATCAGGATACCGGTGGCCACGCCCAGGGTCAGCAGCGCGGTGCCGCCATAGCTGAGGAATGGGAGGGGGACGCCGACCACCGGCACGATGCCGCTGACCATGCCCATGTTTACAAAGGCGTACGTAAAGAAAATCATAGTTATCGCTCCTGCCAGCAGGCGAGTGAAAAAACTGGGGGCGTTGGCGGCGATCATCATCCCCCGTCCCACCAGCAGCAAATACATCAGCATCAGGATCAAGTTACCGACCAGGCCGAATTCCTCGGAATATACGGCAAAAATAAAATCGGTCGTGCGCTCCGGAACGAATTCCAGGTGGGCCTGCGTGCCGTGCGTCCAGCCCTTGCCCGTCATGCCGCCGGAACCGATGGCGATGATGGACTGGATGATATGGAAGCCCTTGCCCAGCGGGTCCTTGGTCGGGTCGATCAGCATCATCACGCGGTCGCGCTGGTAATCATGCAGGTGCGACCAGGCGATCGGCAGGCAGGAAACAAAGGTGATCAGCAAGCCGGCCAGCACCTTCCACGACAGGCCGGCCAGGAAGATGACGGTAAAGCCGGCCGCCACCACCAGCAGCGCCGTGCCCAGGTCGGGCTGGCGCGCGATCAGGTAGACGGGCACCAGCAGCAGCACGGCCGCCATCAGGAACGACTTCCAGCGCAGGGCGCCCGCATTATGCTGGAAGAACCAGGCCAGCATCAGCGGCGTGGCGATCTTCAGGAATTCGGACGGCTGGATATCGATCACGCCGATATGCAGCCAGCGCCGCGCACCGAGCTTGATGGTGCCGAACAGCGCCACGGCCACCAGCAGGATCACCGATACCGTGTACACGGGCACGGCGATGCGCATCATCATCTGCGGCGTGACGTTGGCCGCCACCCACATGACGAAAAAGCACAGCAGGATGTTGCGCAGGTGATCCTCGATCTTGCCGGGGATGCCGATGCTGGCCGAATACAGGGTCAGCAAGCTGGTACTGAGCAGCATCAGGATGATGATCATCAGCGGCGGATCGAACACCGCCAGGTAGGGTTTGGCGCGCCGCCACAGCGAGCGCCTCTCGTTAATGGGCATGTGCTTCCTTATTGCCTGGCAGGTGCCGGGGCGGCCTGCTCGTCCGTGATTTCTTCCAGGGTGCGCACTTCGTCGACATCTTCCTTGGGCACCTTGGTGGTGTCCTTTTCCTTGTCGCTCGGGCGCTTGCCCAGCAGGTAGTAGTCGAGCGCCTTGCGCGCGATCGGAGCGGCCACGCCGGCGCCGAAGCCCGCGTTTTCCACCACGATGGCGATCGCGATACGCGGCTTGTCGGCCGGCGCGAAGGCCGTAAACAGGGCGTTGTCGCGCAGGCGCTCGGCCAGCAGCTTGGCATTGTACTTCTCGTTTTTCTTGATGCCCACCACCTGCGCCGTACCCGTCTTGCCGCCCACCGTGTACTGCACGCCGGTGAAGATGCGCGCGGCCGTGCCGCCCTGCTCGCTCGTCACGCCCACCATGGCGCGCTTGATGGTGTCGATGTTTTCCTGCTTGAGCGGAATGCGGTAGCTTTCCTTGGGCACCGTCAATGTACGCGCACGCGTGGCCGCGTCTTCGATGATCTTCACCAGATGCGGCTTCATCACCACGCCGTTATTGGCCAGGTTGGCTGTCGCGTGGGCGATCTGCAGCGGCGTGTAGGAATTGTAGCCGGAGCCGTTACTCACCGAAATCGTGTCGCCGCCCACCCATTTTTTCTGCTGCGGCGTCTTGAAGCGGTTGCGCTTCCATTCCGTCGACGGCAGCACGCCCGTCTTTTCGTTATTCAGGTCGATGCCCGTCAGCTGGCCGAAGCCGAACGGCTTCATGAAGTCGTGAATGGCGTCGATGCCCATGTCGCGGCCCAGCTGATAGTAATAGGTGTTGCACGAGACGACGATGGATTTGTGCATGTCCACCGTGCCATGGCCGCCCACCTTGTCGTCGCGGAAGGTGTGCCCGCCGAGGATGAAGAAACCGGGATCGGAAATCGACTGGCTCGGCGTACGCTTGCCCAGTTCCAGTGCGGCCAGCGCCATGAATGGCTTGAAAGTCGAGCCGGGCGCGTAGGTGCCGGACAGGGGACGGTTGACCATCGGCCGGTCCAGCGAGGTATTGAGTTCGTTCCAGCTTTGCTGGTCGATGCCGTCGACGAACAGATTCGGGTCGTAGCCGGGCTTGGACACGTAGGCGAGGATGTCGCCCGTGGCCGGGTCGATGGCCACGGCCGCGCCGCGCCATTCGCCGAACGCTTCCTCGACCACTTTTTGCAGTTCGATGTCGATCGACAGGATCAGGTTGTTGCCGGGGGTGGCCGCCGTGCGCGACAAGGTGCGCATGGCGCGCCCGCCGGCCGACACTTCCACTTCTTCGTAGCCGGTGGTGCCGTGCAGCTGCTTTTCGTAGCTTTTTTCCAGGCCTTCCTTGCCGATATGGTCGGTGCCATTGTAGTTGGCCGCGTCCTCGCCCTCTTCCAGCGCCTTGGATTCATTGCGGTTGATGCGGCCGATGAAGCCCACCACGTGCGAGGCCACTTCGCCCATCGGATACTGGCGGAACAATCGCGCCTGCACCTCGACGCCGGGGAAGCGGAAACGCTGCGCCGTGAAGCGCGCCACTTCTTCGTCCGTCAAACGCGTGCGCAGCGGCACGCTGACGAAGTTCTTCGATTCTTCCAGCAGCTTCTTGAAGCGGCGGCGGTCCTTGATGTCGATCTGCACCAGGGTCGACAGCTCGTCGATCACGGAATCGAGGCTGGCGCTGAGTTTCGACGGCGTGATTTCCAGCGTATAGGCCGAGTAATTACGCGCCAGGACCACGCCGTTGCGGTCGAGGATCAGGCCCCGCGTGGGCACGATGGGCACCACGGCGATGCGGTTGTCTTCAGCCTTGGTCGCATAGTCCTCGTGCTTGATCACCTGCAGCCAGATGAAGCGCGCCAGCAGCAGCGAAAAGCAGACGAAGACGAGCGCGCCCAGGATGGTCAGGCGCATGCGGAAAAAATGCAGTTCGCGCTCGGTGTTCTTGAGTTCAGTCATGGCAAGCGCTCGTCAGATCGGCCGGTTATGGTCGCGGTCCACGGCGCGGCGCTGCGGCGCGAGCAAGATCCACGTGACGATGGGCCACAGGGCGACGGCGACGAAGCTCTCGATGAAATTGAGCCAGCCGGGGAAGCGGCCCGAGACGATCAAGCGCGTCAGCAATTGCAGCGCCTGCGTCAGCAGCAGCAGCGGCAGCACGTGCAGCGCCTGCGTCATGATGGGGAACCACAGCACGCGGCGGTGCATCATGATGGCGAAATACGACAGCAAGGTATAGGCCAGCGCATTCTCGCCCAGCAGGGTCGAGTCGTGCACGTCCATCATCAGGCCCATGAAGAAGGCCACGCCGATGCCGACCTTGCGCGGCTGGTGGATGCCCCAGAAGACCAGCACCAGGGCGACGAAATCGGGCACGCCGACGAACTGCCCCCACGGCAGCAGGTTCAGCAGAAAAGCGCACAGCAGGGAAAAGCCGATGAACAGGGGGCTGACCGGCAGCAGGATGTAATGCGGGCGGTTCATCGTGTCGCTTCCTTCGGTGGCACGGCGGCTGGTGCGGGCGCTGGCGTAGCAGGTTTTGCGGGCGCGGGCGCAGCCGCATTGGCGGCAGGCGGCTTGGCGGCAGGCGCTGCCGCAGCGGCAGCCTCCTTGGCAGGGTCCTTGATTGGCGCCATCTTGCCGGCGATCTTGCGGCCCGTCTTGACTTCCTCAGCGGGCGGACGCGGCGGAATCTCGGGCGACGTCATCAAAATGAGCAGCTGGGTGTTGCGTTCGATGCCGGCCAGCGGCTGGCACACGACGCGGCCGAACGGGCCATGCGCATTGCGCTCGACCAGGGTCACGCGCGCCACGGCCAGGCCAGCCGGGTACAGGCCGTCGAGGCCCGAGGTAATGACAATGTCGCCGATCTGGATGTCGGCGCTGGGGGCCGTGAAGCGCAGCTCCATGGTGCCGGACTTGCCGCGGCCGATGGCCACGCTGCGCACGCCATTGCGCAGCAGCTGCACGGGAATGGCCTGCTCTTCATCGGTCAGCAAGGTCACTTCGGAAGTAAACGGGAACACGCGCGTGACCTGTCCCACCACACCGAGGTTGTCGATCACGGGGCGGCCCAGTTCCACGCCATGCTGGATACCGCGATCGAGCACGATCTTGCGCGTGGCCGAATCGCGCGTGTCGTACAGCACTTCGGCCATCATGGTCTTGACGGGGACGCGCTCGCGCGCTTCCATCAGCTTGCGCAAATGGTTGTTTTCAACGATGTTGAGCTGCGCCTGCTGCAGGATCTGCGCCGAGGCGATCTGTTCGTGCTTCAGGTCGCGCACCTGTTTTTCCAGGGCGGACAGCGAAGAAAAGTAATTGCCGACGCCAAGCGCCACGTCGCGCGGCACCAGGGCCGCCATCTGCACCGGATACAGCACGGTGCCGACTGCCTGGCGCACGGCCGTCAGCGCGTGCATGCGCGAATCGACCAGCAGCAGGGCGATAGAAATGCCGGCGAACACCATCATCTTGACGCGGGCGGAGGCGCCTTGTTTGAAAAGTGGCGGAGGACTGTATTCCATGACTTCCAATGATCAGGCCAGGCGCAGTGCGCCAACGTGCAGGCCCCGGTCAAACGCCGACGCCAAAACCAAAAAAAGGCCGGATTGGTTTCCGGCCCTTCTGTCAGATTATTCGTAGGAGAAGATCGAGCCGAGCTTGTCCATACGTTCCAGTGCCATCCCGGAACCGCGCACCACGCAGGTGAGCGGATCCTCGGCCACCAGCACCGGCAGGCCGGTTTCCTCCATCAGCAGGCGATCCAGGTCGCGCAGCAGTGCGCCGCCGCCCGTCAGCATCATGCCTTTTTCGGCGATGTCGGCGCCCAGTTCCGGCGGCGTCTGTTCCAGCGCGTTTTTCACGGCCGAGACGATGTTGTTCAGCGGGTCGGTCAGCGCTTCGAGGATCTCGTTGCTGGAGATGGTGAACGAACGCGGGATGCCTTCGGACAGGTTGCGGCCCTTGACTTCCATTTCCTTCACTTCCGAACCAGGGAAAGCCGAACCGATGGCTTTCTTGATGGCTTCGGCCGTCTGTTCGCCGATCAGCATGCCGTAGTTGCGGCGGATGTAGTTGACGATGGCTTCATCGAATTTGTCGCCGCCCACGCGCACGGAACCCTTGTAGACCATGCCGCCCAGCGAGATGATGCCCACTTCCGTGGTACCGCCGCCGATGTCGACCACCATCGAACCGGTCGCTTCCGACACGGGCAAGCCCGCGCCGATGGCCGCAGCCATCGGTTCTTCGATCAGGTACACCTGCGAAGCGCCGGCGCCCAGGGCCGATTCGCGGATCGCGCGGCGCTCGACCTGGGTCGAACCGCAAGGCACGCAAATGATGATGCGCGGCGATGGACGGAAGAATTTCGAGTCGTGCACCATGCGGATGAATTGCTTGAGCATTTGTTCGGTCACGGTGAAGTCGGCGATCACGCCATCTTTCATCGGACGGATTGCTTCGATATTGCCCGGCACCTTGCCCAGCATCTGCTTGGCTTCCTTGCCGACTGCCTGAATGGTCTTCTTGCCATTCGGACCGCCTTCCTGGCGGATGGCGACGACGGATGGCTCGTCCAGGACGATACCGAGGCCGCGTACATAAATAAGGGTGTTGGCCGTGCCCAAGTCAATGGCCAGATCGGTGGAGATATACCTGCGTAAAAAACCAAACATGAGTGTCCTGTAGCGCATCGAGCTGCGCAAAAGCTGTTTATGGGGAGTTTCAAAGCGGGCGCTTTCAGGCACCCTGAAAATCCATGGAGGCGATTTTTTCGGGTTTCGCTTGGCGCTTGCGCAATCTTTTCTATGCTGCGGCAGCGGTCCATCAGCGCCGGCAACGCATTAACCCGCCATTCTACCTTATAATTTGAATGCGATTTGCTCAAAAACCATGGAAAAGTGCGACTCTTGCAGCCGCGAGTTACGCGGCATTCCTCGATTTTTGTGAGCAAAATAGCAGTAAATACCCGCGTTTTATCAAAACGCCAACTTAATACTAATGCGCGGCACTCCGCGCCATTCGCCATGTCCCTGACACTCTCCGACGTAAAACGCATCGCCCACCTGGCCCAACTTGAAATGGCCGACGACCAGGCCGTCACGTCTTTGGCCCAATTGAACAAGATTTTTGCACTCGCCGAACAAATGCAAGCCGTCAATACCGATGGCGTGGCGCCCCTGAGCCACCCGCTGGCCGCCCACATGGACAATATCGCCCTGCGCCTGCGCGAAGACCTGGCCACGGAACAGAACCGCCGCGACGCCTACCAGGCCGTGGCGCCGAAGGTACAGGATGGACTCTATCTCGTTCCCAAGGTCATCGAATAAACACGCCGTTGCGTTGTTCCCGCCTTTTTGCCGAATATCAAAATAGAAACGCCATGCATACAAAATCCATCAAACAGCTGTCCACGCTTTTGCAGAACAAGGAAATTTCCGCCGTTGCGCTGGCGACGCATTTCCTCGACCGCATCGAAGCGGACAACTCGAACGCCTTCTTGCACGTCGACCGTGCCCTGACCCTGGCGCAAGCTGCCGAAGCGGACGCGCGTATCGCCGCCGGCACGGCCACGCCATTGACGGGCGTGCCGATCGCGCACAAGGACTTGTTCGTCACGAAAGGCTGGCGCACGACGGCCGGCTCGAAAATGCTGGCCAACTACGCCAGCCCGTTTGACGCCACCGTGGTGGAAAAATTCCAGGCGGCCGGCATGGTCACTTTGGGCAAAGTCAATTGCGACGAATTCGCCATGGGCTCCGGCAATGAGAATTCGGCTTTCGGCGCCGTGCAGAACCCCTGGGACAAGCACGCCGTGCCAGGCGGCTCGTCGGGCGGCTCGGCCGCCGCCGTGGCGGCCGGCCTGACGCCGGCGGCCACCGGCACCGACACGGGCGGCTCGATCCGCCAGCCAGCCGCTTTTTGCGGCATCACCGGCATCAAGCCGACGTATGGCCGCGTCTCGCGCTTCGGCATGATCGCCTTTGCCTCGTCGCTGGACCAGGGCGGCCCGATGGCCCGCTCGGCCGAAGACTGCGCCCTGCTCTTGAGTGCCATGGCCGGCTTCGACGAGCGCGATTCGACCAGCCTGTCGCCGGAACAGGGCGGCGTGGCGGAAGATTTTTCGCGCGACCTCGATCAACCCCTCACGGGTTTGCGCATCGGCGTGCCGCGCGAATACTTCGGCGAAGGCCTGGCCAAGGACGTGGAAGCGGCCGTGCGCGGCGCGCTGGCGCAGTATGAAAAGCTGGGCGCCACCCTGGTCGACATCTCGCTGCCGAATACGGCCCTGTCGATTCCCGCCTACTACATGATCGCCCCGGCCGAAGCGTCGTCAAACCTGTCGCGCTACGATGGCGTGCGCTATGGCCACCGCGCCACCGAGTACAAGGACTTGCAGGACATGTACAAGAAGTCGCGCGCCCAGGGCTTCGGCCCGGAAGTGCAGCGCCGCATCATGGTCGGCACCTATGTGCTGTGCCACGGCTATTACGACGCCTACTACCTGAAGGCGCAAAAGATCCGCCGCCTGATCGCGCAGGATTTCGACGCCGTCCTGAATGGCCCGGACGCCGTCTGCGACGTCATCATGGGGCCGGTCGCGCCGACCGTCGCCTGGGACCTGGGCGACAAGACGGACGACCCGGTGGCGAACTACCTGGCCGACATCTACACCTTGTCGACCAGCCTGGCCGGCCTGCCCGGCATGTCGATACCATGCGGTTTCGGTGAAGGCGAGAAAAACGGCAAGCGCCCCGTCGGCCTGCAAATCATCGGCAATTATTTTGGCGAAGCGAAGCTGCTGAACGTCGCCCACCAGTTCCAGCAAGTGACGGACTGGCATACGCGCAGCCCTGCCGGTATTTAATAAGAACAGACGCGCCGCCCAGGCGGCGCCACCAAAAAATAAGCGAGAACACTATGCAATGGGAAGTCGTCATCGGTCTTGAGAACCACGTGCAGCTCACGACCGAATCCAAAATTTTCAGCGGTTCGCCGATCAAGTACGGCGCCGACGCCAACACGCAGGCAAGTCCTGTCGACCTGGCCCTGCCAGGCGTGCTGCCCGTGATGAACAAGCAGGCCGTCGACCGCGCGATCCGCTTCGGCCTGGCCGTGGGCGCCACCGTCGCGCCGCACTCGGTCTTCGCGCGCAAAAACTATTTTTATCCGGATTCGCCCAAGGGCTACCAGATCAGCCAGTTCGAAGACCCCGTCGTCATCGGCGGCACCCTGACCTTCGGCTACGAAAAAGATGGCGAATTCGTCACCAAGACGGTGAACCTGACGCGTGCCCATCTGGAAGAAGACGCCGGCAAGTCGCTGCATGAAGACTACGCGGGCATGAGCGGCATCGACTTGAACCGCGCCGGCACGCCGCTGCTGGAAATCGTCTCGGAACCGGAAATCCGCAGCGCCGCCGAAGCCGTGGCTTACGCCAAGGCGCTGCACTCGCTGGTCATGTGGCTGGGCGTTTGCGACGGCAACATGCAGGAAGGTTCGTTCCGCTGCGACGTCAACGTCTCCGTGCGCCCCGTCGGCCAGAAGGAATTCGGCACCCGCTGCGAAATCAAGAACCTGAACTCCTTCCGCTTCATCGAAGAAGCCGTGCACGTCGAAGTACGCCGCCAGATCGAACTGATCGAAGACGGCGGCAAGGTCGTGCAAGCGACGCGCCTGTACGATCCGGACCGCAAGGAAACGCGCGAAATGCGCAGCAAGGAAGACGCGCAGGATTACCGCTACTTCCCGGACCCTGACTTGCCGCCACTGGTCATCTCGCAAGCGTGGATCGATACGGTCAAGGCCTCGATGCCGGAACTGCCGGCCGCCATGCGCGCGCGTTTCATCAGCGAATACGCGCTGCCGGACTACGATGCGCTGGTGCTGACGCAGTCGAAATCCATGGCCACCTATTTCGTCGCCGTGGTCGACAAAGCCGGCAAGGAAAACGCCAAGGCCGCCGCCAACTGGCTGATGGGCGACGTCTCGTCGACCCTGAACCGCGAAGGCGTGGACCTGGACGACGCCCCCGTCTCCGCCGCGCAGCTGGCCGCCATGCTCAAGCGCATCGCCGACGGCACGATCTCGAACAAGGCGGCGAAAGAAGTCTTCGCCGGCATGTGGGAAGCGAAATCCAGCGACGAAAACCTGGTCGACACCATCATCGATGCCAAGGGTCTGAAACAGATCTCGGACTCAGGTGCCCTGGAAGCCATCGTCGACGAAGTGCTGGCGGCGAACGCCAAGTCGGTGGAGCAGTACCGCGCCGGCAAGGAAGCGGCCATCAATGCGCTGATCGGCCAGGCCATGAAAGCCTCCAAAGGCAAGGCCAACCCGGCCCAGCTGACGGAGCTGCTGAAGGCCAAGCTGGCGGGATAACTCCCCTCGCCTAAAAAAAGACGCTGCGGCGTCTTTTTTTTCGCCTGCGCACATCACTTATAAACAGCCTTGTCTAGACTTTTCCTCCGTACTGAAAGGCGTTTGAAGGCTTATTAAAATTAAAGTATACATTTTTGTCTACAAGGTTTAATCTAGCCTTATTGAATTTCAGGCAAGAGGAAAACCGCATGGCCAAGACGCACGACATTCCGAAACCGACGGCAGCCGAACTCGATCTGCTGCAGGCGCTGTGGCCGCTGGGCGCCGCCACGGCCAAGCAGGTGCACGAGGCGATGGCGCTGGCCAAGCCGGCCATCACGTATGGCACCGTGCTGCGCCTGATGCAGATCATGCACGGCAAGGGCTTGCTGATCCGCGACGAAAGTCAGCGCTCGCACGTGTATGCGCCGGCGCAGGCGCAGGACAGCCTGCAGACGAATCTGCTCAAGGAATTGATGCAGAAGGCCTTTGCCGGTTCGGCCAAGGCGCTGGTGCTGGCGGCGCTGCGCACGGGCGTGTCGCGCGCCGAACGCGAGGAAATCGAAAAAATGCTCAAGGACGATCAGTCATGAGCGGCTTCGTGCCAGCACTGGGCTGGACCCTGCTGCACTTCCTGTGGCAAGGCTTGCTGATCGGCTGCGCCACGGCGCTGGCGCGGGCAGCCCTGCGCAATGCGCGTCCGGAGGCGCGCTACGCCGTCGGTTGCGGCGCCCTGCTGGCCTGCCTGGCATGGCCGGCGGCAGGCTTGTATCTGCGTCTGGCCGGCGGCGATGTGACAGGCGCCTTGTACTCCAGCGCCTTGCTGCCCGCCGCCCTGCTGGCGCCCGACAGCCTGCCCGACCTGGACCTGCTGCTGCGCGCCGTCGTCGGCGTGTGGGCGCTATGCGCCGCCGTGCTGGCCGTGCGCATGGCGCTGGGCATGCTGTGGATAGAGCGCAGCGCAAGGAACACGGGCGCCACGCATGGCCAACTGCAGACCAGGCTGTCGCGCATGGCGCACGATGCCGGCGTGACGCGGCCCGTGCGGCTGCGCGTGCTCGACAACATCGCCAGCCCGCTCACCGCCGGCATCTGGCGCCCCATGGTGCTGGTGCCCGCCGCGCTGTTGACCGGCATGCCGCCGCACCTGCTCGACGCGCTGCTGGCGCACGAACTGGCGCACGTCCGGCGCCACGATTATCTGATCAACCTGCTGCAAAACGCCATCGAGGCGCTGCTGTTCTTCCACCCTGCCGTCTGGTGGATTTCACGCGGCGTGCGCCTCGAGCGCGAACACATTGCAGATGATTTCGCAGCAAGACAACTGGGCGAACCGCGGCGTCTGGCTCTTGCACTCTCGGAACTGGAACGCCTCCAGTTCTCAACCCACCACCTGGCCCAGGCGGCCAACGGAGGAGATCTTATGTCACGTATCAAACGATTGCTGCGCCCCGCACCACACACCCTGAACTGGAAGGCGGCCGTGCCGCTGCTGGCCCTGGCCGGCGCCTGCCTCGGCATCTACGGCCAGGCCGTCGCCGCCGACAGCGCGCCCGTGCTGGAACGCCGCCCCATCGTCGACTTTGGCGTCTGCGGCAAACCGGCCTGGCCAGCCGCATCACTGCAGGCGAAGGAAGAGGGCACGGTCACCATGTCCTTCGACGTGAATGCCACCGGCAAGGTAATGGGCTCGAGCGTGGTCAAAAGCAGCGGCCATCCGGCCCTCGACGAAGCGGCGCGCACCGGCATCGCCAAGTGCACGTTCAAGCCGGCCCTCGCTGGCGGCAAGCCTGTCGGCGCCAGCGTCAAGGTGCAATACGTCTGGAGTCTGAAGTAATGTCCGGGCGGCGGCAGCGCAGCAACATCGCAGCAGCGTTGCCGCCGCCCGCTTGCGGGTATGATCATGGATTCTTCCACGCACCTGTGAACACGCCATGAACAAGATCAAAACCGGCCTCGTCGGCTACGGCTTTGCCGGCTCCACCTTCCACGCTCCCGTCCTGTCCACCATCGATGCCCTGGAACTGACTGCCGTCGCCTCGAGCAAGCCGGAGCTCGTGCACAAGGATTGGCCGCACGCGACCGTGTATGCGGAACCCGCGCAGCTGTTTGCCGATCCATCGATCGAACTGGTCGTCATCGCCGCGCCCAACGAAGCGCATTTCAGCCTGGCGCAGGCGGCCCTGCAAGCGGGCAAGCACGTGGTGGTCGACAAGCCATTCACCATTTCCAGTGCCGAGGCGCAGAGCCTGATCGCGCTGGCGAAAGAACGCAAGCTGGTGCTCAGCGTGTACCACAACCGGCGCTGGGATGGCGATTTCCTGACCCTGAAAGCACTGCTGGCACAAGGCACCCTGGGCCGCATCGCCAGCGTCGAATCGCACTTCGACCGCTTCCGCCCCGAGATCCGCCAGCGCTGGCGCGAGTCCGGCGCGCCGGGTGGCGGCTTGCTGTACGACCTGGGCCCGCACATGCTGGACCAGGCCATGCAGCTGTTCGGCCAGCCGGAAAAACTGTACGCCGATATCGTCCTGCAGCGTGATGGCGCGCAAGCCGTCGACTACATGCACATCGTTTTGTACTACGACCGGCTGCGCGTGGTGCTGCAAGCGGGTTGCCTGGTGAAGGCGCCGACGGCGCGCTTCGCCGTGCATGGCGACAAGGGCAGTTTCGTGAAGTTTGGCCTCGACCCGCAGGAAGACGCCCTGAAGGCAGGCGGCAGGCCGGGCCAGCCCGGCTGGGGTGTCGATCCCGTGCGCGGCGCGCTGCACCTGGACACGCAGCCGGACGGACATTGTGAACACCTCGACATGCAGGCAGGCCGCTACCAGGACTTTTACCAGGGCATGGCCGACGCCATCCGCCACGGCGCAGCGGCGCCCGTGGCAGCCGAAGATGCGGCGGCGACAATACGCCTGATCGAACTGGCGCTGCAAAGCGCCGCCGAAGGGCGCGTGCTCAAGGTCAGTTGATCGGGTTCAGTTGATGACAAAGGCCAGCACCACGGCGCCCAGCGCCAGCAGGGCCAGGCCGCAGATGAACAGCAGCTCGCCCCACCATTCGTAGCGCAAGCGCGACTGGCCGGGGCGCAGCGACATGAACGAGAGCACTGCGCTGACGAGAAAGACGATGGCATCGACAGCAAGCAGCTTGTCGATGGCCACGCGCACCTCGCCGCGCGGCGCCAGGTGCCCGATCGACAGCACCGTCATGCACACGCCGACCATGGTCGCCGACGTGGGCAGGATATGCGCCGACAGGCCCCGCGCCGACAAGCCCTGTTCAGGCGCCTTGCCGTCGCCAGCCATCAGGATTTACCTTGATTCGTTCCCGCCGGCCAGACCAGCTCCACGCGCGCGGACGATCCCGCCTTGACCTGCACCTTGCGTTCCAATGTCTTGCCTGCCAGGGTGGCGCGCAGGCTGTAGCTGCCCGGTGCCAGTTTCGCCAGCAGGAACGGTCCGCTGGCCGTCGTTTCCAGCACCGGCGCGCCCTTGGCGTCGCGTATTTCCAGCTTCACGTCGGAAGCAAATTCTGCCTTGTCCGCCGCCTGCACGGAAAACACGAGGCTCAAGGGCCAATGCCGGCTGGCGCTCTTGATGGCCGTCGATTCGTCGAGGCCGATGCCGCCGCTCAGGTATTCCACCGCCCCGCTCTTCTGCACAGGCGGCAGTGCGCCGTCGGTTTGGGCCTGCGCCGCACTTCCCAGCAACAGCCCGGCGGCCAGCATTGCCGCCGCCAGGTTCAAGGTACCGCGTCTGTCTGGTGCCATCTCACTCTCCTCATGTCGGTTGAATCAAGATAGGAAGCGCAGCTTAGGCCAGTCTTAGGTTAGCGCCGGCGCATGGCCTCGGCGATCTTCTGGTCCGTCTTGTACTGGCTCAGCGAGTACACGGCCCAGATCGTCGCTGGCAGCCAGCCGATCAAGGTGATTTGCAGGATCAGGCAAATGATGCCGGCGATCGGGCGGCCGATCGTGAAAAAGGTCAGCCACGGGAGTATCAGGGCAATCAGCAAGCGCATCGTTCGTTCCTTGAGTATTCCCCTGTGCCGCGGGGACCGGGCCGGCATTCGCCGGCGGTAAATTTAGTTAAACCGATTATAACGATACTGGCCCCTCAAGGCGCTACGGACGCCAGCAGTTTTTCCATCCAGGCCAGGATGGCGGCAAAGATGACGTCGCGGTTCACTTCATTGAAGTTCTCGTGATAATTGGCCGGATAGTAGTGATAGTCGAGCAGGCCATCGGGCACGCTGCGCAGCATGCTTTCCGTGGCGCGGCTGTCGGCCAGCTTGTCGTCGCCTGCCACCACGGCGAACAGGGGGAAGCGCCAGTCCGACAAGCCGCCCGCCAGCTCCTTTTGCGCCGACGTCAAGGCATGGGCGAAGCGCACCGACGCCGCGCTGGCGCGGATGCCGTCGCGCTCATCCTGGAAATGGCGCGCGGTGATGGTTTGATCGTGCGTGAGCAGCATGGTCAGGTTCCCCAGCGGCACCTTCATCGTGGGGAATCGCTGCGCCAGCCAGCCCGACAGCATCTGCAGCACCTTCGGCACGGGTATCGCATTCACGTAATACGGCGACGAGATAATAAAACCCTTGATGGCCGGGTCGCCCGCGAAGCGCCGCAACCCCAAATGCGTGGCGATCAGGCCGCCCATCGAGTGGCCCATGACGAACACGGGCAAGCCCGGATACGTCTGTTTGACCCAGGCGAGGAACAGCTCCTCGTCGTCGAGGAAGGTGTCGAACGAAGGAATGTCCACCTTGCGCTGGCCATCGTGGCCCACCATGTCGAAGCTGACGGTGGCGATGCCGTGCTGGCGGAAGGTCAGCGCCGGCGTGACGTAGTCGCCCGCATGCGCCATGCCGCCGTGGATCGCCAGGATCACAGCGCGGGGATGCTCGGGCTGCCAGATGTGGATGGGCCGCTCGACCTGGTCGCTGCACAGCAGGCTGGCCATCTTGTCTTCCGAAAAACGCATCGTTGCTCCTGTCATGCCCTGTCACGCCTTCAGATGATCGATCAACTGGCGCGCATACAGGGGTAATTCACTGAACTGGCGCACGCAGATCGTGAGATTGCGTACCGACCAGGGATCGGATAATTCCAGGCAGCGCAGCGCCATCGTCTGCTGGCAGCGGCTGGCCGCCGCCAGCGGCACGACGCTGATGCCCACGCCGCTGGCCACCATGCGGCAGACGGCATCGAAGCTGCGCAGCCGCACGCGCACCTTCAAGGGGCGTCCCAAGCGCGCTGCATGCATGCCCAGGTACTGCTGCATCGCGCTGTCGTCGGCCAGACCGATGAAATCGTGATCCAGCACCGTGGAGAACTCGACGACACCATCCTGGCCCAGCACGCGGTGGTGCACGCCGTCGGCCGCCGCGATGACCACCAGCCGGTCGGGGCGAAACAAAAACGTCTGCAAGCCGCGCATGTCGACCGAGTCGGACACGATGCCCATGTCGGCCAGCCCTTCCGAGACGGCCTTGACGATATCGTAACTGAGGCGCTCTTCCAGGTCGATGGTCAGGTTCGGATGGCGGTCGAGAAATGCGCCCAGCGCCTCGGGCAAAAATTCGCTGAGCGCGGCCGTATTGCACAGCAGCCGCAACTGCCCTTTCAAGCCGCGCGCAAATTCGCCAAGTTCGCCGCGCATTTTCTCCATTTGCAGCAGCACCAGGCGCGCGTGATGGAGCAAGGTCTGGCCCACTGGTGTCGGCTCCACGCCACGCCGACCGCGCAGCAGCAAGGGCATGCCCAGCATCTCTTCCATGCCGCGCACACGCGCGCTGCTCGACGCCAATGCGAGATGGCTGCGCGCGGCGCCCGCCGTCAGGCTGCCCGCCTCCACCACGTTGACAAACAGCTGCAAATCGACCAGATCAAAGCGCATGGCGGCTCTCCTTTTCGCCATCTTAGCAGCCTTCGTATTTGACTAAGGCTGACTCAAAATAATCCGCCTTGGCGAAATCCCCGGGCAAGCGCAGAATCCACGCAAAATCACTGTGGAATAGAAAAAATGGAGACGTCATTTCTGCTGGCCGTCGGCGCCAGTTTTCTCGCCGCTGGCTTCGTCAAGGGCGTAGTCGGACTCGGCTTGCCGACGGTGGCCATGGGTACGCTCAGCCTCGTCATGCCGCCCGTGCAGGCGGCCGCCCTGCTGATCGTGCCATCGATGGTGACGAACGTGTGGCAGCTGGCGGCCGGCCCCGGCCTGCGCGCCCTGCTGCGCCGTTTGTGGCCCATACTGGCGGCCGTCATGGCCGGCACTCTGGCGGGTGGCGCCCTGCTGCCGCAAGACAGCGGCACCTGGGCCGTCGTCGCGCTGGGCGTGGCGCTGATGCTGTATGCGCTGGCGGGACTGTTCTCGCTGCAGTTGCGCGTGCCGGCGCGGCACGAAGCGTGGCTGGGGCCCGTCGCGGGCGCCGCAACGGGGCTGGTGACGGCCGCCACCGGCGTCTTCGTCATCCCCGCCGTGCCCTATCTGCAGGGACTGGGGCTGGCGCGCGATGCGCTGGTGCAGGCGCTGGGCCTGGCGTTTACGGCATCGACCGTGGCGCTGGCGGCCAGCCTGGCCCTGCACGGCAACTTCAGCCTCGGCGCGGCCTGGACCTCCGCGTATGCGCTGCTGCCGGCGCTGGCCGGCATGCTGGCCGGTCAATGGCTGCGCGGACGCATCGCGCAGCAGGTATTCAAGCGGTGCTTTTTTGCCGGGCTGTTCGCCCTGGGCCTGCATGCGGCGTTGAAACCATGGCTGACGTGATGCAGATAGACTGGCAAGGGGACAACGCGCTATGCGCGTGGATCGACGGCCAGCAGGTGGCCATGCTCGACATCAGCCGACACGCCAATGAAGTGGCGGTGAACATGCTGTTCGTGAAACCGCCGTTCCGCCGGCGCGGCATCGGCGGCGCACTGTTGCGGCGGTTGTTGCAATGCCACCCGCAAGCTGCCACGGCCTGCAGCGACCCGCGGCTGCGGGCGCTGCTGGAGAGGACGACTTAAATACCATACCGATTGCGGTATGCGGAGACGGCTTCTTTATATTTGAGCAGTTCCGGATCGGCGCCCGCGCCATTCAGGTAACCGAACAGATCGTCCAGGTTGCCGATCGAGATGACGGGGATGCCATACTGTTTCGACACTTCCTGTACGGCCGAACTTGGCGACAGCTGGCCGTCCGGGCCGGAACGCTCCATGCGGTCCAGGGCGATCAGCACGGCGCATGGCTCGGCGCCGGCGGCGCGTATCATGTCCACCGATTCACGCACCGAGGTGCCGGCCGAGATCACATCGTCAATGATGACGACTTTGCCATGCAGCTTGGCGCCGACGATGGTGCCGCCTTCGCCATGGTCCTTGGCTTCCTTGCGGTTAAAGGCGAACGAGGTGTTGCGGCCCTTGCCGGCCAGCGCCACGGCGGTGGCCGACGCCAGGGTGATGCCCTTGTAGGCGGGGCCGAACAGCATGTCGAATTCCACGCCCGAATCGAGCAGGGTTTGCGCGTAGAACTGCGCCAGCTCGGCCAGGGTGGCGCCGTCGTGGAACAGGCCCGCATTGAAGAAGTACGGCGACTGACGTCCGGCCTTGGTGGTGAACTCGCCGAACCGCAAGACTCCCTTGGATACTGAAAACGCGATAAACTGCTGGCGTAAATTATTCACATTAGCCTCATTTTTTAAAAGTGCCTGTATTTTAATCCGCGCGCACCGGCGAGACAATCGCCATGCCGCGCCCGCCGGCCCCGTACAACGCCCTTTTCACTCTCGACCTATGCCAAAAATTATTTCCGCCAATCTGAACGGTATCCGTTCCGCCGCCAAAAAAGGCTTTTTCAACTGGATGGGCACGCAGACGGCCGATTTCATCTGCGTGCAGGAATTGAAGGCGCAGCTGCCCGACATGACGCCGGAATTCCTCAATCCGCACGGTTACCATGGCCATTTCCACTACGCCGAGAAAAAAGGCTATTCGGGCACTGGCGTGTACAGCAAGGTCGAGCCGGACGCCGTGCATATCGGTTTCGGCAGCCCTGAATTCGACGCCGAAGGCCGCTACGTACGCTGCGATTTTGGCAACCTGTCCGTCATTTCCGTGTACTGCCCGTCCGGCTCGTCCGGGCCGGAACGCCAGGAAGCCAAGTTCCGCTTCATGGAACTGTTCCTGCCGCATTTGCTCGAATTGAAGGCGCTGGGACGCGAAGTGGTCATCTGCGGCGACTGGAACATCGCCCACCATGAAATCGACCTGAAGAACTGGAAGGGCAACAAGAAGAATTCCGGCTTCCTGCCAGAGGAACGGGCCTGGCTGACGCGCGTCTTCGACGAAGTGGGCTTCGTCGACGTGCACCGCGGCCTGGACAAGCGCGAAGACCAGTACACGTGGTGGAGCAACCGCGGACAAGCCTACGCGAAAAACGTGGGCTGGCGCATCGACTACCACGTCGCCACCCCCGGCATCGCGGCCCAGGCGCACACGGTCAGCGTCTACAAGGATGAGCGTTTTTCCGACCATGCGCCCCTGATCATCGATTACACGATCAAGGGCTGATCTTTGACACGTCGCGGGTGGTGTCGGCTTACGCGCTTCGCGCTAAGCCGACCTACGCCTGCTCTACCGTAGGTCGGATCAGGTGGGGCCGCCGAGGGCCGCAGGACCGTCATCCGACAACATTGTTGGCCGCGCCAGTGGTGGCGTCGGATTACCCGAGCATGCGCCGGCTTTCAAAATGGCGCGGCTCGCCCGTCAACGGGTCCGTGAAATCGATGGCCCGCGCCAGCAGCTGCAAGGGCTGCGACATGTCGTCTTCCTTGCACGGCCGCGCCACCGGATAAAACGCATCGTTGACGATGGGAATGCCCAGCGCGGCCAGGTGCACGCGCAGCTGGTGCTTGCGGCCCGTGTGCGGCTGCAGCCGATACAGGGCGACAATGCCGCGCTCTTCGATCACCTCGATGATGGTTTCCGAATTCGGCTCGCCCGCCTCTTCGCGCATGAGGAAAAACTGCGCGCCCTCGACCATGCGGCTGCGATAGGTAAACGGAAAATCGCGCCCCGCCAGCACGGGCGCCAGCGCCTCGTACGTCTTGCGCACTTCGCGGCGCTGGAACAGCGACTGATAGGCGCCGCGACTGGCTACCTGGCGCGAAAAAATCACCACGCCAGCCGTCTCTCGGTCGAGGCGGTGGATCGGCGTCAGCTCGGCGCAGTCCAGCTTTTTCTTCAGGCGCGTCAGCAAGGTCTCCTGCACGAAGCGCCCGGCCGGCGTCATGGGCAGGAAATGCGGCTTGTCGACCACCACCAGGTGTTCGTCCTGGAACAGTATCTCTTCCTGGAAGGGGATCGGCGTTTCCCGTTCCAGCTCGCGGTAGTAAAAAATGCGCATGCCGCGCCGGTACGCGCTGCCGGGGCAAAGCACGGCGCCGTCGCCATCGACCACTTCGCCGCGCGCCATGCGGTCCTGCCATTGCGCGGCGCTGATCTGCGGATAGCGCTCGAGCAGGAACGACAGCATGTCGGGCCACTGCCCTTCCGGCAGCCACAGGTAGCTGGGCGCCACGCCGTCGCGCATGGGCAAGGGTGCGGCGGCGTGACGGGCCGGCATCCTAGCGCTGCGCGATGGCGTTGCTGCGGTACGGCGGCAAAGCGTCCACGCTGACGCCCTTGCTGCGCGCGTACAGCGGCAGCACTTGCGCCATGTGGCTGTTCATCTGCGAGATGCGGTCCTTGCCCGACGGGTGCGTCGAGAGGAATTCCGGCGGCGCGCCCTTGCTCACGGCCGCCATTTTCTGCCACAGGATGACGCCGGCGCGCGGGTCGAAGCCGGCGCGCGCGGCCAGGTCCATGCCGATCAGGTCCGCCTCGCGCTCATCGTCGCGCGAAAACTTCAGCATCACACCCTGCGCCGCCATATTCGTGGCGGTACTGGTGATGCTAGGATCGACGCCGAGCCAGGCCGACAGACCGGCGCCGGCCAGCTTGGCGCCCACGGCGGCCAGGTTGCCCTTGCCGGCCTGCGCCTGCGAGTGTTCGCGCAAGGCGTGGGAAATCTCATGGCCCATGACGATGGCCACTTCGTCGTCGGTCAGATTCAGCTTGGTGATGATGCCGCTGTAAAAAGCGATCTGCCCGCCCGGCATGCAAAAAGCATTAACCTGGTCGGAATTGAGCAGATTGACTTGCCAGTTCCAGTTGGCCGACGCCTCGTTCCAGCGCGTGGCGAACGGGATGATGCGCTGGGCGATGGCGCGCAGGCGTTTGACTTGCGGATCGCTGTCGGGTACCAGCGCATTTTTTTCCTTCGCCTCGTTGACCAGCTGCGTATATTGCTGCTTCGATTGTTCATTGAAGTCGGCGCCGCCGGCAAAAATGCGCGAAGTCGACAGGGGGCGTACCTTGATGCCATCCTGGACCGTCGCCTGCTGGGCGTGGGCGGACAGGGACGACAGCGCGGTGGCCGCGCACAGGCTGGCCAGGACGGCGTAACGTTTAAGGGATATTGGTGCCATTGGCAGACCTCCATGGAGCGATTTTAGGCAGCATCATCATGGCCGGGAAGGCCAGGAAGAAGCACACGATGAAAAACGAGAACCAGCCCAGCTCGGCGACCAGAAAGCCCACCGAGGCATTGATCAGGGTGCGCGGCACGGCACTGAGGCTGGAAAACAAGGCATATTGCGTGGCAGTGTAACGCGGGTCCGTGCTGCGCGACAGGAACGCGACAAAGGCCGCCGCGCCCAGGCCCAGGCTGGCGAAGGCTTCAAAACCGATCACGGCGCTGAGCAGCATGGTATTCGGCCCCACCTGCGCCAGCCAGGCGAATCCGAGAATGGCGACCGCCTGCAGCGCGCCAAACACCCACAGGCCCCGGTTGATGCCCAGCTTGAGCATCCACACGCCGCCCACCACGCCACCGGCCAGGCTGGCCCAGAAACCCGTGGTGTTGGCGGCCAGGCCGATCTGCGTCATGCTGAAACCCAGGTCCAGATAGAACTTCGTCGCCAGCGCCGTGGCCATGCTGTCGCCGATTTTGTAGAGTAGTACGAAGGCAAGGATCCACATTGCGTTACGCCAGCCATCGCGCGCGATGAATTCCTGGAACGGCAAGATGATCGCTTCGCGCATGGTCTTCGGCGGCGAGCCGTACACGGTGGGTTCCTTGATCAGCAGGGTGCAGACAAACCCCGGCAGCATGAAGGCGGCCGTGATCCAGAAGACGGGTTGCCACGGCATGCGGTCGGCCAGGATCAGCGAAAGCGCGCCCGGCACCATGCCCGCCACTTTATACGCATTGACGATGACGGCCGCGCCCAGGCCCTGCTCGTTATCGCTGAGGATTTCGCGCCGGTAGGCGTCGATGACGATATCCTGGCTGGCCGACAGAAAGGCTACGCCGCCGGCAGCCGCCGCGATCAGGCCGATCTGCGTGAGCGGGTCCAGCATGCCCATGCCGCCGATGGAAAAGAACAGCGCCACTTGCGTGAGCGCCATCCAGCCGCGCCGGCGTCCCAGTCCCAGGATGCGATAGCGGTCCATCAGCGGCGCCCACAGGAATTTCCAGATGTACGGGAACTGCACCAACGCGAACAGTCCCAGCGCCTTGACGTTCAAGCCCGACTTGGCCAGCCATGCCTGCAGCAGGTACAGCAGGATAAACAGGGGCAGGCCGGAACTGAAGCCCAGCACCAGCACGGCCAGCATGCGGCCGTTGGCATAGGAACGCCAGCCAGGCGCCGGGCTTTTGCTCATCAATGCACCGCTTTTTTACGCAGGCGGAAGACGGCCAGGTCGCCGCGCAGGTTCGGCAGCACGGAGACCATCTTGCCTTCGGCCAGGGCCACGCATTCGATCACTTCCAGGCCGCATTCCTCGGCCAGTTCGCGGAAGTCGTTGATGGTGGCGCAGCGCACGTTGGGCGTGTCGTACCACTGGTACGGCAGCGATTTCGACACGGGCATGCGCCCTTTGAGCAGCGCCACGCGGTGCGGCCAGTAGGCGAAGTTGGGGAACGAGACGATGGCTTCGGCGCCCACGCGCACGATGTCGCGCAGCAGCGGCTCGACCTGCGTCATCATCTGCAGGGACGACAGGCACAGCACCGTATCAAAACTGTTGTCGCCAAAAATCGACAAACCCTTTTCCATGTCCTGCTGGATCACGTTCACGCCACGGCGGGTGCTGGCCAGCACCTTGTCGTCGGCGATCTCGATGCCGTAGCCGCTGCACTCTTTGTCGCTTTGCAAATACTGCAGCATCACGCCTTCGCCGCAGCCAACGTCCAGCACGTGCGCGTTATTCGGCACCCAGTGGGCGATGAAGGCCAGGTCGGGGCGCAGCGCGCTCAATTCGTCAAAAGTCATGCGGTCTCCTTCGCGCCCTGGCGGACGGCGGTGTGCTGTGCGGCGGCAGGCAAGCCCGCCCCGATGTCGTTCCATACCTGGCCATAATAGGCGCGCACCATGTTCATGTAGCGCGCGTCTTCCAGCAAAAAGGCGTCGTGGCCGTGCGGCGCGTCGATCTCGGCATAGGTCACCTGGCGGCGGTTGCATACGAGCGCCTCGACGATTTCACGGCTGCGCTCGGGCGAGAAGCGCCAGTCGGTGGAAAACGAGGCGAGGAAGAACTTGGCCTTGGTGCCCGACAGGGCCTTGGCCAGGTCGCCGCCATGCGCGCGCGCCGGGTCGAAATAATCGAGCGCCTTGGTAATCAAGAGATACGTGTTGGCGTCGAAGTATTCGGAGAACTTGTCGCCCTGGTAGCGCAAATACGATTCGATCTCGAAGTCGATGCCGAAGCCGAATTTGTAGTCACCCGTCTGCGCCGCATCGCGCAGCTTGCGGCCGAATTTTTCGGCCATGTCGTCATTCGACAGATACGTGATGTGGCCCACCATGCGCGCCACGCGCAAGCCGTTCTTCGGCACCACGCCGTGCGCATAGAAGTCGCCGCCATGGTAATCGGGATCGGACAGGATGGCCTGGCGCGCCACGTCGTTGAAGGCGATGTTTTGCGCCGACAGCTTGGCCGTCGAGGCGATCACCACGCAGTGGCGCAGCCGCTCCGGGAACATGATGCTCCATGCCAGCGCCTGCATGCCGCCCAAGGATCCCCCCATCACGGCGGCGAACTCGGTGATGCCCAGTTCATCGGCCAGGCGCGCCTGCGCGCTGACCCAGTCTTCCACCGTGACGACGGGGAAGGCGGCGCCATACGGCTTGCCGGTGGCGGGATTGGTGTGCATGGGGCCCGTCGAACCGAAGCAGGAGCCGAGGTTGTTGACGCCGATGACGAAGAATTTGTCCGTGTCGAGCGGCTTGCCGGGGCCGACCATATTGTCCCACCAGCCTGCGCTCTTCGCTTGGTCCGCGTAGACGCCGGCCACGTGGTGCGAGGCGTTCAGGGCGTGGCAGACCAGCACCGCGTTCGATTTGTCGGCGTTCAGGGTGCCGTAGGTTTCATACATCAACATATAGTCCCGCAGCGATGCTCCGCTTTGCAGCTGCAGAGGTTGCGCAAAATACATGGTTTGCGGCGAAACGATTCCAATGGATGACATATGTGTCGGTTTATAAAAGGGGGGCGGCCCCACGGGCCATGGTCGATGCAGCACCGCGATGATAGGTGCTGCAACTTTCGCATCAAGACACCTCTTGCCACGCGCGAGGTGTCCTGATGCCGATAAGGTGACAGTTTACATGAGCTGCAGCTGCTGGACGGCTTCCGCGATCACATTTGGTTCCATGGAACGCATAATTTTGCGCATTTGTGGCGCAATCAGGCCCAGGTCGCTGTTGAGTATCTCTTGCTTGACCGCCAACAGCTGGGCCGGATGCATGGAAAACTCGCGCAAGCCCATGCCCAGCAACAGGCGCGTGAGCTTCACGTCGCCCGCCATTTCGCCGCAGACGGCCACGTCGATGCCCGCCTTGTGGCCGGCGGCGATCGTCATGGAGATCAGTTGCAGCACGGCAGGGTGCAGCGGATTGTACAAATGCGCCACTTCGTAGTCGACACGGTCGATGGCCAAGGTGTACTGAATCAAGTCATTCGTGCCGATCGACAGGAAATCCATGCGCTTGACGAACATGGGCAAGGCCAGCGCGGCGGCGGGAATCTCGATCATGGCGCCCACTTCGACCTCGTCGTCGAACTTGACGCCCTCCTCGCGCAGGCTGGCCTTCGCTTGCGCGATCATGGCCAGCGACTGGTCGATCTCGAACGCATGCGCGAGCATCGGAATCAGGATGCGCACCTTGCCGAAGGCGGAGGCGCGCAGGATGGCGCGCAGCTGCGTCAGGAACAATTGCGGCTCGGCCAGGCAATAGCGGATGGCGCGCAAGCCCAGCGCGGGATTCAGGGCCGTATGGTCGGACTGGTCGAGCGGCTTGTCGGCGCCGATATCGAGCGTGCGGATGGTGACCACGCGGCCCTTCATCGACTGCACCGTGTTGCGGTAAGCCTCGAACTGCTCGTCCTCGGTGGGAATCTTGTGGGCGCGGCCCATGAACAGGAATTCGGAACGGAACAGGCCCACGCCGCTGGCGCCGGACTCCAGCGCAAACGGGCAATCCTCGGGCAATTCGATATTCGCCAGCAGGGTGACGGGCGTGCCGCATTTGGTCACGGCCGGCGTCTTTTTCAGCTTGCCCAGCTTCTTGCGCGCGCGCTGCATGGCCACCTGGCGCTCGCGGTACTGTTCCAGCACCAGGGGGCTGGGGTTGGCGATGACGACGCCGGCGTCGCCGTCGATGATCAGCCAGTCGTCCTGGTCGATCAGCATCGATGCCTGCGACATGCCGACGGCGGCGGGAATATCGAGGCTGCGCGCGACGATGGCAGTGTGCGAGTTCTGCCCGCCCACGTCGGTGATGAAGCCGATGAAGGAGCGGTCGCGGAACTGCAGCATGTCGGCCGGCGAAATGTCGTGGGCGACGACGATCATCTGCGCCATCAATTCATCCTCGGCCGCGGCCTTGGGCAGCAGCTGCTCCGTGCCCAGCAAGACTTTCAAGACGCGTTCGGCCACCTGCTGGATGTCGGCCTTGCGTTCGCGCAGATAGGGGTCTTCGATTTCGTCGAACTGGGCCGACAATTCATCGATCTGCGTCAGCAACGCCCATTCGGCGTTGTAGTGGCGCTTGCGGATGATGTCGAGCGGCGCTTCGGAAATCATCGGATCGGAGAGGATCAGCGCATGCACGTCGATGAAGGCGCCCAGCTCCGTGGGCGCATCCTTGGGCAGCTCGTTCCACAAGGTTTGCAGTTCCTTGTGGACGGTGGCGATTGCGCTTTGCAGGCGCTGCACTTCGGCTTCGATCTGTTCCTGGGCGACCAGGTAATGTTTGACGTCAAGGGCGGCCGGCGCCAGCAGATGCGCGCGGCCAATGGCGATGCCGCGGGAAACCGGGATGCCGTGGAGCGTGAAAGATGCCATGGGTTGACCTGTCGGAATGCGGCTGCGGCTGCGTTCGGCGGGCATTACTCGCCTTCGCCAAACCTGTCATTAATCAGGGCGGTCAACGCATCGACACATGCCTGCTCATCATCGCCCTCTGCTTCCAGGGTCACTTTCGCGCCCTTGCCGGCGGCCAGCATCATCACGCCCATGATGGACTTGGCGTTGATGCGGCGCGCGTTGCGGGTCAGCCAGACGTCGCTCTTGAACTTGGCGGCGAGCTGGGTAAATTTGGCGGAGGCGCGTGCGTGCAGTCCCAGCTTGTTGATGATTTCGAGTTCTTTTTGAATCATTTTTGTATGGTCTCTATCCCTGAATGCACTGCATTGTTGCCAGCCCTGCTATAAAACCCGCCGCCTTCAGGGCGGCGGCCATGTCACGCTTTACTCGCCCACGCGAATGCGGTTATCGACGCGCACGGCGCCGCTTTGCGCACCGGCCAGCGCCATCTCCACCACCACGTCGAGCGTGTCGCGGCGATACGTGATGGCGCGCAGCAGCATCGGCAGGCTGATGCCGGCGATGACTTCCACCCGCCCCGCATCGGCCAGCTTGTTGCAGCAGTTCGACGGCGTGCCGCCCTTCACGTCGGTAATCACCAGTACGCCGGAACCGTCGTCGAGGCGGCAGATGGCTTCCGACGCCAGTTTCTGCACTTCCATCAGGTCCTGGTCGGCGACGACGTCGATGGCTTCAAACCGTTCCGTTGGCCCCCGGAACACATGCGCGCAGGCGGCGATGAACGCCTGTCCCAGCGGTGCATGTGTCATGAGCAAAATCCCTACCATAGTCATTTCACCTTCTGGCGCTGCTGCGCTTGCGCAACGCCATGCTCGACGGCGTCGACAAACATGGCTGCCACGTCAAAGCCCGTCTGCTGCATGATTTCCTGGAAGCAGGTCGGGCTGGTGACATTGACTTCCGTCAGATAGTCGCCGATCACGTCCAATCCTACCAGCATCAGGCCACGCGCGGCCAGGATCGGGCCCAGCTTTTCTGCGATTTCCAGATCGCGCGCCGTCAATGGCTGCGCCACGCCCGTGCCGCCGGCGGCCAGGTTGCCCCGTACTTCGCCCGCCTGCGGGATGCGCGCCAGCGAAAACGGCACCGGCTTGCCGCCGATGACGAGAATACGCTTGTCGCCCTTGACGATGTCGGCGATGAAACGCTGCGCCATGATGGTCTGCGCGCCATTGTCCGTCAGCGTCTCGATGATGGCGCCCAGGTTTAGGCCATCGGCCTTGACGCGGAAGATGCCCGTGCCGCCCATGCCGTCGAGCGGCTTGAAGATGACGTCCTGGTGCTTGGCGTGGAAGGCGCGCAGGCGCGCTTCGTCCGACGTCACCAGGGTCGGCGACGTGAATTCGGAAAACTGGGCAATGGCCAGCTTTTCATTGTTGTCGCGGATGGCGGACGGCTTGTTGAAGACGCAAGCGCCCTGCTTTTCCGCCAGTTCCAGCAAATACGTGCCGTACACGTATTCCATGTCGAACGGCGGGTCCTTGCGTTCGATGATGGCGTCCAGGGTAGACAGGCGCACTTCTTCGGTCGAGACGACCTTGTACCAGTCGTGCTCGTCGCCGGTCAGCTCGATGTGTTTGACCCGTGCCGTGACAATGCCCTCTTCCAGCGCCATGTCCTTCTGTTCGAAGGCATACACGGCATGGCCGCGTTTGGCCGCCTCGCGCATCATGGCGAAGGTGGAATCTTTGTAAGTCTTGAAGCCTGCCAGCGGGTCGGCAAGGAATGCAATTTTCATGGTGCGTCCAATCGGGGAGCCTGGATAAGGAATGCTTGATTCTAGCCGAGATCGCCAGGCGCGGTAGTCACCGGGCCCGGCGAGCTGCAGCGAGGGCTCAATACACCTCGGGATTCGGGTCCGTACGCTCCATTTCCAGCGACGCGGCCAGCAAGGCCAGGCGCGCCACCACGCCATACACATAGAAGCGGTTCGGCGCGGCCGTGCCCGGCTTGGCCTTCAAGTCCGGCACGGCATGTTGCTGGGCAAACGCCAGCGGCACGTACTGCGAGCCTGGCGCGTTCAGGTTCTGGTCCACGCCTTTTTCAGCATGCACGCGGTAGAAGCCGCCCACCACGTAGCGGTCGATCATGTAGACGACGGGCTCGGCCACGGCATCCTTGATGCTTTCAAACGTGGGCACGCCTTCCTGGATGAGGACGTCGGTCACCAGCTGGCCATCCTTGACGATGGACATTTTTTCGCGCTGCTTGCGCGACAGGTCGCGCACTTCGCTGGCGTCGCGCACCGTCATGATGCCCGTGCCATACGTGCCCGCATCGGGCTTGACGATGACGAACGGCTTTTCCTTGATGCCGTATTCCTTGTACTTCTTGCGGATCTTGGCCAGCAGCACGTCGACGCTGGCGGCCAGCGCATCTTCGCCCTCGCCTTCCTGGAAATTCACGTCGCTGCACTTGGCGTGGAAGGGGTTGAGCATCCACGGATCGACATCGATCATCTTGCCGAATTTTTTCACCACTTCATCGTAAGCCGTGTAGTGGTTGCTCTTGCGGCGCAAGGCCCAGCCCGCGTGCAAGGGCGGCAGCAGACTTTGCTCATGAATATTTTGCAAGATGTCGGGGATACCGTCCGACAAGTCGTTATTCAGCAGAATCGTGCACGGGTCGAAATCCTTCAAGCCCAGGCGGCGGCCGTTGTTCAGGCGCACGAGCGGCTCGATGACGAGCATGTTGCCGTCAGGCAGTGCCAGCGGCGTGGGCTGGGTAATCTCGGGCGACCACGAGCCGAAGCGCACGTGCAGCCCCGTCTGGCGGAAAATCTGCATCAATCGCGCCACGTTTTGCAGGTACTGCGGCGTGGTGTTGTGCAATTCCGGCACGATCAGCAGGTTGCGGGCGTCCGGGCAATACTTGTCGATGGCGGCCATGGCCGCTTGCACGGACAGGGGCAGCATTTCCGTGGCCAGATTGTGAAAACCGCCAGGGAACAGATTGGTGTCGACGGGCGCCAGCTTGTAGCCGGCGTTGCGCAAGTCTACCGAGCAATAGAAGGGCGGCGTGTGCTCTTGCCACTCCATGCGAAACCAGCGCTCAATGGCCGGCGTCGCGGCCAGAATCTTTTTTTCGAGGTCGAGCAGCGGTCCGGTCAGGGCCGTGACGAGATGGGGAACCATAGTTACATCCTTAAATTATGTGCAGTATTCAAAAAAGCACACAGAACTGCCGACTATATTACCGTGTAAGTACCCCAAATCGGGGCAAAAGCCTTGTTTTAAAGACCTTTTACATTCCCACAACGAAAAAAAGGCACCTCAATGAGGCGCCTTTTCCAGCCGGACATGCCGCGCCGGGGCGCTGGCATGCCAGATAATGACTATTTAGCCATGATACGCTTGCTCGCCATGGCTCGTGATATCGAGGCCTTCGCGCTCTTCTTCTTCCGGTACGCGCAGGCCGATGACGATGTCGACCAGTTTATAGGCGATGACGGAAATGATGGCAGACCAGAGGATGGTGGTGCCGACCGCTTGCGCCTGCACCCACACCTGGTGGCCGATCGAATACGGATCCGCCGACATCTTGTTGGTGACATAGTCGAAGATTCCCTGGCCGCCCAATTGTGGTGCAGCAAACACACCCGTCAGCAAGGCACCGAGAATGCCGCCCACGCCATGCACGCCGAACACGTCGAGCGAATCGTCGGCGCCGATCAGGCGTTTCAGTCCATTCACGCCCCAGAGGCAGACGACACCGGCCAGCAAGCCGATGACCAGGCCGCCCATCGGGCCGACAAAGCCGGCCGCCGGGGTGATCGCCACCAGGCCGGCGACTGCACCCGATGCACCACCGAGCATCGATGGCTTGCCTTTGCTGATCCACTCGCCAAATACCCACGACAGGGTGGCGGCGGCAGTGGCCAGCAAGGTATTGACGAAGGCCAGCGCAGCCACGTCGCCCGCTTCCAGCGAGGAACCGGCATTGAAACCGAACCAGCCCACCCACAGCAAGGATGCGCCGATCATGGTCATCGTCAGCGAGTGCGGCGCCATCGATTCGCGGCCGTAGCCGACGCGCTTGCCGATCATGATCGCGCCCACCAGGCCGGCGACGGCGGCATTGATGTGCACCACCGTGCCGCCAGCGAAGTCCAGCGCGCCTTTTTGCCAGATCCAGCCAGCCTTCAGGGCTTCGCTGGCCGAGGTGGCGGCGTTGGTGATCAGGTCAGGACCGGTCCAGAACCACACCATGTGGGCCGCTGGCAGGTAGGCGAACGTGAACCACAGCACGACGAAGGCCAGCACGGCGGAAAACTTGGCGCGCTCGGCAAAGGCGCCGACGATCAGTGCGCAGGTGATGGCGGCAAACGTGCCCTGGAACGCGACGAAGACGAACTCGGGAATGACGACGCCCTTGCTGAAGGTGGCGGCCGCGGCAAACGTGCCCTTGGCCGGATCCCAGATACCGTTCAGGAACAGGCGGTCGAAGCCACCGAAGAAGGCGGTTTTTTCCGTGAAGGCGATCGAATAGCCGTAGATGCACCACAGCACGATGACCAGTGCGAACACCATGAACACTTGCATCAGCACCGACAGCATGTTTTTCGAACGCACTAGGCCGCCGTAGAACAGGGCCAAGCCGGGAATCGTCATCAAGATCACCAGCAAGGTGCTGATCATCATGAAGCTGGTATCGCCCTTGTTGGCGACGGGCGCGGCAGCTGGCGCTGCAGCGGCCGGGGCCGGAGCGGCGGCAGCCGGTGCTGCTGCGTCAGCCACCGGCGTGACGGCGGGGGCGGCGACGGCCGTGGTCGTGGCCGCCTCCGTTTTGGCGGGAGCATCGGCAAAGCTCGGCGCGGCGACGCCAAACGCACACAGACAGGCAAACCCAGCTAGCAATTTTGTTATATTTTTACGCATCGATATTCCCCTTAGAGCGCTTCGTTACCGGTTTCACCGGTACGGATGCGGATGACTTGTTCCAGGTTGTAGACGAAAATCTTGCCATCGCCGATTTTACCGGTACGCGCGGCACCTTCGATCGCTTCGATGGCCTGGTCGACAATGGCGTCATCGACGGCCGCTTCAATCTTGGTTTTTGGCAAGAAATCGACGACATACTCGGCGCCACGGTAGAGTTCCGTGTGACCTTTCTGGCGGCCGAAACCTTTGACTTCGGTAACGGTAATGCCTTGCACATTGATAGCCGACAAGGCTTCACGTACTTCGTCCAGTTTGAACGGTTTAATGATTGCGGTAATCATTTTCATGGCAGTCTCGCTTAAAAGGTTTTGGATACGGTCAACACGAGACCGGATTTCGCCAGATTCTTGCCATTCGGTGCCAGCGACGTGATGTTGGCCTTCACGGCAGCCAGGGAAACGGTCGCCATGCCGAAGTCCTTGGTCACGCCGATCTTGTAATCGCTGTAGCTGAGGGAATCGTTGTGCTCGACCTTCTGACGTCCGACATGCAGGTTCAGCATGTAGCCATCGTGCACCTCGACGTTGGCCCCCACATCGAGGTAACCGCTGTTCTTGCTGTCGGCAACACCGAACAGATTCGTGGTCGAATGCGAGTATTTGATATACATCGGGCCATAGCCGAGCTGGCCGTACAGCTCGAAGGTGTTGGCATTGGTGCTCAGTCCATTCGAGGGATAGAAATAGTACAGGCCGCCTACATCATAGGTAAAATCCTTGCTGATCTCCCCACGCTTGCCGCCGTACACATCCCATTCCAGGTTGGTATCGCCGCCGCCGTCCTTGATCCATTTGATGCTCGACAGCCAGGTACCGACGTACAAACCCGTCGGATTGTGGGTATAGTCGGCACCGCCGCTGATGGCCGGTTTCAAGCGGCTTTGCGAGATGCCGCGGTAGCGGTAGTCGCTGGTCAGCGCCACGTTGTAGCTCACCACGTTATCAGGTACGGCCTCGGCTGCAGCAGGCGCCGCCACTGCATCCTGGGCCATGGCGCTACCGCACAAGGCGGTCATGGCCAGCGTCAACGCTGCAGCTAAAGTCATGTTCTTGGACAGATTCTTCATGGCGATTCCCTTTTATTGAACTTTTAAAGCGGTTGAGGTTTAAAATCTTGGCTGGAGATCACAAAGCGTTCATACCTTCTTTAGCAGAATACGTGCCAGCTACATTGCCACCTTGACAGGTGCGTTTCCGGCCATACATACCCTCCAAGCCTCTGGGCATGCGGGTACGGGCTGCTGAAGCATTGTGAATTTGCCCAGTTTCGCACCAGATTAACGCCGCTGTGCACCGCAATGGTGCGATGCACAGGCCGCACCATAAAAGGACTGACCATGGACATGAATACCTTCTTTAACGACTTGCAAGGCAAGATCCATCAAGCCATCGAAAACTCGCCAGCCAAGGATATCGAGAAAAACGTGAAATCGATGATGACCCAGGGCTTCGCCCGCCTCGATCTGGTCACGCGCGAGGAATTCGATATCCAGGCGCAAGTACTGGCCAAGACCCGCGCCAAGCTGGACGCGCTGGAACTGCGCCTGATCGAGCTGGAAACGCGCCTGAACGATAGCAAGGCGTAAGGTGCCGCCAGCCAGGCGCCGATATTGACGGCCTTGCTGGCATAGCTCAAGCCCGAGGGCCTTCCATGCGCTAGACTGATCCTGCCCGCGCCCGCGCCACAGGGGAGTCTGATGAGTCTGGCCGTCCTGAAAAGCCGCGCCCTGGCCGGCATGGAAGCGCCCGAGGTAAGTGTCGAAGTCCACCTTGCCAATGGCTTGCCTTCGTTTACGATTGTCGGCCTGCCGGATACGGAAGTGAAGGAATCGCGCGACCGCGTCCGTGCCGCGCTGCAAAACTGCGGCTTTGAGATGCCGGCGCGGCGCATCACGGCCAATCTGGCGCCGGCCGACCTGCCCAAAGAATCGGGGCGCTTCGACCTGCCCATCGCGCTGGGCATCCTGGCCGCCTCCGGCCAGTTGCCGAGCGACCAATTACACCACTACGAATTCGCTGGCGAACTGTCGCTGTCGGGCCAGTTGCGCCCCATCCGTGGCGCCCTGGCCATGACCTTTGCCATGCAGCGCAGCCAGTCAGGCGCACCGCGCGCCTTCATCCTGCCACAGGCGAACGCGGACGAAGCGGCTCTCGTCAGCGATGCCTGCATCTATCCCGCCCACAGCCTGCTCGAGGTCTGCGCGCATTTTGCCGCGCACGCCAGCCGGATCACCCTGCAACGCCATCAGCCCATGCTGGCCGTACCCGCTTTTGCGTATCCGGACTTTGCCGACGTACAGGGGCAGCAGCAGGCGCGGCGGGCGCTCGAGGTAGCGGCGGCGGGCGGCCATAACGTCCTGATGGTGGGGCCACCGGGCGCAGGCAAGACCATGCTGGCCAGCCGCTTCCCTGGCGTGCTGCCGCCCATGAGCGACGAAGAAGCGCTGGAATCGGCCGCCGTGCATTCGCTGGGCGGCCACTTCAAGGTGGAACACTGGAAACGGCGCCCCTACCGTGCTCCGCACCAGACGGCGTCCGGCGTGGCCCTGGTGGGCGGCGGCAACGTGCCGCGCCCGGGAGAAATCTCGATGGCCCACTGCGGCGTGCTGTTTCTCGATGAAATCGCCGAATTCCAGCGCCGGGTGCTCGAGGTGCTGCGCCAGCCCATGGAATCGGGCGTGATCAGCATTTCACGCGCAGCCCGCCAGGCCGAGTTTCCTGCCCGCTTTCAATTGATCGCCGCCATGAATCCCTGCCCCTGCGGTTATCTGGGCCATGCTTCGGGACGCTGCCGCTGCACGCCAGACGCCGTGCTCCGTTATCACAGCCGCCTGTCCGGTCCGCTACTCGACCGTATCGACCTGCAGATTGAAGTGGCCGCCATGCCACCGGCGGCGCTGGGGCGGCACGCAGGCGCAGGCGAAAGCACGCAAGCCATCGCCACGCGGGTCGCGGCAGCCTTTGCCCTGCAGCTGGCACGCCAGGGGAAAGCGAACCAGCGCCTGAGCAGCACGGAAATCGAACAGCATTGTCGCCTTGAAACGCATGGCGAACAGCTGCTGCATGGTGCCATGGCGCGATTGCACTGGTCGGCGCGCACCTATCACCGGGTACTGCGCGTGGCGCGCAGCATCGCGGACCTGGCGGGCAGCCCCGTCATCATGCAAGCGCACGTCGCCGAAGCGATCCAGTACCGGCGCGTACTGCGTGAAATATAAGCCGGCCAGTGAGCGAGGGCCACACGTGCGCGATTGCGCGTGGCTGGCGGCGCTGCTACCATCTGCTGATGAAAAAACCATCACTTTGCCTCTTTCTGGCTACGCTCGCGGCCGCCAGCGTCCTGTCCGCCTGTAGTCCGAAATTCGACTGGCGCGATTATCGCAGTCCGGATGCGCAGTTCACGGCCTTGTTTCCAAGCAAGCCCGCCGTGCTGACGCGCGAGGTCGATCTCGATGGCAAGAAAGTCAGCCTGACCATGACGGCCAGCGAAGTCGATGGCAATACCTTCGCCATCGGCAGCGCCGTACTCGACAGCGCAGAACAGGCGCAAGCGGCCCTGCCCGCCATGCAGACTGCCCTGTTGAAAAACATCAACGGCACCGTGCGCAGCGAAAAATCCGCATCGGCGGCCAGCAGCACGGCTGCCGGAACGCACCAGCGCAGTTCGCTCAGCATCGAAGCCAAAGGCACGCAGCAAGGCAAGCCTGTCTTGCTGGTCGGCCGTTTTGTGGCGCAGGATAAACGTATCTTCCAGATCATCATTCTCGGCGAAGAAAGCAAGCTGTCGCGTGACACCATCGACACTTTCATGGACTCGGTGAAACTGGATTGAGACTTAACGATCGCTTAAACGGGTGTTTTCACGATAAGCGAGCTCTTGTAAATACGTGCGTTGTCCAACAGATGGCTCTATCCGGCTTGCAAATATGCAATCCCGGACAAACGGACGGCCTGTGCGACATTTCAAGTCGTGATATTGTTTCGACACTAACAACAAGTTTCAGAAAGCGCTTATGTTGATCTCATTCAAATCCAAATCTTCCCCTGAAGTGCTGATGTATCAGGAACATGCCCAGCGTATCCTCGACATCCTGCACAAGAACCCCACGCGCGGCGTCATCACGCCAGCGGAAGCGGGCGATGCCTTGGCCTTGCTGGAAAAAGAAGTCGCGGAAAGCAAACTGCATCCGGAAAACGACATCGAACACGATGTGCATACGCCGGAAACCCTGGAAGATGGCGAAACGGGCGCCCATGCGCGCGCGCAAAAAGTGCATTTTTCTCAGCGCGCCTATCCGCTGATGGAAATGCTGCGCTCGGCCAAGGCGGAAAATGAAAGCATCACCTGGGGCATCTGATCCGATGAACGCTGCAGACGAAAAAAAACCCCGCACCTAGCGGGGTTTTTTTATATAACAAGCCTGACGATAACCTACTTTCACACTGGTTGCAGCACTATCATCGGCGCAAAGTTGTTTCACGGTCCTGTTCGGGATGGGAAGGGGTGGGACCAACTTGCTATGGTCATCAGGCATAACTTTTTCAACAACCTGCTCCCAGCGGGGCAGCAAGTCGTCTGATCTGAGGAGGCGAATTATACCGTAAGTCAGCTTGACGCACAAGCGCGTAAGCCGGCATCGGCACGAAAATGCCAACAATGTTGTCGGATTACGCTACGCTAATCCGACCTACCGACCTGGCCGGCTGTAAACGGACGTAGGTCGGATTAGCGCTACGCGCGTAATCCGACAAGCACCCGCGGCGCCCAACAAAACCATCAGACGAAAAAAAACCCGAGCATGCTGATCGGGTTTCTCTCTACTGCGAATAACAAGCCTGACGATAACCTACTTTCACACTGGTTGCAGCACTATCATCGGCGCAAAGTTGTTTCACGGTCCTGTTCGGGATGGGAAGGGGTGGG